>NZ_BMNH01000002.1:298246-542892 GCF_014646355.1 Nonomuraea cavernae
TGTCGGCGGCGAACCGTGCTTCCTTGCGGCGGCGTTTCCTCAGCAGCCGTTTCGCGGACTTGGTGGCCTTGGCCTGCGGGCAGCGGCGCAACTCGCGGTGGCGGTGACGGACCGCGTTCAGGGTCTTGCCGCTGTGACGGACGCCGTCGCTGGTGGTGGCGATGTTGGCGATCCCCAGATCCACCCCGGTGAATCCGTCCGGAGCGCGCACCGGAACGTCCGGCAGGTCGCAGGTGGCGATGAGAAACCACCTGCCATCGCGGCAGACCAGGTCTGATTCGCCCTTACGGTGAGCGGCCAGCAGGGTGAGCTGATCGGCCGAGGCGGTGAACGCCACGCCCTTCATCCGCCCGCCCACGGTCCAGAAGTCGCCCTCTCGACACTGGCGAACAGCCTCAAGAGCGTCCGCCCGGCCACGCAAGGAGTAGCCGGCCCATATCCGCAAGTGTCTGCCGGGGCGCCATTTTGGTCGCCGTCGTACTTCGCCGCCTCCCGCGGCGGCGCACCCCAATCGATCATCAAGGTACATCGACAGGCACAAACGCCCAGGCTGAGCCGTTCGACGGCTTACCTGTCATCGCACCGCCCGGGCCTTGGCGGCCCTCCCGCGCTGTCGGTTCCTCCCGGGCGTGAACGCCCGGGGTTCCACGCCAGATAACGCCGCGAACCCGTTGCGATGGGCCTGCGCGCCGCGCACGCTGAACTGGCGCCCGCGCCGCCCGGCGACCGGGCCGGGCGGCGACCGGGCCGGGCGGCGACCGGGCCGGGCGGCGTTTCACTTCTTCCTGATCGCTCTCAGGCGGTGCGGCGCCAGGGCCGAGAGGACCAGCGACACCCCGATGACGGCGTACAGGCCGGTCGCGCCCGCCAGGGTGCCCGGCGGCTCGCCGGTGGACGCCGTCAGCCGCGGCAGCGCGCCCGCCAGGCCCGTCGCGGCGTCGAGGTCGAGCGCGAACAGACCGCCCGCGACGGCCAGCGGCAGCCCGCAGGTCAGCGCCGCCAGGGGCGACAGCCACGGCCAGGCGGCGAGCACGGAGACGATGGCCGCCACCACCATGAGGTGGCCGAGCCCCTGCGGTCCCGGGCTGAAGGCGGCGTGGGCGGCGCGCAGCCCACGGGCGCCGGCCTCGGTCAGGTAGTAGACGAGGGGCAGCGCGGCCAGGCCTGTCACGACGCCGATCAGATGGCGGATCTCACGGGACACGGCAGCATCGTCCCCCCTGCCGGGCCCTCGCGTGTCGCGATCCGGAGACCTGATGCGGGTGCCACCAGGACATGCGGATGATATGTGTCGCTATATGGGGATCACACCGAACAGTGGTACAGGTTCCGGCGCCATCACCCGTGATGGCTCCGCGGTGGAGTTCTACAGACTGATGCGGCCCGATGGCGAGCCCGAGGTCGTCGCCGGGGTGGTGCCGGCGGGGGGTTCGATCCTGGAGTTCGGCTCGGGGGTGGGCCGGGTGACGCATCCGCTGGTCGAGCTCGGCTACCGGCTGGTGGCGGTGGACGAGTCGGCCGAGATGCTGGCGCACGTGCGCGGGGCCGAGACCGTTCGGGCCCGGGTCCAGGAGGTGCGGCTGGATCGCCGCTTCGACGCCGTCATGCTGGCCTCGCAGCTCGTGCAGACGGCCGACGAGCGGGACCGGCGGGGGTTGCTGGACGCCTGCGCCCGCCACGTCGCGCCGGACGGTTCGGTGCTGATCCAGTGGATACCGCCGGAGCGGCACGACGCCTGGCAGGCCGGTCAGTCCCGGACCGACGGTGACCTGACCATCGAGATGGCGGCGGTGGAGGAGGTCTCGCCCGGCCTGGTCAACGCGACCATGCGCTGCGTGTACGGCGACCGGGTGTGGACCCAGTCGTTCGCGTCGCGGCGGCTGTCGGACGAGGAGCTCGCCGACGCCCTGGCCCTGTCGGGGCTGCGGTTGGAGCGCTTCCTCACTGAGGACCGTACCTGGGTGCTGGCCGTGCCGGCCGGGTAGCGCCCTTTACGTTGTAGATTAACCCCAGTGTTTTTGCCGAATTACTGGTAAAAACTGGAACTCCTGTTACGCTCGCGGCCATGAGTGACCGGCTGGACGAGCTCGAGCGGCGGATCGACGGGCTCCGAGCCGGCGTGCGCAAGGCGATGCGGGTCAGGGACACCGTCACGGCCAGGGCGCTGCGGGCCGAGCTGCGGGGGGCCGAGCGGGCGTGGGACTCGCTGGTGGGCGGCGTGCCGGAGTCCGGGCCGGATGATCAGGGCGGCCCGACCGGCCGGGACGCGGGCTCTTCGCGGGGAGAAGAGTCCCGGCTCGTCACCGTGCGCGAGCAGGTGCACCAGGCGCTGACCCTGCTCGGCGCCCCCGCCCAGCCGAGGCTGATCGTCGCCGTGGGCGAGGCGTTCTTCGGCGGCGCGCTCCGGAGCAACCAGCTGACCAGCCTGCGCCGCGACGAGGAACGCTCGTTCCGGGCCTCCCCGTACGGCAGGCCCTACTACCTGTGCGCGGCGCTGACCGACCGCCTCTCCCCCGCCCGGGGGCTGCTCGCGGTCAGCACGTGGCCGCTGGCCCGCCGGATGGTGGGCCCGCTCAGCCCCCGCGTCGACTTCCTGACCTGCGCCATCGCGGTGGCGCGGCAGCTGAACGACGATCCGCGGGCGGCCCGGCTGCTGACCAGGATGGCCCGCAACATCCCCGGCGGCGGCCAGGGCGACCTCGGCCCGCCCGATCCCGGCCGGGTGATCGAGGCGGCGGCCGGCGAGCTGGCCGTGCACGCCGAACGCGACACGCGGGACCGCGACACGCTGGCGAAACGCGCGACCTCGCAGCTCGGTGACACGGCCCGGCTGTTCGGCGCCGCTACGCTGAGCACCGTCGCCAGGGACACGATCACGAAGGGTGGCCGATGAACCGGCTCGACGTGTTGCGGGGCACCACGCCGCAGAAGCCGCACGACGCGCGGGCGATCGCCGCGCTCGCGGCCAACCCGGGCTGCACGCGCCGGGCGCTGATGGACGGCGCCGGCATCGACAAGGACGCCGCCGCCCGGCACCTGGGCTTTCCCGCGCCGTTCGGCCAGTCGCCGTTCGCGATCACGCGCGGCAACGTGTTCGAGGCGCTGGTGAAGGCCGACGGGTGCGCCGAGCTGCTGAGGATGCTGCGCGAGGTGCTCGGCCTGCCGATCGCCGAGGTGGCCTACCACGACGTGGAGAACGTCGGCGCGCACCTGCGCCACGCCCACACGCGGGCGCTGTTCGACCGGGCGGCCCGCGACGGGCTCGACGCGGGCACGGTCTACGACCATCCGCTGCTCAGCCTGGAGATCGCCGGGCACACCGCCTACCTGGAGCCCGACGTGGTCGCGTTCCAGATGGGCGGGAGGTTCCACATCGTGGAGATCAAGTCGTTCGCGGTGATCGACGGGCAGGCCGACCCGGCGGCGGTGGCGGCCGCGGCCCGGCAGGCGGCCGTCTACGTGCTGGCGCTGCGACGGCTGCTCGAGGAGCTGGGCCACGACCCGCTGCGGGTGGCGCACGACGTGGTGCTGGTCTGCCCGGAGAACTTCGCCAACCGCCCCGTCGCGACGCTGGTCGACGTGCGCAGGCAGCTGGCCGTGCTGCGGCGGCAGCTGTCCCGGATGACCGGGCTCGACGGGCTGGTGGCCGAGCTGCCCGACGACCTGTCGTTCGACCTGCTGCCGGGCGAGGACGGGCTGCCCACGCGCCCGGCCGCCGAGCTGGCCGACGCGCTGCGCCGGGTCACCGCCCGCTACGCGCCCGACTGCCTGTCCACCTGCGACCTGTGCTTCTTCTGCCGTGACGAGGCCCGGCAGGAGGGAGCCTCCGACCTGCTGGGCCGCCAGGTCCGCGACGAGCTGGGCGGCGTCGCCTCGGTCGCCGAGGCTCTCGGGCTGGCCGACGGCACCCGCGACCCGGCCGAGGGTCAGGAGGAGATCGCCCGCCTGCTCCGCAACGCCGAGCGGCTGCGCCGGGAGTGCCTGGCATGACGGTCGCGAGCGTCCGGGGGCGGCGCCCGTGAGCCTGCTCACCTCCCTGGCCCGGCTGCGGGCCCTCGACGAGGGCGTGGCGCAGCCGATCGCGACCGTCCGGCACTGCCACCTGTCGGCGCGGCCGATGGTGTTCATCCCGCTGAAGCTGTCCGGGGAGGCCGCCGCGCCGCTGGCCGCGATGCTCGGCACCGACCGCGCCGCGCCCCACCTGCTCGTCGTGACCCAGCCGCGCAACCGCGACCTGCGCTTCGCCTGGGCCGCCGAGCTGGCCGGGCTGCTGCTGCCGTACATCGAGGGGTTCCTGAGCGGCACCGAGACGGTGGAGCGCCGGGGCGCCGACCCCTACGAGCGGGTGCTGGACGCGCCGCAGCTGGTCGTGCCGAACCCGGCGGGTGTGGCGTTCACCCGGCTGCTCGGCCGGTCCACGCGTTTCCGCCGCCCCGACGGGCCCTATCCGGTGCCCGAGGGAGTGCCGGTGCTCGGCCGCTGGCTCACCTACTTCGCCGAGCGCGCCGCCTACCCGGGTTCGTCGCTCACGCTGGCGGCGACCGAGGAGCTGGGGCGGCACTGGGCGAGCGGGCAGAGCGGGCTGGAGGACGCCAACCTGGCCGCGCTGACCGGCTGGATCACCGACGGGCCGAGCGACGAGGCGGAGGACCCGCTGATCTGGCCGCCGGCCGGTCCGGCGACGGATCCGGGGTTCGACGCCGAGGTGCTGGCGCCGGCCATCGAGAGCGGGTCGGCCGAGCGGGTCGCCGAGGCGCTGCGCGGCCAGCTCGAACCCACCTGGCGGCTCATGTGGCGGGCGATCGACCTGCTCGGGGCCCTGCCCGCGGGCGCGGGTGTGGCGTCGCGGTGGGAGCAGGACCGCGGTTCGTTCAGCGGCATGGCCGCGCAGCTCGCCGAGGGCGCGCCGCCGCAGGCCCGGCGCGACGGCGCGATCGCCGCCGCCTCCCGGCTGGCCCGCATGGAACGCGCCCAGGCCGCCTACGACGTGCAGCGCGCCTACGACGACCCGTTGGTGATGGCCGAGCACCGGCTGACCGGCGAGGCGTTCGCCGGCGAGGTGGTCGAGACCGACGCCGATCGGGTCGAGGGCGAGGGCCGCTCGCGCAAGCTCCGCCCGCTGGTGGTGATCAAGACCGACGATCCCGTACGGCTCGCGCCGGGCACCGCCCTCGGCACCCCGCAGCGGCGCGAGCAGGGCGCCGAGCTGATGTCGGCCCGCGACGGCCTGGTCACCGTGAAGATCACCAAGGGCATGGGCCGGTCCAAGACGCCGGCCCCCGGCTCGGTGCCCGAGGTGGGCGAGCGGGTCTGCTACACGTCGCTGACCGACGACTTCAAGGGCTCCCCCGGGCTGCCCGAGGCGGAGGCGACGCCGTGGACGCACGGCGGGCCGCCACCGGAGTACGTGCCCGCCGACGAGGACGCCGTGGAGGAGTGGTCGTGACCGCCGGACCCGCCGAGGAGGCGCCCCGGAGCCCCGAGCAGGTGATCCGGGACGTGCTCGCCGACCTGCCCCGGCACCGCGGCGTGGTCGTCGACTCGCCGCCGGGGGCGGGCAAGTCCACGCTGGTGGTGCGGGCGGCGGCGCATCTGGCGGCGACCGGCGAGCCGCTGATGATCGTGGCGCAGACCAACGAGCAGGTCGACGACCTCATCTCGCGGATCTCGGCCGGGCACCCCAGGCTCACCGTGGGGCGCCTGTCGGCGAGCGGCTACGTCCCGCCGCTCCGGATGCTGGAGCTGCCCGGCGTCGCGGTCGGCACCCGGGTCCAGGACCTGGGCGATCCCGACATCGTCATCGCGACAGCCGACAAGTGGGCGTGGATCTCGGGCCGGACCTGGCCGTGGGCCATCGTGGACGAGGCCTACCAGATGCGCTCCGACAAGCTGCTGCGCATCGCGGGGCTGTTCGAGCGGGCGCTGTTCGTGGGCGACCCGGGGCAGCTCGACCCGTTCTCGATCGTCGACGGCGACCGCTGGTCGGGGCTGTCGTGGGATCCGCTGCAGAGTGCGGTGTCGGTGCTGCTGCGGCACAATCCCGATCTGCCGGTGCACCGGCTGCCGGTGTCGTGGCGGCTGCCGGCCTCGGCGGCTCCGGTGGTGTCGCGGGCGTTCTACCCGTTCACCGGGTTCCGTTCCGGCACCGGGCCGGGCGATCGGCGGCTGGAGCTGACCACGGGCGGCATGGGCACCGTGCACGACCGGGCGCTGGAGGAGGCGGCGCGTTCCGGGTGGGCGCTGCTGGAGCTGCCCGACCGGCACACCGTGCGGACCGACGGCGAGGCCGTACAGGCTGTGGCACTGCTGGCCGCGCGGCTGCTGCAGCGCGGCGCGGTGGCGGGCTCGGAGCAGGGCGAGCGGCCGGTGACGGCCGACCGGATCGCGGTCGGCGCGGCGCACCGCGACCAGGTGGCCGCGATCAGGGCCGCCGGGCTGCCGCCGGAGATCACCGTCGACACCGCCAACCGGCTGCAGGGGCGCGAGTACGACGTGACGATCGTGCTGCACCCGCTGTCGGGGCGGCGCGACGCGACGGCGTTCCATCTGGAGTCGGGGCGGCTCTGCGTGCTGGCCTCGCGGCACCGGCACGCCTGTGTGGTGGTGGCGCGGGCGGGCATCGCCGAGCTGCTCGACGCCCACCCGTCGGCCGAGACGGTGCAGCTGGGTGTGCCGGTGAAGTTCCCCGACGGCTGGGAGGCCAACCAGTCGGTGCTCGACCACCTGTCCGCCCACCGGGTCTAGCGGATCTCTGCCGGTCATCCGTCCATCTCACGCAATGAAGGGATGACTCCCGAACCGAACCCCGGTCGCCTCTTGAAGAGGCCGGCTAGACGCGGCGGCGCCAGATGTCGATGACCATGACCAGGCGCATGCCCGCCGACAGGTAGAGGCCGAGGGCGGGTGTGGTGTTGTTGGAGTCGACGTGCAGGATCGTGCCCTTGCGGCCGCGCGCGGCGTCGGCGGCGAAGGCGTGCAGCAGCAGGAACCGGCCGAGGCTGCGGCCCCGGAAGGCGGGCAGCACGGCCAGCGTGTCGACGTAGCCGCAGCCCTCGTCGGGGACGAACTGGTTGTTGCCGATCACGAGTGCCGCCGGCCGGCCGTCGATCCTGGCGACGGTGAGCTGGCTCCAGTCGGTGGCGCTCTGCGCCTGCTTGCGCTCGTGCCACTGGTCGTAGCCGATCGGGACGAAGCCGAAGTGCTCGGCGAACCCCTCCTGGTGGATCCGGTGGGCCTCGCGGCGCACGTCGTCGGTCTCGCCGGTGTGCAGGGTGAGGCCGGGCGGCGGGGCGGGCGGGTCGAGCGGGCCGTCGTGGTCGATGCGCAGCCGATGGTAGCTGGTGCCGGGCTCGAATCCGTGCTCCCTGGCCACCGCCCGCCTGACCTCATCGGCCCGGTAGAGGCCGATGTCGACGGTGGCGCCGGCGTGGCCGCGTTCGCGCGCCAGCTCCCCCGCCCGGTCGAGCACGGTGCGCCACAGCTCGCCGGTCAGGTCGCCGGAAGGGTCGGCGCCCGGCCGGACGAGCACGTCGACGTCGACCAGGTCGCTGTCGCCGTTGCGGCACGCCCAGGCCCACGCGATGAGCCGGCCGTCGTCGTCGTGGCTCAGCCAGGCGTCCCGGTCGAGGTCCAGCGCCGGGTCGGCGAGCTGGTCGGCGATGTCCTCGATGGGAGTGTCGACCGTACCGAGGACATCGAGGTCAGTGGCGGCCACGAGGTCGTGGATGGCGGGGGCGTCCTCGGTCCGGGGCCGTCTGATTGATTCCATGGTGGGAATTTTGCACAACACTCGACCGGAACGCCGCTGGTTTTCCCGTCGGTCGTTAGGCTGGGGGGCGTGCCTGACGAACGGCCACTGCACATCGAGATCGCGACACCGGATCCGACGACCGTCCGGGCCGCGTTGCGCGGCGATCTCGCCTATGACACGGTGGCGCAACTGGCGGCGCTGGCGCCGGCCGCCGGCTACCGCCTGCTCGAGCTCGACCTGTCGGAGCTGTCGTTCGTCGACTCCTCCGGCCTGGCGGCGCTGATCCGGCTGCACCAGCAGGCCGAGCTCGCCGACGCGGCCCTGCGCGTGGTGGCGCTGACGCCCCACCTGCGCGGCATGCTGCGCATCACCGCGCTCGACCAGTTGCTGGCGCTGCCGCCGCCCTGACCGGGCCGCCGCTCAGCCGGCCGCGGGGGTGACCCGCTCCTCCTCGCCGGGCGGCGCGACCGGCGCGCCGCGCAGCGGGATCTCCTTGACGAACACCGCCAGCAGCGGCACCGCCACGGCGAACAGGATGGCCCAGCCGAAGACGCCCGAGATCGACGAGGCCAGCGATTCCAGGATGCCGGTGCGTACCTGTGGCCGCATCTGCGCCAGCGCGGCCGGGTCCATCCGGCCGCCGCCCTTGACGGTCTCCTCCGCCGCCTGGGCGCCGAACCTGGTGGTCAGCTCCCGCTGGAAGCCGTGGTTGAAGATCGCGCCGAACAGGGAGACGCCGAACGAGCCGCCGATCGACCTGAAGAACGTGCTCGCGCTGCTGGCGACGCCGAGGTCCTTCTGCTCGACGCTGTTCTGCGCGATCAGCATCGTGGTCTGCATGAGGAAGCCCATGCCGAGGCCGAGCACGGCGATGTGGACGCCGGTCAGCCAGCTCGGCGTGCCGGCGTCCATGGTGGACAGCAGCCACATGCCGAGCGTCATGACGACGCCGCCGATGATCGGGTAGATCTTGTACGTGCCGGTGGCGGTGATGGCCCGGCCCACGAAGAGTGAGACGACCATGGACGCCGCCATCATCGGCAGCAGCAGGAGGCCGGAGTTGGTGGCGGTGGCGCCCTGCACGGTCTGCTGGAACAGCGGCAGGAAGTTGATCACGCCGAACATGGCGAAGCCGAGCAGGAAGCCGATGGCCGAGATCAGCGTGAAGTTGCGGTCGCGGAACAGGTTGAGCGGCATGATCGGCTCGATCGTCCGGCGCTCCACCTGGACGAACAGCGCCATCGTGACCACGGAGACCGCGACCAGGGTGAGGATCTGCCAGGAGCCCCACGGGTACTCGTTGCCGCCCCAGGTCGTGACCAGCACGATCGCGGTGATGCCGATCGACAGCAGGATCGCGCCCAGCCAGTCGATGCGCACCCGGTCGCGACGCCGGGGCAGCTTGAGCCGGACGGCCAGCAGGGCGATCGCGATGGCGCCGATCGGCAGGTTGACGTAGAAGGCCCATCGCCAGTCGAGGTAGTCGGTGATGAAGCCGCCGACCAGGGGGCCGGCGATCATGGCCAGCGACATGACCGCCGCCATGATGCCCTGGTACTGGCCGCGCTCGCGGGGCGGGACCAGGTCACCGATGATGGCCATGACGTTGACGATCAGGCCGCCGGCGCCGAGGCCCTGCAGGGCACGGAAGGCGATCAGCTCGGCCATGCCGCCGTCGGGGCCGCCCAGCAGGGCCGAGCCCGCCATGCCGCAGAACGCGGAGCCCACCATGAAGATGACGATGGAGACCATGAAGATGGTCTTGCGGCCGTAGAGGTCGCCGATCTTGCCCCAGATCGGCGTGGAGACGGTGGTGCCCAGCACGTAGGCGGTGACGACCCAGGACAGGTGCGACAGCCCGCCGAGCTCGCCGACGATGCGCGGCATGGCCGTGCCCACGACCATGTTGTCGAGCATCGCGAGGACCATCGCGAGCATCAGCGCGGGTAAGACGACCATGACTTCGCGGCGGCGTCCGACTGCCTCGTCCACGACTTCCCCCCTGTGAGATGGCTGTGAGATGGCGCTTACTTGCCGACCGGCAAGCTCCCGATAAACTAGATACTTACTTGCCGGCCGTCAAGTCGAAATAGGTGCACAGTGCGGGAAGACACGCGGACCCGAATCCAGGAGATCGCGCTCAGGCTCTTCACCGAGCAGGGCTACGAGGCGACCTCCTTGCGGGAGATCGCCGAGGAGCTCGGCGTGACCAAGGCCGCGCTCTACTACCACTTCAAGACCAAGGACGACATCGTGGCCGGCCTGGCCGACCAGCGGGTGGCCGAGATCGAGGAGTTGCTGGCCTGGTTCAAGGAGCAGCCCCGCACTCCGGAGGCGCGCCGCGAGCTGCTCCGGCGCTATGCGGCCCAGCTGAAGCGGACCCGCTTCGTGGAGGTCAACCGCTTCCTGGAGCGCAACCAGACCGCGATGCGCGACCATCCGAAGCTCCTGCGGATGCGCGAGGCCATGCTGGAGCTGACCGGGCAGCTCAGTGTGCCCGGTGATCCGCTCGCCACCCGGATCAGCCGGTCGATGGCGCTGTTCACGTTGCACGCCGGCAAATGGCTGACGCACGACGAGACCGTGTCCGAGGACGAGATCATCGAGGCCTCCATGGAGGTGGCGCTCCGGCTGCTGGAACCGTGACCGTGATTCGAATAGCCGATCGTGGGCAGGCTGTTTCACGCATCCGAACGGGAGGAGAGGCAGTGGAGGCGACGATAGCGCTCCGGCTACCCAGGGATGCGGCGAGCGTCCCGCTGATCAGGCAGATCTTCGAAGGCGCACTGCGCACTCTGGGCGTCGATCCGGCGGTCCGCGACGACATCGAGCTCATGCTCACCGAGGCGTGCGCCAACGTGATCAGGCACGCCGCCCCCAGCGACGAATACACCGTGAGCGCCGGAGTCTATGACGATCTGTGCGTGATCAGGGTCATCGACACCGGGGGCGGCTTCGACCCCGGCAAGATCGGCGAGGCGCTGGCCGGCGCCGAGCACGGCAGGGGGCTGCAGATCATGCGCGCGCTGGCCGACGACGTCCGTTTCACCAGCAGGCCCGAGCACGGGGCGATGGTCTGCCTGGAGAAACGGCTGACCTTCGTGCCCGGTGCCGCGGGGCCGCACCTCATGACGAGCGACCACTCCGCATGACGCCCTGCCGGGTCGTCCCCGCCACCACGGCGAGCGCGACCAGCACGACGACCGCGACGACGAAAAGGGCCACGAACATCAGGGAGAAGGCGATCGCCAGCGAAGCGATCATGCCGAGGATGGCCAACATCAGCCCATCACTTCCCCACGACCAGGACTTATACCTCTTTTGAGGATATGTCAGGGTTACCGGGGGGCGAGGTCGAGACGGCTCGGCAACAGGTCCAGGCGGCGCAGGATGACGCCCTCGCGCAGGGCCCACGGACACACCTCGAGCCGGTCGACCTCGAACAGGTCCATGGCCGCGTCGGCGACCACGGCCCCGGCCGCGAGCTGCGCGGCCCGCCCCTCGGACACCCCTGGCAGCGCGGCGCGCTCGGCCGCGGCCATCGTGGTGAGCTTGGCGGCCCAGTGGGCCATGTCCTGACGTGACAGCGAGCGCGAGACGTAGAAACCGTCGCCGGACGGGGCGGCCCCGGCGATCCTGGCGAGCTGCTTGAAGGTCTTGGACGTGGCCACGGCCCGGGTGGGCCGGCCGAAGCGCACCACGTCACCGACCTCGCGGGCGATCTCCGCCCGCACATGTCTGCGCAGGCCGCGCACCTCGTCGGGCGTGGGCGGGTCGCCGGCCAGCCAGTCGCGGGTCAGCCGCCCGGCGCCCAGGGGCAGCGACACGGCGACGTCCGGCTCCTCGTCGTAGCCCGCCGCGATCTCCAGCGAACCGCCGCCGATGTCGAAGGCGAGCAGCCGTCCCGCGGACCAGCCGAACCAGCGGCGTACGGCCAGGAACGTCAGCCTGGCCTCGTCACGGCCCGACAGGACCTCGATGTTCACCCCGCTGCGCTCGTCGATCCGGGCCAGCACCTGCTCACCGTTGGCCGACTCGCGCACGGCGGAGGTGGCGAAGGCCAGGAAGTCCTCGACGCCCTTGTCCTCGGCGATGCGCACGGCCTCCTCGACGAACGCGCCGAGCAGGTCGATGCCCTCGGCGGACAGCGCGCCCGCCGCGTCGAGGTGCTCGGTCAGCCGCATCTCCTCCTTGTGGGAGTAGGCGGGGATGGGGCGGGCGCCGCGGTGGGCGTCGACGACGAGGAGGTGGACAGTGTTAGAGCCGATGTCCAGCACGCCGAGTCGCATGGGACGACGCTACCGGTCAGCGGACGGCACGGCGAAACCGGGCATGACCGGCATCGAGGGGGACGACGTCATGGCCGAGCGACTACCCTTCCAGGTGGTCACCAGACATAAGGGGGCATGGTGGGCGCGTGCTGCGGTCCGAGCAGGAGCACCGCCGCTCCGCCGTACCCGGGCGGGGAGCAGTCGGATCCGCCGGTGCCCGGCCCGGAGCGGCGGGAGCCACCGCGCGGGATGGCCCGGGTGCCCGGCGGGACGTTCCTGATGGGCGGCGACGACCCCGACGGCTGGCCCGAGGACGGCGAGGGACCGGTACGCGAGGTTCGGCTGACGGCGTTCCTGATCGACCCGGTCTGCGTCACCAACGCGCGGTTCGCCACCTTCGTCAAGGAGACCGGCTACGTCACCGAGGCCGAGCGGATCGGCTGGTCGTTCGTGTTCCGGCGGTTCGCGGGGCGCGGCGTCATGGACGCGAGGGTGCCGGGGGCGCCCTGGTGGGTCGGCGTGGAGGGGGCGACCTGGCGCTCTCCCGAGGGGCCGGGCTCCTCCGTGGGTGACCGGCAGAACCATCCGGTGGTGCACGTGTCGTGGCACGACGCCCACGCCTACGCCTCCTGGGCGGGCAAGCGGCTGCCGACCGAGGCCGAGTGGGAGATGGCGGCGCGCGGCGGGCTGGAGCGCCGGAGATACCCGTGGGGCGACGAGCTGACGCCGAAGGGGCGGCAGCGGTGCAACATCTGGCAGGGTTCGTTCCCGTCGGCGCCGAGCAGGGGCACGATGCCGGCCAAGTCGTTCCAGCCCAACGGCTACGGCCTCTACAACGTCGCGGGCAACGTCTGGGAGTGGACCGCCGACTGGTGGGGCACCACGTGGGAGGCGTTCGCCGAGAACCCGGCCGGGCCGCCCGAGGGCGCCGCCAAGGTGCTCCGCGGCGGTTCCTACCTGTGCCACGACTCCTACTGCAACCGCTACCGGGTCGCCGCGCGCACCGCCAACACCCCCGACTCGTCGACCGGGCACACGGGTTTCCGCTGCGCGGCCATACCCTGATCGCATGTCACGAACTCTGCGACTGTTGATCACCGGAGGCGGCACCGGCGGTCACACCTATCCGGCCCTGACCACCCTGTCGGCCATCCAGCGACGTCAGGTGGCGCACGACGTGCTCTGGGTGGGCACGGCCGGCGGCCTGGAGGCCAGGATCACCGCCGAGCACGGCATCCCGTTCAAGGCGATCACCACCGGCAAGCTGCGCCGCCGGCCCAACCTGCGCGAGCTCGGCACCAACCTGGCCGACGTGTTCCGCATCCCCGTGGGCGTGATCCAGGCGGTGGTCCACGCCGCCCGCTACCTGCCCGACGTGGTGCTGTCGACCGGCGGGTACGTGGCGGTGCCGATCGGGGTGGCGGCCAAGCTGATCCGGCGGCCGCTGGTCATGCACGAGCAGACCACGGTGGTGGGCCTGGCCAACCGGATGCTGGCCAGGCTGGCGACCCGCATCGCGCTGTCGCACGAGTCGTCGCTGGAGCACCTGCCGGCCTCGGCCAGAGGCAAGGCCGTCGTGACCGGCAACCCGATCAGGCCCGAGCTGCTGCACGGCAGCCAGGCGGCGGCCTACGACCTGTTCGGGCTGACGTTCGAGGTGCCGCTCATCTACGTGACGGGCGGCGCCCAGGGCAGCAAGCAGATCAACACGCTGATCGCGGAGATCCTGCCCGGACTGCTGCCGCACGCCCAGGTGGTGCACCAGTGCGGGCCCGCCTGGATCGACCAGATGCGCGCCATCCAGCTGCCGCCCGAGCTGGCCGACCGCTACCACCCGGTGCCCTACGTCGGCGCCGAGCTGGCCGATCTGTACGCCGCCGCGGACGTGGTGATCGCGCGCAGCGGCGCCGGCACGGTGTCGGAGCTGACCGCCATCGGCCGGCCGTCGGTGCTGGTCCCGCTGATCCCGACGGGCGGCGACGAGCAGCGCAAGAACGCCGCCTACCTGGTCTCGGCGGGCGCGGCGCGGGCGTTGCTGGAGCCGCGTCCCACCGCGGACCTGCTGCTGGCGGAGCTGATGCCGCTGCTGGCCGATCCCGGGCTGCGCGGATCGATGGCCGACGCGGCGCGCAAGCTGGGCCGGATCGACGCGGCCGACGTCCTGTGCGACGTGCTGCTCGACGCGGCCGACTGGCCGCGCTAGCCGGAGGCTCGGAGGCGCGACGGCTCGGACCGCCTCGGGGGCGTAGCTCAGGGGGCGAGGTGGCGGAAGGCCTCGTGGGCGGAGCTGACGCTGTCGCGCAGCGCCCGCTCCAGCAGGTCGGCCTCCTCGCCCAGCCTGCCCAGCTCGGGGACGGCCGCGTCCCCGGCCCCCGACTCGGCCAGCAGCTCCTCGTAGCGCGGCAGCCTGACGTTGAGCTGCTCGATCTGGTGACGCGCCCGATAGGCCCGCTCGGCGTCGGCGACGTGCCCGGCGTAACGTTCCAGCGCCTCGACGCGCGCCAGCACCGCGCCCTCGCTGCTGTCGAGGGCCCTGGCCAAGGGATCGGCCACGGCGGCGACCTCGGGCGTCACCCCCTCGGCGACGACCTCCTCGTGCTCGGCCCGCAACGCCGACAGCTTGGCGAGCAACCGGGCGATCTCCCACTCCTGCTCCGGCAGCATCACCGCGTTGCGCGCCTGGTCCAGCAGCCCTTCGGCGTTGACCCGGGAGACCAGCACCGACTCGATCGCGGTCTGCGCGCGGTTCATGAGCGCGCGGGCCGCGTCGTCGAGCTCCTCGCGCAGCACGAACCGTCCCGCCAGCCGCCGCGCGTTGTCGTAGACCTTGAGCTCGGCCAGGCGCCGCCGTTCCCGTTCCGCGTCGGGGCGTGGCCTGAGCAGCACGGTGACGACGAGCAACGCGGCGCACATCATGATCAGCACGAACGGGGTGTACAGTCCGCCGCGGAAGAAGTCGAGCGCGGTGGCGGCCGCCGCGAGCGCCACCGCGACGGCGGTCAGCGGCGCGGCGGGGCCGAGGACGGGCACGTGCCGCCGGTGCGGGGGCGCCCACCCCGCGCGCATCCTCAGCAGGACCTTGCGATGGTCACGTAAGAGCTCGGCGATCTCGTCGGGCACCGCCGGGTCAACTACCACCTTCGCATGACGGCCGGGCACATTACGGATCCTATGTAGCGGTCTGTCCCGGTGTCAGCCCTCCAAGTAACGGAACGCCTCGTGCGCGGAGCTCACGCTGCGCCGCAGCACGCGTTCCAGCGCGTCTGCGTCCTCGGCGAGCCGTTCGATCTCGGGCACGGCCAGCGCGTCGGCGCCGGACTCGGCCAGCAGCTCCTCGTAGCGCGGCAGCCGGGAGCGCAGCTCCTCGATCTGGCTCCGGGCGTGAAAGGCGCGCTCGGCGTCGCCGACGTGGCCGGCGTAACGTTCCAGCGCCTCGACCCGGGCCACGACGGCCGCCTCGCTGTTGGCCAGGGCCCTCTCCAGGGGCTCGACCACGGCGGCGACCTCGGGGGCGACGCCCCGCGCCAGCAGCTCGCGGTGCTCGGCGCGCAGCGCGGACAGCTTGGCGAGTAACCGGGCGATCTCCCACTCCTGCTCCGGCAGCATCACCGCGTTGCGGGCGCCGTCGAGCAGGCCCTCGGCGTTGACATGGGAGCGCAGCACCGAGCCGATGGCCTGCTGCGCCCGCGAGAGCACGGCCGCGGCCTCCGCGTCGAAGTCCTCCGGCAGCAGGTAGCGGCCGTCGTACCAGCGGGCCTGCTCGTAGACGCCGCGCTCGCGGGGCCGGGCGGTCACGGGCAGCTCGTTGAGGGAGGCCATCTTGACCAGGACGACCAGGACGAACATGCCCAGCAGCACGAACCCGACCGGGGCCGCCGGCGACTCCAGCAGCACCGCCATCACGGCGAGCACCAGGGGCGTGGCCGCCAGCAGCATCACGCTGGAGGTGCCGCGCCGCCGGCGCTCGGCGGGCGGCGCGGCGGGCGGCACCCAGCCGGCGCGGAACCTGGACAGCAACGGGGCGTTGGCGCGCAGCACTCCGGAGACCTCCCGGGGCACTCCGGGATCCACCACCACACCCACGCTCTGCCCTGGCACCCTGGCGCCCCCAACGCTCGCGATGTCCGGATCCTACGGAACATTTCGCTCGGGCGTCAGCCTCCTGGAGGACACTCCGGGAAACCACCAGTTGCGCTCGCGAACGTTCTCAGACCGGCACACGGTAATCCGCTCGCCTCCCTGGCGCGATACCGCCGGCGCGGTACCCGTGTACGGCGAGCGCGGCAGCGACGCAGGCGAACGGGATGGCGGGCAGCACGTAGCGGTGGTCGAAGTCGAGCGCCGCCACCGGCGCGACGAGCAGGAACATGGAGAACGTCCACGGCAGCAGCGCCGCGCGGCGCCGGCCGATCGAGCCCGCGCCGCCGGCCAGCAGCAGCACGCCGAAGAGGGTCCCGTGCAGGAACCACGGATAGGGGTAGGCGGCCAGGATCGTGCCCCACGGCTCGACCGAGCTCATGCCGCGGATGCCGGTGTCGTACTCCCGGCGGACCTTCCCGATGAGCCCGTGCTGCTCCGGCAGCGTCCACGAGCCGTGCGGGAAGGTGGACATGGGGGTGACCCGGTCCGGGTGCGGCACCGGCTCCCAGGTGAAGGCGAGCGAGGTGTTCACGGCCACCTCGCGCAGGTAGTCCAGCGGCTGGGCGGCGATGGCCCGCAGGGCGAAGCTCCTGGCCAGGTCGTTGTAGGCGAACCGGTCGCCGGGCAGCCGGTTGAGGGAGGCGCCGGGCGCCCAGACGTACTCGGAGGCGGCGTCCACCACGGTGCCGTTCGGGCAGAGCACGGCCTCCTTCGCGGGCGGGCGGATGATCGAGCAGTCGGCGAAGGTCATGGTCCGCGCCCACAGCGCGACGCCGTCGGAGCCGCTGAGCGCGAACCTGCCGTGGTGCTGGGCGTACCAGCCGGCGTAGGCGAGCAGCGGCAGCGCCCCCGCGACCGCCGCGGCCACGATCCTGCGCCATCCCGCCCTCCGGAGGAGCAGGTAGAGCACGAGCAGCCCGAGCAGCGGCACCGCGGCCGTGCGGGTGAGACCGGCCAGCGCGAGCAGCAGCCCGGCCAGCGCGGCGGCCCGGGTGGAGACCCGCTCACGCCACATCACGACGAGCAGCGCCGCCACGACCAGGAAGATGACCTGCAGGTCGGACAGGATGGCGTGCTCCAGCCGCACGAACGACGGGTCGAACAGCACCGGCACCGTGGCCAGGCTCGCGCCCCAGCCGGGCAGCGACCGGCGGCGCAGCAGCACGTAGATCATCACGCCGATGCCCAGCCCCATCGCGTGCTGCACCCCGGCGACCACCTCCACGCTGTGGAAGGGCCGCAGCAGCCACAGGAACCAGGAGTAGCCCGCCGGGTGCAGGGCCCCCTGCGGTCGCATATGGACGGCGGTGTCGAGGTAGGTGAAGGAGTCGTACCAGTAGAGCTGCGCGGTGTCGTACCCGAGCATGACGAGCACGCGTAGCGCGGCGGCCAGTGCGAGCACGATCGCGAACAGCCGGTGCCCCTGGCGCTTGCGCGCGGTCACGCCGCGCGTGCGTGAACGGGCGAACGCCGTGAGGGTGGTGGCCATGGTGGTCCCCCGGTGACGGGGCCGGGCGGATCCCGGCCGTAGGGGACGAAGTCCAGCGAGTTCGCGATAACGTCGGCGTCACCGATTGTGGTTATGCCCGCGTTATGTCGGTGTGGGCACACTGGCGGACTCATGATCTTTGGGGGCAGGTTGTGTGTTCTGTTGGGGGGGCCAGGTGCGCGTTCTGATCGCCGAGGATGAGCGCATGCTCGCCGACTCGATCGCCGAGGGGCTGAGAGGTGAGGCGCTGGCCGTCGACGTCGCCTACGACGGCGAGGCGGCGATCGAGCGGCTCGGCGTCCACGACTACGACGTGCTGATCCTCGACCGCGACCTCCCGCTGGTGCACGGCGACGACGTGTGCGGCACGGTCGTCGAGCGGGGGTGGCCGGTCAGGGTGCTGATGCTGACCGCCGCGGGCGACGTGCGTTCCAGGGTGGCCGGGCTGTCGCTGGGGGCCGACGACTACCTGCCCAAGCCGTTCGCGTTCGAGGAACTGGTCGCGCGGGTGCACGCCCTCGGCCGCCGGGCCAGGCGGGCCGACCCGCCGATGCTGGAGCGGGCGGGGGTCCGGCTGGACTGGGCGCACCGGCAGGTGTTCCGCGAGGGCCGGTACGTGCCACTGGCCCGCAAGGAGTTCGGCGTGCTGGCCGAGCTGCTGCGCGCCCAGGGCGCGGTCGTCTCGGCCGAGGAACTACTGGAGAAGGTATGGGACGAGCACATCGATCCGTTCACCAACACGGTCCGGACCACGATGACCAAGCTGCGCAAGAAGCTGGGCGAGCCCCAGGTCATCGAGACCGTGCCCGGATCCGGTTACCGGATCCCATGAGCCTGCGCCTGCGGTTCGCGCTCGCCTGCGCCGTGGTCTTCCTGTTCGTCGGGACACTGCTGCTCGCGACCCTCTATCTCGTGGTGCGGCAGAGTCTCGAACCGCGCCGGGGGCTCGGCCAGCCGGAGTACATCACGCTGGACATCGGACAGTACTGGCGGGGCGATCTCGGCTACGCGGTGGCCCAGCAGCGGGTCAGCCAGGTCCGCGGCATCTACCAGAACGACACCCTGCACACCGTGCGCACCCTCGGCTCGTTCGCGGTCCTGGCGGGCGCGGCGGGCGCCTTCGGGCTCGGCTGGCGGACGGCGGCCTGGGTGACGCGGCCGATCAAGGACGTCACCGAGACCGCGCGCCGCGTGGCGCAGAGCCACGACCTGACCGAGCGCATCGGCTACGACGGGCGGCGAGATGAGGTGAAGGAGCTGACCGACATCTTCGACACCATGCTCGACCGGCTGGCCCGCTCGTTCGACGGGCAGCGGCGGTTCGTCGCCAACGCCTCCCACGAGCTGCGCACGCCGCTGACCATCAACAGGACGCTGGTGGACGTGGCGGTGCGCCGCCCCGACGCGACCGACGACGTCAAACGGCTCGGCGAGTCGCTGCTGCTGGTCAACACCCGGCACGAACGGCTCATCGACGGGCTGCTGGCGCTGGCGGAGGGCGAGCAGGCGGTGCTGGACCGGCGGCCGTTCGACCTGACCGACGTGGCCGAGCACGTGCTGGACCAGGTGGCCGCAGAGGCGGCCGAGCGAGAGGTGACGATTCACCGGCTGCTCGACTCGGCGCCCACCACCGGGGAGGCGGTGCTGGTGGAGCGGCTGGTGCAGAACCTCGTGGAGAACGCGATCCGGCACAACCACCCCAAGGGCGAGGTGTGGGTGACGACCCGGCAACGGGCCGAGCGGGTGGAGCTGGTGGTGGCCAACACCGGGCTGCAGGTGCCACCGTACGAGATCGAGGCGATCTTCCAGCCGTTCCGGCGGCTGCACGGCGACCGGCTGCGGTCCGACCGGGGCAGCGGGCTCGGGCTGTCGATCGTACGGGTCATCACCGAGGCGCACGGCGGCACGGTCACCGCCCGGCCCCGTGACGAGGGCGGGCTGACGATCACCGTGGAGCTCCCGGCCGCCTAGCGATCTTCGGCCCAGGCGCGCGCCGCCGTCAGAGCGCGTCGGCGATCTCCGTCAGCGCCGCCGGGTCCTCGATCGTGGACGGGGCGCGGTAGTCGCGCCCGTCGGCGATGTCGCGCATGGTGCCGCGCAGGATCTTGCCGGACCGGGTCTTGGGCAGCCGGCCGACCACCACGGCCCGGCGGAAGGCGGCGACCGGGCCGATCCGCTCGCGGACCAGCGCGGTCAGCTCCCGCTCCACCTCGGCCGGGTCGCGGTCGGCGCCCGCCTTGAGCACCACGAAGCCGACCGGGAGCTGCCCCCTGAGCTCGTCGGCGACGCCGATCACCGCGCACTCGGCCACGTCCGGGTGGGCCGCGATGACCTCCTCCATCTGGCCGGTCGACAGCCGGTGACCGGCTACGTTGATGACGTCGTCGATGCGGCCCATCACGTAGAGGTAGCCGTCGTCGTCGAGGTAGCCGCCGTCGCCCGTCAGGTAGTGGCCGGGGAAGCGCGACAGGTAGGACTCGGTGAAGCGGGCCTCGTCGCGGAACAGGGTGGGCAGGTTGCCGGGGGGCAGCGGCAGCCTGATGGCGACCGCGCCCTCCGTGCCGGGCGGGCACTCCTGGCCGGAGGAGTCGAGGATGCGCACGTCGTAGCCGGGGACGGGCCTGGTGGGCGAGCCGGGTTTGATCGGCAGCGCCTCGATGCCCACGCAGTTGGCGGCGATCGGCCAGCCGGACTCGGTCTGCCACCAGTGGTCGATGACCGGGATGCCGAGCAGGTCGCTCGCCCAGTGGTAGGTGTCGGGGTCGAGCCGCTCGCCGGCCAGGAAGAGGTAGCGCAGCATCGACAGATCCCACTTGCGCGCGAAATTTCCGGACGGATCCTCTTTTTTGATCGCCCTGATCGCGGTCGGCGCGGTGAACAGGGTCCGCACCCCGTGCATGGCCACCACCCGCCAGAACGACCCCGGATCCGGCGTGCCGACCGGCTTGCCCTCATACAGCACGGTCGTGCAGCCGGCCAGCAGCGGCCCGTAGACGATGTAGGAGTGGCCCACGACCCAGCCGACGTCGGAGGCGGCCCAGAAGACCTCGCCCGGGGCGGCGCCGTACACGTGGGACATGCTCCAGTGCAGCGCCACCGCGTGACCGCCGTTGTCGCGGACCACGCCCTTGGGCGCGCCGGTGGTGCCGGAGGTGTAGAGGATGTAGAGCGGGTCGGTGGCGGCCACGGCCACGCAACCGGCGGGCTCGGCGTCGCGCACGGCCGACGCCCAGTCGAGGTCGCGCCCCTCCACCAGCGCCGCCGGCGCCTGGGGCCGCTGCAGGATCACGCAGCGCCCGGGCCGGTGCGCGGCCTCCTCCAGGGCGGCGTCCAGCAGCGGTTTGTACGCGACCACCCGGGACGGCTCGATGCCGCACGACGCCGACAGCACCACCACGGGCCTGGCGTGGTCGATCCGCACGGCCAGCTCGCTGGCGGCGAACCCGCCGAACACCACCGAGTGCACGGCGCCCAGCCGCGCGCAGGCCAGCATGGCGATCACCGCCTCGGGCACCATCGGCATGTAGATCACCACGGTGTCGCCGGTGCCGACGCCCAGGTCGCGCAGCAGGCCGGCGGTCCGCGCCACCTCGTCGAGCAGCTCGGCGTAGGTGTAGGCGCGGACGGTGCCGGTGACGGGGCTGTCGTAGATCAGCGCCGTCCGGTCGCCGTGGCCCGCCTCGACATGCCGGTCGAGGGCGTTGAAGCAGGTGTTGAGCCGCGCGTCGGGGAACCAGCGCCCGTCACGCAGGACCGTCGCGGGCGCAACCTCCCAGTCGATGCCCGTGGCCGCCTCCGCCCAGAAACGCTCGGGCTCGTCGATGCTGCGCCGGTAGACGGCGTCGAAACCGCTCACATGTCGATCAGACCAGCGCCGCCGCGGTCCGCGCAACCCCCCGCGCCTGCCAGGGTGGGAGGGTGAGCGATGATCTGATCTTGTCCGTGGTGACGGGCTCGCGGGCGTACGGCCTGGAGACCGGCGGCTCCGACACCGACCGGCGCGGGGTGTTCGTGGCGCCCACGCCGGACTTCTGGCGGATGACCAAGCCGCCGACGCACCGCGACGGCCCGCTGCCCGAGCAGTTCTCGTGGGAGGTGGAGCGCTTCTGCGTGCTCGCCCTCGACGCCAACCCGACGGTGCTGGAGTGCCTGTGGTCGCCGCTCGTGGAGATCGTCACCCCGTCCGGAGAGCGGCTGCGGGAGTTGCGGGGGGCGTTCCTGTCGCGGCGCGCGCACGAGACGTTCGCGAACTACGCCGACGCCCAGTTCCGCCGCCTCGACCCGGCGGCGCCCAGGTGGAAGCAGGCCATGCACATGATCAGGCTGCTGCTCAGCGGGCTGCACCTGGTCCGGCACGGCGACCTGGAGGTGCGGGTGGGCCCGCACCGCGACCGGCTGCTCGCCATCAGGCGCGGCGAGGTGCCGTGGGCCGAGGTCGACGCCTGGCGCCGCGCCCTGAACGCCGAACTGGCCGCCGCCGACAGCGTGCTGCCGGCCGCGCCCGATCGGGCGCGGGTGGAGGATTTCCTCGTCGACGTTCGCAGGGACCATCTGTGACCCGGCCTGCCGGGCTGCCCGCCCGGCCGCCCACCGGTTTGCCCGGCTCGTTGCCCGGCTGGTTGCCTGAGATCCCCGGCGAGCAGCCGCATCCCCTGGTGTTCGCGACGGTCAGCGGGGCGCACCTGTACGGCTTCCCGTCCGCCGACTCCGACGTCGACCTGCGGGGCGTCCACCTGCTGCCGGTCGAAGAGGTCGTCGGGCTGCGCACCGGCCCCGGCACGCTCGACCGCACGTGGACCCGCGACGGCGTCGAGGTCGACCTCGTCACGCACGACCTGGCCAAGTTCTGCCGGCTGCTGCTCAACCGCAACGGCTACGTGCTGGAACAGCTCCTGTCGCCGCTGGTCGTGGCCTCGTCGCCGCTGCACGAGGAGCTGATCGCCCTCGCGCCCGCCTGCCTGACCCGCCACCACGCCCACCACTACCTCGGGTTCGCCCGGACGCAGTGGCGGCTGTTCGGGAAGACGGGCGAGCTGAAGCCGTTGCTCTACACGTTCCGGGTGCTGGCGACGGGCATCCACCTCATGCGCACCGGCGAGCTGGTCGCCGACCTGACCCGGCTGTTCCGGTACGGGCCGCCGTACCTGCCGGAGCTGGTCGCCGCCAAGCGTGAGGCCGAGCACGGGCGGGCGCCGCGTGTGCCGGCGGCCGGTGACGACGTGGCGCGGCTGACCGCCGAACTGGAGGCGGCCAGGGACGCGTCCCGGCTCGCCGAGACGGGCACGGCCGCCGGGGCGCTGCACGATCTGGTGGTGCGCGCCCGGCTCGGCCGGTGGGCAATACGCTGCGATTCGGGGAAACGGCCACCGAATCGTCACACGGGAGAACGCCAACGCATGAATACGCCACCTGGAGCCGAGCGGACCGACGGGTCGTCCGTCCGGATCGGAGCTCTCGTTCCGTTGACTCGGCCCGGCTGGGTCGAGGCGGGCCGGCACGTGCTCGCTGGACTCGAACTGGCCGTTCGCGACGTCAATGACGCCGGCGGGATCGTCGGAAGACCACTCGAACTGGTGGTCCGAGACACCGCGGCCGATCCGCGGAAGGCCGCAGCGGCCGTGGACGAATTGGCTCGCCTGGGCGTGGCCGCCTTGGCGGGGGAATACCACAGTGTCGTCGCCCGCGCCGCCGCCGCCAGGGCCGACGCTCTCGGTCTGCCGTTCCTCTGCTCGTCAGCGGTGCTCGACGCGCTCACCGAACAGCCCACGGAATGGGTCGCGCGCCTTGCCCCGGCGCAGTCCCACGGCTGGCAGATCTACGCGGACTTCCTCCTCCGCGCGGGCCACAACCGGATCGCCGTAGCGGCCGAACCGAGTGTCTACTGGGCGTCCGGGGCCCGCGTTCTGCGGGACTATCTCGCCCCACGCGGCGGCACCGTCATCGAGCTCGACATGCGCGTGCTCACCCCCACGGCCGTGTGCGACGAGCTCGTCGGCGAGCGCGCGACAGCCCTCCTGCTTCTGGTCGGCCTCCCGGAGCCGGCAGTGTCGATCGTCAAGTCCGTCCGCCGCGACCGGCGTCTCACCGAGATCATGATCGGTGCTCCGGCCGGGCAACCTGAGTTCGCCGAATGGGCGAGGTCGCTGGGCGACGACGGCGCCGCGATCCCGTTCCTGCGCTACCTGCCCGAGCGCCTCAGCCCACTCGGCGCACGAGTCGAGACCGCCCTCCGCGAGCGGCTGGGCGAAGCGCCCTCCTTCGTCGCCTTCGAGGGCTACGACACGGTCGCCGTCCTCGCCGACGTCCTGCGTTCGCACGGCGCGGACCATGCGCGGATCGCCGAATCCTGGCCGCGCGTCGCGGTCGAAGGCACCCGTGGGCGGATCCGGTTCTCCCGGACGCCGGGCATCAGCGTCTGGCAATGGGCTTGGACGCCGGTCCAAGTCGTTGATCGGGATCCGGCGGAACCCGGTCGCTTTCGGATCCTCCACTCCGGCTGAGAGAGCGTGGAGGTCTGACCGCCCGGCTCTGTCCGAACGTGATACCAGGGTCGTGGCGCCCGTGCCGGTCTCGGCCACTCGTTGATGGCTGCGACCGGCACGGGCGGGTGATGGCGAACGGCGAGCTTGGCGGGCCGTGTGGCGGCCGTCGCCGGTGGCGCCTGAGCCGGGTGATCCCGCACTCGTGATCACCTACGGCCCTGATCCGCTTTCGCGGCAGGCTCTCCGGTCCGCTCCTAGTGGGCGTGATGGTCCGTGATCACGGCTGTGGACCTTCACGGCTGTGCGGACAGGACCAGTCTGATGGCGAAGATGTCGTAGCCGGCTCGGTCGAAGGCCCGCGCCATCGGGACGTTGGTGACGTCGGTGTCGGCGACGATCCGGGCGGCGCCGCGCTCGGCGTGGAAGCGGGTGATCTCGGCCAGCAGGTCGTCCGCGTAGCCGTGGCCGCGATGTTCCGGCACCACGCCGAGGTAGCCGACGACCGGGCCCTGGTTGTTCGCGGACGGCAGCGCGACGCCCACCAGGTCGCCGTCGAGGGTGCAGGCGAGCCGCCACCACGCGCGGTCGCCCGGCATGCTCCGGTAGTCGGCCACGTCCGCACGCGCCTGCGCGTCGCCGTCCATCGTGGTCAGCGCCTGCCGGGTGTGCGCGTCGAGCGAGCCGACGGCCACCCGGCGGAACGCCGCCACGAACGCCTCGTCGTCGGGGTCCGGACGGAGGACGAGCCGGTCCGCCGGCCCGGGCAGCGGCGCGCCGGTCGTCCACTGGTAGCGGAGCCGTTCCAGCTCCTCGGTCAGCCCGGCCCGCTGCCCGGCCTCCTGACGCCAGGCGATGGCGTCCGACGACCTCGGGTCGTCCCGCCAGCCCGTCCGCAGGAACACGTGGTACGCGGGCGCCTCGCCGTACGCCTCGTGGGCGTGTCGCAGCAGGTCGGTGGCGAGGCCGACGCGGTCCTCGACCGACGGGTGGACGTAGAGGCAGTCGAGCGCGAGCGGCCGGTCACCGTCGGGGAAGCCCCACCAGACGGCGCGGGCCCTGATCTCGCCGTTCTCCTCGGCGATCCAGACCCGCTCGTGCCGGTACTGGCGGTCTTTCAGGAAGGTGAGCAGGCGGTCGGGGTGGGCCCAGCTGATGGACTCGTCGACGACGCAGCCGAGCAGGCGGTCGAGATCAGACTCGACCGTGGGACGGAAAAGCACGGTTCCTCCGAAGAGTGGAAACGGACGCGGTGAGCGTCCGGTCGTTGCGGGACATCTCAGCGCCTCCTTTCTTCCGACTTTTCGGGTACGGCGGACTTTAGCCTAAACCCGGCAGGGGTGCGACAGGATGAGTGCCGTGGGCACCTATGACGACGACACCCTTCCCCTCCAGCCACCCATTCGCCTGCCGGCCACGCCGGAACTGGCCGCGGCCGTTCGCGCCACTCCCCTGGCCGAGGCTCTGCTCCGCTCTGCCGATCCCGCCGCCTCGGCCTCTGGGCCCGGACTGCCTGACACCGTGGAGGTCGACGAGCTGGGTGGGGCCGAGATGATCGAGGTCCTGCGGCACGGGGACGACGAGGAGGTGCTGCGGGTCTGGGAGGACGTTCGCCGACGGGTGCTCGGCGAGGCGCACCTGGTGCGGGTCGTCCGGCTGTTCCTCGGCCGCGAGGCGGCGAGTGAGACGGGGAGTGAGGCGGCCGGCGAGACGCCGGGCACCTCGGCGGGCGGGGTGCCCGGCGAGCTCGTCTCGCTCGGCCTGGCACGGCCCGCGGAGCCGCCCACGCTGACGCCGCTCGGGCTGTGGGCCGGGAGGCAGGTGATCGCCGAGGTGACCGGGCAGGAGATTCCCGTGATGGGGTCGCTCGCCGCCGAGGACGCCGCCGCCCTGCTGCACGGCCTGCGCTGCTACCCCGAGCGCGAACGCCTCGAAGAGCTCACCGGCTGGCTGGCCACCCGTGAGAGGGGCAAGGCGGCGGAGGAGATCGGCGCCGCGCTCGTCGAGGCGAGCCCGCTGGGCCGGGCGATCGGCGTGGAACTGCTCGCCACCGACCTCGGCGACGAGGGCCGCGAGGTGCTCGACCGGCTGCTCGGCACGCCCCGGGTGGGAGCCGTGATCGGCGCCCGGCTGGGCCGCGACGATCGCCACCCGGCGCCCGACGAGATCGCCTGGGTGCTGGTGGACATGGCGGCGACGCTGCTGGAGTTCGGCGGGGAGTCGGACGAGGTCGTCGAGTCGGTCGGCATGGGCATGGCGCCCGAGGACCAGGCCGGCACCATCGCGCTGCTGGCACTCGGCGATCATCCGTGGACCGGGCAGGTGCTGCGCGTGTTCATCGACCGGCATCCGGACGCGCAGGTGTCGGCCGCGGCCCGCAAGGCGCTGCGCCGGCTGCACGGACTCGCCCAGGCTCGCGGGTAGGGTCGGCGAGATGACAAAGCACACGATCACCTCGCAACCCGGCGTCATCCTCGGCGACACGTACACCTGTGACTGCGGCCTCCACCTGGCCGACCGCATGACGGCCGAGGTGCACGCCGCCGAGCACCAGCAGTGCACGGTCTGTCTCGGGTCGGCCGAGGAGCTGCTGGCGCCGGATCTTTCGCGTGGCTGTACCGCCTGTGCCGGGACCGGTGGCCGGCGTGAGCAGATCACCTGGCAGCTGGCCTACACCGAGGCCGAGCAGCTGATCACCATGAGTGTCGTGCGAGGGGTGGTGGGTGAGCTCGACGGGCCCTTCCATCTGTCGCAGGTCGCCGATCTGGTGCGGGCCGGGCTCGGGCTGCCCGCCGGGCGGTTGCCCGTCGGGCCGCGGGTGCGGGATCTGTTGCTGGAGTTGCAGGCTGCCGGTGAGATCGCCATGTTGTCCGCGCCTGATGAGCTCATCGACGGCACCGATGTTGTGCTTTATCGGGATCCGCAGTGGCAGCGGGTGCGGTCCTTGGGGGTTTGACGGGCTTGTGCGGGCTTGTGCGGGCTTGTGCGGGTGCCGCGGAGGCGGGTGGGCGTTCCTCTTGGGCGCCGTAGCGCGTGCTCGGGTTCGGTGTCCTGGCTTCTCGCCGATGCTGAAGCGCCTGTTTCCGGCCTTTGGCGCTGCTCGCCGTAGCTGAAGCCGTCACTTGCCGGCACAGTGCGGGCCGGGCGCCGTACCTCAGTGTTTCTTTCCTCGCAGCGCAGGTCGATCCAGCGAACAGGTCAGGCCGTGCAGAGGATCTCGCCGTGGAGGATGGAGAGCCAGCCGTCGGGAGTCTCGGACCACTGGAGCCAGGCGTCGGAGATGCGGCGCAGGGTGGCGGGGGTGGCCGCGCCGGAGGCGAGGGCCTGATCGGCCAGGGCGGAGCGCAGGATCCGGTCGGCCCACATGCCGCCCCACCATGCCCGGTCTTCCGGAGTGGCGAAGCACCAGGTCGATGAGGTGGCGGTGAGGTCGGTGAAGCCGGCGGCACGGGCCCAGGAGAGCAGTCGCCGACCGGCGTCCGGCTCGCCGCCGTTGGCCCGGGCGAGCCGCTGGTAGAGCGTCATCCACTCGTCCAGCGCCGGGAGGCGGGGATACCAGGCGAACGCGGAGTAGTCGCTGTCCCTGGCCGCGACCAGGCCGCCCGGCCGCGTCACGCGGCGCATCTCGCGCAGGGCCAGGACCGGGTCGCCCAGGTGCTGCAGGACCTGGTGGGCGTGGACCACGTCGAAGGTGTCGTCGGCGAACTCCAGCGCGTGCACGTCCGCGACGGCGAAGCCGGCGTTGGCCGTGCCCGCGAGCCCGGCCCTGGTGAGCGCCAGCGCCTCCTCGGTCACCTCGCACGCCGTCACGTGGCTCACCCTGGTCGCCAGATCGGCCGTGATCGTGCCGGGGCCGCTGCCCACGTCGAGCAGTCTCGTCTCCGGGGTCAGATGGGGCAGCAGGTAGGCGGCCGAGTTGGCGGCGGTGCGCCACCGGTGCGAGCGCAGCACGGACTCGTGGTGGCCATGCGTGTAGACAGCGTCCATCAGAACTCCCTGTCGCGGTACGGTGCCAGGACTCTACTCCTTGTCTCAAAATAAGAGAATATTTGTATCAATATGCGAGAATCTAGCGGCACGCCGGTACGCCGTAGACTTGCGGCGACACAGCCCCAACCGGAAAGGCGTTGGTCGTGGGAGAGGTCCGGCCGATCGTTCACGTGGGCGACCCGGTGCTGCACGCGCCGTGCGAGCCGGTGACCACGTTCGACGACGCTTTGACGGCGCTGGTGGACGACATGTTCGCGAGCATGTACGCGGCCGAGGGCGTGGGCCTGGCGGCCAACCAGATCGGCGTGGCGCTGCGGGTGTTCGTCTACGACTGCCCCGACGCCGACGACGAGCGCCACAGGGGCGTGGTGGTCAACCCGTCGCTGGAGCTGCCTGCGCTGGGCCGGCGCCGGCTGGACACGGGCGAGGAGGGCTGCCTGTCGGTGCCCGGCCAGTACGCCCCGCTCCCCCGTCCCGACCACGCCGTCGTCCACGGTTTCGACGCCCAGGGCGCCCCGGTCACCGTCGAGGGCACCGGCATGCTGGCCCGCTGCCTCCAGCATGAGACCGACCACCTCGACGGCCACCTCTACATCGACCGCCTGCCGGCCAAGCGCCGCAAGCAGGTGCTGGCGGCGTACGCGGAGTCACGCGCCCAGAGCGTCTGACTGACCCTCAGCGAACCGGGTAGAAGGGTCCGATCGATGACAAATCGACCGGACCCGCACTCAGGAGGACTCTCATGGCGGACACCGTGGCAGACGTGATGACGGCCCACCCCGCGACGGTCGAGGCCGACCAGTCCGTCGCCGTGGCGGCGGCGCTGATGCGCGACAACGACACGGGCGCCGTGATCGTCAACGACAACGGCCGGATCAGCGGCATCGTCACCGACCGCGACATCACCGTGCGGCTGGTCGCCGACGACAAGGGCCCCGACACGCCGGTGCGCGAGGCCTGCACGCCGGCGATCGAGGTGGTCGGGCCCGACACCACCATCGACCAGGCCGTCCAGCTCATGCGGAGCCACGCCGTGCGCCGGCTGCCGGTCGTGGAGGACGGACGCGCCGTCGGCATCGTCAGCCTGGGCGACCTCGCGATGGAATGCGACCCGAAGTCCGCCCTCGCCGACATCTCGGCCGCCGAGGGCAACACGTAGATTGTCCGCGTGGTCACAGTCGAGGACGTACGACGGCTCACGTCGACCTTCCCCCGCTCCTCGGAGCACCTCATCAGAGACCGGATCAAGTTCCGGGTGGGCTCGATCGTCTATGTGGCGTTCTCACGCGACGAGTCGGTGATGGGGTTCGCGTTCCCCAAGGAGGAGCGCGCCGCGCTGGTCGCCGCCGAGCCGGACAGGTTCCTGCTGCCGCCGGAGTCCGAGCTGCGCTACAACTGGCTGCTCGTACGGCTGGCCGCCATCGACGAGCAGGAGATGCGCGAGCTCGTCCTGGAGGCGTGGCGCATGGTGGTGCCGAAGAAGGTCTACGCCGCCTACATCGGCTGAGCCGCGGTCAGCCGCGCACATCCGGACCGATGAGGCAGATCTTCGAGCCGGCCGCATCAGCGGCAGGGCAGAGCGGCGATTCAGCGGCCCGGCCGATGTGCGCCACCCGGCGGCGAACGGATAGTGGGGACGCACGTTCCCCGCAAGATCCTCCAGAAGGAGAGGTCCATGCCCAAGCCGTTACGCATGATCGCCCTCGCCGTGATGGCGACGGTCCTGGCCGCGACCCCGGCCGCGGCCACCGCCGACCCTGCTCCCGAGCCCGTGCCATGGGACGAATCCGCACTTCAGGCCGCCGGATGGTACGTGATCAAGAACGACAACAGCGGCCTGTGCCTCGACGTCGAGGGCGCCAAGACCGGCAACGGCGCCCAGGTGATCCAGTACCAGTGCAACGGCAACTACAACCAGCTCTGGTACATCGCCGGTGACGGAGCGATCAAGCCCAGGCACGTCTCCTCGCTCACGAGGTGCCTGGCCATCGGCAACAGCAGCCAGGCCAACGGTGCTCCCGCCATCATCTGGGACTGCCTCGGCAGCCCGGGCCAGAAGTGGGGCTTCTACCACCTCGGCGGCAACGTCAACAAGATCGTCAACGTGAACACCCAGCAGAAGTGCCTGGCCATCGGCAGGAGCGTGGTCACGAAGGCCGACGCCGTTCTCTGGGAATGCATCGCCACGAGCCCGGGCCAGAAGTGGCGGTTCTACCGCATCAAGAACTGACCCCGCGCCGAGGCTCTCCGGCGGACCTCCCGGGCCTGCGCCCCGCGCAGGCCCGGGCATGCCGTTCCTGACGTCTTGTCCTGCCGGTCATCGGAGGGCCGCCGCACTCAGCCGGGCTTGATCAGCCCGTTCTCGTAGGCGAAGATCACGGCCTGCACGCGGTCGCGCAACCCCAGCTTGGCCAGGATGTGGCTGATGTGCGTGCGGACGGTGCCTTCCGAGAGGAACATCCGGGCCGCGATCTCGGCGTTGGACAGGCCGATGGCGATCTCGGCGAGAACTTCGCGCTCGCGGCGGCTCAACAGCCCGGCACGCCTGTCGGGGGCCTGCGCCGGGCGCGATGGCTGATGGGCGACGAAGTGGGAGACCAGCAGGCGGGTGGCCGACGGCGCCAGCACAGACTCGCCGCGGTGCACGATCTTGATCGCTTCGGTGAAGGCCTGCGGCCCGGTGTCCTTGAGCAGGAATCCGCTCGCGCCGGCCTTGAGCGCGCCGAAGACGTAGTCGTCGAGGTCGAAGGTGGTCAAGATCAAGACCTTCGGCCCTTCCATGGCGCAGATCCGTTTGGTGGCCTCCAGCCCGTCCATGCCGGGCATGCGGATGTCCATGACGACGACGTCGGTTTCGACCTCGGCCAGGAGTTCCAGCGCCTGCTTGCCGTCCGCGGCCTCGCCGACCACGGTGATCTCGGGCTTCCTGCGCAGCACCAGCCGGATGCCGGTGCGGACCAGTTCCTGATCGTCGACGAGCAGCACCCGAATGGTGGTCATGGCGTCCTACGCCCACGGCAGTGTCGCATCGACCTGAAAACCCGCCCCTTCTAGCGGCACGGCGCGGCTGGTCCCGCCGAACATGGCCGCCCGCTCCCGGATGTTGACCAGCCCGTGCCCAGGCCCGCCCGGTTGAGCCGGCCCGCCGGAGCGGCCGCCGTCGTCGCGTATGCGCAGGTGCAGCCCGTCGTCGGCATAGCGGAGCATCACCTCGGCCGTGGCCTCCTTCCCGGCGTGCTTGAGGGCGTTGGTCAAAGCCTCCTGCACGATCCGATAGGCCGCCAGCCCCAATCCCGGCGACACCGGGCGGACGGGCCCGTCGATCCGTAACCGTACTTTCAGCGGCAGCCGTTCTACCAGGGTGTTGATCGCCTCGATGCCCGGCTGCGGCGCCATCGGCGCCTCGCGCAACATGCCGACGACCAGCCGCAGCTCCGCCAGCGCGGCCCGGCCCAACCGCCCGATCGCCCCGATGGCCCCGTTCACCTCCGCCAGGTCCGCGTCCAGCAGCGCGGCCTCGGCGCCGTCGGCCTGGATCACCATGGCGCTGACGTTGTGGGCCACGGCGTCATGGACCTCGCGGGCGATTCGCACCCGTTCCTCCGCCACCGCCCGGGCGGCGGACGCCTCCTGCTCGCGCCGCAGTTGCTCGGTCAGGTCCACCAGTTGCTGGTTCCGTACGGCCAGCAGACGCATGCCGGTGGCGAAGACCAAGACCCAGCCCACCACGAACGTCGCGTTGCCCAGGGCCGACCAGAACGCGCCGGGCAGCCACGTGTTGGCATGCGTCCACTCGATCAGCACCAGGGCGCTGCCGAGCGCCACCGCCCACGGCGGACGGTGCACGGTCACCGAGTACAGCGCCAGCAGCGGGCCCATGTTGTTCTGCCCGTAGTGGTAGCCCAGCTCGTGGTAGGTCATCGCGGCAGCGCAGGAGACCAGCAGCACCGTCACCGGCCAGCGGCGGCGCCAGATCAGCGGCAGGTTGACCAGTGCGCTGACCGCCAGGCCGAGCGCGTCGGGCGGCCGGTCCGGCGGCTGGGGTTCGATGAGGGGGAAAACCCACGACCCGGCGGTCAGCATGACCGCCACCACCCCGTCCACCAGCAGCGGGTGGCGCCGGGCCAGGGACACGGCCTTAGCATGCACTCGCGCATGCTAGGCGCCCACCGCCATGATCACATCAGCCGCGCGGCAGATCCTCGGGTACGCGTCCTGACGGATGAGCCGGTGTTGGAGCCTGCGAGTGAGACCACGGAGGTCCACGATCGCCTTCGGGCGGGACGGTCAGGGGTTCGGCTCCGTTGCGTCACCAGGTGACCGGCAGGGCGGCCACGCCGTAGATGGTGGCCCGTGGCCGCAGCGGCACCTCCTCGGCGGGTACGGCCAGCCGCAGCGTGGGGAAGCGGCGCAGCAGCGCCGGATAGGCCAGCCGCATCTCCAGGCGGGCCAGTTGCTGGCCGAGGCACTGATGGATGCCGTGGCTGAAGCCCAGCTGCTGCCCGGCCTGGCGGGTGACGTCGAAGCGGTCGGGGTCCGGGAAGCGGGCCGGGTCCCGGTTGACGGCCGGGAGGGAGATCGTCACGGTCTCGCCGGCTCTGATCGTCTGCCCGGCGAGCGGCACGTCGGCCCTGGCGACCCGGATCGGGCCGATGTGCGTGATGCTGAGGTAGCGCATCAGCTCCTCGACCGCGCTCTGCGCGACGCCGGGATCGGCGCGTACGAGGTCCGCCTGGTCGGGGCGGCACAGCAGCAGGAACGTGCCCAGGCTCAGCATGTTCGCGGTCGTCTCGTGCCCGGCGGTCAGCAGCAGCGTGGCCGCCCCGGTGAGCTCCTCGTGGTCGAGTTCGCCACCGGCGGCCAGCTCGCTGAGCAGGTCCTCGCCGGGATCGGCCCGCTTGCGCCCGACCAGCTCGGAGAGGTACGCCATCAGCTCGGCGCCCGCGGCGCCCCGCTCTTCGATGGAGTTGTCGAGGTTCACCGCCCGCGCGGTGGTGTCCTGGAAGCGCGAACGCTCGGCGTACGGCACGCCGAGCAGCTCGCAGATCACCAGCGACGGGATCGGCAGCGCGAACGCGCGGACCAGGTCGGCGGGAGCTCCGGCGTGGGCCATCTCGTCGAGCCGGCCGTCGATGATCTCCTGGATCCTGGGCTCCAGTCGCCGCATCTTCCGCATGCTGAAGTGCCCGGTCAGCAGCCGGCGGTAGCGGGAGTGCTCGGGGTCGTCCATCGCGATGAAGAAGCCCGGCGGGATCACCAGATCCGCCAGCCCCTCGGGGGGCGCCAGTTCCTTGATCGGCGGCGCGGCGCCCTGCGAGGTGTTGCTGAAACGCGGGTCGTCGAGCACCGCGCGTGCCTCGGCGTGGCCGGTGACCAGCCAGCCGGGCCGCCCGTCGGCGTAGGTCATCGGGTGCAGCGGTCCGTGGAGCTCTTTCAGTACGGCCGGAGGCTGGAACGGGTCATCGCGTTCCAGCGGCAGCGTCTTGAGGGTTTCCATACCTGCCAGAAAAGCGCACAGACTGCGAAATAGCAATGCCTGCATAAAAGCAGAGGGTGCGGTAGGGTGGCGTCGTGGAAGGTCATCGCGAACGCAAGAAGGTCCGCACCCGGCGCGCGCTGCTGGAGGCAGCGGTGCGACTGTTCAGCGAGCGCGGCTACGAGCAGACCACGATCGCCGAGATCGCCGCGGCGGCCGGCGTGGCGCCCCGTACCTTCTTCGCGTACTTCACCAGTAAGGAGGATGTGCTCTTCCTGCACGCCGAGGAGCGCGAGCGGACCATGCTCGACGTGGTCGCCGGACGGCGACCGGGCGAGCCTCTGGGGGCTCTGCTGAGCCGGATGTTCGAGGCCCTGGTGCAGAGCCTGGCCGAGGACGACGAGTTGGACTTCGCGCTGTCACCACTGCGGGCGCGGCTGATGTTCACCGAGCCCGCGCTGCGGGCGCGCGGGCTGGCGCTCATGATGGAGGCGCAGCCCCGGGTGGCCGAGGCCCTGTGCGAGGTCTATCCCGAGCTGGATCCCGTGTCGGCCGGGGCGGCGGTCGGGAGCTTCATGGGTGCGCTGGCCGTGGCGGGGCTGGTCGCCCAGCAGCAGGGCGGCTCGAACGAGGACACTCTGGCCGCCGGGCGGCGGGGGATCGAGATCGCGCTCAACGGGCTGTCGAGCCTCGACGGGTCGTGACATGCGGCCGGGCTCCGGCGCATCACCCACGTCGGTCGCGCGGATTGATTCGGCCGCCGGCTTCCACCACTATCGTGATCATGACTGATCGCGACTGGCTGGACTGGCACGACGACTACGACCGGCCCGGTTCTCCCCTGCGTGAGCGGCTGCTCGTCGTGCGGCGGTGGATCCGGCAGGCCCTCGACGAGGGGGCCGAGAGCGTGGTCAGCCTGTGCGCCGGGCAGGGGCGCGACCTGCTGCCGGTGCTCGCCGAGCATCCCGGTCGCGGCCGGGTGCGGGCGCGGCTGGTGGAACTGGACGAGCGCAACGTCCGGCTGGCACGCGCCAACGCGCCCGAGGGCGTCGAGGTGGTGTGCGTCGACGCCGCGCTGACCAGCGCCTACCTCGGCGCCGTGCCCGCCGACCTGGTCATCGCGTGCGGCATCTTCGGCAACCTCGGCGACGACGACGTCGAACGCACCGTGACCGTGCTGCCCCAGCTGTGCGCCCCCGGCGCGACCGTGATCTGGACCCGGCACCGGCGCGAACCCGACCTGGTGCCCTCGATCCGCGCGTGGTTCGAACGCGAAGGGTTCGAGCACGTCCACCTGGAGAGCGGCGACGGCTTCTGCGTCGGCGTGCACCGCTACACCGGGCCGCCGAGAGGGCTGGAGCCGGGCGGGCGGATGTTCACCTTCCTCTAGGAGGCGTTCCGGTAGAGGGCGGCGGTCAGTTGGGTGATCCGCCGGACCGAGGCGTTCCACGTGCCTCCGGCGGGGTGGGCGGTCAGGACGGCGATGACGAACCGGTCGTCCCCGCCGGCCAGGCCGGTCGTGTGCAGCACCGGACGGCCGTAGTCGGGGACGCCCGTGCCGGCGGCCCGCCGCGCGACCAAGGAGATCGACCCACCCGAGATCGGAGCGCCCACGACGGCCGAACCGTCCGGGATCGGAGCACCGGGGATGGCCGAGCCCTCCACCGCCGGCCCTGCCGGGACGGCCGGTCCTGCCTGGCCGGCAGGGCGGCAGCGGATCGTGGGGACCGCGCCGAAGCCCGACCAGCCCTGCTTGACCGCCCACGGCCGGGGGACGGCGCGCGGGATGCCGAAGGTCTGGTCGAAGCCGTCGGTGCCGCACGGCGTGGCCTTGCGCAGGTGGCCGAGGATGGTGTCCCGGACCCGGGGCGCGGCCCGGTCGAGCAGGTAGCGGTAGGTGCGCACGATGTCGTACGCGCTCAGTGAGGTGTAGCCCCAGAAGCCGGGGTGGGTGGCGGGCGGCGGGGCGGTGTCGGACAGGCCGAGCCTGCGGGCCGTCCGCACGATGATGGCGCCCTTGCCGTTGCGCGACCACAGGCTCGTGGCCGCGTCGTCGTCGCTGGACCGCAGCATGATCCTGAGCAGCCGGGCGTCGGCGGCGGGGACGGTCCTGTGCGACTCCAGGTGGTCGATCGCGATCAGGATCTTGACCACCGAGGCCGAGCGGTATCTCCGGTGCGCGTTGCGGTGCGCCACGATCGCGCGCTGCCGCCGGTCGAAGACGACCCAGGCCGCGGTGGTGCCGGCCGGGACGCGCGGCGGCCGGGCCGACGGGGTGGCCGCCGCGCCGGGCGCCGGGACGCTCACCTTCTCGCTCGACGCGGGGGTGCCGCCGGCGGCCGGGGCGGGAGCGGCGGCCTGAGGGGCGGCGACGCAGCCCGCCGCGAGGGGCACGGCCGCCGCCATGGCGGCCCACGGCTTGATTCGCATCCGACATACCTACCAGACCCTTGACCTAGCCACAGAAACGGGTATAAACACAGGGGAAACCAACTGAAACGGCGGTGAATCAACATCATGTACGCCGAGGAGCGGCAGCAGGAGATCCTCCGCAGGGCGCGGGCCGCGGGCCGGGTCGATGTGGTGTCCCTGGCCGACGAGCTCGACGTGACGACCGAGACGATCCGCCGCGACCTCACCGTGCTGGAGCGGGCCGGCGTGCTGCGCCGGGTGCACGGCGGCGCCATCCCCGTGGAGCGGCTGGGGTTCGAGCCCGCGCTGGCCACCCGCGACGAGGTGATGACCGCGGAGAAGGAGCGCATCGCCAAGGCCGCGCTGGCCGAGCTGCCCGAGGACGGCTCGGTGATCATCGACGCGGGGAGCACCACGGGCCGCCTGGCGCAGGTGCTGCCCGCCGACCGGGAGCTCACGGTCGTGGTCAACTCGCCGCCGCTGGCGACCGCGCTGGCCACCCGCGGCAACCTGAACGTCATCATGCTGGGCGGGCGGGTGCGCGGGCGGACCCTGGCCACGGTCGACGACTGGGCGCTGCAGCCCCTGGCGCACCTGCACGTGGACGTGGCGTTCATGGCCACCAACGGCTGCTCGGCGGCCAAGGGCCTGACCACGCCCGACCCGGCCGAGGCGGCGATCAAGCGGGCGATGGTCCGGGCCGCGCAGCGCTGCGTGCTGCTGGCCGACCACACGAAGTTCACCAACACCTACCTGGCCAGGTTCGCCGCGCTGGGCGAGATCGACGTGGTGATCAGCGACACGGGGCTGGACATAGCCCTGGCCGCCGACCTGTCGGCGGCCGGCCCCGAGGTGGTCCGCGCATGATCCTCACGCTGACGCTCAACCCGAGCCTCGACCGCACGATCGAGATCGCGGCGCTGGCCCGGGGCGCCGTGATCCGCGCCGCCGCCGCCCGCCTCGACCCCGGCGGCAAGGGCGTCAACGTCTCCCGCGCCCTGCTGGCCAACGCGGTCGCCTCGCGGGCCGTGGTGCCGTTCGGCGGCGACGAGGGCAGGCAACTGGTCCGGCTGCTCGCGCTGGAGGGGCTCGACATGGTGACCGTGCCGGTGGCGGGCACCACCCGGTCCAACGTCACGCTGGCCGAGCCGGACGGCACGGTCACCAAGATCAACGAGCCGGGCACGGCCCTCACGCCCGCCGAGCTCGACACGGTCGCCGACGCCGTGCTGGCCGCCGCGCACGAGGCCGACTGGGTGGTGGCCTCGGGCAGCCTGCCGCCCGAGGTGCCCGCCGACGTCTACGCGCGGCTGTGCCGCAGGTTCGCCGGGGCGGGCATCCACGTCGCCGTCGACACCAGCGGCCCCGCCCTCGTCGCCGCCCTCGGCGCCGGCCCGGCCCTCATCAAGCCGAACCTCGACGAGCTCGCCGCCGCCACCGGCCTGCCGATCCTCCGCGTCGGCGACGTGGTCGAGGCGGCGGACCTGCTGCGGGCGGCGGGCGCGCGCACCGTGCTGGCCAGCCTCGGGGCCGACGGCGCCGTCCTCGTCCAGGACCGGGACGTCTGGTACGGCGAGGCCGCGGTGAGCGAGCCGCGCAGCTCGGTCGGCGCCGGTGACGCCATGCTGGCCGGGTTCCTGGCCGGCGGCGGCCGGGGCGAGGCCGCCCTGGTGGAGGCGCTGGCCTGGGGCGCGGCCGCGGTCCGCCTGCCCGGCAGCCGGATGCCCGGCCCATCCGACATCGACCGCGCGCGCGTGCGCACCGGCCCGCCCGACCTGACCCGCCCGCTGACCACCTGCCACCCCGCCCCCGGACGGGAGCCGCTGCCACCCGTGCCGGCTCCCTGACCTCCTCGACTCCCCTCCCGGAGAGCCTGCTCACCCCCCTGAAGGAGCACGTGCAATGGCCGACACCTACACTCCCCCGGTCTACGGATCCGGAGTCAAGGCCACCGTCCAGCGAATCGGCGGCCATCTGGCCGGCATGATCATGCCGAACATCGGCGCGTTCATCGCCTGGGGCCTGATCACCGCGCTGTTCATCCCGACCGGATGGCTGCCGAACCCGGCCATGGAGGCCATGGTCGGCCCGATCGTCAAGATCCTGCTGCCCGTCCTGATCGCCTACACCGGCGGCCGGATGGTCCACGGGCAGCGCGGCGCGGTGGTGGGCGCGGTCGCCGTGATGGGCGTCGTGGTGGGGTCGGACGTCCCCATGCTCCTCGGGGCCATGATCGTCGGCCCCCTGGCCGCGTACATCTTGAAATATGTCGACAAGTTCACCGAGCAGCGGACCAGGGCCGGGTTCGAGATGCTGGTCGACAACTTCACCGCGGGCATCGTCGGCGGCGCCATGGCCGTGGCCGGCGTCTGGGGCATCGGTCCCATCGTCCGCACGATCACCACGGGAGCGGGCAACGCGGTCGGCTGGCTGGTCAACAACGACCTGCTGCCCATCGCCTCCGTCCTCATCGAACCGGCCAAGGTCCTGTTCCTCAACAACGCCATCAACCACGGCGTGCTCGGCCCGCTCGGCATCGCCGAGGCCGCGCAGACCGGCAAGTCGATCCTGTTCATGCTGGAGTCCAACCCCGGTCCCGGTCTCGGCCTGCTCCTCGCCTTCCTGCTGTTCGGCCCGCGTTCGCTGCGCCCGAGCACGCCCGCCGCGATGATCATCCACTTCTTCGGCGGCATCCACGAGATCTACTTCCCGTACGTGCTGATGAAGCCGCGCCTCATCCTCGCCGTCATCGCCGGCGGAGCGGCCGGGGTGTTCACCTTCCTCATCACCGGCGCGGGGCTCGTCTCGACGCCGTCGCCGGGCAGCATCTTCGCCTACGTGGCGGTGACACCGAGGGGCGGCTGGCTCGGCATGCTGGCCGGGATCGTGATCGCGACCGCGGTGACGTTCGTGGTGGCGGCGGTCCTGCTCGGCTTCGGCCGGGGCGAGAAGGAGCCGCCCGCCGAGGCCGGCCCCGAGCCCGCCGAGTCCGCGCCGGTCACCCCGGCCCCGCAGCCCGAGCGGAGCGCGCTCACCAGCGAGAACGGCGAGGCCGCCGAAGAGTCGCCGGCCCGTCCCGTAGTCAAGGAGGCATGACATGGCCGGTATCGACAGCAAGGACATTCGCAAGATCATCGTGGCCTGCGACGCCGGCATGGGCAGCAGCGTGATGCTGGCCAGCCAGCTGCGCAAGCAGCTCAAGGCGAGCGGCGTCGTGGTGGAGCACACGCCGGTCAACTCCATCCCGGCCGACGCCGACGTGGTGCTGTGCCACACCGGGCTCGCCGACCGGGCCCGGGCCTCCGCCCCCGGGAAGGTGCTGGTGCCGTTCCAGATCTTCCTCGGCGACCCGGCCGTGTCGAAGCTGATCGCCACGATCAGGAACGGCGGCGTCGTCGATGCGTGACGACCTGCTCGACCTGCGCGCCGTGCTGCTGCACGAGCGGGCGGCCGACCGCGACGAGGCGATCCGCCGCTGCGGACGCGCCCTGGTCGACGTCGGCGCGGTCACCGAGCCGTACGTCGAGGCCATGCTCGAACGCGAGCGGACCCTGTCCACGTACGTCGGCGAGGGCGTCGCCATCCCGCACGGCACGGCGGCCGCCAAGGAGGTCGTCCGGCACGACGCGATCTGCGTCGTGCGCTTCCCCGGAGGCGTCGACTGGGACGGCGAACGCGTGACACTGTGCGTGGGGATCGCGGCCAAGGGCGACGGGCACGTGCCGCTGCTGGCCGCGCTCGCCGACATCCTGCTCGACCCCGAACGCGCCAGAGCCCTCCGCGAGGCGACGGAGGTCCACCAGGTAGTGAAGGAGCTCATGTGAAGGTCGCCAGATTCCACGCTCCCGGCGACATCCGCGTGGAGGACGCGCCGGAGCCCGTCGCCGGGCCGGGCGAGCTGAAGATCCGGGTGCGCAACTGCTCGACGTGCGGCACCGACGCCAAGATCTTCACGTTCGGCCACCACCACATCCGCCCGCCGAGGGTGATGGGCCACGAGATCGCCGGCGAGGTGGCCGGCACCGGCGAGCGGGTGCAGGTGATCGCCGCGATCCCGTGCGGCGCCTGCGCGGAGTGCCGCCGCGGCCGTCTCACCGTCTGCCCGAACCAGGAGTCGATGGGCTACCACTACGACGGCGGCTTCGCCGAGTACCTGATCGTGCCCGCCAAGGTGCTGGCCGTGAACGGCGTCAACGCCATCCCCGACGGGGTCGGCTTCGCCGAGGCGTCGGTCGCCGAGCCGCTCGCCTGCGTGCTCAACGGCCAGTCGCTGGCGGGCGTGGGCGAGGGCGACGACGTGGTCGTCATGGGCGCCGGGCCGATCGGCTGCCTGCACGTACGGCTGGCGCGGGCGCGTGGCGCGGCCCGGGTCTTCCTGGTCGACGTCAACGCCGAACGGCTGGCGATGGCCGCCGCCCTGGTGTCGCCGGACGCGGTGATCGACTCCGACCCGGTGGAGCAGGTGCTCAAGCTGACCGGCGGCCGGGGAGCCGACGTGGTCATCACCGCGGCGGCCTCGGGCGCGGCCCAGGAGCAGGCCGTGCGGATGGCGGCCCGGCAGGGGCGCGTCAGCTTCTTCGGCGGCCTGCCCAAGGACGACCCGTACATCAGGCTGGACTCCAACCTGGTCCACTACCGTGAGCTGACCGTCGTCGGCGCGAACGGCTCCAGTCCCGCGCACAACGCCGAGGCCCTGCGACTGATCGCCGGCGGCCTGGTGCCGGTGGCCGACCTGATCACCCACCGGCTGCCGCTCTCCCAGGTGCTCGACGGGATCGACCTCGTCAGCCGGGGCGCGGCCATCAAGGTCACGATCGAGCCCTGAGGAGGGTTGGCGATGGCACAACGAACGGTCACCGTGGCCTCGGCCAGCGGCCTGCACGCCCGTCCGGCCAAGCTGTTCGTGCAGGAGGCGGTGCGGCTGGGGGTGCCGGTGCGGATCCGGGCCGGTGAGCGGACGGTCCCGGCCACCAGCATGCTGGGCGTGCTGTCGCTGGGCGCGGTCCAGGGCACCGAGGTGACGCTGGAGTCCGACGCGCCGGGCGCCGGCGAGGCCCTCGACACGCTGGCCGCCCTGCTCTCCCGCGACCTGGACGCCGGGGAGGCGCTCGATGCCTGACCCCGACCGGCCGGACCGGGGCACGTCGGTGGCCGGTCCCGGCCCGCGGAGCCTGATGGGGCTGGGGGTCAGCCCCGGCCGGTCGGCCGGGCCGCTGATCCGCATGGCCGGGCCGCCGGCGCTGCCGGCACCGCGCGCCGTCGCCGACCCGGCGGCCGAGGTGGCGACGATCGCCAAGGCGCTGGAGGCGGTGGTGACCGATCTGCGGCGGCGCGCCGGGGAGACCACCGACGCCACGGCGGCCGAGATCCTCGACGCGCTGGCCATGATGGCCGACGACCCGATGCTCCGGGAGGAGGCCGAGCAGCACGTCCACGACGGGCACGACGCCCCGCACGCCCTCGACACGGCGTTCACCCGCCACCGGGAGACCCTCGCCGCGCTCGGCGGCTACCTGGCCGAGCGGGCCGCCGACCTCGACGACCTCCGGCACCGGGCGGTGGCCGCCGCGCTCGGCCTGCCGATGCCCGGCGTCCCCTCCCCCGGCCACCCGTACGTGCTGGTGGCCGAGGACCTGTCGCCCGCCGACACGGCCGGGCTGGGCGGCGAGGTGCGCGCCCTGGTCACCTCGCTCGGCGGGCCCACCAGCCACACCGCCATCCTGGCGCGGGGCCGCGGCCTGCCCGCGGTCGTCGCCTGCGTCGGCATCCTGGACGTGCCGGACGGCACGGTCGTCTCGGTCGACGGCGGCACCGGCGAGATCGGCCTCGGCCTCACCCCGGAGGCGGCGGCCGAGGTCGTCGACGGCGACCGGCTCGAACGCGAACGCCTGGCGGCGAGCGGCGGCCCCGGCCGGACGGCCGACGACCATCCGGTGAAGCTCCTGCTCAACATCGGCTCGGCCGCCGACCTGCGGCCCAACTGCGAGGGGGTGGGGCTGTTCCGCACGGAGTTCCTGTTCCTCGATCGCCGGCAGGCTCCGGGGTTCGAGGAGCAGGTGGCCGCCTACGCCGAGGTGTTCGCCGCGACCGGGCACGTGGTGGTGCGGACGCTGGACGCGGGCACCGACAAACCGCTGCCGTTCCTCGGCCTGCCGGCCGAGCCCAATCCCGCCCTGGGCGTCCGGGGCCTGCGCGTGGACCGCGTGCTGCCGGCCGTGCTGGACACCCAGCTCGACGCGATCGCCGAAGCGGCCCGCGTCACCGGCACCGCCCCGTGGGTGATGGCCCCCATGGTGACCACGGTGGCCGAGGCGGCCGGCTTCGCCGGTCGCGCCCGCTCCCGGGGCATCACCCGGGTCGGCGTCATGGTCGAGGTCCCGGCCGCCGCCCTGCAGGCGCGCGAGCTGCTGGCCGAGGTCGACTTCCTCAGCATCGGCACCAACGACCTCAGCCAGTACACGTTCGCGGCCGACCGCCAGCACTCCGGCCTCGCCGACCTCCTCGACCCTCGCCAGCCGGCCCTCCTCAGGCTCATCGCGATGTGCGCGGAGGCCGGCCGGGCGGCGGGCAAGCCGGTCGGGGTGTGCGGCGAGGCGGCCGGTGATCCGCTCCTGGCGCCGATCCTGGTCGGGCTGGGGGTGACGAGCCTGTCGATGGCGGCGGTCCGCGTGCCCGCCGTACGCGACGAACTGGCCCGCCACACCCTGGACGAGTGCCGCCGCCTGGCGGGCGGTTAGCCGAGCGCGTCGCCGCGCGCGGGGCTCGGCTCGGGGGTGTCCACCTCGGCGAGCAGGGCGAGGGCGCGGCTTCTCGTGGCATCGGCGGTCACCGGGTCTCCGTGCGCGGCCTGCGCGTCGCCGAGCGCGTTGAGCGCCCGCGCCTGCCACAGCGGGCTGGGGATCGCGGCGAAGATCCGGACCGCCTCCGTGAGGTGACCGATCGCCTGGTCGGGCTCACCGCGCCGGTGGTGCGTGATCCCCAGGCCGGTGCGGATGCGGCCGTCGGTCAGGGGTTCGCTGAGCGGCCGGTTGAGGGCGAGCGCCTGACGGAACAGGCCGGCGGCGGCTCCGTAGGCGCCGGTCTCCAGCCGCACCAGGCCGAGCGCGTAGCGGGCCTCGGCCTCCTCGCGCGGATCGCCGAGCTCCTCGGCGATGCCCAGCATCTCCTTGAACATGGCCTCGGCCCGGTCCACCTGGCCTGAGCCGAGCTCCAGCTGGCCCAGCCAGTAGAGCACCTCCGCCCGGACCCGCCGGTCGCCGTCGCGGCCGACCGTGAGCGCCCGTTCGAGGTGCGGCCGGGCCTGGTCGAACCTGCCCATCTCCACCAGCAACTGGCCCAGCGAGCGCAGCAGGAGCGTCTCGGCGCCGCGGTCGCCCGAGGCGCGGTGCACCTCCAGCGCCTCCTCGTGCCGGGCGACGGCCTGGTCGTAGCGGCCGATCATGCCTTCGATGTGCGCGGCGATGCCCAGGGCGTAGACGCGCCCGCGCGGCTCGCCGACCTCCCGGAAGGTGGTCACCGCCTCGTCGAGCGCGACCGCCGCCTCCGAGTAGTCGTGCCGGTAGGCGCCCAGCATGCCCATGCCCATGAGCATGGTCGCCGTGCCGCGCCGGTTTCCGGCGCGACGGGTGCAGGCGATGGCCCAGCGCAGGGTGTCCTCCCAGTCGTCGTTGTGGCCACGGGTCAGGAACAGCGCGTACGTGCTCGCGACCAGGTCCCAGCACAGCTCGTCCAGCCGGTACTCGGCGGCCTGGCGCACCCCCATGACGATGTTCAGGTGCTCGGTCTCGTACCAGGCGAGAGGGTCGTCGTCGATCCGCCCGGCCAGCGCCTCGACGGCGGGCGTCCAGCGCGGCGCGGCGCCGTGCAGGGTGGCGAAGTCGCCGCCGGACAGCGCGATGTGCGCGCGTTCGGCGAGGGCCAGCCAGCCGCCCAGGGCGCGGGCGACGGCCGGTCGGGGGTCCTCGGCGGTCATCTCGCGGGCGAACAGCCGGATGAGGTCGTGCAGGTGGTAGTGCCCGGACACGGTGCCGGACGATTCCAGCAGCCGCACGTCCACCAGCTCGCCGATCAGCTTCCCGGCCTCGGCGAGGGCGACGTCGAGCAGCGCCGCGCACACCCAGCCGGCGAAGTCGGGCGCGTACAGGTGGCTCAGCAGATGCAGCAGGCGGCGGGCCGGCGGGCTGAGCCGCTGGTAGCTGAAGGAGAGACTGACCCGCATCTCGAGGTCGCTGTGCGCGAGCTCGTCGAGCCGCCTGTTCTCGTCCGCGAGCCGGCCGGCCAGCTCCGTCACCGTCCAGCCCGCGTGGGTGATGAGCCTGGCTCCGGTGATGCGCAGGGCCAGCGGCAGGTAGCCGCAGAGCCGGGCCAGCTCGCGGGCGGCGGCGGCCTCGGCGGCGATCCGCGCGGCTCCCACCATCCGGCCCAGCAGCTCGACGGCCTGACCGGCCTCCAGGACGTCGAGGTCGACCAGCCGCGCGCCCGGCAGGCCGGCCAGGCGGGAGCGGCTGGTCAGCAGCACGGCGCAGCCGGCCGTGCCCGGGATCAGCGGGCGCACCTGCGCCTCGTCGGCGGCGTCGTCGAGCACCACGAGCACCCTGCGGTCCGCCAGCCGCGACCGGTACTCCTCGGCGCGCTCCTCCAGGCCGCGCGGGATCTCCGGCCCGGCGACGCCGAGCGCGCGGAGGAAGCGGGCGAGCACCTCGCCGGGTTCGGCCCGCTGGCCCTGCCGGCCGCCGCGCAGGTTGACGTAGAGCTGGCCGTCGGGGTAGGAGCCGGACAGCCGGTGCGCCACGTGCACGGCCAGCGCGGTCTTGCCCACGCCGGCCTGGCCGGCGATGCCCAGCACCGTCACGGCGGCGGTGTCGCGGCGCGCGCGCAGGACCTCCGAGACCTGTCCCGCGATCCGGTCCCTGCCGGTGAGGTCGGCGATGTCGGGAGGCAGCTGGCGGGGGCGGGCCTCCCTCGCCCGCGCCTGGGCGGGCGCGGTGTGGTCCAGCGAGCTGTCGTGAGTCAGAATCGCCCGTTCCAGCTCGCGCAGCTCGGCGCCCGGTTCGAGGCCGAGTTCCGCGACGAGCGCGGCGCGGGTGGCGCGGTAGACCTCCAGCGCCTCCGCCGTCCGGCCGTCGCGGTGGAGCGCCAGCATGAGCAGCGCGGACAGCCGCTCGCGCAGCGGATGCTCGCGCACCAGGGCGGCCAGTTCGCCGGAGATCTCGTGGTGGAGGCCCAGACGCAGCTCGACCTCCAGGCACTCCTCCAGGACGACCAGGCGCTGCTCCTGCAGGCGGCGGGCCTCGGCCACCACGAGGTGGTTGTCGATGTCGGCGAGCGGCTGGCCGCGCCAGAGCGCCAACGCGGCGCGCAGCCGGGCCGCCGCCTCATGCTCGGTGGGCGCCCGGCGTCCCTCGGCGACCTGTTGCCCGAAGGCGAGCAGGTCGAGTTCGTCGGCCGTGGCGCTCAGCAGGTAGCCGTGGGGCCGGGTCGCGATCGTCTGGCCGGGGACGCCGCCGGTGGTCAGGGTCCTGCGGAGCCGCCCCACCCCGTTCTGGATCTGCCGGCGGGCGGTGGCGGGCGGCTGTCCGGCCCAGACGGATTCGATCAGCGAGTCGACGGAGACCAGCCGGTTGGCGCGGAGGAGCAGCACCGCCAGCAGCTCCCGCTGGTTGTGGCCGAGAACGGGGACCGGACGACCTGACGCCGTGACCTCCAGCGGGCCCAGGATTCCGAACCACGCGACACCGTGCACATCCTCGCCTCCGATCAGGATTCGAGTCGTGTGATGCGGAAGATCAAGTGTAGTAAGGAGATATTGTCATTGCTTGTTTTGATTTGACAGATATTCAGACAGCATTCCTCTTCTGTGGTTATGGCGAAAGCGGCGGGCTTCCCGGCGTTCGAGCGTCGCGCCGCGTGAGGCCGGCGGCGCTCCGCGTCAGGCGCCGACCGGTTCCGGGTTGTGCGCGCGCAGGGTGAGCTGGTCGTTCTCGACGTCCACCGTCACCCGGCCGCCCTCCCTGACCTCGCCGGTCAGCAGCATCGTGGACAGCCGGTTGTCCAGCTCCCGCTGCACCGTGCGGCGCAGCGGCCGGGCGCCGAACTCCGGCTGGTAGCCGCGTCCGGCCAGCCAGTCCTTGGCCGCGTCGGTGACCTCCAGCGCCACGTCCTGGCCGCGCAGCCGCTGCCGGGTGCGCTCCAGCATGAGCTCGACGATCTGCCGCAACTGCTCGCGCTCCAGCCGCTTGAAGATGATCGTCTCGTCGATGCGGTTGAGCAGCTCGGGCCGGAGCGAGTGCCGCAGCAGCTCCATGAGCTGGTCCTCCATCGGCGTCTCCGCCTCCAGGATCATCTGGGCGCCGATGTTGCTGGTCATGATGATGATCGCGTGCGTGAAGTCGACCGTCCGGCCCTGGCCGTCGGTCAGGCGGCCGTCGTCGAGCATCTGCAGCAGGATGTTCATCACGTCGGGGTGGGCCTTCTCGATCTCGTCGAGCAGCACCACGCAGTGCGGGCGGCGGCGGACCGCCTCGGTGAGCTGGCCGGCCTCCTCGTACCCGACGTAGCCGGGAGGGGCGCCGACCAGCCGCGAGACGGTGTGCCGCTCCTGGAACTCGCTCATGTCGAGGCGGACCATGTGGTCCTCGCCGCCGAACAGGGCCGCGGCCAGGGAGCGGGCCAGCTCGGTCTTGCCCACCCCGGTCGGGCCGAGGAACAGGAAGCTGCCGATGGGGCGGCGCGGGTCCGACAGGCCCGCGCGGCTGCGGCGCACCGCCTCGGCGATCGCCACGACCGCCTCGTCCTGGCCGATGACCCGCCGGTGCAGGTGCTCCTCCAGGCGCGTCAGGCGCTCGCGCTCCTCCTCGGTCAGCTGCGTGACCGGGATGCCGGTGCGCCGCGAGACGACCTCGGCGACGTCCTCCACCGTCACCACCGGCACCTCGTCGCGGATCTGCTGGGCGCGCCGCAGTTCGGGGCGGAGCTTGTCCACCTGCACGGTGAGCTCCTTGGCCCGGTCGAAGTCCTCGGCGGCGACCGCCTGGTCCCTGTCGCGGCGCAGCGCGTCGAGCCGCTCCTCCAGGTCGCGCACGTCGTTCGCGGGGGTGCGGGAGCGCAGCCGTACGCGGGCCGCGGACTGGTCCATCAGGTCGATGGCCTTGTCGGGCAGGAAGCGGTCGGCGATGTAGCGGTCGGACAGGACGGCGGCGGCGCGCAGCGCCTCGTCGGAGAGCCGCACCTGGTGGTGGGCCTCGTAGGCGTCGCGCAGGCCGCGCAGGATCTCGACCGTCTCCTCGACGGTGGGCTCGGGGACGAGGATCGGCTGGAGGCGGCGTTCGAGCGCGGCGTCCTTCTCGATGTTCTTGCGGTACTCGTCGATCGTGGTGGCGGCGATGGCGTGCAGCTCGCCGCGGGCCAGGGCGGGCTTGAGGATGTTCGCGGCGTCCATGCCGCCCTCGGCCGACCCGGCGCCGATCAGCGTGTGCGCCTCGTCGATGAACACGATCGTCTCGTCCGCGTGGGCGCGCACCTCGTCGATGACCTTCTTGATGCGCTCCTCGAACTCGCCCCGGTACTTCGTCCCGGCCACCATGCCGGTCAGGTCGAGCCCGATGACGCGGCGGTCCTTCAGCGTGTCGGGAACGCTGCCGTTGACGATGCGCTGCGCGATGCCCTCGACGATCGCGGTCTTGCCCACGCCCGGCTCGCCGATGAGCACGGGATTGTTCTTGGTACGCCTCGACAGCACCTCGATGGCCTGCTCGATCTCGTCCTCGCGGCCGACGACCGGGTCTAGCCGGCCCTGCCTGGCCTCCTCGGTCAGGTCGCGGCCGTACTCGTCGAGCGCGGGCGTGTCTCCCGCGCCGGAGCCTCGGCCCTCCTGGCCGCCGGCCATCGCCTGCTGCAGGGTGTCCAGCGTGACGTTCTGCTCCTGAAGGAGTTCGGCCGAGGTGGAGCCGGGGTTGGCGGCCAGGGCGAGCAGCAGGTGTTCGGGGCCGATGTAGGAGGAGCCGAGGGCGCGGGAGATCCGCTGGGCGTCCAGGATGGTCCGCTTGGCGGCCGGGGAGAGCGTGGACGGCGGCGAGAGGGGGCCCGCGCCGTCGCCCGTGAGGGCGCGGACGCGGTCCTGGAGCCTGCCGACGTCCACGCCCGCGGCCTGCAGCAGCGCACGTGTCTGCTCGGTCTCGGTGAGTGCCTGGAGGAGGTCGAGGGCGTCCAGGTCGGTAGCGCCGCGCTCGCCCGCGCGTTCCATGGCGCCCGTCAGGACCTGGCGCGCGGAGTCGCTCAGCAGCTTGCCGATGTCCACCCGTTGCACGCTCGGCCGTGCCGGCGGCCAGGAGTCACCGAAGATCCGCCCCGTCAGCTCCTCGAACCGGCTGAACGGATCCCCACCGAAAAATGACCTATCCGACATCGGGTGTTCCCCTTTCAGGCACTAGGGGACCCCTTGCCGCGTACGTCACAGAACATAGCCAACGGCCAGACGGCGAACCGCAAAGAGTCGGCGACTCCCCTCAGAGCCAGCCCGCCTCGGTGGCGATCCGGACCGCGTCCTGCCGGGTGCGAGCGTTCAGCTTGGTCACGGCCGAGGCGAGGTAGTTGCGCACGGTGCCGTAGCTGAGGTGCAGATCCCTGGCGATGTCCCGGGGGGCGGCGCCGGCGCCGGTCAGCCGCAGGACGTCGGCCTCGCGGCCGGTCAGCGGGCTGGCCGGCAGGTCGAGCGCCGCGTAGGCGAGCTGCTGGTCGACGATCCGGCCACCGGCCGCGACGGTGCGGATGGCGTTCACCAGGTCCTGCGGCCGGGAGTCCTTGAGCATGAAGCCGACGACCCGCGCCTCGACCCCCCGCCGCAGGTTGCCGGGCCTGCCCAGCGCGGTGAGGATCAGCACGCGGCATTCCGGCAGCCGTACGCGCAGGTCGGCGGCGGCGGCCAGCCCGTCGAGCACGGGCAGGTCGATGTCCAGCACGGCCACGTCCGGCCGGTGGGCCAGCGCGGCGGGCACGATCGCGTCGCCCGTCGCCACCTCGGCGACGATCTCGATGCCCTCCTCGTAGCCGAGCAGGGCGACCAGTGCCTCACGCAGTATCCGTACATCCTCCGCTATGAGCACACGAATCACGTGTCGCATACTAAGCGTGATAAACAACCCAGGTGACGGGAGACGAAGGGAGCGGACGGCCACGGCTCAGGCCCTCGACCGGCTGGGCGCTCGTGCTCGGCTACATCGCCCTCCTCGTCCCGGCCCGCTTCACGATCGTCGTCGCCCTGGCGAACGCGGGGGGACAGTCCTCGCCGTTCACCCTCGGGATCTGCCTCGGCCTGGTTCTGGCCGTCGCCGCCCTCTTCGCGCTGGTCGCCCGAGGCCGGCGGCGCGCCGTTCCCGTTCTCGCGGTGGTGACCTTCGGGCCGTACCTGGCCTTTCCCATGTTGTGGGGGCCCATAGCGGGGCCGCTGGCCGCCGCCATGCCGCTGAGCGTGGCCGGTCCGGCGGGATGGCTGTTGTTCGGCGGGGTGCTGCTGGCCGACAGCGCGGTGGCGGCCGTGCTGCACGGCCCCGACCTCGCCACGGTGGCCAGCTTCACGATCATCGACATGAACATGGGGCTCACCCTGTTCGCCCTGGTCCGGCTGGCCGTGCTGCTCACCGAGACCCAGCAGGCCAACCGGCGGCTCGCTGAGCTGGAGGCGGCCAAAGAGCGCCTGCGCGCGGCCGGCGACCTGCGCAGGGCCATCGGCGCCCGGCTCGTCCACATCCTGCGTGTGTCCCGCCGGCGGCCGCTCAGCCCCGCCGTCCTCACCGACCTCGCGGAGATCTCCCGCGAGGCGGCCACGGAGGCTCGCCGGGTGGCCGCCGCCCGCCGCGAGCCGCTGCCCGAGGGCCGGACCGACCTGCCGGACGAGTCGACCAGGCTCTCGCGCTGGGCCCTCACGGCGATGACCGTCAACATCGCCGTCATCGTGCTCAACAACGTCGCCGACGACGTCACCACGACCCCGCTCCACTGGGCCGTCGCCGTCGTGGTCGCGCTGCTGGCCGTCGTGTTCCAGCTCTATCACGGTGTCCCCAGGGCCTCGGTCCCTTCGGCCTGGCGCTGGACGCTCCCGCTGCACGTTCTCCTCGTCGGCGCCGCCACCCTCTACCTGGGCGACGGCACCATGTCGGCGCTGCTCGGCCTGGCCGTGGCCAACACCCTGCTGTGGCTGCCCGCGCGCTGGTCGGTGCCCGCGGTCGCGGCCGGCGCCGCGGCCTCGGGGTTCCTGATGAGGCTCTACCCGGACGTGGGCGGCTACGAGCTCTACCAGGTCGCCTCGACGATCGGCATCGCCGTCGGCGTGTTCGGCTTCAACCGGTTCCCCGAGGCGGCCGCGCACCTGCGCGACCTGCGCAGGCAGAGCGCTGTGAGCGCCGTGGTCGCCGAGCGGCTCCGGGTGGCCAGGGACGTGCACGACCTGCTCGGCATCACCCTGTCGGCCATCACCCTCAAGGCCGAGCTGGCCCTGCGGACGATCGGCGACGACCCCGACAAGGCGGCGCTCCTGGTGGAGGACGTACGCCCGCTGGCGGTGCGCGGCCTCGCCGACGTGCGCTCGATCACCTCCGGCGGCGCCGAGCTGAGCCTGCGGGAGGAGATCGAGTCCGCCCGCTCGCTGCTCGACTCCGCCGGCGTCGAGGTGCGGGTGGACACCGCCGGCGCGGAGCCCCACCCGGTGCTGGCGACGGTCCTGCGCGAGGCCGTCACCAACGTCGTCAGGCACGCGGCGGCGCGGTGGTGCGCCATCGCGGTCGAGCCGGACGGCGACGAGGTACGGCTGCGCGTCGCCAACGACGGTGTGCCGCCGGCCGTGCCGGGGACCGGCGGCAGCGGGCTGCCGAGCCTGACGGCCCGGGTCGAGGCCGCGGGCGGCACGTTCACGGCGGGCGACCAGGGCGACGGCACGTTCGCCCTGGTCGCGTCGGTGCCCCGCTGATCGTGACCGCGCTGATCGTGACCGCGTTCAATCCTGGCCGCGCTGGCCCTGGAGGAGACCGGAGAAGAAGGCCCGGACATCACCCGCGTAGACGTCGGGTGCCAGGTGGGCCGCGTAGTGCCCCCCGGTCTCGTACGTGTGCCACTGCGCGATGTTCTGGTGGTCACGTTCGGCGAAGCGCCTGATGGACTGGAAGTCGCCCTTGGCCGAGGCCAGCCCGATCGGCGTCGTGGTGGGCTCGGCCGGCGGCGGCGCGGCCTTGGCGTTCTCGTAGTAGAAGCGGATCGCGGAGCCCGCGGTGCGGGTGAGCCAGTAGAGCGCGACGTTGGTGAGCACGAAGTCGTCGTCGAGCTCCTGGTCGAACAGCTGGGCCTGCCAGCCCAGCAGCCCGACCGGAGAGTCGGCGAGCGCGTGGGCCAGGGTCTGCGGCTGCTGCGAGTGCAGGACGTTGAAGGCGCCCGCCTCCTCCCAGAACCACCGCAGCACCTCCATCGCGGCCTGCTCCTCCTCGGTCAGGTCCGCGAGCTCGGCCGGGTCACCGGAGGGGAAGGAGAAGATCTGCGTGACGTGCACGCCCACCACGTGGGACGTGGCGAGGCGGCCGATCTCCGGCGACACCATCGAGCCGCCGTCGTTGCCGACCGCGCCGTAGCGCTCGTATCCGAGGCGCGCCATCAGCTCCGCCCAGGCCCGCGCGGTCCGTACGGTGCCCCAGCCGCTCTCCGTGGTCGGCCCGGAGAAGCAGAAGCCGGGAAGCGACGGGATGACCAGGTGGAAGTCCTTCGACAGCGGCTCGATGACGTCGAGGAACTCCACGAACGAACCGGGCCAGCCGTGGGTGAGGATCAGCGGCAGCGCGTCAGGCTTGGCGGAGCGCACGTGCAGAAAGTGGATCCGCTGCCCGTCGATGTCGGTGGTGAACTGCGGACAGGCGTTGAGCCTGGCCTCCCAGGCGCGCCAGTCGTAGCCGTTGCGCCAGTACTCGGTCAGTCGCCGGACCCGCTGGACGCTCACGCCGTAGGCGTCGGGGAACTCGTCGGTGAAGCGGGCGAGGTCGAGCCGGGTCTGCAGGTCGTCCAGGTCCGCCTGGGGGATCTCGATCCGGAACGGAGTGATGTCGGAACTCATGCCTCAATCCTGAAGAAGGGCCGTCATCGCCGGTAGTTCGCCGCGCACCGGTCCGGTATGCACGATGCACGACTCTCCAGCCCAGCGCGGCCCCGCGTCCGCCCGCGATGATGATCCGGATCCGGGCGTGGTGTCATGGGGGCATGGACTTCCCGCACGCTCCGGCACCGGCGTTTCTCTTCGATCTCGACGGCACCCTGATCGACAGCGTCTACCAGCACGTGATCGCCTGGCGGCAGGCGCTGTCCGGGATGGGGATCGATCTGTCGGTCTGGCGGATCCACCGGCGCATCGGGATGAGCGGCGGCCTGTTCGTCAGCGCGCTGCTGCGGGAGACCGGGCTGAAGCTGACCCAGGAGCAGATCGACGAGCTGCAGAACACGCACGCCGACGCCTACACCGAGCAGGCCGGCTCGGTCAGGCCGCTGCCCGGCGCCCCGGAGCTGCTGGCCGAGCTGACCTCGCGCGGCGTGCCGTGGGCCATCGCGACCAGCGGCTACGCCCGGACGGCCCGGCTCGCCCTGGGCCTGCTGGGCCTGCCGGAGGACACCCCGCTGGTCACCCGCGACCTGGTACGCCGGGCGAAGCCGGACCCCGATCTGTTCCTGGCCGGTGCGGCATTGCTCGACGTTGACCCGCGCCATGCCATGGTGGTGGGCGACAGCGTCTGGGACCTGCTCGCGGCCCGCCGGGCGGGCTCGCTGGGGATCGGGCTGCTGTCCGGCGGTTACGGCAGGGACGAGCTCGAGCGGGCCGGCGCCTTCCGCGTGTACGCCGACCCGGCCGACATGCTGGACCGGCTTGACGAGCTGGGCGTGCGCCAGAGCGACTGACGGCGCGGACCAGACGCGGACAGGCGTGGACAGGCGCAGACAGGCGCAGACAGGCGTGGGACATGACCGGGGCAGGCGCCGGACATCCGGGCGAACCTCCGGGGCCTGATCGTGCGTATCCACGACAGAGGAGCTGAGATGGACTTGGCGGACATCGGCGTCACCGGTCTGGCGACCATGGGGCGCAATCTGGCACGCAACCTGGCGAGGCACGGCTACGCCGTGGCCGTGCACAACCGGTCGGCGAGCCGTACCCACGACCTGATGAAGGAGTTCGGCGGCGAGGGCACGTTCGTGCCGTCGGAGGAGATGGCGGGCTTCGTGGCGTCGCTGAAGCGGCCCCGGCGCGCGATCATCATGGTCAAGGCGGGCGCCGGCACGGACGCGGTGATCGACCAGCTCGCGGAGCTCATGGAGCCGGGCGACATGATCGTCGACGGCGGCAACGCGCACTTCGCGGACACCCGGCGGCGCGAGGCGGCGCTGCGGGAGCTCGGCATCCACTTCGTCGGCACCGGCATCTCCGGCGGCGAGGAGGGCGCGCTCAACGGACCGAGCATCATGCCGGGCGGCTCCAAGGAATCGTGGGAGGCACTGGGCCCGATCCTGCAGGACATCTCGGCCAAGGTGGACGGCGTGCCGTGCGCCGTCCACGTCGGTCCCGACGGCGCCGGGCACTTCGTGAAGATGGTTCACAACGGCATCGAGTACTCCGACATGCAGCTCATCGCCGAGTCCTACGACCTGCTGCGCCAGGCGCTCGGCGCCACCCCGGCCGAGCTGGCCACGATCTTCCGCGAGTGGAACCAGGGCGAGCTCGACTCCTACCTGATCGAGATCACCGCCGAGGTGCTCGACCAGGTCGACGAGGCCACCGGCAGGCCGTTCGTGGACGTCGTGGTCGACCAGGCCGAGCAGAAGGGCACCGGCCGCTGGACCGTGCAGAGCGCGCTGGACCTGGGCGTGCCGGTGACGGGCATCGCCGAGGCGGTCTTCGCCCGCGCCCTGTCGGGCCACCCGGAGCAGCGCCGGGCCGCCGCCGGGCTGGAGGGGCCGAAGCTGTCCGGGGTGGGCGGGCGCGAGCTGGTCGAGGACGTCAGGCAGGCCCTGTACGCGTCCAAGATCGTCGCCTACGCGCAGGGCTTCGACCAGATGGCCGCCGCCTCCCGGGAGTACGGCTGGGACCTCCAACTGGGCGCGATGGCCACGATCTGGCGAGGCGGCTGCATCATCAGGGCCAAGTTCCTCGACCGGATCCGCACCGCCTACGACGCCGACCCCGGGCTGCCGACGCTGCTGGCCGACCCGACGTTCGCGGCGGCGCTCAACCTCGCCCAGGACTCCTGGCGGCGCGTCGTGACGACGGCCGTCCAGATCGGCGTGCCCACGCCGGGCTTCTCCTCGGCCCTGGCCTACTACGACGGGTTGCGGCGCGACCGGCTGCCCGCCTCGCTGGTGCAGGGACTGCGCGACTACTTCGGCGCGCACACCTACCACCGCGTCGACCGGGAGGGCGCCTTCCACACCGACTGGTCGGGCGACCGCGCCGAACGCCCCGCCTAGCCACCCGGCGCCACGGCGCACGCGCGATGATGCTACGGCGTCACGGCGCTACGCCGCACGGCGCTACGGCGTCATGAGGTCGAGGCCGGGGTGCCGGGCGCCATGGCGTTGGCGACGGCGGTGACCAGGCAGAACCCGATCGGCCCGGCGGCGTCGTGGAACGTGCACTGCCCGGTGGCGATGCCGTCGGCGCTGAGATGGCCGGTCGACTCGACGCCGATCAACTCGCCCTCGGGCAGCCGGCCCAGGGTGAGCGTGTAGTCGGCGTTGATGAACGGGAGGCCGCCGGCGCCGCCGTTGCTGAGCGGGCTGGCGAAGTCGGCCGCCAGCGCCACCCGGGTGAACGGCGTGATCTCCTCGTCGTCCACCAGCGGGTGGCGCTCACGCAGCCAGACCCGATGCGGCCCCGGCTGGGCCCACTCGGTCCGCCACCACAGGTCGAACGGCGGCGTCCACTCGCCGGCCTCCAACGGCGGGGCCTCGGGCGGAGGCTCGTCCCACATGGGAGTGATGAGCCGCTCGCCTTCGGGCTGCTCGCCCTTCCTGAGCAGTACGGCGCCGGCCCGGCCGATCACCCCCTGGTCGGTGCGGATCACGGCGTCGGCCACCCGGATCCTGCGGCCGTCCCTGACCAGCTCCGTCTCGACGGTCACCGGCAGCAGCGGGCTGTTGCGGAACAGGTCGACGGTGAGCCTGGCGAAGCTCAGACCAGGCGCGCCGTACTCCTGCTCGATGGCGCGGGCGGCGAGCCCGCCGAGCAGGCGGCCGTGGAGCATGTCGGGGGACCAGGGGCTGCGGGCGTGCGGCTCGGGCACGAACTCGCCCTGCTTACGCGTGAAGAACGCTGACGTCACAGAATCGGATTCTAGTTCTTGCGGTGACTCTCCGCCCAGTCCCCGGGCGGCGGGCGCCCGCATCAGGCCACCTCGCGGATCGCGGTCAGATCAGCCCGCCGAGACGCAGAACGGATGGCCTTCCGGGTCGGTGAGCGCGGCGCGGTCGGCGGGGGCCGTCTCCGGATCCGGTCCGGCGTCCGCGTAAGATCCCCTGCGTGCGCGATTCAGGTGAAGATCCCAGGCCCGCCAGGGGCGCGGTGCGCGAGATCCACTCGCTCGACGGGGCCGCCCGGCTGTCCTACTCCCCCGACCTCGACGGCCTCGCCGACCCCGGTGAGATCGTCTGGGCCTGGGTGCCCTACGAGGAGGACCCAGGGCGCGGCAAGGACCGCCCGCTGCTGGTCGTCGGCCGCACGGGCCACCGGCTGATCGCCCTGATGCTGTCCAGCCGCGGCGACGACGGCGCCGACTGGCTGGAGGTCGGCGCCTGGGGCCGCGACGGCAAGGTGTCCCACCTGCGGCTCGACCGGGTCTTCGTGCTCGACGAGGACGACATCCGGCGCGAGGGCGCCGTCCTCGACGGCGACCGGTTCGCCCGCGTGGCGGCCCGGCTGATGACGATGTACGGCTGGGCCGCCGGCCGCTAGCCCCCGCTCCACTCGGGGATCTCGCCCGGCGCGTGACACCGGAAGCCGCTAGCCCCTGCTCCACTCGGGGGTCTCCCCCGGCGCGTGACACCGGAAGCCGGGGGCTCCTTCGAGCGCCTTCTCCTCGCCTCCCGGCGTGTAGGTGACGATCAGCCGGAGCGGGCGCCAGGTCGTGTTGTACGTCGAGTGGTCGACGCCCATTGGGATGTGCACCGTGTCGCCCTCGCGGATCGGGAACGGGTCGCCGTCGCCGACGGTCTGCTCGGCCTCTCCGGAGACGACGTACAGGATCTCCTCCGCGGCCGGGTGGTTGTGCCGGGCGTGGCCCTGGCCAGGGTTGACCACGACCTCGCCGAACGTGCTGCCCGCGCCCGGGATCAGCGACGGGGTGACGAACCACTTGATCGAGCCCCAGTCGAGCGACATCGTCGACACGGAGTTGGGATTGACCAGCATTTAGGTCTCCAGGCTGTTGAAGGCCGCCACCTGCTCGGTGATGGCGCGTCCGGCGGAAGGAGATCGGCCGGCGAGGCTCCGGGGCGGCCTTCCGCCGCCCGGTGTGCCCGCGAGTTCGGCCGTCATGCTCCGACGTTAACCGGCCGGAGCGCGATCGGCCGGTCACATAGAATCATCACCGGCCCGCCGAACGGGCACGAGCCCGCCTGTCCGCCCCGGGTGACCCGGGCGTCGTATGATCGTCACCTCCCCACGGTGATCGAGTGGGGAGGCGCGTTGCGTCGGTCGGTGGTGCTGGTCCTGATCCTGCTGGCGGCCGGTTGCGGCGCGCAGTCCCCTTCGGCGCCCCCGCCGTCGGCGTCCGAGACCTCCTCCCGGCCGCCCTCGGCGCTCCGCCCGCCGGGGCCGCTCCGGCCGACGGCTCAGCGTCGCCCGGCCCGCGAGCCGACGCCGGCCGCCGAGGCCAGGCCGGTGAAGGTGCCGTACACCGCCTCGGGCCGCTACTCGGTGGTGCGCGGGAGAGCTCCGGCGCGGCCTGGGCCGGGCGAGGTGGTGCGCTACCTGGTCGAGGTGGAGGGCGGCCTGCCGTTCGACGGCGACGCGTTCGCGGCCGCGGTGCACCGCACGCTCAACGACCCGCGCGGCTGGGCGCCGTTCCAGCGCGTCGACCACGGCCCGGTACGGGTCCGCGTGGCGCTGTCCAGCCCGGCCATGACGGACCGGCAGTGCCTGCCGCTGCGCACCGGCGGCGACCTGTCGTGCTGGAACGGCACCCGTTCGATCATCAACGCGCGGCGCTGGGCCGCCGGCGTCCCGCAGTACGAGGGCGACCTGGCCGCCTACCGTGACTACGTGATCAGCCACGAGGTGGGGCACAGCCTCGGCCACGGCCACACCGGCTGCCCCGGGCCCGGGCGGCCGGCCCCGGTGATGGCGCAGCAGTCGAAGTCGCTCGGCGGCTGCCGCCCCAACCCGTGGCCGTACCCCTCGCGGCCGAAGGACCGGCGTCCGGGACGTGACCGCTGAACCACGGACACATCGACTGATCAAAATCTATCGCGATATATCGTAGAAATCGGGAACATGGGGAACGGCCCAACCGGTTGAGCACAACAGAACCGATACTCAGGGGAGTGTGAGCGATGGCAGGACTTCGGACGGCACGGCGGATCCTCCTGGGAGGGGCGGCCGTCACGGCGGCGGGGCTGGCCCTTCGCGACGTCCCGGCCGAGCTGGGCGTGCGGCCGCTGACGTCGGGGCCGGATCGGACGGCCAGGATGTGGCGCTCGCCGCAGTTCAGGGACGGCAGGTTCGTCAACACGATGGCGGAGCCGACCGTGGTGAACACGCCACCCCCCGGCCTGGTGCGCGAGCTGGCCAGAAACCGCGAGCAGCGCCGCCCGGCCGGGCCGATCCCGGTGCGCGTCCCGCCGACCGGCGAGCCTTCGCCCACCGGCGTCCGCGCGATCTGGTACGGCCACGCGTCCACGCTGGTGGAGATCGAGGGGCGGCGGGTGCTGTTCGACCCGGTGTGGAGCAGGCGCCCCTCCCCCTCACAGCTGGTCGGCCCCAAGCGGCACCATCCGCCGCCGGTGCCGCTCGCCGAGCTGCCGCGGGTCGACGCGATCGCGATCTCGCACGACCACTACGACCACCTCGACCGGGCCACCGTGCGCTCGCTGACCGCCACGCAGAAGGCGCCGTTCCTGGTGCCGCTGGGCATCGGCGCGCACCTGGAGCGCTGGGGTGTGCCCGCCTACCGGATCATCGAGCTCGACTGGGAGGAGGAGGCCGAGGTGGCGGGGCTGCGCCTCGTCGCGACGGCCGCCCGCCACTTCTCCGGCCGCTCGCTCACCCGTAACGACACGCTCTGGGGGTCGTGGGTGGTCGCCGGGCCGACCAGGCGGGTGTTCTACGCGGGCGACTCGGGCTACTTCGAGGGTTACCGGGGCATCGGCGCCGCGCACGGGCCGTTCGACCTGACCCTGATGCCCATCGGGGCCTACAGCCCCGCCTGGCCGGACATCCACATGGACCCCGAGGAGGCGGTCAACGCCCATCTCGACCTCGGTGGCCGGCTGCTGCTGCCGGTGCACTGGGCGACGTTCACGCTCGCGCTGCACCCGTGGGCGGAGCCGGTGGACCGGCTGTGGCGCGAGGCCAAGGCCCGCGACGTCCCGATTGTGGTGCCCCGGCCCGGCGAGGCCGTGGACACCGACGCCACGCCGGCGGTCGACGGCTGGTGGGAGACCCTGGGCTGACCTTCCGGCGGTCGACGACTCGTTGGACGGCGCGGGGGGACGAGGCGGGGGACGAGGCGGGGGACGCAGGGGGATGCGGGGGGACGCCCTGGCCCGCCGCGCCGCCGTACAGTCAGGGGGTGAGCAACCTGGAACAGGACCCCCGCGAGATCCGGTGCCACGCGGACGCGGCGACCGCGAGCGAGTCGCTGGCCGGGCGCGACGTGCCGCTGGGCGGGCCGCGCGCGATGCGGGTGAGCCGCACGCTGCCGGGCGTGCGGCGACGCATGATCGGCGCATGGTGTTTCGTCGACGCCTACGGCCCCGAGGTCGCCGCGATGCGGGTGCCGCCGCACCCGCACACCGGGCTGCAGACCGTGAGCTGGCTGGTGGCGGGCGAGGTGCTGCACCGTGACAGCCTGGGCAGCCTCCAGCCGATCCGGCCGGGGCAGCTCAACCTGATGACGGCCGGGCGCGGCATCTCCCACTCGGAGGAGTCCGGCGAGGCGGTGCTCCACGGGGTGCAGCTGTGGGTGGCGCTGCCCGCCGAGCACCGGCACGTCGTGCCCGCGTTCGAGCACCATCCGGCACTGCCCGCGCTCACCGGTCCCGGCTTCGACGCCAGTGTGATCATGGGGTCGTTCGGCGGGGTGACTTCACCGGCGACCGCCTACAGCCCGCTCGCGGGCGCCGAGATCACCGTCGCCGGTGACGCCGAGCTGCCTCTCGACCCCGCGTTCGAGCACGGCGTCCTGCTGCTCGACGGCGTGGTGGAGCCGCTGGAGGCCGGCCCGCTGCGCTACCTGCCGCCCGGCCGGGCGAGCCTGCGCGTGCGCGGCGGCGGCCGGATCCTGCTGATCGGCGGCGAGCCGTTCGGCGAGGAGATCGTGATGTGGTGGAACTTCGTCGGGCGCACCCACGACGAGATCGCCGGCTTCCGCAAGGAGTGGATGGAGGGCGACGGGTTCGGCACGGTGACCGGGTTCGACGGCGAACCGCTCCCCGCGCCCATGATGCCGGGCACCCGGCTGCGGCCGAGGGGGCGGGTCCGCTAGCCGTTCGTCCCGCGCTCCTCCTCGTGGCGTCGCATCGCGGACATCACGGCCGCGCCCGCCGCGCCGACGAACTCACCCCGGTTGGCCGCCGCCCAGTCCACTCAGCGCCAGAACACGTTCCGTAGTCGATCGCCTACGGTCTAGAATCGTCCGTATGGCCTCCTCCGTCGCACAGCTGGAGATTCGCGTGGCGCGCCTCGAGCGCCGTGCGGACAACCAGCGAGAAGACATCAACGTCATAACGTCCGATCTATCCAAGATCCTGGACACGCAAGACCAGATCCTCAAAACCCAGGACCTCCACTCGAAGTCACTGGAGCACCATTCGCAGGTCCTGGACAACCACTCTCGGATCCTGGACAACCACTCTCGGATCCTGGACGATCACTCGCGGACCCTGAACGATCACTCGCGGATCCTGGACGATCACTCTCGGATCCTGAACAACCACACGAAGACCCTGAACAACCACACACGCATGTTCGAGACGCTGTTCGAGCACTTCGGCATCGCCCTCCCCGTTGAGGACAACGTGAGCAACTGACCGCAATCCCCCAGGGCTCCAGGAAGCTTCCTGGAGCCCTTTTCGCCGTGTTCCGGGCTTCTCTCTGGCGGTCGTGCGGCATCAAACTGATCAGGTCACAACTCGCCGTGCTCTGGGCAGGAGACCAGGAAGCGGGTAAAGCTTGATCGTCCACAAGCCGACATGCGGAGGCATCGGCAGTGACAGCGCGTTGCGGCAGGTCATGCAGGTCTTGGGCCTGTCGGTGCCGCCGCGGGACCCTGACCCTCTGCTCGGGCCGCCTCCGGATGCGTCGTTCTCCTCGCAGCGCGGGGCCGACCACACCTGAGTCGTGCCTTCTGGACACGCCCGCAGCAGATCACCAGCCGCGCAACCCGGGTCAGCCGCCTCGGACCGTCAGTAGACCGAGATGTGCGGGTGGTCGTAGTGGTTGGCGGTGGCACCGCCCCGGTCGGACATCGTGCGCCAGACGCCCGTCCGGGCGTGCCAGATCCGCTGCCGGTAGATGATGTACATGATGCCGAGCCGCTTGGCGTTCTTGATCGCCCAGGCGGCGATCTGGTCGCCGCGCCGCACCTCGGCCGCCGTCGGCATCGCGCCGCCGCGGCTCAGCATGAAGTCGCACGCCCGCCCCAGCGGGTGCTCGCCGCCGTCCTGGATCGCCCGGTAGCACCCGATCCCGTACGGCACCGCGAACCGTTCCTGGATGAGCATCTTGACCAGGCGCATCCGGGGTGTGACGTGGTCGGCGCCCTCGGGCAGCTGCGGGACCCAGGTGCCGTCCGAGCGCCGCACTCCGGGCGCCTGGTGCAACTGGTCGATCTTGTCCCGGATCTTCTCGATCAGCTTCTCGGCCTTGGCCTTGCGCCGGTCGAGGTCCTTCACCTGCCTGCCGAGCTCTTCGGCGCTGGCGGCGGCCTCGTTCCTGGCCTGTTCGTGGCCGTCTCTGACCTGGGCGAACCCGCTCAGCCTGGCGTTCTGGAGGTCCACGAGGTGACGGCTGAGCGCCAGCCTGCCGAGGACGTGGCCCGGGTCCTCGGTGCGCGAGATCATCACCGCCTCGTTGGAGGCGCCGCCGGTGTAGAGGGCGACGGCCATGCTTCGCAACTGGGTGGACTCGTGGTCGAAGACCTGTTGCGCGGCGGCCAGCTTCGCCTTGGCCGCCTTCTCCGTCTTCTCCGCCTTCTCGTGGGCGATGCGGCCGTTGTAGTAGTCGGCGATCAGCGTGTCCGACTCCTTCTGGAGGGCCGCGAGTTCCTTCCTGAGCTGGGCGACGGTGGGTTTGGGCGCCGCCTGTCCGGGCGTCGCGGCCACCGTCACCACCAGCACCGCGATCACCGTGAGGGTGAGGGCTCGGAGCGGACCACACCGCCGTCCGGCGGGGGACGCAACCGCCACGCTTCTCCTTCGCCCGTGGGACAGGGCGGATCCCCGGCGGTCGTGACGAGCCGCAGGGCGCCCTCTTTCGGAGCTGATAGTAGAGGATCACGCGACTTCGCTGGCAATTACCGCGTTTTTGGCGATACGGCCTGAACATGGCCCGCCGGGCGCCGTCAGCGGGCGAAGGCGATGGCGGTGGTGGAGGCGATCACCGTCGTCAGCACGACCATGAGGAGCACGGTGCGCAGCGGGCTGCGGCGTTGGGGAGCGGGCTCGGCGGGCACGACGCGGGGCCGCGCCGCCTCGACCCGGACGGGCTGCGGGGTCGGCTTCGGAGAGCGGGTGGTGCGCACCGGCGCCGGAACCCGGACCTCGGCCCGCACCGCGCGCGGTGTGGGGACCCGCGTGGGTGTGGGTCTGGGCGTGGGCGTGGCTCGGGGGGTCGGCCTGCGCGTGGGGGTCGGTGCGGGCGTCGGCGCGACGGTCGGAGTGGGGGTGACGATCACCGGCGGCACGATCACCGGCGGCGGCCCGCACGACCCGAGGTGGATGCTGACCAGGGGCAGGTCGAGGCAGATGGTCACCCCGAGGAGGCCCGAGGAGGGCGGCCCGCCGTCGGGATCGGCGGCGGCCGGGCCGCTCACGCACAGGGCGAGCAGGGTGCCGGCGAGGAGCAGCGGCGTGCGCCTGACGCCCACGGTCACACGCCTCCGGAGATCCGGGCGAACTGCTGGAGCGCGGCCCGGAAGGCTTCGGGCTCGACCGCGAGCGGCCCGTCGAAGACATGGGAGATGTCCCAGGTCAGATAGGTGCCGAAGCCGAGCATCGCGGCCATCGCGACCAGCGGCAGGATCGCCGCGCCGCGTGGCCGCGCGCCGGCGAGGAACGGGAACACGATGACCACGGCGCCGGTGAGGATGGTGAGCACCAGCACCCCGGGCGGCGGGGTGCTGGCGGCGTCGGCGGTGCGCTGGGCACGCGCGGCGGCCAGCGTGGCCAGGTGTTCCAGCACTTCGGCCTTGGCGTTCAGAGCGGCGTCGTCGGTCGCCTCGATCGCGATGACCCGGGTGCGGAGCGCCTCGAGCCGCTCGGTGGACACCGGGTCCATCCGGCCCTGGCCCATGACCGGCCATTCGTCCCTGACCACGAAGGCGACGTAGTCGCGCAGGCCCGCGCGGACCAGGTCGGGAGCGGGCAGGTCGGTGGCCGACCAGTAGGCGTCGATCGCCGCCTGGCTCTCGGCGTGGGTGTTCTGCCTGGCGGCGTCGGCCGTGGTCCACGGGACGATGATCGCGATGGCGAAGACCAGCAGGAACAGCGCCGACAGCATCGAGCCCGCGTGACCTGCCGAGGTCCCGCCGGGCTCGGGGTCGTCGCTGCCCTTGCCGGTGAACCTGAACAGCAGCGCGGCGAGGGCCACCACGCCCACTGCCGCCGCGACCGCGAGCGTGTACGCAATCATGAAGATCTCCAAACCCGGGGACGAACACTGACCGTCACCTGACTATCACAGTACGCATCCGGAGTGTTGGCACTACGCGGGTAAAACAGCGGCGAAGCGCGGAGCCCCGCGTCCGGGAGCGCCTCCGAGGGCGTGGCGAGCGACGACTGCGCCGGGAGCCGTCGCATGGCGCCGGGACGGCTGGACGGATCGTCCGGGCGAGGTCCGCGGGCCGCGCCATTCGTCCAGCCGTGTGCGCGCCATCGGGAAATACCAGCACCATGACTCCCCGTGAACCTTCTCAACGGCCGCAGATTCGTGATGGTGAGCTCGACGGCGAGCGCGGTGGACCCGGAGCGGCCCACCGAGTTCAGCTACCAGGAGGCGGACGGCGTGGTGTGGGGCAGCTACACCGGCGACACCGTCATCCACGGGCGCTTCGTCGGCACCAGGGACGGTGACGTGGTCTCGATCGCGTACGCGCACGCGCTGAAGGCGGGCGGCAAGGCGGGCGGCCAGGGCAGCAGCCGCATCGAGACCGAGGCCGACGGCAGGCTGCGGCTGGTGGAGGAGTTCCGGTTCGAGGGCGACGACACGGTGCACGTGAGCGTGTGCACCGAGGCCGTCGCCCCGCGCGGCTAGCCTGTTCGCCGCCGGACGACCGAGGGGCCGCTCACTCGTCCTTCCGCAGGGCGGCGCGGCCCTCGGCGGCGCCGACGAAGCGCATCTTGCCCAGCGGCACGTCGCCCTGGGTCTCCTGCGCGCCGCGCCGGGCGGATCTCGGCTTGCCGCGGTCGCTCGGCAGCACGTACGGCCGCTTGAGCACCTCGTCCAGGATGAACACGGTCTCCGTCGCCTTCACGGCCGGGATGCCGGCCAGCCGGTCGGTCACCATGGCGTGCACCTCGGCCACGTCCGCCATCCGCACCAGGATCATCGCGTCGTGCTGGCCGGTGGTGATCGCGCAGTACTCGACCTCGGGCATCCTGGCCAGCTCGGCCCTGAACTGCTTCCACATCTGCTGCCGCACGGTCACGAAGATCAGCGCGGTGATGCCGAGACCGGTCCTGACGTGGTCGATCTCGGCGGTGAACCGCTTGATCGCCCCGTCCGCGCGCAGCGCCTCGAACCGGGTGTAGGCACTGGCCCGGGAGATGCCCACCCGCTCGGCCAGTGCGGACACCGAGATCCTGCCGTTCTCGCGCAGGACCTCCAGGATCTTCAGATGGGTGGCGTCCAGTTCGAGACCGATGCCGATCCGTCCAGACGAAGCACCACCGCTGCCAGCATTTCTGGAAATTTCACTCATTGATACCCCTTGCCCATTTATATACGTCTTGCCGACCAGACAATGCCTGGACGATCTGCCGCACAATCCTCGGCATATACCGACCAATCGTCCACTGGAGGACACACATGGCGACCCGCTCGCAGACAGCGGCTGTGCTGCTCGCCGGTGCACTCGCCCTCGCCGCCTGCGGAAGCGGCGGCGCCCAGGCGCCCGCGGCCCAGAGCGGCGCGAAGACGCTCGTCATCGACACGTCCTTCGACCTCAAGACGGCCGACCCCGGCCGCACGTACGAGCCCACCGGCTTGATCGTGGGCAAGGCCACCTATGAGACCTTGCTCACCTTCGAAGGCGCCGACGTGACCAAGCCGGTGCCCGCGCTGGCCGAGTCGTACGAGCTGTCGGAGGACGGCAAGGTCGTCACGCTCAAGCTGAAGCAGGGCGCGACGTTCGCCGACGGCTCGCCGATCACGGCGGACGACGTGGTCTTCTCGCTTACCCGGGTGCGCGACATGAAGGGCACCCCGTCGTTCCTGCTCGACGGCGTCGAGGTGGCCAAGACCGACGACACGACGGTCACGCTGACGTCGAAGGCGCCGAACCCGGCCCTGCCGTACATCCTGCCGAACCCCGCGCTCGGCATCCTCAACAGCAAGGCCGCCCAGGCCAACGGCGCGACCGCGGACGCGCAGGACAAGGCCGAGCAGTACCTGAACGCCAACTCCCTGGGCTCCGGCCCGTACACGATCGAGTCGTTCAACGTGAGCAGCCAGGTCGTGCTCAAGGCGAACCCGAAGTACCACGGGACCAAGCCCGCCTACGACAAGGTCGTGATCCGCAACGTCGAGGCGGCCACCCAGAAGCTCAACGTGCAGCGCGGCGACAGCCAGGTGGCGCTCAACCTGTCCGGCGACCAGGTCACCGGCATGCCGTCGACCCTGCAGGTCAAGAAGACGGCCTCGGCCAACGTCATCTTCCTGCTGGCCAACCAGAACTCCGGCGTCAGCAAGACCACGCCCAACCCGAAGTTCGTCGAGGCGGTGCGCAAGGGCGTCGACTACGCCGGTCTGCTGGAGCTGGCCGGCGAGGGCGCCACGCAGGCGCCCGGCGTGATCCCGTCGCAGCTGCTCGGCGCGCTGCCCGCGGACGAGGCGCCGAAGCGTGACGTCGAGGGCGCGAAGGCGGCCCTGGCGGCCAGCGGGCTGTCCAACCCGACGGTCAAGCTGGAGTTCCCGTCCGAGCTGACCGTCAACGGCCTGTCCTTCCAGCCGCTGGCCGAGCGGGTCCAGGCCAACCTCAAGGAGGTCGGCATCACGGTGGACCTGGCGCCGGCGCCGGTGACCGTCGCGCTGGACAACTACCGCAACGGCAAGGAGGAGATGGGCCTGTGGTACTGGGGCCCGGACTACCCGGACCCGAGCGACTACCTCGTGTTCACGCCCGGCAAGACGGTCGGCGAGCGGGCCGGCTGGAAGGCCGGTTCGGACAGGACGATCGAGGAGTCCGCCGAGAAGGCGGCGGCCGCGGTGGGCGACGACGCGCGCAAGGAGGCCTACGCCGACATGCAGCGCAAGCTCAACGCCGCGGGCCCGTTCATCCCGCTCTTCCAGCCGAGCCAGAACATCGTGACGGCCGCCTCCGTGACGGACGTGGAGTACCACCCGGTGTGGACGGTCGACATCGCCGACCTCGGCGCCAAGTAGGACCAGCGACGTGTCCGAGATGGACGACGCCACGGGCGCGGCGGCCTCCCCGCCGCGCCCGTCCGGCGATCCCCCGCCCGCCACGGCCCGCAGCCGGCGGCGCGGCGGGACGCACCCGCTCGCCCGGTTCCTGATCCGGCGCATCCTCACGGCCGTCCTGCTGGCCTGGGGCATCACGCTGGTCACGTTCGTGCTGACGAACCTGGTGCCCGGCGACCCGGTGGCCGCCAACCTGGGGCAGCGAGCGCTGGGCGACCCGGCCATCGTCGCCCAGTGGCGGGCCGAGCACGGGCTGGACAAGCCCCTCTGGCAGCAGTACGGGCTCTACCTGCAGGGCCTCGTCCAGGGCGACCTGGGCACCAGCCAGCAGAGTCACCGGCCGGTCAGCGAGGACCTGGCCGAGTTCGTGCCGGCGACCCTGGAGCTGGCCGGGGCGGCGATCGTCGTCTCGCTGATCCTCGGCGTGGCGTTCGGCGTGGTGGCGGCGCTGCGCCGGGACCGGTTCGCCGACCACGCGCTGCGGGTGCTGAGCCTGATCGGCATCTCGGTGCCGACGTTCTGGCTGGCGCTGGTGGCGTTCTACGTCTTCTTCTACCGGCTGCAGATCACCCCGGGCAGCGGACGCGTCGACCCGGCGCTCGGCGGCGCGCCGCCGGTGACCGGGCTGCAGACGATCGACGCGCTGCTGGCGGGCCGGTGGGACATCTTCGTCTCGGCGGCCGGTCACCTGGTCACGCCCGCTCTGGTGCTGGCGCTCTACACGATCGGCCTGCTCACCCGGTTCACCCGCTCGGCGGTGCTGGAGGTGCTCGGCCAGGACTACGTGCGCGCCGCCCGGGCCAAGGGGCTGCCGGGCCGGGTGATCCTGTTCCGCTACGTGCTGCGCTCGGCGCTGGTGCCGATCATCACGGTGGCGGGCCTGGCCTTCGGCAGCCTGCTGTCCGGGACGGTGCTGGTCGAGGCGATCTTCGCCTGGCCGGGCATCGGCCAGTACGCCTACAAGAGCGCCACCACCCTCGACCTGCCCGCCGTCATGGGCGTCGGCCTGGTCGTGGGAGTGGTGTACCTGGTCATCAACCTGATCGTGGACGTCCTGTACGGCGTCATCGATCCCCGCGTGAGGTCGCAGTGAGACGGGATCGCAAGGGGCTGCTCGGACGGCTCCCGGAGGCGTGGCGGCAGCCGCTGGCCGTGGTCGGCATCGTGGTCGCGGCGGCCTGGCTGGTCATCGCGGTCGCCGCGCCGGTGCTGGCGCCGTACGATCCGCTGGCCCAGGAGCTGCCGAGGCTGGCCGCGCCGGGCCCCGGCCACTGGTTCGGCACCGACCAGCTCGGGCGCGACGTGCTCAGCAGGGTTCTGTACGGCGCGCGGGTGTCGATCCCGCTGACGTTGCTGCTGGTCGTGATGTCGGTGCTGGTCGGCGGCCTGCTCGGCGCCTGCGCCGGATATTTCGGTAGATGGGTGGGAGAGTCGATCATGCGGCTGGCGGACCTGGTGTTCGCCTTCCCCACGGTGATCCTGGCCATGGTGGTGGCCGCGGCCCTCGGCGCCAGCCTGACCAACGCGGTGCTGGCCGTGCTGGTGGTCGCCTGGCCGTCCTACGCCCGGGTCACCCGGGGGCTGGTGCTCGGCGTGCGGGAACGCGAGTTCGTGCTGAGCGGGCGGCTGCTGGGCTTCTCCGCCTGGCGCTCGCTCCGCGTCGACGTGCTGCCGAACGTGACCGGCCCGGTGCTGGTCCTGGCCACGCTGGACATCGGCACCGCGCTGCTGCTGCTGTCGGGCCTGTCGTTCCTCGGCCTCGGCGCCAAGCCGCCGTCCCCCGAGTGGGGGGCGATGGTGGCCGGCGGCGTGGAGGTGTTCGACAGCTGGTGGGTGGCGACGTTCCCGGGGCTGGCGATCCTGACCGTGGTGCTGGCGTTCAACTTCCTCGGCGACACGCTGCGCGACGCCCTGGACCCGCGTACCGCCCGTGCCATCAAGGAGCGTGCACTGTGACCTCCCGGAGCGTGCTGGACATCAGCGGGCTGAAGGTGTCGATCGGCGGCCGGGAGGTCCTGCGCGGCGTCGACCTGTCCCTGGCCGAGGGCCGGGTGCACGGCCTGGCCGGGGAGAGCGGGTCGGGCAAGACGATGACCGGCCTGGCCGTGCTCGGGCTGCTGCCGCACGGCGCGCGGGCGACCGGCCGCATCGCGCTCGGCGACCGCGACCTGCTGACGCTGCCGCCCAGGGAGCTCAACCGGGTACGCGGCGGCGAGGTGGCCATGGTCTTCCAGGACCCGGCGACCAGCCTGCACCCGATGCTCACGGTCGGCAGGCAGCTGACCGAGCACATGCGCCACCACCTCGGCGTGGACAAGGCGGAGGCGAGGGCCAGGGCGGTCGAGCTGCTCGGCAAGGTGCGCATCCCGGGCGCCGATGAGGCGTTCGGGCGCTTCCCGCACCAGTTCTCCGGTGGCATGCGCCAGCGCGTCGCGATCGCCATCGCGCTGGCCTGCTCACCCAAGGTGCTGATCGCTGACGAGCCGACGACCGCGCTGGACGTGACCGTGCAGGCGGGCGTGCTGCGGCTGCTGCGCGGCCTGTGCGACGAGCTCGGGCTGGCGGTGCTGCTCGTCACCCACGACCTGGGCGTGATGTCGGCGATCGCCGACGAGGTGAGCGTGATGCGGGAGGGCCTGGTCGTCGAGACCGGGCCGCGCGGCCAGGTGCTGCGCGAGCCCGCGCACCCCTACACCCGCTCGCTGCTGGACGCGCTGCCCGACTCGTCGCCCGAGCCGCCCGGTTCGGCACCCGAGCCGCCTGACGCGCGGACTGACTCGTCACCTGATTCGCCGACGGGAGAGACCGCATGACGCTGGATATCAGGGACCTGGTCGTGGAGCACCGCTCCCCCGGCCGCCCGGTCGTGCGGGCGGTGGCGGGGGCGAGCCTGACCGTCAGCCCGGGCGAGGTCGTCGGCCTGGTCGGCGAGTCGGGCTGCGGCAAGTCGACGCTGGCCCGCGCGGCCTGCGGGCTGAACCCGGTCACCGAGGGCTCCATCACCTTCGAGGGCCGTCCGGTCGCCCCGCTGGGGCTGCGCCGCAGGCGGGAGACGGGCATCCAGATGGTGTTCCAGGACCCGTACGCGTCGCTCAATCCGCGCCGTCGCGTGGGCGACCAGATCGCCGACGGGCTGCGGACCGCGCGCGACACCGCCGCCACCCCCGCCGACCTGCTGGAACGGGTGGGCCTGCCGCGTGACTTCGCCGGACGGCATCCGCACGAGTTCTCCGGCGGGCAGCGGCAGCGCGTCGCGATCGCCCGGGCGCTGGCGGCCAGGCCGCGGATGCTGATCGGGGACGAGCCGATCTCCGCGCTGGACGCCTCGGCCCAGGCGCAGGTCGCGACCCTGATGCGCGACCTGGCGGTGGACGCGGGCGCCGGCCTGCTGTTCATCAGCCACGACCTGTCGGTGGTGCGGCTGATCGCCGACCGGATCGCCGTCATGTACCTCGGCAGGATCGTCGAGGTGGGCGACACGGCGGAGGTGTGGGCGAACCCCCGGCACCCGTACACGCGGGCGCTGCTCGGGGCCATCCCCCGGCCCGACGGGATGGGCGTGCTGCCCGCCGAGCTGCCGGGTGACGTGCCCGATCCGGCCAACCCGCCGGGAGGGTGCCGGTTCCACCCGCGTTGCCCGCTCGTCATGGACGTGTGCCGGGACGAGGAGCCCCGCTTCGGCCCGGTCGCCTGCTGGCTGCACGAGGCGAAATGACGCGATTGAGATGACACGTCTGGAATGATCCAATGGACATGAAGCGGCTGACATGACGACGGGGGCGCGGGTGACCGCCGCGCGGGCGGCCATGGCCGAGGCCGGTCTCGACGCGCTGGTGCTGCGCCCGTCTCCCGATTTCCGGTTCCTGGGCGGGCGGGATGGCCCGTACCTGGTGCTCACCCCGGACGCGCTCGCCGAGACCGCGGATCCGGGACGGCTGCTCCCCGGGAACGCGCGGCGGGTCGGGGTGGATCCGGAGATGCGGGTCCGCGAGCTGTTCGCCCTGGCGATCGAGGCCGAGCTGGTGCCGGCCGCGCTGGCGCTGGCACCGCTGCGGCTGCGCAAGGAGCCATCGGAGATCGAGGCGGTCGGGCGGGCGGCCGCGGCGGCGGAGGCGGTTCTCGGGCAGGTACGGGAGCTGGCCTGGTTCGGCGCGACCGAGCGGGCGATGGCGGCCAGGCTGCGGATGCTGGCGCTGGAGACGGGCTGCGAGGAGGTGCTGTCCCTCCGGGTCGCGGCGGGCGAGCACACGGCGCGGGCGGATCACGTCCCGGGCGAGCGCGTGATCAACCCGGGTGACGCGCTGCTGGTCTCGCTCTGCGGCCGGTGGGACGGCTACTGCGCGGAGGTGGGACGGGTCTTCGCGGTCGCCGAGCCGCCGGAGGACTACGAGGCCATGTACTCGGTGGTGGTCGCCGCGCACGCCGCGGCCCTGCGGGCGGCGGGCAGGGGGGCCACGGCCGCCGCGGTGGCCGCCGCCGCCGTCGACGTGATGGACGGCAGCGGCTACGGATCCTTCGCCTCGGACCGCTCCGGCAGGGGCGTCGGCCTGGGCCCCGACGAGGGCCCGTGGCTGCGGCCGGGCGACGCCACGGTCCTGGAGCCCGGGATGGTGCTCTGCCTGGAACCGGCCGTCTACGTACCCGACCTGTTCGGAGCGCGGCTCGCGGACACCGTCGTCTGCGCCCCCGAGGGTCCCGTCGCGCTCAGCGTCTCCCCGCGCGCCCTGCGTGTTCTCGACCGCTGAGGGCCGGGCGCGGGTCGCGTCGGGGCGTTCGTCCGGCGGGTGGCACTTCGTCCCCCGTGGACGAGCATTTTAATTGGACATTAAGGTTATTTGGTGATGTTTGAGGATGGCTGGGCGGCTGCGCCCTTGCGGTGGGTGATGGACACGGTGGGTCACACCCACCTGGACCGGATGGCCGTCGAGCCCGGTCTGGTGGCGGCGGTGGATCAGCATGCCGCGGCGCTCCGGGACGCGATCCCGCTCGACCGCGAGACGCTGGGCGACTACCTGCTGGGGTTCGCGGACGAGTTGCGGCACCTGGGCTGGACGCCCGGCGGCGAGGACGACCTCGCCACCGTACGGCTGACCGCGATCTGCTGGCTGGCACGCGAGCTGGGCCTGCTCACCGACGAGTCCCCCGCCTGAGCCGGACCGGGACCTGCGGGTCCCGGTCACTGAGCCGGACCGGGACCGGTGGGTCCCGGTCACTGAGCCGGACCGGGACCGGTGGGTCCCGGTCACTGTCAGGCGGTTCAGAAGTCCGGGCGGTCCCGGCCGGTCGTGCCCCCCGGTTCGGTACGAGGGGCCGCTCCGCCCGGCTCTCCGTGGACGGGTGCGGCCGGCTCGCCGGCCGGCGCCATCCGCCGGGCGTCCTGCCGTCCTCTCTGATAGGCCTCGGCATGGGCCTTGGCCTGCGGGAGCTGCTCCTCGATGTTGCCCAGCCAGCGGTCCCAGCGCTGCTGCATGGGCCGCACCAGGCCGCCGCCGATGCCGATCGCGGCAATGGCTCCGATCGTGGCGAGCACGGTGATCAGCACCGGCGTCGTGACGGTGGTGGCCACGCCGATCTGGTTGAGGGCGGCGATGATGCCCAGGGCCCAGATGAACACCGCGGCGGCCGTCCCGAGCAAGGGGCCGTAGGCCAGGCCGCCCAGCGCGCCGGAGATGACGTCCTTGACGGCGCTGGCGATGGCGCCGGCGATCACCACGATGATGATGGCCACGACCGCCGCCGGCAGCCAGCCGACCACGGCGTTCAGCAGCGCCGAGATCGGGTTGGGTCCGAAGACGCTGAACGCCATCTGCAGCGTGACCAGCAGAATGGCGTAGAAGACCACTTTTCCGACCAGGCCGCTGGCGGTGTAGTTGCCGCGTGCCAGCGCGCGGCTCACGCCGCTGCGCTGCACCGCCCGCTCGAAGCCCACCTTCTCCAGGATCTTCTCGGCGATCTTGCCCAGCACCTTGGCGATGAGCCAGCCGATGATGAGTATGACGATGAAGGCGATCAGCCTCGGGACGAACGTGGCGATCTGCCGCCAGACATCCGTGAGGCCTTGGCCAATGTTGATATCCACGTCTCCCCCTTCGAGGCTTACGCCAACGCGCTACCCTGAGCGCTCCGCCTCACACACGCAGAGCGACGAAACAGCGCCCGCCGGCTCATCATCCAGCTCTTCACCTGGTCAAATAATCGTCACCGTGTGTGATCGGAGTGGTCAACGGGTAGTCATGCCGCATGTTGCGGATCGGCCGCTGGGGCGTCGCCGAGTCGAGGGACGTCGTCGCCTGCGGATGGCGTGACAGCCGTCCGGGCCGGGCCCGGACCGGCATCAAGCTGATCTTCGAGGCGGGCGGGGCGATGCCCGACCTGCCGGGCCTGCGCGTCGGCACGCGGGCCGTCCGGGGCGCCGAGCGGATCGCGCAGGAGCTCTGCCAGGGGCTCGACCTGGTCCTCACCGAGCCGGGCGACCCGGCGGCGGCGGTGGTGGCGGCCGCCATCTGGCACTACGGGTGGGCCCTCGGCGACCTCGACGCACTGGCCGGCGCGACGGTGGGCGGGCTGGCGCTCGCCGGGCAGCCGGTGCCGTGCGTGCTGGAGATCCGCCGCGACGGCGGCACCGCGCTGCACGGTGACGTCACCGTCGAAACCGTGCTGGCCCGCCTGTCCGCTTGCTTCCCGGCCGGCCGCCACGCGACGCCCGAGGTGACGGTGCCGCTGCGCTCGGTGCGCCTCAGCCCGGGGACCCCGTCTGGTGTCCGGATCGCCCCGTGCCGCGGCGAGCCGGGCCTGGCGGCGTCCCGGCGTCCGCCGCGCCCCCGTTCCTGACCGGACCCGTCGGTCGCGACCAATCGGGGGCGCCGTCTTGGTGGCCCCGCACGAATCCCGCCCGCCGCGCCGTGTCATACGGTGGCCGTGACACCGGCGGGCCGGGGCACCCGTCCTGCCCACTACGCAGGAGAGCGCATGAAGATCACTGGAGTCGAGCTGCGCCGGATCGCGATGCCCCTGGTGGCGCCGTTCCGCACCTCGTTCGGCACCGAGACGGCGCGCGACGTGCTGCTGGTCCGGGTCGTCACCCCCGAGGCCGAGGGCTGGGGCGAGTGCGTGGCGATGTCGGAGCCGCTCTACTCCTCGGAGTACGTGGACGGCGCGGCCGAGGTGATCCGGCGCTTCCTGCTCCCCGCGCTGCCGGGTGACCTCGACGCCCACGCCGTGGGCCGCGCGCTGGAGCCGGTCAAGGGCCACCGCATGGCCAAGGCGGCGGTGGAGACGGCCGTGCTGGACGCGCAGCTCCGTGCCGCCGGCGAGTCGTTCGGCCGTTTCCTGGGCGCGGCGCGCGACCGGGTGCCCTGCGGCGTGTCGGTGGGCATCATGGACTCGATCCCACGGCTGCTCGACGCCGTCGGCGGCTACCTGGACGAGGGCTACGTACGGATCAAGCTGAAGATCGAGCCGGGCTGGGACGTCAAGCCGGTGCGGGCGGTGCGCGAGCGGTTCGGCGACGACATCCTGCTCCAGGTCGACGCCAACGCCGCCTACACGCTGGTGGACGCTCGGCATCTGGCCAGGCTGGACGAGTTCGGGCTGCTGCTGATCGAGCAGCCGCTGGCCAACGACGACCTCGTGCAGCACGCCCGGCTGGCCGGGCAGCTGCGCACGCCGATCTGCCTGGACGAGTCGATCGAGTCGGCCGAGCACGCGGCGGCCGCGATCGCGCTCGGCTCCTGCTCCATCATCAACATCAAGCCGGGCCGCATCGGCGGATACCTGGAGGCTCGCCGCATCCACGACCTGTGCCGGGCCAACGGGATCGCCGTCTGGTGCGGCGGCATGCTCGAGACCGGGCTCGGCCGCGCCGCGAACGTGGCGCTCGCCGCGCTGCCCGGCTTCACGCTGCCCGGCGACACCTCCGGCTCGCGCCGCTACTACGCGACCGACATCACCGAGCCGTTCGAGCTGTCCGACGGCCATCTGGCGGTGCCGTCTCGGCCGGGGCTCGGCGTGGAGCCGATCCCGGCCGTGCTCGACGAGGTGACCACGTCCACCGAGTGGATCCCGCTCTAGCCGACCGCCCTCCCGCGCTGCTCCCGGGTCTCGCCCGCGGCGCTCAGCCGGTTCTGGGCGTGGCGCGGGCGCCCAGGTGCACGTACGGGGAGCCGTCGGGCAGTTCGTAGAACACGACCGAGGTCCAGGCGGGGTCGCCGGGCAGGCGTCCGACGAAGGTCGTCTCGTCGACGGGGACGAGGTCGGCCTCCTGTGGCGGCTTCAGCGCGGCGAGCGGGCCCGTGTTCTCCAGGCGCAGCCGGAGCCCGCCGTCGCGCCCGGCGAACGTCAGGCGGGTGCCGACCCGTTCGTAACGACCAGCGTACCTATCGGCGTCGACCGCGACGGGCGTCTCGGGCGGGCCGAGCGCGGGCGGCACGGTCAGACCGTCGAGCTCGGCGAACAGCTCGGTGACCAGAGCGCGGGCGAAGGCGGCGCTGTGGCCGCCGTTGGCCGTCACGCAGGCGATCGTGCCGGTGCCGGGGACGATCCAGAGCATGGCGTGCTGGCCGATGGTGTTGCCGCCGTGGGAGATGACGCGGTGGCCGTCCCACTCGTCGAGGATCCAGCCGATGCCCCAGTGCCGGCCGAGGGTGTACGGGTTGGGGATGTCGACCTGCGGCTCCCACAGGGCGCGCGGATCGTCCAGCAGGCCGCCGTCGAGGTGGGCCCGGGCGAAGGCGACCACGTCGGCGGGCCGGGCGCAGATCAGCCCCGCGGGCCCGACCGAGCGCATGAGACCCCAGATGGGGGTCGGCTCGCCGTCCAGGTGGCCCGTGGCCGAGCGGAAGCGCAGCACGTCCTCGGGCAGGGTCCAGGTGTGGGTGAGGCCGAGCGGCTCGACGATCCGCTCGCGTAACACGTCGTCCCAGCGTTTGCCGTCGAGCCGTTCCAGGATGCGGCCGGCGATCACGTAGCCCGAGTTGCAGTAGGACTGGGTCACGCCCAGGGGGTGGTTCTGCGCCAGGTCGGCGCAGGCCTCGACGTACCTGCTGACGCAGTCGTCGCCGCGTCCGGTGTCGAGGAACAGGTCGCCGTCGATGCCGCTGGTGTGGGTCAGCAGGTGCCGGATCGTGACGCTCCTGGTCACGCCGGGGTCGGCCACCCTGAACTCCGGCAGCACCTCCAGCACCGGGGTGTCCGGCCCAGGGCCGCCCCGCTCGGCCAGTTGCATGAGCATGGTGGCGGTCCACACCTTGGTGACCGAGCCGATCTGGAAGAGGGAGTCGGGGGTGACCTCCACGCCGGTGGCCCTGTTGAGCACCCCGGCGGCGAACTCGTGCACCTCTCCGTCATGCAGGTAGGCGAGGGCCGCGCCCGGCACCTCGTACTCGGCGATCAGCTCGGCGAGCCGGCGGCCCGTTGTTCCAGCCACGCGTTGGTCCTCTCGTCGCGGTCGGCCATGCACACATATTGCCGGAATAATCCGTTGCAGCCCGGTGCTGAGGCCCACATCATGGTCATCATGTTCCGGCACGCTCAGCTCTCGGCGCCCGCACCCGCGGGCGCGTTCGAGCGTGCCTTCGACGGCCTGGAGCGCTGACCTCTTCCCGTGAGTCCCGAGGGTGACCCGGCGGGGAGAGGTAGCCGACCCTGACGGGTCACCACGGATCCAGGCTTCGAAGGAAAGAGATCATGGCCAAGCAGGCCTACGCGCGCAACAAGCCGCATCTCAACATCGGCACGATGGGCCACGTCGACCACGGCAAGACCACGCTGACCGCCGCGATCACGAAGGTGCTCGCGGAGCGCGGGCAGGCGACCTACACGCCGTTCGAGCGGATCGACCGCACCCCGGAGGAGCACTCCAGGGGCATCACGATCAACATCTCGCACGTCGAGTACGAGACCGCCGGCCGGCACTACGCGCACGTGGACATGCCGGGCCACGCCGACTACGTGAAGAACATGATCACGGGCGCGGCGCAGCTCGACGGGGCCATCCTCGTCGTGTCCGCGCAGGACGGCATCATGCCGCAGACCAGGGAGCACGTGCTGCTCGCCAGGCGGGTCGGCGTCGAGCACCTGGTCGTCGCGGTCAACAAGGCCGACGGCGCCGACCCCGAGCTGACCGACCTGGTCGAGCTGGAGCTGCAGGAGCTGCTCGCCGAGCACGGCTACCAGGACGTCGAGATGGTCCGGGTGTCCGGGCTGCGCGCCCTCGCGGGCGACCCGGAGTGGACGGCGGCGATCGACGCGCTGCTGCGGGCGGTCGACGAGCGCATCCCCGTACCGGTCCGGTACGTGGACGCGCCGTTCCTGATGCCCGTCGAGAACGTGCTCACGGTCACCGGCCGGGGCACGGTCGTCACCGGGGCCGTCGAACGCGGCACGGTCCGCGTCGGCGACCAGGTGGAGGTCGTCGGGTTCGGCGACGGGTTCACCGCGGTGGTGACCGGGGTGGAGACGTTCGGCAAGACCATGGAGCGGGGCGAGGCGGGCGACAACGCCGCGCTCCTGCTGCGCGGTGTCCGCCGCGAGCAGGTGCGGCGCGGCATGGTGCTGGCCGCGCCGGGCAGTCAGCGGGCTCACCGGACGTTCACCGCCCGGCTCCACCTCCTCACGCCGGAGGAGGGCGGGCGGCGGCGGCCGGTCGCGCCGGGATACCGGCCGCAGTTCTACCTGCGGACCACCGACGTGCCGGGGCAGCTGCTCCTGGACGGGCCCGCCCAGCCGGGTGACACGGTCGAGGTGACGGTCGAGCTGGGCAAGGCCGTCGCGGTCGAGCCGGGGCTCGGCTTCGCGATCCGCGAAGGCGGCCTGACCGTCGGCGCGGGCACGGTCCTCGCCGTCCCCGCCTGACCATCGGGGGACCGGCCGGGATGTTCCCGGCCGGTCCCGCCAAGTGGTCAGGGCCGGGGGAGGTCAGACCGGCTTGAAGCGGAGGCGGAAGGTCGTCTCCGCCGGCCTGAGGTCGTACCAAGGCAGGGGGCCGGGGCCGCAGCTCGCGGTCCCGACGCCCTGCTGGGCGAGGTCCAGGTTGACGTGTACGCGCCCGCCCGGAGCGAGGTCGGGGCGGTGGCGGGCGCGTTCGAGGTCGGCCGTGGTCCAGCGCCGGGCGGTCAGCCCGAACACCGGGTCGCCGGTGACCCGGAGCCCCCGCCCGGAGCCGGTCAGCTCGGCCCAGCGGACGTCGGCCCGGTGACCGTTCTCCTGGGGGTAGACGTACGGCGTCTGCAGTTCCTCGACGGTGGCGGACCACCTGCCGACCCTCGTGGCCAGGCCGGTGTCGGGGTACGCCTCGCCGGGGCCCCGTCCGAACCAGGTGACCCGTTCGAAGGACGCGGGCAGCGCCATGACGACGCCGATCCTCGGCACGGGTTCGGCCCACTCCCCCTCGGGGACGAGGTCCACGGTCAGCCCGAGGCCGTCGTTCTCCTCGGTCCACCGGTAGGCGACGCGCAGGCCGAGGTCGGTGGCGGCGGGCGCGACCCTGGTGCGCACGACCAGGCCGTCGCCGGTCTCCACGGAGTCCACCCGGTGGGTGAGCCGGTGCAGGCCGAGCCGCCGCCAGGTCCGTACGAGCCCGCCGTAGCGGTCGTTGTCGATCGGCGCCCGCCACAGCTCCAGCCGCGGCCCCTCGACCTCGATGCCGAACAACCGCACCAGCCGTCCGGTGGCGGGGTCGAAGTGCCCGCCGCCGACGACCACCTCCCCCGCACCGACGCCCGGCCCACCCGCCCCTGCGACCGAGGCCGGGACCGGATTTCCCGGACCGGAGGCCGCCACGTCCGAGACCGGGTTCGCGGAACCGGCGACTGCCGGGGCCGGGGTCGGGACCGGGTTCGCGGGACCGGTCGCTCCGCCCGGAGTCGGCGCGGGGGCGGGCGGTGACAGGCGGGACTGGGACCAGGCCACCTCATGACCCGCCCCGGCCCACGGCTCGTCGGCCGCCAGCACGGCGCGCACGGTCAGCCAGCGCTCACCGTCGCCGCCGTCACCGTCGCCGTCGCCGTCGCCGTCGCCGTCGCCACTGTCGTCACTGCCGTCCGCGCCGGGCACGCCGGGCACGCCGGGCACGCCGGGTAAGACGACCCTGCCTCCGGTGGCCGGCACGTCGAGCGTGAACTCACTGACCGGCACCCCGTCCACCTCGACGACGCCGAGAAAGGCCAGCGACGAGAGATCGCGGAAGCCGTACCGGTTGACGATCCGCACCGCGTCGCCGGTGAACTCGAACCGGACCGGCTCGAACACCTTCTTGAGGTCGAGCAGCCCGGGCGACGGTGTCCGGTCGGGCAGGACCAGCCCGTCGACCACGAAGTTCGAGTCGTGCAGCGGCTCACCGTAGTCGCCGCCGTAGGCGTACTCCAGGACCGGGTGCGCCAGGCCGTGGTCGATCCACTCCCAGACGAACCCGCCGGCCAGCCTCGGATGGCGTTCGAACAGCTCCTGGTACTCGGCCAGCCCGCCGGGCCCGTTGCCCATGGCGTGGGCGTACTCGCACTGCAGGAACGGCATCGCGCGGCGCCGCGCGTCGAGGGCGGGATCGGCGAGCGGCTCCTCCGCGCCCCGCCCGATGGCCTCGACCTCGGCGTGCGTGGCGTACATCCGCGAGTAGACGTCGGTGTCGGCGCAGGAGGGGTCGCCCTCGTAGTGGATCGGCCGCGACGGGTCGCGCTGTCGGGTCCAGGCGGCCATGGCGGCGAGGTTGCGGCCGACGCCCGCCTCGTTGCCGAGTGACCACATGATCACGCTGGGATGGTTCTTGTCCCGTTCGACCATGCGGCGCATCCGGTCGAGGCACGCCTCGGCCCAGCGGGGGTCGTCGGCGGGGTTGCCGCGCCAGCCGACCTGGCCGAAGCCGTGCGTCTCCAGGTCGCACTCGTCGATCACCCACAGGCCGAGCTCGTCGCAGAGGTCGAGGAAGGCGGGGTGCGGCGGGTAGTGGCTGGTCCTGACGGCGTTGACGTTGTGCCGCTTCATCAGCAGCACGTCCTCGCGCATGGTCTCGTACGGCACCGCGCGGCCGTGCTCGGGGTGGAACTCGTGCCGGTTGACCCCCTTGAGCAGCAGGGGACGCCCGTTGGCCAGCAGGACGCCGTCCTCGATGGAGACGGTGCGAAAGCCGACGCGCAGCCGTACGGACTCGTCGGGGAGGGTCACCACCGCGTCGTAGAGGCGGGGCGTCTCGGCGGTCCACGGCTCGACGTCGAGCGTGATCTCGGTGCCGGCCGGCAGGTCGGCGACGCCGAGCTCGGGGACGCTCAGCCGGCCGGAGCCGTCGAAGGAGAGCGTGCCACGGCCGCCGGTCCAGGAGGCGTGGACGAAGACGTCGGCGGCCGAGCGGGTCAGCGTCACGTCGCGGAAGATGCCCGGCAGCCACCACATGTCCTGGTCTTCCAGGTAGCTCGCGGCCGACCACTGGTGGACGCGCACGGCCAGCACGTTGCGTCCCGGCACCAGGTAGGGGCCCGCGTCGAACTCGACGGGCAGCCGGCTGCCGGTGGAGAAGCCCAGCTCGTGGCCGTTGAGCCAGACCTTGGCGCAGGAGTCGACGCCCTCGAAGCGCAGCCGGCCGCCGCTCCAGTCGTGCGGCAGGTCGAAGCCGCGCCGGTAGTCGCCGGTCGGGTTGTCGTCCGGCACGCGCGGCGGGTCGAGCGGGAAGGGATAGGAGACGTTCGTGTAGGCGGGGGCGCCGTGCCCGTGCAGCGGCCAGTGCGACGGCACGGGCAGGTCGTGCCAGGCCGAGTCGTCGTAGCCGGGTTCGGCGAAGGCCGGGGACACACCGGCCGTGGGTGACAGGCGGAACCGCCAGGTGCCGTTCAGATCGAGGGCGGGAGCGTCGGAGCACAGGGCCGCTCGCGGGTCGAGACGGCCGGAACCTGGGGTGAATCGTTCGCGTTCCATCGCCGCAGAGCCTAAAGGCTCGTCCGGTTCACGTCAGCGATGAGTTCTCCGCCCGTCGGCGGTCTACCAGGACGGTCCACCGGACGACGAGAGGAGAGCGACATGGGTGAGGTCGTGCTGAACATGACGGTGTCGGTCGACGGGTTCGCCACCGGACCGGGTGGTGATCTGGGACGGCTGCACGAGTGGATCTTCAGCGAGGCCGAGGCGGATCTGGAGGTCTCCGGCGAGTTCGCCCGCGAGCCGGGCGCCTACGTGATGGGCATGGGCATGTTCCGGGCGGGGCTGGAGCCGTGGGGGGAGGCGCCGCCGTTCCCGTGGCCGGTGTTCGTGCTCTCCCATCAGCAGCGCGAGCCGCTGGTCAAGCCGCCGGCGACGTTCACGTTCGTGACCGACGGCGTGGCGAGCGCGGTGGAGCGGGCGCGGGCGGCGGCCGGCGACCGGGACGTGTGGGTGGTCGGCGGCGTGGACGTGTGCCGGCAGGCGCTGGCCGCCGGGCTGGTCGGCGAGCTGCGGCTGCATGTGGCGCACGTGCTGCTCGGCGAGGGGCTGCCGCTGTTCGGCGACGGGCGGGCGCCGGTGGAGCTGGAGGTGGTCAGGACACTGGTGACGCCCGCGATGACGCATCAGACGTTCCGGGTGGTGACCTGAGCGTCGCCCGCTCCAGGCGCAGCTCGCGTGCCGTCCTGGCGACGTACGCGAGCAGGCCGGTCCGGTCGGTGCCGGGGCGCAGCAGCGCGCGCAGCGTCCAGCCGGCCAGGCGGGGCGTGGTGAGCGCCGCCCCGGGCCGGACGATGCGCGAGTAGACGTCCAGGAAGCGCCGCATGAGGGCGGGGTCGGCGCGCAGCGCGCGGTGCATCTCGACGTCCAGCGGCCCGACGGGCTCGGCCCGGCCGGTGCGCTCGGTCCAGTAGAACGTCTCCAGGCACTCGTGGTCGCGCCGCCGCTCCCAGGCCGCGACCGCCGCGTCCACCCCGTCCGGTGTGCCGGGTGCTTCCTGGAGCGCCTCTTCCGCCGTCGCGGGGCGGGTCTGTCCGGCCAGGGTCTCTCCCAGCAGGCGGCCGAAGCGCAGGGCGTCGCGGATGCCCTGCGCCGTGACCGGGTCCTTGAAGTGGCCGGCGTCGCCGGCCAGCGCCCAGCCGGGCCCGTTCGAGGCGCGGAAGTACGACTCCAGCGCGTGCGCTCCGAAGACCTTGGAGCGCCGCACGCAGCCGCGCAGCCGCTCGCGCAGGCCGGGCAGCAGCTCGTCGATCGTCCGGTCGTACTCCTTCTCCGGATCCTGCCGGAAGTCGGCGGACCGGGCGTCGGGCGGCATGAGCAGCACCAGGGTGAGCCCGTCGTCGCACGGGAACGCCGTGCCCAGCTCGGCCCCCTGCCGCCACTGCGCCGCCACCGGCCGCAGGTCCTCGCGCGGGTCGTCGAAGTAGGCGTAGTAGCAGGCCCGGCCGTCCCGCCTGCTGAGGTACGGCCGGGCGGCGCCGACCAGCCGGGCGACCGTGGAGCGGCGGCCGTCGGCGCCGATGACGAACGGCGCGCGCAGCGCGTAGGCGCGCCCGCCGCGTTCGCTCACCTCCACCCCGGCGACCCGGCCGTCCGACCAGATCAGGCCGGTCACCCGGGCGCCCTCGCGCACCTCGGCGCCGGCCGCCCGTGCCGTCTCGACGAGCGCCAAGTCCAGCCCGGTACGACGCACGCACATGGCGTAGTCGATCCCGTCGACCGGGCTGTACCCGCCGGCGGCGCGGACACCGGGGATCTCGACGGACGCGGTCGGCAGCCGGGGCGCGCCCAGCGCCTCGACCCGGTCCAGGGCGCCGAGCCGGGCGAGCTCGGCCAGCCCGCCCGGCCACATGAGGTGGGTGGAGATCGTCGGTGAGGGGAAGCGCGCGGAGTCGACCGCGATGACCCGGCGTCCCGCCCTGGCCAGGGCGGTGGCGGCGGCCGACCCCGCGCATCGAGCCCCGACGACCACGACGTCCGCGTCGGTCATGGCCATCTGGTGTCTTGGATGTCCCACTTGTTGGGCAGGCCGAGGCGGTAGCGCGCCTTGTCCTCCGCCTGTTCCAGCACGAACAGCGGCGAGCGGTAGAGCTGGTGCACCGAGCACCGTGAGGCGTTGGAGCCGTAGGCGTCGAGCAGGGCGTTGACGGCCTGGCGGGCGCCCTGGCAGGCGCCTTCCATGGTGGTGACGTTGATCGGGGTGCGCACCCAGTCGCCGGCCAGGAACAGGTTGGGGATGGCGGTCTTGGAGTCGGGCCGTTCCTTCCACGAGCCGGGGTGCTGGATGAACAGCGGCTCGTCGTTGGTGCCGTTCTGGATGGCCGGGTCGAGGAACCAGGAGTGCAGCGCGCTGTCGGTGATCTCCGGGGTGTGGGCCTTGATCTCGGCCCAGGCCTCGGTGGCGATCTCCTGCGGGGTGCAGTCCTTGGCCTTCTTGCCGTTGAACGTGCCGGCGGTGAACCAGTCGGAGATGATCGTGGACAGGCAGTCCTTGACGGTGCCGTCGCCGTACGTGGTGAAGTCCCTCTTCCAGAACTGCGCCTGGCTGATCGAGGTCACGGCCCAGGCCGAGTCGACGTAGTTCACGTGGCCCGGCGTGAGAGGCACCTCCTTCTTGAGGAAGAACATCAGGCCGTTCATCCAGTCCTGCCGCAGCCGGGGGATGCCGGCCAGCCTGGGGTCGGCGGCGACGAGGGCGGGCGTGACGAGCTTGGCGGCGCGTTCGGAGGGCATCGAGACGATGAACCAGTCGGCGCTGATCGTCCGGCCCGGCCCGGCCGTCGCGCCGGTGATCCTGCCGCCGGACAACGTGAGCCCGTCGACGTTCCAGCCGACGTTGAAGACCACTCCCTTGGAGCGGAGGTAGGCGACCCACGGGTCGAGCCACATCTCGCTGGTGGAGCCGTTGAGCACCCGGTCGATGGAGGCGCCCGGCTCGTTGCCGAGCCCGAGGATGCTCCACAGCGTCGCCTCGCCGACCAGGCCGATCGAGTGGGTGCTGGCGTCCTTGGACTTGGTGGCCGCGAGGTTGCGGATGGTGCCGTCGGCGAAGAACTTGTTGTACTCGTCGGAGAACCAGCCGGACCTGATGTAGTCGGCCCAGGTGATGTTGTCCCACTGGCCGAGGCGGCGCTCGTCGGAGCTGGTGGCGTAGACACCGATCTTCTGCGCGAAGAACGTCGCCTCGGTGAGCGAGAGCTTCAAGACCGTCTGCAGGCCGGAGATGATCGTGGCGATGAGGCTGCTCAGGTCGTAGATCCGGGGGTTCGGCGGCAGCGGGAAGGGGAAGGGCGGCCGACAGGCCGGCCACCCCTCCCCCGAGGATGGCCACCCGCTTTCCGGGGGCCTGCGCGGCTCCGATGACGCTCACGGTGGCCGCCGCTCCCGTGATCTTGAGGAAGTCTCTGCGCGTCGCCTCACTCATGTCGCCTCCAAGGCGTGAGGTGCTTTGCACAGATTCGTAACACGTTGTTGGCGCCTCGCCAATAGAGATTGGCGTATCGATAGTTGGGGAGACAGCAGGTGTGGCACGCATGGATCCCGACGACCGCCGCCAGCAGATCCTCGCCCGCGCGCAGACGCTGTTCCGCGAACGGCCCTACGGCGAGGTGTCCAATACCGAGATCGCCGCCGCGGCGGGCGTCAGCCGCGGCCTGCTCAACCACTACTTCGGCACCAAGCGCGAGCTCTACCTGGCCGCCCTGGCCGAGATGCTGGACGTGCCACCGGTGCCCGTGCCCGAGTACGTGGCCGGGGCCAGCGTCCGTGACCGGGTGTGCGAGAGCGTCAACGGCTGGCTCCAGCTGCTCGAGGACGACCAGGAGACCTGGCTGGCCGCGCTCGGCACGGGCGGCGACCCCGAGCTGGAGCAGGTCGTGGACCAGGCGAGGGAGGGGATCGTCGACCACATCATCGAGGTGGTCGGGCTCGGCCCGCTCGCCCGGTCACGGCCCGAGGTGCGCGGGATGCTGCGCGGCTTCAGCGGGATGGCCGAGGCCACCTCGGCCGAGTGGCTGAAACGCGGCCGGCTGACCCGCCATCAGGTGCACGAGTTCCTGGAGGAGACCCTGGTCAGGCTGCTGGAGGACGTCATACCACGGGTTCTTGACGATCCGCCGCCGTGAGATAGCCGGCCAGCAACGCCTCGGCCACGTCGGCGACGGCCCCCGGACCGGGCAGGAACTCCGCGCTGTGCAGCCCCGACACCGTGTCCACCCCGACGAACATCATCAGCGACGGCGCGACCGACGCGTAGTAGGCGAAGTCGTCGGCTCCGCACGACCGCAGCTCCTCGGTGACGGTCCTGCCGCCGTGCCGCAGCAGCTCTCCCGCCTGCATGGCCAGGTCCTCGTCGTTGGCGAGCACCGGCTCGCCGGGCAGCACCCGCACCTCCGCGTGGCAGCCGTACGCCCTGGCCACGTCCTCGACCAGCTGGGTGAAGCGGTCGTGCAGCTCGAAGCGCCACCGCTCCGACATCGCCCGCAACGTCCCCCGTGCCGTGGCCTTGGACGGGATGACGTTCGGCGCCGTTCCCGCGTTGATGGTGCCGAACGTGACCACGGTCGGCACCATCGGGTCGGCGACGCGGCTGACGAGCTGCTGCGCGGCCGCGATGACCTGGGCCAGGCCCACGACCGGGTCGCGGGCGAGGTGCGGGTAGGCGGCGTGCCCCGCCGAGCCCCTGATCGTCAGCTCGAACTCGTCGGCCGAGGCGTTGACCGGGCCGGGCGTGCAGGACACCATGCCGGCGGGCACCACGGGCTGCACGTGCGCGCCGATCATGGCGCGGACCTGGTGGCGGTCGAGCACTCCCGACTCGACCACGTCGTAGGCGCCCGACGGGAAGCCCTCCTCCCGGGGTTGCAGCACGACGAGCAGCGGAGCCACGGTGGCCGGTCCCGGGCCGGCCACCGGGGATCTCCGCGGCCCCCAGGCCTCGCCGTTCTCGCCCGATCCGGGCCAGGACTCCCCGGCGGCCCGGACCTTGTCCACCGCGCGGGCCAGCGCGACGACGGCGGCCAGGTGCACGTCGTGCCCGCAGGCGTGCATGGCGCCGTTCGCCGAGGCCCAGGTGACGCTGGTGCGTTCGGCGATGGGCAGCGCGTCCAGCTCGCCGCGCACGCCCACCGACGGTCCCGGCCCGCCGATCCTGACGACTGCGCCGGTGTCGGCCACGTACTCGACGAGCCCGCCCGTCAGGGCGTCGAGCACCAGCTTGAGGCTGGGCCCCTCCTGCCCTGACAGGCACGGCTGCGCGTGCAGCTCCCGCCGCAGCCTCTCGGCGGCGGGCAGCTCCGCCCGCAGCGCCTCCCGCAACAGCGCCCCCGTACCCACGCGTGCTCTCCCTTCTCCGGCCGGATCTCGCCCGCCCCTACCCGCGTGCGCGGCTGGATCACCCGTCACCGGCGACGGGATCGCCGTCAGGTCAGGCGGCGGCCTTGGCCGCCACCGCGATCACCGCCTCGCGCTCCACGCCGCTGACCGTCACCGTGACCGTGACCTGGCCCACGCGCAGCGCGGTGAGCGTGCCGGTGTCCGGGTCGAGGACGGCGACGTGCCGGCTCCCGGCCGACGAACGCGAGCCGACGTGCAGGCCGGCCGAGCCGGACCACCGCACGGACACGGGGTGGGCGGCGGGCACCGTCCGGGCGCCCTGCCGCACCGTCGCCGTGACCGAGCCGGTGCCGCCCACGGGGAGCGAGGCCGGCGCCGTCAGCGTCAGTTCGTCCACGTGCGGGCGGATCTGGGCGCCGATCCAGGTGGGCGCGTCCACGAACCAGTTGCGCCGGACGTGCTCGGCCTCCCGGGCGCTCACCGGGTCCACGCCCCACAACGACCAGCCGGTGAACCCGCCGTCGTCCGCGGGCGTGGCCGGGTTCTTGCCCGAGTTGCCGTTGATGACGTACGGCACCGCGTCGACCCGCGCCGCGTGGAAGGTGCCGACGTGCGCCCCGATGAACGCGGCGCCCTTGCCGGTCGTCCGCTGGAAGTCGGCCAGCCAGCCCTCGACCAGCGCGGCCTCCTTGCGGTCGCCCAGCTGACTGCCCTTGCCGGGCGTGGGGTCGCGCGGCGGCACGTGGAAGACCACCGCCACCGAGCCGACCGACGCGTCACGGGCCGCCGCGTCGAGCTGCGAGCGCAGCAGCGCGACCTGCTCGTAGCCGCCGCCGCGCAGGTTGAGCCGCGAGGTGTCCAGCGTGACGAACCGGGTGCCCTTGTGGTCGAAGGTCCGGTACGTGTCACCGAACACGGCCTTGAAGTCGTCGATCCTGCCGCCCATCACCTCGTGGTTGCCGGGCACGTAGTGGTAGGGCAGTGTCCCGCCCAGCTCCTCGTCGAGGATCCTCTTGGCCAGCGCGAAGTCCGCCGGCGACGCCTCGTCCACCAGGTCGCCGTTGATCAGCAGGAAGTCGGGCGCGGCGGCCTTGATCTCGCGCAGCGTGCGGCGCGCGTTGCGGACGATGTCGCTGTCCGGGTCGCGCGCGACGAACTGGGCGTCCGACATGACCGCGAACCGCCACGGCATCCCGGCCACCTCCTGCCGGACCACCGGATCGGCCACCTTGGCCACGGCCGGCGTCTCGACCGACGGCGGCACCTTGGCCACCAGCCCGTCGATCAGGATCTCGTTGGTGTACCTCTGGTCGGCCTTCGTCTCGGCCACGTAGAAACGGCGCAGCCGGAGCGGGTGCTCGACGCCCGCCGGCACGGCGAACTCGACGAACTTCCAGCCGGTCCACGTCATGTACGGGCCGCGCAGGATCTGCGACTGGCCGAGCGCGTCGTAGAACTCCAGGCTGGGCCACTCCCCCTTGCCGGTGGAGTGGATCCACATCCCGAACGCCTGCGGCTGGCCCGGGATCTCCAGTTGCCGGGGCGGGCTGGCGTAGGCGGCCCGCGTCGCCGTGGACTGGGTGAAGTCGTAGGCCAGCTTGAGCCCGCCCCCGCTCTGTCCCGGCGCCGCCGACAGCGAGCCGGTGGCCCGTGCCGCGGCGAAGGCCCAGGAGCCGGCGTCCTCGAAGTCGGCCACCGGTCTGTCCTCGAAGCCCACGGTGACGGGCACGGCGGCGCTCACCTTGCCCACCTTGGCGGTGATCAGGCCCGAGCCGGTGTCCCGCTTGGCCTTCACGGTGAAGTAGCCGTGCTCCGACGGCGTCACCTCGAACAGGTCTCGGTCGTAGGACAGGGTCAGGTCGCCGGGCTCGATGGGCGCGGAGTTGCCGTTGCGGTCGTAGCCGACCACGCCGAACGTGGCGGTGCCGGAGGCTCCGGGCAGGCCGACCCGGTCGGCGGTCATGCCGAGGCGTCGCAGGGGCTGGAGCACGGTGAGCTCCAGGGCGCCCTTGGCGTCGCCTCGGGAGGCGGTGACGGTCGTCTGGCCGGGCACCAGGGCGTGGAACCGCCCGTCGCGGATCACGCCGTGCGCGATCGGCGCCGCCTTCCAGGACGGCGTTCCGGCGGCGGGGCCGTACGTCTCGTCGTATCCGGCGGCGGTCAGCCGCCTCGTGAGGCCGGGGAAGACGCGGTCGGGGCGGCCGCCCGCGACGGGCGAGGCGCCGGGCGCGCGGGCGGGGTCGGTGGCGGTCTCCAGCCAGAAGCCCTTCAGCTTGCCGCTGCCCTCGGGCGCGTACAGGGCCAGGCCGTTGGGGACGTGCCGCTCGCCGCCGTCGGACGGGCTGTTCTCGACCTGCGCCTCGGCGGAGCCGGGCTCGCGGGCGAGCAGGGTCGATGAGCCGCCGCCGTCGAGGTTCAGCGCGTTGGCGGCGCCCAGCTCGGCCATCAGCTCGGCCAGCTCGTCGAGCGTGACGCCGCGGCTGTCGGCCTGGCGGCCGTCCACGGTCAGCAGGTGCATCGTCCGGCCGTCGGCGGAGAAGCCGACCGCGGTGCGCGGATGCGCGGCCGGGTCGGCCGATTTCTGCACCACGCCGTCCTTGACCAGGACGTAGTTGCCGCCCACCGCCGCCTTGACGGCGCCGCCGTCTGACGCCTTCGGCCGGTACGTCACGTCGACGCGGTCGCCGGTCTTGAGCGCGGCCAGGGCGGCGGCGCCGGCGTCGCGGCCGAGCAGGATCGTGGTGCCGGCGGGGATCGGGCCGCTGCCGGCGGCCTGGCGTACCTCGGTGACGACCCCGTCCACCAGCTCGACCTCGGTGACGGCGGTGGCGCCCTCGACGGCGCGGGCCCGCGAGTAGGAGCCCCACAGCGGCGTGAACAGGCCGGCCCCGCCCGCCTGGACGAGCTGGTTGAACTGGGTGAGCGTGATCGGGGAGCCGCCGGCGGGGGTGGCGGCGCCCTCGAAGTACATCTTCAGCACCCGGCCCACGCCGTCGCCGGTGATCGCGACGGCGTTCTCGTGGCCGGCGATGGGCGACTGGACGAGCGAGCCGTCCTGGACGCCGATGCCCTGGGCGGCGCCGGAGTTGTTGATGTCGAAGAAGTCGCCGTTGACGGCGGCGACGGCGCGAGCGCGGTTGGCCGGGCCGGACAGCGGCTCGGTCTTCGACACCTCGCCCGAGTAGACGTAGTCGGCCTTGGCGCTGCCGAGGTCGGCGGTGAGCGCGTCGGCGCGGAGCCAGCCGAGCGCGTCGTAGCGGTCGAACGAGGTGAGCGAGATGCCGGGGGCGACGGGCCGGGTCTTCCGGTCCGTCTCCAGCCGCTCACCGGAGGCGGCGGCGAGCAGGGTCGAGGGGGGCGGGTAGGACGACGCGGTGAGCGCGTCCTCTGCGGGGGGCTGCGGATCGGCCGACGCGGGCGCCGCGACGCCTAAGACGAGCGCGGCGGCCGCGGCCGCGTAACGGAGGGTCTGCACGACCGAACTCAATCGCCCGTGGCTATTATTTTCAAGACTTGGCGATGAACCAAAGGAAAATTTCAGGCTCTGATGGGACCGCGGTCAGGCCTTGCCCGGCACGGGATCGGCCAGCGGCGCCGGTTCACCGGACCTGCCGGGCTCACCGGACCTGCCGGGCTCACCCGGCCCGGCCGGCTCGCCGCCGAGCGGCTGCGTCTGCTCCGGCAGCCGCAGCCCGGCGTAGAGGACCAGAGGCACGGCCAGCGCCACGACCATCGACAGGACGGCCGTGCCGGAGTCGTTGACCAGCATCCCGACCACGCCGCTGACCAGCGCCCCGATGAGACCGGCGCGCAGCATCGGGGCCCGCGCGAACGCCTGGGGCAGCAGGCCCGCGCTGGCCTGCCCGGGCCGCAGCAGCGCGAAGACCAGGAACGCCAGGCCGACGATCACGATCGGCATCAGGTTGGGCGAGAGCATGGTGTTGAGCATGGCGCCGAGCTTGCGGCCGATCATGGGCAGGAACGTCCCTTCGATCACCTGCCCGACGAACCGGCCCAGGTGCGTCTGGGAGGCGGGCGGGCGCAGGTGGTCGAGCACCGCGATGACCGACACGGCCAGGCCGCCCAGCACGCAGAACCCGGCGAGCTTCGCCGGCGAGACCCGCTTGCCCGCCACGAGCAACGCGGTCACGGCGATGCCCGGGACGAACGCGATCACGCCGCCGAAGTCGCTGCCGATGCCCGGCCAGCCGGCCAGCAGCATGGCCGCCACGCCCAGCGTCGCGACGATCGTCACCGCGAGCCGACGCCGCCCGGCGCGCACCAGGTGGTCGGCGGCGACCGCGGTCACCATGAGCACGGCCGTGGCCAGCAGCGCGAACGGGATGTTGGCCAGCCCGTGGTAGCGCCCGCCGACCACGGCGGTGTAGCCCATCAGGCTGTTGAACTGCAGGGGCGTGCCGGTGAGCAGGTCGCCGACCAGGACGGCGGCGGTGACCCCGGCGACCACGGCGGGCGGCCCCAGCGGGTGGCGCCGCCACGGCCCGGCCATCGCCGCCAGCAGGATGAGCCCGGCCAGGCCGACCACCCCGCCGACCAGCGCCATCGCGGGCTGGTCGGCCCGCGCCCAGGGCAGCAGGTTGACCAGGTACGTCGAGACGGGGACGGAGGCGAGCCCGAGCGCGACCACTCCGACGGCCATCGGCCGCCTGCGCCGCGCCAGCAGGAGGTAGGCGATCACGTAGAACACGACCTGGCTGATGGCGAACGCGGTGAAGAACACGCCGGTGGTCAGCCGTACGGTCGTGCCGGCCAGGTCGGCCCTGCGCAGGTCGGCGGCGGCCTCGTCGAGACCGGCGGTGCGGCCGAGCGCCCACGGCGAGCCGATGACGGTCGGCGGGATGGCGACGCCGGCCGCGGTCAGCACGGTGGGCGCGATGTCGGGCAGGATCACGATGTCCTCGCGCCGCGTGGACGTGGTGCCGACGAACGCTCCGGCCGCTCCGGGCCGCTTCCACATGACGACCCGCAGGTGCGGCACCGAGCCGTGGTCGCCGATCCCGGCGAGCACCACCTCGGCGTCGGCGGGGATCCTGGCGAGGGCCGCCCCGACCTCGGCGTCGGCGGCGCGCACCGCCTGCTCGCGGCGGGCGGGGCCGAGGGCGTCGGGCTCCTTGGGCAGCCGGCCGTCGGTCAGGTAGGGGCTGATCAGCTCGTCCACGTCGACGGCGACGACCTTGCAGCGTGACCAGTCGGTCAGGCCGGCCGGGTCGGCGGCGTAGAGGTCGACGGAGCCCTTGCGGTCGGCCAGCGCCAGGGCGGCGCCCCGGCCGACCGCGGCGGTGCACTGGCCGGCCGCGTGCACGGCCTCGCCGAGGGTGCCGGCGTAGGTGCCGTCGCGCTCGCCGAGCAGGTCGGCGAAGCCGGGAACCGTCGCGCCCGCGCCCTGTGGGGCGGGCTCGGGCGGCAGGCCGCAGCCGTGGCCGACGGCGGACCGCACCCCGGCCGAGACGGTCAGCCAGCCGTCGTGAGGACAGGTGACGGTGCCCAGGGTTTTGACGGAGACCGAGCCGAGCCCGCTCTGCCCGGCCAGCCGCCACAGGTGCGGGGTGATCGCCGGATCGAGGTCGTCCCAGTGCAGGCCGGGCACTCCGATGAAGGCCACCCGCCCGTCGGCCTGGCTCGCGGCCTGACCCGTGTCCTGGGCGGCGGCGAGCGCGCCCGAGGCGGGCAGCGCCCAGCACAGCGTCGCCACGACCACGAGCAGTAGCGCCTTCCTCACCATCGGCCCCCATCAGAGTGAGGAGCCCGCGGCGGAGATCTCCGATGCGCCCCGCGGTGCTCACGTCGGGAAAGTCGTCGGCAACCTAGCACGGGGCCGTCCGCCGTCGCGTCACCTTTTGATCAACGTTCCGCGCGCGTTGCCGCACCCGCCGTGCCGCGGTCCAGGCCGGAGGTTTCACCCGGCGCCGGACCCATCACTGGCGTCCGCGCGGCCGACGGCGCAGACTGGAAGGACGGCGATCCGTGGAAGTGGAGCACCCGTGGACAACAACCTAGATCACATGCCGGTTCTGTCCCGAGGTAGGCATCGAAACCCGAAACGTGGTGCCTGCTTCATGGAGCTGGCGTCCTACCTAGCCGGAGAACGGTGGAGCGATCACCCGGCCTGCACGCACCCGCTGCTGGCCGCTCTCGCCCGCCTGGTCAACGACAATGTCGGCGACGAGAGTCGCGCCGAGCTCGTCGAGCTCGTCCCGTCGATCATCGGCCTGGCCGGTGACGACCTTCGCGTGGACGCGCGGCTCGCGTTGCGCTGCGCGACGACCGCGTTGCCGGTGGCGGCGGCCGAGCGCCAGCTCGCCCTGGCGGTGTCGGTGCTGGCCGCCGAGGAGATGCTGGCCAGGCTCGACGGCGCGCCGTCGGGGCGGATGAGCGAGCGCAGCAGGGAGGCGATGGCCCAGGTGCCGCAGGCGGCCGAGCAGGCGAGGCGGTTCAGCCGGGCGGCGCGCATCACCGAGAAGGGCTTCCGCCGCTACGCCGCGCCCAACGCGGTCCAGCTCTCGGTGGTCGGGATCGTGCAGGCGTGCGTCCCCGATCCGGACAGGCTGCTCCGTGAGCTGCTGGCGGGCGCGATCGGCGACTGCTCGGCGCTGATCCGCGGCGTGGGCCCGGCCGCCGGGGCGGAGACTCCTCGCGAGGAGGGTGCCGTCCCCGTCCACGCCTGAGGCGTCCGGCCGAGCCGGGGGGTGATTCCGGTCACCTCCGGGCGGCGGCGCGCACCCTCTCGCGGCGGTCTCCGGAGGGTGGCGATCAGCTGATCAGAGGCGGCTGACCTCCTTCGTCATCCCCGGATTTTCACGACACACTGTCACAAAACCAATGAAAGCGCAGGTCAGGCAAGCCTCTCCTTCGTTGCGACACGTACGGAAATATGTCTAAATTTTCATACGAGTTGTGATCAGGAGGGGAAAGTTTTCATGACCATCGAGCTCGCCCAGCCGCACTCTCCGGAGCGGCACCACACCCACCGGGACGTGTCCGGAGGGTGGTTGCGGCCGGCGGTGTTCGGCGCGATGGACGGACTCGTCTCGAACTTCGCGTTGATCGCCGGAGTGGTGGGCGCGGCGGGAGCGGGTCAGGCGGCGGTGCTGGCGGGGTTCGCGGGCCTGGCCGCCGGGGCGTTCTCGATGGCGGCGGGCGAATACACGTCGGTGAAGTCGCAGACGGAGCTGATGCGCGCGGAGATCGCCGTGGAGCGCCGCGAGCTGGCCCGCGACCCCGACGGAGAGCAGGCGGAGCTGGCCGCGCTGTACCGGTCCCGCGGCCTGGACGCCGAGCTGGCCGAGCAGGTGGCCGCCGGGCTGTCGGCCGACCCGGAGCAGGCGTTGCGCGTGCACGTACGCGAGGAGCTGGGCGTCGACCCGGACGACCTGCCCTCGCCCTACCTGGCCGCCGCCTCGTCCTTCGGCGCGTTCTCCGCCGGGGCGCTGGTGCCGCTGGTGCCGTTCCTGTTCGGGGCGTCGGGGCTGGGGGTGGCGGTGGTGCTGAGCGTGCTGGCGTTGTTCGGGTTCGGGGCGGTGGTGGCCCGGCTGACCGCCCGGCCGTGGTGGCTGGGCGGCCTGCGGCAGCTGGGGCTGGGCGTCGGCGCGGCGACCGTCACCTACGGGCTCGGCCACCTTCTCGGCGTCACGATCGCCTGACATTCCACGGGCACGCGCTAGGGACGACCGGCGGCCGCCAGGTTGACGCCGAGCCCGATGAGGGCGGCGCCGGTCAGACCGTCGACGCTCCGGCGTACGGCCGGCCTGGCGAACACCTTGCGCAACGCCCCCACGATGTTGGCCACCACCGTGAACCACGCCACCGTCCCCGCGAGCGCGACGACCGACAGCACCAGCGCGTCGCCCAGCGCGGCGTCAGAGGCGACGAACTGCGGCACCAGGGCCACGAAGAACAGCGCCGCCTTGGGGTTGAGCACGTTCGTCAGCAGCCCTTCGGCGAACGCCGCCCACGAGCTCCGGCCACCCGGATCCGGCACGTCCAGGCTCAGCTCGCCGCCCGAGCGCAGGGCCGCCCGCAGCGCCTTGACGCCAAGGAACAGCAGGTAGGCGGTGCCGACCACCTTGACCACGGTGAACGCCACCGCCGAGGCCGCCAGCAGGGCCGCGATGCCCGTCGCCGCGGCCGCCACCCAGGCGGACACCCCGAGGGAGATGCCCGCCGCGGCCGCCATGCCGCGGCCGCGACCGGAGACCGCCGAGCGGCGGACGACGACCGCGAAGTCGGGCCCGGGAGACATCGCCCCGAGCATCACCACTCCACCGAAGGCCACGATCTGCGTCACAGAGGTCATGACGCCCTACCCTACGGCGCGCGGGCGGGCCGAAGCCCTATGTCCGTCGCAGCACCACCATCTCGCTGCGGTAGTCGGCGCCCGCGTGCCGCCAGGTCGGCAGGACCAGTCCGTGGTGCATGAGGGTGGCGCCGTGCCGGTCGACGCCATGGGCGTCCCGGTAGACGGCGTCGGGGTCGAGGCCGGCCAGCCGCAGCCGCCGGGGCGGCCGCCGGTCCAGCGTGTACGGGTTGTAGGCGAGCACGACGACCCGGTCACCGAGGGTGTACTGCACGGCCGAGGCGGTGCTGCCGGGCGTGCCGTCCAGCCGGTGCAGGACGCCGTGCTGGATGACCGGCCGCACCGCCTTGTAGTCGGCGACCAGCCGCCGCGCCTCCTCCAGCTCCTCGTCGCTCCACCGGGTCAGGTCGCCGCCGATGCCGAGCGTGCCGGCCATGGCGACGTGGAACCGGTAGCGCAGCGGCACCGCGCGACCGGTGATCGGGTTGGGGCTGTCGGTCACCCAGCAGGACATGGCGCTCGCCGGGTAGAGGAAGGAGAAGCCCTGCTGGATCGGCTGCCGGTCGCGGGCGTCGGTGTTGTCGGAGGTCCACACCTGGTCCGTACGCCGCAGCACGCCGAAGTCGATCCGCCCGCCGCCGCCGGAGCACGACTCGATCCTGAGCCGGGGATGCCGCCGGCGCAGCTCGTCCATGATCGCGTAGACGCCTCTGGTGTGCTCGATCCAGAGCAGGTCGCCGCCCTCGGCCCAGCCGGCCTGGCTGAAGCTGCGGTTCATGTCCCACTTGAGGTAGGCCAGGTCGTGCTCGCCGACCAGGCCGTCGAGCCAGCCGAGCGCCCAGGCGCGCACGTCGTCACGGGCGAAGTTGAGCACGAGCTGGTTGCGCATGGTGTCGCGGCGGCGTCCGGGATAGTGCAGCACCCAGTCGGGACGCTCGCGGTAGAGGTCGCTGTCGGGGTTGACCATCTCGGGCTCGACCCAGAGACCGGGCAGCATGCCCAGCTCGCGGACCCCGGCGAAGAGCGCGCCCAGGCCGCGCGGGAAGCGGTCGGGGTTCGGCCACCAGTCGCCGAGGCCGCGGGTGTCGTCGGTGCGCCGGCCGAACCAGCCGTCGTCCACGACGAACAGCTCCACGCCCAGGCCGGCGGCCCTGCGGGCGAGGTCGAGCTGGCCCTCCTCGGTGACGTCGAACCAGGTGGCCTCCCACGAGTTGTAGAGCACGGGCCGTTCCTCGTCCGGAGTGGGCAGCACGTGCCGGCGGGCGTGGTCGTGCCAGGCCCGGCTGGCCGCGCCGTGGCCGCCGTCGGTGTGCAGGCCGAGCGCGGGCGGGGTGCTCAGGGTGGCGCCGGGGGCGAGCGGCCAGGACAGGCCCTCGTGGCCGAACCCGGCGCTGACCGCCACGTCGCCTTCGGGCCGCCGCTGGGTGGTGAGCCGCCACGAGCCGCTCCAGGCCAGCGCCACGCTCCAGACCCGGCCGCTGGTCTCGGTGGCGTCACCGATCATGATCCACGGGTTGGCCTTGTGGGAGGTGGTGCCGGTCCGGCTGGTGAACGTCGTCTCGCCGGGCGGCAGCTCGCCGTGGTGCACGTGGGTCTCGCTCCCCCACCCGCCCGCCACGCCGGTGTAGCGGAACCCGGCCTGCTCGGGGATGACCCAGCTCCCGGAGTCGGCCCGCAGCAGCCGCACCGGGTCGGCCGACTCGTTGGTCAGGGTCACCCAGCGCTCGATGACGTCGCAGTCGTCGAAGACGCGGAAGTGCAGGCCGACGCGCAGGCCGTAGGCGTGGTCGCGCAGCACGAGGCCGAGCTCGTTCGCGCCGTGGACGGCCTGCTCGAAGCGGAGCTCGACCGAGCGCACCCCGCCCGGGTGGACGGCCTGCAGCGACGGCACGCCCCAGCGGCGGCCGCCGTCGACGGGCAGCAGCTCGCCGGCGTCGGCGGGGTCGAGGAAGCCGGTGCGGATCCCGCCCGGCGACGGGTCGGTGAGCTGGCCGAGCGCCGCGACGGGCGGGCGCGGGCCCCAGTAGCGCTGGACGACGCGGGTCTCTCCGCCCGTCGCGGCACGCGGCTCCGCTCCCGGCCCGTCGTCCGGGCCGATGTCGATCTCCACGCCGGTCCCGGCGTCGGCCGTCGCCGGGACCGTCTCGACGCTGAAGACGTACGCGGTGGCCGGGGTGAGCGCCGCCCAGGTGTGGTCGCGGCCGGGTACCGGGATGAGGGGCATGCCTGAGATCGTCGGACGGCCGGGCCCCGGCCGTCAACGCGGGCACGCCCCGGGGCGGTCAGGGACGCCGGCCGCGCAGCTCCCGGTAGGCGCGCACGAGCCGCTCGGTGGACGGATCGGGGAAGGCGACCGGCGGCTCCTCGGCGGTGAGCGCGGGCGCCAGGTCGAGCGCCATCTTCTTGCCCAGCTCGACGCCCCACTGGTCGAAGGAGTCGATGCCCCAGACGGTGCCCTCGACGAACACGATGTGCTCGTAGAGCGCGACGAGCTGGCCCAGCGTGAAGGGGGTGAGCTTGGGCGCCAGGATCGTCGAGGTGGGCCGGTTGCCCGGCATCACCTTGTGCGGGACGAGCCCGGCCGGCGTGCCCTCGCCGGCGATCTCCTCGGCGGTCCTGCCGAACGCGAGCGCCGAGGTCTGCGCGAACAGGTTGGCGTTGAGCAGGTCGTGCATGCCCTCGCGGTCCTCGAACGGCTCGGCGAAGCCGATGAAGTCGGCCGGCACCAGGCGGGTGCCCTGGTGGAGCAGCTGGTAGAAGGCGTGCTGGCCGTTGGTGCCGGGCTCGCCCCAGAAGATCTCGCCGGTGGCGGCGGTGACGGGCTCGCCGTCGGCGCCCACCGACTTGCCGTTGGACTCCATGGTCAGCTGCTGCAGGTAGGCCGGGAAGCGGTGCAGCCGCTGGCTGTAGGGCAGGACGGCCCTGGTCTCGGCGCCGAAGAAGTTGGAGTACCAGATGCCGAGCAGCCCGAGCAGCACGGGCATGTTGGCCGCGAACGGCGCGCTGCGGAAGTGCTCGTCGATGACGTGGAACCCGGCCAGCATCTCGCGGAACCGCTCGGGCCCGATGGCGAGCATCAGCGACAGGCCGATCGCGCCGTCGTAGGAGTAGCGCCCGCCCACCCAGTCCCAGAAGCCGAACATGTTCGCCGTGTCGATGCCGAACTCGGCGACCTTGGCGGCGTTGGTGGAGACGGCCACGAAGTGCCGGGCGACGGCGTCCTCACCGAGCGCGCCGACCAGCCAGTCGCGGGCGACCTTGGCGTTGGTGAGGGTCTCGAGCGTGGTGAACGTCTTGGAGCTGATCACGAACAACGTGGTCGCGGGGTCGAGCCCGGCGAGGTTGCCGGTGATGTCGGCCGGGTCGATGTTGGAGACGAACCTGGCCTGGACGCCCGCGTCGGCGTAGTCGCGCAGCGCCTCGTAGGCCATGGCGGGGCCCAGGTCGGAGCCGCCGATGCCGATGTTGACCACCGTCGTGATCGGCTGCCCGGTGGCACCGCGCCACTCGCGGGAGCGGACCCGGTCGGCGAAGGCGCTCATCCTGCCGAGCACCTCGTGCACGTCGGCGGTCACGTCCTGACCGTCGACGACGAGCGCCGCGCCGGGCGGCGTGCGCAGCGCCACGTGCAGCACCGCCCGATCCTCGCTGACGTTGATGTGGTCGCCGCGGAACATGGCCTCGACGCGCTCGCGCAGCCCGGCCCGCTCGGCCAGCGCCACCAGCAGGTCGACGGTCTCGGACGTCACCCGGTGCTTGGAGTAGTCGAGGAGCAGGTCACCGGCGGTCAGCGTCATCCGCCCGGCGCGGCCGGGGTCCTCGGCGAACAGCTCCCGAAGGTGCCTGCCCGCCAGCTCCTCGTGGTGCTTGGCCAGAGCCGTCCACTCGTGGCTCCGGGTGATGTCGCCGCCCACGTCTTCCTCCTCGTACCGTCGAAAACCGATCACATGCTGCCGTAACCCCGTACCCGGCTGGGACGATTCCGCGCACGGCGGAGTGACTCTTCAGCCGTCAGTGGGAGTCGCGGCCCACGCCCGCGCCGCTCGACCCGGTGAGGAAGTCGAGGTCGGCTCCCCGGTCGGCCTGGGTGACGTGGTCGACGTAAAGGCGTTCCCAGCCGCGTACGGGGCGGGCGTGGCCGGTCATGACCGGCTCGCGGGCGGCCAGCTCACCGGCGGGCAGGTCCACGTCGAGGCGGCGGGCGGCCACGTCGAGCACGATGGGGTCACCGGTGCGCACCCGGGCCAGCGGCCCGCCCGCGGCGGCCTCCGGCGCGACGTGCAGGACGACCGTGCCGTAGGCGGTGCCGCTCATCCGCGCGTCGCTGATCCGCACCATGTCGCGCACCCCCTTGGCCAGCAGTCTGGCGGGCAGCGGCAGGTTGCCGACCTCCGGCATGCCCGGGTAGCCCCTGGGCCCGCAGCCGCGCAGCACCAGCACGGACGTCTCGTCCACGTCGAGGTCGGGTGAGTCGAGCCGGGCGTGGACGTCCTCGATGCCGTCGAAGACGACGGCCCGGCCGCGGTGCCGGAGCAGCTCGGGCGAGGCGGCGGCGGGTTTGATCACGGCGCCGTCGGGGGCGAGGTTTCCGCGCAGGACCGCGATGCCCGCGTCGGGCAGCAGCGGGTCGGCGCGCCGCCTGATGACGGTCTCGTCCCAGATGACGGCGTCCGCGAGGTGCTCGACGAGCGGCCGGCCGGTGACGGTCGGCGCGGCGGGGTCGAGCAGGTCCTCGACCTCCTTCAGCAGGGCGAGCAGCCCGCCCGCCCGGAACAGGTCGTCCATCAGGTGGCGGCCGGCGGGCTGGAGGTCGGCGAGCAGCGGCACCCCGGAGCCCGCGCGGTCGAAGTCGTCGAGGGTGAGCGGGACGCCCAGGCGGCCGGCGATGGCCAGCAGGTGGACGACCGCGTTGGTGGAGCCGCCGATCGCGGCGAGGGTCACGATCGCGTTCAGGAACGAGCCCCTGGTCATCACGTCGCTCGGGCGGCGGCCCCGGCGCACCAGCTCGACGGCGAGCCGGCCGGTCTCGTGGGAGCGCTGGAGCAGCCTGCTGTCGGGGGCGGGAGTGCCGGCCGTACCGGGCAGGGTCATGCCGAGGGCCTCGGCCACGCAGGCCATGGTGGAGGCGGTGCCCATCGTGTTGCAGTGGCCACGGCTGCGGATCATCGACGACTCCGACCGCAGGAACGCCTCGCGGGACAGGGTGCCGGCGCGCACCTCCTCGCTGAGCCGCCACACGTCGGTGCCGCAGCCGAGGGGCACGCCGCGGAAGTGGCCGGTCAGCATCGGGCCGCCGGGCAGCACGACCGCGGGCAGGTCGACCGAGGCGGCGGCCATGAGCAGCGACGGGATCGTCTTGTCGCAGCCGCCGAGCAGCACCACGCCGTCGATCGGGTTGGCGCGCAGCATCTCCTCGGTGGCCATGGCGGCGAGATTGCGCCAGAGCATCGCGGTGGGCCGGACGTTGGTCTCGCCCAGGGAGACGACCGGCAGGTTGAGCGGGATCCCACCGGCCGCCCACACGCCCTGCTTCACGCTGTCGGCGATCTCGTTCAGATGGGAGTTGCAGGGGGTGAGGTCGGAGGCGGTGTTGGCGATCGCGATGTGCGGCCGCTCGCCGTCGAACGCCTCGTCCGGCAGGCCGCGGCGCATCCAGGCACGGTGGATGAAGGAGTTTCGGTCGTCACCTGAGTACCAGCGCGCACTGCGGAGACCCATGTCCGGCACCATATCGCGACCTGTCCGGATATCCAGGGGGACGCCGGGCGCCGGGCCTCCGGGGGTGGGCCGGGATCGAGCCGGGGATCGAACGGCGGATGCCAGAGGCCGTGCGCCGGGGTCAGGCGCGGTCGGCGGACCCGCTCGCGGGCCGGTGGGACCGCTCGGCGCGGCCACCGGGCAGCTTCTTGGCGATGAGGACGGTGGTGCCGGCGGGGCCGGTCGCGAACACCGCGCCGTCGGTGAGCCGGCGGATCAGCCAGATGCCCCGGCCGCCGAGCTGGGAGGGCTCGGGCAGCTCCGACTCGTCGAGGTAGCGCGCGGGGATGCCGCCGCCGGAGTCTCTGACCTCGCAGAGCAGGGTCTCGCCCTCGCGCCACAGGCGCAGCCGCCCCTGCCCGCCGCCATGGGCCAGGACATTGACCAGACACTCGTTGACCGCCATGACGAAGTCTTCGAGCCGCTCGCCGATCAACCCCTGCTCGCGCGCGTGCCGCTGGACGGCGGCGCGGGTGTCGGCCAGGCTGCTCTCCGCGAAGAACGTGACGAACAACGGCGGGGGGCCGACATCACCGGAGTCTGTGTTCACCCGCCCGCCTACCAGAGCTGAATGGGGCCCTTACGGCACAGCGCCCTCGCGTGCGGAGAGGTCCATCGCGATGTGTACGGCGGTGCCATCCGGGCCGGTCGTAAGGGCGACCTTATCCGCCAGGCGACGGATCAGCCAAATGCCCCAGCCTCCCAGCGAGGACGGCGGCGGCGGATCGGTGCGGTCCAGCCGGCGCGCGGGGATGCCGGGCCCCTGGTCCTCGATCTCGCAGTGCAGGGCGCCTCGCCGGCACCACACGCGCAGCCGGCCGCGTCCGCCGCCGTGGGCGACGGCGTTGACCATGGCCTCGTTCACCACCAGGGCGAGGTCGATCACCCGCTCGGGCGACATTCCCTGGGCCCGGGCCAGGCTCATCGCGGCGGTGCGCGCCCGTGGGATGTTCTTCTGGGTGAAGGGAATGCTGAACGCCTGCTCGTCTGCTCTCCTGATCTCCATGACGCCTCGCTGCTCGACGGATTCGCATCCTCTGCCCAGGAGAGGTGATCTAATCCGGTTGAGTCGCCAGTTTGGAGGAATCAGCTAGTCATGGATCAAATCGACGCCTTCTGGCGTGCGGCGAACTACCTGTCGGTAGGCCAGATCTACCTGCTCGACAACCCGCTGCTGACCGAACCTCTCCGGCCCGAGCACGTCAAGCCACGTCTGCTCGGCCACTGGGGCACCACGCCGGGGCTCAACTTCTGCTTCGCCCACCTGAACCGGCTCATCAAGGAGCACGACCAGGACATGATCTACGTCGTCGGGCCCGGGCACGGCGGCCCGGCGGCCGTGGCGCTGTCCTGGCTGGAGGGCTCCTATTCGGAGAAGTACCCGAACGTGTCGCGGGACGCGGAGGGCATGCGGCGGCTCTTCCGCCAGTTCTCCTTTCCCGGCGGCATCCCGAGCCACGTCGCGCCCGAGACGCCGGGCTCCATCAACGAGGGCGGCGAGCTGGGCTACAGCCTCGCGCACGCGTTCGGCGCGGCGTTCGACAACCCCGACCTGATGGTGGCGTGCGTCATCGGCGACGGAGAGGCGGAGACCGGCCCGCTGGCCGCCAGCTGGCACTCCAACAAGCTGCTCAACCGCCGGCGCGACGGCGTGGTGCTGCCGATCCTGCACCTCAACGGATACAAGATCGCCAATCCCACCATCCTGGCCAGGATCCCGCTGGAAGAGCTGATCAAACTCATGGAGGGGTACGGCTACCGGCCCCACCTCGTGGGCCCGGACCACCTGGAGATGGCGACCACGCTCGACCAGGCCCATTCCGAGATCGCCGCCTACAAGGCCGGCAAGGCCGACCGGCTGCCGATGATCATCCTTCGGACGCCGAAGGGCTGGACCGGGCCCCGCGAGGTCGACGGCCTGCCCGTCGAGGGGACGTGGCGCTCGCACCAGGTGCCGCTCACCGACGTACGGAACCGGCCGGACCGGCTGGCCCAGCTGGAGGAGTGGATGCGCTCTTACCGGCCGGAGGAGCTGTTCGACGCCGACGGCCGCCCGGTGCCCGAGATCCTGCGGTCGGTGCCGGTGGGTCCGCTCCGGATGAGCGCCAACCCGCACGCCAACGGCGGCGAGCTGCTGCAGCCGTTGCGGCTGCCCGACTTCCGGTCGTACGCGGTCGAGGTGAAGGCGCCGGCCGTCCAGTCGACCGAGCCGACCCGGGCGCTGGGCGGGCTGCTGCGCGACGTCATCGCCGCCAATCGGTCGATCTTCCGGCTCATGGGGCCCGACGAGACCGCCTCCAACCGGCTCTCGGACGTCTTCTCGGTCACCGACCGGGCGTGGGACGCGGCCATCGAGCCGACCGACGAGCACCTGGCCCCGGGCGGGCAGGTCATGGAGGTCTTGAGCGAGCACCTGTGCCAGGGCTGGCTGGAGGGCTATCTGCTGACCGGGCGGCACGGCCTGTTCAACTGCTATGAGGCGTTCATCCACATCGTCGACTCGATGTTCAACCAGCACGCCAAGTGGCTGGAGTCGTCGCGGAAGATCCCGTGGCGGCTGCCCGTGGCCTCGCTCAACTATCTGCTGTCCTCGCACGTCTGGCGGCAGGACCACAACGGCTTCAGCCACCAGGATCCGGGCTTCCTGGACGTGGTGGTCAACAAGAAGGCCGAGGTCGTGCGGGTCTACCTGCCGCCGGACGCCAACACGCTGCTCTCGGTGGGAGACCACTGCCTGCGCTCGCGCGACTACGTGAACGTGATCGTGGCGGGCAAGCAGCCGGTGCTCGACCTGTTCACCATGGACGAGGCCATCGCCCACTGCACCCGGGGGCTGGGCATCCTGCCGTGGGCCTCGACCGACGCCGGGACCGACCCGGACGTGGTGCTGGCGTGCGCCGGCGACGTGCCCACCCTGGAGACGCTCGCCGCCGCCGCGCTGCTGCGCGAGTACCTGCCGCAGCTGAGGGTCCGGGTGGTCAACGTGGTCGACCTGATGCGCCTGCAGCCGCACTCGGAGCACCCGCACGGCATGTCGGACGCCGAGTTCGACACGCTGTTCACCGCCGACCGGCCGGTGGTCTTCAACTTCCACGGCTACCCGTCGCTGATCCACCAGCTCACCTACCGCCGCAATGGGCACCCCAACCTGCACGTGCGCGGCTACAAGGAGGAGGGCACCACGACGACGCCGTTCGACATGGTCATGCTCAACGACATCGACCGCTTCCACCTGGTCATGGACGTGATCGACCGTGTTCCCGGCCTCGGCAGCACCCAGGCCCACCTGCGCCAGCACATGATGGACTCCCGGCTGCGGGCGCGCGCCTACACCCGTGAGCACGGCGAGGACCTTCCGGAGATCAGTGGATGGACATGGCCGAACGCATTCTCGTCGTGAACACCGGCTCCTCCTCGATCAAGTACGAGTTGATCGACGTCGAGACCCGGGGCCGTCCGGCCCGGGGCCTGGTCGAGCGGATCGGGGAGGAGCGAGGCCGGCTCACGCACCACTGCGGCGACGATCCGCCGTACGAGAGGGAGGGGCGTTTCCCCGGGCACGCCGAGGGGCTGGCCGCGGTGCTGAAGGCGTTCGCCGAGGCGGGGCCTGAGCTCGACCCCGTGGCGGTGGGGCACCGGGTGGTTCACGGCGGCACCCTGTTCCGGGAGCCGGTGCTGGTCGACGATCGCGTGATCGCCCAGATCGAGGAGCTCGCGCCGCTCGCGCCGCTGCACAACCCGGTGAACCTGGTCGGGATCCGGGTGGCGCAGGACGCCTTCCCGGGGGTGCCGCAGGTGGCGGTGTTCGACACCGCCTTCCACCACACCCTGCCGCCGGCCGCGTACACGTACGCGGTCCCGGAGGAGTGGGGGGTGCGGCGGTTCGGCTTCCACGGCACGTCCTGCGCGTACGTGTCGGAGCGGGCGGCGGCGATGCTGGGGCGCGAACCGGAGCGCGTCAGCATGATCGTGCTGCACCTGGGCAACGGCGCGAGCGCCACCGCGATCGTGGGAGGCCGCAGCGTGGACACCTCCATGGGGCTGACGCCTCTGGAGGGGCTCGTCATGGGCAGTCGTTCGGGCGACGTCGACCCCGCCCTGCCCGGCTATCTGCAGCGGGTGACTGGGATGGACGCCGAGGCCACCGAGCAGGCGCTGACCCGCCGCGGCGGCCTGCTGGCGCTCGCCGGCCACTCCGACATGCGGGAGGTACGGCGGCGTGCGGCCGACGGCGACGAGCGGGCGCGCCTCGCCCTGGACGTCTACACGCACCGGATCCGCAAGTACGTGGGCGCCTACTACGCGCTGCTCGGCCAGGTGGACGCGATCGTCTTCACCGGCGGCGTGGGCGAGCACGACGCCGCCACCCGGGCCGCCTCGACGCGGGGCCTGGAGCGGCTCGGCATCAGCGTGGACCCGGTGCTCAACCAGGCCGAGTCCACCGGCGAACGCGCTGTGTCGCCCCCGGGCTCCGAGGTGGCGGTGCTCGTCGTCCCGACCGACGAGGAGTGGGAGATCGCCCGCCAGACCCTGACCCTCTTGTGAACCGCTTTCTCACGAAGTATGACGACATCAAGTGAAATAGTCGGGCGATCCCGGCAATGGGCCTACCATCTGTGCGTTGCCTGGAGATCTGGTTCCCCTACGGAACGGACAGATCTCCCAAACTGCTAAAGTAACCGCGAAATGCGTAAAACGGGTGGGTGGGATAGACGGTGGAGGTCGAGCAGACGGCGTTGCCCGGCATCGGGTTGCGTCACGAGTTCACTACGCGGTCAGGCCAGCGGATCGGTGTCATCTCACACCGAACCGGACGACGGGATCTGGTCATCTATGACAGCGAAGATCCTGACCGGGTGTGCGACTCGGTCAAGCTCAACGACGAAGAGGCCGACGCGCTGGCCGAGCTCCTCGGCGCTCCGCGCATCGTGCAGCGCCTCAACGCGCTCCACGAGCAGGTGGAGGGGCTGGTGAGCCTGCAGATCCCGATCCCGTCCGGCTCCCCGTTCGTGGGTCGTCCGATGGCTGACGCGCGCGTGCGGACGCGTACCAGCGCCTCCATCGTGGCGGTGGTGCGCAGCGGGCGGGTCTTCGCCAGCCCCGCCCCCGACTTCGTGTTCGACGAGAACGACGTCGTCGTCGTCGTGGGCAGCGCGGAGAGCACCTCCGAGGTGACCGACATCCTGGCGCACGGGTAGGGCCGAGGGTGCACCATACCGCCATCCTTTTCCTCGAATTCGGTGCTGTTCTGCTGGGATTGGGCGTGCTCGGCGCGCTCGCGCTGCGCGTCGGCATCTCGCCCATCCCGCTCTACCTGATCGCCGGCCTCGCCTTCGGCACCGGCGGAGTGCTCCCGCTGGCCACCAGCGAGGATTTCATCTCCGTCGGCGCCGAGATCGGCGTCGTGTTACTCCTGCTCACACTGGGCCTGGAGTACAACGCCGACGAACTCGTGGCGAGCCTCAAGGGCAACGCCCCCGCCGGCCTGGTGGACTTAGTGCTCAACGCCGCCCCCGGCGCCATCTGCGCGCTGCTGCTCGGCTGGGGGCCGGTCGCCGCGGTGGCGATGGCCGGCGTCACCTATGCCACCTCCTCCGGCATCACCGCCAAAGTGCTGTCGGATCTGGGGTGGATCGGTAACCGCGAAACACCGACCGTCCTGTCGTTGCTGGTCTTCGAGGACCTGACGATGGCGGTCTACCTGCCGGTGCTGACCGCCATGCTGGCCGGACTGAGCCTGGCCGCCGGGGCCGTCACGGTGGCGATCGCGCTGGCCACGGTGAGCGCGGTCCTACTCATCGCGCTGCGCTTCGGCAAATGGATCGAGGCGTTCGTCTCCAGTCCCAACAACGAGGTGCTGCTGCTGAAGATCGTCGGGCTGGCGCTGCTGGTGGCCGGGCTGGCGCAGCAGCTGCAGGTCTCGGCGGCGGTCGGCGCCTTCCTGGTCGGCATCGCGCTGTCGGGGCAGCTGGCCCACGACGCGCAGGCGCTGCTGGCGCCGCTGCGCGACCTGTTCGCCGCGGTGTTCTTCGTCTTCTTCGGCCTGCAGACCGATCCCACGAAAATGCTCCCGGTGGCCGGCCTGGCCGCGCTGCTGGCCCTGATCAGTATGATCACCAAGCTGCTGACCGGCGCGTACGCGGCCCGCAGGGCGGGCATCGCGACGGCCGGCCGGGCCCGCGCGGGCATCGCGCTCATCCCGCGCGGTGAGTTCAACATCGTCATCGCCGGCCTGGCCGTGGCCGCCGGCGTGCATCCCGACCTGGGACCGCTGGCCGCCACGTACGTCCTCATCCTGGCGGCGTTCGGACCGCTCGCGGCCAAGCTCGTGCAGCCGCTGATCACGGCCATCGCCAAACGCGCCTGACCGGCGCCGCCGGCCCCGCCCGCGCGCCCCACGCCGCGGGCGGGAGGGCCCGGCTCAGTCGTTCACCGCGCGCAGGCCGCCGGGACGGCGGCCGGACAGCCGGTCGAGCGCGAGCGCGGTCGCGTCGTCGGCCGGAAGGTAGACGACCAGGCGCTGCCCGTCCTTCACCGGCAGCTCCAACGTCTCGTAGGCCAGGCGCAACTCCCCCGCCTCGGGGTGCGTCAGCCGCTCGACCCCGGTGGGTGACGGCGGCCCGGCCGGTGCGGCCAGACGGTCGGCGAACGGGGCGCCCGCGACGACGGTCAGCTCGTCGGCGAGGTGCGACACGTGCGGGTCGTCGCGCGACGACTCGAGCTTGAGCACGGCCACCAGCTCGTCGGCGACACGCTCCCAGTCGGGGTAGACCGCCCGCGCGCGGGAGTCGGTGAACACGAACCTGACCAGGCTCGGCGGGTCACCGTCGAGCAGGCCGAGGGGGGCCGCCAGGCGTTCGTAGCCGGACGTGCGGGCGAGCACCTCACCGAGCCGGTTGAGCAGCAGAGCCGGTGCGGGCTCCAGGCGGTCGAGCAGCGCCCGCACCGTCGGCCGCACCGAGCGGGCGGGCGGCACGCCGGCCGGGCAGAGGACGCCGCCGTCGGCCCCCTTGCTCAGGCGGCGCAGATGGATCCGCTCCTCCGGGTCCAGACGCAGCACGTCGGCGAGCGCCCCGAGGACCTGCACGGACGGGTGACGGTCGCGGCCCTGCTCCAGCCGCGCCAGGTACTCGACGCTCACCCCGGCCAGCGTCGCCAGCTCGGACCGGCGCAACCCCGGCGTGCGCCGCCGGGCACCGGCGGGCAGCCCGACGTCGGCGGGGGTGACGGCTTCGCGGCGGGCGCGCAGGTAGGCGCCCAGCTCGTTGATGGTCACACCTGGACACTACCGGCCGCCTCGTCCGGGATGGTGGCCCTGGCAGTGCCCGTCCCGGCCCGGCCTTCCCGCACCTCGCCGACGCCCTGCCGGCCGCGCTGTCCGCCGACCCCGACGTCCTGAAGGTCGCCGGCAGGCGCCCTGCCGAGCTGACCGCCCTCGCCGGACGGCTGGCCGGGGCCGCTACGGCGGCATGGGCGGAGGGCTGCGGGCGGTGGAGCACCTGCGCGGGGTGTTCGCGGAGATGCACGCGGTGACCGTGCGGAACACCGTGAGCTTCGACCAGCCCTGGGAGCGCTTCGGCGCCGACGGCGAGCCGGTGGACCCCGACGGGCCCGGCGGCGCGGCCAAGGAGCTGCTCGACCAGCTCGGCTGGTGGGGCTCCGTGCTGCACGACGCGCGGCTCGCCACTCCCTACACCCATTGAACGGGACCGCCGCCCCGCCGGTCGTGAAAGGCTGGCGGCAGGACTGACAGGGGAGGCCGACGTGGGCGACGAGTTCGATGTGATCGTGGTGGGCGCCGGTCCCGCCGGTGAGAACGTGGCGGATCGGGTGGTGCGGGGCGGGCTCACCGCGGCCGTCGTGGAGCCGCGGCTGGCCGGCGGCGAGTGCTCCTACTGGGCGTGCGTGCCCAGCAAGGCGCTGCTGCGCCCGGTCGATCTGGTCGCCGAGGCCGGGCGGGTGCCCGGCCTGTCGATGGGGCCCGTCGACGTGGGCGCGGTGCTGGCCCGGCGCGACGAGGCGGTGTCCCACTACGACGACGCCGGCCAGGTCCGGTGGGTCGAGGGCGTGCCCGCCGAGTTCGTCCGCGGGCGCGGGCGGCTCGACGGCGCCCGGCGCGTGCGGGTGAGCGCGCCGGACGGCTCCGAGCGGGTGCTGACCGCCCGGCACGCCGTGGTCCTGGCGACGGGCAGCACGGCCGCGGTGCCGCCGGTGCCGGGGCTGCGCGAGGCCGCCCCCTGGACGAGTCACGAGGTCACCGCGGCCACCTCGGTGCCCGAACGGCTGACCGTCATCGGCGGCGGCGTGGTGGCCTGCGAGATGGCCCAGGCCATGCACGGCCTCGGCGCGCGGCAGACGACCGTGCTGGTGCGCGGTGACCGGCTGCTCGACCGGATGGAGCCGTTCGCCAGCGAGTTGCTCGCCGAGTCGTTCGCCGACGCGGGCATCGAGGTGCGGACCCACACCGAGGCGGTCCGGGTGGAGCGGCCGGAGCCGGGCGGCAAGGTGACCGTGCACCTGCCGGACGGCCCGCCGATCGAGTCCGACGAGCTGCTGGTGGCCACCGGCCGCGTCCCCGCGACGATCGGGATCGGCCTGGAGACGATCGGCCTGCCCGGCAAGGGCACGGTCGAGGTGGACGACAGCATGCGGGCGACCGCCGTCGAGGACGGCTGGCTCTACGCGGTCGGCGACGTCAACGGGCGCGCGCTGCTGACGCACATGGGCAAGTACCAGGCGCGGCTCTGCGGCGATGTCATCGCCGCGCGGGCCAAGGGCGAGCGCGACGACCTGCCGTCCCTGCGTGACACGGCCGACGCGTACGGGCCGCCGCAGGTGGTGTTCACCGACCCGCAGATCTGCGCGGTGGGGCGCACCGAGGCCGCGGCCCGCGCGGCGGGCTTCCAGGTGCGCGCGGTCGAGTACGACCTGGGCTCGGTCACGGGCGCCTACCTCCTCGGCGACGGCTACCGGGGGCGGGCCAAGATGGTGGTGGACGAGGAGCGGCGGGTGCCGCTCGGGGTGACGTTCGCCGGGCCGGGCGTGGCCGAGCTGCTGCACTCGGCGACGATCGCGGTGACCGGCGAGGTGCCGCTGGACCGGCTCTGGCACGCTGTCCCGGCCTTCCCGACGGTCAGCGAGGTGTGGCTGCGGCTGCTGGAGGCGTACGGGCTCTGAGGGGGTCAGTCCTCGCGGCTCCCGGCGACGTGGCGGCTCTTCCTGCTCTTGCGGCTCTCGGCGACGCGGCGGCCGACGAAGATCAGCAGGCCGAGCACGACCAGCACGAGCACCACTCTGGTGGCGCCGCCCACGTAGGTCTGCACCAGCGACCACTGATCGCCGAGCAGATAGCCGGCCAGCACCAGCACGGTGTTCCAGATGAGGCTGCCCAGGGCGGTGAGCAGGGCGAAGCCGGCCAGCGGCATGCGCTCCAGACCGGCCGGGATGGAGATCACGCTGCGGAAGCCGGGGACCATGCGGCCCAGGAAGACGGTCCTGCGCCCGTGGCGGGCGAACCAGTCCTCGGCCTTCTCCACGTCGGCGGGCTTCAGCAGCGGGATCTTGGCGGTCAGGGCGAGGATGCGCCGCCGACCGAGCAGCGCCCCGACGCCGTACAGGACGAGCGCTCCGGCCAGCGAGCCGAGTGTGGTCCAGACCAGCACCTCCCACAGGGCCATCTCCCCCCGTGCGGCGGCGAATCCCGCCAGCGGCAGGATGATCTCGCTGGGCAGCGGCGGGAACAGGTTCTCCAGCGCGACGAGGAGCCCGGCGCCGGGCGCCCCCAGCGACTCCATTAGCCCGACCGCCCAGCCCGCGATGCCGTCAGGGGTCGTGGGGGGGTTCATGGCTGTCGTCAACGCCGCTCCTGAGGTTCTCGCGGTGGCCGGAAGAGGACTTCTAACCGCTGCGCGCCGTTGTATGCGTGGCCGTCTGTATGCATGGCCGTCTGTATGCATGGCCGTCTGTATGCATGGCCGTCTGTATGCGTGGCCGTCTGTATGCGTGGCCGTCGCCCGCGGCGGGCGAGATCAGCGGCGCAGGGGCTCTCCCACCGCGTGCAGGTGGCGCAGGGCCTGGCCCCACGAGGCGAGCAGCCCGCACTCGGTGTAGTCCACGCCCAGCGCCGCGCAGTGCTCCCGCACGAGGGGCCGTGCCCGGCGCAGGTTGACGCTCGGCATGCTCGGGAACAGGTGGTGCTCGATCTGGTGGTTGAGCCCGCCCAGGGCGGTGTCGACCAGGAGTCCTCCGGTCACGTTGCGGGAGGTGAGGACCTGGCGGCGGAGGAAGTCGAGCCGGTCGCCGGCGGTGAGCACCGGCATGCCCTTGTGGTTGGGCGCGAACACGCATCCGAGGTAGACGCCGAAGAGCGCCTGGTGCACGATCATGAACACCACCGCCTTGCCCAGCGGCAGCATCGCAAGGATCCCGCCGAGATAGAGGGCGAAGTGGGCGAACAACAGCAGCGCCTCGGCCCACCGGTTCCGCAGGGTGGGGCGGCGCAGCCCGCGCACGCTCGACACGTGCAGGTTGACGGCCTCCAGCGTGAGCAGCGGGAAGAACAGGAACGCCTGGCGGCGGCCGATGAACCTGGCCAGGCCACCGCTGGCCTCGGCCTGCCTCACCGACCAGACGAGCACCTCGGGCGAGACGTCGGGGTCGTGGTCCTCGTGGTTGGGGTTGGCGTGGTGGCGGGTGTGCTTGTCCTGCCACCAGCCGTAGCCGAGGCCGATGCCGAGGTTGCCGACCAGCAGACCGGCCGTCGCGCTCGCCCGGCGGGTGCGGAAGACCTGGCCGTGCGCCAGGTCGTGGGCCAGCAGCGCGACCTGCCCGGACATCACGGCCAGGAAGAAGGCGACCGCGAGCTGCCACCAGGAGTCGCCGATCAGGGCGAAGGCGACCCACACCCCGGCGAACAGGCCGCCCACGACGGCCATCCGCGCCGCGTAGTAGCCGGGCCGGCGCTCCAGCAGGCCCGCCTCGGCGACGCGCCGCGACAACCGCGCGAAGTCGCTTCCCCTCTCGTCACGTTCGGCAGGAGGGCTCAGGGCTCTCACAGATGTCACGGTTCCTCCGATGCGGGGGTTGGGTGGTAGGCCCAGCATGGTCGCTCAGCGGCGGAACCGGAGCCCTGCGCGCACCCCGGCCCGTGGTAGGGCCAGCCATACCATCCGGATCGTCCTGGAATGGCCCGTCCATCCGCTGACCGGGGGATAATGCCGGTTGTGAGCCGATAGGTTGGCCCGGGCGCCGGGAAGCTGGGTCGGTGTTCGTTCACCTCGGGAGGACCCCCCATGCGTGCCATCGACCTCGTCACCGAGTTCCCCACCGTCACGGTCGACACCCCGGTGATCGACGCGGCTCGGCTGCTGGCCGACCAGGACCTGCCCGGCCTGATCGTGGTCGACGAGCGGGGCCGGCCGCTGAGCATCCTGCCGGGCACCCAGGTGCTGCGACTGGCCGTCCCCACCTACTGCATGGACGATCCCGCGCTGGCCCGCGTGGTCGACGAGGCGCACGCCGACCTGTTCCTGCGCTCCCTGGCCCACCGGACCGTGCGCGAGGCGCTGCCGGAAAAGCCGCGCGAGCTGCCCGTGAGCGGGCCGGACGCCACGGTGCTGGAGCTCGCGGCGCTGATGGCGCGTACGCACAGCCCCCTGGTCGCCGTGGTCGAGGGCGGCTCGGTGCGCGGGGCCGTGACCCTGCAGGCGCTGGTGGATCGCCTGGTCCGGGACTGAGGGAGCTCCCGCGCGGCGGAGAGGCAGATCACATATGCCGTCAACGCGACATGCCTGTTACGGTAGGCCACTGCGCCGGGGAAGCCGGTCGGCAGAACATCGGTGTCGCGTGGGACTTCGGAGGCGTTCGTGACTCCCCTTGCAAGTGCTGAAGCCGTGTGACGGCTTGTCCGGAAGACCGCGCCGGGTGAGGTCATCTCGCCTCCTGTCCCGTTTCCACCATCCCACCCAGGTCATCGTGACCGGGTTCGGCGCCGCCGTGCTGCTGGGCACGCTGCTGCTGGCGCTGCCGGTGGCCACCACGACGGGTGAGTCCGCGGGCTGGCTGACCGCGCTGTTCACCGCCACGTCCGCCGTGTGCGTAACCGGCCTGGTGCTCGTGGACACCGAGGCGCACTGGTCGATGTTCGGCGAGATCGTCATCGCCGGGCTGTTCCAGGCCGGTGGCCTGGGCATCATGACCCTGGCCACCGTCTTCGCCGTGCTGGTCGCGGGCCGGCTCGGGCTGCGGGCCCGGCTCGCGGCGCAGGCCGAGACGCGCACGCTGAGCATGTCGGACGTGCGCCAGGTGCTGCGCAAGGTGCTCGTGTTCAGCCTGGTGTGCGAGAGCGTGACCGCGGTGGTGCTCACCGTCCGGTTCATGACGGGGTACGGCGAGCCGCTCGGCCGCGCCGCCTACCTCGGGGCCTTTCACGCGGTGTCGGCGTTCAACAACGCCGGGTTCGCCCTGTGGCCCGACAGCCTGATGCGGTTCGTCGCGGACCCGTGGATCTGCCTGACGATCGCGGCGGCCGTGATCGTCGGCGGGCTCGGCTTCCCCGTGGTGTTCGAGCTGGCCAGGTCGTGGCGGCGGCCCAGCCGCTGGTCGGTGCTGACCCGGATCACGGTGACCGTCACCGTGATCCTGATCGGCTCGGGGACGCTGGTGTTCCTCGGCGCCGAGTGGCACAACCCCAGGACGCTCGGGCCGCTCGACGACGGCGGCCGGCTGCTCGCCGCCTTCTTCGCCTCCGTCATGCCCCGTACGGCCGGCTTCAACAGCCTCGACATCACCGCGATGACCCCGTCCAGCTGGCTGGCCACGGACGTGCTGATGTTCATCGGGGGCGGCAGCGCGGGCTCGGCCGGCGGGATCAAGGTGACCACGTTCGGGCTGCTGGCGTTCGTCATCTGGGCCGAGCTGCGGGGCGAGAACCGGGTCAACGTCGGTCATCGCCGCGTCCCCGAGTCGGCCCAGCGCCAGGCGTTGTCGATCGCCGCGATCAGCGTGATCCTGGTGGCGGTGTCGACCTACGTGCTGCTCGTGCTGACCCCGCACAGCCTGGACCAGGTGCTGTTCGAGGTGATCGCGGCGTTCAGCACGGCGGGCCTGTCCACCGGCGTCACCGCCGAGTTGTCGCCGGCCGGGCACGTCCTGCTGCTGTTGCTCATGTTCGTGGGCCGGATCGGCCCGCTCACGCTCGGCTCCGCGCTGGCGTTGAAGGAGCGTCAGCGCCGCTACGAACTACCCGAGGAGCGGATCATCGTTGGCTGACAAGAGAAGCGACCCGGTCGTGGTGATCGGGATGGGCAGGTTCGGCACCTCGCTGGCGCTGGAGCTGGCCCGGCACGGCACCGAGGTGCTGGCCATCGACCACCGTCCCAAGGTGGTGCAGTCGCTGGCGGGGCAGATCACGCAGATCGCCGTCGCCGACGCCACCGACATGGAGGTGCTGCGCCAGCTCGGCGTGCCCGACTTCTACCGCGCGGTCGTGGCCATCGGCGGCGACCTGGAGGCCAGCATCCTCACCGCGTCGCTGCTGGTGGAGCTGGAGATCGACGACATCTGGGCCAAGGCGGTCAGCAAACAGCACGGCCGCATCCTCAGCCGGATCGGCGCCCACCACGTGGTGCTCCCCGAGCACGACATGGGCGAGCGGGTGGCGCACCTGGTGAGCGGGCGGATGCTCGACTACATGCAGGTCGACGCCAACTTCGCGCTGGCCAAGACGCGGCCGCCGAAGGACTACGTGGGCGCCCCGCTGGGTGAGTCCAACCTGCGCCGCAAGCACGGCATCACCGTCGTCGCGGTCAAGAGCCCCGACGAGGAGTTCACCTACGCCACGGCCGAGACGGAGCTCACGTACAACGACGTCATCATCGTGTCCGGCCGCACCGAGGACGTGGAACGCTTCGCCGAGCTGTAGGTCCTGCCCCCACGGGGATCCGGAAAGAAATCCGACCACAGATGGTTGGGTCCCCCTGAGGCGGGAAGGGCAGGCAATTCATGTACGTCGACCGTGAGGAGGAGCCGTAGTGCTCACCCTGACCGCCAACGCAGCCCAGGCCATCCGTGACCTGACCGCGTCCGCACCTGAGCCTGAGCAGGGCGGCATCCGCATCTCGTCGCAGGGAGAGGGCTCGGGTTCGCTCACCCTTTCGCTGGCGACGCAGCCGGAGCCCGCCGACGAAGTGGTCGAGACCGAAGGCGCCCGCGTCTATCTCGACCCTGTGGCCGCCACCGTCCTGGAGGACAAGTCCCTGGACGCCGGCGCCGACGACAAGGGGGCCGTGTCCTTCCTGGTGACCGACCAGAACGTCTGACCGCCGATCGCCGGGCCCGGTGCGGCGGGGGGCCGTGCCGGGCCGGCGGCGACCGGCTTCCGGATCAGCCGTCCGCGAGCAGCTCGCGCAGATGGCGCAGCTGCTTCTCGCGCTGGAATCCCGCCCCGCCCTCGTGGCCGTTCCACGGCCAGACCGTGATCTCCTTCGGCCCCTGCCAGTGGTTGTAGGCGCCGAAGACCGTCGACGGCGGGCACACGTCGTCCATCAGCGCCACCGAGTACAACGCGGGCACCCGGCCTCGGGCGGCGAAGTTGAGCCCGTCGAAGTAGGCCAGCGTGGCGAACACCCGCTCGGCGCCGTCCCTGCGCGAGGCCAGGAACCGCACGATCTCCTGGTACGGGTCGCGATCGGTGATCTCGACGGCCCGCCTGAAGTCGGTCAGGAAGGGCACATCGATGAGCGCCCCCTTGACCGAGGGGCGCAGCGCGGCCGTGGCCTGCGCGATGCCGCCGCCCTGGCTGCCGCCCGACACCACGATGCGCGCCGCGTCGACGGCCGGATGCGCGGCGGCCGCGTCGACCGCCCGGACCGCGTCGGTGAAGACCCGCCGGTAGTAATAGGTCTCGGGGTCGAGGATGCCGCGGGTCATCATGCCCGGCGCCTGGGCGTGGTCGCCGCCGTGGGGGTCGCCCGTCACGCCGGGATGCTGCGGGCTGGCGCCGCCGTGACCGCGCGTCTCCATGACGAACACCGCGTAGCCCGCGGCCGGCCAGAGCAGGTGGTCGTGCGGGAAGCCGCGGCCGCCGCTGTAGCCGATGTAGTGCATGACGCAGGGCAGCGGCCGATCGGCGCCGCGCGGGGTCAGGAACCAGCCGTTGACGCGGTGGCCGCCCCATCCGGCGAACGACACGTCGTACACGTCGACCGCGGCCAGCGGCAGGTCGTACGGGGTGAACGTGGCGGCCAGGTCGAACTCGCCCGCCTCGGCCAGGGTGCGTGACCAGAAGGCATCGAAGTCGGCGGGCTCGTCCCGTTCGGGACGGTAGGAACGGAGCCGCTCGATCGGCAGGTCGAAAAGCGCCACGACAAACTCCCAGTCAGTAGATGAATTGCTGATATTTCATCGCATGTCCGGTGCAGGTGCCATCCAGTGCTCTGAGGCGCCCGCTCAAGGCCGGCGCGTACATGACGCCCGACGGCGAGGTGGTCGACGCGTGCGTGTGGAGCGTGCGGGAGACCGTGCGGCGGGGCGGGCGGGTCACCCTGCGGTTGGGCCGCCCGCTGACGTGATATCGCCCCTCGGGGAGAGCTTTGTACTAGTTTCGCCGTGTGCGTGTTCTCGCCCGGTGGGTCGTCCGGCTGCTGACCGGGCTCGGGGTGCTGGCGCTGGCGCCGGTCCTGGGCCTGGCGGCGCTGGCCGGGACGGCGATGCTCGGCACCGGCCCGGACGTCTTCGCAGCGGCCGGGCTGGCCGTGTTCGGCGCGGTGTTCTTCGTCGGCCTGCTGCGCTGCGTGCCGCGGCCCCAGGTCGCCTGGGGGCGCTGGGCGCGCGCCGGGGCCGTCCTGGCCGTGGAGGCGCTGGTGGTCTGGCAGGTCACGTCCGCCCTCATCCACCCTCCCCCGCCGGACGCCGCGCCGTCCCGGGTGTCCGGGCAGAAGGAGTGGCGGCTGGACACGGGGTCCCGGCTGGCGTACGTGCGGGTGGCGCCCAAGCGGGTGACCCGGGCCGAGCCGGTCGTGTTCCTGCACGGCGGCCCCGGGCGGGCCGACCTGGCCCGCGACTCGGCCTTCTACGGCGGGCTCGCCGCCGACGGCTACCAGGTGTACGTCTACGACCAGCTCGGAGCCGGCCGGTCGGCGCGGCTGGCCGACCCGCGAGGCTACGGCCTGGAGCGTGACACGGCCGACCTGGAGGCGGCCCGCCGCGCCATCGGGGCCGAGCGGCTCGTCCTGATCGGCCACGGCCACGGGGCCCGGCTCGCCGCCGCCTACCTGGCCGCGCATCCGGACCGGGTGAGCCGGGTGGTCCTCACCGACCCGGCGAGCCTCGACTCCCCCGCCGCCGACCGGGCCACCGCCCTGCTCGGCTCGGCCGGGTCCGGGGCCGGGCCGCCCACGACGCGCATGCTCGCCGTCTACACGCTGCTGCGCGTCGATCCGGCCGCCGCGCACGCCTTCGCGGGGGACGACGAGCTGGACGCCCGGCTTCCCCGGCCCGCCGGTCCGCCCTGTCGCGCCGCCTCACCGGCACCTCGGGGATCGCGCCCGACGGCGACTCCGGCGCCGCCCGCGACCGCGCGCCCGGCCGCACGCCCGTCTTCGTCCTCGTCCTCGCCTTCGTCTTCGGCTCCGTCTTCGGATTCGCCCTCGCCCTCGTCTGCGGCCTCGCCACCGCCCGGCGAGCTCGGTGGGTACGCGCACCTGGCCGCGCGGCCCCTGCCCCGGGGCGTGCGGCCGGGTATCGCCGGGCTGTCCGTGCCCGCCCTGGTCGTCAAGGGCGGCTGCGACGAGCAGAACTGGTCGTCGGCCGTGGACTACCGGAAGGCGCTGCCCGGCGCGCGGCTCGTCCACCTGGACGCGGCCGGCCGGGACCGGCCGTACCTGAACGTCCTGCGATCGTTCCTGAGGGGCGAGCCGGTGCGGGAGTACACCGCCGACACCCCGCCGCCCGGCTATCGCGGCCCGCACTGACCGAGCCCGCCCGGACCGGACCCGCACCGCCCGGACCCGCACTGATCAGACCCGCACTGATCGGACCCGCACTGATCAGACCACTGACCAGACCCGCACCGGCCAGGGCGGCCGGGAGCCCGGGTCAGCCGGCGGAGGTGGCGATCTTTTGAAGCGGTGGGTGGCCCGCTGGTGTCCCGCCGCCGCGCCACGTTCGTCGGCGACGGCCGCCGGGCCCTGGAGACCTGCGCCGACCACGTGGTGGACGGCCTGGTGTTCGCGGTCAAGGCGATGGGCATCGTGCTGCCGATCGCGGGCTACTTCTTCATCGGCAACGCCGACTTCGCCGGCCGCATCATGGGCCTGCCGGAGGGAGCCCAGGCGCCCAACTTCCTGTTCGACCTGGTCAGCGGGGCCCAGCAGGGCATCCCGCAGAACGGCTTCCTGATGACGTTCGCGATCCTGATCGTGGGCATCATCACCGGCCTGGACGGCTCGGGCTTCTCGGGCCTGCCGCTGACCGGTTCGCTGTCCGGCGCGCTCGGCCCGGCCGTCGGGATGGACCCGGCGACGCTGGCCGCCGTGGGCCAGATGGGCGCCATCTGGTCCGGCGGCGGGGTGCTCGTCGCCTGGTCGTCGCTGATCGCGGTGGCCGGGTTCGCCCGGGTGCCGGTGCTGGACCTGGCCCGCAAGGCGTTCATCCCGGTGATGGCGGGGGTTCGTGGCGGCCGTCTTCGCGGTCGTCGTCTACTAGCCGGGTCGATGATCCGGCGCGGGCGCCGGTGCGTGTGACGCGTCCGCGGGCCGGCCGGGCGGCTGTGCCAGCCGCTCCGGCCGGGTCCAACCGGCCCAGCCACGCTCGCGCAGCAGGGCCAGCAGCCGCTCCGACCTCGGGTCGGCCTCGACGAGAAGGGCGTCGACCAGGTCGTACGCCAGATCGTCGGGCAGCAGCTCGCCGGAGGCGTGCGCCTGCTCGGCCAGGCCGGCCAGGATGTCGGCGATCTCCTCCAGACGCGGGTCGTCGCCTGTGCCGCTTTCCAGGAGCGCCGACCCGACCTGGTAGAGCCGAACGATGTGCGGGTCCTCGAGCTGCGCGAGTTTGCCGGGCATGATGTCGCGGACGTAGCCGGGCCAGCGGGCCGCGACCAGGATCCACCCGTCCCGCTCAGCCTCGACCATCCGCTCTGACGCGCCGATCTCCCGAAGCCGGTCCAGAAAGAAGGTCACCTCCGGCGGGAGCGCCAGACTGTCCCCGGTGGCGAGCCGCGCGATCTGCGCGCGGCTGGTCTCCAGCCGTTCGATCTCCTCGCGCAGACGGCCGTCGATCCTCCGGACCGCTTCGGCGAAGGCCGGCGGATCGGCGTCGAGCATCTGACCGATCTGGGACAGCGGCACGCCGGCGCCGGCGAGGCTGCGGATCTTGATGAGGGACACGACCGCCGTCGCGCCGTATCGCCGGTAGCCCGAGGCATCCCGCTCCGGCTCGGGCAGGAGGCCGATCTGGTGATAGTGCCGCACCGCCCGCACCGTGACACCCGCGTACGCCGCCAGTTGACCGATCGTCAGCATGCTCTGATTCTGCTCTCGACTCGCCCGGACCCGGTCGACGCCGGCTCAGGAGATCCTGCGCCGGTAGGTGAGGCCGGCGAAGAGGTAGGCCACGACGAGGATGCCGGCGCACCAGGCGAGGGCGGTCCAGACGTCGGCGCCGACCGGCCGCTGGGCGAGCAGGTCGCGGATGGCGTTGACGATGGAGGTCACCGGCTGGTGTTCGGCGAAGGCGCGCAGCGGGCCGGGCATGGTGTCGGTGGGGACGAAGGCCGAGCTGATGAACGGCAGGAAGATGAGCGGGTAGGAGAACGCGCTCGCGCCGTCCACGCTCTTCGCGGTGAGGCCGGGGATGACGGCGATCCAGGTCAAGGCCAGGATGAACAGGATGAGGATGCCGGCGACCGCGAGCCAGGCCGGCACTCCGGCGCCCGAGCGGAAGCCGATGAGCAGGGCGGCGAGCACGACGAGCGCGAGCGAGATCAGGTTGGCGGCCAGTGAGGTCAGCACGTGCGCCCACAGGACGGACGAGCGGGCGATCGGCATGGACTGGAATCTCTCGAAGATCCCGCCCTGCATGTCGGTGAAGAGGCGTAACGCGGTGTAGGCGATGCCCGAGGCGATCGTGATGACCAGGATGCCGGGCAGCAGGTAGTTCACGTACGAGACCGTCCCGGTGTCGATCGCGCCGCCGAACACGTAGACGAACAGCAGCAGCATGGCGATCGGCGTGATCGCGGTCGTGATGATGGTGTCCAGGCTGCGTGTGACGTGGCGCAGGGTCCGTCCGGTGAGGACGGCGGTGTCACCCAGGAAACGCGTGGCCATTGTCGTTCCTCACTTCTCGGTCGACCGGATTTCGTGGTGTGTGCGGCCCCTGCCGGCGGCACCGTCCGTGTCGCCTTCGCCGGCATGGCCGACGACCGCGAAGAAGACGTCTTCGAGGGAGGGCTGCTTCTCGACGTACTCCGCCTTGGCGGGCGGCAGCAGCCCTCTGAGCTCGGCCAGGGTGCCGTTGACGATGATCCGGCCCTGGTGGAGGATCGCGATCCGGTCGGCGAGGTGTTCCGCCTCCTCCAGGTGCTGGGTGGTGAGCAGCACGGTCGTGCCGCCCTCGGCGAGCTCCTTGACGGCCCGCCACACCTCGACGCGCGCCTCGGGGTCCAGCCCGGCCGTCGGCTCGTCGAGGAAGATGACCGGCGGACTCCCGGCGAGACTCATCGCGAGGTCCAGGCGGCGGCGCATGCCACCGGAGTACGTCGCCACCCTCCGGGCGCCCGCCTCGGTCAGCGAGAAGCGCCTCAGCAGGTCGTCCGCGACCGCGCCAGGGTCCTCGACATGCCACAGTCTGGCGACCAGGACGAGGTTCTCCCGCCCGCTGAGGATCCCGTCGACCGCCCGAACTGCCCGGTGAGACTGATGGACCCGCGTACGCCGGCGGCCTGCGTCACGACATCGAAGCCGTTCACGCGGGCGGTCCCCGCGTCGGCCCTGAGCAGCGTGGACAGGATCCTCACCACCGTGGTCTTGCCCGCCCCGTTCGAGCCGAGCAGGGCGAAGACGCTGCCCCGCGCCACCTCGAAGTCCACGCCGCGCAGCACCCGCAGCTCCTTGTACGCCTTCTCCAGGCCCCGCGCGTGGATCGCCGGCCCCTGAACCTCATCGGTTGTCGGAAGGATGCTCATGACGGCCAGCATGGAGGGTTGACGCAGCGTCATGGTCAAGCCCCCGGCGCGGATTCGACGCGGCCACCCGAACGGAGGCCACGGCCGGCGACGGCGGTCCCGGGCAGGACGCCGAGAGTACGGTGGTGCCCGGAGTCCCCGCATTCGGCCCCAGGAGTTCATCGCGGTGAAGAACCGGCCCGAGGTGCTCGTCGTCATGGCGGGCGAGACGTACCAGCAGCTGTTCGACGAGCCTCGCCGGGACCGGCTCACGCGGCTGGCGGCGGTGCGTGACCCGGTCCAGGTGGCCGAGCTCGGCTCGGCGGCGGCGCGCGAGCGGCTGGCCGAGGCCGAGGTGCTCATCACCGGATGGGGCTGCCCGCCTGTGACGGCGGAGGTGCTGGCCCGCGCGCCGCGGCTGCGGGCGGTCCTGCACGCGGCCGGCAGCGTCAAGGGGCACGTCACGTCCGCCTGCTGGGACCGGGGCCTCATCGTGACGTCGGCGGCGGCGGCCAACGCGATCCCCGTCGCCGAGTACACGCTGGCGGCCGTGCTGATGGCCGGCAAGCGCGCCCACCGCTTCGCCGCGCTCTACACCGGCCACCCGGGCGTCTGGGGGCCGTGGCGCGACTCGCCGCCGAACCCGTCCAACTACCGGCGCACCGTCGGCATCGTCGGCCTGTCCCGCGTGGGCAGGAGGGTCGCCGAGCTGCTCCGCCCGTTCGACGTCCGCGTGCTCGCCACCGATCCGTACGCCTCGGCCGCCGACGCGTCGGCTCTGGGCGTCACGCTGGTGGGGCTGGAGACGCTCCTCGGCGGCAGCGACACCGTCACCCTGCACGCTCCAGAACTGCCGGAGACGCGCCATCTGCTGGACGGCGGGCGGCTGGCCCTGCTGCCGGACGGCGCGACCGTGATCAACACCGCCCGCGGCAGCCTGGTCGACACCGCCGCGCTGACCGCCGAGTGCGCCGCCGGGCGGCTGGACGCGGTCCTCGACGTCACCGACCCGGAGCCGCTGCCCGCCGGCTCGCCGCTGTACACGCTGCCCAACGTCGTGCTGACCCCGCACATCGCGGGCGCGATGGGCACCGAGACGCACCGGCTGGCCGACGCCGCGCTCGACGAGCTGGAGAGCTTCGCCGGCGGGCTCCCGCAGCGGCACCCGGTCGGCGGCGGCGACCTGGCCCGCATCGCCTGACGGCGCCCGCGCCCCGGGCCGGCCACCGGCTGTGGCCGATCAGCCCAACCACCGGCGGCCCGTTGGGCTGATTCGACGATGCACCGCCGGGGGCGCGGACGGACACTCGCGGCATGATCAGACGCCTGTTAGGCGCGCTGGCCCTGGTGGCGGTGGGCGTGGTGGCACCCGCCTCGACCGCCCAGGCCACGGGCTACACCGCGACCATCCGCTACACCGAGTACGGCGTGCCGCACATCACGGCCACCGGCTACGGCGACGCCGGATTCGGCCAGGGCTACGCCATGGCCAAGGACAACCTCTGCACCCTCGCCAACGGGTACGTGACCGTGCGCGGCGAGCGGTCGCTGTTCTTCGGCCCCGACGGCGACGCGTCCGGCGTGAACTCCGAGCCGCTGCGCGTGCCCGCCTCCAACGTCTACTCCACGGCGAGCAAGAACATCGACAGTGACGTCTTCTTCCGCGGCCTGTTCGCCACCGGGAAGCTGGAGGAACTGCTGGCCAAGCCGTACCCGCTGGGCCCCAGGGCCGAGGTGCGGGAGATCATCCGGGGCTACGTCGCCGGCTACAACAAGCTGCTCTCGCAGGGCGGTGTCACGGACGCGCGGTGCGCCGGCAAGCCGTGGCTGGGGCCGATCACCGAGAACGACGCCTGGAAGTTCGTCTACGCGCGGCTCATGTACGGCGGCCTCGGCCAGTCGGCGGCGGGCATCGCGCGGGCCGACGCGGCACGCGGCACCTCGACCGAGCAGACGACCGAGCAGGAGGCCGTCGCCGCCGCCCAGAAGATGGTCTCCGAGCGGCAACTCGGCAGCAACGCGGTCGCCGCCGGCTCCGCCCTGTCGGCGAACGGCCGCGGCCTGCTGCTGGGCAACCCGCACTTCCCCTGGCACGACGGCCTGCGCTTCTGGCAGTCGCACCTGACCATCCCCGGCACGCTCGACGTGTCGGGCGGCTCGCTGCTCGGCCTGCCGGGCGTTCAGATCGGCTACACCTCCGGCGTGGCCTGGAGCCACACGGTGAGCGCGGCCTACCCGTTCGTCGTCCACAACCTCAAGACCGTGCCCGGCTCGCCCACCTCCTACCTGGTCGACGGGCGGATCGAGCAGATGACCAGCCGGTCCTTCGCGGTGCCCGTGCTGGGCGGCGGCGCCGTGACCCGCAGGCTCTGGTACAGCCGCTACGGGCCGGTCACCACCCAGGTGGGGCCGCTGCCGCTGCCGTGGGGCGCGATGCTGGCCTTCTCCGTCGCCGACGCCAACCTCGACAACCTGCGGGCGGTCGTGCGTGCCGGGCGACGACCCGGACGCCCTGGTGCCGGGCACGTTCGGCCCGGCCAACCAGCCGTCGAAGACGGTCCGGACGTACGTGCAGAACTCCAACGACAGCCCGTGGCTGGTCAACCACCACGCCTCCGACTGGTTCACCACCCTGCCCCGGGCCATGGTGAAGACGAACATCGCGCAGGACCTGCGCACCAGGCACGGGCTGACGGCGATCCCGGCCCTGGGCGCCTCGCTGACCCGGGCGTCGATGGAGGGGCTGGTCTTCTCCAACAGGTCGCACGCCGCCACCCTGACCCTCGCCGACACGGTCGCGATGTGCCGCAGCATGCCGCTGGGCTTCGCCCCGTCCGACGCCGGCCCGATCGCGGTGGGCGACTCCTGCGACGTGCTGGCGAACTGGGACGGGCGCAACGACGTCAACAGCCGCGGGGCGCTGCTGTTCCAGCGCTTCTGGGAGCGGGCCACGCTCGGCGCGACCCTGGTCGAGCAGGCCACGAAGAACCCGTGGAAGAACCCGTTCACGGCCACCGACCCGATCGGCACCCCCAACGGCATGGCGGCGGCGGCCGGGCACCGCATCGACTTCGGCAACGCCCTGCGGGACCTGGCGTCGGCCGGGATCGCGTACAACGCCAGGTTCGGCGACCACCACTACGCCACGCGCAACGGCACCCGGATCCCGATCCACGGCGGCGGCTCGACCGGCGGCATCTACAACGTGAACATCGCCCAGTGGGACCCGGCCAAGGGCTACACCGAGATGCTGCACGGCTCCAGCTACGTCCAGGCGGTGTCGTTCGACGGCGACGCCTGCCCTGACGTGCGCGGGTTCCTGACGTACTCGCAGTCGGAGAACCCGAACTCGCCGCACTACGCGGACCAGACCGTGGAGTTCTCCGCCAAGCGCTGGATCACGCAGCGCTTCTGCGAGGCCGACATCCTGGCCTCACCGGCCCTCACGACCGTGACCGTCACCGGCTGACCCGGCCGGGGGCCGGAGCCGTGCCACCTCCGGCCCCTTGCGGCACGGCTGGTCAGTCCTTGTTGAGGACGTACGCCCGCGCCGGGTCGATGGTGACCGTGACATTGGTGCCCTCGGCGGGGAACCGGGACACGACTCGGAACAACCTGCCTGGGAGGGATGCTGATGTGATCTCCATGTCGCCTCGCAGCGAACATATCAGCACACTTCACCCAGCCAGCGGAACCTGAGACCGACGCAGGTCGTGGACCTACACCCTTAGGTATGAGTGTCATGCGTGAAGAGCTACATGACCTGGTGGACCGCCTGCCGGAGTCGGAGCTGCGGCCCGCGCTGGAACTGATCCGTGGGCGCCTGGACGATTCCGTTACCGCAGAGCGTGATCTTCCGTTCTTCGCATCGTTTGAGGCCGAGTCGACCCTCGCTGAGCGGCATGAGGAGATTCTCCGTTCAGAGCTGGGGCGCTGACGTGCTCCTATGCGACACGGGTGTCCTTCTTGCTGCGGGCAACATCAAGGACCAGCATCACCACGCCTGCCTAAAGCTACTTCGCCATGCAGAGGGACCACTGCTCGTGCCGTCTCCCGTGATGGGTGAGGTCGGTTATCTGCTCGAATCGCGCGTTGGCCCGCAGGCAGAGGTGACGGACCCGCGTGCACTTTCAGCGCCGAAGTGCACGCGGGTCCGTCACCTGCCTGCTCGCCCACGCTGGAGCCGTCTATGACGGCTGATGCTGGAGCCTGCCGTAGCCGAAGCCGCTGCTATCCGCCGACGCGTGGGTGGATCGTGGGCCACCAGCCGGGCACGGCCGCGCGGTAGCGCTCGTAGTCGGCGCCGAATCTGCGGCGCAGCGCCGGCTCCTCGTAGAAGCGGGCGAACAGCACCACGGGCACCGCCACGGCCACGGCGTAGAGCAGCAGCCTCCCGTCGCCGAACAGCATGGCCTGCCCGACGACGCAGCCGAGGACCGCCACGTACATCGGGTTGCGCACATATCTGTAGAGGCCGCCGACGACGAGCCGTTCGGGCGGCGCGATCGGGACAGGCGTGCCAAGGCCCTCGACCACGAACCGGGCGAACGCGTGGACCAGCACCGCCAGCCCCGCGACCACGAGCAGCGTCCCCAGCACGCGCAGCGGGACCATGACCCAGGACGCGAACGGCTCACGCGCCTGCCAGCCCGAGACCCACCACGGGCCGAGAAAGGCGGCAGTGCCGGGGGCGGCGGCGAAGAAGGCGGCGCTCACCACGGCCGCGGGTGTCCTGCGCATGACCGCACCTCCCGGCGCATAATTCATTATGCGATGAGTTTAACCACCGGGCCGGCCGAGGGTCAACGACAGGGACTCCGTCACGTCATGTACCGCACGATCGTGTCGCCCCCCACGCCCCACAGCAACGTCCCTCCTGCGGTCTGGGTCACCGCGGTGATGGGGCCAGGCGGCCGGACGGAACGCCATGGTCCGTCTCCCCGCGTCAACAGGCGATAGCCATCGGGGCCTTCAGGTGTCCAACGGGTGGTGGCTGCCCAGAGCGCTCCGCGGCTGTCGCGTGCCAGACCGGTTATCTGCCCGCCGCTCACGTTGACGGCCTGCCAACTACCGCCGTTCCACTGGTACAGCACTGGACGAAAGGCGCCGTCCGGGGTCGTGAAGCCGCCCGCGGCCCACACCTTGTCGCCGTCAACAGCCAGAACCGCTTTGAGTGTCGTGTCGAAGCTGACTGCCGACTCCGCCACGGAAAGCGGCGTCCGCCGCCAGGATCTCCCGTCGAAATACGCGGCGGCCGGGACACCGCAGGTCCCCCTGCCACATGGCGTGGAAACCTCACCCACCGCCCAGATGCTCTCCGGCGACAACGCCTGAGCGGCTTGCACGTTGATGGGGATCGGGTGGTCGGTCCAGCGACTCCCGTCGAAATAGCGCGCCTTGCGGCCGAACGTCCATGCACGACCGCCGGGCAGAGCCAGCACTTCCTCCTGCCGCATCCCAGGCGTGTGGGACCATCGCTGCCCGTCGAAGTGGAGCAGCCCGTCCTCGCCGCCTTCGGGATCGTGAGCGATGACCCACACGTTGCCGGGGTCGGAGGCATCCACCCTGGTGAGGTGACACATACGCACCTCCTTGGGCAGAGCGTCCATGACCTTGCGCCAGCGCCTGCCGTCCCATTCCGCCAGCAACGGCTCGTGCCCGGCAGTGCTGTAGGCCCGTTCGCCCACCGCCCAGGCTCTGTCTTCGCCCACCGCCGCGACGTCGGTGAACATCACCGACTGAAACACTTGCTCCCTGTCGTCGCCTTTTTGACGGTAGACGACCTTCCATCGGCCCGCTGACCGACTCGTCTGGGCAGGGACGGGAGTCTTCGTCGTCCCGTCCCTGCCGAGCTGTTCTCCAAGAGACGGGCGAGCCGAGGGCGGCTCATGGGGCGCGGCCGCAGAGCGACTCGGCGTGCCGGAGCCGGAGAGCTCACCGTTGGCCCCACACGCGGCGACCAGTGACATGATCACGCACACGGCGACACGCTTCATTTCCGTGATCTTAGACTGCCCCACTCACTGGCGCAGTCTCGGGATCGACTCCAGGAGGGTGCGGGTGTACGGGTCCTGAGGGTCGGACATGACGGCGTCGACCGGGCCCTGCTCGACGACGCGGCCCTGGCTCATGACCGCCACCCGGTCGCTCACGTACCTGACGACGGCCAGGTTGTGCGAGATGAACAGCAGGGTGAGACCCAGCTCGCGCTGGATCTCGCGCACCAGGTTGAGCACCATGCCCTGCACCGAGACGTCGAGCGACGAGGTGATCTCGTCGGCGATCACCACCTCGGGCCGCGCGGCGAGCGCCCGCGCCAGGGCCACCCGCTGGCGCTGCCCACCGGACAGGTGCCGGGGCAGCCGGGTGGCGTGCTCGCGCTCCAGGCCGACCAGTCCGAGCAGCCGGGCGACCTCACCGGCCGTCCGGCCGGACCGGGGCAGCGCCTCGGTGATGGCCGCGCCGATGCTCATGCGCGGGTCCAGCGAGGAGTACGGGTCCTGGAAGACGAGCTGGACGGCCCGCCTCCGGTCCGGCGTGATCCGGCCGGAGGCCAGCGGCACCAGCCCCACCGCCGCCCTGGCCAGCGTGGACTTGCCGCAGCCCGACTCCCCCACCAGGCCGGCGACCGTGCCCGAGGGCACCTCAAGGTCCACCCCGCGCACCACCTCGGCCGCGTGGCGGCCGCGGCCGAGCCGGACCCGCACGTCGTGGAACTCCAGCGCCGTCACGATCCCACCTCGTTCCCTCTCAGACCGTTCACCCTCGGATCGTTGTCCCTCGGATCGTTCACCCTGAGATCGTCCCGGCCGGACTCCCCGGCCCGCATCGCGTCGCTCGCCACCGGCCGGTCCACCGGGTGCCAGCAGCGCACGCCCGCCTCCAGGGCGGGCAGTTCGTTCCGGCAGCGTTCGTCCGCCCGCTCGCACCTCGGCGCGAACGGGCAGCCCGCCGCCGGGTCGGCCGGTGACGGCATCCGCCCGGGGATCGTGGCCAGCGGGAGCGAGCGGTCGGCGGCCATGTCCGGCACCGACGCCAGCAGCGCCCGCGTGTAGGGGTGGGCGGGCCCGGCGAGCAGCCGCTCGACGGTCAGGTCCTCCACGATCACTCCGGCGTACATGACGAGCACCCGCGAGCACAGCTGCGCCACCACGGCGAGGTCGTGCGAGATGAGCAGGATCGCCGCGCCGGTGGTGGAGCTGACCTCGCGCAGCAGGTCGAGGATCTGCTTCTGCACGGTGACGTCCAGCGCCGTGGTCGGCTCGTCGGCGATGATCACCCGCGGGCCGCCCATCAGGCCCATCGCGATCATCGCGCGCTGGCGCATGCCGCCCGACAGCTCGTGCGGGTACTGCGCGGCCACCCGCGCCGCCGCCGCGATGTGCACGTCGTCCAGCCGGGTCACCGCCCGCTCCCAGGCCGCCCGCCGGGCCAGCCGCCCGTGCGTCCGGGCCACCTCGGCGAGCTGGGTGCCGACCCGCAGGGCGGGGTTGAGCGAGGTCATCGGGTCCTGGAAGACCATCGCGGTCTCGCCGGCCGTGATCGAGCCGGACACCACGCCGGGTGGTTCGACCAGGCCGGAGACGGCCAGCGCGGTGAGCGACTTGCCGGAGCCCGACTCGCCGACGAGGCCGACGCGCTCGCCCGGCGCGACCGTGAACGACACGCCCTTGACCGCTGCGGCGTCGCCGTACGAGACGCGCAGGTCGGTGACCGTGAGGGCGTCGCCGGGCACGGGCCGGGCCGAGCGGCCGGACGGGCGCGTGACGGCGGCACGCCCGCCGAAGACCTGGGCGGCGAACTCGCCCAGCACGTTGAACGCCAGCCCGGCCAGCACGACCGCGACGCCGGGGGCGAGGGCGGCGGCCGGGTTGAGGTAGACGCGGTTGAGGCCCTCGTTGAGCAGCAGCCCCCAGTCGTAGTCGGGCGCCTGCACGCCGAGCCCGAGGAAGGACAGCGCGGCGAAGGCCAGCAGCGCGCCGCCCGCGCCGAGGGTGGCCTGCACGATCAGCGGCTCCCCGATGTTCGGCAGGATGTGCCGGACCAGCATCCGGACCCGGCCGACGCCGAGCACCCTGGCCGCGGCCACGAAGTCGCGTCCGGCGACGGAGGCGGCGAGCGTCTGCGTGAGCCGGGCGAACGCCGGCACGCTCGCCAGCCCGATCGCCAGCGCCGCCGACCGGCCGCCGGTGCCCAGCACCACCGCGAGCACCAGCGCGATCAGCAGCCCGGGGAAGGCGACGACCAGGCCGATGAATCCGTTGACGAGCCGCCCGGCGCGGCGGCCGAGCACGGCGGGCAGGCCGCCGAGCAGCAGCCCGCCGGCGACGGCGACGCCCGTGGCGAGCAGCGCCAGGCCGATGGTGGGGCGCGCGGCGACCATCACCCTGGCCAGCACGTCGCGGCCGAGGCCGTCGGTGCCCATCGGGTGGGCGGCCGACGCGCCCTGGGTGAGCGCCAGCGTGTCGGTCCTGACGGCGTCGTCGGCCCAGATGACGGGGCCGAGCACGACGGCGAACAGCAGGAACGCCAGCGACACGACCGCCGCGACGCCCAGCGGGCTGCGGAGCCTGCGCATTCAGTCCTCCCGGATCGTGGAGCGGGGGTCGAGCCTGCCCAGGGCCACGTCGACGGCGAGGTTCACCAGGAGCACGGCGCCGCCGTACACGAGCACGACGCCCTGCACGACGGGGTAGTCCTTGGCCTTGATCGCGTCGACCAGGGCACTGCCGAGGCCGGGCCAGGCGAAGACGTTCTCCACCAGGACGCTGCCGGCGATCAGCCCGGAGATCAGCAGGCCGCCGATGGTGAGGGCGCCGGTGAGCAGGTTGGGCAGGGCGTGCCGCAGGTGGATGAGCCGGGCGGGCAGCCGTTTGGCGCGGGCGGTGCGCATGTAGTCGGACGACAGCACGCCGAGCGCCTCGACCCGGACGATCCGGCCCAGCGCGGCGGCCGGGCCGACGGCCAGCGCCAGCGTGGGCAGCACGTAGAAGCGCGGCCCCATCTCGCCGGTGACGTCGGCGACCGGCAGCACCTCCAGCGTGATCGCGAACACCACGATCAGCGCGACCGCGAGCAGGAACTCGGGCACGACGGCCAGCAGGCCGCTGACCCCGGTGAAGAGCAGCTCCGCGCCGCGCCGCCGGCCGCCGCGGGTCCAGGCGGCCATCGCCATGCCGACCGGGATCGCGGTGATCATCACGACCGCGAAGGCGACGAGGGCGAGCAGGGCGGTGTACGGCAGGCGGTCGGCGATGGTCTGGGCCACCGGAAGGCCGGAGACCATGGACTCGCCCAGGTCGCCGGTGAACAGGCCGCCCAGGTGGCGCGCGTACTGCTCCCAGATCGGCAGGTCGAGGCCCAGCTCGTGGGTGCGGGCGGCGACCAGCTCGGGTGAGGCGGTGATGCCGAGCGCCGCCCTGACCGGGTCACCCGGGATGACGTGCACCATCGCGAACGTGGCCGTGATCAGTAAGGCCAGGGAGAGCAGGAAGCGGAGGAAGCGGCGGCCCAGGTACGCGGCCCAAGGGTGCCTCGGATGCACGGCCATGGCGGGCATCCTGCCATCCACCCCGCCGATCCGGAATCGTACGAATCGCCCAGTTAACGGGGCGAAGTATGTACGCCCCCACAAGGAGTGGTCCAGATATACGGCGAAATTTCGTGGCTTTGTCGGATCCCACGATGACCAGGTCAGCCACGGGGACCACGCTGGCCGATATCGCAACGGATGGATAGGAGATGATATGCGCGCTCGCCTGCTCGGGGTGCTCTGCGCGGTGGCCCTGGCGACCGCGGCGTGCGGGAACTCCGGCTCCGGCTCCGGTGACCCCGGTGGGGAGGCCAAGCCCGCGGGCTCCGGCCGCTACGCCACGGGTGCCACCTTCACCATGGCCATCATGGAGCCCGGCGACCTGAACCCGCTGATGACCGCCCTGTCCGACCCCCGGGGCGTCGACTTCTTCCTGTACGACACCCTGGTCTCCTACCAGGACGACGGCACGGTGCAGCCCGGCCTGGCCTCGGCCTGGAAGGACACGGCCACGTCGGTCGAGTTCACCCTGGCCAAGGGGGTGACGTGCGCCGACGGCTCGCCGCTGACGGCCGCGGACGTGGCCGGCAGCGTCAACTTCATCGCCGATCCGAAGAACAAGTCACAGTTGCTCGGCCTGTTCGTGCCCGCCGACCTCAAGGCCACGGCCGACGACGCGGCGGGCAAGGTGACGATGACGGTCGAGACGGCCGACCCGTTCCTGCTGCGCAGGCTGTCGTCGGTGTTCATCGTGTGCGGCAAGGGCCTGACCGACCCCGCCGGGCTCAAGGCCGGCAAGCACGGCACCGGCCTGTTCCAGATCACCGAGTCGGTGGCCGACGACCACTACACCCTGGCCAAGCGCCCCGAGTACGCCTGGGGTCCCGGCGGCGTGACCGGCGGGCAGGAGGGCCTGCCGGACAAGGTCGTGCTCAAGGTCGTCAAGAACGAGACGACGGCCGCCAACCTGCTGCTGTCCGGACAGCTCAACGCCGCCCACGTGATCGGCCCGGACCGGGCCCGGATGGAGGCCCAGAAGCTGTTCAAGAGCGAGATCCGGCTGATGTTCGGCGAGTTCACCTACAACCAGGCGCAGGGCCGGCCCACCCAGGACGAGCGGGTCCGTCAGGCGCTCACGATGGCGCTCGACCTGAACGAGCTCCAGCGGGTGGCGACCAGCGGCACGGGCGCGACACCGGAGGGCCTGAGCATGCAGCCCCGGGTCTGCCCCGGCGTCACCACCACCGCGCTGCCCCAGCACGACCCGGCGAAGGCGGCGGCCCTGCTCGACCAGGCGGGCTGGACCAAGGGCGCCGACGGCGTCCGGGCCAAGGACGGCAAGAAGCTGAAGCTGACGTACGTCTTCCTGACCGAGCACGGCGACCCCGGCAAGTCGGCGGCCGAGCTGATGAAGCAGAAGTGGACGGAGCTGGGCGTCGACACCGAGCTGAAGCAGATCCCCGGCACCCAGCTGGCCAGCGTGAGCGACGGTTCGATGGACTGGGACGCGGGCTGGATCCAGGTCAACGTGCCGCTGCCGAGCATGATGGTGCCGTTCCTGTCCGGTGAGGGCCCGCCGAAGGGCGCCAACTGGTCGACCATCAAGAACGCCGACTACGACCGCCTGATCGGCGAGGCGGCCAAGGCCACCGGCGAGGAGAGCTGCGCCAAGTGGAACGAGGCCGAGAAGGCCCTGTACCAGAAGGCGGACATCGTGCCGTTCGCGGACACGACCACGCCGCTCTACGGCAACGGCGCGGAGTTCGCCCGGCTGGGCGGCTCCTTCGCCCCGAGCACCATCCGGATGCTGGCCAAGTGATCGCCTGACGAGTGCCGCGCCCGGCCTGACGGGCGCGGCACTCGCGCCCGGTGCCAGGGGGCTCGCCGTCAGGAGTGCAGCCGCATCTGCAGACTGACGGCGAGACGGGCGTCGGGGTCGTCGAGGTCGAGCCCGGAGATCGTGGCGAGCCTGCGCAGCCGGTAGCGGAAGGTGTTCTGGTGCACCTGCACCGCCTTGGCCGCGGCGTGCACGTTGCCGAGCGCGTCGAGGTACGCCTTCAGGGTGCCGACCAGGTCCGTGCCGTGTTCGGCGTCGTAGGCGACCAGCTTCTCGTACGGCCCCGCCGGCGGCTGCTCCTCGGCCGCGACCAGGTCGCCCAGCTGCAGCAGGAGCGACTCGAAGTACACGTCGGCGTAGGCGGCGGCCACCCCCGACACCCCGCGGGCCCGCAGCACGCGCAGCGTCCGGGCGGCGTCGGACCGCGACCTGCCCACTTCGGCGAGCGTGCCGACCTGCCGTCCGACCCCGATCGCGGCCGGGAAGCGGCGCCCGGTCCTGGCCAGGAAGCTCTCCGCGACCCGCACCGCCCGCTGCTCGGCGTCGGCGGCCTGGGCGTGCAGGGGCAGCACCGCGTAGGCGACGCTGCCGATCAGCGCGGCGGCGGCGTGCGGGTGGATGGCGCCGACGTGCAGCGCGAGCGCGTCGCAGAACCGCTGCCGCTCCCCCTCGCGGCCGGCCACGTCGGCGAACGCGCTCTCGTCCAGCCCGGCGGCCAGCACGCAGACCCGCTCGGTGGCGATGCCGAGCCGGGCCGCCGCGTCGGCGGCGTCCCGGCCGCCCTCCAGCACCGTGGAGAGCAGGTCCGCGCGCAGGCGGCGTTGCGCGTCGGCTCCGGCGCGCTGCCGTAACAGGTGCAGCGCCACGATCTTGGCGGCGTCGCCGAACGCCCGGCGCCGGTGCTCCGGCAGCGGTCCCGGCACGGTCGCCCACATCGAGCCGAGGATCTCGTCCCCGGCGCGCACCGCGATGGCGGTCCTGGGCAGCATGCCGCCGCCGAGGTCGAAGAAGATCGGCTCGCGGTTCTGGTACAGCTCGCGGTAGATGCCGCGCTCCTCCTGCAGCCGCTGGTACTTCTCCGGCACCTTGCGCCCGAGCACGGTCTCCACCCGGGCCTGGTCGGCCTCGTCCTGCCGGCCGGAGAACGCCAGCACCCGCGACGACCGGTCCTCGATCGTGATGGGCGCGTCCAGCAGCTCGCAGACGGCGTTGGCCAGCGTGAACAGGTCGTCGCCGGACCCGGCCGGCTCGCCGGGCGAGCCCACGTCGCCCTCGGCCAGGATCGACCGGAGCAGCGCCGCCACCTGCGCCCACGACGCGGCCCTGGTCAGGCCGAGCAGCACCACCCCGGTCTCCAGGACCTTCGCGCGCACCGTCTCGTCCACCGCGACGGGCGACTTCACCACCAGGCCGGCCGCCCCCATCGGGCCGAGCGTGGTGAGCAGCTCGCGGATGCGGTCGGCGCCCTCCACGCCCACGCCCAGCAGGATCGTGCCCGGCGGCACGATCTGGTCGTCCAGCGGGTCGTAGATCTGCACGGTCGCCACCTCGACGTCCATCTCGCCCGGCGAGGCCACGATGTCGAGAAAGGTGGAGCCGAGATCGTCCAGAATGCGGCCAAGGGTGCTCAACCTAAGTCTCATCTCCCAGGAGATACCAGCCCTCGCGGGCGACGTCGACGATCACAATGCCCAGTTCACGTGCTGTGAGGAGCGCCTCCCGTACGCATGCGCGCCAGCGCTGGGCGGTGCCGGGCGCCATCGTGCGCAGCCGCTCGATGTCGTGCGGCATCGCGACCGCCAGCCGGGTCCCGTGCTCGGGGGTCCGGCCGGTGCGGACGGGCTCGTCGCCGTCGCGCCCGACCAGCACGAGCGCGTCGCGCGGATCGGCCTCGGGACGCGGGACGGGCGGGGCCGACAGGTCCCACACGACGTAGATCCGGTCGGTCGCCTCGCCCGCGTTGATCGCGTCGCGCATGGTGCCGTAGAAGTCCGGCAGGTAGGAGCCGGCGCGGGCGCCCAGCTTGTGGAAGTTCAGGTAGGCGTTCCGGCTGACCAGCGGGTCGAACGTCCACGACACCAGGCTCACGCCCCTGGCCAGCGCCCACTCCCGCTGGTGGCGTTTGAGCGCGTAGCCCGCTCCCCCGCGAGCCCCCGGCAGCACGCCGGTGATGTGCGAGTGCAGGTGGCCGTCCTGGGCGAAGAAGCCGATGGAGACGCCGATCAGCTCGTCCCCCGCCCAGGCGCCCGCGACGTACCCACCGACGTGCGCGATCGTCCGGATCAGGCCCGGTTCCAGCAGCTCCCTGCCCCAGATCTTGGTGATCAGGTCGGCGGCCCGGTGGTGCTCGGCGACGGTGGTCAGCTCGGTGATGGTGAGGGTCACGGGATCTTCGGGGTGGAACGCACACCGAAGTACAGGTACGGCGAGCCGTCCGCCAGGGTGTGGAACACCGCCTTGGTCCACAGCCGGTCGCCGGAGCGGCGGGCGAGGAAGACGGAGTCCCCGGCCGGCACGAGCTCGAACTCCAGCGGCGACTGGAGGTCGGCGTACTCGCCGGTCGACTCGTAGGTGAGCCGCAGGTCGCGCACGGTGATCCGGGCGCCGGTGCGCTCGTACACGCCGTCGTGCCGGCCCGCCTCCACCGCCACCGGGGTCTCGGGCGGCCGCGGCGGCGCCGGCGGCCGGACCCCGCACAGCGCGGGGAAGAGCTGCTCGGCCACCGCCTGGATGAGGCCGTCGGTGTCACCACCGTTGCACAGCAGCGCGACGACGACGTCCTGGTCCGGCAGCACCCAGAGCATCGCCGCCTGGCCGATCGTGTTGCCGCCGTGCAGCCTCACGGGCGTGCCGTCCCACGTGTCGAGGATCCAGCCGAGCCCCCAGTGCGTGCCGTACACCCGGCCGGGCAGCTCGATCTGCGGCTCGGCCATGGCCTGGACGCTCGCCCGGCTGAGGACGGCGGGCTCGACGAAGGCGCGGCCGAAGCGGACCAGGTCGGCGGCCGTGGCGCAGATCTGCCCGGCGGGGCTGTTGGAGCGGGTGATGCCCCAGACCCCGGTCGGCTCGTTGGCGTCGCCGAGGTGGCCGGTGGCCGCGCGGAAGCGGATCACGTCCTCGGGCAGCGTCCAGGTGTGGGTCAGTCCGAGGGGGTCGATCAGCTGCTCGCGCAGCGCCGTGTCCCACACCTTGCCGGTCACCCGCTCGACGACCCGGCCCGCGACGGAGAAGGCGCCGTTGCTGTAGGAGTGGGTGGCGCCGACGGGGTGGGTGAGGGGCCGGCTCGCGATGGCCGTGACGTACTTCTCCAGGCAGTCGTCGCCCCGGCCCGTGTCGTGGAAGAAGTCGCCGTCGATCCCGCTGGTGTGCGAGAGCAGGTGCCTGACCAGCACGCCGCCGCCGATCTCGGGCAGCACCTCGGCCACCGGGGTGTCGAGCGTCAGCCTGCCCTCCTCGACCAGGAGCATGATCTGGGCCGTCGTCCAGACCTTGGTCACCGAACCGATCTGGAACAGGGAGTCGGGCGTGGCCGCCACACCGGTGTCCAGGTTGAGCAGACCCGCGACCTCGCGGTGGGTCTCGCCCTGGTGCCAGTAGGCCAGGGAGGCCCCGGGCACGCGGAACTCCTTGATCAGTTCTGCCAGCCGAATCGTCATGCTGGCACGCTAGGCGGTCCGTCGGCCGCCTCTCTTCGTCGCATCGGACCAACACGGGCCACCTTGTTAGGTCATTCACGACAAGAATTTCCGGCATGTCAGGTGTTGGGTGGATCGCATGATTGATCTGATCCTGCGCGGCGGCACAGTGCACGACGGGCTGGGCTCGGCCGCCGAGACGGCGGACGTGGCGATCTCCGGCGGCCGGGTGGTCGCCGTCGGCCCCGGCCTCTCGGGCGCCCGCCGGGAGCTGGACGTGGCCGGGCTGATCGTCGCGCCGGGGTTCGTGGACGCCCACGCGCATTCGGATCTGGTGCCGCTGATGGACGAGCCGCAGCCGTTCAAGCTGCTGCAGGGCGTGACGACCGAGATCAACGGCAACTGCGGCTACTCCTACGCGCCCGACGCCTCCCGGCTGGAGGAGCTGACCGGGGTCTGCGTGCCCGACTGGACCTTCGCCGGCTACCTGTCGGCCGTCGCCGTCGCCGGGCCGTCGAACCACGTGGCGACCCTGGTCGGGCACTCGACGCTGCGGGGGGCGGTGGCGGGGTTCGCGCCGGACCTGGCCGAGGGCGACCTGGACCGGATGTGCGAGCTGGCCGCCGACGCCTTCGAGGCGGGCGCGTGCGGGCTGTCCAGCGGGCTGATCTATCCGCCCGGGAGCTACGCCGGCACCGGCGAGCTGGTCGCGCTGGCCCGGGTCGCGCACCGGTACGGCGTGCCGTACACGACGCATCTGCGCGACGAGGGCGCCGCGGTCGGTGAGGCCCTGGACGAGGCCGTCGAGATCGCCCGGCGGGCCCGGGTGCGGCTGCAGGTGTCGCACTGCAAGGTCGCCGGCCGGCCCAACCACGGGCGGGCGTCCCTGCTGCTGGACAGGCTGCGCGCCGCGCGGGCCGCCGGCGTGGACGTGCGCGGCGACCAGTACCCCTACCTGGCGGGCTCCACCGTGCTGGCGGCACTGCTCCCGCCGTCGGCGCTGGCGGGCGGCCGGCTGCGGGAGGTGCTCGCCTCCCCCGCCGAGCGCCTGCGGCTCCGCTCGGTGGCCGAGGCGGGCGGGACGGGTTCGGGGCTCTGGCGGGACGCCGTACCGGCCGGGATCCTCGTCACCTCGCACGCCGACGCCTCCTTCACCGGCCGCGCGCTGGCCGACATCGCCGGGGACCGCGACCCGTGGGAGGTCGCCTGCGACCTCGTCGCGGCGGACCCGGCCGCGCAGATGGTGATCGAGATGATGGCCGAGGAGGACGTGACCGAGATCATGGCCGATCCGCTCATCGCCATCGGCTCGGACAACGGGCCGCCCACCGGCCTGGAGCATCCGCGCACGTGGGGCTGCTTCCCGCGGTTCCTCGGCGGCTACGTACGGGAGCGGGGCGTGGTCGGCTGGGCCGAGGCGGTGCGCAAGATGACCTCCGCCACCGCCGACCAGTTCGGGCTGCGCGGCAGGGGGTGGCTCGGCGCCGGGGCGTACGCCGACGTCTGCGTCTTCGACCCGGCCACGGTCGGCCACGCGGGCACCTACACCGCTCCGTCCGCCCGTCCCACGGGCATCGTGCACGTGCTGCTGGAGGGGCGGGTCGTCGTGGAGTCGGGCGAGTTCACCGGCGGCCGCCACGGCCGCGTCCTGCACCCCTGACCCGCGTTAGCGTGGGGCCGGTGGAGATCTACTCAGAGACCGACCGCCTTATCCTGCGCCGGTTCACCGGAGCCGACGCCGACCTTCTGTTCGAGCTGCACAACGACCCCGACGTCATGCGCTTCCTCAACGGCGGCAAGCCGACCCCCCGTGACGTGATCGTGAACGAGACGCTGCCCCGCTACGTCTCCTCAGGCTTCTTCGCCGCGATCGAACGCTCCACCGGCGCCTTCCTCGGCTGGTTCCACCTGCGCCCGCCGGAGGGCGGCGACCCCGCCGAGCCGGAGCTGGGCTATCGCCTGCACAAGTCCGCGTGGGGCAGGGGCTACGGCACCGAGGGGTCGCTCGCGCTGATCGGCAAGGCCTTCGGCGAGCTGGGCGCCCGGCGCGTCTTCGCCACGACCATGGCCGTCAACCAGGGGTCGCGCCGCGTCATGGAGAAGTGCGGGCTGCGCCACGTGCGCACGCACTTCGACCACTGGCCCGAGCCCATCGAGGGGTCGGAGGAGGGGGAGGTGGAGTACGAGATCCTCCGCTCCGACTGGGAGGCGCGCGGCGAAGCCCGGCCGGCCCGTGACGAGGCAGTGAGACGGTCGCGAGGGCAGGGGTGAGCGTGCGGCATGACGCCGAGCCCGGCGGGCCGGCCGGCGATGAGATGGGGGCGCTGGACGCGGGCGGCCCCCGGGCCGCAGGTGTCTCGGTGGCCGAGGTCGAGCAGGTGTTCCGGCGGGAGTACGCGCGGGCGGTGGCCGTGCTGGTGGGGCGGTTCGGCGACATCGACCTGGCCGAGGAGGCGGTCCAGGACGCGTTCGCCGTGGCCGTGGACCGCTGGCCGGCCACCGGGGCGCCGCCGAGCCCGGCCGGCTGGATCATCACCACGGCCCGCAACCGGGCGATCGACCGGTTGCGCCGCGAGGCGTCCCGCGACGACCGGCACGCCGCGGCGGCCCTGCTGCACGCCTCAGGCGAACCGGCCGAGCAGGGTGCCGTGCCCGACGACCGGCTGCGCCTGATCTTCACCTGCTGCCATCCCGCTCTCGCCGTCTCCGCCCAGGTGGCGCTGACCCTTCGCCTCCTCGGCGGCCTCGGCACCGGGGAGATCGCGCGGGCCTTCCTCGTGTCGGAGCCGACGATGGCGCAGCGGCTGGTCCGGGCCAAGGGCAAGATCCGTGACGCGCGGATCCCGTACCGCGTGCCGGCCGAGGCCGACCTCCCCGGCCGCGTGCGTGCCGTGCTGGCGGTCGTCTACCTCATCTTCACCGAGGGCCACACCGCGAGCTCCGGAGCCGACCTCGTCCGCGACGACCTGTGCGACGAGGCCATCCGGCTCGGCAGACTGCTGGCCGAGCTGCTGCCGGACGAGCCGGAGGTCGTCGGCCTGCTCGCGCTCATGCTGCTCCTGCACGCGCGCCGGGCGACCCGCGCCACGCCCGACGGGAGCCTCGTGCTGCTGGCCGCGCAGGACCGCCGTCTCTGGGACCACGACCTCATCGCCGAGGGCCAGGAGCTGGTCCGCGCGTGCCTGCGGCGCGACCGGCCGGGGCCGTACCAGATCCAGGCGGCGATCAACGCCGTGCACGCGGACGCGCCGCGCGCCGACGCCACGGACTGGGAGCAGATCCTGCGGCTGTACGACCAGCTTCTCGCGTGCGCCCCGACGCCGGTCGTGGCTCTGAACCGGGCGGTCGCGCTGGCCGAGGTGGCGGGCCCGGCCGAGGCGCTCGCCGTGGTCGACGGCCTCGGCCTGGACGCCTACCACCTGTTCCACGCGATCCGCGCCGACCTGCTGCGCCGCCTCGGTCGCACCGCCGAGGCGGCGCAGGCGTACGAGGAGGCCGTCGCCCGCACGGGCAACGCCGCCGAACGCGCCTTCCTCCAGGGCCGCCGCGACGCGCTCATCCCTGGTGAAGGGTGACCAACCTGGTGCACTGGTCAGACCAGTCGCTAGGGTGGCCCGCATGGGATATGACGCGTTGTTCCGCCTCGACGGGCGGCGGGCTGTGGTGATCGGCGCCGGGAGCGGCATCGGGCGGGAGTCGGCGCTGGCGCTGGCGGCCCACGGCGCGAACGTGGTGTGCGCGGACCGCGATCCGGAATCGGCCGAGGAGACGGCGTCGCGCTGCGGCGGCACGGCCCGGGAGCTGGACGTGCTCGACGGCGGCTCCATCCAGGCGCTCGCCGCCGAGGCCCCCGCGGACGTGCTGGTGTTCACCCCGGCGACCAACGTGCGCAAGCGGCTGCTCGACTACTCCGCCGAGGAGTTCGGCCGGGTCGTCGACCTCAACCTGCGCGCCTCCTTCGACCTGGTGCGAGCGTTCGGGGCGGGGATGGTGGAGCGCGGGCGCGGGTCCATCATCGGGTTCGCGTCGATCCGGGCCTCGGTGACGGAGCCCGGCCAGGGCGTCTACTCGGCCACCAAGGCGGGGCTGGTGCAGTTGCTGCGCACGGCCGCCGCCGAGTTCGGGCCGCGCGGGGTGCGGGTCAACGCCATCGCGCCCGGGGTGGTGGAGACGCCGCTGACCAGCCAGATCAAGGCCGACCCCGCCTGGTACGACGCCTACGCGGCCAAGAGCGCGCTCGGCCGGTGGGCCCGGGCCGACGAGATGGCCGGGGCCGTGGTCTACCTGGCCAGCGACGCGGCCGGCTTCGTGACCGGCTCGGTCCTCTACGTGGACGGCGGCTGGACCGCGATCGACGGCCGCTTCGACCCGCCCAACTAGCGGCGGCCCACCAGGCGAGCCCCCCGCTCACGCCTCCGTGGGTTCGTCATAGCCCTCGGCCTGTCCGTGGACCTCCTCGTCGGGGTCGCCCTCCGACTGGTTGGCCGGGTCGGTGGGCGAGGGGCTGAACTCGTCGGCGAACTCGGGTTCGCCGTGATCCTCTTCCGGGTCACGCCTGTCCGCCAAGGGTGCCGTCTCATCCGGCTGCGACATGCCGCTCCTCAGGTGATCGGGTCGGGTGCACGGGCCCCGTGTCTCGGCACCGGACCCGCATCTCGCCTGCCACAGAGAACGCCGGGCAAACCACACCGGCCATCGCCCCGGTCGCGCCGCCGCCCCTGCCGCACCCGGCGCGCCTCGCGCTCCACCAACGCGCGCCGGGCATCCCGGAGCGGGAGGCCACACGGGGAGATTATTTGGCGTTTGTGCAGGGTAGACGCCTGCAATGACTCGTCGAACGTCCGTCGTGGCAGCTCTGCTGACCGTCACCGCGGTCAGCGCCGGTTGCACCGGCCTGACCTACGACTCCGAGGACGTCACCCGCATCCACGCCCCGCAGAACGACGGCGCCAACGCGAGCGTCCGCACGATGCACCTGCGCAACGCCTTCCTGCTGGCCGGCGGACGCGACCTCGCGCTGTACGCCATCCTGGTCAACGACGGCAACCGGAGCGACACCCTGGAGCGGGTCACCGCGGGGCAGGGGGTGCGGGTACAGCTCCCCGCACCGGTGGACGTGCCGGCCAAGCGCCTCGTGGGCGCCGAGGGGCCGATCGCGACCGTCACCGGAGTGACCGGTTCACGCTGGGTGCCCATGACGTTCACGCTGAAACGCGCCGGCGAGATGCGCGTCATGGTGCCGGTCCAGGAGCGGAGAGGCCAGTACGCGACCCTGAGCCCCTCCGCGCCCGGCTCACCGACGCCCGCACCCGCACCCACCTCACCCGCTCCGTCCGCACCCCGCGGCCCCACCCCGCCCACCCGGACTCCCTGACCCCGGTCCGGCCGATGACGGCAACGCCGTGCGCTCGACGGCGCGGCGAGTCGTCCGGCTGCTCTCACGCGCCCGGACTGGCCCGCCTCGCTCCCTTGACCGAGCCGACTGGCTTAGAGTATTGCTTTAAAGTGCGACTCTAATCTAAAGCGTCGTCTCCCTGAGGTCATGGAGGTTTCCGATGGTCGTGCTGGGCGGATTCCATCACGTCAAGCTGCCCGTCTCCGACGTGCACAAGAGCCTTGAGTGGTACCGGCGGGTGCTCCGCCTCGACCTGGCGATCGAGTTCGTCGAGGACGGCGTGCTGCGCGGCGTGGCGCTGACCGACCCGGCACGGACGGTGACGCTGGCACTGCGCGAGGAGCCGCGGCTGGCCGCGCAGCTGAGCGGCTTCGACCCGGTCGCGCTCGGCGTGCCGACGCTGGAGGCGCTGCGGGCCTGGGCGGATCATCTCGACGTCCTGGGCGAACGACATGGCGAGATCGCCGAGGGCAGCGTCGGGTGGCTGATCCCCGGCCTCATCGATCCCGACGGCATCGAGATCCGCCTCTACACCCTGCAAGAGCAGTCAGCTTCTCGGCCGTGAACGACCAAGCTTGCAGCTCCTCGCCGTCGGTGGCTTCGACGGTCTGGTCCGCGTCAGGCAGCGTGACTCACTGCCCAGCCCGTCTCACCGCGTGCGGCGATGTTGCGGGCTGCGTTGACGTCGGCGTGCTCAGCGAAGCCGCACGACGTACAGGCGAAGGTTTCCTGGTCGGGCCGGTTGTTCTTGGCCACGTGCCCGCAGGCCGAGCAGGCTTGCGAGGTGTAGGCCGGGTCCACCCAGACCAGGGCGACACCGGCGCGGGCCGCCTTGTAGGCGAGGAAGTGGCCGAGCTGGTGAAAACTCCATGAATGCAGCGTGACCCGCTGGGGCTTGCGGAGCCGTACCCGGTCGCGGATCCCCTGGAGATCTTCCAGGGCGATCCCTCGCCCGGTGCGTGCAGCCTCGGTCACGATGCGTCTGGCGATGGTGTGGTTGATGTCGGCGGCGAAACGTGCTTCCTTGCGGCGGCGTCTCTTCAACAACCGTTTCGCGGACTTGGTGGCCTTGGCCTGCAGGCGGCGGCGCAGCTCGCGGTGGCGGTGACGGACCGCGTTCAGGGTCTTGCCGCTGTGACGGACACCATCGCCGGTGCCGGTGCCGGTGCCGGTGGCGGTGCCGGTGGCGGTGCCGGTGGCGGTGGCGGTGGCGGTGGTGGCGATGTTGGCGATCCCCAGATCCACCCCGACAAACCCGTCCGGAGCGCGCACCGGAACGTCCGGCAGGTCGCAGGTGGCGATGAGAAACCACCTGCCATCGCGGTACACCAGGTCTGATTCGCCCTTGCGGTGAGCGGCCAGCAGGGTGAGCTGATCGGGCGAGGCGGTGAACGCCACGCCCTTCATCCGCCCACCCGTGGTCCAGATCGACACCGTGCGGGCGTTCAGCTGCCAGGACAGGCAGCGGTCGTCGAACGGCTGGGCCGCGCCCGGGCGAAAGACGATCGGCCGGGCCAGCACCCGCTCACGCCGGACGGAGCCGGGCCTGCTCAGATTGCCGTTGCGGACATGGGCGTGCAGGGTGGCGTAGGCGTCGGCGACCTTCTTGATGACATGCTGCGCGGCCTGAGCCGCCAGCCCGTACCTGTCCTTGACCTGCCCGTAGACGTGCCTGCGCAGATCGTAATTGCGAAACACCCGCCGGTCGTGGGCGAGCTGCGAGACCCAGGTGGCCGCGTCGTTGACCACGCGCAACGTCGCCTCCAGCGCCGCCGCCTGCTCAGGCGTCGGCAGCAGCTTGACCTGCACCACCAGCTTCACCTCGAACACATTATCGCCAAGCCCACGCCACCGGGATGGAAACCGAACCCCGGCGTGAGAAGAGGGCGGACGCGTCGTCCGCGCGCTTCACGCGCATGTGATCTTCACCCTGAGCCGCTCCACGGCCTACCGGTCACCGCACCGCTCGGGCCTTGGCGGCCCTCCCGCGCTGTCGTTTCCTCCCGGGCGTAAACGCCCGGGGTTCCACGCCAGATCACGCTGAAGGGATCGCCGAGCCCGGCTCGTGCGTGCACGAGACGAGGCCGGCCCGATCACAGGCTGCGCGGCCCAGCGACCCTTCGCGTGCTCTCCGGGCCAGGTCAGGGGCGGATGACGGCCATCCGGGTGACGGTGAACTCCTCGATCGCGAAGCGCGGCCCCTCTCGGCCGATGCCGGAGTCCTTGACCCCGCCATAGGGCATGTTGTCCGCCCGGAACCCCGGCACGTCGTTGACCACCACTCCCCCGGCCTCGATCCGCTCGATCGCGGCGAACGCCGTGGCCAGCGACCGGGTGAACACCGAGGCGTGCAGGCCGTACCGTGAGGCGTTGACCGCCGCGAAGGCGGCGTCGAGGTCGGGCATCGAGCGCACGCAGACGACCGGCCCGAAGATCTCCTCGTCCCAGGCGGCGGCCCCCTCGGGCACGTCGGTGAGCACCGTCGGCCTGATGGCCCGCCCGTCGGCCGTGCCGCCCGCGACGAGGGTGCCGCCGGAGTCGCGCAGCCAGCCGAGCACCCGTTCGGTGGAGGCGGGGTCGATCAGCGGCGCGACCCGGGTGTCCGGCGAGCGAGGGTCGCCCACGACCACGTCCTTGACCCGGTCGGCGAGCAGCGCCAGGAACTCCTCGCGCACCGGCTCCTCGACCAGCACCCGCTGCACCGAGATGCACGCCTGGCCGGAGGCGTAGTAGCCGCCCCGCACGACCGCGTCGGCGGCCGCCGGCAGGTCGGCGTCGGCGGCCACCACGAGCGCGGCGTTGGACCCGAGCTCCAGCAGCACCTTGGTGGGCGCGGCGTTGCGGGCGATGACGTGGCCGGCGGCGGCCGAGCCGGTGAACGACACGGCCCCGATCCGCCGGTCCTCCACCAGGGTCCGGCCCACCTCGACGTCACCGGTGACGAGTTGCACCGCGGCCGGGGGCAGCGCGCCCGTCGCGCGCAGCAGGTGGACCAGCCAGAGCGTGGCCAGCGGCGTGGCGGGGGCGGGCTTGACGATCACCGGGCAGCCGGCGGCCACCGCCGGTGCGATCTTGTGCGCGGCGAGCAGCAGCGGATAGTTGTAGCCGGTGATCCCGACGACGATGCCGATCGGCCGGCGCGTCCAGAAGCCGACCAGCCCCTCCCCCGCCGGCAGCAGGTCGAGCGGCACGGTCTCGCCGTGCAGCCGGGCCACCTCCTCGGCGGCGGTGGCCAGCGTGACCAGCGTCCTGGCCACCTCGACCCGGCAGTCGGCCAGAGGCTTGCCGGTCTCCAGGACGAGCAGCCGCTCGAACTCCTCCCGCCGCCCGGCCAGCGCGTCGTGCACGCCCATGAGCGCGGCGCGGCGGGCGTGCGAGGGCAGCGCGGCCATGGCCGGGGCGACGGCGAGCGCCTCGTCGACGGCCCGCGCGGCCAGCTCGGCGGTGCCGACCGGCGCGGCCGCCACCACGGACCCGTCATAGGGAAAGATCACGTCGGACGTCTCGCCGGTCTCCACCCACTGGTCACCGACGGGGAGCCCGGCAGGCCACTCCCGGTCCGGCCACTCCCCGTCCGGCCGGCTCCCTCCCCGCGTGTCGGGTGCGGGTGCTCCATCCTCTGCCGGTCGTGTCATGAAATGTCCCCCAGTGCGCTCGGAAACACGTCGAGGTACGCGGGTGCGCCCTCGCGCCCGGTCGCAGCCAGCACGGCGTGCGCGACGGCCCGGCTGAACACGTCCGCCCCCGCCGCGAGCAGGTCGTGCAGCTGCGCCGCTCCGGGCCCGGCGCCGTCGTCGGTCACCGTACGGGAGCCGTACACCCGCTGCTCTCCCTCCGGCATGGGCAGGGCGCAGGTGGCGACCGCGAAGATCGTGTCGCCGTCGACCATGGTGTGCGCGGGCCTGATCGCCCTGGCCAGCCCGTCGTGGGCGACCCCGGCGAGCTTGCCGCACTGGGCCTTGGTCAGCGTCAGGTCGGTGGCGACGACCCCGATCGTGGTGTTGAACGAGGTCACCCCGACCGGGTTCCAGGCGGCGACCTCCTCCGGCAGCGGCTCGCGGAGATGGTCGAACTCCCCCGGCAGGCCGTACCTGGTGCCGGAGAGCCTGCCGCCGCCGGGGTCGAGCACGGACCCGGCGGCGTTGACCACGGCCAGCGCGGCCACGGTGACGCCCGAGGGCAACAGGACGCTGGCCGTGCCGACGCCGCCGGCCAGCCCGCCGGCGACCGCCCCGGCGCCCGCGCCCACGGACCCGTTCGCCGCTCCTCCGGCGCCGCCGTCGCCGCCCCCGCCGTGCGGCCACGGGGCCCCTGAGGCACCCTCGGCACCGATCACGCCGGGCGCGGCGGTGACCCCGATCGCGGCGTCGTAGGCCGCGGCGCCGAGGGCCGCGCCGGGCGTGGCGCGGAACCGGCCGCCGCGGCCCAGGTCGTAGATGACGGCGGCGGGGACGATGGGCACCACGCCGCCTTCGACGGGGTAGCCGACGCCCGCGTCGGCGAGCCGCTCCATCACGCCGCAGGCGGCGCTCAGCCCGTAGGCGCTGCCGCCGGTCAGCACGATGGCGTGCACGCGTTCGACCAGGTTGCGGGGGTCGAGCAGCTCGGTCTCGCGGGTGCCGGGCGCGGCGCCGCGCACGTCCACCCCGGCCACCATGCCGCCCTCGGGGGCGAGCACGACGGTGGTGCCGGTGCGGTGGCCGTCGTCCAGCCTCCGCGCGTGCCCGACCCGGAGCCCGGACACGTCGGCCAGCGCGTTGGCCGGCCCGGAGACCAGCCCCGCCCTCTGACCGGGGAGCGGCGAACTCCCGCCGACCGGCACGCGGGCACCGGGAAGCGCCGAACTTCCGGCCGGGCGGGGAGTCACGCGGATGTCCCGGTCAGGAAGCGGCGGGCGGCCTCGGCGAAGACGCGGGTGCACTGGACGATCTCGGCCACCTCGACGTACTCGTCGGCCTGGTGCGCGATCCACTTGCCGCCCGGCCCGTACACCACGGACGGGACGCCGCCCCAGTGCGTGAGGACGGTGCCGTCGGTGGAGCCGGGCACGCCGCCGTAGACCGGTTCGGCGCCGGTGACCGCGCGGTGCGCGCCGGCCAGGGCGACGACGACGGGATCGTCCACGGGCACCTCGACCGGCGGCCGGTCGACCAGGCTCGTCACCTGGGCGGCGATGCCGTCGGCGGCGGCCAGCACGGCCACCCGGTCGGCGATCTCCTTGTGGTCCACCCCCGGGATGGTGCGCACGTCGACGAAGACGGACGCGACGGCGGGGATGACGTTGACCTGCTCCTCGGTGCCGGCCTGGACGACGGTCGGCGTCACGTACACCTCGCCGAGGTGCTCGTGCGCGGGGTGGCGCCGTTGCAGCTCCCGCTCCAGGTCGCGCAGCGCGACGAGCAGGGAGCCGACGGCCTGGACGGGGTTGCGGCCGTGCTGCGGCATCGCGCCGTGGGCCATCTTGCCGGTGAGGTCGACGCGCAGCCGCAGCGCGCCCTTGGCGACCGCGCAGATCTCGCCGGCCTCGGGTTCCGCCACGATGGCGCCGTCGACGCCGGCGGCCAGCCCTTCGGCGACGAAGTGGTGGGCGCCGAGCATCAGGCCCTCCTCGTCGGCCAGCGCGCACACCTTGATCCGCCCCGGGAACGGTCCAGCGAGCTGCAGCGCTCGGGTGGCGTAGAGGGTCGCGGCCAGGCCCGACTTCATGTCGGCGCTGCCCCGCCCCCACAGCCTGCCGTCGCGGATCTCGCCGCCGAACGGGTCGACGGTCCAGGTCGACAGGTCGCCCTCGGTCACCACGTCGGTGTGGCCCTCGAACATCAGCGTCGGCCCGTCACCGCCGCCGCCCTCGACGACGGCCACCACATTCGGCCGGCCGGGCGCGGCCTCGGAGACGACCGGCCGCCAGCCCCACTCGCGCATCTTCGCGGCGACCAGCTCGGCGGCGGGCCGCTCGCTGCGGCCGAGCGCCGGGTCGTTGGTGCTCGGGACGCGGACCAGCGCCTGGGTGAACTCCACCACTCCCTGTGCGTCGACGTCGATCACAACACATCCTCCAAAGTCGGTACGGCCTCCAGCAGCGTCCTCGTGTAGGGGTGACGCGGCGCGGCCCACACGTCGTCGACCGGGCCCGTCTCGACGATCTCACCACCGTTCATCACCGCCACGGTCTCGCAGACGTGCCGGACCACGGACAGGTCGTGCGAGACGAAGACCAGGGTGAGGCCGAGCTCGTCGACGAGGTCGGCCAGCAGGTTGAGGATCTGGCCGCGTACGGACACGTCGAGCGCGCTGACCGGCTCGTCCGCGACCAGCACCTTGGGGCGGGGCGCGAGCGCGCGGGCGATCGCGATGCGCTGGCGCTGGCCGCCGGAGAACTGGTGCGGGTAACGGTCGGCGGCCGAGGCGGGCAGGCCGACCTCGTCGAGCAGATCGGCGACCCGGCCGCCGACGGGCTCGCCGAGGGCGACGAGCGGCTCGGCGACGAGGTCGCGCACCCGCATGCGGGGGTCGAGCGAGCTCATCGGGTCCTGGAAGACGATCTGCAGGCTGCGGCGCAGGAACCGCAGCCGCCGTTCGGACCTGCCGGCCAGGTCCTGCCCGTCGAACCGGATGACGCCGCTGGTGGGCTGGTCGAGCGCGCACAGCAGGCGCAGCAGGGTCGACTTGCCGGAGCCCGACTCGCCGACGATGCCGAACCGCTCGCCCCGGCGGACGGTGAGCGACACGCCGTTCAGCGCGTGCACGGCCTCGCCGGGCCTGGTGAGCGAGGTGCGGGGGCGGCGGTAGACGCGGGTGACGTCGCGGGCCTCGATCAGCGGCCCGGTCTCGGGGGAGCCGGCGAGGCCGGAGTCAGCGTCAGGCACCGCGTCAGGCGCCGGGGTGCCAGCATGCGAAGGCATGGCCGTCTCCTGTCAGCGTCGGCTCGGTCTCGCAGGCGGGGCCGGCCTGCGGGCAGCGGTTGCGGAAGACGCACCCGTCGGGGAACCGTCCCGCCGGCGGGACGCTGCCCTGGATCGTGGGCAGCCGGGTGCCGCGCGGGGTCAGCCGGGAGGCGGCCAGCAGGCCCTCGGTGTAGCGGTGGCGGGGCCGGGCGAACACCTCGCGGATGGGGCCGGTCTCGACGACCCGGCCGCCGTACATGACCAGGACGCGCTCGCAGATCGAGGCGACCACGGCCAGGTCGTGCGTGATGAACAGCAGCGCGGGCGCGACCTCGGCGATCAGCTCCAGCATCTGCTTCTGCACGGTGACGTCGAGCGCGGTGGTGGGTTCGTCGCAGATGAGCAGGTCGGGCTCGTTCGCCAGGGCGATCGCGAGCATGACGCGCTGGCGCTGGCCGCCGGAGAGCTGGTGGGGGTAGGCGCGGGCGATCTGGCCGGGCCGCGGCAGGCGTACCCGGTCGAGGAGCTCGACGGCGCGCTCACGGGCCCGCGCGGCGGGCTCGCCGTGCAGGGTCATGACCTCGGCGACCTGCGCGCCGACCCGCATGAGCGGGTTGAGCGCGGTCATCGGCTCCTGGAACACCATGGAGACGTCCCGGCCGCGCAGCCGCTTGAGCCGGCCTTCGGGCACGCCGAGGAGGTCGTGCTCGCGCAGCCTGGCCGTGCCGGTGGCGGTCACGCCCTCCGGGAGCAGGCCCATCAGCGCCAGCGCGGTCAGCGACTTGCCGGAGCCGGACTCGCCGATCAGGCCGACGCGTTCGCCCGGCGCGATGGCGAACGACACCTCGCGCACCAGCCGTACCGACTCGGCGCTGACGCTGAGACCCTCAACGCTCAGCACGGATCCTCCTGAGCTTGGGGTCGAGATGGTCGCGCAGGCCGTCGCCCAGCAGGTTGAACCCGAGGACGGCCAGCGCGATCGCCAGACCGGGCCACAGCGCCAGGCGCGGCGTGGAGAACAGCAGCTCCTGCGACTCCTGCAGCATGCGGCCCCAGGAGGGGGTCGGCGGGCGGGTGCCGAAGCCGAGGAACGACAGCGCCGCCTCGGCCAGGATGGCGATCGCGAAGGACACCGACGCCTGGACGATCAGCATGGAGCCGATGTTCGGCAGCACGTGCCGGAACGCGATGGCGGTGCCGCGCCGGCCCGCCGCCCGGGCGGCGAGGATGTAGTCGGTCACCATGACCTGCAGGGTGGCCGCCCTGGCCACGCGGGCGAACGCCGGCACGGTGGCCACGCCGATGGCAATCATGGCGGTGAGCGTGCCGGCCCCGTAGACGGCGCCGAGCATGACGGCGAGCAGCAGCGCGGGAAAGGCGAACACGAGGTCGTTGACCCGCATGACGAGCTCGGACAGCCAGCCGTACGGGGTCATCCCGGCGATCACGCCGAGCGGGGTGCCGAGCAGCGCGGCGATGCCGACGGCCACGATGCCGACGTAGAGCGTGGTGCGCGCGCCGACCATGAGCTGGCTGAGGGTGTCGCGGCCGAACTTGTCGGCGCCCAGGAGGTAGCCGTCGCCGGGGTCGCGCAGCTTGCCCGCCGCGTCGACGAGCGTGGGGTCGTGCGGCGTCCACACGAACGACACCAGCGCCGCCAGCACGACGAGCCCGACGAGGACGGCTCCGGCGACCAGACCGGCGTTGACCCGGAGTCTCATCGCGCCCCCCTGAGCCGGGGGTCGAGCGCCGCGTAGGCCACGTCCACCACGAAGTTGATCAGCAGCACGGCCACCACCAGCACCATCACCACCCCCTGGACGAGCAGCAGGTCGCGCCCGGCGACGCCGTTGAGCAGCAGGTCGCCCAGGCCGGGGATGACGAACACCCGCTCGACCACGACCGCGCCGATGAGCAGGGTGGCCAGTTGCAGGCCGAGCACGGTGACCACGGGGACGGAGGCGTTGCGCAGGCCGTGACGCCACAGGGCGCCCATCCGGCCCCTGCCCTTGGCCCGGGCGGTGCGCAGGTAGTCCTCGCGCATCACGTCGAGGACGGCGGAGCGGACGTACCTGGTCAGGACGGCTCCCTGGACGAGGCCGAGCGACAGCCACGGCAGCAGCAGGCCGCGCAGCCACTCGCCCGGGCTCTCGGTGAAGGGCACGTACCCGCCCGACGGGAGCGCCTGGGCCTGCACCGCGAACACGAAGACGAGCAGGATGCCCGCCAGGAAGGCGGGGATCGCGATGCCGACCTGGCTGGCGGCGCTGATCGCCACGCCGAGCGGGTCGCGGTGGTGGACGGCGGCGAAGACGCCGAGCGGGACCGCGATGAGCAGCGCGATCACCATGCCGCCGAGCACGAGCGTCACCGTGACGCCGAGCCGGTCGGCGACCTGCGGCCCGATGGGCGAACTGGTCACGTAGGAGGTGCCGAAGTCGCCCTGGGCGAGACCGCCGAACCAGTCGGCGAACTGCGCCGCGGCCGGCCGGTCGGTGCCGAACTGCCGCCGCAGCTCCTCCAGCGCCTCGGGAGTGGCGTTGACGCCCAGCGCGATCTCGGCCGGGTCGCCGGGCAGCAGGGCCATGAACGCGAAGACCACCACACCGGCGACGGCGGTGCTCACGACGAGCACCGCCAGCCGCTTGACGAGGTAGAGGATCACTGCTTGGCGAGCGCCGTGAAGTCGAAGGCCTCCGCGATGCCGTTCTTCGGCAGCCCGGTGACGCCCTTCTTGGCCACGATCAGGTTGGGGAACAGGAACAGCCAGTCGGCCGCGGCGTCGTCGGAGAGCATCCGGGCGGCCTTCTTCAGGTCGTCGATCCGCTGCTGCTCGCTGCCCTGGTCGGCGGAGGTGAGCAGCTTGCCGAACTCCGGATTGTCGTACCGGAAGTAGTAGGACTTGTCGGCGAAGATGCTCATGTCGTGAGGTTCGACGTGGTTGATGATGGACAGATGGTAGTCGGCCTTGGTGAACACCAGGTCCAGCCAGCGAGCCGGGAACTCCAGGGGCTCGATCTCCGCGTTGATGCCCACCTGGGCCAGCTGCGACTTGACCACCTGGGCGCTCGCCACCGCGTAGGGCAGGTTGGGGATGCGCATCTTGACGTCGTACGTCTTGCCGCCGAGCAGTTCCTTGGCCTTGGCGACGTCGTAGGGGTAGTCGCCGGTGCGGTCCTCGTACCAGGGGTCGGTGGGCGGCACCATGGAGCCGATCAGCCCGCCGCGGCCGGCCCAGGCGGTGTCGAGCAGCGCCTTGTGGTCGATCGCGTGGCGCACCGCCTGTCGCACCTTCTTGTCGTTGAACGGCGCGCGGTCGTTGTTCATCGACAGCACGACCTCGCCGTTGGTGGTGCCCTCGACCGTCTCGAAGCGGCCGGGATCGGCGAACTGCCGCAGCGACTCGGGCGCCTGGACGCTGGAGATGACGTCGATGCCGCCGGTCAGCAGCGCGTTGTTCATCGCCGTGGCGTCCTTGAAGTACTTCAGCGTGACGGCCGTGACCTTGGGCTTGGCGCCCCAGTAGGCGTCGTTGCCGTTCAGCTGGATGGAGTCGCCGCGCTTCCAGGAGGCCAGCGTGTAGGGGCCGGTGCCGACGGGCTTGTTGGCCAGGTCGTCGACGCCGGTGCGGCTGAACATCGCGCCCAGCCGGGTCGTCAGCGTGTAGAGGAAGCCGTTGCTCGGCTGCTTGAGCGTCACGACGACCGTCGACTCGTCGTCCTTCTCGACCCGGTCCACCGAGTCGAGCTGCGACTTGATCTTCAGCTTCCAGTCGGACTTGACGCGGTCGAACGAGAAGATCACGTCGTCGGCGGTGAACGGGGCGCCGTTGCTGAACGTGACGCCCTTGCGCAGCGAGAAGGTGTAGGTCTTGCGGTCGGGCGAGACCTCCCACCTCTCGGCGAGCAGCGGCTGGATCGAGCCGTCCTGGCCGAGCTTGACGAGCCCCTCGTAGACGTTGACGAGCAGCGCCTGCGGGATCGCGGCGCCCTCGGTCGAGGTGAAGTCGAGGTTGGCCGGCTCGGCCACGAACCCGACGGACAACGTCTGGCTCCCGGCCGCCTGCCCTGCGGGCTCGCCTCCGCCCCCGCCGCCGCAGGCGGTCGTGCCCAGCAGGAGACCGCCCACGGCGATCCAGATGCCGATGCGCCTCATGTCCAACAGCCTCCTGGATAGTGCACTGGTCCGACCAGTAGGCTGCACATTGCCAGTCGGTGACGGCTCGGGTCAAGGGGGCGAAATGGGTGGTCCACGGTTCGAGCCGGTGCGAACCGTACGTGCCTACGAGCGCATCGTCGAGCAGGTCGAGGAGGCCATCGAGAGCGGCACGCTCTGCCCCGGGCAGCGGCTGCCCAGCGAGCGTGACCTGATGGGACAGTTCTCGGTGAGCCGCTCCACGGTCCGCGAGGCGCTGCGCGTGCTGCAGGCCCGCGGCCTGGTCAGGTCCCGGCCGGGCGACCCCCATGGCGCCGAGGTCCAGCCGTTCACCCCCACCGAGCTGCGCAAGTCGATGACCATGCTGGCGCGGGTCGACGGGCTGTCGCTCGGCGAGCTGGTGCAGTTCCGCATGGTGCTCGACTCCTCGGCCAACCTGCTGGCGGCCCGGCTGCGCACCGACGAGCAACTGGCCGAGATGGACACGGCCATCGCCGCGATGCGGGCCGCCGTCGAGGTGGGCTACGACGAGTTCAGCACCGCCGACGTGGCCTTCCACGACACGGTGGCGCAGGCCAGCGGCAACAAGCTCATCCAGATCTGCACCGAGGTGGTCCGCTCGATCGTGCTGGGCCTGATCGCCGACAAGATCGCCGCCGCGCCCGACCGCGTGGCGCTGATGCGCCAGAGCATCCGCCACCACGAGGAGGTCCTGGCCGCCGTCCGAGCCGGCGACGGCCCGCTGGCCGCCCGGCTTTCCCGGCGGACCATGTACGACTACTACGTGGGATACGTCCCCACCAGCGAACGTCCGGCGCTCCGGGCCCTACTGGAGTAGCCATAACACCCGCTTTGGCGGTGTATGTTGCAGCCGTGGCCCGCGAGGAACACGACGGGCTTGCGGAGGCGTTCCTGCGTGAGCCCCGTCGCTACACCAGCCACCAGGTCGCCGAGATGGCCGGGGTGCCGGTCTACCGTGCGCGCCGGTTCTGGCGCGCGCTGGGCTTCCCGAACGTCGCCGACGACGCCGTCGAGTTCACCGACTCCGACGTGGAAGCGCTCAGGACCCTGCTCGGCATGGTGAGCGACGGCGTCTACGACGAGGAGCACGTCCTGCTCATCGCCCGCTCGCTGGGCCGGGCCTCCACCCGGCTGGCCGAGTCGCAGGCGCAGCTCGGCGCCGAGGCGCTCGACCAGGCGGGCGTGCCGCTGGCCGAGCGGCCCAGGGCGTGGCGCAGGCGGGCCGAGCGGGTGGTGCCCGACCTGGCGAAGCTGCTCGTCTACTCCTGGCAGCGCCAGCTCGCCGCCGCGGCCGGCCGGATGGCCGTCCAGGAGCGGAGCGCGGCCCGGCTGGCCGTCGGCTTCGCCGACCTCGTCGGGTTCACCAGGCTGAGCAGGCAGATCACCGAGTGGGAGCTGGCCGAGCTGGTCGACGGCTTCGAGGGGCGCTCCTCCGACATCATCACCTCCTCCGGCGGGCGCGTGGTCAAGACGCTCGGCGACTCGGTGCTGTTCGTCGCCGGCAAGGCGCACGAGGCGGCCGAGATCGCGTTGCGGCTGGTCGAGATCCACGCCAGGGTCAGGGGCATGCCGGAGCTGCGCGTCGGCCTGGCGGCCGGGCCGGTGATCTGGCGGATGGGCGACGTGTTCGGCACCACGGTCAACCTGGCCAGCCGGCTGACCGCGCTGGCACTGCCCGGCACGATCCTGGCCGATCCGGAGATGGCCGAGGAACTGGAGGGCGACCGGGCCTTCCACCTGCGCGCGGTCGACCGGCTGTCGGTGCGCGGCCTGGGCGAGCTGGCCCCCTTCACGGTGATCCGCGCCGGCCGGGCAACCTGAGGCGTCGCCCATCGCGTCACAACCGTCGGAAACCTGACGGGAGGCTGTTCAGTGGTGGATCGGGCGTTGTTTCAGGACTTCGTGGTGTCACGGTCCGACCGGCTGTTACGCACCGCCTACCTGCTGACCCGGGACTGGGCCCTGGCCGAGGACCTGCTGCAGGAGGCGCTGGCCAAGACGTGGTTCGCCTGGGCGCGAGTGGACGACCCCGAGTCGTACGTGCGCAGGGTGCTGGTGACCACGTACACCTCGTGGTGGCGCCGGAAGTGGCGGGCGGAGCGACCCGCCGGCGACCTGCCCGACATGCCCGTCCTCGACGCGACGGGCGGGCTGGGCGAGCGCGACACCCTCTGGGAGGCCGTGGGCAGGCTCCCGGCCAAGCAACGCGCCGTCGTGGTGCTGCGCTTCTACGAGGACCTGCCGGTGACCGAGGTGGCCCGGCTGCTGGGCTGCGAGCCCGGCACGGTCAAGAGCCAGACCGCCAAGGCCCTGGCGAAACTGCGCGTCGACGACCTGATCGCGAAGGAGCTGCACCGATGACCGTACAAGACCTGCGAGACGTTCTCCACGCGCACGGCGAGGGCCCGGCTCCCGCCAACCCGGTGCGCAACGAGCAGATTCAGGTCCGCATCCGCCGAATCCGCCTCCGCAGGCGGCTCGGCGCCGGGACCGCCGTGCTGGCGATCGCCGCACTGGGCTTCCCCTTGCTGTCCGGTACGGCGGAGCCGGGACCCCAGATCACGACCGCCACCCAGCCGTCCGGGCCATCCGCCGCGTCCGGGGCCGCCGAGCTGCCCGAGAGGTTCACCTCCCCGGACGGCACCGAGTACCGGCGCCTCGCCCTGACCGCCATCAAGAGGACGGGCAGCGAGACGGCCAAGGTGACGATCCCGGTCACGGGCAGGCCGCTGGACGTGGCCGGAATCTGCACGTCCGGCGGCACTACGGGCGGCAGCCCGAGGGTGAGGATCGACGGAATCAACATGGGGGGTTACTTCGGCCCCTGTGACAAGGAGATGAGGCTCCTGCCGTTGACCCTGCCGCCTGGCGCCCGCGACCGAATCACGCTCACCTTCGACGCGAAGCGCAGCGGTACGGCCTGTGTGCGGGCCGACGGCAAGGGCCCCTGCGAGCCGGTGAAGCCCGAGCGGGCCGCCTGGACGCTGGGCGTCTACGAGTGGACGCCGCCGGAGCGGCCGGTCGAGCCGAAGGCGCCCAGGGCCCTGCCCCGCCGCATCGACGGCTACTCGCTGGCCGACTCCTCGACGGGCACCTGGCCCCGGGAGAAGTCGGCTACCTTCCGGGTCCTGGGCGACGGCCGCCCGCTCGGCGTCGACCAGATCTGCACCGGCGACCTGGCCGACCGACTGTGGTTCGCCTACCGGGTGAACGGGAAGGACAGCTCGTCCAGCGGTTCGTGCGGCGTATGGAAGAAGGGCTCGTTCCCGATGGCCATGACCACGTTCACGGTGCCGAAGGGCAAGCAGGTGACCATCACGGTGACGTTGCGCATGAGGGGCGAAGCCACGAACCGCCCGGTCCGCTGGTCGGTCGGCCTCTTCCGGAGGTAGGGAGCGCCGGTGAGGGCGCCCGCCGGCATACGGCGGGCGCCCTCTTCGTGAAACGCGCCGTCAGTGGGGCCCTATGGCGAGCGCCACCTGCGCGATGATCGCGACGGCCACCGCGCCCAGGGCCGCGAGGGCGAGGAGCACGAGCAGCGCGCGGAGCAGGGCGGTGACGACTTTGGACACCTGGCGGACGGCCAGGATGAGGGCCCAGAACGAGACCACGGCGAAGAGGTAGAGGGCGCCGCGCGCCGCGGCGACGCCCTCGGGGCTGGCGACGACGGTTGCCAGGCCGGTGGGGAAGACTATGGTTGCGAGCATCGAGGTTCCCGGTGTGTGACGCGCCGATGGGGCCTGTACGAGTGCGGGCACTCCTGGTGATCGTTTGCGCCGACCCGGGGGTGCCTGCCTGTTCGTGGGTGCTAGCCCGCGCCTCCAGGCATGCTCGGCGGATCCCTGATGCTCACGGTAAATCCTCCGCAATTAACTTCAGTTAACCTTCAGCAGACGTGCGACAAGTCCTGAATATGAGATGCCCACCACCGCTTTCCCCTAATCACCTGCCTAAGACTCGGCCACTGTCCTACAATGAAGCATTCGTCGCGACGTGATCCGTCTGGCGACGCTGGCCTGGCCAAATATGCTCGCATCTGAGCATCAGTAGAGGTTTACTGAAGACACTGAAGCTCAGATGAGGAGTGCCATCATGGTGGATTCCGGCCGGGCCTTAGCACGACGGCTACGCTCGCTGCGCGATCGGCAGTGGCCGGACACCCGCGTCACGCAGCCACAGCTGGCACGCGCCCTCGACGTGAGTGTCCCGCTCATCTCGTCCTGGGAGTCTCCGAACGCGCCCAAGGTCCCGCCGGTCAACCGGCTGGAAGCCTACGCGACCCTCTTCTGCACCATCCGCTCGCTGCGCGACGGCTCGCTCGCCCCGCTGCCGGACGACGAGCTCGACCCCGATGAGCTGCGGACGCGGGAGGACCTCCGGCAGGAGCTGCTGGCCCTGCGCGCCGCCGCGCTCGGCCAGGTCGTCTCCGATCCGGAGACGGTCCGCAATCCGTGGGACTTCGGCGACGACAAGCCGGTCACGCTCGTCTGCGCCCGTCTGCCGCAGGAGCTGCTGGACCGCATGCCGTACGTCAAGCCCCACGATCCCGACTACATCGAGCTCTACACCTATGCCGACCTGGACGCGCTCTTCGAGCTGCACGGCCACATCCGGGCCTTCAACCCGTCGAGCGAGGTCCGCCGCCACACACCCAACGAGCTGGTGCCCGACGATCTCACCACGCACCTCGTGCTGCTCGGCGGGGTCGACTGGAACGACCTCACCGCCGACGTCATCCATCACCTCGGCCTGCCCGTCAGACAGATCAACGACTGGGACGGCTCGGCCGGCCCCTACTTCGAGGCCGGATCCGAGCGCCACCATCCCAGGCTGCGCGACGACGGCGTGCTCCTCGAGGATGTCGCGCTCTTCTACCGGGGGCCCAACCCGCTCAACCGCAAACGCACGCTCACGATCTGCAACGGCATGTACGGCCGCGGCACCCTGGGCGCGGTCCGGACGCTGACCGACAGCCGTTTCCGCGACAGAAACGCCGCCTACGTAAATGACCGGTTCGGCGACAGCGAGTCGTTCGCCATTCTCACCCGCGTCTCCATCCTCAACGGCTTGGTGATGACTCCCGACTGGACACAGGAGGAGTCAAGGCTGCACGAGTGGCCCGGCCATCCATGAACGACCACCCGGCCGAACGTCCTGAGGACCAAGAGATCAGCGACTGTCGAATGACGGATGCACAGGAGGCAACGCGCGGCGTCCACGTCAGCGCCCCATTCCCCACCCCGGGGACCGGCTTGGATCGTCACCTTTCTTCGGATCCGGATTCCGCTGGCGGTTCGCCCGTGTCTCCCCTGAGATCCAGCGATCACCACGGAACCCACAGGCATCTGCTTCTGGCGCCGGACGCGCCCGTTGACCAAGCGGCCACGATCGACGCGATCGTGGTGCCCACGGTCCGTCATCGCCGCCGCCTGCTCCACGCGGCCGACCTTTCGAGGAGGCTCCGGTGCCCGCTGCTCGTGATCTGCAGTGGGCCCTACACCGGGACCGAACATGTCAAAGCGCTCGGCAGCCATGGGGCCGAAGTGATCGCCATCGACTTCACCCACAGTCACGCGCTCGCCTTGCCCCGGTTCGAGACCTCGTCAGTCCTGCCACACAGGTTTCGCCGCAGGACCGACACGGCGGCGAAACGCAACCTCGCCCTCGCCCTCGCCAGGATGCGGGGATGGCGGCGCATCGTGTTCCTCGACGACGACATCGAGGTCAGCGCGCCTGATGACCTTCGCAGAGCGGCAGGGCTGCTCCACACCTACAGCGCCGTCGGCCTGTCAGTGGGTGGGTTCCCTGACAATTCGGTTGTCTGCCACGCCTTCCGCGCGGTCGGCGGCGCTCAGGATTCGTTCGTCGGCGGCGGCGCACTCGCGGTGGAGACCACCCGTTGCGTCTCCTACTTTCCCGATATCTACAACGAGGACTGGTTCTACCTGCTCGAAGCGGATGGGCTACGACCGCTCGCCGTGACGGGCACGGTGAAACAGGCTCCGTACGAGCCTTTCCGCACACCCGCCCGGGCCAGAAACGAGGAGCTGGGAGACGTACTCGCCGAGGGGATCTTCTGGCTGCTCGATGAGGGCAGGACCATCCGCGACGCGCATCAGGGCCACTGGAAGGACTTCCTCGCCAGACGCCACCGCTTCATTCTGAGCGTGTTGCGGCATATTCCGGACTCGAACGTGGAGTCCGGGGAGCGGCGTCGCATGGAGGAGGCACTCAAGGCGTCGCTGGGGCGCCTCGCTCTGATCACACCGGACATGTGCCTGACCTACCTCGACGCCTGGCGGGCCGACCTGAAGTCGTGGCGTGACTTCGTGGAGTGCCTGCCCGTCGCCGAGTCCGTCGGCGAGGCGCTGAGACGGCTGTCGGCCCCCACCCATCCCCCCTTCACCTCGATACACCTGCGGCCGTGAACTTCTGCCCAAAGGCGCCGGATCCTTCGTGGTCACCTAACAGAACTCGCCTCACCAGCTTGTAAGGCAGCGATTTATCCCCCGATCGTAGATGTCATGCGACATGTCCGGATCCGGGCTGCTTGTCAGACCGACCTGCCCTCGCTGGTCGGCGCGCTGGGGCAGGAACCGTACTTCGTCACCCAGCTCGCCCGGCAGCGGGCCGGGCACGGCGTGCTGCTGGTCGCGTGGCAGGCGTTCACCCCGGTCGGCGACGTGTACCTGTGGCTGGACTCGGCCGAGGAGCCCGAGCTTCGCGACCGGCTGCCGGGCGTGCCGCTCCTGACGCACCTCGAGGTCACGCCCGAGCAGCGCAACCACCGGATCGGCACCCAGTTGATGGACGCGGCCGAGGCGCGGCTGCGCGATCTCGGCCACTCCCGGGTGGCGCTCGGCGTGGACCTGGACAACCACCGCGCACGCTCGTTGTACCGGCGGCTGGGCTACCGCGAGTGGCCGCACCCGCCGGTCCCGACCACCCGCCAGGTGTATCGCGCGGACGGCCGGGTCGAACAGGTGGCCGACGTGTGCCACATCCTGGTCAAGGACCTGCGCGAGGCCCAGGCCCGTTGAGAGCTCCGGGGTCCACCCGTCCAGGCGGCGATCTCCCGGACCACGACGCGCTGGATCTTGCCTGTGGCCGGGTTTGGGCGGCTCGTCCAGCATCAGCACCTCACGTGGGCGGAACCCGGCCAGCCCGTCGCGGCAGAACGCGATCAGCTCCGCGGCGGTCCGGGCGTGGAAAGGCCCCGGCCGACAGGGCGACCGGGGCCTCGTGGTGCCGGACGTCAGTCGGCGCAGATGGCGAAGACGCTGATGCCGACGTCACGGTAGGCGTTCTGGCGGCCGATGCCGATCCAGCCGCGCCCGTCATCGGTGGGGAACGAGCCGACCAGGATCGCGTCGTTGCCCCGGGCCTCGGCCCCGCCGCCCAGGACCCTCTTCGAGCCGGGGCAGTAGAGGGTGCGGCGCTGGAAGTTCGGCACGTTCGCGTTGGGCAGGGTGACGAGCTGGTAGCCGGGAGGCAGCGCGCCGGCGCGCTGGACCACGGCCGCCGGCGCGGTGTCGGCGGACGTGGCGTTGGCGGACGTGGCGCTGGCCGCGGCCGTCGTCAGGCACGCGCCGCCGAGAAGGACGGCGAGGGTGAGCGCGGTGGACCTCTTCGAATGCATCGCTCTCCTTACGGTGTTCCCTGACCTCTGCCGGCCTGCGGACGGCACGCGACCGCCGTTGGTACGGAAGTGATCAGAGAAGCGGGGGTTACACGAAGAGTATCCATGCCATCACTCTCCGTGTCGATAGGCAATCTCGTGGCCCCGGCGCGGCGGTCGGTCATCCCTGCCCTGGCCGTCGGCGCCCACGGCCTCGTGATCCCGCGCGCGAGCGGTCAGTCTTCGCCGGGCCACTCGTGCAGCGTGAACGGCACCTGTCCGAGCACCTCGGCGACAGCGGCCGCGGCGTAGCCGACGGTGTCGACGGGCAGCCGGTCGAGCGGCCACCAGCGCACCTCGGAGCACTTGTGCGGCTCCGCGTTGCGCGGCTCGCCCTGCCACTCGCGGGCGACGAAGAACAGGTCGACCCGGTCGGGCGCGCGGTGCATGATGTGCGCGAAGGTCAGGTCGCGCGGCTCGATGCCGACGCCGAGCTCCTCCCGCGCCTCCCGCACGGCGGCGCGCACGACCGACTCGCCCGGCTCCAGATGGCCCGACGGCAGGTGCCACCTCCCGTCGGCCCAGCCGGTGCCGGCCCTCCTGCCGAGCAGCACCTCCTCGCCCCGCACGACCAGCACGTGCACGGCCACGACGGCCCGGAACCGCTCCTCGCCCGCCGGGACCGTCCCACCCACCGGACCGGCCGGAGGTGGCTGATCCAGCAGACCGACCGGACATGGTTGATCCGCTGGACCGGCCGGAGGTGGCTGATCCACCAGACCGGCAAGGTCGGTCCGGCACGCCAGGTCGGGAGGTGAGGTCTGGCGGCGGTCGAGGGCCTGAGCCCACTTGACGGCCACGGCGGCCACCTGGATCAGCTCCTCGCGCAACCGCGCGGCCTCGTCCTCGGCGAACGCCTCCAGGACCTCCTCGTGCAGGATGTGCCGCCAGGTCAGCCGCCCCGCCGCAACGGCTTCGGCGACCGCCCGCTTGGCCTGGTCGGCGGCGGCCACCGCACCCGCGCGCCCGCCTCCCGCTCCGCCCGGCCCAGCACCGTCAACCCCAGCACCGTCAACCCCAGCGCCATCGACCCCTGTACCGTCAATCCCAGGGCCGTCAATCCCAGGGCCGTCAATCCGAAGGCCAGGAGACCCGGCACCGTCAGGGCCGGTGCCGTCGGGGAACTCCTGGACGCCCCATCGTGCGTCCTGCGCGACCCGCTCCGCCCTCACCTCGGCCAGCACCCTGGCCAGCGAGCCCGGCACTCCCGCGTCACCGTCGTGTGTCATGGGCCCCCAGTGTGCCCGACGCCACCGACGGATGCGGGGCCCGGAAGGAGCGCACACGTAACCGGCCGACCCGAGGCGAACGGGACGCCCCGAGCCGGCCGGCTCGCATCGCGGGTCGGTCAGAACGGCTGGTTGTCCAGCGTGTTGACCTTGATCGCGGTGATCTTCACCTGCTGCATCCGGACGGCGGGGGTCCCAACCGGCTTGGTGCACGCGAAGGTCAGCTGCCCTGTGCTCGTGAAGTTGTGCACGACGTTCAGGACGACCGACTGGGTCGCGTTCGGCGCCAGCGTCACGGCGGCGACGTCGGTGTCGGCGCCGCCTTGGGCGCTGAGGATGCAGGAATAGTTGATCGTCGAGCTCCCCTGGTTCGCCGCGGAGAGCTTCGCGCTGATCGTGTACGCCCCGCTGGAGAGGAACATGCTGAAGCCGGGGCTGACGGAGTTGGAGTGGACCAGCTCGTTGTTCCAGCGGCTGATCACCTCCGGTGGTGCCGCCTCGGCCTGGGTCACGTTCCCCGCGAGCAGCGCGCCGGCGGTCACCGCCACCGCCAGCGCGGACAGGCGCAGGCGGCGTGACCTCGACGGAGCCTTGGAGGGCATGGACATGTGATTCTCCTGTTTTCGGTGGATTGGTCCGCGCGATCACGCGGACGAGTGGCACGCCCTGCGCCGGCCGAGGCGGCTGGCCACCGCAGCGCGTGCACCCCGGCACGTTAACCCGCCGTGTCCGGCCACTTCCGCGCACAAGTGCACGCACTCACCGTGCCGTTCACCCTTCCGCGCGCGGATCCTGTCGCGTACGCCGCGCGGACCGTTGATTTCCGCACAGACGCTCGATCGGGGGCTTCCTATATTTGGCCCTATGAGCACCGACCAGCACGACCTGGCCATGACCGGGGCCGGCGACGCCGCCACCCGTCACTATGACCAGGCGATCGACGACCTGCTGCACTTCAGGGTGGAGGTGGACGCCGAGACGACGGCCGCCCTCGCCGAGGCGCCGGACTTCCCGATGGGCAACGTCCTGGCCGCCTACCTCGGGCTGCTCACCACCGAGGCCGAGGACGCGCGGACGGCCAGGCGGCGGTTCGCCGCCTTCCGGGCCCGGATCGACCACTCCACCCTGCTCCCCCGCGAGCGCGCCCATGTGGAGGCCGTGCAGGCGCTGCTCGACGGCGACTTCCTCACCTGCGGGAGGCGGCTGGGCATGATCACGGAGCAGCATCCCCGTGACGCGCTGGCCCTGGCCGCGGGTCACCAGATCGACTTCTTCACCGGCGACGCCCGCTCGCTGCGCGACCGGATCGGCGGCGCCCTCTCCGCCTGGCGCGAGGACGACCGGCACTTCGGCCACGTGCTCGGCATGTACGCCTTCGGGCTGGAGGAGGCGGGGCACTACGACAGGTCCGAGGAGGTCGGGCTGCGCGCGGTCGAGCTGAACGCGCGCGACGTGTGGGGCATCCACGCCGTCGTGCACACGTACGAGATGCAGGGCAGGTTCGGCGAGGGCATCCGCTACCTCGACGCCAGGGTGGACGACTGGTCGACCGGCACGTTCTTCAACGTGCACAACTGGTGGCACTACGCGCTGTACGCGCTGGAGGCCGGTGACGTGGCGAGGGCGCTGGCGATCTACGACGCGGTCCTGGCCGCCGGGCGGTCGTCCATGGAGCTGCTCGACGCCGCCGCCCTGCTCTGGCGGCTGTACCTGGAGGGCTCGGGTCAGCACGAGCGGTGGAGCGCGCTGGCCGAGGGCTGGCCCGCGCTGGTGGCGGAGCCGTTCTACGCGTTCAACGACATGCACGCGGTCATGTCGTACGTGGGCGCGGGCCGCCTCGCCGACGCCGGCAGGCTGATCGCCGCCCGCGAGACCTACCTGGCCGAGCCGCGGCCGGGAGTCACCAACCAGGACATGACGGCCCGGGTCGGTCTGCCGGTGTGCCGGGCGCTGGTGGCGTTCGGGCAGGGCGACCACGACCGGGTCGTGGACCTGCTCTGGCCGATCAGGCACCGGGTCAACGAGTTCGGCGGCAGCCACGCGCAGCGCGACGCGGTCCAGAGGACGCTGCTGGAGGCGGCGCTCAGGGGTGGCCGCCACGACCTCGCGCGGGTGCTGGTCAGCGAGCGGATCAACGTCCGGCCGTGCAGCCCGTTCAACTGGCTCAAGCAGGGCGCGCTGGCCGAGGCCGTCGGCGACCGCGCGGCCGCGGCGGCCGCCCGCCTGAGGGCCGGGGAGCTGGTCCGCCAGGCTGGGCCGGGATCTGTCGGAACCGGCGGGTAGTGTTCTCGGACATGGATCGCCAACTCACTCTCATGGCCGTGCACGCCCACCCCGACGACGAGTGCCTGAGCACCGGCGGCATCCTGGCGCGCTACACCGGCGAGGGCATCCGCACGGTGCTGGTCACCTGCACCAACGGCGAGCAGGGTGACGGTCCCGGCGGCGTCAAACCCGGCGACCCGGGCCACGACGACAAGGCGGTGGCCGAGCTGCGGCTGGCCGAGCTGCGCGCGTCGGTGCGGCATCTGGGCATCGACCACCTCGAGCTGCTCGGCTACCGCGACTCCGGCATGGACGGCTGGGAGACCAACCACCATCCCGACGCCTTCGCCAACGTGCCCGTCGACACGGCCGCCGCCCGGCTCGGCGCGTTGATGGAGCGCTACCGGCCCCAGGTGGTGGTGACCTACGACGAGACGGGCGGCAGCGGCTACGGTCACCCCGACCACGTGCAGACCCACCGCGTCGCCGTGGCGGCGGCCGAGGCGACGGGCATCCCCGACAAGCTCTACTACACCGCCATCCCCCGGTCGGCGATCAAGCGGATGTTCGAGCACATGCGCGACAGCGGCGTCGACCTCGGCGTCGACTTCGAGCCGTCCGACGACTTCGGCACCCCTGACGAGCTGGTGACCACCCTGGTCGACGTCGCCCCCTACGTCGATCACAAGCTCGAGGCGCTGCGGGCCCACGCCAGCCAGGGCGACAACATCTTCCTGCTGCGCCTGCCCAAGGAGGCCCAGCACCAGGCGTTCGCCAACGAGGCGTTCACCCGGGTCCGGTCCCGGGTCGACGCCCCGGCCCACGAGCACGACCTGTTCGCGGGGCTGCGCGGCTGAGGGCAGAGCGGGGCGCGGTGGCGGGCGGTCTCGTCGTTCAGGCGACCGTCATCGTGACGCTGCCCGGGATCGCGGCGAACGCGTCGCGGAGGCGGGCGGTGAGATCGTCGCGGCTCACGGGGCCGGGCTGGAACGCCCACTCCTCCAGCGCGCAGTGGAAGGCCGCGACCATCATGTCGAGGGCCAGCCGGGGCCGCAGGTCGTGCGGGTCGGTCAGGCCGAAGCGCTCCCGCAGGATCGTGATCGCGCCGCGGGTGGTGCGGTCGCAGAACTGCAGCCCGTGCGCGTTCATCGACGGTGTCCGGGCGGCCAGCCGGCGGGTGAGCAGAACACGCTCCGCCCAGCCCTCGGCGGGCATCCGGTCGAGCGCCGCGAGCAGGGTGTCCTGGAGCAGCGTCAAGAGCGGGCCGCCAGTCGGCCGCCGGGTCTGGAGATCGTCCAGGAAGGCCGCCCAGAGGTCCTGGGTGGGCGCCATCGCGACGTCTTCCTTGCTGTCGAAGTAACGGAAGAAGGTGCGCTTGGACACCTCGACGGCGGCGCAGAGATCGTCGAGGGTCGTGCCGTCGAAACCGCGGTCGGTGAAGTGCTCCAGCGCGGTGTCGATCAGCGCCTCGCGGGTGCGGAGCTTCTTGCGCTCGCGCAGTGGCAGCCTCGCGGGCGGCGTCACGATACTCACGAACCAGAGTGTAGCCGGTACGCGAATGCCTCCTGTAGGTTTATGCCACTCAGTGGCATAAGCTCCTCGGTAAAGGTGGACCCCATGCGTGCTCTGCTCGTCGACCGTTCCGTTCCAGGCGGCCTGCGGCTCGGTGAGGCACCGGACCCCGTCCCCGCTCCGAACCAGGCCCTGGTACGGGTGACGGCGACCTCGCTCAACTACGGCGAGGTCGCGTTCGGCATCCGGAACGCCCCGCAGGGGACCATCCTCGGCTGGGACGCCGCGGGGATCGTCGAACGCGCCGCCGCGGACGGGTCCGGCCCGGCCCCCGGCACACGGGTGGTCACGCTGGCCGCCGACGGAGCCTGGGCCGAACTCCGCGCCGTCGACACCGATCTCATGGGCGCCGTGCCCCAGGAGGCCGACCTCGGCGCGATCAGCACCGTTCCGGTGGCGGGCGCCAGCGCGCTCCGCGCGCTCCACCGGCTCGGTCCGATCCTCGGCAGACGCGTGCTGGTCACGGGCGCGACCGGCGGAGTCGGGCGGTACGCCGTGCAGCTCGCCCACCTCGGCGGAGCCCAGGTGGTGGCCTCCACCGGCGACCCGGCCGCGCACGGTGAGAGCCTGCGAGAGCTCGGCGCGGACGAGGTCGTGTCCGGGCCGCACGCGGTCACCGAGCCCGTGGACGGCGTGCTGGACCTGGTCGGCGGTGACCAGCTGGTGTCGGCGTACGACCGGCTGGCCGGGGGCGGCACCCTGGTCACCGTCGGGCACGCGGCCGACAGCGGCGAGAGCTTCCCGGCCGGGGCCTTCTCCGGTGGCCATGAGCGGCACGATCGCTCGATCGTCACCTTCTTCCTGCTCGCCTGCCGGAACCTGGCGCCCGACCTGACCTGGCTGGCGGGTGGCGTCGCCGCCGGTCGGCTGACCCCGCGCATCTCATGGCGGGGCTCCTGGCGTGAGGCCGCCAAGGCGACCGAGGCCCTGCTCGGCCGCCGCCTGCACGGCAAGGCGGTCTTGGAGATCGAGTCCGATCCCAAGATCGCCTAGTGATATCGACGGTGGGGGACCAGTAAACTCACGCCTCATGCGTGTCCTATTTCTCACCTTTGGGTGCATCATGCTGGCTGTGAGCCTCTATTACTGCGCAGGGGGAATCGACACCATTGAGGAAGACCTTCAGCGGGCGCAGATCTTCGCGATGGTCGGCATCGGGCTGATGGTCGGCGGGGCGGCGTGCGCATCCGCCGAGCGCCGGAGCGCGGTGGCTCTCCCACCTCCCCAGCCCCCCTTTCCTTATCACCAGGCCCCGCAGAACTACCCCAATCCCCCTTATCCTCCGGCCTAGACGGCGGCGACCGGCGGAGAGGCGGGCGATGATCGCGGTCCTGGGCGAGTGCGTGGCGGACGCCTTCGCCGATCGACGGCCGGGCGTGGACGACTCACGACCCGCCGCGCGGCCCTCACGAGTCGGCGTGGAGGCGCCCGGCCCCGGCGGTGACGCGGCGCGCTCCGCCGGGCTGGGGTTGCGGGTGTTTCCAGGGGGCGGGCCGGCGAACACGGCGGTGGCCCTGGCGCGGCTCGGCGGCCAGGCGCGGTTCTTCGGGCGGATCTCGGGTGACGTGTTCGGCGGGTTGTTCCGCGGGCATCTGGCCTCGTCGGGGGTGGACCTGTCGGGCTGTGTGGACGCCGAGGAGCCGAGTGCGCTCGCGGTGGCGTCGCTCGACGAGCACGGGCAGGCCGGATACCGCTTCTACGCCGAGGGCGCCGCCGACTGGCGATGGTCGCCGGAGGAGCTGGGCTCACGTGACCTGGCCGGGGTGTCGTGCCTGCACACGGGCTCCCTGGCGCTGGTGAGGGAGCCGGGGCGGGACGCGGTGGAGTCGTTCGCGGCCGCCGCCGCGGAGCGCCTGACCGTCTCGATCGACCCCAACGTCCGGCCCAGCCTGGCGAGACGCGAGGACTACCAGATGGCGCGCTGGTGCGGCGTGGCCGACGTCCTCAAGCTGAGCGAGGAGGATCTGGCCTTCCTGTCGCCCGGGGAGCCGGTGGAGCGGGTCTGCGACGCCTGGCACGAGGCGGGCGCTCGCCTGATCGTGGTCACCAGGGGCGCGTCCGGGGCGCTGGTGTCGCTGGCCGGAGCACGGGCGGAGGTGGCGGCGCCCGAGGTGACCGTCGTGGACACGGTCGGCGCGGGTGACGCGTTCACCGCGGGGCTGCTGCACCGGCTGGACGAGCGCGGGCTGCTCGGCGGGCGGCTGGATCGGCTCGACCTGGCCACGGCCGCCGAGGCCGCCTCGTTCGCCGCCCGGGTCGCCGCGCTGACCTGCGCGGTGGCCGGCGCCGACCCGCCGTGGGCGCACCAGCTCATCGAGCCCCCGGCTCGCTGAACCGGGTGGCGGGTCAGGCGGGTGCGGCCGCGTCGCCGACGTGCAGGCGGCGTTGTTCCTCTTCGACGATCTGCCGGGCCAGCGTCTGCTCGGAGACGTCGATCGCGTCCGGCGTCGACTCGGCGAGGTCGCTGCGCCTGGCGAAGGCGTCGAACAGGGCGCTCTTGGCGTGCAGGAGGCGCAGCATCCGCTCGTCCACGCTGTCGGGCGAGAGCAGCCGGTGCACCTGCACCCTGCGGACCTGACCCATGCGGTGGGCGCGGGCCACCGCCTGGCTCTCCATCGTCGGCTTCACCTGCGGCTCGCAGATGATCACGACGGAGGCGGCCTGCAGGTTGAGGCCGACCCCACCCGCCTGGATCTGGGCGAGTAACACCGCGTGGCCGGGCGCGGCCGTGAAGGCGTCCACGACCTGCTGGCGGCGTTCGGGCGCCAGGTCGCCGGAGATCGGCCCGTGGTGGTCGCCGAGCTCCTCGCCCACGGTGGCGAGCACGTCGCGGAAGTAGGAGAACACCACGACCTTGAGCTCGCTCTGGGCCGCCTCCTCGACCAGCTCGCGCAGCCGTTCCAGCTTGGCCGACTTCTCCGGCACGGCGTAGGCGGCGCGGCGCATGGCCATGAACCGGCCGGCCGCCACCGCCTCCCGGTAGACGTCGGCGTCGGCCGCGCTGAGCTCCTCCCACTCGTCCACGTGGACGAGGTCGGGCAGCTCGGTCAGCACGTCCTCCTGGTTGCGGCGCAGGTAGACGGGGGCGACGGCGCGGCGGAACGCCCCGGCGCCGGCCGCCGCGTCGCTGCTCCTGACCTCGGCGAGCAGGCCGGGCTGGACGTGGCGGACGAGGTTGCGGAACTCCTCGACCCGGTTCTCCATCGGGGTGCCGGTCATGAACAGCACCCGGTCGACCCGGCCGCACCAGCGGGCCACCTCCCTGGACCGGCGGGCCTCGGGGTTCTTGGCGTAGTGGGCCTCGTCCACGACGAGCATCGCGACCTCGTGCGCGGCCTCGACCTTGGCCAGCCCGTCGAACGTGGTCACCGCGACGCCGCCGTGCTCCGGCCACTCGGCCTGGGCGGTGGCGCGCTCGGCGCCGTGCAGCCGGTAGACCCGCAGCGTGCTGCGGGTCTCGATCTCGCGGATCCAGTTGACCAGCACGCTCGCCGGGCAGACGACCAGGAAGTGCGTGGCGCCCTCGGCGCGCAGGTGGGCCATGGCGGCGATGGCCTGGACGGTCTTGCCCAGCCCCATCTCGTCACCGAGGATCACCCGCCGCTGGGCCAGCGCGAACCTGGCCCCGAACGCCTGGTAGCCGCGCAGAGAGACGCGCCGGTGGGTGTCGTCGAGCCGCTGGGACCTGACGCGTTCGGCCAGCTCGTCGGGCAGGAACCCCTCGGCGGCAACCCGGTCGTCGGGCTCCAGGGCGGCGAGCTCGGCCAGCAGGTTGTAGTAGTCGGCCGAGCGGATCTCGAAGTCGATCCACGCCTCGTCGTCGTCGGGCGGCGGGCGCAGCAGATCGGCGGTGGCCTGGGCGAGGAGCAGCCGGGTCTCGGTCTCCCGGGCGAGCACGTCGCCGAGCTCCGCCACGGCCCGGGCGGCGTGGTCACGGCGTTCCGCGCCGGACAGCAGCGTGCGCCACCAACTGGCGGCGGGGCGCGCGGCGGGGAGGAGCGTGCCGAGCCGCCGCCCGACGGTCTCGGCCGCGCGGCGGGCGCGCGGCAGGTCGGGACCGGCGGCCACCAGCCGGTGCAGGGTGACGAGCAGCGCGGTGGTCTCGGGATCCTGGTGCTCGACGTCGATCTGGACGGCGGTGGACCCGCGGGCGGCGAGCGCGATCTGCCGGGCCGCCGCGTGCGCCTGCCGCTGCGTCTGCGGCCCGATGCCCGGCACCCGCTGCAGTTCGTACGGCGTCGCCTCCAGCACGCTGAGCACGGTGGTGTATCCGGCGCTCTCCAGCGACCCGAGCCGCAGCCGCCCGCCGGTGACGTCCTTCAGCCGGGCCAGCGGGATGGCGCCCAGCCCGGCCCTGGACAGCCGATCGCGCACCGCGTCGAGGGCGGCGCGGACCTCGGCCAGCGCCCTGTCGTGCTCGTGGCCGAGACGTCGGGTGTCGTCGAGCAGCCGCCCCGCGCGGCGCAGCAGGCTCCGCACCTCTTTGCCGCTTATCGGGCACCTCTTGCCGGGCAAGTTACTGGACGCACCGTCCTACAGTGCCACAGAACGCCGCCTGCGGGTGTCCCGTCCGCCTGAGCGGGGGGCACGCGCCTGATCATGTGCGGGTGTGCGGGTGGTGAGGTTCCGGTCAACACCCGTCGCGCCTCGGCGCGCGGTCGCGGGCTTCGCGAGAGGTTCGATCGGACGTGCCCGGTCATTCCCGTCCGAGGAGCCCATGGAGTCGCTGCTGATCCTGCACGCGGTGGCGGCGATCTGCGCTCCGTGGCTGGCGAGGCGCCTTGGGCGGGGCTCGTTCGCCGTGCTGGCCGTGCCTCCCGCCTGCGGGTTCGGATACACGGTCTGGGCCGCGGCGAACGAGCCGGTCACGTCGGCCCGCCCGTGGGCGCCGGCGCTCGGCATGGAGCTGGCCTTCCGCGCCGACTCGCTGGCGGTGCTGATGATGGCGCTGGTCACCGGGGTGGGCGCGCTCGTCCTGATCTACAGCACGCGCTACTTCAAGGCCGGCGACGAGGGGCTCGGCCGGTACGGCGGGGTGATGGTCGCCTTCGCGGGCTCGATGCTCGGCCTGGTGGTCGCCGACGACCTGCTCCTGCTGTACGTGTTCTGGGAGCTGACCACGGTCTTCTCCTACCTGCTGATCGGCTACCACCCGGAGAGCAGGACGAGCAGGCGGGCGGCGCTGGTGGCGGTGACCGTCACCACGTTCGGCGGGCTGGCCATGCTGGCGGGGCTCGTGCTGATCGGTGAGGCGGCGGGCACCTACCGCGTCTCCGCGATCGTCGCCGACCCGCCACCGGTGGCAGCCGGGACGCTGGCGCTGGTCCTGGTGGGGGCGCTGTCGAAGTCGGCGATCTTCCCGTTCAGCCTGTGGCTGCCCGCGGCGATGGCCGCGCCGACCCCTGTCTCGGCCTACCTGCACGCCGCGGCCATGGTGAAGGCGGGGATCTACCTGCTGGCCAGGCTCGGCCCGGCCTTCGGCGACCTGACGTGGTGGCGGGCGCCGGCGGTAGGCCTCGGGGTGCTGACGATGCTGCTCGGCGGGTGGCGGGCGCTGCGCGAGACGGACCTGAAGCGGCTGCTCGCCTACGGCACGGTCAGCCAGCTGGGCTTCCTCACGGTGCTGTTCGGCGCGGGCACCCGGGACTCCGCGCTCGCGGGCGTGGCGATGCTGCTCGGGCACGCGCTCTTCAAGGCGGCGCTGTTCCTGGTGGTCGGCGTGATCGACCGCGGGACGGGCACCCGGGATCTGCGCGCGCTCAGCGGGCTGCGCCGGTCGATGCCGTGGGTGTGCGTGGTCTCGCTGCTGGCGGGGGCGTCGATGGCGGGTCTGCCGCCGTTCGTGGGGTTCGTCGGCAAGGAGGCGGCGCTGGAGTCGCTGCTGACGGGCGAGCCGGCGGCGACGGCGATGCTGGCCGGGATCGTGCTCGGGTCGGCGCTGACCGCCGCCTACACGCTGCGCTTCCTGTGGGGCGCGTTCGCCGGCAAGCCCGGCCTGGAGCCGACGCCGGTCCGGCGTACCGAGGCGGCGATGTTCGCGCCGCCCGCGCTGCTGTCGGCGCTCGGGCTCGCGCTGGCGCCGCTCGCCTCCGTGTACGACACCGCCATGTCGGGTTACACCGGGACGTTCCCGCCCGGTCACGGCACTCATCTGGCGCTCTGGTCGGGCGCGCCGGTGCCGCTGGCGCTGTCTGCGCTGGCCCTGCTCGGCGGGGTGGCGTTGTTCCTGGCGCGGGAGCCGGTCGCCCGCCTCGGGACGAGGCTGCACCTGCTGGACTCCGGCCACGTCTACTGGTCGCTCATGCGGCGGCTGGACCTGTTCTTCGTGCAGTTCACCGGCGTCACCCAGCGCGGCTCGCTGCCCGACTACCTGATGCTGGCGCTGAGCGCGATGGTCGGCCTCGGCGTCTTCGCCATCGGCTACGGCCGGCCGGCGTCGCTGGAGGTGGCCGTCGTCGCCTGGGAGCGGCCCGAGCAGCCCGTCGTCGTGGTGCTCCTGGTCGCGGCGGCGCTGCTCGCCCTGTACGCCCGTGCGTACATCCTGGTGGCCGTCGTCTCCGGACTCACCGGGTACGGCACGGCGCTGCTCTTCCTGGTGCACGGCTCCCCCGACCTGGCGCTCACCCAGTTCCTCGCCGAGACGCTGAGCCTGGTGGTGTTCGCGCTGGTGCTGCGGCGGCTGCCGTTGGAGGCGGACCGGGGGCGGGTGGATCTCCGCCTCCGGCTGGCCCTCGGCGTCGCGGTGGGGGTGGTGGCCACGGGCGCCGGGATGCTGGCGATGAGCGCGCGCGCCGCCGAGCCCGCGGGCGCGCACATGGCGTCGGCGGCGCAGACGGCGGGCGCGCACAACATCGTCAGCGCGCTGCTGCTCGACATCCGGGCCTGGGACACGATGGGCGAGAGCTCGGTGATCGTGGTGCTGGCGCTGGGCGTCACCAGCATGGTGTTCCTGCGCCGCCGGACGTACAGCATCGAGAGGGAGGGCGGCGAGCAGCCGCCCGGCCGCACCCACTGGCTGGCTTCGACGCTGCCCGCCGGTGAGCGGGCGCTGCTGTTCGAGATCGTGGCGCGGCTGACCTTTCACTCGGTGATGCTGCTGTCGGTGTTCCTGCTGGTCATCGGGCACTCACGGGTCGGGGGCGGGTTCGCGGGCGGCATCGTGGCGGGCCTGGCCATCACCGTCCGCTACCTGGCGGGCGGCCGCTACGAGCTGGCCAGGGCGGTGCCGGCGCACGCGGGCGTGCTGATGGGCGTCGGACTGACGCTCTCGACCGGGACGGCGCTGACCGGGCTGCTGTTCGGGCAGGCGGCGCTGGACATCCTGGCCGTGGACCTGGCGGTCCCGGTGCTGGGCCACCTGCACCTGTCCACGGGGCTGGTGTTCGACCTCGGCGTCTACCTGGCCGTCATCGGCCTGGTGCAGGACGTGCTGCGCGGCCTCGGCGCCGAGCTGGACCGGCAGATCGACGCGGAGGCCGCGTGACGGCCCCGCTGCTGCCCCTCGCCGCCTGTGGCGTGCTGATCGCCGCCGGGGTCACCCTGCTGCTGGAACGCAGCCTGGTCCGCATCCTGGTGGGCGTGATCGTGCTCGGCAACGGCGTCAACCTGCTGATCGTCACGGTCGGCGGGCCGGCGGGCAACCCGCCGATCCTCGGCCGGTTCGCGCCGGAGAGCATGGCCGACCCGCTCCCGCAGGCGATGGTGCTCACCTCGATCGTGATCACGCTGGGCGTCAGCGCGTTCCTGCTGGCCATGGTGCACCGCTCGTGGCAGCTGACCGGCAGCGACGGGGTGCAGGACGACACCGAGGACCGCCAGGTGCGGCTGCGGGCCAGGCGCGGCGAGCTGAGCGAGGGCGTCCGGCAGCTGAGGGCGGCCTACCGGCGGCTCATCCTCGACCAGCGGGCCGAACTGGCCCGGCTGGACGCCGCGCGGGCCGAGCGGCAGGCGCTGGAGGAGACCAGGCGCCAGGAGCTGGAGCCCGCCGAGGAGAAGAAGGTCCGGCTGCTCGGGCTGCGCGAGGAGGACGCCCGCAGGCAACGCCAGCAGGCGGCCCGGGAGAAGGAACTGCGCAGGAGGCTGCGGATCCGGCAGCGGGAGGCGCTCAAGCAGATGCGGACCGCGATCCGGGCCGAGCGGGAGCGCCAGGCGCTCGCGCTGGACCCCGAGCTGGAAGGCGACGAGGACTGATGGAGGCTCTGGTCAGCCTGCCGGTGCTGCTGCCGCTCCTGGCTGCGGGGCTGAAACTGGCGATCGGCGCCCGCCTGCGCCGCCTGCAGTCGCTGATCAGCATCGGAACGCTCGGCGGCGTGCTCGTGGTCTCGGTGCTGCTGCTGATCGAGGCCGACACGAACGGCCCGCTCGTCACCGACCTCGGCGGCTGGCCCGCCCCCGTCGGCATCTGCCTGGTCGCCGACCGGCTGTCCACGCTGATGCTGGTCGTCTCGTCGGCCGTGACGCTCTGCGTGATGATCTACGCGGTCACCAGCGCGTACGCCGACCAGGAGCTCACCGCGCCCATGGGGATCTTCCACCCCGCGTTCCTGGTGATGGTGGCGGGCGTGACCGACGCGTTCCTCACGGGCGACCTGTTCAACCTGTTCGTGGCGTTCGAGATGCTGCTGAGCGGCTCGTACGTGCTGCTCACCTTCGGCGGCACCCAGTCGCGGATCCGCGCCGGGGCCACGTACACGGTGATGGCGCTGGCCTCGTCGATGCTGTTCCTCGTCGCGCTGGCCGTCACCTACGCGGCCACCGGCACCCTGGCCATCGCCCAGCTCGCCGAGCGGTTCCCCACACTGCCCATGCACGTCCGGCTGCTGATCGAGCTGACCCTGCTGCTGGTTTTCGCGATCAAGGCGGCGATGTTCCCCCTGTCGGCGTGGCTGCCCGACTCCTATCCGACCGCGCCGACGCCGGCCACGGCGGTCTTCGCGGGGCTGCTCACCAAGGTCGGCGTCTACTCGGTGATCCGGCTGGAGGCCCTGCTGTTCCCCGGGGGGCCGGTGTCGACGCTGCTCATGTGGGTGGCGCTGGCGACCATGCTGACCGGGGTGTTCGGCGCCGTGGCCCAGACCGACATCAAGCGGATGCTCTCCTTCACGCTGGTCAGCCACATCGGCTACATGGTGTTCGGAGTGGCGCTGTCGACCGTGCAGGGCCTGACCGGCGCCATCTTCTATGTCGTGCACCACATCACCGTGCAGACGAGCCTGTTCCTGGTGACCGGGCTGATCGAGCGGCGCACCGGCACCACGTCCGTGGACCGGCTCGGCGGGCTGATGACGGCCGCGCCGCTGATCGCGGTGCTGTTCTTCGTCCCGGCGATGAACCTGTCGGGCATCCCGCCGATGTCGGGCTTCCTGGGCAAGCTCGTGCTGGTCCAGGCGGGGGTCGCGGACGGCACCCCGCTGGCGCTCACGCTGGTGGCCGGCGGCCTGGTGACCAGTCTGCTCACGCTGTACGCCATGGTGAAGACCTGGGGCAAGGCGTTCTGGCGGGAGCCGCCGGCCGAGCACCCGGGGCTCGTGATGGAGAGCGAGGAGGCGACCGGCGAGGCTCCGATCGTGACCACGGCCGCGATGCCGGTGTTGCTGCTCGGGTCGTCGGCGGCGCTGGTGGCCCTGGCCCTGTCGTTCACGGTGCTGGCCGGGCCGCTGTCGTCGCTGGCGGAGCGGGCGGCCGGTGAGCTCATGGCGCGCGAGCCGTACATCTCCGCCGTACTCGGGCGGACGATCTCCGGGGGCGGATCGTGAACCTCGCCCCGAGGCTGTTCGGCCGGCGGGTGCCGCTGCCGCTGCTGGTCGCGCTGGCCCTGCTCTGGGTGACGCTGTGGGGCGAGCTGTCGGTGGGCAACGTGCTGGGCGGGCTGGCCGTCGGGCTCGTCGTCACGTGGCTGCTGCCGCTGCCGGTGCTGGATCCGGGCCTCCGGCTGAACCTGCCGGCGCTGCCGTCCTTCCTGGTGCGGTTCGCCGGCGACATGGTGGCCTCGACGGTCCGGGTGGCCGTCTGGGTGCTGCGTCCCGGCCCGGCGCCGACCCAGGTCGTCACGGTACGGCTGCGCACCTCGTCGGACGCGATGACCATGCTCGTCATGGTGGCGCTGTCGTCGGTGCCGGGCAGCCTCGTCATCGAGGTCCACGGCGAGCCCCGGGAGCTGGTGCTGCACATCCTCGGCTACCGGGGGGACGTGGCCGAGAAGGTGACGGAGGACGTCGCGGGGCTGGAGCACCGCATCGTGGCGGCGTTCGGCACCCGGGCGGATCGGGAGGAGTTGCGGTGACGGGCGTCTACCTGGTGACCTTGGGGCTGCTCGGCTGCGCGGCGCTGGCCACGCTCTACCGGATGGCGCGCGGCCCGAACATGCTGGACCGGGCGGTCGCGCTCGACGTGATGACCGCGCTGGCCATGTGCGGCATCGGCGCGTTCGCCGCCGTCCGGCACGACTACTCCGACGTGCCGATCATGTTGGTGCTGTCGTTGCTGGGCTTCGTCGGCTCGGTGTCGATCGCCCGCTTCTTCGCGGGCAGGTCGCGATGACCCTCCTCGACGTGGCCGCGGCCATCTGCATGATCACCGGTGCGGGGCTGTGCCTGATCGCCGGGGTCGGCCTGGTGCGCTTCACCACCACGCTGGAGCGGATGCATCCGGGCACCAAGCCGCAGGTGCTCGGCGTGCTGCTGATCCTGGTCGCGATGTGGCTGCGCAATCCCACCTGGGCGATGGCCGGCCCGCTGGTGGTCACCGGCCTGGCGCAGGTGATCACGGTCTCGGTGGCCGCGCACATCGTGGGGCGGGCCTCCTACCAAGCGGGCGCTCCCGGCGAGGACGGCACCGAACTGCCCCCGCGGGAGTCCTGAGGGCTCGCCGCGTCATTCCTCCGTGGAGGTGGAGCGGTCGAGCGCCGGCTGGATGAACCAGGCCCACAGGGCGAGCAGCGCGACGACTCCGGCCGTGATGATCGCCACCGTGCCGTCGAACAGGTAGTCGACGACCAGCATGGTCGCCGCGGTCATCGCCACGGCGAGCGCCAGGGCGCCGGCGATGCCGTACAGGTTGGAGCGGCGGACCAGCGTCTCCTTCATGCCCTGCCGGAACAGCACCCGGTGCTGGGTGGCCGGGGCGATGTAGAGGATGGACGCGATGGCCGCGCTCACCAGCGCGACGAAGTACAGCCGCCGGTCGAGGTCGCCCAGCCGGACGAACCCCTCCGAGAACGGGACCGTGAGCAGGAACGCGAACAGCACCTGGACTCCGGTCACCGCCACCCGGGCGCCCTGCAACAGCTCGACGAAGTTACGGTCGGCTCGCTCGCCGTGGGATTCCTTCGCCGACTCCAGCCCCTGCTCCACCCGGGCCCCCTTTCTCCCCTTATTACCTTTTGATGGGCTATGACTTACCTTGCGGCTTTCCTCGAAACCTCGGGCCTCCCCCGTGGGGGGATCGCCGCTGGTCGGGGCGGATGAGCGGCCGCCAGATGATCCTTTCGGCCCGGCGTGACGGAGCCGGCGGATCGGCCCCCCGCCCGGAGCCGCCGCTCCCTCAGCGGCGCCCTCTCGCCGTCGCCTCGGAAACGCTGGTATTCCCCCGGGCGATATGCGAGCGTGCAAGATGTGTCCGGATCAGAATCACTGATGAACCGCGAACCGCTGGAAAGCTCGACAATTTCCGGCAATTTGCCGCAATTAACCGAGCCGTTCAGTCTCGCCTGGCTTCTTCATCCCGTCTCGACCACCGATTTCATCCGTTCGTACTGGGAGACGGCGCCCCTTGTCGTCCATCGCGAGACGCCGGAGTATTTCTCACGCCTGCCGGGGCTGGACGATGTCGACGAGCTGATCACGGCCACGACGTCGGGCCCGATTCGATCCGTCGACGACGGACTCATGGTCAGAACGGATGCGAGGGGCACCCGGACGGATCGGCGCTTCCGTCTGGACGCGGGCGGCATGCCGGACGTGCAGGAGGCCTACCGGGCCTACCACGACGGTTTCTCGATCGTCCTGAACCGAATCCATCACAGGTCCGGCGTGGTCGCGCGACTCTGCGGCGCGCTCGAGGTCTCGCTCCACCACCCGGTCGGCGCCAACCTGTATCTCACTCCGCGCGACAGCCAGGGATTCCTTCCGCACGCCGACACCCATGACGTCTTCATCCTGCAACTGCACGGCACGAAGGAATGGCACGTCGCGGACCCGCTGGACAGCCTTCCCCTCGCTTCGGCGAAGTCCGGGCCCCTGAAGTCGTTCTCCGGCTTCCGCGCGTTCACGCTACGGCCGGGCGACGTCCTCTATCTGCCGCGCGGTTTTCCGCACGAGGCCGTGACGGGCTCCTCCTCGTCCCTGCACCTCACCGTCGGTCTGCACGTCTTCAGGTGGATCGACCTCGTCAGCGAGGCGCTGGCCCTGTTCGCCGACGAGCACACCGGCCTGCGGAGCGCGCTGGCGCCCGGCTTCCTGGACGCCCCGCTGGACGCGGCCCGGCTCGCGACCCTCGCGGACGAACTGGCGCGGGCGGCGATCAGTCAACCGCTGCTGATGGAACGCGCCAAAGCCCGGCTCGGCGCGCGGGTCCGGGCCACCGGCAAGGCCGCGGGCGGCGGGCATTTCCGGTCGATAGACGCCATCTCCGGACTGACCCTCGACAGTGTCGTGGCCCGCGCTCACGGTGTTCTCTGCCGGGCCGGCTCCACCGCCGAGGAGGCACGGGTCGAGTTCGCCGGCAACTACGTCTCCGGGCCCGCCTTCCTGGCGCCCGCGCTGACGTTCGTCGCCGGCCACGAGCGGTTCGCGGTCGGCGAGCTACCGGGCCCGCTCTCGGCCGAAGACAAGATCGACCTTGTCGGTCGGCTGGTCAGCGAGGGCCTGCTGCACTGCACGGACAACGACGATGGAGGCGAGAGCTGATGACCGCTGACCAGGACGCGACGGCGGGGCGCGGGAACGATGTCACCGACGGCCCCGAGAAGCGCGTCGTGAGCGAGGCCCTCAAGAGGCTGAACGAGGAGGACGAACGCCTTCTCCGGCTCTGGCAGGAGAGCGTCGTCCTGCAGGAACCGCGCCTCAACAGCAAGGGCGTGGCCGGTCTGGTGCGCATGGCGATGGTCGACGAACCGTTCCGGGCGCGTCTCGTCAACGACACCGAGCGGCTGCTCGACGAGCTCGACCGGAAGGTGCACATCGGCGACCAGCTGCCGGACGGCGTGACCTTGCGCTTCGTCGAGCACACGCCGGACACCCTCTATGTGGTCCTGCCACCGCGCGCCAGGGAGATGAGCCGGCGCTCCCCCTCAGTGCGCGAGCTGCTCAGCTCGCGCACCTCGGCACAGGCGTGGTTCGAGGACAACGCCGACCTGGGCGACGCGGTGCTCGACAACGGCGACGGCCGTGACACGGGGGACCCCGCCGTCGACCCGCCCATCTTCGTCCTCCCCTGACCCGTCTGACGACGGGAGGCGTCCGCCGGCCCCGTCATGCCGGCAGACGACCTCCGGTCAGGTGCCGATGGGCGAGTACATCCAGGGGTCGCGCAGGTCGTGGTAGGTGGGCGGCCCCTCGAAGAGGCTCGTCAGCTCCGCCAAGGCGTCGCGCAGCCGGGGCGGCGGCTCCCTGCGCTCGCCCGCTCTGGCCTCCTCCTCGGAGGTGAAGTAGGCGGTCTCGGTGTAGAGGCCGCTCTCGTGCAGGGCCGTGGTGCCGCCGATGAGGTCGGGGCGGAAGGCGGCCAGCTCCGGCTCGCAGAGCCGGATGATCTCGTCCATCCGGTCCGGGTCCTTGAGGTGTCCCTGGATCACCTGCACGAATCCGGCCGAGTCGGACCCTCCGCCCAGGTACTGCCGTACTCGGGGGCAGTCGTGGAGGATCATCTGTCCCTCGAACAGCTTCGCGGTCGCGAACCACCACTTGCCCTGGACGGCCAGGTCGGCCGTGCGCCATGCCGACTCCTGCGTGTCGTAGCGCGCCACGGCGATGTAGGCGCCGCTGTCGGTCACGCCTATGGTGCTGCCGAGCCAGCCGTGCGCCTCGTGCGACATCTCGCGATGCCACCAGTCGTGGGCCTCCCGCAGTTCGCCGGACGCGGTCACCTGACCCTGAATGATCTCGATGAACATCACGGCCCCCTGCTTCCGTCCCTGTTCCTCACGCTAGGGGGGCCTCTCCGCGAATTCGAGACGGCACGGTTCTCGTGCGGGCCAAGAGTTGGTGTCAGCCGTTCCCGCCCGGCCCGGCTCGATCAGGGCAGCAGGGTGTAGTGCGGGAAGTTGCCCACCAGGCGTTCGCCCTCGGGGCCGGCGGTGACCGCCCGCACCAGGAGCTCGCCGCCGACGAAGGCGCCGCGCCAGGAGGCGCCGAGCCCGCCGAAGAGCTCGTCGCGGTCGCCTCGGGAGCGGGGCCGGTTGTGGCCCACCTTGAACGCCCGGATCCCGGGGGCGAGGCGCTCGGCCGTCGCCTCGTCGTCGCAGGACAGGGTGGCGACCAGGGCCCCGTTGCTGGCGTTCATGGCGGCCAGCAGCTCGGCCTCGGTGTCGACCAGGACGATCGTGTCGACCGGGCCGAACGGTTCGGCGTGGAACAGCGGCGAGGAGCGGGGCGGGTCGAGCAGCGCCGTCGGAGCGAAGTACGCGGAAATATCCTGACCGGGCAGGAAATGTCCGCTGTCGAGGGCGGCCCGGTGGATCGGCACCCCGCCCTTGTCGACGGCCTCGTCCACCTGGTCGGCCAGCTCCTTGGCCTTCGAGGCGCTGATCAGCGGCCCGAAGTCCAGCTCGGGCAGCGGATCGTCCGGATCGCGGACCGCCAGCGGATGGCCGAAGCGCAGCGAACCGACGGCCGCGAGGTAGGCGGCCAGGAACTCGTGGAACAGCTCCCGCTGCACCACGAACCGCGGGTAGGCGGTGCACCGCTGCTTGCCGTAGTCGAACGAGGCGCGGATCTGCCCGGTCAGCAGATCCCAGCCCGAGTAGTCCCACACGCCCCAGCAGTTGAGCCCCTCCTGCTCAAGGACGTGCCGGCGGCCGAGATCGGCCAGCGACGCGGCCACCTGCGCCCCCGCGTCCCGGCCGCCGACGAACGAGACGCAGCCGACCGACCGCCCCCGGACCAGCACCGGCGACAGCTCCGCCCCTCCCCCGCTGACCAGGGTGACCGGCAGGCCCTCCTTGACGGCGAGGGCCGTGGCCAGCGTGAGGCAGGACAGCCCGCCGCCCGTCGGGGTCTTGGCGATCACCGCGTTGCCGGCCAGCGCCTGGACCAGCACGGCGTGCATGAGCACGCTCATCGGATAGTTCCAGCTCGCGATGTTGCTGACCGGCCCGGACAGCGGCGCGCGGCCTGCCACCATGCGGTCGATCTCACCGAGATACCAGCGCACCCCGTCGAGACACCGGTCGACGTCGGCGCAGGCCGTCTTCCACGGCTTGCCGATCTCCCAGACCAGCAGCAGGGCCAGCAGGTCGCGGTGCGCGGCCATCGACTCGACGGCCGCCGACACCCTGGCGCGGCGCTCGGCGAGCGGCACGTGCCGCCACTGCCGGTGCTCGTCGGCCGCGCCGGCCACGGCCCGCGCCGCCCCTGCCCGGTCCAGCCGGGGCGGGCCGGTGATCGCGGTGCCGTCGAGCGGTGAGAAGACGGGGGCCGGGCGGCCGTCGCGCTGCCAGAACCCGCCCCAGTGGTTGAGCACCCGGTCGTCGTGGAACGCCTCCGGGGCGGCGGCACAGCATCTGTCGTAGGCGTCCGCCCAGGACGTCCCTGGTTTGAGCTGCATGAGGGCCCTCCTCAGTCGGACCAGTCGACGGCGACGAGCTCGGGCAGCGGCTCGAACTCCCTGATCGCGTCCAGCGAGGAGCCCATCGCGGCGTTGGCCTCGCGTTCCACCATCACCTCCACGAGCACCGGCAAACGTTCCCGCTCCGACTCGGCGCTCGCCCAGGCCAGCGCGTCGCGAAGGTCGCCGGGCAGTTCCACCCGGCGGGCCGGGCAGCCGAAGGCCTCCATCGCCTTGACATGGTCGATGCCGCCCTCTCCGTAGTGCAGGTCCACCGCGTAGTCCATGTCCAGGTAGAGCAGCCCGGGCCGGGCGTGCTCCAGGATCTCGGGGACGACCTCCTCCACCTGGGGCGAGTCGGGCAGCATGATGATCACCAGGTCGGCGTCCGCGACGGCCTCCGCCACGCTCCGCGCGCCCGTGCCGCCCCTGGCCAGCAGGTGTTCGATCCGCTCGCCGCCGAGGTCGAAGCCGGTCACGGCGTGCCCGGCCTTGAGCAGGTTGGCGGCCATCGGGGTGCCCATGATCCCGAGGCCGACGAATCCGATGGTCACGGGTTCCTCCAAGCGAACGCGCCCGGCCCCTGGTGCCGGTACTCCAGGCCGACGTGGCCCTGGTAGCCGGCGGCTTCCAGGCGGGTGAGAATCTCTGGGTACGGCATGCTCCCGCTGCCCGGCTGCCCCCTGCCGGGGTCGTCGGCGATCTGGACGTGGCCGAACCTGGGGGTGGCGGTGTCGATGAGGGCCAGCACGTCCTCGCCCATCACGTGCAGGTGGTAGAGGTCGGCGAGCAGGGCCACGTTGTCGCGGCCGACGGCGTCGATCACCGCGAAGGCCGCCCGCGACGAGGTGATCGGGTAGTGGGGGCATTCCTGGGAGTTGAGCGGCTCCAGCACGACGGTCGCGCCGGCGCGGGCCGCCACGTCGGCGGCCAGGGCGAGGTTCTCCGCCGCGAGGTCGTGGTCGGTGCCGGGGTCGTTGCCGTAGAGGGCGTTGAGCACCGTGCAGCCCAGCTCGGCGGCGAATCCGGCCGCGACGTCGACGTTGGCGCGGAAGCGCGCCGAACCGTCGGGGCGGGCCAGCAGGCCGCGATCGCCCGCGGCCAGGTCGCCGGCGTCGAAGTTGAGCGCGACCAGGTGCACCCCGGCATCGTCGATGGCGCCCTTCAGCGCGTCGAGCTCCCGGTCGGACGGCTGCGGCCCGGCGAACGGCCACCACAGCTCGACGGCGTCGAATCCGGCCTTGGCCGCCGCCTCCGGACGCTCCAGCAGGGGCAGGTCGGTGAACAGGAGGGAGAGGTTGACGTCGAACTTCAGCATGGGTCCTCCAAGCGCTTCAAGGCGTCGTCTTCCCGAGCACCGTACGCAGCAGCGCGGCCGTCTCCGAGGGGGTGCGGCCGACCCGGACGCCGACCGCTTCGAGGGCGTTCTTCTTGGCCTGGGCGGTGCCGGACGAGCCGGACACGATGGCGCCGGCGTGGCCCATGGTCCGGCCCTCGGGCGCGGTGAAGCCCGCGACGTAGGCGACGACGGGCTTGGTGACGTGCGCGGCGACGTAGGCGGCGGCCCGTTCCTCGGCGTCGCCGCCGATCTCGCCGATCATGACGATCGCGTCGGTCGCCGGGTCGTCCTGGAACGCCTGGAGGCAGTCGATGTGGGTGGTGCCGACGACCGGGTCGCCGCCGATGCCGACGGCGGTGGAGCAGCCGAGGTCGCGCAGTTCGTACATGAGCTGGTAGGTGAGCGTGCCGGACTTGGAGACCAGGCCGATCCGCCCGGAGGAGGTGATGTCGGCGGGGATGATCCCGGCGGAGGACTGGCCGGGGCTGATCAGGCCGGGGCAGTTGGGCCCGATGATCCTGGTCCGTCCGGCGGCCAGGGCGCGCAGCCGGACGGCGTCGTGCACCGGGACGCCCTCGGTGATGACGACGCAGAGCGGGATCGGCGCCGCGACGGCCTCCTCGACGGCGGCCAGGGTGAAGCGGGGAGGGACGAAGACGACGCTGACGTCGGCCCCGGTGGCGGCGACGGCGTCCGCGACCGAGCCGAAGACGGGCACCGCGCGCTCGCCGAAGTCGGCCGTGCGCCCGCCCTTGCCCGGGGTGACCCCGGCGACGACGTCGGTGCCGGCGGCGAGCATCCGGGCGGTGTGCCGGGTGCCCTCCGCGCCGGTCATGCCCTGGACGAGCACCCGGCTGTCCTTGGTCAGGAAGATCGCCATCACGCACCTGCCGCGAGTCCGGCCGCCAGCTCGGCGGCGCCGTCCATGGTGGGGACCTGGCGGACCGCCGGGTGCGCGGCCTCGCCGAGGATGCGCCGCCCCGCCTCGGCGTTGTTGCCGTCCAGGCGTACGACGATGGGCCGGGCCAGGCCGCGCTCGCCGAGCAGGTCGAGCGCGCTGACGATGCCGGTGGCGACGGCGTCGCAGGAGGTGATGCCGCCGAAGACGTTGACCAGCACGGAGCGCACGTCGGGGTCGGACAGGATGATCTCCAGCCCGTCGGCCATGACCTGGGCGGAGGCGCCGCCGCCGATGTCGAGGAAGTTGGCCGGGGCGGCTCCGGCGCCGGCGACCACGTCGAGCGTGCTCATGACCAGGCCCGCGCCGTTGCCGACGACGCCGACCCGGCCGTCCAGCTTGACGTAGTTGAGGCCCTTGGCCCGCGCGCGGTCCTCCAGCCCGGCGGATGGGGGCGGCGCCGGATGGTCGTGCCGGAAGGCGGCGTTGCCGTCGAGGGTCACCTTGCCGTCGAGGGCCACGATCCGCCCCTCGGCGGTGCGGATCAGCGGGTTGACCTCGACCAGCAGGGCGTCCTCCTCGACCATGACGCGCCAGAGCCGTTCGAGTGTCCCGGCCGCCTCCTCCGGCAGGCCGGCCCGCTCGGCCAGCAGCCGCGCGGTGGCGGCGTCGACGCCGGTGAGCGGGTCGACCGGCACCCGCGCCACGGCGTCGGGGCTGGTCGCGGCCACCTCCTCGATGTCCATCCCGCCGTGCCGGGAGACGATGGCCAGGAAGGCGCCCTCGGCCCGGTCGACCAGGTAGGCCGCGTAGTACTCCGCGGCGGGGGCGGTGGCGGCCTCGACGAGGACGGCGTGCGCGCGGTGGCCCCTGATGTCCATCCCGAGGACGCGGCCGGCCTCCTGCTCGGCGGCGGCCGGGCCGGGCGCGGCCCTGATCCCGCCCGCCTTGCCCCGGCCGCCGATCCGCACCTGCGCTTTGACCACGACGGGGGCGCCCAGGCGGGCGGCGATCTCGCGCGCCTCGGAGGGTGTGGTGGCGACCCCGCCGGCCGGCACCTCGATGCCGTGACGCTGGAAGAGCTCCTTCGCCTGGTGTTCGTACAGGTCCATTAGAGCCTCCTTTGTAGACGGTATACCGTATGGAATATCCCTCGTCCAGACCCTCGACAGGAGCCCGCGGAGCGGGATATTCCATACAGTATGGAAAACACTGCAGCGGTCAGGGACTGGCGCGGGCGCTCCTACCTCGTCGGACCGGTCCCCTCCGACCGGGCTCGGATGTTCTGGCTCGCCTGGGCCGCCATGGTGGCGATCGGCCCCCTCCAGTACGGCTACGCGGCCCTGCTCACCCGCGACGGCGCCGCCCTGGTCCCGCTCGCGGTGTGGATCGTCTGCCAGGCCGCGGGCGCGCTCCCGGCCCTGCGCCTGGTCCGGCGCCGGCGGCTCGGCGTGCGGGCCGCCCTCGGCGCGGGCGCCGCGCTGAGCGGGCTCGGCCTGCTCACGCTCGCCCTCACGGCCGGCTCCGCCCCCCTCTCCGCCGTCCTGCTCGGCTACGCCGTGCTCGGCGGGCTGGGCGCCGGGCTGGTCTACGGCGTGTGCGGCGAGGTCGTCTCCTCCTGGCATCCCGAACGGCCGGCGACCCGGGTCGGCCTGCTGACCGGCGCCTTCGGCTACGGCGCGCTGCCCCTGATCGTGTGGGTGAGCCTGGTCCCGGACGCCCTGCCGGCGGCCTTCCTCACCGCGGCGGTCCTGGCGTGGACGGCCATCGCCGCCGCGGCCCGGTTCCTGCGCCTGGCGCCGGAGCGCTGGTGGCCGGACACCGTCGACCCGAGGTCGCACGCGCTGGACGCGGCGATCCTGCGCCGGACCCCGGGGCCGCTACGGGAGTTCTCGCTGCCCCAGGCGCTCCGGACGGGCGCGCTGCCCACCCTGGCCGGGGTCCTCGTCTGCGCGGGGGCGGTGTCGATCTTCGATGTGATCGTCGTGGCGGGCACCGGCGCCTGGGGCCCGCTCGCCGTCCTCGTGGCGCTGAACGGCGCCGGCCGGGCGCTGGCCATGCGCTGCTCGGAGGCGTTCGGGCGCAGGCGGGTGCTGACCGGCGTCCTCACCCTGCTCGCGGCCGGCCAGGTCCTGCTCGCCGCCGGGTGGTCCGCCTCGCCGGGCGCGGCCGTCGTCACCGCGCCCCTGTGGCTGGGGGCCGTCACGGCGGGCGCGGCGGGCGGCGCCTTCTACCCGCTGGTGGCCAGCCTGGTCCGCGACTACTTCGGCGCGGAGCGTACCGGGCAGATCCACGCGGTCGTCTACAGCGCGAAGGCGGTGGCGGGGATCGGCGGCGTCGCCCTGGCCGCGATCGCCCTCACCGCGCCGGGCGGGGCACTGCTGGCGGCGGCGGCCGTCGCGGGGCTGACCGCGGCGGCCGGCCTGCGGCTCCGCGCGCCCGGACTGCCGGCGACGATCCCCGTGTGACCAGGCTCACCAGCGAGATCACCAGACCCCACGGTATGCTGTAGGCAGTCGACGAAAAACGGAAGAACATTCTGGGAGCCAGAGATGATGCTGCTGTCGGACCAGGCGGGCGCCAAGATCCCCCGTCCCGCCACGCTCCGGGAGAGCGTGATCGAGGCCATCCAGGAGCTCATCGTCTCCAGCCAGCTCAAGCCCGGCCAGCACCTGGTCGAGAGTGAGCTGGCCCAGCTGCTCGGGGTGTCCCGTCAGCCGGTGCGCGAGGCGTTGCAGCAGCTCAGCGGTGAAGGCTGGGTCGACCTGCATCCCGGTCAGGGCGCGTTCGTGCACGTCCCGACCGTGGAGGAGGCCGACCAGTTGCTCGCCGTGCGCGCGCTGCTGGAGACCGAGTCCGCCCGCCTCGCCGCGCAACACGCGAGCGAGGAGGGCGTCCGGCGGCTGCGCGAGCTGTGCTCGCGCGGCATCCAGGCGGTCGAGTCGGACGACACCGACGCCGCCGTGGCGATCAACTCCGACCTGCACGCGCTGGTCACCGCGCTGTCCGGCAACAAGGTGCTGGCCGAGCTGGCCGCCCAGGTGGCCCGCCGGGTGCGCTGGTACCACACGCCCGTGGCACGCCAGCGTGGCATGACGTCCTGGCGCGAGCACGCGGCCCTGATCGACGCCATCGAGGCGGGCGACGAGCGGCGGGCCGCCGAGATCATGCGCGAGCACACCGAGAGCACCCGCGCCTCCTACCGCGAGCAGCGGGCCGGCGAGCCGATCGAGCCGGCGCCCAAGCGGGTACGCCGCCGCCGCACGCGCACGTCGTCGGCGAATTGACGAGACGTTCACAAGCGGTCGCTTGCCCGGTAACACCCGGGGTAGAGGATGAGCTTCACATGGAGGTGATGAGTCGATGAAGGCGTTTGTCCGCTTTCTTCTAAGTGATCCCCTGGGCCAACCGGCCGACGGCCGGGCGATCGGCCTCGGCCTGAGCATCGCGCTGCGCAAGCACTACTCCGCGGACGACGCGGAGAGCCATCTGCGCCGATGGGCCGTGGACCAGGAGGTCCGCGAGACGCCGCGGAGCTGAGCCGTGGGCAGGAGCCGGCGCCCCCGCCCACGGCGGTCAGCCCTCCACCGGCTCCGACACCTCGGCCTTCTCCGCCGCCGCGGCGCTCCTGGCGTCGCGGGCCGACTTCAGCAGGCTCAGCACCGTGGTCACGGCGAGGGTGCCGAGGATGACCCCGAGAGACACCAGGATCGGGATCCGCGGCGCCCACGAGACGCCGTCGTGGTGCAGCGCCTCCAGCACCAGCTTGACGCCGATGAAGGCGAGCAGCACCGACAGCCCCTTGCTCAGGTAGACCAGCCGGTCGAGCAGGCCGCCCACGAGGAAGAACAGCTGCCGCAGCCCCATCAGGGCGAAGGCGTTGGCGGTGAAGACCAGGTAGGGCTCCTTCGTCAGGCCGAAGATGGCCGGGATCGAGTCCAGCGCGAACAACAGGTCGGTGGTGCCGATCGCGACCATCACGATGAGCATGGGGGTGACCATCCGCCGGCCGTGGTGCACCGTCAGGCGGGCGCCGTGGTAGGTGTCGGTGGTCGGCAGCACCCGCCGGATGGCGCGCAGCGCGACGTTCTCCGAGAACTCCGCCTCCTCCTCCTCGTGGCCGATCAGTTTCCACGCCGTGTAGACGAGGAATGCGCCGAAGACGTAGAAGAGCCAGTCGAAGCGCGACACCGCCTCCGCGCCCGCCGCGATGAACACGCCCCGCATGAGCAGCGCCAGGACGATGCCGACGAGCAGCACCTTCTGCCGATACTCGTACGGCACCCGGAACCTGCTCATGATCAGCAGGAACACGAAGAGGTTGTCCACGCTGAGCGAGTATTCGGTGATCCAGCCGGCGAAGAACTCCCCGCCGTGCGCCGGGCCCGACAGCACGAGCAGGCCGATGCCGAACAGCACCGCCAGGCCCACGTAGAACGACACCCAGGCGACGCACTCCTTGAACGACGGCGCACGCGGGTTGCGGGCGACCAGGTAGAAGTCGAATGCCAGCACCACGCAGAAGCCGCCGATCGTGGCCGGCCACACCCAGGCGGGCAGGTTCACCGCCGCGCTCCCTTCCTCCGGCTCAGGATCTGGGCGTGCCGGACGTAGTGGTCGAGCAGCTCCGCGGCGTGCGGGTTGTCCCCCGCGCGGTGGAGCAGCCAGTGCGGCATGAGCCGCTCATGCAGCCAGATGAAGCCGATCGCGAAGCCCAGGCTGACCATGGCCTGGAACCCCAGGAAGGGCAGCACGCCGTCGGCCAGGCCGACCCCGGCCACGCTCTCCTGGAACAACCGGGACAGCGGGTAGGCCGCCATCCAGTAGAGGCCCGCCGGCCCGAAGGTCCCCGGCCGGAACACGCCCCGGCCCAGCAGCACGCCGTACAGTCCCCCGAACAGGGCGAGGGGTGCGGCGAGCGCCAGCGCCGAGAGCGCGGCCAGGCCGGCGGACTGCCCCGCGAGGAGGGTCAGCCCACCGGCCATGGCACCGGCGACGGCTCCGATCGACGCCCCTGGCAGGGCGAGTTCGAGGCTGTGCCGTCCGATCATCAGCCCACGACCACGCCGAAGGCGAACAGGCTGTAGAACAGCATGCCGAGGTAGAAGAACGCGCCAAATCCGATGATCACGTTCGTCCACCACCTCGGCCTGATCGGTTTGGGCAGCATGCGGTTGTTGACCAGCAGCAGCGTCACGCAGTAGGCGCCCATCGCGAAGGTCGACAGGAACGCCAGCGTGTCCAGGATCCCGCTGGGCCCGTCGGCCGGGCCGAACAGCAGGATCAGGATGCCGAAGATGATCACCCCCCACAGGAAGCCCGCGTACAGGTGGGACATGCGCAGCTTCTTGGCGCCCTTGACGAAGTTGTACGTCATGTCGGCCTGGCCGCGCGAGAAGGAGTCGAACAATCCCAGCGTCGCGTTCAGCCCGATCAGCGCGATGAACCCGAGGAAGATCATGCCGAGCACCGAGCTGCCGACCGAGGAGACGGCGTCCGACATGGCGCCGAGCGCCACCTCGCGGTCGTCGCCCTGGACGGCCGTGCGGACGGCGGGGTTCTGCCGCACCGCGGCCTGGGCGATCACCGTGAAGGAGATCGTGACCAGCATGGTGATGCCCCAGAACAGCAGCAGCGCGTCGAAGGTGACCCAGCGCCGCCACCCCTTCCACTTGGCCATCTCGGCCGGGTCCTCGGTGTCGAACATGAAGCCGCGCGACGGCATGGCCTCCTCTTCGCCGGCGTGCCGCAGGCCCCGGATGCGCGGGATGTGCACGCCCATGCCGGCGCCCGAGTCACGCAGGTGGAGGGTGTACCACATCTGCTGCATGCCCGAGGGCCCGGCGAAGGCGCACGCGCCGACGATGACCGGGAACCAGGCCGCCGACATCGCCTCGGGCGGCAGGTAGCCGAAGGCGAACATGCCGGTGATCGTGGAGACCACGTCGCTCCAGGAGCCGACGAGGGAGGCGACCACCGAGGTGCTGATCACCAGGACGCCGATGAGCAGTGACAGGACCTTCTCCAGCACGCTGTAGATCACCTTGGTCAGGCTGAAGATCATGCCGACCAGGATGAGCCCGACGACCGCGGTGGCCACCCAGGGGACGCCGGTGATCTCCTCGAACGCCGCCGCCCCGGCCGATAAGTGACCCGGCCAGATGTAGACGGCGATCGCGACGATGAAGAAGAACCACATCAGCGGCTTGAACACGCGGGCCGCCCCGGAGAAGATGCTCTCGCCCGTCGCCATGGCGTAGCGGGCCATCTCCAGCATGACCACGGCCTGCAGCGTCACGCCGATCAGGAACAGCCACCGGATCTCCGGGCCGAACAGCAGCACCAGCCGGGGCCACATGTACGATTCGCCCATCCCGACGCCCAGGGCCACGAGGAAGACGGTGGGCCCGAGGATGTGCACCGAGGGAGGCGCGTCAGGGAGCTTCCTGATGGGCATCGGCTCAAGCCGGCCCGCTTTCCACACTCGTTCGTCCTCCACCGGTGGCGACGCCGCCACCGGTGGCTTTGATGTGTCCACTAAAGGACCTCCTGGGGGGTTGTTGGTTCTTCTGCGCCCCGATGCGCCCCCTCGCCCGAACTGTGCCCTTGGCTCTAGCGCAGCAGTCCGGCGGCTCTGGCCCAGCGGTACTTCGCACCGAGGACCGCTACGGGCTTCTCCGTCGTGTACGGATAGGCGACCACACCATGCTCGAACAGGTACTCGCAGGCCTCCTCCACCTCGGTGTCCCCGGCCAGCGAGGCCACGACCGGCTTGGTGTTGCCCTTGGCCCGCTCCTCGGCCACCACGCGGGAGACCAGCTCCGCGAAGACCATGGGCGGGGTCACGATCGTGTGCCAGTAGCCGAGGACAAGCGCGTGGATCCGCTCGTCCGACAGGCCCAGGCGGACCGTGTTGGCGTAGGTCGACGGCGGCTCGCCGCCGGTGATGTCGATCGGGTTGCCGGCCGCGCCGAAGGGCGGGATGTACGCGCGGAACGCCTCGTCCAGATCGGGCGGGATCTCCATGAGCGTCAGCCCGGCGTCGACGCAGGCGTCGGAGAGCAGCACGCCCGAGCCGCCGGCCCCGGTGATGATGACCACGTTCTCGCCCTGGGGGGCGGGCAGCAGCGGCAGCGCGCGGGCGTACTCGAGCATGTCGTTCAGGCCGGGCGCCCGCACCACGCCGGCCTGCTTGAGGATGTCGTCGTAGACCTTGTCGTCACCGGCCAGGGCGCCGGTGTGCGAGCCGGCGGCGCGCGCGCCCATCGCGGTGCGCCCCGCCTTCAGCACGATGACCGGCTTCTCCTTGACCACCCGGCGGGCCGCCTCGACGAAGCCGCGGCCGTCCTTGAGGTCCTCCAGGTGCATGGCCACGGCGCGGGTGTTGTCGTCCTGCTCGAAGAAGGTCAGCAGGTCGTCCTCGTCCACGTCGGCCTTGTTGCCGACGCCGACGATCGCCGAGACGCCCATCTTGGTGGTGCGGCTGAAGCCCAGGATGGCCATCCCGATGCCGCCGCTCTGCGAGGTCAGCGCGACGCCGCCCTTGACGTCGTACGGCGTGCAGAACGTCGCGCAGAGGTTCTCCGGCGTGTAGTAGTAGCCGTAGATGTTGGGGCCGAGCATGCGCACGCCGTGCCGGCGGGCGATCTCCACGATCTGCCGCTGGCCCTCGACGTTGCCGGTCTCGGCGAACCCCGACGGGATCATGATCGCGCCGGCCACGCCCTTGCGCCCGACCTCCTCCAGCGCCGAGGCGACGAACTTGGCGGGGATGGCGAAGACCGCCACGTCCACGTCGTAGGGCACGTCGGACACGCTCCGGTAGGCGGGCAGCCCCATGATCTCGGGCGCCTTCGGGTTGATCGGGAAGATCCGGCCCTGGTAGCCGCCGTTGATCAGGTTGCGCATGACCGAGTTGCCGATCTTGCCCTCCTCGGCGGAGGCGCCGATCACGGCGACGGAACGCGGCTTGAAGATCCGGTTCATCTTGGCCAGGATCTCCTCGCGCGAGGGGCGCTCGCGCTCCGGCTCTGGCTCGCCGACGATGACGCGCACGTCGGCGGCGACGGCTCCGCCGGCGCTCGCGAAGACCGGATTGAGGTCGATCTCGGCGATCTCGGGGAAGTCGGCCACCAGCCGGCCGACGTTCTCGATCAGCCCGGCGAGCGCCTCCCGGTTCGCGGGCTCGGCGCCGCGCACGCCGCGCAGCACCTCCGCGGCCCTGATGTCGTCCAGCATGCCGAGCGCCTCGTCGCCCGTGAGCGGGGCCAGCCGGAACGTCACGTCCTTGAGCACCTCGACCAGCACCCCGCCCAGGCCGAACGCGACGACCTTGCCGAAGGTGGGGTCGGTGACCGCGCCGACGATCACCTCGTGCCCGCCGCCGACGAGTTGCTGCACCTGGACGCCCTCGATCCGGGCGTCGGGGTCGTGGGCGCGGGCGTTGGCGATGATCGTCTCGTGGCCGGCGGCGACCTCCTCGGCCGTCTTCAGGCCGACCAGCACGCCGCCGGCGTCGGTCTTGTGCAGGATGTCCGGCGACACGATCTTCAGCACCACCGGGAAGCCGATCTCCCCGGCGATCCGGGCCGCCTCCTCAGCCGACGTGGCCAGCCCCTCACCGGGGGTCGCTATGCCGTACGCCTGGCAGAGCACGCGCCCCTCGGGGGCGGTCAGGGCCGTACGCCCCTCGGCCCTCGCCTTCTCCAGGACCTCGCGGACCGCGTCCATGTCAGATGACTCCGTTCGTCTTGAGCTCGGACAGCTCCGCGGCGCTGACGCCGAGGGCTCCGTAGATCTCCTGGTTGTGCTGGCCGAGCAGCGGCGGCGTGGTCACCTCGACCGGCGAGTCCGACAGCTGCAGCGGGCTGCCGACGGTCACGAACTCGCCGCGCTCCGGATGCTCGACCGCGACGACGATGCCCTCCTCGCGCAGGCTCTCGTCCTCGACCAGCTCCTTGGTCGACAGGATCGGCCCGCACGGGACGTTCGCGGCGTTGAGCCGGTCGAGGACGGTCCACTTGTCGTGGCGGATCGTCCACTCCTCGATGAGCTGGAACATCTTGTCCAGCTTGGTCAGCCGGGCCTCCGGGGTGGCCCACTCGGGGTCCCCGGCCAGCTCGGGGCGGCCGATGATGGCCGACAGCGGCTGCCAGCCGACGGGCTGGACGATCACGTAGATGTAGTCGTTGGGCCCGCCCGGCGCGCAGCGCACCGCCCAGCCGGGCTGGCCGCCGCCGCTGGCGTTGCCCGAGCGCGGCACCTCGTCGCCGAACGTCCGGTTCGGGTATTCACGCAGCGGGCCGTGCGCGAGCCGCTGCTGGTCGCGCAGCTTGACCCGGCACAGGTTGAGCACCGCGTGCTGCATCGCGACCTGCACCCGCTGTCCCCGGCCGCTCCGCTCGCGCTGGTAGAGCGCGGCCAGGATGCCGGCGACCGCGTGGATGCCAGTGCCCGAGTCGCCGATCTGCGCGCCGGTGGCCAGCGGCGGGCCGTCCTCGAAGCCGGTGGTCGACATCGAGCCGCCCATCGCCTGCGCGATCACCTCGTACGCCTTGAATCTCGCGTAGCGGCCGGTGCCGAAGCCCTTGATCGAGGCGTAGACGAGGCGCGGGTTGAGCTCCTGGAGCCGCTCCCAGGGAAAGCCCATGCGGTCGACCGCGCCGGGGCCGAAATTCTCCACCAGGACGTCGGACTCCTTCACCAGCTCGGTGAAGATCTCCTTGCCCCGCTCGCTCTTCATGTTCAGGGTGATGCTGCGCTTGTTGCAGTTGAGCATCGTGAAGTAGAGGCTGTCGACGTCGGGGACGTCACGCAGCTGCTGGCGGGTGATGTCGCCCGCCGGGGCCTCCAGCTTGACCACGTCGGCGCCGAGCCAGGCGAGCATCTGGGTGCAGGACGGGCCCGACTGGACATGGGTCATGTCGAGGACGCGAACACCTTCGAGAGCCTTCACAGCCGCCTCTCCCTACTTGTACATGGTCTGGTTCATGGTCCCCGGGGCGTACACCTCGGGATCGACCCACACGTTGATGAGCGAGGGCCTGCCCGACTCGCGGGCCCGCTGGAGCGCCGGGGCGATCTCGGCCGGGTCGCGCACCTCCTCGCCGTGGCCGCCGAGGAGCTTGGCGAACTCGCCGTAGCGGATGTCGCCGAGGGTGTTGCCGACGCGGGCGCGCTCCTGGCCGTACTTGGCGGCCTGGCCGTACCTGATCTGGTTCATCGAGGAGTTGTTGCCGATGACGCCGATGAACGGCAGGTTGAAGCGGACCATGGTCTCGAAGTCCCAGCCGGTGAGGCTGAAGGCGCCGTCGCCGAACAGGCAGAGCACCTCCTTGTCCGGCCGGGCCTGCTTGGCGGCCATCGCGAAGGCCATGCCGACGCCCAGGGTGCCGAGCGGTCCGGGGTCCATCCAGTGGCCGGGCGACTTGGGCTGCACGACCTGGCCGGAGAAGGTGACGATGTCGCCGCCGTCGCCGATGTAGATCGTGTCCTCGGTGAGGAACTCGTTGATCTCGTGCACGAGGCGGTAGGGGTCGATCGGGGAGGAGTCGGACAGCTGGCGCGGCAGCCGCTTCTCGTAGGCCCTGGCCTCGACCGCGCGCAGCTCGTCGATCCACTCCTTGCGCCGGGCCGCCGCACCGTCGATCCGGCCGCTCGCCGCCTGGGCCGCCGCCGCCAGGATGAGGCCGGCGTCGCCGACGATCCCCAGGTCGATGTCCCGGTTCTTGCCGACGGTACGGTAGTCGAGGTCGATCTGGACCACCGTGGCGGTGGGCGACAGCCGCTTGCCGTAGCCCATCCGGAAGTCGAACGGCGTGCCGACGATGATGATCAGGTCGGCCTCGGTGAAGGCATGCCGCCTGGACAGCTGGAAGTGGTGCGGGTCGCCCGGGGGCAGCGTGCCGCGGCCCGAGCCGTTCATGTAGGCCGGGACGTTCAGGGCCCGCACGAACTCGATCGCGGCGTCGGTCGCGCGGCAGGTCCAGACCTGGTTGCCGAGCAGGACGCACGGCTTCTCCGCGTGCGCCAGCAGGTCGGCCAGCCGTTCGATCGCCTCGGGGTCGCCCTGCTGGCGGGTCGAGGCGCGGTAGTGGCCCTGCTTGGGGATGCGCGCCCGCTCCACCGGGACCTTCGCGTCCAGCACGTCGCGCGGGATCTCCAGGAAGGACGGCCCGGGCGCCCCGTGGTAGCACTCGCGGAAGGCCATCGAGACCAGGTCGGCCACGCGTTCGGTGCTCGGCACCGTCGCCGCGAACTTGGTGATCGGGCTCATCATGTCGACGTGCGGGAGGTCCTGCAGCGAGCCCATCTTGTGCTGGCTCAGCGCTCCCTGGCCGCCGATGAGCAGCATCGGGCTCTCGGCGCGAAACGCGTTGGCCACGCCGGTGACCGCGTCGGTGGTGCCCGGCCCGGCCGTGACGACCGCGCAGCCGGGCCTGCCGGTGATCCGCGCGTAGCCGTCGGCGGCGTGCGCGGCGACCTGCTCGTGGCGTACGTCGATGACCTCGATGCCCTCATCGACACAGCCGTCGTAGATATCGATGATGTGGCCGCCGCAGAGCGTGTAGATCACGTCCACGCCCTCCGCCTTGAGTGCCTTGGCTACAAGATGACCACCGGAGATCGTTTCCGACATCGTGCCAACCTTTCGGGCGAGTGTCTTCCGCATACTGCATACCGTATGAAGGCAATGGTTACCCTCTCGCGAACGGCCTGTCTAGACCTCCGGGCAAGTCGAGAAGCTCCACGCGCTCCCCGTCCCAGCCCGGCGGCACCACGGCCAGGGCATCCGCCAGCGCGGCGCCCCAGAGCGATCCCGGCCGGTCGTGCCCGACCGGCACCGCTCCCCCGCCCGTCCGCCGCACCGCGACCAGCCGGGTGTCGTGCTGGTGCGCCCTGACCGGTCCGGCCAGGGCGGCGCTCTCGCGCCCGCGCTCCGTACCGGTCAGCCGGTCCAGCACGGGCACCAGCAGCGTGAGCGCCGCGCCGAGCGCGGCGTAGGGGTTGCCGGGCAGCCCTGCCACCAGCGGCCCGCCCGGCAGCCGGGCCAGCAGCTGCGGGTGCCCGGGGCGCACGGCCACCCCGTCCACCAGCGTCTCCGCCCCGAGGTCCGCGAGCACCGCCCGCAGGTGATCGGCCGGCCCGCGCGACGACGCCCCGCACACCACCACCACCTCGCCGCACCCCGGCGACGCCCCGGCCTCCGCGACGGCGACGGGCGGCACGGCGGGTGCCGCCGGGGACCGGGGCGCCGGTGGCGATCTCCACCGCCTCCCCCGCCCGTAACGGAGCGTCGTGGGGCCTGCCCCCGGCGAGGACCCGGCCGACGATCCGCCACGGCGGCGCCCCGGCGACCGCGTAGCCGTCCATGGCCGCCACGTCGGCGCCCGGCACGGCGACCAGCGCGCGCAGCGGCCCGGCCAGCCGGCACCCCCGCGCCTCGGGCAGCGGCACCTCGACCGCCTCGGCCGCCTCCCCCGGCCGCGCGGCGGCGGCCGCGATCCGGCCGGGTGAGGGTGGTCCGGGGCGCAGGTGGGGTCCGGGTCCGGCGACAGTCATGGGCGGCTCCTTGACCGGCATTTTTCCATACTGTATACCGAATGCACAATACGACGCGAGAACGGAGCGGAGCGTGAAGGTCGCTGTTCTTGGCGCCGGCGCCATCGGCGCGTACGTGGGAGCCGCCCTGCACAGGGCGGGAGTCGAGGTGTCCCTCATCGCGAGAGGCCCGCACCTGGAGGCGATCCGCACGTCCGGCGTGCGGGTCCTCAGCCCCAGGGGCGACTTCACCGCCCACCCCCATGCCACCGACGACCCGCGCGAGGTCGGGCCGGTGGACCACGTCTTCCTGGGCCTCAAGGCGAACGGCTACGCCTCCGCCGGCCCCATGATCGAACCGTTGCTGCACGAGGCCACGAGCATCATCGCCGCGCAGAACGGCATCCCGTGGTGGTACTTCCACGGCCTGAAGGGCCCCTACGAGGGCTATCGCATCGAGAGCGTGGACCCGGGAGGCGCGGTCACCGCCGCGCTCCCGCTGGACCGGGCGATCGGCTGCGTCGTGTACGCCGCCACCGAGATCAAGGAGCCGGGCGTGATCCGGCACCTGGAGGGCACCCGCTTCTCGATCGGCGAGCCGACCGGCACGCCGACCGGGCGGTGCGCGGAGTTCAGCGACGCCGCCGTGGCGGGCGGCCTGAAGTGCCCGGTCGAGCCCGACCTGCGCCGGGACATCTGGATCAAGCTCATGGGCAACATCGCGTTCAACCCGATCAGCGCGCTGTCCAGGGCCACCATGGCCGGCATCTGCCGTCACCACGGCGCCAGGGAGCTGGTCAGGGCGATGATGCGGGAGACCGTCGAGGTGGCCCGCAACGTCGGCTGCGACCCCGGCATCTCGATCGAACGCCGCCTGCGCGGCGCCGAGAAGGCGGGCGAGCACCGCACGTCCACGCTCCAGGACCTGGAGAAGGGCAAACCGATGGAGCTCGACGTGCTGCTCGCGGCGGTGGTCGAGCTGGCGGATCTGACGGGCGCGGAGGTGCCCACCCTGCGCGCCATCCACGCGGTGAGCGACCTGCTCAACGAGAACCTTGTCCGTACCGGATAGATACACATACCGTAGTCTGTATACAGAATGGAGGGCTCATGAGCTATGACCGCCTGACCCATCCACTGGTGCGCGAGAACGGCGAGTTGCGCAGAGCCACCTGGGACGAGGCGCTGGAGCGCGCCGCCGAGGGCTTTCGCCGCAACGTCGCCGAGCACGGTCCCGACTGCTTCGCGATGCTGTCGTGTGCCCGCTCCACCAACGAGATGAACTACATAGGCCAGAAGTTCACCCGCGTGGTGATCGGCACCAACAACGTCGACTCCTGCAACCGCACCTGCCACGCCCCGAGCGTGGCCGGTCTGTCGGCGGTGTTCGGCAGTGGTGGTGGCACCTCCTCCTACCAGGAGGTGGAGGACACCGACGTGATCCTCATGTGGGGCTCGGCGGCGCGCAACGCCCATCCGATCTTCTTCCACCACGTGTTGAAGGGCATCCGCAACGGCGCCCGGATGTTCGCGGTCGACCCCCGCCGGACCGGCACGGCCCAGTGGGCCGACCGCTGGCTCGGGCTGAACGTCGGCACCGACATCCCGCTGGCCCACGCGGTCGCCCGGGAGATCATCCACGCCGGGCTGCACAACCAGGCGTTCATCGAGCGGGCCACGACCGGCTTCGAGGAGTTCCGGGCCTCGGTCGAGCCGTGGACCCTGACCGCCGCCGAGCAGGTGACGGGCGTCCCCGCCGAGGCGATCCGCGAACTGGCCCACGCCTACGCCCGCGCCGACCGCGCGCAGCTGGTCTGGACGCTCGGCATCACCGAGCACCACAACGCCACCGACAACGTCCGGGCGCTGATCAACCTGGCCCTGCTCACCGGCCACGTCGGCCGCTACGGCTCCGGCCTGTCCCCGTTACGCGGCCAGAACAACGTGCAGGGCGGCGGCGACATGGGCGCCATCCCCAACCGGCTGCCCGGCTTCCAGGACCTCCTCGACCCCGGCATCCGCGAACGCTTCGAGCGGGCCTGGCAGAGCCCGATCCAGCCGCGCTACGGCCGCAACCTCACCCAGATGCTCGACGGCATGGCCGAGGGCGAGGTCACCACCTGCTACCTGATCGGCGAGAACCCCGTCCAGTCGGAGGCCGACTCCCTCGCCTGCGTCAAGCGGCTGTCGATGCTCGACCACCTCGTCGTCCAGGACATCTTCCTCACCAAGACCGCCCAGATGGCCGACGTGGTGCTGCCCGCCAGCGCCGCCTGGTGCGAGGCGGAGGGCACGTTCACCAACAGCGAGCGCCGGGTCCAGCGGGTGCGCCGGGCGGTGACCCCGCCGGGCGAGGCCCGCGACGACATCGAGATCCTCTGCGAGCTGGCCCGCCGGCTGGGCCACGACTGGCACTACGACGGCGCCGAGGAGGTCTGGAACGAGCTGCGCGCCCTGTCGCCCGCGCACACCGGGATGAGCTACCGGCGGCTGACGGAGTTGCAGGGCATCCAGTGGCCGTGCCCGTCGGAGGACACCCTCGAACCGCCCTTCCTGCACGGGCGCCTCTGGGACGACGACCCGGTCCGGCGCGGCATGCCGGCCCCGTTCGCGGTCATCCCGCACTCGCCGCCGGTGGACCTGCTCGACGAGGAGTATCCGCTGCGCCTCACCACCGGCCGCCGGCTCGACTCGTACAACACGGGGGTGCAGTCCTCCGGGTTCGCCTCGCCGCTGCGCCGCGGCGAGACCATCGAGCTGTGTCCCGAGGACGCCGACCGGCTGGGGCTCGTCGCGGGCGAGGAGGTGCGCATCACCTCCCGCCGCGGCTCGGTCCTCGCGCCCGTCCACATCGACCCCGCCCTGCGGCCGGGGCTGGTGTTCATGACGTTCCACTTCCCGGACGAGGTCGACACCAACGCGCTGACCATCGAGGCCACCTGCCCGATCGCGGGCACGGCCGAGTTCAAGGCGGCCGCCGTACGGGTCGAGAAGCTCGCCCGCGGCGCGGAGACGCTCAAGCCCGTTCAGGCCGGGTGACGCCGTGGACCTGAGATTCCGCGACGCCGAACCCACCGCCGAGGAGCGCGCGGCGGTCGACGCGCTGCTCGGGCCGCCCGCCACCGCCTGGGACGGCGGCGCCCGGACCGCGACCGACCTGCGCTTCGCCGCCCGCGCCGAGCCCGCCCGTGACCTGCTGCTGCCCGCGTTGCACGCGGTCAACGACCGGGTCGGCTGGATCAGCGAGGGCGCGCTCGACTACATCTGCCGCCGCCTGACCGTCCCGCCCGCCGAGGCGTACGGGGTGGCCTCGTTCTACTCGCTGCTGGCGCTCGAACCCCGTCCCCCGCGCGTGCTGCACGTCTGCACCGACCTGGCCTGCCAGGCCAAGGGCGCGCAGGACGTACGGCGGCGCGTCGAGGAGCGGCTCGGCGCGCCGGGCGGCTCCTGGCAGCCCAGCCCGTGCCTCGGCCTGTGCGAGCGGGCCCCGGCCGCGCTCGCCCTCACGGCCGGCGAGTCCCCGGCCGCGACGGTGTACGGCCCCGCCGACCCGGACGTTCTCGCGGACGCCGCCGAGCCGGCGGAGCCTCCGGTGGAGGCGGCGGTGCCGCAGGCCGGGCAGCCCGGCCTGGTGCTGCTCCGGCGCATCGGGGTGGTGGACCCGGCGAGCCTCGACGACTACCGGGCCAGTGGCGGCTACGCGGCCCTGCGCAGGGCCTTCCGGCTCGGCCCGGCGGGTGTGATCCGCGAGGTTCTGGAGTCGGGCCTGGTGGGGAGGGGCGGCGCGGCCTTCCCGACGGGCCGGAAGTGGGACGCCACCGCCCGCCAGCCCGACCATCCGCACTACCTGGTGTGCAACGCCGACGAGAGCGAGCCGGGCACCTTCAAGGATCGCGTGATCATGGAAGGCGACCCGTACGCGCTCATCGAGGCGATGACGATCGCCGCCTACGCCACCGGCTGCGCCAAGGGATACCTCTACATCAGGGGCGAGTATCCCCGGGCGACCCGGCGGCTGGAGCACGCGATGGCGACGGCCCGCACCCGGGGCCTGCTCGGCGCGGACATCCTCGGCCAGGGCTTCTCCTTCGACATCGAGCTGCGCAGAGGCGCCGGGGCCTACATCTGCGGCGAGGAGACGGCCATCTTCAACTCGATCGAGGGCTTCCGGGGCGAGCCGCGCAGCAAGCCGCCGTTCCCGGTGGAGAAGGGCCTGTTCGGCAAGCCCACGGTCGTCAACAACGTGGAGACGCTGGTCAACGTGCTGCCGATCCTCGAGCACGGCGCCCAGGCCTACGCGGCGACCGGCACGAAGGACTCCACGGGCACCAAGCTGTTCTGCGTCTCGGGCAACGTCGACCGGCCGGGCATCTACGAGCTGCCGTTCGGCGCGACGCTGAGGGAGCTGCTGGACCTCGCCCGGCCGGAGAGGCCGCTCAGGGCGGTGCTCCTCGGCGGCGCGGCCGGGGCGTTCGTGACGGACCTGGACATCCCGCTGACGTTCGAGGGCACCCGGCAGGCGGGCGCGACGCTCGGGTCGGGCGTGGTGCTCGCCGTCGACGACACCGTGGACCTGAAGAGCATGCTGCTGCGGATCGCGGAGTTCTTCCGCGACGAGTCCTGCGGCCAGTGCGTGCCGTGCCGCGTGGGCACCGTACGCCAGGAGGAGGCCCTGCACCGGCTGTCCGGCCGGGTGAACCAGCGCGACCTGGTGCTGCTGCGCGAGGTCGGCCAGACCATGCGGGACGCCTCGATCTGCGGCCTCGGACAGACCGCGTGGAACGCGGTGGAATCAGCCATCGACCGCTTGGGGGTGTACAAGTGATCCCGCTGCAGCCGCCCCGCCGGCTCGTCGACGTCCAGATCGACGGCGAGACCGTACGGGTGCCCGAAGGCTCGACCATCCTCGACGCCTGCGCGGCGGCCGGGAAGGACGTCCCGACCCTCTGCCACGGCGACACGCTCACCCCGAAGAACGCCTGCCGGGTGTGCGTCGTCGAGGTCGAGGGGGCGCGGACGCTGGCTCCCGCCTGCTCGCGGAAGGTCGAGGCCGGCATGTCCGTCGGCACCGGCACCGAGCGGGCCAGGCAGAGCCGCAAGGTGGTGCTCGAACTGCTCGGCTCGTCGGTGGACCTGTCGACGACGCCGCGCGCCGCCGAGTGGATCGAGGAGTACGGCGCCGAGCCGGACAGGTTCGGCGACGACGCGGCCACGGTCGAGCAGCCCGTCAAGGTGGACAACGACCTCTACGTGCGCGACTACGGCAAGTGCATCCTGTGCTACAAGTGCGTCGACGCCTGCGGTGACCAGTGGCAGAACACCTTCGCCATCGCGGTCGCGGGCCGGGGCTTCGACTCGACGATCTCCACCGAGTTCGACGCCCCGCTCACCGACTCGGCCTGCGTCTACTGCGGCAACTGCGTCGAGGTCTGCCCGACCGGGGCACTGTCGTTCAAGTCGGAGTTCGACATGCGCGCCGAGGGCACCTGGGACGAGTCGCGGCAGACCCAGACCACCACGATCTGCAGCTACTGCGGGGTCGGCTGCAACCTGACCCTGCACGTGCAGGAGAACAAGATCGTCAAGGTGACCTCGCCGCACGACAACCCGGTCACCCATGGCAACCTCTGCGTCAAGGGCCGCTTCGGGTACGGCTATGTCTAGGGTCACCGTGCGGCGGCCGATCATGCGGATCAGGGAGGCGGCCCCCACCCACCGGATCGACTCCCTGGCCGCCGAGGAGCCGCTGGAGATCCGGGTCGACGGGGTGCCGCTGACCATCACCATGCGGACCCCGGGCGACGACTTCGACCTGGCCGCCGGTTTCCTGGTCAGCGAGGGGGCCGTCGGCTCGGCCGGGGACATCGCCGCGATCCGCTACTGCGCGGGCGCCACCCGGGAGGGGCTCAACACGTACAACGTGCTGGACGTCCAGCTCGCCCCCGGCGTCCCGCCGCCGGAGCCGCGCAACTTCTACACCCCCTCCTCCTGCGGCGTCTGCGGCAAGGCGTCGCTGGAGGCGGTCCGCTCGGTGGCCCGCTGGAGCGTCCGGGACGACCCGCTGGAGCTGACCCCGGCGACCGTCGCCGCGCTGCCCGATCGGCTCCGTTCGGCGCAGCGGGTCTTCGACCGGACCGGCGGGCTGCACGCGGCGGGCCTGTTCACGGCGGACGGCGAGCCGCTGTGCGTGCGTGAGGACGTCGGCCGGCACAACGCCGTGGACAAGCTGCTCGGCTGGGCGCTGCGCGACGGCCGGCTGCCGCTGCGCTCCACGGTGCTCATGGTGTCCGGCCGCGCCTCCTTCGAGCTGGTGCAGAAGGCGGTCATGGGCGGGATTCCCGCCCTGGCCGCCGTCTCCGCCCCCTCCTCGCTCGCGGCGGAGCTGGCCGCCGAGGAGGGGCTGACCCTGATCGGCTTCCTGCGGGGGGCGTCGATGAACGTCTACACCGGCGAGAAGCGACTGAACGTCACTCCGGGCACCGGAAACGGCTCATCCGGTGCGGTGGCACCCACGGGGTGATGGCGGGATGCCGACCGGCGCGCCTGGCCCCCAGCCGCCGGATCGGCATCCCAACATCCCGTGAGCTCACTCGTCCGCGGTGTGGACGCTGCTCGCCAGGTGGGCCGCCTCGCCCCAGGGGCCGTTGCGCACCCGCCGGACCAGGTCGCGCCAGGGCTCCGCCCAGCCGCTCAGCGGACCGCATCGGGCGGCGAGCGCGATGGCCAGCAGGGCGCCCGTCTCGTTCCGGCCGGCCAGCCAGGCCGCGTGCGGCAGGATCCGGCCCGGGTCGACGCCGGACGCCGACCCGGCGAGGACGCGCCCCGCGTCGACCGCCACCAGAACGCCGGCGGCTCCGTCCACCAGCGCGGCGAGCTGCGCACGGGGATCCGCCCAGTCCACCGAGGCCGCGACCAGCTCGGCTTCCAGGTGCGCGGGGAAGTCGCCGGCGACCTGCCGGACGACCGGCTCGACGGCTTCCCCTCCGGGTGACCGCCGCTCGTACAGGACACCCCGCTCGACGGCTTCCCCGCCGATCGGCAGCCACTCGTCCAGGGTGTCCTGCTCGACGGCCCATCCGCTCGAACGGCGTTCGCGCAGGGCGCCCGCGATCGCGGCCAGCCGCTGGGCCGCCGGACGGTCGCGGTCGGCGCCGGCGTCGGGCTCGCCGGGAGCCGCGGCGAGAGCCCGCACCGTGGCCCGCAACTCCGCGACGCCCGTCCCGGAGCGGGCGCATCGCACCAGCCCTCGCGCCGCGACCCGCCAGTCGGCGGTCCGGGTCAGGTCGCCCGCGATCCCGGCCAGCCGGTCGACGGCGGCGGGCGTGTACCGCGCCCACCCGTCCAGCGCGCCGACCGCCGCCCGGCGCGTGACCGGGTCGTCCGACTCCGCCGCGGCGACGACCAGCTCCGCGTACCGGCCACGGAAACGTCCGGGCAGGTCCAGGGGGTGCGCGCCGAGCACCGGCGCGGCCGGGTCTCCCCCTCCCGCCACCACGTCCGCGAGCAGCGACCAGGCCGCCGGATCGTCGAGCAGCTCCCGGCAGGCCGAGGCGATCGCCGTCCGGACGTCGGGCCCCGCCCCGTCCCACAGCCGCCGCAGCAGGCTCGCCGTGTCCGGCGCCCGGTGCCCGGCGAGCAGGCGGACGGCCTCCTTGCGCGCGGTCACCTTGCCCGCGGCGAGGATCGGGGTCAGCGCCGTCGTCAGCTCGCCGGGCGGCACGGACCGCGCGGCCCCGGCCGCCGCCGACACCGCCACGTGGGCGTCGTCACCGTACGCGCGGTCCAGCAGGAGGGTGAGCGCGTCCCGGGGGTGTCCGGTCCACGGCAGCGCGGTCAGCGCCGCCCGCCGCGTGAGGTCGTCGGGTGAGTTCAGGTAGCGGTCCAGCTCGCCGGACGGGACGGCCGGGATCCGCCCGATGATCTCGATCGCCATGGCCCGCTCGTGGCCGGGCAGCTCGGCGTCGTCCGCGATCCGGTGCAGCAGCCGCAGGCACGCCTCCCGCTGCCGCGCCGTCCACCGGCGCGCCGCGGCGCGGCTGACGTACCAGACGCGCCGCAGGCCTGTCTGGGTGAAGCGGCCTCGCGGCGGCTGTTCGCCCAGCGCGGCGTCCAGCAGGTCGGTGCGGTGCCAGGCGATCGCCTGGAACACCTCGCGGAGCGTGACCATGGACGGGTCCATCGCCAGCAGTCCGGGCACCCGCTCGCCCCGGGTCCGCGGCGGCGCCAGCCAGTGCGCGACCGCCGTCCTGACGCTCCCCTCGCTCGCGGACGTCAGCGCCCGGGCCAGCGCCCGCCGCAGCTCGGGGATCGCGTGACCGCGCCGCCCCAGGGCACCGGCCAGCAGGAACGTGAGCTCGTGCCGGTCGTGACCGGCCTCCGCGGCCAGGAACGGGGCCACCCGGTCCACCAGCGCCGCCGCCTGGCCGGGACTCAGCACCCCGGACAGGCGGCTCAGGTGGATCCGTCCCGTGTGCCGCGTGAGCCGGGCGAGGGTCCGCAGGGCGAACTCCAGCAGGTCCGCCTCATCCTGGGCGGCGCCGCTCCGCAGCACCTGGCCGGCCAGGCCGGTGAGCGCGTAGTCGGTCCCGCCGGAGCGGTCGCGGGCGGCGAGCGCGCCGTCGACCACCTGTTCCAGCGCCGGCAGGTGCGCGGGCACGAAAAGGCCGGCCGGGATCGCGGCCAGCGCCTCGACCGCGGCCAGCCGCACCGGGTCCTGCTCGTTGCGGAGCCGCCCCAGCGACTCCAGCAGGGCGGTGATCACCTCCGGGTCACGGCTCCGTCCCGCGCACGCGATCAGGTGCCGGTAGCCGAGGGCCCGGTCGCTCCCGTTCGAGCGCCGGGTCGCCGCCCGCAGCGCGGGCTCCGCCTCGCCGTACGGGAGGAATCCGGTCGTCTCCAGCAGGCGGGACGGGCTCTGCGCGACGGGCCTCAGCCGTGCCATCCGGCGGGCCTCGGCGGAGCGACGGTCCAGCGGCAGCACCTCCAGCAGCGGGCCGGACAGCTCGGCCCGGCCGAGGTCCGTGCCGGCCGTCGCCGCGTCGAACACGGCCTCCCTGCGGCTCGGCGGCAGCGCCCGCAGCAGGTCGGCCAGCCCCTCGTCGCCCTCCCCGGCCACGGCCGCCACCAAGCCCACCCCGGCGTCGCTCAGCGCGCTCAGCAGATCGTCGGCCGACCCCTGATCGTCCTCTCGGACCACGCGCCCCATTTCGCCCAGCTCGGCGTCGGCCAGCGCGCCCAGGCGGTCCCGGACGGCTCTCGACCGGAGCAGCGAGCGCAGCCACCCCGCGCGTCCGGAGACGAGGAACAGGGCGAGCGTGCGGCCGGGATCGGCCTCCAGCAGCCGGGCCACGCACCGCGCCGACAGCACGGGCGTCCAGTACGGCTCCAGCAGCGCGATCACGCGTTCCGGCGCCGCCGGCGCGGCGGCCTCGACACCCGCGGCGTGCCCCCTCCACCAGTCGTTCCGCAGGTGGTGCGGCAGCTCGGGCAGGACGTTCTCGGCGTGGGCGAGGACCGCGAGCGGGTGCCGCCTGCCCAGGCTCGCCCAGTTGCGCACCGCGTGCGCGAGGCCGTCCAGCTCCGCCGCGACGACCTCCGGGCGGCAGGCGACGAGCAGCCGGGCGGCCTCCCGCTCACCCCATCGTTCGCGGACCTGGCCGAGCAGCCGTTCCGCGAGATCGCTCCGGCCGTGACGCCGGATCGCCCGGTAGGCCGTGCTCCGGGCCTGCGTCGATCCCTCGCGCACGATGCGTTCGATGACCTCGGCGGGAAGACCGAGGCGGACGGTCAGGGTGATGGCGTAACCGGCGACGTCCGGATCCGGGTCTCGCGTCGCCCGGACGACGTGGGCGGTCTCTCCCGCCGCCGCTGCCAGGGTCAGGGCGGTGTGCCGTTCGTACGGGCCGCGCTCCGCGAGCTCGTCCAGCATCCCCCGCAGCTCGGGCCGCCCCGCCAGCCGGCGGCCGTGGTGGTGCAGCCGGTGGCGCCGCTCCTGGAAGGGCAGGCTCTCCATCTCGTCGAGCAGTTCGCCCGCGGATCCCGTCAGCTCATGCATGACGCCCGATTATGGCGAGACATCATCACATATGCCGCTGTTTATTGCCGGGCGGCTCCGTGCGCTCCGGTCGCGGGGCGCCTGGCGAACGCCGGGGCGTGCTCGGGCCGCAGGCCGACGCCGATGAGGTAGGCGGGCACGTACGACAGCTGGGGGAACACCCGCAGCAGGGCCAGCAGGGCGCGCGGCGGGCCCGTGCGCCTGCCCGCGATGACCGGCACGGCGAGGATCTGGTGCATCAGCCGCTGCAGGCTCTGCACCAGGAAGGTCGGCAGCAGCCGGCGGGCGTGCACCCCGGCGAGCGCCTCGGGGGTGACCGTCCCGCGCCGCAGCGGCTCGGCGAGCAGCGTCGCGGCGGCCACCGCGTCCTGCACGGCCAGGTTGATGCCGACGCCGCCGAGGGGTGACATGGCGTGTGCCGCGTCGCCGATGCACAGCAGGCCGTCACGGTGCCAGCGCCGCAGCCGGTCCATGCGCACGTCCAGGTGCTTGACGTCGTCCATCGACTCCAGGGCGTCCGTCCGGCCGGCCAGGGCGGGATTGATCTGCGCGATCTCGCGCCGGAAGCCGGTGATGCCGGCGGCCCGCAGCTCGGGATCGAGGCCCTTCCCGGCCAGGTAGCCGATCTGGAGGTGGGTCTCGCGCGGGATCACGACCATGATGCGGTTGCCGCCCAGCATCGGGGTGAGGGTGGCCGCCTCGTCCTCGGGCGTGCGCGGCAGCCGGAACCACCAGACGTCGAACGGCACCGGGAACTCCTTGGCGGGCAGCCCGGCCCGGCGGCGGGCCATCGACCAGCGGCCGTCGCAGGCGATGGTCAGGTCGGCGCGGATCTCACCGGTCCGGCCGTCCTCGGTGCGGTAGCGGACCCCGGCGACCCGGTCGGCCTCGCGGATCAGGTCGGTCGCCTCGGTCCGCATCCGCAGGGTGAAGCCGGGCTCCTCCGCCGCCGCGTCGGCGAGCAGCGTGAGCAGGTCCCACTGCGGCACCATCGCGATGTAGGGGTGGCGGACCTTGAGCCGGCGCAGGTCGCCGAAGACGACGCGACGGTTCTCGCCGACGGGGAAGGCGATCTCGTGGATCCGGTTCTGCGGGAGCTTGGCGAACCGGTCGCCGAGCCCGAGCTCGTCGAGCAGCCGCAGCGTCGACGGATGCACCGTGTCGCCGCGGAAGTCACGCAGGAAGTCGCCGTGCTTCTCCAGGACGGTCACCTCGACGCCGGCGCGGGCCAGCAACAGGCCCGACACCATGCCCGCCGGGCCTCCTCCGATGATGACGCAGGTCCCCTGACCGCTCATCTTCATCACCATATTTCATCGCCTGTTGAATAACTCCATCATGCGACCGCGCCTCCCCCCGGTCAACCCCACCCCCCGAACCGGCCCGAGGCCCATACCCCCGGCGAGCGGCGACAAGACCGCGCGCGACCGCCTCGGGTTCGGGCCTCCGGCGAGCGGCGAGCGTACCGATAGGGTGCTTTGTCATGGAGCAGCGGGTGTTGGGGCGGACCGGACGGCGGGTGGGCGTGGTCGGGCTCGGCGCCTGGCAGCTGGGGGCCGACTGGGGTGACGTGAGCGAGGCCGACGCGTTCGCCGCCCTGGAGGCCGCCGCCGACGCGGGGGTGACCTTCGTCGACACCGCCGACGTCTACGGCGACGGGCGCAGCGAACGGATCGTCGGCCAGTTCGCCAAGGGGCGGCCGGAGCTCACCGTCGCCACCAAGATGGGCCGCCGGCTGGAGCAGGTGCCCGCCAACTACGTGATGGCCAACTTCCGCGCCTGGAACGAACGCTCCCGCCGCAACCTCGGCGTCGACACCGTCGACCTGGTGCAACTGCACTGCCCTCCCACCCCGGTCTACTCGTCCGACGCCGTCTTCGACGCGCTCGACACACTGGTCGAGGAGCAGAAGGTGGCCGCGTACGGAGTGAGCGTGGAGACGTGCGAGGAGGCGCTGACGGCGATCGCCCGGCCGGGCGTCGCGACCGTGCAGATCATCCTCAACGCGTTCCGGCTCAAGCCGCTGGATCGGGTGCTGCCCGCGGCCCGCGCGGCCGGGGTGGGCGTGATCGCCCGGGTGCCGCTGGCCAGCGGCCTGCTGTCCGGCCGCTACGACGAGCACACCGTCTTCGCGCCCGACGACCATCGCAGCTTCAACCGGCACGGCGAGGCGTTCGACGTCGGCGAGACGTTCTCCGGCGTCGACTTCGCGACCGGGCTGGAGGCGGTCCGCGGGCTGGCGCCGCTGGTGCCCGAGGGGGCGACCATGGCGCAGTTCGCGCTGCGCTGGATCCTTGACCAGCCAGGCGTCTCCGTCGTCATCCCCGGCGCCCGCAACCCGGCCCAGGCCGCGGCCAACGCTGCCGCCGCGGCGCTGCCGCCGCTCCCCCAGGCCACCCTGGCGGCCGTTCAGGCCGTCTACGACGAGCTGATCCGCCCGCGAGTCCACGACCGCTGGTAAGGGGCACGGCGGACGCGATCTCTTAACAGGCGTCTTTACTCGGTGATGATCGAGGACTAACTTCTGAAGCAGCTCACTCAGGAGTGACAGATGTCTTCGATGATGATGACCTCCGCGGCTCGTGACGCGCTGCGCGAGGATGAGGTGATCTTCTTCGACTGGCATGTCGTCGGCCTCTGCTGCGCGGACGCGGGAGAGTTCTCGGTCCGCCCGCTGCGCCGGCGACGCCTGCCACGACGCGCGCGCCAGATCGGATCCGCGCCCGTGTACGCCCACCCGACCGCCTGGGTTCATCTCGCCGGGCTCCCGGTCACCGTCGACTGCCGCGCGCTGGGCCGCTGGCGGCGGTTCACGACCGACCTTCCCCCGGACGCCGGACTGCGCTGCTGCCTTGGAAGACCCTTATCTGGAGGTAATCGGTGAACGTGCGCTCCATCATCGTCTGGACGGCGGTCGCCCTCGTCGGCGCCACCGGCTGGGCTGTGCTAGCACTGTCCCGGGGCGAGAACGTCAACGCGATCTGGCTGCTCGCGGCGGCGCTCGGTTCCTACGCCATCGCCTACCGCTTCTACGCCCGGTTCATCCTGCGCCGGGTGCTCGGCGCCGACGACCGCAGGGCCACTCCCGCCGAACGACTCGACAACGGCATCGACTACCACCCGACCGACCGCCGGATCCTGTTCGGCCACCACTTCGCCGCCATCGCCGGCGCCGGCCCGCTGGTCGGCCCGGTGCTGGCCGCGCAGATGGGCTACCTGCCGGGCACGATCTGGATCATCGCCGGCGTCATCTTCGCCGGCGCCGTCCAGGACATGGTCATCCTGTTCTTCTCGATGCGGCGCAACGGCCGGAGCCTCGGCCAGATGGCCCGCGAGGAGATCGGCCCGGTCGGCGGGGCGGCGGCGCTGATCGCCGTCTTCGCCATCATGATCATTCTCTTGGCGGTGCTGGCCCTGGTCGTGGTGGGCGCGCTGGCCAAGTCGCCGTGGGGCACGTTCTCCATCGCGATGACCATCCCGATCGCCCTGTTCATGGGGTTCTACCTGCGCGTGTTCCGGCCCGGCCGGGTCATGGAGACCACGGTGATCGGCGTCACGCTGCTGGTGCTGGCGATCGTCGCCGGCGGCTGGGTCCAGGAGTCGAGCTGGGCGCCCACCTTCACGCTGAGCCCGTCCGCGCTCTCCCTCTGGCTGATCGGGTACGGCTTCATCGCGGCGGTCCTGCCGGTCTGGATGCTGCTGGCGCCCCGCGACTACTTGTCCACCTTCATGAAGATCGGCACGATCGTCCTGCTGGCGATCGGCGTCGCGGTCACCATGCCCACGCTCCAGACCACGGCGTTCACGGAGTTCGCCTTCAACGGCAAGGGGCCGGTCTTCGCCGGGTCGTTGTTCCCGTTCGTGTTCATCATCATCGCCTGCGGCGCGCTGTCCGGGTTCCACGCGCTGATCTCGTCCGGCACCACGCCCAAGATGATCCGCAAGGAGTCGCAGGTCAGGATGATCGGCTACGGCTCCATGCTGATGGAGTCGTTCGTCGCCGTCATGGCCATCACCGCGGCCTCGATCCTGAGCCCCGGCCTCTACTTCGCCATGAACTCCCCCGCTGGACTGGTCGGCGCCACCGTCCAGACGGCCTCCGAGGCGGTCACCAACCTGGGCTTCGTCATCACCCCCGAACAGTTGCAGGCGGCGGCGCAGGCCGTACAGGAACAGACCCTGATCGCCCGCACCGGAGGGGCGCCCACCCTGGCCGTCGGTTTGTCGCAGATCTTCTCCGACTTCATCGGCGGGCCAGGGCTACAGGCCTTCTGGTACCACTTCGCGATCATGTTCGAGGCGTTGTTCATCCTCACCACCGTCGATGCCGGCACCCGGGTCGGCCGGTTCATGCTCCAGGACACGCTGGGCAACCTGTGGAAGCCGATCGGCCGCGTCAGCTGGTGGCCCGGCCTGATGGTGTCCAGCGCGGTGGTCGTCGCAGGCTGGGGTTACTTCCTCTACCAGGGCGTCAACGATCCGCTCGGCGGCATCAACCAGCTCTTCCCGCTGTTCGGCATCGCCAACCAGCTGCTCGCCGCGGTGGCCCTCACCGTGGCCACGACCCTGCTGATCAAGAGCGGCCGGCTGAAATGGGCGTGGGTGACAGGGATCCCGCTCGCCTGGGACGTCGCGGTCACGCTCACGGCGAGCTACCAGAAGGTCTTCTCCAGCGACCCCATCCTCGGCTTCTTCGCCCAGCGCGCCCGCTATCAGGCCGCGCTCGACCAGGGGCAACTGCTGGCCCCGGCCAAGACGCCCGACGCGATGCGGCAGATCGTGTTCAACTCCACCGTGGACGGCATCCTGGCCGCACTGTTCGCGATCCTCATCATCGTCGTGCTCGTCGACGCGATGCGGGTGTGGGCGAAGGCGATCAGGACGAGAGAACCACTGCCCAACACCGAGGCGCCGTTCGAGGAATCCAAGATCGTCGAACCGTCCGGGCTCATCGCCACCCGCGAGGAGCGTCGCCAGATGGCCGAGACGTCGTCCCGCGACACCTGACCTCCGGCTCGGTACGGTCATCGGTACGGCTCTCGCCCTCGGCGGGAGCCGTACTCGTGCGGCTGCTAGGGTGCGGCGGGTGAGCGGACGTGGAGTTCTCGTCACCGGGGCGTCGCGAGGCATCGGCCGGGCGGTCGCGGCGGCATTCGCCGGCGAGGGCGACCGGGTCGCGATCCACCACCGCGACTCCGCCGAGCAGGCGCGGCAACTACTCGGCGAGCTGCCGGGGCAGGGGCACACCGTCGTCCAGGCCGACCTGGCCCACCCCGACGAGGTGCGGCGCATGGCCGACACGGCGGCCGAGACGCTCGGCGGCATCGACGTGCTGGTCAACAACGCCGGCATCTTCCTGCACCACCCCATCACCGAGCTGTCCTACGAGGAGTGGCAGGCGGCCTGGCGGCGGACGCTCGACGTCAACCTGGTGGGCGCGGCCAACGTCACCTGGTGCGCGCTCCAGCACATGCCCGCCGGAGGCCGGATCGTCAACGTCTCCTCGCGCGGCGCCTTCCGCGGCGAACCCGACGGCCCCGCCTACGGGGCGGCCAAGGCGGGCCTCAACGCGTTCGGTCAGTCGCTGGCCATCGCCCTCGCGCCACGCGGCATCGCGGTGGCCACCGTGGCGCCGGGTTTCGTGGCCACCGACATGACCAACGAACACCTCAAGCCGCCCCGGGGCGACGAGATCCGCGCGCAGAGTCCGTTCGGCCGGGTGGCCGAACCGGAGGAGATCGCGGCGGCCGTCGTCTACCTGGCCTCACCGGCCGCCGAGTGGGCCAGCGGCGCCGTCCTCGACCTCAACGGCGCCTCCTACCTCCGCTAACCGGTCGGGTGCGAGCGGCCCATGACGAGGCGGCCACGTGGGACAGATGCGGGATGATCTTACAGATGACATGGAGAGTGCGAAGCATCCATGCAGGTCAGGGCAAAGGAGCCAGCTGTACGGCCCCCGCTCTCCTACAGCGGGACCCGAGCTCGTTACTGGGCCAGATGAAGGACTACAGACAGACTTGCCACGCAGACAGGCCACGAGTCCTCTGAACTCCTCCTCGCTATGTAGTTGCTCCACTCCCAGCCAGTAGACGCCCAGGACTGCGGCGTAAATCTCGTCTGCGAGTGTGAAGAGATCGCCGCACTCGCAGACTCTCGCAGACCGGCATAATGAGACTTACGACGCGTCTATGTGTTCGTGTCGTTGCGGCGACCGAACAAGCCTCCTCCTTGCGTGAGGATGCGGCCTTCGACGTTGGTGAGTCCGAGGAGCGCCGCCGACAGCGCCTCAGGCGTCAGAAGCGCCTGGACATCATCACGTCCCATGAGAACCGGGTTCCCCTCCTCTGTTCTGGCCACGAGGGTCCCGTCGAGCCGTTGCGCGTGGACGACGTGAGTGACTGCCTCTTCGCCATACACGCGTAGCACAACACTCTCTACCTGAGCCGGATCCGACTTGGGCCATACTTGGTTGGCCCAGTAGTTGACCTCTTGAACGAAGACGGGGTGACGCCTGTTGAGATAGACCACCCCTCGGTATTCGACCCCGTCAACTTTCTGGCAGTCGTTCGGCACATAGCGCGCCAGCTGTTTGGCCTCATCGGCGTCGAAGTTCTTCCACTTGAAGGCGGGGAACCCTCCACGACCCTTCGAGATTGTTCCGGTCGTGGAACCACCACCCGCAGGAAGCAGTACCTGCCGGGGACCAGAGGCTCCGCGTGGCCGAGCTGAAGATCCCTGCTTAGGACTGTCTCCGCTCGAATCCACGCCACCCCCGCCGGCTGACGAGCTCGTCGGGTTGCCGGTGATCTTGCCGATGGCCGAGCTGAGGACACGCGAGGCTTTGAAGCGGGGGTTGAGACGGTCGAGGATTCTGGACAGATTCTTGGCGAGCGAATCCGCATCGACGTGCGCGTTCCTGTCCTCGCGGGCCTTCTCACGCGCCTCGGCCAGCTCTTTCGGAAACTGATCGAAGAATCTGTCCCCCCACTCTTCCCACGGCAGCTCTAGCCCACCCTTGGAGATGAGGATGTTTCGCGATGCCTGAGTGAGGACACCCCATTCCGTAGGCCGGCTGTCGCTGTACACCGGGGGGCGGACGATGAGCCAGGTCCGCCCCATCAGTTCGTCTGTGATACCGAAATGCCGGTATCGGGACTTGCTGTGCTCAGCGTGATACGCCTCGCCCTGGTAGTCCACGACCACGACGGGGCGTTGATCGATGTAGTCGGAAGTCCCCCCAACCGGTTTCTCCGGCTCGGGCACGTAGAACCAGTCTGTTTCCGTCCCGTGGTCGTCCACCACTACGGTGCCGTTGAGAGCCGTGTCGGGGATGAAGTGCCTCAGACCATGGATACGCCGTGGTCGCCAAACCTTGGCCTCGCCGTCGGGCAGGATGACGGTCTTGTCCCGCGTATCGCGTCGATCGTTTGAACGCTTGGCGTAGAGATCGACAACCGTGGTCTCGATGGGACTGCCGTCACGTGAGGGGATTTCGATCAGCCGGCTGTTGAGGTAGCGGATCAGGCCGTCGACGTTCTCGTGCCGTGACGCTTCGGGATCGCCGCGCCAGGTGTCAGCTTCTGGCCCTGCTCCGAGAAGTACCATGATGGTACCTGTCGTGGTCATCCACGACGGTCTGATCAAGCTCCAGTCGCAGCCGTTGTCCTCGTCGTAGAACGGGGCCACCACGTCTGTACGGCTGACGAAGTCGCCCTCCTCGTCCGCCGCGTTCCATTCCTTGAGGGCGTAGTTGCCTTCGGCGTCCCGTTCGATCCACAGCATGGCACCGTCCGGCGCCTCGTCGCTGTAGCTGATGACGACGACACCATACGGGTTCCACGGGAGGACCGAGGATTTGAATCCCTGGCCGAAGTTGCCGTCGACACCGATGGGCTTGCCACCGCCGCCGAAGGTGGTGAGGAAGGTGCGCAGATCATCCGGTCGCATGCCGGAACCGTTGTCCATGATGGTTCGGCGGAGAACACCCAGAGACTTGGCGGCCTGTTCCTCGATGCCGAAGTGGATGATCGAGGCGCCGCTCTCTTCGGAGTTCTTCCACGCCTCCCGAGCCCACTGGTACGGGCCGCCGGCTTCGTACGCTTGGCGGATGAGATGGGAGGTCGCCTCTGTGGGTACGTGAACATACCTGGGCATCTGACTCTCTTTCTCCCTAGAGCCGCAGCCCTAGAAAACAGAGGCAAGAGCGGAGGTGCCCTTGCCGACTAGGACCCTACGCAGTGCCACTGACATTTCTGCCGCAGCTGGCCAGACGGACGCCGCCGACTTCGGAGAGCAGCTTTCCTGCAGCCCGGAAATGTGTCCGTTTTCGCACCCCACGGATACCAGAGTCCGATATGACGTTCAGCGCTGAGTGGTCCTGTTCTAGGCGGCATCAACGTCCCGCCCTCCTGAAGCCATGGATTACCGAATCCACCGGAACCGCCCCCGCGGATCGCGGTCAGTCCGTCGTCAAAACACTCCCTGTTCAGACTTGGAGCAACGACATCGCCACAGTTCGTCTTCACCCTGGGCGATATCGTTGGCGGGCTGCAAACTGTCGTTCACTAGTCGTATGTTGACTCTGGTTGGCCGGACCAGCCGATGACTCGGACCGTTCCAGCGGCTTCACCGGTCCTGAGTCACGCGTCGTACGCCAACCGCATACCGCTGTCCCCTAGAGCTGTTTAGCAGGAGATTCATGGACGACGAGTTCGAAGACAATTACGAGACGTTCAGGGCTCTCCTCGATGCCTTCAACCCCGCTGAAGCGATCAAGAGGCTCGAGCTGATGCAAGTCGACCCTGCGGTGATCCAGCGCATCAGGGAACGGCATGAGCAACAGACCATTGTGATCAGGGAGCTCGAAGAGCCGCACTCGGTTGTGTTGGGCAATCGAGACACCTGGTACACCGGCCCGTCCCCCAGGGACAAGTGTTGGCCCGCGATTGTCGGCCACCTCGAGAAGGCCGGCTGGTCCGCGTCGGCGATCGGCAGCCTCGACACCGCCTCCACCCGCATCGTCTCGCTCCTGAGCCACCCCAAGGAGAAGAAGTTTTCGACGCGAGGTCTTGTGGTTGGCTACGTGCAGTCCGGCAAGACGACGAACTTCACCGCAGTCATGGCCAAGGCGGCCGACCGCGGCTACAAGCTGTTCATCGTCTTGGCCGGCATCCACAACGGCCTTCGCAGGCAGACTCAAGCGCGACTCGTCCAGCAGCTCGTCGAGCCGAACCCCACCCGTTGGCATCAGCTGACCGACCTCGAGCGGGACTTCGTGCCGACCGCCAATGCCGCCTCCTTCTTCGGCAAGAGCAACAAGGCGCATGTGCTCTGCGTCGTCAAGAAGAACGCCACAGTCCTGCGCAAGTTCGCCGAGTGGCTCAAGTCCGCCTCCGCGTATCTGCAGGACTGCCCGGCGCTGATCATCGACGATGAGGCCGACCAGGCGACGGTCGCCACCAAGACGATCAACCCGAGGATCAGGGAGATCCTCGACTGCCTGCCCAAGGCTGCATACGTCGGCTACACTGCCACGCCTTTCGCCAACCTGCTCATCGACCCGAGCGCCGATGATCTCTATCCGAAGCACTTCGTCGTCAACCTGCCCAAACCGGAAGGACACTTCGGCACCGAGGTGCTCTTCGGTCGGTATGCCCTCGATGGCGAGAACCCGGAGGAGGTCGACGACGGCTACGACATGATCCGCGAGGTGCCCGACGAGGACGTGGAATGCGTACGGCCCCTTAAGAAGACCGACGCCGCGGGGTTCATACCCGAGATCACGGAGACCTTGAGCGACGCTGTCCGCTACTTCTGGATGGTCACCGCGGCCCGGCGAGTGCGTGATACCGGCAACCCGCACAGCACCATGCTCATCCATACGAGCGTCAACACCGCCGTCCACAACAGCTTCCGAATCCCCTTGGAGCGCCTTCGCGACCGGATGAAGGACGAGCTGGAGATTCCAACCGTGCTGCAGGCGCTTCGTGACCTGTGGGAGGCCGAGACGGGAAGGGTGCCGACTGAGGACTTCGGCGAGGCCAAGGTTCCGTTCGAGGATCTCCTCCCCGAGTTGCCCGGCGTCCTGAACGACTGCCGGATCGTGATGGACAACTCCAGCAGTGAGGACAGGCTCGACTACGAGAACGGTCCCGTGGTGGCCATCGCCGTCGGTGGCAATACCCTTTCACGAGGGCTCACGCTGGAGGGCTTGTCGGTCAGTTATTTCGTGCGCGCGGTGTCGGCGTACGACACGCTGCTCCAGATGGGCCGTTGGTTCGGCTACCGCGACGGTTACGCCGACCTGCCCCGCATCTGGATGACGGCCGAGCTGAGCGAATGGTTCCGACACCTGGCCACGGTAGAGACCGAAATGCGGCGCGATATCGACATCTACATGACCGAAGACAAAACGCCGCAGACCTTCGCGGTGCGGCTGCGCACCCACCCTGCGCTCCGGGTCACCCAGGCCGCCAAGATGAAGGACGCGGTGAAGGCGGCCTCCGCCTACGGCGGCCAGCGCGTGCAGACGCGATACTTCCGAACCGACGCCGAATGGCTCAAGGACAACCAGACAGCTGCGAAGCGTCTCGTCGCCCAGGCCGCGCAACATGCGGCCAGACGTGAAGAGCGCCCTGGGGACGGTCGCTACATCTTCCGAGACGTCCCGTACGACCTCGTGCTCGATTTCCTGAAGCGATACCGCTTCCATGAGAAGTCGCAGGAATGCGACGCGGATCTACTCATCGGCTACATCGAGAAGCGGGTTCGCAGCGCCGGTTCCCTCCGGCGGTGGAACATCGCGATCGTTGGGAATCCTGTGAAAGACGACGACACAGCATTCGAGTTCGCTCCTGGGGTGGCGGTCCAGCGGATCGTCCGTGCGCGGCTGGAAACCACCGAAACCGGCTTCGCAGACATCAAGACGCTGATGAGCCGCCGGGATGCCGCCGTCGACTTGGACGGTGACACGGGGAGCCTCACCGAGCAGGAGATCAAGGTCGAACGGCAGAGGCAGCTGCCCGACAGGGGGCTGCTTGTGCTGTACCCAATCGACAAGGTCTCCTCGCCACCGCCACGGGAGAAGCAGCGCCGCCTGCCGCTCGACGCAGACGAGCACGTGATCGGCGTCGGCCTGGTCTTCCCTCAGCCGCACGGTGAGGACAGCGCCATCGAATGGATATCCGCAGACCTTTCGGGCGTCGACCCGGACGTGGACATCGAAGAGGTGGACTTCAGTCCGATCGAGGCTGAGGACGTCGCGTGAACGACGGTCTCCGTGACCTCATCGATCGATACTGGAGAGAGCTGGAGTCTCGGCACGTCTCCGGGGAGCGCAAGCTGCGCGTCTCCGAACTCCCCGTAGACACCGACCAAGGACGCCTGGCGGCAGCCGTCGACCACGACGGGCACCGCCACATGCTGGTGCCCATCGCCTCCCAACAGAGCGTTCGGCGAGGTCTGGACGGACCGGTCCTCACATTGCGCAAGCACCCCCTCGAAGGGGAAGACAGCTATCAGGTGTACGCCGACCTGGGATGTCTCCGCTCAGATCTCAACGATCTGTTCACCATGCTGTGCGCGGACGTGCTGAGGACCACCGGCGACATGCCGGAAAGTCCGTTGAAAGCCCTATACCGAGTACTGGATCGGTGGAAGTCGCTGCTCCAGGCGAAGGGCATGCCACTGGGTGCGGAGCAACTGGCCGGACTGTTCGGCGAACTCACCGTGCTCGTGCGGCTGTTGCTAATGGACAGCAGCGCCCATCGGCTTTGGCAGGGGCCTCACGGCCATCGCCACGACTTCTCAGCTCCATACAGCGCCGTCGAGGTGAAAACCGCGAGCGCCGGTGAGAGCCGTCGCGTGCGCATCCACGGCCTCGACCAGTTGCAGCCGCCGACAGGCGGCTCTTTGCAGCTGGCCTGGTATGACGTGAGGCGGACTTCTTCGCAGGGCGAGGGGTTCCTGGAGTTGATCGAGCGGGCGCTGCGCATCTGCGATGACGAGACCGCATTGCTGGGTCTGCTCGCCGGCGTCGGCTTCCGCTTATCCGACGCCTCTCTCTACCAGGACGTCCGTTTCACCATCGTCGAGGAGCGTTGGTATGAAGTGGACGCTTCGTTCCCCAAGCTAACCAGTAACGATCTTGCAACGGCAGGCATCCCGGTCACCGTGACAGACGTCGCCTACACAATCGACCTGTCCAGCGAGCCACCGTCCCCATTGGAATCGACCCGCGTGAACGAACACCTGTCTAGCATGATTCGGGAGTCATCATGACGACGATGTCCTGGTACTCCCAGCCCTTCCCGGCCGAGGGCGCGAGCGTGGCGGAGGGGATCCGCAACCAACTCGGCCGGCCGGAACTGGATCTACTGACGATCTTAGTCCGGGAATCGGCACAGAACAGCTGGGACGCCCGCCTGCGAGACCATGCCGAACCGGTCGACTACACCATCGAAATGTGGACCGTGGGACCGGCCCACGCGATGACGTGGCGCAACCTGCTCTCGCGGAACGCTCCCCTCAACACCTATCTGCCGCTCCGTCAGACGCTGCAGAACTCGACCATCCGCGTGATGGCGATCTCCGATCGAGGCACCAGCGGTCTCGGGGGCCCCACCCGCGCCGACGAGGCCGTAACCAAGGAGCACGACTTCGTCTCCTTCGTACGCAACGTCGGAGAGCCGCGCGACACCGAACTCGGCGGCGGCACCTACGGGTTCGGCAAGGGAATCTTCTATCTGATCTCAAGGCCCGGGACGATCCTGCTCCACACCCGCTGCATCGTGGACGGCGCCTACGAGACCAGGCTGATGGGATGCGCTCTCTGGAAGAGCTACGTCGCCAGTGAATCCGGTCGGGACAGGCGGTACACCGGTCGGCATTGGTGGGGCGATGTCACGGCTGACGTCGTCGAGCCGCTCGTCGGCAACGAGGCGGAAACCGCGGCCCGTCAATTGGGTCTGCGTCCCTTCAAGGACGAGGAAACGGGCACGACCATCGTCATCATCGACCCCAACCTGGAGGGTCGAGAGCCGGCGGAGGCAGCCGACTACCTGGCGGAGACGATTACATGGCACCTGTGGCCAAAGATGCTCGACTCCCCCGAAGGTCGGCCGTCAATGCGTTTCTCAGTTGTGTGCGACGGCGTCGAGCATCCCGTCCCCGATCCACGCGAGACTCGGCCCCTCAACCTGTTCGTCGCCGCATATCAGGCAATGGAGGGCGTGGACGGCAAGGTGTTGGAGTGTCTGAAGCCTAAGAAGCGCCTGGGGCGGTTCGGATTGGTCAAACGCACCGCGCCCGCGTTGGAGGCCACTGACGCGTCCAGGATGCTGAACATCGAAAGCGCCATCCACCACGTGTGCCTCATGCGCCCAGCAGAGCTCGTGGTCACTTACCGGCCTGGGCCCAAGCCTCCGAGCGAATACCAGCACTACGCGGGTGTCTTCCGTGCCGACGTCGACCTGGACGAGATCTATGCCAAGGCCGAGCCCCCGACACATGACGCATGGAACCCGCAGTCTCTCGAGTTTCCGGAAAGCACCTACGTCAACACGACGTTCCGCCGCATCGACGATGAGTTGACCAAGCTGTTCGGCATCGGCGGCGGTGCGCGCGGCGTCTCGGCCAAGGTCGCACTGGGGGCGGCCAGCACGATGTTCGCCTCACTCGTCGGCGGTTCCTGGGGAACGGGCGGCGCCACCGATTATGGCAAGCCGGGCAGCACCGAGACTCCCTCCCGGAACCCCGTCCCGGCTGCTTCCGACCAGGAGACGAATCATCCCCCCGGCGATTCGGGAGCGTCGGGCAACACAGGGACAGGCTCGACTACTCATCCCGACATGACTGCTACCTCCGCCGATGCGAGCTCGGCACCTCCTACCAGCTCCGAACTACTCGATGAAAGCAGAACGGCGGGCGGCTCCGGTCCCTCCGGCACAGGCGCGAGATGGATGGGAGGAGGTTCCCCCGTCACACCTCCTAGACGCCGGCCCCGCGTCGAGTACATCGGTAACCCCTACCACGGAGAACGGTCTGACATCCCCGTGCTGATCCAGGAGTTCCGTCTACCCGTGCCCGGCACGCAACGTGTACGCGTCGACCTGGCCGTGGCGTTGACCGGCGTGGGGGGGCGTGAGACCGAGGCACCGTTGGGAGCGGAGACACCTCGCTTGATCGGCTTGGAGGGCCCGGACGGCACGATGGACCTCACTCCCTCACCCGTGGTCGAAGGCGGCGATGGGACGACCTGGCGTGCGATCATCCGTCCTGCACCTGACACGATGACGGAGATCGACATCGCCGCAGAAGCGGTGTACGCCTCATGAGTCGCCGCGCGCTGCCGTACCGTCGTCCGTCCGAGGACGTGGTGCGGACCGAAGCATGGCTGCTGGTAACCGACGACGGTGAGCTGCCGCTGCCCGAGTCGCTGCCCGACTGGGACTACCAGATGGACTTGCGGCTACGTCGCAACGTGCATGTCGACCTCGAACGCGCCAGGTCCGAAGCCAGCCTCCCGTCTGACGCCGCCCTAACCCTCGCGGCGATCTGGACCGCCACCGGCTCGAACCTGCGCGGCCCGGCGTATCGCATGCGGCTCGCGAGTTCCGACCCCGGAGAGGTCGAGATCACAACGCACCTTCGTGGGTCCGATCTCGGCGGAGTCCTCATCCTGGACACCGCCTTGGTGCTGTCGGAAGCTTGCACAAGCAGCAGACCGCCGGCGCCGCGTCGCGCCGGTTCAGTGCTGTGGAGCGACCGCCGGTCGCTGCGGCTACAAGGCGACGCCCCGCAGTTCCCCATGGCGGTGATCGACTTCGCCAAGACCTCGTTTCCCGATGGCGCCGCGTGGCATCTCCAGATCGGCGGCAACCTGCATGGGGCGACCATGGGGTCGCTGCTGCTCTTGGTGAATGAGAAAAACACCGTTACAGCGACGGCGTTCCAGAACGCGGCGAAGCCGCGGCCCGTAGACCGGGTCGTCCTGTCAGCTGTCTACGCCGATATCGCCCGCATCATGATCGAACATGCGCTGCACCATGAGGACTTCAGGGATGAGGCGATCTTCCCGGACGATGCTTTGGGGGCCACGTTGACGTCGTTGTTCCACCAGTTGTTCCCCGGTTCATCGATCAACGACGTGAGGCTTAGAGCCGACCGCTCGCCCAGCCTCTTCTCTTCGGAGCTTCAAGCCGCCGTGAAGATCTTCGGGGAGGTGTGATGGGGCTCCTTTATCCCCGACTTCTGGCCGGCCAGGCCCGGCCGATGCACGAGGAATACCGGAGGCTGCGGGTCGACGAACTCACCCTCCGGGTCGCAGCCAGTCACGACTCCGCCGTATACGTAGCCACAGGCGGCGACCGGGTCTCTGAAGCCAAGCTGCACGATCTTCGCCAGCTGGTGGTGGACATCGCCAAGGAGTCGGGCTTCCCCGATGAGGCCAATCGCGAGTCTCGAAGCGCCTTTGACCTGCGCCTCGGGGCCGCCCTGCACGCCGAAATGGGACTCGTCCCCGCTGAGGCCGCGTCTGGGGACGTCTGGGCATTCCTCGCTTTGGTACTGCTCCCCGACGTCGCTTACTGGCGATATCCCCTCCCGCCGGGCGATCGAGTCCTGGGCACCGACCTCACCCGCCACGTCTTCGGACGCATGTGGTGGCGCGCCCAACTCGTGCACTCTTCCGACGACCCCGATCCGTACGCGGCGCTGAAGACCCTCGGGGAAGCGGCCTTCGACCAGATCTACACGCGCCGCAGAGCGCTCGGCAACAGCCCGCACCTGGTCAAGGGCATCCTACGGCTGTGGAGCGAACTCGATTTCACGGGGCTCGACGAACGACTGGCCCTGCGGGATTTCCTCATGCGGTTGCTCCGCCTCGCCCCCTTCGTGCTCTTCGAATCCCTCACCGATCAAGCGCTCGACACCGAACTCCGCGTCGCCGCGCAGGAGACTGTCACCGCGTTGCTCAGCACGACCACGCTGACTCCACAAGAACAGCAGTCCAGGATTGACTCGGTCTTCACCCGCGCGTCGGGCGCAGTCGCGGGTGTCACGTCGCCGAACATCGCATCGGCCGCCCCGGTTGGCGCCGCCCCGGCACCCAGCTCGTCCGATCAAGCAGACGCTGCGTCTGCGAGAGAGCCGACCTCTGAGCGCGCCGGAGACCCTACTCATCCCGGCGCCGGTCCCGCCCCGTATACCGCCTACGACGGTCCGGGCTTCGGTGACCCCAGGCAACTCGGCCTGCGAGAACGTGCCGAGGCCATCGCAGCGGTCGTAACGGCCGAAGGACCGGTCCAAGCCGTGCGCGTGCTCCGCGTCATCACTCGGCTGGCGGGGCTCCCCACACCTGACGTCGCGGTCAACGGGTTGACGGATGCGGTGAAGTACGCCCGCCGGATCAAGTTGATCGAGGTGGAGGATCATGCGGGGCAGGCCGGACAGCCGACCGTCACGCTGCGGTTGCCTGATCAACCAGCTTGTCTCCTTCGGATGCTCGGGCCACGCGATCTCGACGAGATACCGAATCAAGAGCTGGCGATGGCTGCGAGTCTGGTGCAAGCCGACGGACTGGTGCACGACCTCGACGCGCTCGCAAACCGAACCGCCCGGCTCCTCGGCTACGACGAAGCCCCGGAGCACTTCAAGGAGGCGCTATTCGACGCTCTCCGGAAATACGGCACTGCGAGCCCTTGACCCCGAAGGAGCGTAGTGGCGCTTCTACAGCAGCCAACCGCTTCGCTCTGCGTTCTCCCATGAGGCCGCACCACGTTGAGGCACTGAGGCGCATCCAAGTGACTACCCTGCGCTATCAGGATTAGTATTCGATTCCAGGCGAAAGATTGAATTCACCATGGCGATCCGTGCAGATGTGAGAGCCGAGCTTCTGCGCGGCCTCAGTTCCGAAGCCCAGACGATCGTGACCTCCGACGCCAGACGTCTGCTGGTGATCGCCGGCGCCGGCGCGGGCAAGACCGAGGCGATGGCCCGCAGGATCGCCTGGTGGCACGCCCACGATGGCATCCCCAAGGACCAGATCGTGGCCTTCACCTTCACGGAGCAGGCCGCAGAGGAGATGAAATTCCGCATTCGGAAGTACATACAGGTCGTCGAGCAACCCGGCGTCGACCCCAGCCTGGGCGGCATGTACATCGGCACCATCCACGGCTTCTGCCTCAACACCCTGCGCAATCTGTGGCCGGATGATTATCACAACGACGACGTGATCGACGACGTCGCCCGTTACTCACTCGTGCAGGAGGGCTACAACTTCCTCCTCGGACTGCAAACCTTGGAAGAGGCGCTCCGAGACGAGTCCGGCAAGCCGTACTCATCCCGCGGCCGGACGATCGAGTATTTTCTGCAGGCATACGACCTCCTCAACGAGTACGACCAACTCGCGGTCGAGCTTCCCCCTGGGCCGCGTCCCGACATCGGCGCAGAGCAAGAATGGTGCAAGCAGGCACAGCTCCTGACCCGAGTCGGCGAAGGACCCGTCGCCGAGGCGTTCGCCCGAGCCGCCGCCCGTTACTACGCCTACCTCCGGTGCAGACACTTCCTGGACTTCAGCACCGCCCAGTCTGAGCTAACCCGGCGACTTCGCGTAGACGACGCCGCGCTGGCCCGACTACGCGCATCGATCACCCACCTCGTCGTCGACGAGGTGCAGGACATCAACCCCGTCCAGGATGAGATCCGACGCATGCTCGTCGACGAGCAGGACGGATGGCTGACCGCCGTGGGCGACCATCGCCAGGCCATCTACAGCTGGCGCGGCGGCCGAATCGACATCATGGCCGATCTCGCGGCCGAACTAAGGGACGACGATGACGGTGATGTCCTCGACCTCACCAGGAATTACCGGTCGACACCGAGGATCATCGACATCTCCAACCGGTGGAACGCCACCATCAACGTGCCGGGCACCATGTCGAGCCCCGACATGACACACGGCCGCGTCAGCCGTGTAGACGTCGATGCTCAGCATGTCGGCATCGTGGACTTCGCCGGAGACCGTACAGCCGAAGCCGCGTGGATCGCCCAGACCATCAAGGAGTTGGTCCCCAGTCACGACGTCGGCGCCGCGCATGACACGCCGGACGGGAAACGAGGCATCACGTACTCAGATGTCGCGGTGCTCGTCCGCAGCAGCACTGACGCTCGTACCTACCTGCGCGCCCTACGCACCGTCGGCATCCCGGCCGTCGTCAAGGCTGGTCCCGATCTTTTCGCTCAACCCGAGGTGCTCCTCTTCGCTGCGGCGCTCTCGCTCTCCGGCGGCCGCGACCAGTTCTACGGCGCGGACTGGAACCAGCGCTCGCTGCCCAGTCGGCTAAGAGACATCCTCAACGTCACAGACGGGAACCTCGTCGGCGCTGCCCAACGGGCCATCCGCGCCGCCTTCAGCATGCTCGCTGCCGACGGTCTCGGCATCGCCCCAGGCGCGGCCGACAGGGTCATCCATGCTGCCGAAGGCATCGCTGCGCGGCTCGCCGGCGCCCCCATCAGCCGACTGGTCATCAACAACTGCAGAACCCCCGAGCTCCGCAGCTGGCTGGCCGGCCGAGGCCCTGTTCGCAGAGTCTTCCCCCAAACGATGCTTCAGTGGCTGATGTCAGAAGCGGGCGTGGCCTCTTGGGACGTCCAGAACGACCGCGCCGTAGCCGCGATGTACCACCTCGGCCAACTCAGCTCCCTCATCACCGGTATCGAGACTCCGGGATGGACCAGGGCCGCATCGTATAAGCATCAGATCACCAGCCTGCTACTGTGGGCCACCGAGTCCGCCCGCCCTCACGAAGCGCCGCTTCTCGCCACCCCCGACGCGGTGACCGTAACCACCATCCACAGCGTCAAAGGTCTGCAGTTCGCGGCAGTCTTCGTCGCGGACGTGTGTGCGTCGCGCTTTCCGAGCAACAACGCCAAACGCGCCCCTAGGCTGCCCTTCCAGCGGCCGCTGGCCGAAATCATCGATCCCGTTTCGCTCGCGGATAACGCCAACAACGACGACGAGCGCCGACTGATGTACGTCGCCCTCACCAGAGCCGAGCGGTTCCTCTATGTCTCCGCGTCCAAACCCTCGAAATTCTTCCGGGAACTCAAGAAGATCATCAATGACGTCGGCTCCCGCGACTGGGCCTCCGCGAACGACGTTCCGCGTGCCCTGCCCGGCCTCGACCTGATACCCAGCGAGCGTAGCAACGAGGATCGCCTCATCACGTCGTTCTCCGACCTCCGCTACTACCTGGAGTGCCCACACGACTTCTACCTGCGCAAAGTCCTGGGATTCACACCCACCATCGACCAGGCGTTCGGCTACGGCCGAGGTGTTCACAACCTCATGCGGGCCGTACATGCCGACCCGGCGCATTGGGCCGAGCTGGCCGCAGATCCCGCCTCTCTCAAACAGGCCGTCCAAGGTCTCATCGATCGCGGGCTTTTCTATCTGCGCCACACCACGGGCGAACCGGCGGACAACATGCGCCGACGCGGTGTCGAGATCGTCTCCGATTACGTGCGAACCTACGTCGAAGAACTCCGCAGCTTGACCTTCGAGCCCGAGCGGGAGTTCGAGGTGCTCGTCCCTGACGAGAACGTGCTCGTCTCCGGCGCCATCGACGTCGTGCGCCTGGACTCGCCGCCGCAAGTCACGATCATCGACTTCAAGTCCGGGGAGCGGGAGACCGAAAAGCACGACGCTCTCGACGAAGACGAGATGAAGCTCCAGGTCTCCCTCTACGCGGTGGCGGCCCGACAAGAGCTGGAATACGAACCCGAGCGCGGACTGGTCCGGTACCTCGGTGAGAAGGACCGCTCACGCAAGGAGCTGATCGTTCCCCTCGACCAGCAGACCATTGACGACAGCTTGACCGCGGTGAAGGACCTTGCGCGCGGGATCCAGCGCCGCCAGTTTCACTCAGGTCCACGTAAACCGAACAAGAACGGGGGACACCGTTGTGTGACGTGCGATTGGTCTCGCATCTGCGGCCTGAGCACGGTCTCGGCCACCTTGTAACACCGGGCCGCCGCCGACGTTCCAGCGAGCGCAGAGCGAGTCAGGTATGCGGCGCACGTCATCGCGTACCGCCAGGCTGCGCAGCACGCATGCGGTGGACCACCTCCGCGACGCGTCGCGCGGCCTCCAAGGGATCTACATGTTCCCAGATGCGAATCACTGACCAGCCTGCTTCGCCTAGTAGGCGATCGGTTTCTTCGTCCCGTTCACGGTTGCGACGCAACTTCTCAGCCCAGTAAGCCGAATTGGTCTTGGCCACGCTGTGATGTTCCGGACACCCATGCCAGAAGCAACCGTCGAGGAAGACCGCGACTCGGATGCGCGGGAAGACTAGGTCGGCAGTGCGACGGAGACCAGCGACCGGTCGAGCGGCAACCCTATAGCGCAGGCCCAGGGCATGAACGGCACGCCGGAGGGCTAGTTCCGGCTTGGTATCCCGGTACCTGTTGGATCGCATGCTCGCTCGGACGGCGTCACTCGAGGCCCAGGAACCCGCTCTCGAACCCATGGAATCAAAGGTACGCGCATTCCGCGCATGCCGTCTCCGGACCGATGGAGGCGTCGATGTTCGAGCTGCGCCTCAGCATGAGCGGACAGATCCGGAATTGTCGGTCCACCGGGCTACCGTTCTCTCGGTCAGCTTCGACGAGAGGACACCAGTGAGCAGAAGTTCCCTCACCCCGCTCAGAAGCATGGAGATCTGCGCGGGAGGAGGCGGTCAGGCTCTCGGCCTGGAGCGAGCCGGTTTCGAGCATGCCTTGCTCATCGAACGGAATCCGGCGGCATGCGCCACGCTTCGAACCAACCGTCCCTCATGGCACGTGCTGGAGGAAGACCTCCGGGAGTTCCGCCCTGAAGCATCCTCCGACCTTTGGGAGCTGGACCTGCTCGCAGGCGGCGTCCCGTGCACCCCGTTCACCATTGCGGGCCTACAACGTGGAGATCAGGACGACAGAGACCTTTTCCCCGAGGTGACGAGGCTGGCTGAAGCCCTCCTACCCCGGGCCATTATGATCGAGAACGTTGCCAATTTGCTTCAGCGCGAATTTGAGGTAGTCCACGAACGGGTGCGCAAGGAACTGGATCGTCTGGGCTACAGAGTCGAGTGGAAGTTGCTCGATGCACAGAACTTCGGAGTGCCTCAGCGACGAGTACGAAGCATTCTCGTCGCCCTGCGGCCCGAGAACCATAAGCACTTCCAATGGCCAATCGGCTTCAGCAAGGGCCAGACCGTCGGCCAGGTGCTGCTGGATTCCATGGCGAGCCGCGGGTGGCCGCAGGCCGATGAGTGGGCTGCCGGAGCCAACGAGATCGCGCCCACCGTCGTCGGCGGATCGGAAAGACGTGGAGGGGGCGACCTGGGCCCGACCAGGACGAAGAGAATATGGCGCCGACTCGGAGTCAACGGCAACAGCATCGGAAATGAAGTGCCCGGTCCGGACTTCGTCATGAGAGACGGCGTGGGGCAGAACGGCTGGGAGGGCCTACCCATGCTGACCGTTCCGCAAGTCGCGCTGCTCCAGGGATTTCCTCCGGAATGGGAGTTCATCGGCAGGAAGACGGCCAGATATCGACAGGTCGGCAATGCATTCCCCCCACCCGTCGCCGCAGCGGTGGCCGAGCAGATCGCGGCTGCGCTTCGCGCAGCATCATGACCCCCGTTCACCCATCACCCCGTGGACCGATATCCCGCCCGACCCAGCATCGCTCTCACTTCGCGGCAGAGTTCGCTTCATCAGGCGCCGAGGACTGCGGGTGCGCATCAGTCGGGCGGGGAGGAAGCTCATCAGTATCCCCGACGACCCAATGCAAGAACCCGATGACGTGCGCGTTCATGTTCGAACCGACTGTGGCGACAGCCTCTCTGGCGCGACGATGCAGGTCTGGATCCGGGCGAAACACCACCGCAGCGTACTTGTGCTTGTTGGGCATGATCCCACGATGACACGGTGGCTAGCCACCGTGAAGAGGGAGTATGATTTCCGTGTTCATGGAGACTTCATTGGCGTCTCGGCGACAGACACGCGACCGCTCGGTTCTCTTGAACGACCCTGCGACCAGGAGACCACGTGCCCGTCAAGATCGTTGACCTGTTCGCCGGACCCGGCGGTCTGGACGTGGCGGCAACATGGTTGGACTTGCCCGTCACAGGCATCGAGATCGACGATGACGCATGCGCCACCAGAAAACTGGCCGGCCTGGACACCGAGCAAGGAGACGTGCGCCACTTCGGACCGAAGCGGTTCCGTGACGCAAACGTTCTCGCCGCAGGCCCCCCTTGCCAGACCTACACTGTCGCAGGATCTGGCACAGGACGCCGCCACCTCGACGATGTGGTCCGCTTCGCGAAACGCATGGCCGCCGGCGAGGACGTCAAAGCAGAGCTTGGGGAGCTGTCCGACCCCCGAACTGCACTCGTCTTGGAGCCCCTTCGCTGGGCACTTGAGGCGTTGGACGACGAACGCCCATATGAGGCGATCATCTTGGAACAAGTACCGACCGTACTGCCTGTGTGGCAAGTAATGGATGAAATCCTCACCGGTCTGGGCTATAAGGTCCGCTGTGGCGTGCTCCGCACCGAGCAGTATGGGGTACCGCAGACTCGTCGGCGTGCGATCTTGATCGCTCACCGTGAGCATGAGGTAAAACTGCCCGAAGCAACACATCGCCCCTTTCGCAAGGGCATGGTACGCACCGACGGCGATCAAAACCTGCGGCCGTGGATGACCATTGGGGATGTGGTCAGTCGATCAAGGCCTTTCCATGTCGTCTCCAACTACGGCACAGGTGGAGATCCCAAAGAACGAGGCGTTCGCACCTACAAAGAGCCATCCTTCACCGTGACAGGAAAGGTAGATCGAAACCGAGTGTGGACGCTCGACGGAATGGAGGAGCTACCTCGTTTCAATGAGGCAGAAGCGGGCCAGCTCCAGACTTTCCCAAGCGACTATCCATGGGGAGGCGGCCACATCCCCCAACAGATAGGCAACGCCATTCCGCCCCTTCTGGCTGCTCATGTTCTCACAGCGGCACTCGGCCTCGATCCAGAAATACCCGGGCAGTGGACGGTTCCGAACGTTCCAAAATGGTTTGGAGCCAATCGGTCTTAGCTCGTAGTCCTCAAATCGAGCAAATGTCCAGCGCTAATCTAATGTCACGACGTGAACAACATGATCTTCCCGCTGCAAGCCTAGATCATCATGCGTAGTCGTGAAGGTACTCGACCCTGCTCCTCGGCGGAGGCGATATGGTACCCACGCCGAAACCGCTGAGGAGATTGCTCAGTTGTCCGACCCCATCTTGGAGAGGGCTGTCACGCGACGGAAGTTCCTGCCTGTCGCACCGTCGGAAAGATGGAGCATCGGCGGCTCGACGGTGGTGACGAAGGACTCCACCACGTACCTCATGGGTAGGTGTCACCGCCGGCCGGTCCAGCCGCCCCTGCCCCTTCCCGAGACAAGAGAGTTTGTGCTCGCAGGGCTTACCGGATGGCTGCAATCTGCTTCCTGTATCGGCTCACCGGTTCGATGGGCGTGGTCGCCGCTGAGCATGAACGTCAATATGATGACTTAGGAGATCGTGCCGTCCGGGGCTAGAGCCAATATCTGGGGCAGAGCGGAGAAGTGCCTACATGAGTGAGGCGCGTCGTCTGGGTTGGACCAGCGAAGTCCACTACCTGCCCGGCAACCGGCTCAGATGTCTGCCGACGGGAGTTTCTACACGAGCTGGAGAGGCTCAGCTCCGCCGCTTTCTGAAGAAGGAACAGTGGCCTTCTGCCAAGGCCGTTGCGTTCTCGGTTGATGGACGCTCGCTGGCTCGATGAGGTAGGTATTGAGGGCACCCCGGGGTGCACATGACAAACGCGACCCCTGATGATCGTCGGTGTCTAGCCAGTCGATCAAGAACAGGGGCCGCGTTCGCGTGCCATCATCCCCGATCGACGTGCTCTCCCGCCACTTGGAGCACGTCACTGCTGCCAGCCTGCCCGCTGACCTGCTCGATCTGCCCGCCCTGGCCGAGGTCCTGGACACCATCCCGGACCCGCGCAGCCGCCGGGGACGCCGCTGCCGGCTCGGCCCCCTGCTGGCGTTATCCCTGCTCGCCGTACTCGGCGGCGCGACCTCCCTGGCGAAGATCGCCCGATTCATCGCCGGGTACGACCCCGACCTGCGCGCCCGTGCCGGCCTGCCCGGCGAAGTGCGCCTGGCCGCCAGCACCCTGGGACGACTGTTCGCCCGCCTGGACGGCGACGCCTTCGACACCGCTACCTGCACCTATCTGGCCGCGCTTGCCACCTGCACCCCACCCGCCACCCCAGGCAACCGGCCCGCAGACCGGACCCCGCTGTCCGGCCTGGCCGTGGACCTTGCTGGTTAACTGGCCTTCAGGCGGCTAATGCGAGTTCTGCCAGTTCAAGGCGGGCGAGATGGCTGGTTTGACCTCGATCGAGGGGGTGGCCGTTCCACCAGGCGTTCAACCGAATCGGCTTCGGGAGGACCGCTGGCGGGATCTTGCGCAGGCGGCCTCAGGCGGCGGGGCGGGTGCGGCCCTTGAAGACCTCTCGGGCGTGCCAGGCGATGTGGTCGGCGCGTACGGGCGGGTGGCCGCGCTGCGGGCGTAGGACGGCCTGGCCGGACAGGTCGTGGACGATGGCGCGGGCCATGCGTGAGCGGCCGACGAACCGGTCGGAGACGGCGACGGTGAGGTCGGCGCCGATCCCGAGCACTCCGAGGTCCAGCAGTTTGTGGTGCAGACTGCACAGGGCCAGGCCGTTGGCGGTCTCGTCAGGCCCGCCCTCCGACCACCACCGCACGTGGGCGGCCTCCAGGCCCACCGGGCTGCGGCCCAGGGCGCCGTCGAAACCGCAGAAGGCGCAGCGGTACTCGTACGCGATCAGCACCCGCTCCCGGAACTCCGGGTCGCGGGCCGGCATCGGCACCGGCAGCGGCGCGACCTCGCCGGCCGGGTCGAGCCGCAGGCCGGCGACCTGGCAGATGTCGGGGTGCAGTGAGGACTCGAAGTTGGTCTCCAGGATGGCCCGCGCGAGCCGTACGACCAGGGTGGAGTCGTCACGGAGCGCCCGCACGAGGTCGGACGCCAGCCGACCGGCGGCGTCGCCGTCGCGGAGGGCGGCGGCGCTCGGCTCGATCCGCGCCCCGGTGACCTGCCAGAGGCCGTCGGTGCGCAGGTGGAAGAACGGGTAGGCCATGGTCGATCGGCGCGGCGGGCCGAACTCGGTGAGCAGCAGTTGCAGCTGCTCCTCGGCATCGCGGAACCGGATGGGCGCGTCGCCCTCGCGCTGGAAGTGGCCGAGCGCGTAGAGCAGGAGCAGCGGCTTGTGCGGCGCGCGCCTGCCGTCCTGGCGCCACTGCCGCACCCGGCAGACCCGCTCGACCCAGTCCACGACGGCGATCATAGGTCCATCCGTCGCCCGCTGGACAGGTCAGGTGAAGATGTCCTCGGGCAGGAACGCGGAGACGAGGAAGCTCGGCACGTCCACCAGCTGGCTCAGCTTGAGGTCGACGGCGACGCTGCAGATCACGTACGCCTGCTGCCGGGTCCAGCCCCGCTCGCCGAGGTGGTCGATCATGTTGAGGAGCGCGTTGCGGGCGGCCAGGGTGGCGTCCTCGGCGGCCACGATGCCGTCGCGGCTCACCGACATGCCGGTGGTGGCGTAGAAGCTGCGCGGGGCGGCGTACTGGGGTGCCACCCAGTAGTCGGCGCGGGCGAACCGCGGCTCGCGGATGCCCTTGGCGGCCGCCTCGCCGGAGTGGACGGTGAAGCGGACCCGCAGCGTGGCGTTCATTTCGATGGCGGTGCCGCAGGACTCGTTGTCGCCCTGGGCGAAGTGCGCGTCGCCGGCGGAGAACAGCCCGCCGGGTGTGTCGACCGGCAGGTAGAGGCGGGTGCCGGCGCCGAGTTGCTTGATGTCGACGTTGCCGCCCTGCTCCCTGGGCGGGATCGTGCGCAGCCCGTGGGTGGCGATCGGCGGCTCGGACGGCACGGCGCCCTGGGGCGAGGGCGGCAGCACGAACCCGCCGCGATCGAGCGCGGCCCGCTCGCGGGCGATGATCGCGGCGAGCGCCCGGTTCCCGGGTGACAGGCCGATCGTGCCCATGAACGGCGCCGCCGGAACGCGCACGCCGGGCAGGTCGTCGGAGGTGGCCCAGCCGTCGGCCAGGGCCCAGCGCACGATGAACGGCTCGGGGAAGTCGTCGCGCAGGAAGCCGAACCCCGGCACCTGGACGGTGTAGCCGTAGCCGTCGGGCACGACCTCGAGGATCTCGATCTCCAGGAGGTCACCCGGCTGGGCGCCCTCGACGTAGACGGGGCCGGTGAGCGGGTGGACGACGTCGAGGTCGGGCGCCTCTGCGGTCTTGAGTGTGGCGTCGGGTCCCATCTGGCCGTCGAAGGCGTCGCGGGTCTCCATGACGACCTCGTCGCCCGGCTCGCAGCGGACGACGGGCGGGATGTCGGGGTGCCAGCGGTTGTGCCCGGTGCCGGGTTGCTCCCGCAGGGTACGGCTCGGGTCGATGCGGATCTCGTGTACGGCCATGGCGGCCCCCTCGATGCGGCGTGGTGAGCGTCACGCTCTGCCCGCCGCCCGGGCCTGTCAAGCCCCGCCTGGGGGTCAAGGGGTGTTCCAGGCGGCCAGCCGTTCGGCGTCGGGGTCGAGGACGACCTCGCAGGCGTCGTCGAGGACCATGGTCGCGCGCCGCTCCGGCTCGTACGGCGGCCACTCGGGGACGTGGCCGCCGGCGGCCGGGTCGCCGCCGGTCGCGAACGCGATCCACGAGCCGTGCATGGCGTCGGCCAGCCGCGCTGGGGGCCGGTCGCCGAGCAGCATCGCCAGCGTCGGCGAGGCGAGGTCGCCGAACACGAAGGGGATCTCCATCGCGTGGCCGGCGCCCAGGCGGCCGTCGAAGGCGGGCGAACGCCAGCCGAACAGGTACATGCGGGTGGCGCCGCCGGCTCGGGCGTGCGCCTCGGCCATCCGGACGGACGGGACCCGAAAGGCCCGGTCGGTGCCGACGGCCACGGCGACGGAGATCGGGCTGCCCGGCTCGTGGGTGGCCTCGTACACGGCCGTGATCCGGGCGTGGCGGGCGGGGTCGTCGGGCCACATCCGGTCGGCGTCGAACGCGGGGCCGCCTGCGCGCATGAATTCGAAGGTGGCCAGCTCGTCGCGGTTCGTCCCGGCGATGAGGTCCACGCCGGCTCCGGCTCCGGCGGCGACGGCGTCGATCGGCGCGAGCGGCAGCAGGTCGGCGCCGGTGAGCGGGAGGAAGGGGATGGTGTGGCCACCGGCGGCGGCGTCGCCGTGCTCGCCGCCGGTCCGGCCGAGGACGGCGACCTGGGCGTCGAGGATCCGCTGGTACGGCAGCGAGGGCAGCTCCGCCGGGCTGACGCCCAGCTCGTCGAGGACCAGGCGGGCCACCGGCTCGGCCGCCTCGGGCGGGAACCCGTACAGGGGCGGGCCGCCCGCGCTCTGGGAGATGACCCCGCGGAACAGCCCGGCCGCCGAGGGGCAGCCGAGCAGGCTCAGCACGTACGTCCCGCCGGCCGACTCGCCGAAGACGGTGACGTTGCCGGGGTCGCCGCCGAACGCCGCGATGTTGTCGCGCACCCAGCGCAGGGCGGCGATCTGGTCGGCCAGGCCGTAGTTGCCGGTGGCCTGCGCGTAGGCCGGGTCCAGGGCGCCCGCGTGCAGGAAGCCCAGGGCGCCGAGCCGGTAGTTGAGGGTGACGAGGACGACCCCGTCGCGGGCGAACGCGCCGCCGTCGTAGAGCGGCTCGGCACCGGAGCCGTACATGTAGGCGCCGCCGTGGAACCACACCATCACCGGCAGCCCGGACGCGCCCGCCGGGCTCCAGACGTTGACCGACAGGCAGTCCTCGCCCGGTTCGACCGGCCACGGCATGACGGGCATCGGCGGCTGGGGCACGATGGGCCCGTACGCCGTGCAGTCGCGGACGCCCTGCCACGGGGTGCGCGGCCGGGGCGGCCGGAACAGGCCGGCGCCGAACGGCGGCTCGGCGTAGGGGATGCCGAGGTGGATCTCGCATCCGTCCCGCTCGAACCCCTGGACCTTTCCGCCGGTGGTGCCGATGATCCGTGGCATGAGCGCTCCCCTGTCAGGTGTCCGCGGTCAGGGGCTCGTCGGCCTCGGTGATGTCGCGCCGGCGTCGTACGAGGTAGCCGAAGACCAGTGTGGTACCGAACATGAGTACCCCGTACACGGCGGGCGGCACGGCCATCGTCGAGTTGCCGAGCAGGGACGGGCTGAGCGCGATGGTGATGGCCAGCGTGCTGTTGTGGATGCCGATCTCCATGCCGGACGCGATGGCCTGCCGGCGCTCGACTCTGAACAGGCGGGGCAGCCAGTAGCCGACGGTGAGACTGATCGCGCTGAACAGCAGCGCCACCAGCCCGACGGCGGCGATGTAGCCGCCGATCCGCTCGCGCTCCTGGACGATGGCCCCGATGATCACGACGGCGAGCACGACCGCGGACAGGATCCGGACCGGTTTGTCCATCCGGTCGGCGAACGCCATGGCGAACCGCCGGACGAGCATGCCGATCGCGACGGGCACGAGCACGATGGCGAAGACCTGCACCACCTTGTCGGCCTGCAGCCCGATGTCCTGCCCGTCCCCCACGAAGTGGGCGAGTGACAGGTTGACCACCACGGGCAGCGTGAACGCGGCCAGCACCGAGTTGACGGCCGTGAGGGTGACGTTCAGCGCGACGTCGCCGCCGAACAGGTGGCTGTAGAGGTTGGCGGTGGTGCCGCCGGGTGAGGCGGCGAGCAGCATCATGCCGACGGCGAGCAGCGGCTCCAGGTCGAACAGCACGACGAGCCCGAAACAGGCGGCCGGCAGCAGGAGCACCTGGGCGACCAGGGCGATGACCACGGCCTTGGGCCGGGTCGCGACGTTGGCGAAGTCGCGCGGGGTGAGCGACAGCCCGAGCCCGAACATGATCAGCGCGAGCGCGGCCGGAAGCATGACTGTGGTGAGGACGGACTGCTGCACGGGGGGACCACCGTTCCTCGGGATGAGCAACCGCTGACCTTGTCTAACAGTCCGATCCATCACCGATCAAGGCATCGGTCCTATTCGTGACCTTCGCCGGGACGGCCGCCGGACGACACGCGGGCAATGCCTCTTGACCCTGTAGGGAGTGCGGGGATTATGGGGAGATGGCACTCTGGACACCGGATCCTACGTTCTACCCCTCGCCGAGGGACGCCGCCGGCGCGCCGGCCGAACGGCTCGCCTACGTCGCCGCCTTCGACCGCAGCGCGCGGAGGCCGGATGCGATCGCCGTCCTCGACACCGACCCCTCCTCCTCGGACTACGGCACCGTGGTCGGCTGGACCGACCTGCCCCACACGGGTGACGAGCTCCACCACTTCGGCTGGAACGCCTGCAGCAGCGCGCTGTGCCCGTACGCGCCGCATCCGCACGTGGAGCGCCGCTACCTCGTCGTGCCCGGTCTGCGCTCGTCGCGCATCTACATCCTCGACACCAAGGACCGGATCAGCCCGGAGATCGTCAAGGTGATCGAGCCGGAGGAGCTGGCCAAGCGGGCCGGATACTCCCGCCCGCACACCGTGCACTGCGGCCCCGAGGGGCTCTACGTCTCGGCGCTCGGCGGAGCCGACGGCAGGGACGGGCCGGGCGGCATCGCGATCCTCGACCACCAGTCGTTCGAGGTGCTCGGCCGGTGGGAGGTGGACCGGGGCCCGCAGTACCTGGCCTACGACTTCTGGTGGCACATCAACCACGACGTGCTGGTCAGCTCGGAGTGGGGCACCCCGTCCATGATCGAGGACGGGGTCGTGGGCGAGCTGCTGCTCGGCCGGAAGTACGGCCACAAGCTGCACTTCTGGGACCTGCGCAAGCGCCGCCACGTCCAGGAGCTCGATCTCGGCGACCAGCACCAGATGACGCTGGAGCTGCGCCCCGCGCACGACCCGACCCACACCTACGGCTTCGCGGGCGTGGTCGTCAGCGTCGAGGACCTGTCGGCCTCGGTGTGGACCTGGTTCCGCGAGAACGGCGCGTGGCAGGCGCGCAAGGTGATCGAGATCCCCGCCGAGCCCGCCGACCCGGCCGGCCTGCCCGACGTGCTCAAGCCGTTCGGGGCGGTGCCGCCGCTGGTGACCGACATCGACCTGTCGGTGGACGACCAGCGCCTCTACGTCTCCTGCTGGGGCACCGGGGAGCTCAAGCAGTACGACGTCAGCGATCCGTTCGAGCCGGTGGAGATCGGCTCGCTGCCGATCGGTGGGATCACCCGCCAGGAGTCCCACCCGTCCGCCGACGGCCCGCTGCGCGGCGGCCCCCAGATGGTCGAGGTGAGCAGGGACGGCAGGCGCGTCTACGTCAGCAACTCGCTGTACGGGGCGTGGGACGACCAGTTCTATCCCGAGGGCGTCGGCGCCTGGCTGGCCGGGATCGACGCCGACACGTTCACGTTCGACGAGCGGTTCTTCCCGCACGGCGACGACTTCCGCGGCCTGCGCCCCCACCAGGTGAGACTCCAGGGAGGCGATGCCTCCTCCGACTCCTACTGCTACCCGTGACGGTCGCGGCGGCGCTCCTGCTGGGCGCCTTCCACGGGCTGAACCCGGCCATGGGCTGGCTCTTCGCCGTCGCCCGGGGCCTGCAGGAGCGCAGCAGGGTCAGGCTGCTCGCGTCGTTGCCGGCCATCGCGGCCGGGCACCTGGGGTCGGTCGCGCTGGTCGCGGTCGTGGTCGGGGTCACCGGGTCGCTGACGACGAGCACGATGCTGTCGATGGCCGGCGGCGTGGTGCTCGTCGGGTTCGGGCTGTGGCGGCTGCTGTCGAAGCGGCACTTCCGCTGGGTGGGCATGCGGCTGTCCCTGCCGCAGCTGGCCGCGTGGTCGTTCCTCATGTCGTCGGCGCACGGCGCGGGCCTGATGCTGATCCCGGTGTTCACCGGCCTGCACGCCGGTCATGCCGGGCACGCCGGGCACGCGCTCTCGGGGGGCCTCGGCGTCGCGGCGCTGCACACGCTCGCGATGTTCGCGGTCGCGGGCGGGATCGCGCTGACCGTCTACGAGGTGGCCGGGCTGACCATGCTGCGCCGCGCGTGGTTCAACGTGGACCGGATGTGGGCGGCCGCGCTGGTGGGCGCCGGGGTGATCACCCTGCTGAACGCCTGACCGACCACCCATCAATCACGATATAACAGGACTTATCGTTGACAAAATGCGATATACAAAGTGCATAATATTGCATGCCGATACCGCAGAGCCGAGGGCTCGTCTCCCGACCGCTGCTCCGTGAGGACGCCTACCGGGCGATCCGGGACGCGATCGTCGACGGCACCCTCGCCCCCGGCGAGCGGCTCCACGACGTCGGCCTCGCCGCCTGGCTGGGCATCAGCCGGACCCCGATCCGCGAGGCCCTCGGCCGGCTGGAGCAGTCGGGCCTGGTGCTGACCAAACCCGGCCGCTACACGATCGTCAGCCCGCTCGACGTCCGGGCGGTCCGCGACGCGCAGTCGGTGACCTCGGCCATGCACGCGCTCGCCGTCCGCGAGGCGGTGCCCGGCCTCTCGGCGGCCGAGCTGGACACGATGCGCGCGGCCAACACCCGCTTCGCCGCCGCGCTGCGCCGCGGTGACGCGGGCGAGGCGCTCGCCGCCGACGACGACTTCCACGCCGTCCCGGTCGCGGCCTGCGCCAACCAGGCCGTACGCGCGGTGCTGGAGCAGTTCACCCCGGTGCTGCGGCGGATCGAGCGGCTGCACTTCTCCTCGCTGAGCGGCCGGGGCTCGGTCGCCCACCACGATCGCATCATCGCGCTGTGCGCGGCCGGCGACGCCGAGGGCGCGGCGGAGGCGTCCCGGGCCAACTGGGAGACGCTGGCCCCGCTCCTGACCTCGCTGGCCGACGGCGAGCCCGGCGAGCCCGGTGACCCCGCCTGACGACGACCCCCGCCCGCCGACCTCGACCGCCAACCCGCCTGCCCCGCCCGCACTGACCCGCCCGCACTGCCCTGGCCACATTGAAGGAGCCACCGCGTGTCCATCGACGACTTCGAGCGCTACCCCCTGACCTTCGGCCCCAGCCCCGTCCACCCGCTGGACCGGCTCAGCGACCACCTCGGCGGCGTCCGGATCTGGGCCAAGCGCGAAGACTGCAACAGCGGCCTCGCCTACGGCGGCAACAAGACGCGCAAGCTCGAGTACCTGATCCCCGACGCTCTCCGGCAGGGCGCCGACACGCTGGTCAGCATCGGCGGCGTCCAGTCCAACCACACGCGGCAGGTGGCCGCCGTGGCGGCGAGACTCGGGCTGAAGGCCGTGCTCGTGCAGGAGGCCTGGGTCGACTGGCCCGACGCGGTCAACGACAAGGTGGGCAACATCCTGCTGTCCCGCGTCATGGGCGCCGACGTCCGGCTCGCCGACGCCGGCTTCGGCATCGGGTTCAAGGACAGCTGGACCGAGGCCGTCGACGGCGTCCGGGCCGCCGGCGGCACCCCCTACGCCATCCCCGCCGGCGCCTCCGACCATCCCCTCGGCGGCCTCGGTTTCGCCGGCTGGGCGTACGAGGTCCAGGAGCAGGAGCGACGGCTCGGCGTGTTCTTCGACACCGTGGTGGTGTGCAGCGTCACCGGCAGCACCCAGGCCGGCATGATCGCCGGGTTCGCCGGTCAGGAGCGTCCGCGCAGGGTGCTGGGCATCGACGCCTCGGCCAAGCCGGCCGAGACCCGGGCCCAGGTGGAGAAGATCGCCCGCGGCACCGCCGAGCTCATCGGCCTCGGCCGCGACCTGCGCGACGACGAGATCACGCTCCTGGAGGGCTGGGCCGGAGACCGCTACGGCGTCCCCGTCGCGTCCACCGTCGACGCCATCCGGCTCACCGGCCGCCTGGAGGGCGTGATCCTCGACCCCGTCTACGAGGGCAAGTCCATGGCCGGGCTGATCGACCTCGTCCGCGACGGCGCCATCCCGAAGGGCTCCAACGTCCTGTACGCCCACCTCGGCGGGCAGCCCGCCCTCAACGCCTACAGCGGCGTCTTCCGCTGACCGGCGGTTCCCGTCACCCGGGAACCGCCGTCGAGGTGGCCGGCGGTTCCCCGTCACCCGGGCGATCCGCCGTCGAGGTGGCCGCGGACCGCGAGCTCGATGGTCACCACGGTCGCCACGGCCTCGGCGGCCAGCAGGGCCACCAGCACCACGAGCTGGACGATCCCGGCCTCGATCGGGCTCGCCCCGCCGAGCAGCATGCCGACGAACACGCCCGGCAGCGTGACCAGCCCGACGGTCCTGGTCTGGTCGAGGGCGGGCACCAGGGCCTGCGCCGCGGCCGGGATGATCACCATTCCCTGGGTGGAGATCACCCCGCAGGCCAGCAGCAGCGCCAGGACCGGCCCGGTGCCGACCGCGATCGGCAGCCCGGCCCACCACCAGCCCCGGTTCCGGGTGATGCGACGGCCCGCGGTGAAGGTCGCGACGCCGTACATGAGCAGGACGAACCCCGCCACCGCGGGCGGCAGCGGCGTGACCGAGATCAGCGATGAGGAGCGCACGATCAGCAGTCTGCCGCCACCGGCGTCCCGGGACGGGCCGCGACCCGGTCAGCGCAGCATCCTGGGGCCCGAGCCGGTGGATCCGCGCACGATGAGCTCGGGCTGGAAGACCAGCTCGGAGTGCCGGGCCGGAGCACCGGCGACGGCTTCCAGCAGCGTGTCGACCGCGGCGGCGACCATGGGCTGCACCGGCTGCCTGACGGTCGTGAGCGGCGGGTCGGTGTGGGCGATCAGCGGCGAGTCGTCGTAACCGACGACCGACACGTCTCCCGGGACCGACAGGCCACGCTCGCGGCACGCCCTGATGGCCCCGAGCGCCATCAGGTCGCTGGCGCAGACGACGCCCGTGCAGCCGCGGTCCAGCAGCGGGCCGGCGGCGGCCTGGCCGCCCTCCACCGAGAACAGCGAGTGCGAGATCAGCCCGTCCACGTCCCCGCCGTCGAGCACCCGCGCCATCGCGGCACGGAAGCCCTCGATCTTCCTGATCACCGGGACGAACCGGGCCGGACCGACGGCCAGGCCGATGCGCTCGTGCCCGAGGTCGGCCAGGTGCTGGACGGCCAGGCCCGCGGCGGCGCGGTCGTCGGGCGAGATGAACGGCGCCGGGACCTTCGCCGCGTACCCGTTGAGCAGCACGATGGGCACGCCCTGCCGGATCAGCTCCGCGTAGCGGTCGGCGCGCGCGGTGGTGTCGGCGTGCAGCCCGGAGACGAAGATGATGCCGCTGACGCCGCGCTCGACGAGCAGCTCGGTGAACTCGTCCTCGATCGCGCCGCCCGGCAGCTGCGTGCACAGCAGCGGCGTGTAGCCGTGCTGCACCAGCGCCTTCTCGATGGCCTGGGCGAACGCCGGGAAGATCGGGTTGTCCAGTTCCGGGGTCACCAGGCCGACCAGCCCGTTGCTGCGCTGCCGCAGCCGATTCGGGCGTTCGTAGCCCATGACGTCCATGGCGGCCAGCACCGCCTGCCGGGTGGCGGAGGACGGCCCCGGCTTGCCGTTCAGGACCCGGCTGACCGTCGCCTCGCTCACCCCGGCGTGGGCGGCGATGTCGGTCAGCCGGGTCGTCCCGTTGCCGGCCGCGCTCACCTCAGCGCCACCACACGGTGGAGTCGGGCTCCAGCAGGACGTGGGCCCCGAGTGGAGCGGGAGCCGCGCTGGCCAGCACGACCTCGCCCGGCGCGGGCAGCTCGACCGGCCGGCCGGTCATGTTGACCGTGCAGGTGAGGTCTCCCCGGGTGAAGGCGAGCGTGCCGTCCGGCGCGTCGAGCCAGGTCAGCGGGCCGAGGTCGCCGAGCTCCCGTCTGATCCGCAGCGCCTTCCGGTACAGCCGCAGCGTCGAGCCCGGCGTGCGCAGCTGAGAGCCGACGCTGAGCGGCCCCCACGTGCCGGGGATCGGCAGCCAGCTCTCCTCCCAGGGAAACCCGAAGCCGAAGCCGGGCGCGAGGTCGGCCCAGGGGATCGGCACCCGGCAGCCGTCGCGCCCGCTGTCGGGGGCCCGCAGCCGCTGCGGGTCGCGCAGGTACTCCTCCGGCAGTCCGGACACCTCGGGCAGGCCGAGCTCCTCACCCTGGTAGAGATAGACCGAACCGGGCAGGGCCAGCATCAGCAGCGTGGCCGCGCGGGCCCGGCGCAGGCCGGTCTCGCCACCGCCGTAGCGGGTGACGTGCCGTTTGACGTCGTGGTTGGACAGCACCCAGGTGGCCGGCGCGCCGACCAGCGCGGTCGTGGCCAGCGACTCGTCGATCGCGTCGCGGAAGCGGCCCGCGTCCCAGGGCGTGTTGAGGAAGTGGAAGTTGAACGCCTGGTGCAGCTCGTCCGGGCGGACGTATCGGGCCAGCCGTTCCGGAGTCGGCGCCCAGGCCTCCGCCACGCCGATCCGCTCGCCCTCGTAGGAGTCGAGGATCGCCCGCCAGGAGCGGAGGATCTCGTGGACCCCGTCCTGGTCGAAGAAGGGCAGGACGGTGCCGCCGATCATCTCGACGTGACCGGGCCTGCCGACGTCGGGCAGCCCCTCGGCCTTGACCATGCCGTGCGCGACGTCCACGCGGAAGCCGTCGACGCCGAGGTCCAGCCAGAACCGCAGGACGCCGGCGAAGTCGGCGCGCACCTCCGGGTGCTCCCAGTTGAGGTCCGGCTGCTCGGGCGCGAACAGGTGGAGGTACCACTGCCCGTCGGGCAGTCTGGTCCACGCCGGGCCGCCGAAGACGGACTCCCAGTCGTTGGGCGGCAGCTCTCCCCGGCCCTCACGGAAGACGTAGCGCTCGCGCTCGGGACTGCCCGGCCCGGCCGCCACCGCCTGCCGGAACCAGGCGTGCCGGTCGGAGGTGTGGTTGGGCACCACGTCCATGATCACCCGCAGGCCCAGCCGGTGGGCGTCGTCGATCACCGCCTTGGCGTCGGCCAGCGTGCCGAAGATCGGGTCCACGTCGCGGTGGTCGGCCACGTCGTAGCCGAAGTCGGCCATCGGCGAGGGGTAGAAGGGCGTCACCCAGATCGCGTCGACGCCCAGGTCGGCCAGGTATCTCAGCCGGCCGCGCAGGCCGAGCAGGTCGCCGACGCCGTCGCCGTTGCCGTCGGCGAAGCTCCGCAGGTAGACCTCGTAGATCACCGCGTCCCGCCACCAGCCGGTGGCGCCGGAGGCGTCCCGGTCCACGTGTGCGAGCTCGGTCATGTCGCTCCCCCGATCGAATGAAATCTCATGATTTAGTGGCACCCGCCGTGAGTCCGGTGATCAGGTGGCGCTGCACCACCAGGAACACCGCCCCGGCGGGGATCGCGATCAGCACCGCGGAGGCGGTCATCAGGCCCCAGTCGGACCAGTGCTGCCCGACGAACTGCTGCAGCCCGACGCCGAGGGTGCGCTTGTCCTCCTGCGACATGAAGATCGTGGCGTAGCCGACCTCGCCCCAGGCGGTCATGAAGCAGTAGAACGCGGTCACCGCGATGCCCGGCCTGGCCAGCGGCAGGATGACCCGCCAGAACGCGCCGAACGGTGTGAGCCCGTCGACCATCGCCGCCTGGTCCAGCTCGCGTGGAACGGTGTCGAAGTAGCTCTTCATCATCCACGCGCAGAACGGCACCGCGATGGTCATGTAGGCGATGACCAGCCCCGGGATCTGGTTGAGGAGGCCGAGGGCGGCCATCAGGTTGTAGAGCGGCACGATCAGCACGGCGACCGGGAACATCTGGGTCACCAGCAGCAGCCACATGACGCTCCGGAGGCCCGGGAAGCGGAAACGGCTGACCGCGTAGCCCGTGGTGGCCGCGAGGAAGACGCCGAGCACGGTGGTCAGGGCCGCGACCAGCGCCGAGTTGAGCAGCCACAGCGGGAACTGCGTCTCGCCCAGCACCCGGGCGTAGTTGTCCAGCGAGCTGTCGCTGAAGAGCCGCAGCTCGGCCGACAGCCAGCCGTCGCGCGGCTTGAGCGAGGTCAGGACCAGCCAGACCACGGGGAACAGCGCGACGCCGACCGCGAGGATCAGGGTGCCGTGCAGGGCGATCGAGGCCAGCGGCCCGCGATCCTCGCGGCTCCTGCGTTTGGCCGTCACGGTCGTCACCAGATCTCTCCTTGCCTGCGCAGCGTGCGCCGGTAGGCCAGCGCCAGGACGACGAGCAGCCCCAGGATGATCACGCCCCAGGCGGCCGAGCCCGAGTAGTCGCGCACCCCGGTGAAGGCCTCGCGGAAGGCGTAGGTGACCAGGATCTCGGTCTCACTGCCGGGCCCGCCCCTGGTGACCAGGAAGATGATGGGGAACATGTTGAACGTCCAGATCGTGCCGAGCAGGATCACGGTGCTCGACACCTGCCGCAGTCCGGGCAGGGTGATCTGGGCGAACCGCTGCCACGGGGTGGCGCCGTCGACCTCGGCCGCCTCGTACAACTCCTTGGGGATCGACTGCAGCCCGCCGAGCACGGCGATCATCATGAATGGCACGCCGATCCACACGTTGACCGCGATCACCGCGAGCTTGGCCGTGGTCGGGTCGTCGAGCCAGCCGACCCCGGACAGGCCCACCGCCCTGAGCATGCCGTTGATCACGCCGTAGTCGCTGTTGTAGAGGTAGCGCCAGACGAACGCGGCGACGAAGGCCGGCACCGCCCACGGCAGGATCAGCAGCACCCGGTAGAGCGAGCGGAAGCGGAGTTCGCGGTTGAGCATCATGGCCAGGCCGAGCCCGATGCCGTAGTGGAAGCCGACGCAGACGACGGTCCACACCACGGTCCAGAGGAGTTTGTCCCAGAAGACGTCGCTGGTGAGGATCTCGAGGTAGTTGTCGAGCCCGACGAACTCGTAGCTGGACGGGATGACGTTGACGCCGATGGTGCGGCCGATGTTGGCCTCGGTGGCGTCGGTGAGCGACAGGTAGACGCCGCGGGCCAGCGGCCAGCCGATGAGCACCGCCATGACCACGAGCACCGGCGTGACCATCGCCCAGGCGTACCAGTGTCTGTGCAGCGATCCGCGCAGCCGGCCCCGCTCGCCCCGGTGGCGCCGGCCGCGGGCGTCGCCGCCCGCGGCCGGGTCGCTGGCCGTGCCCGCCGCACGCCCGGTGGAGAGCGCCATGGGGTCAGCTCCAGCCCTTCATGATCCCGTGGTACTGCTCGTCGACCTTCTTCAGCAGCTCGGCGGGCTCGCTCTGGCCGCTGACCAGGGCCTGGTAGCCCTCCAGCAGCGGCTGGAACAGCTGGCCGCCCTCGGGGATCCAGGGGCGGGGCACGGCGGTCTCCATGATCGGCTTGAAGACGGAGACGTCGGCGTTGCCCTGCACCTCGGGCGTGCCGTAGGCGGAGGTACGGGTGGGCAGCAGCCCCAGCTCCTTGGCGATCTTCCCTTGGGCCTCGACCGTGGACATGAACCGGACGAACTCGTAGGAGGCGTCCAGGTTCTTGGAGCCCGCGTAGACGGCCAGGTTCCAGCCACCGGTGGGCGCCCCGGCCTTGACCGAGCCGGCCGGCACCGGGGCGATGCCGAGGTTGGACCTGTCGGAGAACTCCTTGCCCTGGTGGATCTCCGACAGCGCCCACGGGCCGTTGTAGATCATCGCGGCCTTGCCGTCCTTGAGGGCGGTCATCGCGTTGGCGTAGCTGTCGGTGGTGGCGGGTTTGGGCGCCGCGCCCGAGCTGATCAGGTCGGCGACGGTCTGGACGGCCTTCACGTTGGCGGGCGAGTCGACCACGATCTTCTTGGCGGCGACGTCCAGCAGGTCGCCGCCCTCGCCGTAGATGAACGGCAGCAGGAAGTAGGAGTCGACGTTCAGCGCGAGGCCGTTGACGCCGGTCTTGGCCTTGACGTCCAGCGCGACCTGCTTGAGCTCCGCGACGGTCTTCGGCGCCTCCTCGTGGCCGGCCTCCTTCAGCAGCCGCTTGTTGTAGATCAGCGCGAGGGTGTCGGTGACCTGCGGCACCGCGTAGGTCTTGTCCTGGAATCTCGTGCTGGACAGCGGGCCGGGCAGGAAGTCGTCCTGCTGGTCGAGGGCGCGCGTCCCGTCCAGCGGCTGCAGGTAGCCGAGCGAGGCGAACTGCGAGGTCCAGGCGACCTCTGAGCGGATCACGTCGGGCGCGCCGGCGCCCGCCTGGGCGGCCGTCTGAAACTGGTTCTGCGCCTGGTCCGACGGCACGTTGACGTACTTCACCTTGATCTTCGGGTACGCCGCCTCGAACTGCTTGATCAGCGCCTGGAAGGTCGGGCCCTCACTGTCGGGGCGGGTGGTGTCCCACCAGGTGATCTCGCCGCTGATCTGCGACGGGTCGGCGGCGGACTGGGCGGGGGCGGGGGCCGCGGTCTCGCCGCCGCCGCCGCAGGCGGAGACCGCCAGGGCGAGGGCCGCAACGACTGCCGCGGCCGGGAGGGCTCGCCGCATCTCTTCTCCTCGTGAACTCAAGGGGGTCCGGCCCACGACGCGGAAGATCCGGCCGGCCGGGGTGGAGTACGCCCGGACGTTACGCCCACCTGACCACGATTGGAAGATCTTACTGAAAATTTCTGAAATCCAGCCGCGAAGTTTCAGAGAGGCATTGCAATGATCTGGTGCGTTGAGTACCTTCCGGGCAGCACTCCCGCAATGCCACCTCGTGGAGGCCACGGTGCTCCGGGCCTGGGGACCGTCGACACCCGAGCCCGCCCATGGGGCGACACCACAGTCACACCCACAGGAAAGGGAGCCATGAAACCGTACAGAACCGGGATCAGCGCCCTGGTGACGCTGGGCGTCATCGCGGGGGCGGCCCTCGCCGGCGCCTCCACGGCCACGACGCGCTCCGCGCTCGCGGCCCCTCCGGGCGAGCGTTCGGTGATCGCCCACCTGTTCCAGTGGCGCTGGTCCGACATCGCCGCCGAGTGCGCGAACGTCCTCGGCCCCAAGGGGTACGGCGGGGTGCAGGTCTCGCCCCCGGCCGAGCACGTCGTGCTGCCGAGCGCCGGCTCCGGCGGCTACCCCTGGTGGCAGGACTACCAGCCGATCAGCTACCGGCTCGACAAGACCAGGCGCGGCACGCTGGCCGAGTTCAGCGTGATCTGGCGTGGAACCCCGGGCGTTCACGCCCGGGAGGAAACGACAGCGCGGGAGGGCCGCCAAGGCCCGAGCGGTGCGGTGACCGGGAGGCCGTGGAGCGGCTCAGCCCGGGCGTTCTTCGTTTCCTATCCCGGTGGCATGGGGTTGGCGATAATGTGTTCGAGGTGAAGCTGGTGGTGCAGGTGAAGCTG
>NZ_BMNH01000003.1:0-449092 GCF_014646355.1 Nonomuraea cavernae
GCTGCGTTCCGTTACTCTTCGCCGGGTCCGGAACAGCGCCGCGCGCGAAGTTCGCAGGTGTGTTGCTCGCGTCCACTAGGCAATTCTGAGACTGCAAACAGCGTGTGTTGTTTGTGTGTTTCATAGGGTTACGGCGGTTATGGCGGGAAGGAAACACCCGGTTACATTCCGAACCCGGAAGTTAAGCTTCCCAGCGCCGATGGTACTGCACTCGGGAGGGTGTGGGAGAGTAGGTCACCGCCGGACAATTGTTTGAGAAGGGCTCCACCGTTGGGTGGGGCCCTTCTCGCATTTCAGGGCGCCTGCAGGAGCGGTTCGATGCGATACGGGATCTGAGTGGACAGCGAGATCGTCGTGTCGGTCCGTTGTACGGCCGGCGATGCCAGGATGTGGGCGATGATGTCCTGCAGGTGATCGGTGCTCCGGGCGACCACGCGGCAGAACAGGTCGTGCTGACCGCTGGTCCCGTGCACCTCGAGGATCTGCGGCACGGCGTCCAGCGCCTGCACCGCCTCGACCAGCCGTCCCTGAGCGATCTGCAGCCAGACGAACGCCAGGATCGGGTAGCCGGCGTGCGCGGGCGAGACCGTGGGGCCGAAGTCCTCGATCACTCCCCGGGCGGTCAGCTTCTCGACGCGAGCCTGTACGGTGCCACGCGCGACGCCCAGCACCCGGGCGAGTTCGGTGAGACCTATCCGGGGATGCGCTCGCATGGTCACGAGCAACCGGGCGTCCAGCTGGTCCACGACTCCTCCTCGACTATGCGATTTGACCATAAAAGTCGATCAACTCCGTACTGAATCCAGCGTATCGCGCAGTAAAACTGGGCGCTCTTGCCAGGAATCTCCGGAGTTGCTGTTATCTAGGACATGTTCGAGGAAGCACAGTATTTCGCCCCGATCGCGGCGCAGGATGACGGCTCGGTCGTGGTCGAGCTGGCGTCGTCGCATCCAGGTTTCGCCGATCCGGTCTACCGGGCACGGCGCAACGCGATCGCCGGGCTGGCGGTGAACCATCGCAGGGGGACTCCGATCCCCGTCGCTACGTACACCGAGCAGGAGCACGAGATCTGGGCGCTGGTCACCAGGGAGCTGGCGATCAAGCACAGCCGGTATGCCACGGCCGAGTATCTCGCCGGCACCGCGAGGCTGGGGCTGCCGGAGGCACGGATCCCGCAGTTGGAGGAGGTCAGCCAGCTGCTGGAGCCGCTGACCGGGTTCCGCTATCTGCCGGCCGCCGGGCTGGTGCCGTTGCGGGAGTTCTACGGCGTCCTGGCCGACGGATACTTCCACTCGACTCAGTACATCCGCCATCATTCAGTGCCCTTCTACACCCCGGAGCCGGACGTCATCCACGAGGTCATCGGGCACGCCAACGCGCTGGCCAGTGACCGCTACGCGGCGCTCTACCGGCTGGCCGGGGCGGCCGCGCGCAGGGTGGAGAGTGCGGAGGCGCTGGAGTTCGTGTCCAAGGTGTTCTGGTTCACGCTGGAGTTCGGGGTGATGCGGGAAGGGACGGAGCTCAAGGCGTACGGGGCGGGGATTCTGTCCTCGTACGGAGAGATCGAGGAGTTCAGAGGCATGGACATCCGGCCTTTGGACATCCAGGCGATGGGCACCACTCACTACGACATCACGAAATATCAGGATGTGTTGTTCCAGGCCGACTCGCTCCAGCATCTGGAGGATGTCGTAGGCGGTTTCTGGGACACCTGTGACGACGACTCGATCGCGAGATTGCTCGCCGTACCCGCCTAGCGGGCCTTGCCCTTCGTCGTGATAATTCATGAGTGATCGCAGGGAAGGCGATATGTCGGCTTCTGGCGCTCGCCCTTCTGCTGTCCATAGCGGCCTGGCCGCTGGCCGGGCGGGCGCCCGTGGCACAGTCTCGGGCGCCCGTCCAGGCGAGGGCCCCGGCAAGGCTCCAGGAGCACGGCAGGGAGATGGTCAAGGAGGCGCGGGCCGCGCAGAACCCGCCTGTCTCCGCCAGGAAGATCGCCAAGCGCCTCGACGGTTTCCTGTCCGGCCGGCCGCTCCGGGTCAGCGCCACGGTGAAGGATCTCTCCACCGGCCGGATCTTCCGCTATCACCGCGATGAGCTTCTGATCACCGCCAGCTCCGCCAAGGTCCTGATCCTGATGGCCCTCCTCCTCAGAACCTCGTGGCGCGAACTCTCCTCCGCTATCAGGCGCGACGCCGAGCTCATGATCCGTCACAGCGACAACCACGCCGCCGACCGCCTCTGGCTCCGCATCGGCGCCGCTTCCGGCTTCACCAAGGCAGGCAGGAAGTACGGCCTGCGCCACACGCGGGGAGTCGACGGCAGGTGCGTCGACCTCTACTGCTGGGGCATCACCCGCACCTCCGCCGACGACCAGATCCGCCTGATGCGGGCGCTGGTGTCGGACGACAGCCCGCTTCCGGCCAAGGAACGCGCCCAGGTTCTGCGGCTGATGGGCGACGTCGTCGACGGCCAGGACTGGGGGGTGAGCGCCGCCGCCTGCGCGGGTGACGACGTCGCGCTGAAGAACGGCTGGCTGAAGCGCGTGTCGACCAAGCGCTGGGCCGTCGTCACCGTCGGGCTGATCCAGGGACGGGGCCACGACTACGCCGTCGCCGTGCTCAGCGAGGGCAGCACCGACGTCGACCAGGGCATCGCGACCGTTGAGGGGGTCATCACACGGATCATGAAGTCGTTCCGGCACTGCTCGACGTGACCTCGGGGCCGCCCGGGCCGGCCGGTCGACGATCGGGGTGGGTGGGGGCGCCGGCGGCACCCGCTGGCCCTCATGATGGAAGGTATGACCTATCGCGTATGCCTCGTGTGCATGGGCAACATCTGCCGCTCGCCGATGGCCGAGGCGGTGTTGCGCCACACGCTGACCGAGCAAGGGCTGGCCAAGCGGGTGATGGTCGACAGCGCGGGCACCGGGGGATGGCACGCGGGTGATCCGATGGACGAGCGGGCGCTGCGGACCCTGACCGACCATGGCTACGACGGCTCCGCTCACCGGGCGCGGCAGTTCACCGAGGACTGGTTCGATCGCTATGACCTGGTGCTGGCCATGGATCGGGACAACTTGGCGTTTTTGCGGAGGATGGCTCCGCTCGGCAGCGAAGTGCGGCTCTTCCGGTCGTTCGACCCCAACGCGCCGGAGGGCGCCGAGGTCCCCGATCCCTACTACGGCGGGACCGAGGGCTTCGAGGAGGTGCTTGAGCTGGTCCGGGCCGCGTCCGAGGGCATCGTCAAGCACATCGCCGATGAGATCGACTGAGGACCTCGGCTCGTCGCACGGCTGGCGGCTGAGCCGGGGCGTGACGGAGGACGGGCGTGAGGTGTTCGCCAAGACCGGGGGCGCGTCCGAGCTGTTCGCCTCCGAGGCCGCAGGGCTGCGCTGGCTGGGCGAGGCGATCGCCGTGCCGGAGGTGATCGACGTGGCAGGCGACCGGCTCGTGCTGTCGTGGGTGGAGGCCGAGCGTCCCACGCCGGAGGCCGCCGAGCGGTTCGGCCGCGACCTCGCCCGGTTGCACCGCGCGGGGGCGCCCGCCTTCGGCGCGCCCTGGCCCGGCTTCATCGCCGAGCTGCCGATGGACAACACGCCCGCGGACGACTGGCCGGAGTTCTACGCGGCCCAGCGAGTTCTCCCCTTCGTACGCCAGGCGCGACTGTCCTCGGGTGATGTACGGCTGATCGAGCAGGCCGTGGACCGGTTCGGAGAGGTCGCCGGGCCGCCGGAGCCTCCCGCTCGCATCCACGGCGACCTGTGGAGCGGCAACGTGCTCTGGTCGGCCGGCTCGGGGGTGCTGATCGACCCCGCGGCGCACGGCGGTCACCGGGAGACGGATCTGGCCATGCTGGCGCTGTTCGGCGTGGCGTACCAGGATCGGGTCTTCGGCGCCTATCGGGAGGAGAGTCCCCTCGCCGATGGCTGGCGGGGCCGGGTCCCGCTGCACCAGCTTCATCCGCTGCTCGTCCACGTGGTCCTGTACGGGGAGGCGTACCGGAGTGGGCTGATGGCGGCGGTCGAGCGGGTGCTGGCGTTGTAGCCGAGCGCGTTCTGAACCCAGGTGTGGGCACGGCCGGATGGTGTGGTCAGGCGGGGCCGCGTTGCCGGTAGGCGCGTTGGCGGCAGGCGTGTGAGCAGTATTTACGGGGGCGTCCGGAGGCCGGGGCCTCTACCGGCCTGCCGCAGATCATGCAGGTTTCGTCACGCATTTCGTCACGCCTCTGAATGAGCAACTCGATGCCGTCGAGGATCCGTGCCAGGCCGAACTCGAAGGAGTCCTCGGGGTGGTCGTAGCCGCCGGCCTCCCAGAGGTAGGTGAGCGTCGGGTAGCGATCGAGGCGTTCGAAGAGTGAGTCGCGAGAGCCCCACCACTCCTCCTCGCTGACGCCGCTCTCGCGCTCCTGCCGGGCGGTCTCGACCAGCAGCAGGGCCTCGGCGTCGAGGAAGCGGCCGACCAGCCCCACGGCGGCGATCACCTCGGCGGGGGTCAGACCGGTGTGCCGGACCGCGCTCAGCATGTGTTCGTAGTGCGCGACGCCGTTCGGGCCGGGCAGATGCCGGCTGCCGCGCACCTCCGCCAGCCAGGGGTGCCGCCTGCGCAGCTCCCACGACTCCCGCGCGTAGGCCTCCAGCGTCGCCCGCCACACACCCGGGCCGGGTGCGGCTGCCGCCGGAGGCGACAGGGGGTGCTCGGCCATGACGGCGTCCCGCATGAGGTCGACGAGCTGGTCACGGCCTGGGACGTGGCGGTAGAGCGACATGGTGGTGAAGCCGAGCCGATCGGCGACCTTGCGCATCGACAACCCGGCCAGGCCCTCGGCGTCGGCCACGTCGACGGCGGCGCGCACGATCCGCGCCAGGCTCAGACCCGGCCTCGGCTCCGTGCCGGCGCCTCGCCACAGCAGCTCGACGCCGTGGTCGGGGTCTTCGGCTCTGCCTCTCATGGACACTCCCTGTGTGTTTATGCTGTGCTACTACGTGTACGCCATAAACAGCAAAGGTGCAGGGGGCTTTCGTGTTCCATTTCCATGTTTCGCCTTCCGGTGACGACGCGTGGCCGGGCACGCAGGAGCGTCCGTTCGCGAGTCTCGGCCGGGCCCGGTCGGCGGCGCGCGAGGTGGCCGGCGAGGTCGTCGTGCACCTGGGCGGCGGCACGTACCCGCTGACGGCCCCGCTGGAGTTCGCCGCGGCCGACTCCGGCCGGACCAGCTTCCAGGCACGCGGGTACGGTACTCCCGAGCAGGAGGAGGTCGTGCTCAGCGGCGGCCGCGAGATCACCGGTTGGCGGGAGGACGGCGGCGTCTGGGTGGCCGACGTCGGCCCACTGGACACGCGCCAGCTCTACGTCGACGGGCGCCGGGCCGAGCGGGCCGCCATCGACGGCCTGCCCGGCACGGCCACCATGACCGAGACCGGTTACGTCACCGACAGCGCCGCTCCGAGAGACTGGCGCAGCCCCGGCGACGTCGAGTTCGTCCACCGCGGCGTCTACCCGTGGACCGAGGCGCGCTGCGGGGTGGCCGCCGTGTCCGGCGACGACCGGGAGACCGTGATCACCATGGCCCAGCCCGCCTTCGGCTGGGCCGCCGACCTCTACAACTCCACCTGGGAGGGGCAGACGTCGCGTGGCCCCGGCCTGCCCACCCGCGTGGAGAACGACGCGAGCTTCCTCACCGAGCCCGGCACGTTCGTCCTGGACCGTTCGCGCCCCGGCCGCCACGTCCTGCGCTACCTGCCCCTGCCCGGACAGCGTCCGGAGCGGACGCGGGTGGTCGCTCCGGTGCTGGAGACGCTGGTGCGTGCCACCGGCACGCGCGGCGTCTCCTTCAGGGGGCTGGTCTTCGCCGACGCCACCTGGCTGCGGCCGAGCCGTCCGGAAGGGTTCCTGCACTACCACGGGAGTGGCTACCACGACGGCGGTGCGATCGACGTGGTGACGTTGGGGGAGGGTGCCTCGGTGACGATTCCCCTCGAAGCGGTCACGATCCCCGCCTGCGTCGTCTTCGACGGCACGTCCGGCGTGGAGATCGAGGGTTGCCGGTTCGTCCGGCTGGGCGCGACGGCACTCGGTCTGTCGGGCGGCGGCGACGCCGTCGTGCGCGGGTGCGACTTCGAGACCCTGTCCGCCTCCGCCATCGCGGTCACCGGCAGCCACGGCGTGCTCGTCGAGGACAACCGGATCCACCGGGCCGGGCTCGACTACTCCGGCTCGCCCGGCATCGCCCTGCTGAGCACGCGCGACGTGACGGTCGCGCACAACCAGATCACCGACGTGCCGCACTGCGGGATCACGGCCGGGCCGGGCGCGGGCACCCGCGTGCTGCGCAACGTCGTCTCGGGCAGCATGAGCGTGCTGGCCGACGGGGGAGGCGTCTACCTGTCGGGAATCCAGGGCGACTCGTACGAGAACGGCGCCGTCGTCGAGGGCAACGTGATCAAGGACACGCGTACGCCCTACAACTTCGCCCTCTACACCGACTACGGCGCCGCCTGGGTCACAGTCGAGTCGAACGTCGTCGCAGGCGCCGACAACACGGCCGTCCTGCAGGTCAGCCCGCCGCTGGAGAACGTCGTCTACCTGGGCAACTTCTGGGACGCCGATCCGTTGGGCCACGACGCCCCGCCGCCCGGCGTCACCTACGAGGACAACATGACGATCGCCGACGAGCGCGAGCTGGACGCCGTCACGGCCGCCATCCAGGCGCGGGCCGGGCTGCTGACCCGGCGGGGCGGGGCCGTCGCTAGCGAGCGGTGCCGTTCAGGCGGCTGAGCACCTCGTCGTGCAGGAGGCCGTTGGTGCAGACCAGGCTGCCACCTTCGAGGCTCGGCACCCCGGCGACGTCGGTCCAGACGCCGCCGGCCTCCTCCACGATCACCGTGAGCGCCGCCATGTCCCACGGCGACAGCTCCGGCTCCGCCGACACGTCCACCGAGCCCTCGGCGACCATCATGTGCGACCAGAAGTCGCCATAGGCCCTGGTGCGCCAGCAGGCGCGGCTCAGGTCGAGGAAGTGGTCGAGTTTGCCGGTCTTCTCCCAGCCGCCGAAGCTGGAGTAGGAGAACGACGCGTCGCCCAGCTCGCCGACCGACGACACGCGCATCCGGGTCGCCTTGGTCAGGCTCTTGCCGGTCCACGCGCCGCCCCCGGTGGCCGCCCACCAGCGTCGCCCGAGAGCCGGGGCCGACACCAGGCCGACGACGACCTTGCCGTGCTCCATCAGCGCGATCAGCGTCGCCCACACGGGCACGCCGCGCACGTAGTTCTTGGTGCCGTCGATCGGGTCGATGATCCATGACCTGGCACCCCAGCCGGTGCGGCCGAACTCCTCGCCGACGACCGCGTCACGCGGCCGGGCCCGCCGGAGGGTGCCGCGGATCGCCTCCTCGGCCGCGCGATCGGCGTCGCTGACCGGGGTCAGATCGGGCTTGGTCTCGACCTTGAGGTCGACCGCCTTGAACCGTCGCAAGGTCAGGTCATCGGCGGCGTCCGCCATGACATGCGCGAGGCGTAGATCATCGGAGTAACCCTGCACGGTCAGCCACGCTACCGTGCCGGGTGTGCCGGGCATCAGTGTGGCATCACCCCTTTTCTGGTGAGCCGCCCCAGCCGCGCGGCGCGAGTGTGTCCGGACGGCCCTGAGATGGCCCTCGCCGGGCCGGAATGTTCAGAGATCAGGAATCGTCGGGGCTGCCGTCGCGGCTGGACAGCAGGCGGCGCAGCGACTCGAGGCGGACCCGGTCGGCGTGACCGGCCGCCACCCAGGCGTCGAGGGCGCAGCCGTCGCCCAGATGGGTGCAGCCCTTCGGGCAGTCGACCGTGCCTTCGACCAGGTCGGGGAAGCCGGCCAGCACGGTCTCGACCGAGACGTGGGCCAGACCGAAGCTGCGCACGCCGGGTGTGTCGATGATCCAGCCGCCCTCCGGCAGCTCCAGCGCCACCGCCGAGGTGGAGGTGTGCCGGCCGCGGCCCGTCACCGCGTTGACCTGGGACACGGCCCGGTTGGCGTCGGGGACGAGGACGTTGACCAAGGTGGACTTGCCCACGCCCGAGTGGCCGACCAGCACGCTGATGCGCCCCTGAAGGTGCTCCCGGAGCTCGTCGAGCGAGCCGCCCTTGTGCACGGTCACGTGGGAGACCCCGAGCGGTTCGTACAGGGCCACCAGGTCGTCGGCCTGGGCCAGGTCGGACTTCGTGAGGCAGAGCAGCGCGTCGATCTCGGCGTCGAACGCGGCCACCAGGATGCGGTCGATCATGCGTGGCCGGGGTGGCGGGTCGGCCAGCGCGGTGACGATGACGAGCTGGTCGGCGTTGGCCACGACCGGGCGCTCGATGCCGTCGGTGTCGTCGGTGTCGTCGGCCGAGCGGCGCAGCATGGAGGTGCGCGGCTCCACCCGTACGACCCTGGCCAGGGTGTCGGGCTCACCGGACACGTCACCCACGAGGGCCACCCGGTCGCCGACCACGATGCCCTTGCGGCCCAGCTCGCGCGCCTTCATCGCGACGACCAGCCGCCGCTGCGGCTGCCTGCGCTTCTGCGCCGACCCCTTCGGCCGCTCCGGCTCGACCAGCGTGGTGTAGCGGCCGCGGTCGACGGCCACCACGAACCCCTGGACGGCGTCCTCGTGCGCAGGACGGATGCGGGTCCGGGGCCGTGATCCCTTGCTTGGCCTGACCCTTACGTCGTCCTCGTCATACTCCCGCTTTCTCAGCGGCCTACTCCCATGCGATCGCTTGCCTCACTCGTGGGGCCGGACATGCCCGTGCCCTCCGACCCCACACGTACCCGTCTCACCGGCCCCCGCACCGCCGGCCCCCGCACCGCCGGCCGTCTCATCGAGCCTCCAGCATGGCCGTCCACATCTGGACGAACTCCGGCAGCGTCTTGGCCGTGGTCGCGATGTCGGGCACCTCGACGCCGGGGACCCTCAGGCCGATGACCGCGCCGGCCGTGGCCATGCGGTGGTCGTCGTAGCTGTGGAAGACGCCGCTGTGCAGGGGACGCGGGCGGATGATCAGCCCGTCGCCGGTCTCCTCGGCGTCGCCGCCCAGCCGGTTGATCTCGGTGACCAGCGCGGCGAGGCGGTCGGTCTCGTGGCCGCGCAGGTGGCCCACGCCGCGGATGCGGCTGGGCGAATCAGCGAGGGCGGCCAGCGCGGCGATGGTCGGAGTCAGCTCACCCACCTCGCGCAGGTCGGCGTCGATCCCGTGAACCGGGCCCGTGCCGGTGACCGTGAGCGGGCCGGAACCCGTGGACCGCCCGGCGGCAGGCTCGGAGCCGTCGGACAGGTGGACCGTGGCGCCCATGCGGGCCAGCAGGTCGCGCAGGGTGTCGCCGGGCTGGGTGGTCTGGTGCGGCCAGCCGGGGATCGTGACGGTGCCGCCGGTGACCATGGCCGCGGCTAGGAACGGCGCGGCGTTGGACAGGTCGGGCTCGACGGTCAGGTCCATGGCCGCGATGGGGCCGGGCTCGACGCGCCACACGTCGCGGTCGCCGTCGTCGACCGTCACGCCGGCCGCCCTGAGCATCTGGACGGTCATCTCGATGTGCGGCTGGGACGGCACCGGCGGCCCCACGTGGCGGATCGTGACGCCCTTGGCGAAGCGCGGAGCGGTCAACAGCAGGCCGGAGACGAACTGGGACGAGCCCGAGGCGTCGATCGTGACCTCGCCCCCCGTGAGCGGGCCGCGGATGGTGAACGGCAGGGCGTCGTTGTCGATGTGGGCGCCCAGGGTGCGCAGCGCGTCGAGGATGGGGCCCATCGGGCGCTTGCGGGCGTGGGGGTCGCCGTCGAACGACACCGGCCCGTCGGCCAGCGCGGCCACCGGAGGGACGAACCGCATGACCGTGCCCGCCAGGCCCGCGTCGATGCTCGCGCCGCCTCGGACAGGGCCGGGGGTCACCCGCCAGTCGACGGCCGCGGCCGTCTCGGACGTGGCCTCCAGCGTCGCGCCCAAGGCGCGCAGGGCCGCCACCATCAGGTCGGCGTCGCGGCTGCGCAGCGCCTGGCGCACGGTGCCGGGGCCGTCGGCCAGCGCGGCGAGCACCAGGGCGCGGTTGGTCACCGACTTGGAGCCGGGCAGACGGACGGACGCGACGACGGGAGCGCTCGCGGTCGGCGCGGGCCAGTGCGGTGCTGAAGCCATGGTCAAAGCCTACTGGCAGCCGGTACGCCCGGCCCCAGCCTGTGGACGAGCACCCCGTCGGCCTCACGACCTGTGGAAAACTCGCGACCTGTGGGAACCCAACGGCCCGCGGAAAACGGCATCGGCCGGTTGTGGCGGGCACGCGGGCGAAAGCCGTACGTGGCAGTGTGGGGTCATGTGCGGTAGATACGCCTCGGCGCGCAAGAAGCACGATCTGCTGGAGGAGTTCCAGGTCGAGCTCGACGGCGACCCCGACAAGGAGCTGGGTCCCGACTACAACGTCGCGCCGACCAAGAACGTCTACGCCGTCCTCAGCCGCGTGCCCAAGGAGGCCGAGCGGGCGGTGCGGCAGCTGCGGATCGTGAAGTGGGGCCTCGTCCCGGCCTGGGCGAAGGACCCGTCGATCGGGTCACGCATGATCAACGCCAGGATCGAGACGGTGGCCGAGAAGCCGGCCTACCGGCAGGCGTTCGCCAAGCGCAGGTGCCTCCTGCCCGCCGACGGCTACTTCGAGTGGATGCCGGTGGCCGCGGAGGGTTCGGGCAAGCAGGGGAAGAACTCGGGCAAGCAGGGGAAGAAGAAGCAGCCGTACTTCATCCATCCCGCCGACGGCGGGGTGCTCGCGATGGCGGGCCTGTACGAGTTCTGGAAGGACCCGTCGCGTGCCGACGACGACCCGCTGAAGTGGCTGGTGACCTGCACCGTCATCACCACCGACGCCGAGGACGACCTGGGGCGCATCCACGACCGGATGCCGATGATGATCGAGCGCGAGCGCTGGGCCGAGTGGCTCGACCCCAAGCTGACCGACACCGAGGAGGCCTCGGAGCTGCTGGTGCCGGCCGATCCCGGGCGGCTGACCGCCGTCCCGGTCTCCACGGACGTCAACAACGTCCGCAACAACGGGCCGGAGCTCATCAAACCCATTGCTTCCGAGGAGGGAAGCGGCCTTTTCTGAAGGTTAAAAGCTGTGCCAAGTGGGCATCCGGTGAGGAAAGCGGTGCATCCGTGCACTCGGAGTCACCGCGCATGAACATTGCCCTCTCTCGCGCCGGGCGGTGCCACCGGGGAGTTCCGTCGCGGTTCGCATTCCTTTACCCGGAGGTGCGGAGTCGTGGATGACACGTCCGCTCGTGAACGGCTGGAGAAGATGCTCGCCGACCTGGACCGGTCGATCGGGGTGCTGCAGGGCGACCCCGCCGCGGTCCGCGAGTATTCCGCGGCCGACGCGGGTTCAGACCTGACCGACGCCGACCGCGCCCAGGCCATGCTGACCGTCGCCACCACGCAGCGGCGCGCGGTGGTCGACGCCCTCAAACGGCTCGACGAGGGCTCCTACGGCAGCTGCGTGGACTGTGGCAAGCCGGTGCCGGAAGGCAGGCTCGAAGCACGTCCCGAGGCCGCGCGGTGCGTGCAGTGCCAGGGCAGGCGCGAACGCCGGCGTTAGGACTTGCGCGCGCTCGCGACGAGATGGATGCCGACCGTGTCGTCGTCGTCGGGGTGCGCCTCGAGCTCGGTGCGCACCAGCCAGGTGAGCGCTCTGCTGTCGGAGCTGAGCACGTGATCGACCGTCGAGGGTGACAGCACCGTGCGCGGGCGTACCCACTCGACCTCGAGCCCCGCGCCCATCAGCAGCTCGCGCAGCTGGCCGCTGCTGAAGCAGCGGGTGATGCCGCCGTCGGGCCAGGGCACCAGCATGACCTCGCCCGTCTGCCGGAGGTGCTGCCACTGGCCCTGCTCGGCCAGGATCGCCATGCCCAGCACCAGCGAGTCGACGCAGACGAGGGTACGGCCGCCCGGTCGCAGCACGCGCGCCACGTCGCTCATCACCGACTCGGACATCAGCTCGATCGACATCGCGCGTTCCTCGGCGACCACCGCGTCGACGCTCTCGTCGGGCAGGAACGACAGGTCGTCGGCGCGTACGTGGCGCACCCGGCCGGCCTCGCGCAACCGCGCCTGGGCGTCGGCCGTGCGCCGGAAGTCGAGCAACTCGATCACCCGGTGCCCGGCCCGGGCGGCCTGGCCGGACCACCGCCCGCGTCCACCGGACAGGTCGAGCACCACGGAGGGCTCGCCGGGTAGCCAGCGGCTCAACTGCTCGGCGGCGACCGCGCGGTAGAAGTTCCAGTACGGTCCGAGCGTCCCTGAGCCGTTCAGTTCCTCGGCCGGAATGGGCAGCACACGCGACTCCTGGGTTCCGGGAAATGGCTACCAGCCGGTACGTATGGTTTTCCCCGCACCGGGTCGTTCGTCACCTTCTATCTTGCGGGAACAGACAATGGCGCGGGCGTGTTGCGACGAGCATGCTCACATTGCTCGATCCCCTCCCCAATGACCGGCCGGTCACTGACAAGCGGGTATTCTCCCCTGAATACGGTGTACCGCCACAGTCGGCCACCGGTGATCTTAGGGGGGTGGGCCCGGTGCCCGCGACAGGCGCGGAGACTCTGGAACAGCGGAGTGAGCGGTTCGAGCGCGAAGCCATGCCTTTCCTCGAGCAGCTCTACTCGGCCGCGCTCCGGATGACCCGGAATCCAGCGGACGCGGAGGACCTGCTGCAGGAGACCTTCGCCAAGGCGTTCGCGTCGTTCCACCAGTTCCAGGAAGGCACCAACCTCAAGGCCTGGCTCTACCGGATCCTGACCAACACCTTCATCAACAGCTACCGCAAGAAGCAGCGCGAGCCCAAGCAGTCGGGCACCGAGGAGATCGAGGACTGGCAGCTGGCGCGGGCCGAGTCGCACACGTCGAGCGGCCTGAAGTCGGCCGAGGTCGAGGCGCTGGAACATCTCCCCGACGGTGACATCAAGGAGGCGCTGGCGGCGCTTCCCGAGGACTTCCGGATCGCGGTCTACCTGGCCGACGTCGAGGGGTTCCCGTACAAAGAGATCGCCGACATCATGGGCACTCCGATCGGCACCGTGATGTCAAGGCTGCACCGTGGACGAAGGCAGTTGCGGGCACACCTTGAGGACTATGCTCGCGAGCGTGGCCTGGTCCCGACGGAGGGATCCAAATGAGTTGTGGCAAGCCGCACGACACCGACTGTCGCGAAGTGCTGGACAAGGTCTACGCCTACATCGACGGCGAGCTCGCCGAGGGCGACGTGAGCGACATCCGTGTGCATCTCGACGAGTGCGACCCCTGCCTGAAGGAACACGACCTCGACAAAGTGGTCAAGCAGTTGGTGGCCAAGCACTGCGGGTGCGACCCCGTGCCGGGCGATCTGCGTTCCAAGGTGCTGGCCCGCATCGCGCAGGTGAGGGCCGAGCTCTCCGACTAGGATCTCCCCCATGCGCGTCCTTGTCACCGGTGGTGCCGGGTTCATCGGGTCCAATCTCGTCGACCGCCTGCTGGCCGAAGGCCATGAGGTGGTGGCAGTCGACGACCTCTCGTCCGGCGCCCAGGGCAACCTCGCCACGGCGCTGACCCATGACCGGTTCCGGCTCGAGGTGCTCGACGTCCTCGACCCGGCGATGATCCGGCTCACCGCCGAGGTGCGGCCCGAGGTCATCTGCCATCTCGCCGCGCAGATCAGCGTCCGCAAGAGCGTCGCGGACCCGGTGCACGACGCCCGCGTCAACGTCGAGGGCACCGCGTCGGTGCTCACCGCGGCCCATGAGGGCGGCACGCGCAAGGTGGTCTTCGCCTCGTCGGTCGCGGTCTACGGCCGGCCGGCCACGATCCCGGTGCCGGGCGACGCGCCCACCGACCCCCGCTCGCCCTACGCCGCCTCCAAGCTGAGCGGCGAGACCTACCTCGCGACGTTCCGCGCGCTGCACGGCATCGAATACACCACGCTCGTGCTCTCCAACGTGTACGGCCCCCGCCAGTCGCCCGACGGCGAGGCCGGGGTCGTGGCCATCTTCACCGACGGCCTGCTCGGCGGCACCCCCACGGTCCTCTACGGCGACGGCACCCAGACGCGCGACTACGTCTACGTCGACGACGTGGTCGACGGCTTCGTCAAGGCGTGCGGCACGGTGGGCGACGGCCGCAGGTTCAACCTCGGCACCGGCATCCAGACGCCCGACCGCAGGCTGCACTCGCTGATCGCCGACGCGGCCGGCGCCCTCGACAAGCCGGGTTTCGCCCAGCCCCGGCCGGGCGACCTGCCCGCCATGGCCGTCGATCCGGTGCCCGCCTACGAGGGGCTCGGCTGGGAGCCGCGCACCGATCTGTCCACCGGGCTGAAGAACACCGTCGAGTGGGCCAGGAGTCGCCGCAGGTAGTGGGTTGATTACGCTTTGCTTGCGATTCGTGACTCCGCCGGTGTGACAAGGCCGTCTTCTGTAGCGTGACCTCCAGGACTCGACCCGGAGGCAAGCGGATGTCAAAGATCATGATCGCGCGGCTGTTCACGTTCATGGTGCTGGTCGTCCCCGTCGTGCTGGTGCTGGCCGGGGGCGGCGAGACGGTCTTCCCACCAGGGGTGTCGTGGACCTGAGCCAGCCGTAGGGGGCCGCAATGCGTGATCTGCCGTGGCCTGCGAGGGTCTATCTGGTCGTCGTCATCGGCACGGCCACGGCCCTCCTCTGGCACAGCCTGTTCGGTTCGGCACGTCCGGTGACCACGGCCGAGCTGGGCACCCTGCTGGTGCTCGCTCTGCTGTTCCTGGTCTGCGAGTCGATGCCGACGCTGCTCAACGTGGAGCAGTTCGCGGTGTCGGTCAGCTTCTCGGCCGCGCTGGCCGCCGTGGTGCTGATCGGTCCCGAGGGCGCGGCGGTGGTGGGGTTCACGGCGACTCTGAGCGTGCGGCCGGGCCTGCCGCTGATCAAGCGGCTCTTCAACGGGGCGCAGTTCGCGATCTGCGGTTACGCGGCCGGGCTGGTCTACGCGGGGCTGGGCGGCGAGTCGGGGGTGCCCAAGGTCAACGCCTTCGAGGATCTGATCGGCCCCTACGTCGCGGCGACCACCGTGTTCGTGCCGCTCAACATCGTGCTCACGCTCACCATGATCCGCCTCGCGACCAGCGAGGGGCGGGTCGAGGTGCCGATGCGTGGCATGGTGCAGTTCCTGCTCTCCTACCTCGGCTACGGCACGTTCGGGCTGCTGGTGGCGGGGCTCTGGGCGACCGTCCAGTCGATCTCCGCCGTGCTGGTGCTGCTGCCGCTGTTCGTGGCGCGCTGGGCGTTCGGTCAATACCACGCCCAGCAGCGCTCGTACGACGCCACGATCGCCGCGCTGTGCCAGGCGGTGGAGACGAAGGACTACTACACCAGGGGCCACTGCACCCGGGTGTCGGCGGCCTCGACCATGATCGCGCAGGAGATCGGCATGGGCCTGGAGCGGCTGCGCGCCATCGGCTACGCGGGCATGCTGCACGACGTGGGCAAGCTCGGCGTGCCGACCAAGGTGCTGCAGAAGGACGGGCCGCTCACCGAGGAGGAGTTCGCCGCGATCCAGCTGCACCCGATGCGCGGCCTGGAGATCGTGCGCGGCATCGACTTCCTCGACGAGGCCTACGCCGGGATCATGCACCACCACGAGCGCCACGACGGCACGGGCTACCCGATGGGCCTGGCCGGTGACGAGATCCCCGAGTTCGCCAAGGTGATCGCGGTGGCCGACGCGTTCGACTCGATGACCTCCGACCGCTCCTACCGGGGCGCGCGGCCCGTCGAGGTGGCCGTCGAGGAGCTGCACAAGTGCGCGGGCACCCACTTCGACCCGGTCATGGTGACGGCCTTCGTCCGGGCGCTCGAACGCCGGCCGTGGCAGCCGCCCCGCCGGGTCGACCTGCCGCCTCCCGAGGCCGACGACAAGCCCACCAAGGACCACGACGACCCGACCATGCCGATCGAAGTGGTGAGCGGGCCGTGACCCGCGCCTTCCAGGGGCTCGACTCGGGGCAACTGCTGCTGATCTGCGCCGCCGGGCTGGTGGCCGTGGCGGGCGTCGCGCACACGGCCGCCGTCGGGCTGGACCATCCCGAGATCGCGATCGGGTTCGGCGCGCTGATCGCGGTCGGCGAGCTGGCCAGGCTGACCATGCCGGGCAACAGGGAGGTCGCGCCCATCGGGGCCGCGGCCGCCCTCGGCTACACGCTGCTGCTCGACCTCAGCCAGGAGCGGCTGCAACACCCGGCGCTCCAGGTGGTGGCCGTGATCGCGGTCGGGATGATCGCGGGCGCGCTGCCCCATCTGGCCGTCGGCCGCCCGCCGCGTCTCGACGCGATGGCCCGCAGGCTGCTGACCGGGGCGCTGCTCGCGTTCGCCTTCCGGCCGCTGGCCGATCCGCTCTACCTGCACACCCAGCCGCCGGACGAGAACTGGTGGCCGGCGCTCGCCGTGATGATCGTCCTGATCGCGCTCTCGCTCTTCGTCGACGTGCTGATCGCGGCCATGCTGAGGGCCGAGCAGGTGCGCACCGCCTTCAGGGTGGCGTTCCGCGACGAGATCAACATGGCGTTCCCGCTCGGCGCCGCCGTGGGCGCGTCGGGGGTGCTGCTCGCGCTCGCCACGCACAGCATGGACCTGGTGGCACTCCTGGTCTTCGCCGCCCCGCTGCTGGTCACGCAGGTGGCCTTCCGCAAGTACGCCGGCATCCGCGCGACCTACCTGCAGACCGTACGCGCGCTGTCGCGCGTCACCGAGGTCGGCGGCTATGTCGAGCCGGGCCACTCACGCAGGGTGAGCCGCCTGGCGGTGGCGGTCGGCAGGGAGCTGGGCATGGCCGAGCCGGAGCTCCTGGAGCTCGAGTACGCGGCGCTGATGCACGACATCGGCCAGTTGTCGCTGCGCGACCCCATCCCCGGGGGGGCCACCGTGCTCACGGATCCCGACCAGGCCCGGCGCATCGCCGAGCTGGGCGCCGCGGTGATCAAGCAGACGGGGGTCCTCGACCGGGTGGCCGATCTGGTCCGGCGGCAGTGCGATCCGGTCGCCGCCGACCCGCCGCTGTCGAGCCGTATCATCAAGGTCGCCAACGCCTACGACGACCTCGTCGGCGGCTCGACCGACCGTGACCGGGCGGGCGCCGCGCTCGAGCGGCTGCGGCTCGCGGCGGGCACGGCCTACGACCCCGCGGCGATCGAGGCGCTGGCCCGCGTGGCCGACCGGTACGCCGCGGCTCATCGCCCCTGACGTAGGGCGAATCCGCTAGAAGCGGAGGCCGCTACCGCGTTTCTCGCGGCTCACAATTGTGGGATTCCTACAGATCGCGCTCTCCGGATCGGTGGTTTAGGAGGAAAGGGGGGAGACCCCTCGCGGCCGTAGTGTTGGCGGCGTGCCTATTGAGACGCTCGGACCCGTCCTGATCGCCAACCGAGGTGAGATCGCACGGCGGATCATCCGTACGGTCAAGCAGATGGGGCTGCGCGCCATCGCCGTCCATTCCGAGGCCGACACCGGCCTGCCCTTCGTCCGCGAAGCCGACGAGGCGGTGCTCCTCGGTCCGGCCGACCCGGCGCAGAGCTACCTCGACGCCGGCAAGGTGCTCGAGGCCGCCCGCGCCACCGGGGCGAAGTCGATCCACCCGGGCTACGGGTTCCTCGCCGAGAACGCCGCGTTCGCCCGGGCGGTGATCGATGCCGGGCTGGTGTGGATCGGCCCGGCACCCGAGGCCATCGCCCGGATGGGCGACAAGATCAACGCCCGCAACCTGATGGAGGACGCGGGGGTGCCGGTGGCCGCCGGCACCCGCGAGCCCGTCACCGATCTCGAGCTGGCGGTCAAGGCCGCCTACGAGATCGGGTTCCCGGTCATGGTCAAGACCGCGGGTGGCGGTGGCGGCATCGGGATGAGCGTCGCCCATGACGAGGCCGGCCTGGTCAAGGCGTACGAGCAGGCGTCGAGGGCGGCGGCCAGGTTCGCGGGGGCGGCGACCGGCGACGGGCCGGTCGGCCCGGCGATCCTGCTGGAGCGCTTCATCGAGCGGGCCCGTCACGTCGAGGTGCAGATCCTCGGCCTTCCGGACGGCCGGGTCGTGGCGCTCGGTGAGCGCGACTGCTCCGTGCAGCGCCGCCACCAGAAGGTGGTCGAGGAGTCGCCGTCGCCCGGCATCACGCCGGAGCTGCGCGCGAGCATGCTGGCCGCGGCGGTGCGGGCCGGTGAGACGGTCGGCTACCTGGGCGCGGGCACCGTGGAGTGCCTGGTCGACACCGACCGGCAGGACTTCGTGTTCCTTGAGATGAACACCCGGCTTCAGGTGGAGCACCCGGTCACCGAGCTCGTCACCGGGCTCGACCTGGTCGCGCTGCAGCTTTGGGTCGCGGCCGGGGAGAGCCCCGACGTGCGGCCCGCCACGAGCGGCCACGCCATCGAGTTCCGCGTCTATGCCGAGGATCCCAAGCGTTTCTTCCCCGGCCCCGGCAAGATCACCGCCTGGCGGGAGCCCGCCGGTGAGGGGGTCCGTGTTGACTCCGGCTACGCCGAGGGCGATATGGTCACGCCGTTCTACGATCCGCTCATGGCCAAGCTCTGCGTCCATGCGGCCACCAGGGCCGAGGCGCTGGACAGGGCGCGGAGGGCGGTCGAGGAGTTCGTCGTCGAGGGGCCTAAGAACAATCTGCCCTTCTGCGCCGAGCTGCTGGACCACCCGGAGTTCGGCTCGGGCGACTATGACACCGGCTTGGTCGGGCGGATGCGCACGTAGCGACATGGCATTGTTGATTCACTGAACATCAGTTCACGGAAGAGGGGAGTCGCGGTGGCTGAGGTGCGAGCCGAGATGGTGGCCAATGTCTGGAAGGTTGTCGTCCAGGAGGGGGACACCGTCTCCGACGGTGACACGCTGGTCATCCTTGAGTCGATGAAGATGGAGATCCCGGTCCTCACGGAGGACGACGGGGTGGTCGCTCAGCTCAAGGTGAAAGAGGGCGACGTGATCCAGGAAGGCGATCTCATCGCCGTCATCGAGTAGCGCGTTCGATGAAGGCGGCCCGGTCGACGACGACGCGCTCGATCGTGCCGCGGCCGACGACCCGGCGCCGGTCACGGGCTTCGAAGGTGAAGACCAGCCGCTTGCCGTCGCTCTCGGTGAGCTCGGTGGTGAACTCGACGTGCGTGCCGATGGGGCTCGGGGCCAGGTGCTGGAGCTCCGCCCGGTTGCCGACCGAGGTCTCGCCGGGGGCCAGGTGCGGGCGCAGGGCCTGGACCGTGGCCATCTCGGCGATCGCCAGCAGCCGCGGAGTGGCGAGCACCGGCACGTCGCCGCTGCCGACCTCGCGAGCCGTGTCCTCACTCTTGACCACGATGAGCAGCTGGGAGCGGAGACCCGGAGCGAGATTCATGTGGCCAGCCTACTGTGATCATTGTGAGCGCTGACGGGAGGCAGGGTCCGTGGGGTGCGGGGTGTGACGTGGGAAGGGTGAGCCCTGATCTTCCGGAAACGGGGACAAGTGTCGGCAGAAGGCCGCAGGATAGAGTTTGTACGGCTTGTGGCATTTGAGTGGCATGTGAGACGGGTGGGGTCGTACACTCTCGGAGTTCCGTGATCTCTGCGTGACCTTGCCGCGACACAAGTCCGCTTTCTTGAGATTCTTGAGGTTCTCAGGGGTTGGAGAGGTAGGGGGGTAACGGGGGAGTCATGGTGGCCCAAGGGACGACGCTGGCGGGGCGGTATCGCCTGGATACCCGCATCGGCGCCGGCGGCATGGGTGAGGTGTGGAGAGGCGAGGACATCGTCCTGGCCCGCACCGTCGCCGTCAAAGTGCTGCTCCCGGGCCGCATGGATGATCCCGGTTTCGTGGCGCGCTTCCAGGCTGAGGCGCGGGCGATGGCGACGATCAACCATCCGGGTGTGGTGGACGTCTACGACTACGGGGTGAGCGGCGACACCGTCTACCTGGTGATGAAGTTCGTCGACGGTGAGCCGCTCGACAGGCTCCTGGCCCGCCTGGGCAGGATCCCTCCGCAGCCCGCGATGGAGCTGATCGCGCAGGCGGCCTCGGCGCTGCAGGCGGTCCACGATCGGGGGATCGTGCACCGCGACGTGAAGCCGGGCAACCTGTTAGTCCAGCGTGACGGCACGCTGGTGCTGACCGACTTCGGCATCGCCCGTTCCGACCTGGCCAACAAGCTCACCGACGCGGGCATGGTGCTCGGCACCGCCGCCTACTGCGCGCCGGAGCAGGCCGAGGGCGCGCCGGTGACACCCGCCGTCGACATCTACGCGCTCGGCGTGGTCGCGTACGAATGCCTCGTGGGCCAGCGGCCGTTCGACGGTGACAGCGCGGTCACGATCGCGCTCAAGCACATCCGCGAGGCGCCGCCACCCCTGCCGGCCGAGGTGCCGCCGCCGGTGCGCGCGCTGGTCGAGTGCGCGCTGTCGAAGGACCCGGCACGGCGCTACCCGACGGCCAAGACGATGAGCGAGGTGGCTCGCCAGATCGCCGCAGGCGAGGTGCCCGCCGCGTTGCCGCCGTCCACCGGAGCCACGATGGCGCCGCCGATGGCGGCCTACCAGACCGGTGCTCACCAGACCCCCTCCGACCACGCCACGGTGGCCGGGCCCAGGCAGGGCGGCAGGCGTGCGGCCAAGGGCTCCCGCAGGGGCGGGCTGGTCGCCGGGATCGCCGCCGCGGTGGTGCTCGGCCTGGGCGCGGGCGCGGTGGCCCTGACGGGCATGCCCGCGGGTGAGGAGCCGGCTCCGACGATGACCACGTCCGACGTCGGCGCGACCGGGAAGATCAAGACGCCCACCACGTCGCGGACCAAGCACACTCCCACGATCAAGCCGTCCAAGCAGGTGCCCACCATCCGGCAGGAGCCCGAGCCCGGCCCCGAACAGACCCAGGAGCCGACCCGTACTCCAACCCCCACGCGCACGCCCACGCCGTCCACCGACGCGTCGCCGTCCCCGTCACCGAGTCCCAAGCCGGTCGTGAAGAGGGAGGTGCCGCGCGTGGTGGAGATGCCCTACCCCGAGGCGCAGAGGCTCATCAGCGCCGCCGGCTTCAAGATCCAGATCGACGACCAGACGCGGGGCGAGGTGCCTCTCGAGTGCCTCAAGGTCGGGCAGTCGTTCCCCAACGGGGGGACGAAGCTGGACATCAAGCAGAAGGTCAAGCTGGTCCTCATCCCCGCTGGGGCGTGCCCCTCGGCCACCCCCACCCCGACCGTCACCCAGACGGCCGGGAAGCAGCAGTAGCCTCGTCAGACGCCCGTGGTGGTGCGGGGGTAGGCGATCTGCGGGTCGGTGGCGATGTTGACCAGGTAGGGGATCCCGGAGTCGAACGCGCGGCGGAGCGCCGGCCCGATCTCCGACGGCTTGGTGACCAGCTCGCCACCGCCGCCGAGCGCCGTCACCACCTGGTCGTAGCGGCACTGCGGCTGCAGGTCGGCGGCCACGTCGTAGCCGTACAACATCTGCATCGGGTGCTTCTCCAGCCCCCAGATGCCGTTGTTGCCGCAGATCATGACGACGGGAAGTCGGTGGCGCACCAGCGTGTCGACGTCCATCAGCGAGAATCCCGCCGCGCCGTCGCCCAGCAGCAGCACCACCTGTGACGACGGCCTGGCCAGGCGGGCCGCGATCGAGTAGCCGAGGCCGGTGCCAAGGCAGCCGTAGGGGCCCGGGTCGAGCCAGTTGCCCGGTTGCCTGGGCTCGACGTACTTGCCCGCGTAGGAGACGAAGTCGCCGCCGTCGCCGATGACCACGGCGTCCTCGGCGAGCACCTTGCCCAGCTCGCCGTAGATGCGCATCGGGTGGATCGGGTCGCTGTCGGAGGCCAGCAGCTCGGCGTCGCCGGCGATGGCGGCGGCGGCCGTCTCGGCCAGCCTGCTCACCCAGTCGGCGTACCGCGCCGGCTTCACGCCGGCCTCACCGCAGGCGGTGCCGAGGCTCCAGAGCACCACGGACAGGTCGCCGGCGGCGGAGGCGACCGGCTGCATGTGCGTGGCCAGCTGCGACGGCGCGTCGGCCAGGTGCACCACCTTGGCCAGCGGGGCGCCCTCCTTGCCGCCGAACCAGCCGTAGCCGAGGCGGAAGTCGAGCGGGGTGCCCACCACGATGACCAGGTCGGCCTGGGCGAAGGCGACGCCGCGGGCGCGGGTGACGAGCAGCTCATGGCCGGCGGGCAGGATACCGCGGCCCTGGCCGTTGGGGATGACCGGCAGCCGAAGGCTCTCCGCGAAGTCGCGGGCGGCCTCCTCGGCGCGGTCCATCCACACGTCGGAGCCGTAGACGAGCACCGGCCGCTCGGCCTCGGCGATCAGCCGGGCGATGTCGCGCAGCGCGTCGGTGTCGGGCTCCAGGGGCGACGGCGACTGCGTCTGGACCTCGTGTACGGCCGACGGGGCGAACAGGTGGTCCATGTAGAAGTCGAGGAAGACCGGACCCCGATGCGGCGCCACGGCCGTGCGGAAGGCCGACTCGACGTCCTGGCTGATCGACTCGGCGCCGCTGGAGGTGAACGCCAGCTTGGTGATCGGGGCGAGCAGCGGCGGGTGGTCCATCTCCTGCAGGGCGCCGCTGCCCCAGCGGGACTGCGGCGCGCGGCCGCCCATGACCACCACCGGGGAGCCGTTGAAGTGGGCCGTCGCGACACCGCTGACCCCGTTGGTGATGCCGGGCCCGGCGGTCAGGACGGCCAGACCGGGTTTCCTGGTCAGCCGGGCCGTGGCCTCGGCGGCGAACACCGCGCTCTGCTCGTGGCGTACGTCGAGGATGCGCATCTCCTCGTGCACGGCCCCGTCGTAGAGCGGGAAGACGTGACCTCCGGAAAGGGTGAACATGGTTTCGACGCCATAGGCCTTGGACACGGCGACGGCGGCGTCACCGGCGTGCTTCGCAGACTCCATGCGGGGAACCTACCAACCCGTCACGCGGGTAAACAGCCCGCCAAGCTCCGCCGGCTCTTCGGCGGCCCACCGGCGGTCCACCCGCCATCCATCGGCAGCTCATCGGCAGCTCATCGGCAGCAGAGGAAGATGTCCCCGTCCGGTGTCGACGCGGTGATCTTCCTCGGCGACTCCTTGTCGGTCAGCACGTCGGCGTCGACCTGCAGGGCGTCGGTCGTCACGTCGTAGGTGAGCTCAGGCGGCACGATGACGTGCACGTCGCCCGCGGCCCTGGCGACCGCCCGCAGGTCGGACGGCGAGGCGTGGAACGACAGCAGCACCGTGGCCGAGCCCACCTCCACGTCGACGTGGTCGCCGGTCAGCCCGTCGGCGTGGACGTCGCCCGTGCCGCTGCGGATCCGGAGGTCGCCCCGCGCGCCGGTGACGCGCACCAGGCCGGAGGCCGAGGTCGCCCGGATGTCGCCCCGGAGCTCGGTCAGGTCGAGCCGGCCGTTGACGGTCGTGGCCTCGAGGTCCGTCTCGGGGGGCATGTACAGGGTGTAGTCGGCCTCGCAGAGCGGCGGATCGAACCGGTCGGAGCCGGGGCAGACCGCGCTCAGCTTCAGGGTGCGTCCGTCCCAGTCCTCGGAGACCGCGGGCTTCTCGGCCGACCAGCGCAGCGAGCGTTCGAGCACGAGCTCGCCCGCCTCGCCCGGCAGGACCTGCAGGCTCACGTTGCCCCGCTCGGCGTCGAGCCGGAGCTTGGACAGGGCGAAGGGAATGGACCGGCGGGTCGACTCCTGCGGTGGCTTGGCCTTGGCGAACCCGTGCCACATGCCGATGGTGAACGCCATCAGGGTGAACGCCGTCGTCACGGCTCCCAGCACCAGCCAGACCTTCCTCATGCCGAGCTCCTGACCTTGAGGAAACGCAGCACGGCCAGCACCCGCCGGTGGTCGCCCTCGGCCGGGGGCAGGTCGAGCTTGGTGAAGATGTTGCCGATGTGCTTGCCGACGGCTCCCTCGCTGAGGACCAGCTCCTGGCCGATGCCGGCGTTGGAGCGGCCCTCGGCCATCAGCTTGAGCACCTCGCCCTCCCGAGGTGTCAGCCGGTCCAGCGGGTCGCTGTGGCCGCGCAGCAGCAGCTGGGCGACCACCTCCGGGTCGAGCGCGGTGCCGCCCGCCGCCACCCGGCGCAGCGCGTCCATGAACTCGGCCACGTCGGCCACCCGGTCCTTGAGCAGGTAGCCGACGCCGCCGCCGGTCGCCGAGGCGAGCAGCTGGGCCGCGTAGCGTTCCTCCACGTACTGCGACAGGACCAGCACGGCCAGGCCGGGGCGCTGGCGGCGCAGCACCAGCGCGGCCCGCAGCCCCTCGTCGGTGTGGGTGGGCGGCATCCGCACGTCGGTGACGACCAGCTCGGGCTGGTGCTCCTCGGTGGCGCGCAGCAGCCCCTCGGCGTCGGCCACGGCCGCCACCACCCGCATGCCGGCCGCGTCGAGCAGCCTGATCAGCCCCTCGCGCAGCAGCACGGAATCCTCGGCAAGAACTACTCGCACGGCAGGTCCACCTCGATCGTCGTCGGCCCGCCGAACGGGCTGGTCAGCCGCAGGGTGCCGTCCACCGAGCGGATCCGCTGGGACAGGCCGCGCAGCCCGGTGCCGCTCGCGAGCGTGGCCCCGCCGCGGCCGTCATCGTGGACGAGCAGCCGTAACCGGTCGCCCTCGCGTCGTACGGTCACCTCGGCCCGGGTCGCCGCGGCGTGCTTGGCGATGTTGGTGAGCGCCTCGGACACGGTGAAGAACGCCACCGCCTCGATCGTGGGCGAGGTGCGGCGCTCGATGTCGACGCGCAGGCGTACCGGAAGGGGGGCGCGCGCCGCGATGCCGGAGAGCGCCGCGTCCAGGCCCTGGTCGTTGAGGACCGCCGGGTGCAGGCCGCGGACGAAGTCGCGCAGCTCCTTCAGCGCCTGCTTGGCCTCCTCGTGCGCCTGCTCGATGGCCACGCGGGCGGGCTCGGGCAGGTCGGTCAGCGTGGCGCGGGCCAGCCCCAGGTTCATCGCCAGCGAGACGAGCCGCTGCTGGGCGCCGTCGTGCAGGTCGCGCTCGATGCGGCGGCGCTCGGCGTCGGCCGCGTCGACCATCCCGGCGCGGCTCTCGGTCAGCGTCTCGATGCGCCGGCCCAGCTCGTCACGGCTGGGTTCGAGCATCGCGCGCGCCACCGCCAGGTCGAACGAGGCCATGGCCCGGGCCAGGATGGGCGCCAGCAGCAGCAGCGTCGCCCCGATCAGGAAGTAGACGGCGGCCACGACCGGATTTCTGAGGTCGAAGGTGAACTCCAGTGGCCGCGGCTGCAACGCGGGCTGCGCGAACCCCGTCAGGCCCACCACGGATCCGCCCCACGCGCCGGCCACGAGCAGCGCGCCCAGACCGCTCACCACGGGGCAGAGCAGGTGGTAGCCGATCTGCCGCCAGGTGCTCGGGCTGCGCCAGGAGGCCGGTGACGGCAGCGGCGGGATGCGGGCGCCGAGGAAGGCCGCGAACCGGGAGCGTTGCACCCGGGTGAACCACGGCACGCCGCGGCGCAGCATGGGCGGAGCCACGGCCAGCATGAGGGTCAGGCCGGCGAGGACCGCGGCGACCAGGGGACCGGTCATCACGTGCGCGGTGTCCTGCCAGGCCCGTGCCGACCACGGACGGGGGACTTTCATGTCTCAACCGTATTGAGCGGCGGGTGATCCGCGACATGGGCTTGGTGTGCGGCTGCCGGGTGGGGCTAGCCCCACCCTCACAGCGGCGGCACCGACCATCCCCGCTCGCGAAACAGCGGGGCGTGCTCGGCGTTGACGTACAGCCGGTCCTCCGGGTTGGGGACCCGGAAGTAGCTCTGGGGGTGCAGCAGCTCCCTGCCGTCGTCGGACAGGTCGAGCACGTAGCGGTCGGGCGCCCGGCGTTGCGCCAGGAAGCGCAGCTCGAACGGCAGCAGGGCGAGCGGGTTCGCGGGGGTCCACAGGCCGAGGCCGCTCTCGCGGGCCCGTCGCACCGCGTGCCTGGCCCGCCCGAGTGCCCCGGCCTCGGCGATCCGGCGGGCGCCGCCGGGCGCCGGCACCGCGTCTGCCACCCGTCCCTCCTGGCGGACGAACGGGTCGACGTTGGGCCAGATGAAGTACGGCAGCACGTGGCCGGCCGCGAGCAGCCGCTCGTTGTAGGGGTCGGGCCGGGGCTTGTCCCGTTGCTCGCGGTTGACGTAGCAGAGCAGCCGGCCGTACCTGTCGAGGACCTCGTGCGCGAAGGCCAGCCTCAGCTTGAACGTGCTCTCGGTGTGCCCCTGCTCGGTGAGGTCGCCGCTGATCATGTCCCTGAGCGCCTGGGTGGCGGGCGCCGCGTGCGCGGCGTGGTTGGCCGCCGCCGCCGGGCCGAGCCTGGACGCCAGGTGACCGTGCAGGGCGGTGCGCAGCGTGAGTTCCGGAAAGCCCTTGGCGAACGGGTCCGTCAGGAACGTCGTCCAGGCGGGATGCCCGATGGCGGTGAAGCCCTTGGGGAAGTCGGGGAAGTCAGGGTTGCGGGGCAGTTCGAAGCTCACCTCGGGCGCGTCGACGCCGAGCAGCCGGACGCCGAAGTTTCCGTCGGCGGCGATGTTGATCGTGTCGCCGTCGTGCACGATCCGTTCGACCGGCTGGGCCACGCCGTTGCGGCGGGCGAGGAGGCCGTGGCCCACCATGATGCCGGGTACGGGTTGTTCGATCGCCTTTGCCATGCCTGCATCATCACCCCATCGCGCCAACAAGTCCCGATATATCTGAACGAATCCGCAGCACCGGACATCTCACCTGTTGTTGCCACTATGGGGAGGTTCTGATGTTCCAGATGGGACTGGCCGTGGTCACGGCGGCCGCGATGCTGGGCGGCGGGAGCGGGCTGCCGAAGGGCCTGCTGTTCATGGAGTCGCACCCCCCGGCCAAGGCGTGGGAGACGTACCGGACGAGCGACTCCACCAAGCGGCAGATCCAGCTCAACCCCTGCTTCCGCAAGAAGGCGTGGGACACCGGCCGGATCGCGGCGCGGACGGTCACCTACAGCTCCGAGGACCGGATGAAGTACGAGCAGTTCGTCGTCTACAAGAACGTGCGGCAGGCGAAGCAGGCGATGCGCGGGCTGCGGGCCGAGCTGGCGCGCTGCGCGGACGTGGGCAAGGGCTATCACCGCTACCGTTACTTCACCAAGCCGGTCGCCGTGGGCGACGAGGGGCTGCGGGCGGGCGGCCTCTTCTTCGAGAACGGCGAGCACGCCGTGGCGGTGCGCAGAGGGGCCGCGGTCTACGTCGTCGGCGAGTCGGCCGTCCCGACCAGGAGCCTGCCCATCAGGAAGTTCCGCGGACTGATCGCCCAGGCGGAGAAGATGACGGTCAAGGTCTGCCGCCTCCCCAGGGCGGCCTGCTGACCCGGGTGGGCGGCGACGTCAGCGCGCGAGCCTGAGCGTCCTTCTGAAGTCGGCGGGGTCGAACGCGCCTCCCAAGGTGGCGGCCAGCCCTCTGCGCGCCTCGGCGGCGAACTCGGCCGCGTCCAGCGCCCCTGAGCCCGCGGCCAGCGCGCCCGCCAGCGGACGCGCGGCCAGCATCTCCAGATCGGCCACGTTGCTCCGCTCGGCCGGGCCCGGCTCGGCGGGCCACGACCCGATCACGACTCCGGCCAGGTCGAGCCCGCGGTTGGCCATCGCCTCCAGGGTGAGCGCGGTGTGGTTGAGAGTGCCCGCCCCGGCCCGGACGACGACCAGCAGCTGCGCGCCGATCGACCGGGCCAGATCGGCCACGGTCGCCCCGTCCTCGTCGAAGCGCACCAGCAGCCCGCCGGTGCCCTCGACCAGCACCAGCCGGTTGCTCTCGGCCAGCTCCGCGACCAGCTCGGCCGCCCGGGACAGCGACACGGGCGGCGCGCCCGTCGCCCTGGCCGCCGCGGCGGGCGACAGCGCCGCCGGGTGGCGGGCCAGCTCGAAGGTGGTCGTCACCCCGGACAGCCGGATCACCTCGTCGACGTCACCGGGCCGGCCGGCCGGCACCCCGGTCTGCGCCGGCTTGACCACGGCCACGCTGGAACCCCGCTGGCGGGCCAGCGCCGCCACGGCGGCGGTCACGACCGTCTTGCCGACCCCGGTGTCAGTGCCGGTGACGATGAGAACGCTCACCTGACCAGCCTAGACACCGGTGTCCCGGCCCGGGGTCACGGCCGGCGCAGCCGGGTGACGAACTTGTAGCGGTCGCCGCGGTAGAGGGACTGGGCCCATTCGACGGGGTGGCCGTCGGCGTCGAAGGCGTGGCGGGTGAGCAGCAGCATGGGCAGGCCGACGTCGACGCCCAGGGCCTTGGCGTCGTAGGGGGTGGCGAGCACGGTCTCGATGATCTCCTCGGCGTCCGTGAGCCGCACGTTGTAGGCGTTGTGCAGCGTCTCGTACAGCGAGGAGTGCACCTCCAGCTCCCGGCGCAGCCTGGGGAAGCGGCGCGCGGACAGGTGGGTGGTGTCGATGGAGACGGGCTCGCCGTTGGCCAGCCGCAGCCGGTGGATGCGCAGCACCCGGCCGCCGGGGTTGATGGCCAGTCGCCGGGCCAGCGCCTCGTCGGCGGTGATGTAGCCGATCTCCAGGATCTTGGTGTCGGGTTCGAGACCGGCGGTGCGCAGGTCGCCGATGTAGGAGGTCAGCTGCAGCACCTGCGCCACCTTCGGCTGGGCCACGAACGTGCCCTTGCCCTGGATGCGCAGCAGCCGCCCCTCGACGACCAGCTCGGTCAGCGCCTGCCGGACGGTGGTGCGGGAGGTCTCGAACTTCACGGCCAGCGCCCGCTCGGGGGGCAGAGCGGTGCCGGGGGACAGGCTCTTGGTGAGCTCCAGCAGGCTGCGCTTCACGTCGTAGTACTTCGGTACGCGAGGGCCGTCGTCCGTCACGCTCTCACCTTCACTTCTGCCACGGCGGTGAGGGCGTGTCTGATCACCGCGAGATCATCGGAACTCAGATTGGCCCGAGCGGTCAACCGCAAGCAAGAGCGGTCTGCCGGGACCGAGGGAGGGCGGGGGTGTCCCACGCGCGCTCCCGGCCGCGCACAGATGGCGTCGGCCGAGAGTGCGGCCTCGGGCGGGCCGGGCGCCGCGGAGGCGACCGCGCCCACCGGCGCGCGCGTCCGTGGGCCGGGTCCGCCGGCCACAGGGGACCGCGGACCCACCCTGGCACGCGCGTGTCCGGGCAGCTCAGGCTGATGGTGCAGGATATCCACTGCGGTGCCGGCCCCGGAAACCGAGGCGGGCGTCGGGCCCGGCTCGACGGCCGGTGACCTGCCGGGATCGGCCAAGGTTCGAACACCTCCGGTGGCCCGGCACGGGGATCCGGGCGATGCGGGCGAAGCGGGCGGTGTGACGGTTCTCACAATGTGAGATTCCCGAAACAGGCCGGTTGATCGCACGTACGCGTACGCCCTGCGGCGCGGGCGGCTCGGCCCGCCGGACCGGACTTCCGTGCGGCCTGCCAGGGGATCCATGCCCGCATTCAACCAGCCGCCGGTTTGGTTCCTGCCGTGAGAAGCACGCATGATGCACTCGTGCCGACTCTCAGCGACCTCGTCGTCCGTCACACCGCGCTCGACGCGGCTGACCTCGACTGGCTCCACTCCCTGGTCTCCGACTGGCAGCTGCTCGCCGACCTGTCGTTCGCCGACCTCGTCCTGTGGGCGCCGCTGGTGCCACCGGGGGAGGAGTCCCTCGACGACCTGGGGCGGCGGCATGAGGGCGGCTGGATCGCGATCGCGCAGATGCGCCCGACGACCGGTCCCACCGTCTACCACGACGACATCGTCGGCACCGTCTCCGCCCAGGGCGAACGCCCGCTGCTCGACACTGCCTGGAACGAGCGGCGCATCTGCCGCGAGGGCGACCCCGACTGGTCGACCGGCGTGCCGGTGCGCGAGGAGACCATCCCGGTGCGCCGTGCGCTTCCGAGCGGCGAGGGCCGCTTCCTCGCGGTGATCCAGCGCTCCACCAACCTGTCCTCGGCCCGGACACCGTCGCGCCTGGAGCTCACCTACCTGCAGAGCGCCTCCGACCTGGCGCAGATGGTCGCCGAGGGGCGCTTCCCGTTCTCCGGCGACGAGCCGATCCTGGTCCGCTCGCCCCGCGTGGGCGACGGGCTGCTCCGGCTCGACCGGGGCGGCCGGGTGACGTACGCCTCGCCCAACGCGCTGTCGGCCTACCGGCGGCTCGGGTTGCACGCCGACCTGGTGGGCGCCGAGCTGGGCAAGGTGACCGCGACGCTCTGCTACTCCGACGAGCCGATCAACGAGGACCTCATGATCGTGGCCAGCGGGCGGGCGGCCAAGGAGACCGAGGTCGAGTCCGGCGGCACGATCGTGCAGCTGCGGGCGATCCCGCTGATCGTCGGCGGCGGGCGCATCGGCGCGCTGGTGCTCATCCGCGACGTGACCGAGCTGCGCCGCCGCGAGCGTGAGCTGATGACCAAGGACGCGACGATCCGCGAGATCCACCACCGGGTCAAGAACAACCTCCAGACCGTGGCGGCGCTGCTCAGGCTGCAGGCCAGGAGGCTTCAGGTGCCCGAGGGACGCGAGGCGCTGGAGGAGGCGGTGCGCAGGGTCGGCTCGATCGCGATCGTGCACGAGACGCTGTCCCACGCGCCGGAGGAGTTCGTCGACTTCGACGACATCGCGGATCGGGTGATCGCGATGGCCGGCGAGGTGTCGTCGCCGGAGGCGGCGGTCATGCCGCGGCGGGTCGGCGGGTTCGGGGTGCTGCCGTCGCTGATCGCCACGCCGCTGGCGATGGCGCTCACCGAGCTGCTGCAGAACGCCCTCCAGCACGGCTGCCCGAAGCGGCTCCAGGTGGTGGTCGAGCCGTCCTCCGACCGGCTCAACGTGCTCGTCTGGGACGACGGTCAGGGGCTGCCGGAGGGGTTCGACCTCGACAGCTCCACCAGTCTGGGGCTGCAGATCGTACGCACGCTGGTCGAGGGGGAGCTGTCGGGCAAGCTCGCGGTCTCGCCGCGCGAGGGCGGCGGCACGGAGGTCACCCTCTCGATCCCGCTTCCCGCCGCGTGACCCGACGCGCGGTCCTTGCCCCGCCATCGATGAGGGCGCCGCACCCGTGCGGGATGCGGCGCCCTCTCGGAGTCCGTACGCCGGGTTCGCGGGTGGAGGTCGGCGCTGTGCGTGAGCCTGTACGTCGCATCCAAGGGCGGATGCGGCGTGGTCCCGGCGGGAAAGCTGTCGCGCTGGGCGGGGCGGCTCGGTCAGGTCGGCTTGGGTGGGGGCGCGCCGGTCGGCCAGGGGAGGGCCGGTCGGCTGTGGGCGGGGCGGTCAGGCGGAGGCTCGGGTGCGAGCACGCGCGGTGCGGCGCTTGAGCGCACGACGCTCGTCTTCGCTGAGCCCGCCCCAGACGCCGGCGTCCTGGCCGGACTCCAGGGCCCACTTCAGGCAGGACTCGACGGCCGGGCAGGACCTGCAGACCTGCTTGGCCTCCTCGATCTGCATGAGGGCCGGACCGGTGTTGCCGATCGGGAAGAACAGCTCGGGGTCCACGTCACGGCAGGCAGCTCGGTGGCGCCAGTCCATGCGTCCACTCCTTAGTAGATGGGGCCTTGGGTCGGCCCCGTGCGGCTACTACTTTGTGAAGAGATTCACTAACTCGCGCGAACAACGACCCGGATCCTGGTGAAGATCGGGCCTGTGGTCGCTGACCCCGGAACGACCTTGGGGTTTGTCAAAGGTCCTACGTTCCGACGTCAGTCTTGAGCTTTTCAGCCACGGAGAGTGCACGCAAGAGGGTTGACACGAAGTTTTGTCGGTGATGGATGTCGGATGCGTCACACAATGACCGAATGTAACGGGCTAGACCAGAACTTGTAACGCGTTCGGGGTAGACCGGAACGTTACGGACTCGCGTTCACCCAGGTAGTCTCCGTCCAGTTCGAAGGCCACCGGACGCCGCGCGGTGAGGGTGAACTCGGACTCGTCGTGCAGTTGAACGAGGTGTTTCCCCGACGGAAGCGAGTCACGCTCCGTGAGAATCTGCCGGATGAGAGGCAGCAAGGCTATGGGGCCCATGCGCTGGAGCCCCAGTAGGTCGAGGCCGGTCTCGAAGCTCGCCCACGGGGTGGGATGGATCGGCTTGCTCCCGAGGTAGGTCCACGGGGAGGTGTTGGAGACGATCGCCATGAACACGCCCTCGACGGCCGGGATGCCGGGGCCGGTCAGGGTCATCGCCGGCTGCCGCTTGTCGGTCGCGAGATAGTGCCGCAACGCGGTGTTCACGTAGCGCGTGGGAGTCGCCTTGTGCCCGGAGCCGCGCAGCCCCTCGACCGCGCGGATGACCTCGGCGTCGTATCCCATCCCGGCGCAGAAGGTGAAGTAGCGGCTCTGGTCGTTCCAGAGGGCCTGGCCCAAACCCACGGTCCTGCGACGGTTCTCGCGCAGTGCCTCCAGCACCGCTCCGGTGGCCTCGACCGGGTCGTTGGGCAGGCCGAGCGCGCGGGCGAACACGTTGGCGCTGCCGCCGGGGATGACGATCACCGCGGGACGCCCCGCGCTGGGGTCGGCCGCGGGCGCGACGGCGGTCTCGTCGACCGGGTTGAGCAGGCCGTTGACGGCCTCGTTGATCGTGCCGTCACCGCCGAGCACGGCCACCACGTCGTAGCCCTTGGCCCGCGCGGTGCTCGCCAGGGTCGCGGCGTGACCCCGGTAGCCGGTCTGCTCGACGGTCAGCTCGACGGCCGCGCCGAGGGCTCGGATGAGCACGTCACGGGTCCGTGCATTCGTGGTCGTGGCCTTGGGGTTGACCAGGAGCATCGCGCGCATGACGTCAGCGTATCCGCTGATCGATGTCTGTCTTGTCGCAAAGATCCCATTTGTGGGCAATAGGGGGACTGGGCGTCGGACGAGGCATGGGGCCGGGCGGATAGGGTTTCGGTGTGTCGAAGCGTCCGCTGAGCTTGGTTGTCGCCGCCATCGTCGTCGCCCTGGAAGGGCTGGTCGCCCTGGGGCTCGGGTTGTTCGTCGGGGTGGAGACGGCGCGCGGCGACGCGGAGAACCTCACGGCCGCGCTCGCCGAGGCGGCTTTCGGAATGCTGATCGGCGCGGGTCTGCTCTGGGTCGCCTGGGGCGGGCTGCTCAGAATGGAGCGGTGGGGGAGGTCGCCCGGCGTGCTGGCGCAGATCTTCCTGCTCCCGGTCGCGTGGACGCTGATCCAGGCCGACCAGCTGCTCCTCGGGATCCCGGTGATCGTCGCGGCCCTGATCGGCCTCGTCGCCCTGCTGGCCCCTCCCACCACCCACGCTCTCTACGGCGAGGACTAGTCTTCGGCGGTCAGACCCTCGCGTAGCTGGGCCAGCGTGCGGGCGAGCAGCCGCGACACGTGCATCTGCGAGATGCCCAGCTCGGTGGCGATCTGCGACTGGGTCATGTTGCCGAAGAACCGCAGCAGCAGGATGCGCTTCTCGCGCGGCGGCAGGCGTTCGAGCAGCGGCTTGAGCGACTCGCGATACTCGACGCCCTCCAGCGACTCGTCCACGATGCCGAGAGAGTCGGACACGGCGGGCGCGTCGTCGTCGCCGGAGTCGGGGGCGTCGAGCGAGACGGTCGAGTAGGCGTTGGCCGACTCAAGACCCTCGAGCACCTCCTCCTCAGTCATCTTCAGGTAGGCGGCCAACTCGGCCACCGTCGGCGCCCGGCCCTCACGCTGCGAGAGCTCGCTGATCGCCTTGGTCAGCGAGAGCTTGAGCTCCTGCAGGCGGCGCGGCACGCGAACCGCCCAGCCCTTGTCGCGGAAGTGCCGCTTGATCTCGCCGACGATGGTCGGTGTGGCGTAGGTGGAGAACTCCACGCCGCGGTTGAGGTCGAACCGGTCGATCGACTTGATCAGCCCGATGGTGGCGACCTGGGTGAGGTCGTCGAGCCACTCACCCCGGTTGCGGAAACGGCGGGCCAGGTATTCGACCAGGGGAAGGTGAAGCTCGACCAGCTCGTCCCTGATGCGCTGGCGGCGCGGCTCCTCGGGACCCAGCTCGGCCAGCTCGGCGAAGAGCCTGCGAGCGCGCACCCGGTCGGGCACGGCGTGTTCGCTGGTGGCCATGGCTCCAGTCCTTTCCGTCACGCCGGCCTCGCCGCGCCTCGGCGCTTACGCAGGACGATCGCCATGCGGTCGGGGGAGTCGGTCACCGCGTCGACATCGTCGGCCAGAGCCGTGAGCACCATCCAGGCGAAGTCGTCACGCTTGGGGGCGGAGGTGCCCGCCGTCGCGACCTCGACCCTGACCTGCATCTCCTGCCCGGTCAGCTCGAACTCGGCGGTCAGGTCGGTGCCGGGCACGGCTTCGCTCAGGAGCATGGCGCACGCCTCGTCGACCGCGATCCGCAGATCCTCGATCTCGTCGAGCGTGAAGTCGAGTCGCGCCGCGAGCCCGGCCGTGGCCGTGCGAAGCACGGACAGGTAGGCACTCGCGGCCGGGAGCCTGATGCTCACTACGTCGCGGATGCCGGCCTCGCCCTCAACTCGCATCTCCGTTTCCTCGGTCACGTTCCTCCTCGCGTATACGGCGCTGACTGCAACTTACCGCCCCCGAGAGGTGCTTGGACGATTCAGACTCGCCATCAACGGAAAAGGCTCTGTGTGGCCTGGTAACCACACAGAGCCTTATATGCCGTTTTAGGCGGCCTTGGTCTCCCAGAAGATCTTGGAGATGTCGTCGATCTTGCCCAGCAGCTCGTCGGCCTTGGCGACGTCGACGGTGCCCTTGGCGCCGGCCGCTCCCGCGAGCTTCGTCGCGTCCCAGAACAGCTGGTGGAGCTGGGGGTACTGCTCAAGGTGCGGCGGCTTGAAGTAGTCGGTCCAGAGCACCCACAGGTGGTGCTTGACCAGCTCGGCCCGCTCCTCCTTGATGGTCAGCGCGCGAGCGCGGAAGACCGGGTCCTCGTTGCCTGCGTACTTCTCCATGATCGCCTTGACCGACTCGGCCTCGATCCGGGCCTGGGCGGGGTCGTAGACACCGCAGGGCAGGTCGCAGTGAGCGGAAGCGACATGCTTGGGTCGTAGCAGTCGTGCGAGCATCGGAAAGTCCTTCCTTGATGCTGAGTCAGCTTGGTCCACTAACCGACCTTACTCGGCTCCGAAGGCCTGACGCGGAGGGGGTCACGGCCCATGAGGGTGCGTGTCGAGGGAGATTCCATGCGCCCCGCGCTGCTTCCCGGCGACTGGCTTCTCGTACGGCGAGGCGCGCCCGTCCGCGCGGGCGACGTGGTCGTGGCCAGACTGCCGGGCGAGCCCGGCCGGCTGATCGTCAAGCGGGCCGCGTGGCGCGAGAAGGAGGGCTGGTGGCTGGAGAGCGACAACCAGCGGGCCGGCGGCCGCCGCGACAGCTGGGACTTCGGCCCGGTCGACGACATCGTGGGCCGGGTGGTGCTGCGTTACTGGCCGCCGCGGCGGCGGGCTCGGTAGGCCGCCACGTTGGCCCGGCTGGCGCAGCGCGCCGAGCAGTAACGGCGCGAGCGGTTGGAGGAGGTGTCGAGGAAGACCCGCGGGCACCGGGAATCCTGGCACCGGCCGAGCCGGTCGGCGCCCAGCTCGGCGACCATCGCGGCCAGCCCCATCACGGCGCTGGCGGCGGAGTCCTCGGCCAGGTGCAGGTGCCAGCGCTGCCCGTCGTGGGCCGACAGGCGGGGGCGCACCGGATAGCGCGCGAGCAGCCTGTTGAGCAGGGCCGCGACCTCGGCCTCGGAGCCGGCGGCGAAGACCTTCGCCAGCGCGTCGCGCAGCTCTACGAGGTGGGGCGGCGGCTCGGGATCGTTGACCAGGTGGACCGCCCACTCGGCGTAAGAGGTCAGGTCCATACCGGAGTATTACACGTCGGGCCGGAAAGCCGCCTGGGGCGCCCGCTGGGGGCGCCCCGGAAAAGCGGCCGGGGCGTCCGCTCGGGGACGCCCCGGAGCCTCAGTCCTCGGGGTGCAGCACGCGGCTGAGGAACGAGCGGGTGCGCTCGTGCCGAGGGTCGCCGATGACCTGGGCGGGCGGCCCGTCCTCGACGATCACACCGCCGTCCATGAACACGACCCGGTCGGCCACCTCGCGGGCGAAGCCCATCTCGTGGGTGACCACGAGCATGGTCATGCCCTCCTCGGCGAGCTTGCGCATGACCGCGAGCACGTCGCCGACCAGCTCGGGGTCGAGCGCCGAGGTGGGCTCGTCGAACAGCATCAGGTCGGGGTTCATGGCCAGCGCCCTGGCGATGGCCACCCGCTGCTGCTGCCCGCCGGACAACTGCGCGGGGAAGGCGTCGCACTTGTCGATGACGCCCACCTTGTCGAGGTTCTCCCGGGCGACGACCTCCGCCGCCCTCTTGCCGCGCCTGAGCACCCGTTGCTGGGCGATCATCACGTTCTGCAGCGCGGTCATGTGGGGGAACAGGTTGAACTGCTGGAACACCATGCCGATGTGGCGCCTGACGGCGTCGATGTCCACGTCGGGGTCGGTGACGTCGACGCCCTGCACCCGCACCTGGCCCCGGGTCGGCTGCTCCAGCAGGTTGACGCAGCGCAGCAGGGTGGACTTGCCCGAGCCCGAGGGCCCGATCACGCACACCACCTGCCCGGGCTCGACCGTGACGTCGATGCCCTTGAGCACCTCGTTGTCGCCGAAGTGCTTGTGCAGGTCCTTGATCTCGATGGCGTGGGTCATCGGCGGGTCCCCTTGCGATGTTCCAGCCGGGACGCGAGGTAGCCCAGCGGAATCGTGACGATGAGGTACGTCACGCCCGCCACCAGGATGGGCGTGGCGTTCGCGTACTGGGAGGCCAGGTCGTTGCCGAACTTGGCCAGCTCGACGTACTGGCCGGAGACGCCGAGGAAGAACACCAGCGACGAGTCCTTGAGCAGGGAGACGAACTGGTTGGTGGTCGGCGGGATCACGATCCGGATCGCCTGGGGGATCACCACGGTGAGCTGGGCCCTGAACGCCGACATGCCCAGCGACCTGGCCGCCTCGGTCTGGCCCTTGGGGACCGCCTGCAGGCCGGCCCGGAAGACCTCCGCCTGGTAGGCGGAGCCGATCAGACCGAGCCCCAGGATGCCCTGGCCGAAGGTGCCGCCCGGTACCTCGAAGCCGGGCAGCGCCAGCGGCAGGAAGGTGATCATCAAGAAGATCAGCAGCGCGGGCAGGCCACGGAAGATCTCGATGTAGATCGTGGAGATCCAGCGGTACGGCCCGACGGTCGAGAGCCGCATCAGCGCGAGCAGCAACCCGAACACGAAGGACAGGACGAACCCGCCGACCGCGTAGATCATCGTGTTGCGCAGCGCGATCGTGAAGAGCTCGGGGAGAGCCTTCTCGGCCACGTCGAGCTTGGTGAAGTTCTGCGCCAGGCTCGGCCAGTCCGCGTACAGGACGACGCCGACGACGATGGCGACCAGCAGGGCGTACTGGACGCCCCGGCTGATCCGCTGCTTCTTGCGAGGGCTGAGCCGGGCCTTGCCAGGCTCAGCCGTCACCGACTGGTCCGCCACTGGATCAGCCCAGCTCACCGGGCTTCTTGCCGAACCACTTCACGAAGATCTGCTCGTAGGTGCCATCGGCCTTGGCCGCCTCGATCGTCTCGTTGATGGTCTTGAGCAGGACCGGGTCGGCGCCCTTCTTCAGGCCCACGCCGTACTGCTCGCCGGTGTCGAGGCTGGCGATCAGCTCGAACTTCTCGGCGATCTCCGGCTTCTTCAGCCAGGTGAGCACCACGGGGAGGTCCTGGACGATCACGTCGGCCTGGCCGGCCTGCAGGGCCAGCAGCTCCTTGGGGGAGTCGGCGTACTCGGTGGGGTCGAAGCCGTTCTTCTTGACGTAGTCGAGGCCGGTGGTGCTGGCCTGCGCGCCGAGCTTGAGGTTCATCGACTTGACGTCATCGAGCGACTTGGCGCCGGTGCCCTTCTTGGCCAGCAGGGCCTGCGTGGCGTCGAAGTAGGGGACGGAGAAGTCGATGTTCGCCTTGCGCTCCTCGGTGATCGTCATGCCCGCGGCGGCGACGTCGCACTTCTTCGCCGCCATCGCGGCGCCGCTCTTGATCACGGCGAAGTCGATGTCGACGATCTCCTGCGTCACGCCGAGCTTCTTGGCGGCCAGGTCGACGATGTCGACGTCGAACCCGACGACCTTGCCGCTCTCGTCCTTGAACTGGAACGGCTCATAGGGAACGTTGGTGCAGGTGGTCAGCTTGCCGGGGTTGACGAGCTGGGCGCCGCCGGCCGCGGAGGCGCTGGCGCCGGTGGAGGCGGTGGTCGAGTCTCCCGAGCTGCCACAGGCGGACAAGGCGAAGACGGTGGACAAGGCGAGCGCGCCGAAGGCAGAAGCGCGGCGACTCTTGGTCCAGAGGGCCATCTAGGGGCCTCCTCGTAGTGATATGGCGCGAAAGTTGGTATTTGTGCAGTTTAAGTGCCCTTTAGCATCGGTCGGTCCACGAGGAAACAACAATGCTTGAACAGAACGGCGTCGGACCCGAGACCGCCCGCCGTCTCACCATGTGGCACTATGGACCAACGGGTGACCCCCGTACCCCCTCACGAGACGATCGGGAGGGCATCCTGGCGGCTACCGAAGCCAGGCCTCTCGCGCCGTCTGACGAAGGTCTCTCGTCCGTCCGATGACTACTGGGGTCTCTCTGTGACTACCACACCCGCTTCCGCGTCCGCCGCGTCGCTCGACGCCGATCCAGCCTTCGCGTTGCACCGCGGCGGCAAGATCGAGATCCGCTCCACCATTCCCGTCCGCGACGCCGGCGACCTGTCGCTCGCCTACACGCCGGGCGTCGCCCGCGTGTGCAGCGCCATCGCCGACACGCCGTCGCTGGTCGACGACTACACCTGGGTCTCCAACGTGGTCGCCGTGGTCTCCGACGGCACCGCCGTGCTCGGCCTCGGCGACATCGGCCCCGCCGCGGCGATGCCCGTGATGGAGGGCAAGGCGCTGCTGTTCAAGGAGTTCGGCGGCGTCGACGCGGTCCCGATCTGCCTCGACTGCACCGACGTCGACGCCCTCGTGGAGACCGTCGTCCGGCTCGCCCCCTCGTTCGGCGGCATCAACCTGGAGGACATCAGCGCGCCGCGCTGCTTCGAGGTCGAGGACCGCCTGCGCGAGCTGCTCGACATCCCGGTCTTCCACGACGACCAGCACGGCACCGCCATCGTGGTGCTCGCCGCCCTGACCAACGCCGCCCGCCTCACCGGCCGCTCCCTCGGCGACCTGCGCGTGGTCGTGGCCGGCGCCGGCGCGTCGGGCGTGGCCGTGGCCCGGATCCTGCTGGAGGCCGGCATCGGCGACATCGCGGTGGCCGACTCCAAGGGCATGATCTACAGCGGCAGGGAGGGCCTCAACCCCGTCAAGGAGGCACTGGCCCGCGACACCAACAAGGCCGGTCACATGGGCTCCACCGAGGAGGCCCTGGCCGGCGCCGACGTGTTCGTGGGCCTGTCGGGCTCGACCGTGCCGGAGGCGGCCATCGCCTCCATGGCCGCCGACGCGATCGTGTTCGCGCTGTCCAACCCGATGCCCGAGATCGAGCCGTCCGTGGCCGCCAGGCACGCCAGGGTCGTGGCGACCGGGCGGTCCGACTTCCCCAACCAGATCAACAACGTGCTGGCCTTCCCCGGCGTCTTCCGCGGCGCGCTCGACGTGCGGGCGACCGCGATCACCGAGAACATGAAGGTCGCCGCCGCGGGCGCGCTCGCCGCGGTCGTGGGCGACGACCTCTCGGCCGACTACGTCATCCCCAGCCCGTTCGACGAGCGGGTCGCCCCCGCCGTGATCGCCGCCGTGGCCGAGCAGGCCAGGAAGGACGGGGTGGCCCGCCGGTAGCCCCGTCACCCGCGTGCCTTCTCCTCGCGCAGGAGCCGGTGCCCCGTTTCCGCGAGAGTTCGGCTGAGTTTAAGCAAGCGGCAAAGATTCCTTTACTCAGCGTGCTATAACAGGAACTCTCTGTATGGATGCGGGCGCCGGCTCCTGTGACGAGGAAAGCGATGGTACGCGAATCCAACCGACTGCTACAGCAGCTCATCGCGGAGGCGGGCTTCTCCCACAAGGGTCTGGCCAGACGTCTCAATGATCTGGGGGCCGCGCGCGGCACACCCGGGCTGAAGTACGACCACAGTTCCGTGCTGCGGTGGATCGCGGGCCAGCGGCCGAGAGGCCCCGTGCCGTCCCTCCTCACCGAGATTTTCGCGCTCAGACTCGGCAGGCCGGTGTCCGCCGAGGACCTGGGCATGCCGGCCATCATCACGCCCCTCGATCTCGGGCAACACTTCACGCACACGTGGCAGGAGGGGATCGCGACCGTGACTGCACTGTGGCGGGCCGATGTCGAGAGACGCAGATTCCTGATCGACTCGACCTTCGCGATAGGAGCGGGTTCCGTAGGCGCGGTGCGCTGGCTGACGGCGCCCGCGGAGAGCCGGGTCGCCAGTGGCGGCTCGCGGCGGGTGGGCAGGGCCGACATCGCCGCGATCCACGAGGTGACCCGCTCGTTCGGCGAGCTCGACAACCGGTTCGGCGGCGGCCGGGTCCGCTCGTCGGTGATCAGATACCTCGACTCCGCCGTCTCGCCGCTCCTCAAGGACGGCTCGTACGACGACGCGACCGGCAAGGAGTTAGCCGCGGCCGCCGCCGAGCTGACCAGGCTGGCCGGGTGGATGGCTTACGACCTGGAGCAACACGGCCTGGCCCAGCGCTACCTGATCCAGGCGCTGCGCCTGGCCAGGGGAGCCGACGACCACGCCCTGGGCGGCGAGATCCTGGCGGGCATGGCCCACCAGGCCGTCTACCTGGGCCAGCCGGGCCACGCGCTCGATCTCGCCCGGGCGGCCCAGGCCTCGGCCCGCCAGGCGGGCATCCCGACGCTGCTGTCGTCCAGCCAGGTGCTGGAGGCGCACGCGCACGCCGGGCTCGGTGACGCCCGTTCCTGCGCGGCCAGCCTCCACCTGGCCGAGACGACCTTCGACCGGCGGGTGGCCGGTCAGGAGCCGCCCTGGCTGAGCTACTTCGACGAGGCCTACCTGGCGGCCAAGTTCGCCCACTGCTTCCGCGACCTCGGCGACGGCCCGAGGGTGGTGCGCCAGGCGCGTCGTTCGCTCGACATGGACGGGCGCTTCGTGCGGGGCCGGATGTTCAACCTGTCGCTGCTGGCGGCCGGGCTGCTGCAGTGCGGCGAGCTCGACGAGGCGTGCAAGGTCGCCTCGACCGCGTTCAGCCTGGCCGGCGAGCTCCAGTCGGCCAGGTCGCGGTCCTACGCGGCCGACCTGCGCAGGCGGCTGGAGCCGTACAAACGGGAGCCGGCGGTGGTGGCGCTGCAGCAGCGCACCCGGGAGCTCGCCCTGGCATGACGAAGCCCGCCCCCGGGGAGGGCGGGCTTCAACCGAAGCCGGCTCAGCTGGGCAGTTCGCCGTTGGGGCCGACCACGCTCTTGGTCGCCGTGTAGTTCGCCTTGTTGTAGACGTCGGCGACCTCGCCGTCGAAGTACGCGGAGCTGATGAAGTCGATCCGGTCGTTGCCGTCCTGGTCGTGGAACAGGCTCGTCACACCGTTGACGTAGCCGGTGCGCTTGTTGTTGTCGTACTTGAGCAACCAGGGGCCGCCGTCGGCGCCGCCGGTCATCGAGCACTTGAGCACCTGGTGCGTCTCGACCTTGAACGTGTTGACCTGGTACGTCTTGGTGCCGGTCTTGCCCGAGCACCACTTGGCCGTGGTGCCGGTGAAGGGGCGGTCACCGTCGGGGTGCGGCGCCGACGGGTAGCCGAAGGCCATGACCTGCTGGTTCATCGGCTGGTTCCAGGCGATGCCCTGGCCGCCGACCACGTCACCGAGCCGCCCGGCGTCCTTGGCCAGGCCGATGACGTACTCCGGCAGGTAGTACTTGCGGGACGTGCCGGGCTTGACCCACTTCTGGACGTAGTACGTGGTGATCGTGTGGTTGCCGCGCTTGTCCACGGCCTTGGTGCCGAGACCCTTGTACGCGTCGTGCTCGGCCTTCGTGACCGGCACGGTGACCGGCTCGCCCAGCTTGAAGCCGTTGCCCTTGCCGACCTTGGCGTCCTTGTACGTCTTGGCGTCGACCTCCTCCTTCTCCAGGACCGCGCCGGGGTAGTCGGGGCCGACCTTGTCGGCGGGCGTGTCCTTGCCCTCGGACCAGCAGCCACCCAGGTCCAGCTCGCACTTGGCGTACTCGGCGGCGGTGATCTCGTGCGGCTTGACCCACTTGTCGCCCTGCCACGCCTTGAACTCGCGGAACGTCACCTTCTTCTCGCCCGCGAGGCGGAAGCCGTTGTGCACCGCGACGAAGGCGAAGTCGCCGTCGTAGTCGTCGTAGGTGTCGAGATCGTAGGCGGTGAAGGCGTAGGCGCCCGCGTAGACGCCGTAGGGGGCCTTGCCCTGGTGGTAGCCGGGGACGAACACCCACTTGGCGAAGACGTCCTCACCGTGCTCGTAGACGCAGTGGCCGGCGGTGGCGACCAGGTTGCGGTGAGTGGACTGGATGGAGGTCGCCGAGCAGTAGCGGTAGTCGCCCTTGCGGTCGAGGAAGAAGACCTTACCGATGGTCTTCGGCAGGTTGACGTTCTTGGTTCTGGTGGCGACGGGCTTGTCGCCGGTGGGGGCGGTCATGCCCGGCTTGCCGTCGGCGGTCTGCGTCTGCGGACGGACCAGCTTGGGCACGTCCTTGGCGTCCAGACGGTACTGGGTCGCCTTCTTCAGCGCCGCGCCGTTGGCGTCGAGCCAGAAGGAGGCGTTGCTGTAGGCGTCGGCGGCCTTGGGGGCCAGCGGGTCGCTGACCCAGGTGGGGGCCGCGGCGGCGGGGAGGGAAAGGGTGGCGGCGCTCAGGCCGAGTGCGGCGAGGGGGATGAGCAGGCGCTTCACGGGAGGACTCCACAAGGGGGACAAGTCTGGCGTAAAGACCCTATCGGCGTAGTGATCACGCGGGTAAGGCTTTTTGGAATTCCACTCCAATAACGGCCGAAGGGCCCGGCAGAAGCCGGGCCCTTCGGGTGAAGCAGGTGAACTTCGACCTAGGCCGTCGTTCGGTCCGCAGCGAACTACGGGATGAGCTTGCCGGACCACGAGGCCGCAGCGGCCTTGTAGATCGCGGAGGTCTCACCGTCGAACAGCGCCGAGGTGATGGTGTCGTAACGGCTGTTGCCGTCGGTGTCCACGATGAGGCTGGTGACACCGGTGACGTAGCCGAGACGCTTGGCGTTGCTGTACTTGTACAGCCACGGGCCACCGTCGTAACCGGCGGTCACGGCGCAACGGAAGCTCTGGTGCTCCTCGACCTTGCGGGCCGGGACCTGCAGCACCTTGCTCTGGGTCTTGCCGTAGCACCACTTCGGCGTAACGCCGGTGTAGGGCTTGTTGCCGTCGGGGTGCGGGCCCGCGGGGTAGCCGAAGGTACGGACGTACTTACCGGTCGGCTGGTTCCACGCGACACCCTGGCCGCCGACGTTGTCGCCCAGGCGACCGACGTCCTTGACCTCGTGCACGACGGTGAAGAAGTCGGTGCGGAAGAACTTCTTGTCCGCGCCCGGCTTGTACCACATCTGCACGTAGTAGTGGGTGATGGTGGAGTTGGTGTTCTGGTCCAGCTTGACGGTACCCGGGCCCTTGTATGCGAGGGCTTCCTTGTACGTCACGTGCTCGACGACAGGCTCGCCGAACTTGGCGCCGTTGGCCTTGCCAACCGGAGCCGCCTTGTACTGCTTCTCGGTCACCTCGTACTTGGTGACCTCGGCGCCCGGGTAGTCAGGGCCAGCAAGCTCAGCCTTCGAGCCCTTCTGACGCCAGTAGGAGTCGGTGGTCTTCGGGTCGAGACGGCCCTTGCGGTACTCCTCGCGGGAGACCTCGACGTCCTTGGCGAACTTCTCGCCCTTGTACGCCTCGAACTCGGCCTTGGTGACCTGCTTCGGCTTGTTCAGCGTGCCGCCGATGCCGTTGTACACGGTGACGAACGCGTAGTCGCGGTCGAAGTCCTCGTACACATCGAAGTCGTAGTGCGTGAACGCCTGCTTGCCGATGTAGAGGCCCCAAGGAGCCTTGCCCTGGTAGTAGCCCGGGACGAACACCCAGCGCGACACGACCTCGTCGTTGCCGGCGATGTCGTAGACGCAGTGACCGGCCGTGGCGACCAGGTTGCGGTACTGCGACTGGATGGAGGTGCCGGAGCACCAGTACAGCTTGCCGTCACGGCCCTCGAAGAAGACCTTGCCGATGGTCTTCGGCAGGTTCACGTTCTGGGTCTTGACGGTGACCTTCTTCTCCTCACCGATCGGGAGAACAGCACCCGGCTTGGTGTCGGAGCTATACCCGCCGCCGCTCTTGATCTTCTTGACCTCGAGGGCGTCGGGGTTGAAGGCGACAGCCTGCTTCAGGGCGGCGTAGTTCGACTTGGACCAGAAGTCCAGCGTCTCAGCAGCCTGAGCGGCCGTCTTGGCGAGCGGGTCGCTGGCGACGTCGCTCTGGGCCTGAGCCGTACCGGCGAGGCCGGCGGCCAGGAGACCGGTGGCCAGAATGGCACCACCGGCGGGGAGGAGGATGCGCTTCAAGGTAACTCCTTGGTCTGTCGTGGAACGCTTCTTGCGTCCCATGCGTCAGTAAAGGGATAGCCAGGAACTTACAGGGTGGATCTTGGGGTTCGGTAGCTGGTTTGGAAGGAAAAGCGGCGGCTCGTGGGGCGTTATGGTTCCGTGATGTTTAAGTAGCCATTGCTGGTGACTTGCCGGAACTGCCTGACGCGCCCGTTTTCGCAGATCAACATAAGGAAGTTGTCAGTGTGACTGCCGTGACGACAGCGGTGCCCGTCGGGCGTCGGGCGTCATGATGTGATGCAGATCACACCTGCTTGATGGCACCGGATCCGGGCGGCGTGCGTCCAAACGCCTCACATTCCGCCGGGCGCGTTCCCGGACACGACGAAGGGCCCGGCGATGCCGGGCCCTTCGCGCGAAACGCTCACCCGATCGGCTCAGGCCGATCGCTGTGCGTCACCTAGAGGATCTTGACTCAGAGGATCTTGCCGGACCACACGTTCTGGGCGGCCTTGTAGATCGCCGCGGTCTCACCGTCGAAGTACGGCGAGGAGATGTAGTCGACCCGGTCGTTGCCGTCCTGGTCGTTGAAGGTGCTGGTGACACCGTTCACGTAACCGAGCCGCTTGGAGTTGCTGTACTTGTACAGCCAGGGGCCACCGTCGGCGCCCTCGGTCATCGCGCACTTGAGCGCGATGTGCTCCTCGATCTTCTTGGCGGCCGAACCGACCAGCTTCTTCGTGGTCTTGCCGTAGCACCACTTCGGCGTGATGCCGGTGTAGTTCTTGTGGCCGTCGGGGTGCGGAGCGGCCGGGTAGCCGAACACGCGGACGTACTTGCCCGTGGGCTGGTTCCAGGCCACGCCCTGACCGCCGACGTTGTCACCGAGCCGGCCCGCGTCCTTGGCGTAGCCCTCGACGATGTAGAAGACGGTCTTGAAGAACTTGGTGGCGGTGCCCGGCTTGTACCACTGCTGCGTGTAGTAGTGGGTGATCGTCCAGTTGCCGCGGGCGTCCTGCTTGACGGTCGCCGGGTACTTGGCGGGGTTCTCCTTCTGCAGCTTCAGGTACTTGGCGGCGTCGGAGTGCGTCACGATCTCGGTGACCGGCTCGCCGAACTTGAACCCGTTGCCCTTGCCGACCCTGGCCGCCTTGTACTTCTCGGCGGACACCTCGACCTTGGTGACCTCGGCGCCCGGGAAGTCGGGGCCGGTCGGCTCCGCGTTGGTGCCGCGCTTGGCCCAGCACGCCTGGATCGACGTCGGGTCGAGCTTGCACTTGCGGAACTCGGCCCGGGTGATCTCGACGTCCTTGGCTTCCTTGACGCCCTGGTACTTCTCGAACTCGGACTTGGAGACCTGCTTGGCCTTGCCGCCGCCCAGGTGGATGCCGTTGTAGACGGTGACGAACGCGTAGTCGCGGTCGTAGTCCTCGTACACGTCGAAGTCGTAGTGCGTGAAGGCCTGCTTACCGACGTAGATGCCCCAGGGGGTCTTGCCCTGGTAGTAGCCGGGCACGAAGACCCACTTGCTCATGGTGTCGGCGTTGGACTGCGTGTCGTACACACAGTGGGCGGCGGTGGCGACCAGGTTGCGGTACTTCGACTGGATCGAAGTGGCGGAGCACCACCGCTTCTCGCCCTTGCCGTTGACGAAGAACACCTTGCCGATGGTCTTCGGCATGTTGACGTTCTGGACCTTGGTGGACGCCTTCTTCTCCTGGCCGATCGGCGAGGCCGAGCCCGGCTTGGTGTCGGCGCTGTAGCCGCCCTTGCTCTTGAGCTTGGCGACGTCCTTGTTGTCCCAGATGTTGGACTGCTTGGCAGCCTTGAGGGCCGCACCGTTGGAGTCGGCCCAGAACTGGGCGATGGCCTTGGCGTCGGCCGCGCTCTTCGCCATCGGGTCGGAGGCGACGTCGCTGGCGGCCGTGGCGGTGCCGGCCAGGCCGGCAGCCAGAAGGCCGGTAGCCAGGATGGCGCCACCGGCGGGGATGAGGATGCGCTTCAAGGGAACTGCTCCTTGGTCTGTCGTGGGTCGCAACTTGCGCCCCATGCGTCAGTAAAGGGATAGCAAGGAACATAGCGCGGCGATCTTTGCAGGTAAAAGCCGGTTTGCGAGATCCGCATGGAGCCCCAACCGCCGTGACCATTCCGTTATCAGTCAGAGATCTTCGCGGACGGTGATCGTTCCGCTGCGTTTCCGCTGGGCAGGTCGGGAGTGCGGTCGAGGGCGCAAAGGTGACGTAGCCGGCGGGCTACCCAGAGCGAACAGCTGAATGTGACTTAGATCACAGGAACCAAAACAGGTTCTCGATCCGTCTAACTTCGCCTCTCGGCGCTATCGATCTTGAAACTGCCGTTCCGGAAGGGGTTCGCAGCCCTTACCGCGTGATGCCGTACCCAAACAGGCGCGCGAAAAAGGGGGCCCTGCCGAAGCCGGACCCCCTGCGCTCACGTCGTGCTCGCTCCTACTTGTACAGCTCCCCGTTGGGGCCGACGACCTTGCCGGACCACACGTTCCTGGCCGCCTTGTAGATCGCGGCCGTCTCGCCGTCGAAGTACGGCGAGGTGATGAGGTCGATCCGGTCGTTGCCGTCCTGGTCGGCGAAGGTGCTGGTGACGCCGTTGACGTAGCCGAGGCGCCTGTTGTTGTTGTAGTCGCTCAGCCAGGGGCCGCCGCCGTAGCCAGGGGTCACGGCGCACTTGAGGGCGACGTGCTCCTGGATCTTCAGCCACGGCGCGCCCACGGCCTTGCCGGTGGTCCTGCCGTAGCACCACTTCGGCGTCACGCCGCTGTACGGCTTGCTGCCGTCGGGCTGGGGAGCGGCCGGGTAGCCGAAGGTGCGGACGTACCTGCCCGTGGGCTGGTTCCAGGCCACGCCCTGGCCGCCGACGTTGTCGCCGAGGCGGCCCACGTCCCTGGCGGGCAGGATGTAGTAGCGCTTGCCCCAGCTGCGCTTCGGGCCGCTGAAGCGTTGGTACTCCTCGCGGCCCACCTGCTTGGCGCCGTCGAAGGCGATGCCGTTGTAGACGGTGACGAACGCGTAGTCGCGGTCGTAGTCCTCGTACACGTCGAAGTCGTGGTGGGTGAACGCCTGCTTGCCGACGTAGATGCCCCACGGGGCCTTGCCCTGGTAGTAGCCGGGCACGAAGATCCAGTTGGCCAGGACGTCCCGGTCGCTGTCGGTGTCGTACACGCAGTGGGCGGCGGTGGCGACCAGGTTGCGGTAGTGCGACTGGATGGACGTGGCCGAGCACCAGCGCTGCCTGCCGGAGCCGTCGACGAAGAAGACCTTGCCGATGGTCTTCGGCAGGTTGACGTTCTGCACCTTGGCGACGGGCTTGCGCTCGTCACCGATCGGCGGGGCGCTGCCTGGACTGCCGTCGGGGCTGACGCCGCCCTTGGAGACGACCTTCCGTACGTCCTTGGCGTCCCACGTGTAGGCCGAGGCGGCGCGGAGGGCGGCGCCGTTGGACGCGGCCCAGAATGTCGCGACCGAGGAGGCCTGCGCGGTGCCGCGGGCCATCGGGTCGGTGGTGACGTCGTCGCGCGCCTGCACGACGCCCGCGAGACCGGTCGCCAGCAGGCCGGTCGCGAGGACGGCGCCACCGGCCGGGAGGGTGATGCGCTTCAAGGTAACTCCAGGCTTCGCCTAGTGCTGAGGTGACGTTCATGGTCAGCGAATGGTCAGCCGGAACCTACAGGCAGGTCTGTGATCTCGTGAATTTCGCCGGGAGCGCGCCGGTCGCCGGAAACGCGGTCGTGATCGGCCCGAGATGTGATCGGTGCTGATCATGGAAGACGGCACGACGCTGCGTGTAACTTACGTCACATTTCCCGGGGTGGTGAGGGAGGCGGCGTGCTTGTAGACCTCGCCCGTGGCCGCCGTGAAGTTGGGTGAGGAGACCGCGTCGTAGGCGCCCTTGGCGTCGCGGTTCCAGGTCAGGCTGTTGACCCCGCTGAGACTGCCGATGCCCCTGGCGGCCTGGTAGCCGATCAGCCAGGCGCCGCCGCTGGCCCCCGCGCTGAAGTTGCACGGCTGGAGCTGCACGCCGTACTGCAGGTCGAGGCTGGGGGCGACGGTCCAGCGGGTGCCGCCGGTGCACGACTGCAGGGTCCGGCCGTTGAACGGGCGGCTGCCGTCGGGCTGGGGGCCCGCCGGGTAGCCGAAGGCGGTGATCCGGTTGCCGACCCCCTTGGAGAGGGCGAGGCCCTGGCCGCCGACCTTGTCCTGGAGCCTGCCCACGTCCTGCATGGCCAGCCGGCCGCTCTTCGTCGCCCAGGTGAAGCCCCGGTGCACGGTCACGAACGCGTAGTCGTAGTCGTAGTCGCCCTTGCCCGGCCAGTGCTCGTGCATGCTGATCGCGGCGCCGACGTAGATCCCGTCGGGCGTCTCGCCGTTGGGGCCCGGGTTGGGGACGAAGATCCAGTATTCGGCGGCCTTGGCCTGCCGGGAGTCGTAGGCGCAGTGCGCGGCCGTGGCCACGACGCTGCGGTTCTTGGCCGCGACCGCGCTGGCGGAGCACCAGTACTCCTTGGCGCCGAACCGGAAGAAGACCTTGCCCATGGTCCGGGCGGCCGCGGCCTGGCGCGGCACGACGGCGGGCACGGTGAGCGCCGTCCTGGACTTCTTGATCGCGAAGGTCTGGCCGCCGGCGCCGCCCGCGGAGCCTGAGGAGCCTGAGGAGGAGGTGGACTGCGATCCCGGCGTCGCCGGGCTGTAACTGTCGGCCGCCTTGAGCCGGTCGGGCTTCCAGTAGGCGGCCACCCGCTGCACGTCGGCCGCGGTCTTGGCCAGAGCGACCGAGTAGACCTGGCTGGCCGCCGAGGCACTCCCCCCGAAGGCGGGCAGCACGAGCAGCGCGCAGAGCGCGACCGCTACCAGGTGCCTGGCCCGGGGGATCATCAAATGCCTTTCTTTGGGGTGTAAGGCTGGATTTTTGCAGATCGTCACACTGTATTGCAGCCGGGATAGGGTTTTGTTATCGGATCAAGAGTGACTTCCGTCCCATAAGGACGGCGTGAAGGCATCCATCCGGTTAGCTCCCGCCGGTCTTAGGTAACCGCCATCGCCGCAGGTCAGACTGCTGTCGGCGGGCACTCGGCGGCCATTCCCGTAGGGCATTCAGCCACCTTTCTTGATCATTATTGGGCGCTCCGTCTTCCTCGTGCCAGGGGTCCCGGCCCTACGGCAGAGCCGGGACCCGGGAGGAGGAGCGGGTTACGGCATGTTGCCCGTCCACCGGTTGGCGGCGGCCTTGTAGACCTTGTACGTGTCGCCGTTGAAGTACGGCGACGAGATGTGGTCGTACCGGTCGTTGCCGTCGGTGTCCCACGCCACGCTGTTGACGCCGATCAGGTAGCCGGTGCGCGTGGCGTTCTTGTAGTTGTAGAGGAACGGTCCACCACTGGCCCCGGCCGTGAAGGCGCACCTGAAGCCGACGTGCTCCTGCAGGTTGTACTTCGGCGCGGCGGGCATCGCCGTCGTCTTGCCGTAGCACCACTTCATCGTGCGGCCCGTGAACGGCTTGTCGCCGTCGGGGTGCTCGCCGGCCGGGTAGCCGAAGGAGAAGACGTTCGCCTTGGTGCTGCGGTTCCAGGTGAAGCCCTGGCCGCCGACGTTGTCACCGAGGCGGCCGACGTTCTGCTTCACCGGGCGCCACGTGTCGCCGACCTTCGTCCACTTGACCTTGATGCCGTTGTAGACGTTGACGAAGGCGTAGTCGAAGTCGTAGTCCTCCTTCACCACGAAGTCGTCGTGCGCGTTGAATGTCTTGGCGGCGTAGATGCCGTAGGGGGCCTTGCCGTCCCAGACGTTCTTGCCGTCCCAGTAGGACGGGATGAAGATCCAGTTGTCGTAGAAGCGGTTCGTCTTGATGTCGTAGACACAGTGGCCCGAGGTGGCCACCAGGTTGCGGTACTTGCCCTGGACGGAGCTCGCCGAGCAGTACCTCCAGCTCTTCGGGTCCCTCGGGTTGGCCCCCGGCAGCGTGAAGAACACGCGGCCGACCGTGTTGGGCAGGTTGACCTGCTTGCTCTTGACGGTCTTGGTCTTCTCCTCGCCCATCGGGGGGACGGAGCCGGGCGGGCCGTCGGGGGTGGAGTTGGTGCCCTTGACGCCCCTGGAGGTCGCGTCGAGGGCGTGGTCGTAGTCGGTGGCCTGCTTGATCCGGTCGGGGGTCCAGAACTGCACGGCCTGGGCGGCGGGCGTCGCCGCGTTCTTGGAGACGACGTCTGAGGGTGCCGTCGCGTGCGCGGTCGCGCTGACCGTGCCGGCGGCCAGTCCGACGGCCAGCAGGCCGGCGAACGGAGCCGCGATGCGCCTTGCTCGGGAATACATGGAGCTCCTCTCGGTTCTCGGCGGCCCAGAGCGGGGTACGGCGCCCCGGTGGGCCAGGAAAACGATCAGAACGTTAATGAATGGCGCAAGGCGGTAGCCAGGAAACGACGTGAAAAAGCATGGCCCGGTTCCGTTCCGTTATAGAGATAACTGATTCGCATGTATTCATGAAAGGCATTTCAGCAGGTCAGGGCGGCCTTAAGTGCCATCTCGCATCAATGGCAACTCTGCGGATCCAGGCGCATCAGGCACCATGGGTAACACTGATTATCAGTCGCCACTACTTATCAACCGAATCTTGTTCTGGTTAGATGGCGGCATGGACCCACGCACCCCCTGCCTCGTCGGCGCGGCCCAGCGCACCGTCCGCGACCAGCCCGGTCCCGAGCCACTCGACCTGTGGGAGGACGTCGCCCGCCAGGCGGCCCGCGACGCGCGGCTGCCCGCCGAGCGCCTCGACTCGATCCAGCTCGTCTACACCGACTCCTGGCAGTACGACTCCCCGGTCGACCGGCTCGCCCAGCGGCTCGGCGCCGCCCCGCGCCACCGGGCCTACTCCCGCGTCAGCGGCACGGCGCCGCAGCTGCTCATCGGCGAGGCCGCGGCCAGGATCGCGGCCGGCGAGCTCGACTCGGCCCTGGTCGCCGGGGCCGAGGCGCTGGCCACCCGCCGCTTCTACCGGAAGGCCGGCGAGCGCGTGCCGTGGAGCCATCCGGCCGACCCCAAGCCGCCCTACGGCTGGGAACGCCCTCCGCACCCGGCCGAGCTGGCCCACGAGCTGTTCCTCCCGGTGCACACCTACGCGATCATGGAGACGGCCCGGCGGGCCGCGCTGGGCTTGACGGTGGCCGAGGAGATGGCCGACCGGGGGCGGATGATGGCGCCCATGACGGAGGTGGCCGCCGCCAACCCCTACGCGTGGCGGCGGACCGTGCGCACCCCGGAGGAGCTGGTGACCGGCAGCCGGTTCGTCGGCTGGCCGTACACCCGTGACACCGTGGCGGTCCTGGAGGTCGACCAGGCGGCGGCCGTCGTCCTGGTCAGCGCCGAGTTGGCCGACCGGCTCGGCGTCCCGGCCGACCAGCGGGTCTACCTGCGCGGCTGGGCGTACGCGGAGGACACCTGGGAGGTGGCGGCGCGGCCCGCCCTCGGCTCGTCGCGGGCCATCGCGCGGGCCGCCGAGGCCGCCTTCGAGCGGGCCGGGCTCGGGCTCGACGACCTGAACGCGCTCGACGTCTACAGCTGCTTCGCGATCGCGCTCCGCCAGGCCTGCGACGCGATCAAGCTCGACCCGATGGACTCGCGCGGGCTCACCGTCACCGGCGGCCTGCCGTACGCGGGCGGGCCGGCCAGCGGCTACGTCCTGCACTCGACCGCGACGATGGCCGGGCTGCTGCGCGCTCAGTCGGGCCACGGCCTGGTCACCGGCGTCGGCATGCACCTGACCAAGCACACCTACGCCGTCTGGTCGAGTGAGCCCGGCGGGGTTCTGGGTGACCCGGCGCCCGTCCACACGGCCGAACCGGTGAAGATCGTCCCCTTGTACGACGGTCCGGCCGTCGTCGCCGGATACACGGTGGCGCACGGGCGCGACGGCGCGGCCGAGAAGGGGATCGTCATCGTGGACCTGCCGGGCGGCGGCCGGGCCCATGCCCTCGTGTCGCAGCCCGATCTGCTGGCCGACGCCGAGTCCCGCGAGCTGGTCGGGCAGCCGGTGACGCTGACCTCCGACGGCAAGGTCAATGTGGCGCACTGGTAGGTCGAAAGAATGTGCAAAGTCGTGAGCGAGTGACTACTATCCGTTGTTGACATTTTTATGTCAGGCGCGGATGCTGGTGCCATGCGGAGGACCACGGTGCGGATCGACGAAGCACTCCTCAACGAGGCGAAGGCGTACGCGGCACGCAATGGACGCAGTCTCACCTCAGTGATGGAGGATGCCTTGCGGCAACTACTCAACCGCTCCGCCGATGCGGCCGAGCGTCCCCACGTCAGTCTTCCCGTCTCCGGTGCCGAGACCGGGCCCAAGCTGACGTGGGCCGAGATCGAGGCGATTCTCGAGCTCGAGGACCTCGAGCGTTACCTCGGGGGGCCGCAGCATGCGGATGCTTGACGTCAACGTGCTCGTCAATGCCCAGAGGCGAGACATGGAGCACCACGAGCCCTGCCACTCCACGCTCAAGGAGCTGATCCACGGTGACGAGGCCTACGCCGTGAGCGACTTCGTCATCAACGGCTTCATGCGCATCGTGACCAATCGCCGCATCCCAGGGGCGACCACCTTCGAAACCGCGAGAGAGTTCTCCGACACCGTCCGCCATCAGCCGCACGCCGTCATCATCGCTCCTGGTCCGCGGCACTGGGAGATCTTCACGCGTCTCTGCCGTCAAATCGGGGACACGGGCAACCTGGTGCCCGATGCCTACCTGGCCGCGCTGGCCATCGAGCACGGTTGTGAATTCGTGACCTGTGACAAGGACTTCACCCGGTTCGAGGGGTTGCGCTGCCGGTCGCCGCTCAACTGAACTGAAGGCCAGGGCGCAAGCGCCAGGCACACTCGGCAAGGATCGTCGTGGCCGATCAGTTCGATGTCATCGAGGTGGGCGAGCGCGGCCGCCGCAGGTGGCTCGGGTTCGTGGTTCTGCTGGCGCTCCTGGCGATCCCGGTCGCCGGCCTGCTCGCCAGCCGCGATCCCGCCCCTCGGCCGGACACGGGGCTGGAGGCCGTGCCCGACCCCATCCAGTCGCTGCGTACGGTGCGCAACGGCACCCCCAACGTTCTCTACGCGAAGTCCCAGCCCAGGGGCCATGACGAGATCATCCAGGTGGTCTTCCCGCACGGTGTCCGGGCCGAGATCCGCTACCCCGCCCGGCTCGCGCTCGACGAGCTGGGGGCCCGCCCGTTCCAGGGAGCCTGGATCGACGGACAGTACCGCCGGCTTCTGGCGCCCTACGGCGGCGAGGTCGAGGTGTCCAAGGGGGGCGAGCCGATCAGGGAGCTCACCTCCAACGTCTGGTTGTGGCCGCGCCAGCCGGGCAGCGGTTCGTACGGGCAGGTGTTGCTGTTCTCCTTCGGAAAATGGCGGCTGGCGCTCTATGACCAGCCGGACGGGCTGACCTTCGAGCAGCGGATGGCCACGGCCGAGGGGTTGCGCGGCAGGCTCACCAAGGACGGCTACCTCGTGCTGACAGGCGACGGGTCGGTCCGGCTGGCCAAGCCCGGCGAGACCGTGCGGGGCGATCCGGTCGGGCCGCAGCTCTGGTTCGGCGGTGTCATCGGCGACACGGTGCTGTTCACCCCGACGCCCGGCTGCGCCAAGGCGGCGAAGGCGCCGACCCGGTTGGAGTGGCGCGGCCGGCCGTCCCAGAGCGTGTGCCGGGGCGACGTGCGGATCACCGCCGCGGGCTCGCCGTCGTTCGTGCAGCAGGCCGTCAAGGGGATCCGGATCACGCTGAAGTAAGGTGCGGCCATGTTCGCCGTAACCGCCACACAGACCGATCCCGACAACCCTCTCGCCGGGCTGACGCTCGGCGAGCACCCGGAGCCGCAGGTCCCTGACGGCTGGACGACCGTCTCGGTGCGGGCGGCCGCACTCAACCACCACGACCTCTGGACCCTCAAGGGTGTCGGCATCAGGCAGGACCGGCTGCCCATCGTGCTCGGCTGCGACGCCGCGGGCGTCGACGAGGACGGCAACGAGGTCATCGTGCACTCGGTGATCGGCAGCGGCGCCGACGAGACGCTCGATCCCAAGCGCACGCTGCTGTCCGAGACGCATGACGGCACGTTCGCCGAGCGGGTCGCCGTGCCGCGCCGCAACCTGGTGCCCAAGCCGGCCGCGCTGACCTTCGAGCAGGCCGCCTGCCTGCCCACGGCCTGGCTGACCGCCTACCGGATGCTGTTCGACAAGGCCGGTCTGCAGCCTGGCGCGACCGTGCTCGTCCAGGGCGCCGGTGGCGGGGTCGCGACCGCGTTGATCGCGCTCGGCCGGGCGGGCGGCTACCGGGTCTGGGCGACCAGCCGGTCGGCGGGCAAGCGCGAACGGGCGCTCAAGCTCGGCGCCGACCAGGTCTTCGAGACGGGCGCGCGGCTGCCCGAGCGGGTCGATGCGGTCATGGAGACGGTCGGCCAGGCCACCTGGGACCACTCGCTCAAGTCGCTCAAGCCCGGCGGGCGCGTCGTGGTGTCCGGTGCCACCAGCGGCGCGGTGCCGCCGGCCGACCTCACCCGGGTCTTCTTCCTCCAGCTCTCGGTCGTCGGCTCCACGATGGGCACCCGTGACCAGCTGCAGCGCCTGGCCGTCTTCCTGGAGCAGACGGGGGTGCGGCCGGCCATCGACCGGACGATGCCGCTGACCGAGGCGCGCGACGGGTTCGCCGCCATGCACGAGGGCGAGCTGTTCGGCAAGATCGTTTTTACTGCCGGATAAGTGAAGGGTTACTTCCGCGCCTCCCGGGTGATACAAAAGAGACGAAGTTGTATCACCCGGGAGGCGTCGTCATGGACGTTGAACCGTTCGGCCCAGGCTCGATGCACTGGGAGTCGGCCGGCGAATACCGCAACCTGCTGGTGGCAGGGAGCGCGCTGGTCATCCAGACCATGCACCCCGCCGTCGGCGCGGCCGTCGCCGAGCACTCCACCTACCAGCAGGATCCGTGGGGGCGGCTCAACCGCACACTCTCCTCGATCCAGAAATGGGTGTACGGCGGAGCGGCCGGGGATGCCGAGGGGGTGCGGCTACGCGAACTGCACAGGCCGATCAGCGGCGTGGACGAGCAGGGCAGGGCCTATCACGCGCTCAACGGCGAGGCGTGGGCCTGGGTGCACCTGTCGCTGTTCGAGCGTTTCATCACGCTCAACCGCTACTTCGGCACGCCGTACACGCGGGAGCAGGAACGCACGCTGTACGAAGAGGCGCGGCGGCTCGGCGCGATCCTGCGGGTGCCGGAGCGGGAGATGCCCGAGGACCTGGCGGCGTACTGGGCGTACTTCGAGGCGATGGTGGCCGACCGGCTGGAACCTCATCTGACCGCGCTGGAGGTGCTCGCCGTCATGCGGGGGACCCCCGCGCCGCCGGGACTGCCGAAGCCGCTGCGCCGGGTCTGGACCCCGGTGGGCGTCGGCTCGGGCGGGTTCAACTACTTCGTGACCGTCGGCACGCTGCCGCCGGCCGTGCGCAAGAAGCTGGGGCTGGACTGGACGGCGCGGGACGAACGGCGGCTGAGGCAGATCGGGCGGGCGGTGGCGGCGCTCACGCCGCGGCTGCCGGAGCGTCTCAGGTACATGCCGATCGCCTATCACGCCCGCCGGGCCGCCCGCAGCCGTCAGGGGCTGGAGCGGGCGCTCCGCTCGGCCTGACCCGCCGATCGCTCGGGCTGTCTCGCCGGGCGGTTCTGCGCGCCCGAAGGCTCCGCCTGACCCGCCGGGCGTGACCGGTCAGCGGAGAATGTCGCGGATGCGGGCGGAGGCCTCGTCGAGCACCACGCGGACCTCGTCGACGGTCTCCCGGGTGAGCCGGGTGTCCGACGCCTCCTGGCGGACCCTGGCCACGAAGTCGGCCAGCAGGCCGCCCAGCTCGGCGTCGAGCGCGGCCCGGTTGGCGGGCGCGCCGCCGACCGTGGCCCAGACCTCGGCCCAGATCCGGCGCCATTCGCCGGTGAGCCGCTCGCCCTCGTTCTGCCACTGAGCCGCGTGCTCGGTCCACTGCCGCTTCTGCTCCTCCTTGAGCCGCCTGAAGTGCGCCTTCTGCTCGTCGCCCAGCCGCGTGCCGTCGTCCCTGGGGCCGACGCGGACGTCCTTGGCCATCTTGGTCAGCTCCTCGCGGAGCGACTTGACCGTGTCGCGCACGTCCTCCTTCACCTCGCGGGCGATGTCGCGTACCGAGGCGGAGATCTCCTGCTCCAGGTCGTCGAGCTCGTCGAGGCGCGCGTTGAGCTCGTCGCGGCCCCTGTCGGTGATCGAGAACACCTTCTTGCCGTCGATCACCTCGTGGGTGACCAGCCCCTCCTCCTCCAGGCGGGCCAGACGGGGATAGATGGTGCCGGGGGAGGGCGAGTAGACGCCGAGGAAACGGTCCTGCAGCAGCCGGATGACCTCGTATCCGTGGCGCGGGCTCTCCTCCAGCAGTTTCAGCAGGTACAGCCTGAGGCGGCCGTGACCGAACACCGGGCTCATGCGTTCTCCCCCTTGAGCAGCGCGACCTCGCCGGAGACCGTGGTCGCCGACAGCGACGCCATGCCGCCACCCAGCCGGCCCGACAGCGACTTCGCGCCGGGACCGCTCTTGTCGGACAGTTTGTCGAAGGTGCTGACCAGCCGCCCGGAGGTGGACCTGATGGTCACGTCCGCCTCCACGTCCTCCGGCAGCCTGACCAGGATGTCACCCGAGACGGTGGTCAGGCTCACCCGGCCGGTCGGCCGGAGCTGGAGATCGGCGGTGATCCGTCCGGACATGCTGTTGGCCCGCAGGCGGCGCGGCGTGCCGTCGGCCACGGTGAGGTCGCCCGAGACGCTGTTGAACGCCAGGTCGCCCTCCATCGAGCGGCTCTCGACGTCGCCGGAGACGGTGTTGGCGTGCACCGCGCCGCTCACCCCGTCGAGGACGATGCCCCCGGAGACGCCCTTGACCTGCGTGGTGTTCTCGAACCCGGCGACCACGGCGGAGGCGGAGACCACTCCGGCGTTGACGGCGCACTGCCTGGGCATGGTGAGCGTCGCGACGGTGCGGCGGCGGTCAGGGCGCAGCCAGCCGAGCAGGCCGTCCCAGGTGAGGTCCTTGAAGGCGACGCTCAGCTCGCCGGTGTCCGGATCGTAGGTGACCATCAGGGGAGAGGCGGAGTCCAGCTCGGTCACCTCCAGGGTCGGCGGGCCCTCACTGGCGAGCACGGCCAGCCTGCCGGCGACGATCCGCACGTCCAGCGAGGTGACCGGGCCGAACGTCAGCCGCTCCGGCCCCTCGAGTGTCCACAACTGCATGATCCTCGTCCTCCTGGCGACTTATCGCGTACAACAACACGATATGTCGCGTTTAGCGAGAACTCAAGATGTATCGCGTTCGTCGAGAGAACTTTATGCGCTGTTTTCGGCGGGGAGACCCTCTTGCGTACGGCAGGGCGGCTGTCCGTGCCAGTCGTCTGTCCGGCTTAGGCCGGGCGTGCCGCAGACACGGCACGGACCGAATCCTCGGCCTTCAGGCCGGGGAGCGCGTCAATCGTCCTCGTCGTCGAGCCGGGCCAGCCAGGTGGCCAGCCGCTCGACCGGCGTTTCGAACTCGGGGTTGAGGTCGACGAACTCGCGCAGCCGCTCGCTCAGCCAGAGCAGGCTGACCTCCTCCTCGCCGCGCCGCGTGGCGAGCTCCTCGATCCCCCGATCGGTGAAGTACATGGTGTTTCTCCTGCCTCGTTCCCCGGTCGCGCGCGGGGGCCCCTGCGCGCGGCACGTGGCGTGGTGAGCAGTGAGCCCCCGCCGAAGGGGCGGGGGCTCACCAGGTGGGATCAGCCGAACAGCTGGTGGGTGATCTCCTGGAGCTCGTTGTCATGAGTGGAGTGCGAACCCGTCGCGGGCGAGCTGTTGGCCGCCCGGGAGACACGGCTCAGCGGGCGACCGCCGAGCAGCTGTGGGTCCTCCGCCAGCTTGAGCGTGAGGTAGGGCCACGGGCCCATGTTGATCGGCTCGTCCTGCGCCCAGACCAACTCGGCCTGCGAACCGTAGCGCCCCAGCTCGGCCGTGAGCTCGTCGGCCGGGAACGGGTAGAGCCGCTCCAGCCGGACGATCGCGACGTCGTCGCGCTCCGCCTGCTCGCGCCCGGCCAGCAGGTCGTAGTAGATCTTGCCGGAGCAGAGCACCACCTTGGTGACCTTGGCCGGGTCGATCGTGGTGTCGCTCAGCACCGGCTGGAAGGTGCCGGTGGTGAAGTCGGCCGCGTCGGACGTCGCCCGCTTGTGGCGGAGCAGCGACTTGGGCGTGAAGATCACCAACGGCTTGTGCCGGCCCGACTCGACCTGCCAGCGCAGCAGGTGGAAGTAGTTGGCCGGGGTGGTGGGCTGCGCGACCGTCATGTTGTCGAGCGCGCAGACCTGTAGGAACCGCTCGATGCGGGCCGAGGAGTGGTCGGGACCCTGACCCTCGTAGCCGTGCGGCAGCAGCATCACGACGCCGGACTTCTGGCCCCACTTCTGCTCACCGGACGAGATGAACTCGTCGATGATCGTCTGGGCGCCGTTGACGAAGTCGCCGAACTGCGCCTCCCAGGCCACCAGGGCATCGGGACGTACGACGCTGTAGCCGTACTCGAAGCCGAGCGCCGCGAACTCGCTGAGCAGCGAGTCGTAGACGTAGAACTTCGTGGTGCCCTGGTTGAAGGTCTTGAGCGGGGTGTGCTCCGCGCCGGTCATCCGGTCGACCAGCACCGCGTGGCGCTGGGTGAACGTGCCCCGCCGGGAGTCCTGCCCGACCAGGCGGACCGGGTGGCCGTCGATGAGCAGCGAGCCGAACGCCAGCGTCTCACCCATGGCCCAGTCGATCGTGCCATGCTCCACCATCTGGCCACGCCGCTGGAGCACCGGCGCGAGGCGCGGATGCGGGGTGAAGCCCTCGGGCAGGTTGAGCTGGGTGTCGACGATGCGCTTGAGCGTCTCGTCGCTGATCGCGGTGGGTGTGTCGGCGTGCGACCACTTGACGACCTCGGCCGGCGGCACGCGCATCGCGCCCGCCTCCAGCGGCTTCCTGGTCGCCTCGCGGGTCTCGGTGAACGCCTGCTCCAGCTTGGCCTGGTAGTCGCGCAGCGCCTGCTCGGCCTCCTCGACCGTGATGTCGCCCCGGCCGATCAGCGCCTCGGTGTAGAGCTTGCGGGTCGAGCGCTTGGCGTCGATCAGGTCGTACATCAGCGGCTGGGTGAAGGCCGGGTTGTCGCCCTCGTTGTGACCGCGGCGGCGGTAGCAGATGAGGTCGATCACCACGTCCTTGCGGAACGCCTGGCGGTATTCGTAGGCCAGCTCGCCCACGCGGACCACGGCCTCCGGGTCGTCGCCGTTGACGTGGAAGATCGGCGCCTGGATCATCCGCGCGACGTCGGTGGCGTAGACCGAGGAGCGGGACGACGCCGGCGACGTCGTGAACCCGACCTGGTTGTTGACCACCACGTGCACGGTGCCGCCGGTGCGGTAGCCGCGCAGCTGCGACAGGTTGAGCGTCTCGGCCACGACGCCCTGGCCGGCGAAGGCCGCGTCGCCGTGGACGAGGACCGGCAGGACCGTGAAGCCCTCCTCGCCGCGCTCCAAAAGGTCCTGCTTGGCCCGGACGACGCCTTCGAGCACCGGGTCGACCGCCTCCAGATGGGACGGGTTGGCGACCACCGAGGCGGTGATCGTCTTGCCGCTGGGGGCGGTGAACGTGCCCGACGCGCCGAGGTGGTATTTCACGTCACCGGAGCCGTGCGCGGTGCGCGGGTCGATGTTGCCCTCGAACTCGCCGAAGATCTGCCCGTAGGACTTGCCCACGATGTTGGCCAGCACGTTGAGCCGGCCGCGGTGGGCCATGCCGATGACGACCTCGTCGAGGTCCTCGTCGGCGGCGTCGCTGATCACCGAGTCGAGCAGCGGGATCAGGGACTCGCCGCCCTCCAGCGAGAAGCGCTTCTGGCCGACGAACTTGGTCTGCAGGAACGTCTCGAACGCCTCGGCGGTGTTGAGCCGGCTGAGGATGTTGAGCTGCTCGTCGCGGGCCGGAGAGGTGTGCGGCTTCTCCACCCGGGCCTGGATCCAGGCCCGCTCCTCGGGGTTCTGGATGTGCATGTACTCGATGCCGACCGTGCGGCAGTAGGAGTCGCGCAGCACGCCCAGGATCTCGCGGAGCTTCATCAGCGGACGCCCGCCGAAGCCGCCGGTGGCGAACTCGCGCTCGAGGTCCCACAGCGTCAGCCCGTGCGACTGGATGTCGAGGTCGGGGTGCTTGCGCTGCTTGTACTCGAGCGGGTCGGTCTCGGCCATGAGGTGGCCACGCACCCGGTAGGCGTGGATCAGCTCGATGACCCGGGCCGACTTGGCCACGTCGTCGTCGTGCGAGGCGGAGATGTCCTGGACCCAGCGGACCGGCTCGTAGGGGATCCGCAGGGCTTCGAAGATCTCGTCGTAGAAGCCGTCCTCGCCGAGCAGCAACCGGTGGACCGTGCGCAGGAAGTCGCCCGACTGCGCGCCCTGGATGATCCGGTGGTCGTAGGTGCTGGTCAGCGTGATGACCTTGGAAACGGCCAGCCGGGAGAGCGTGTCGGGGGACGCGCCCTGGTATTCGGCCGGGTATTCCATCGCGCCGACGCCGATGATCGTGCCCTGGCCGGGCATCAGGCGGGGCACGGAGTGGACGGTGCCGATCGTGCCGGGGTTGGTGAGGGAGATCGTGGTGCCGGTGAAGTCGTCGACCCCGAGCTTGCCCGCGCGCGCCTTGCGGACCACCTCTTCGTACGCCATCCAGAACTGCCGGAAGTCCATCTCCTCGGCGGCCTTGATGGACGGCACGAGGAGCTGGCGGTCACCGTTGCTCTTCTGTACGTCGATGGCCAGGCCCAGGGCGACGTGCTCGGGCTTGACCAGGGTCGGCTTGCCGTCGACCTCGGCGTAGGAGTAGTTCATCTCCGGCATCGACCTCAACGCCTTGACCACGGCGTAGCCGATCAGGTGCGTGAAGGAGACCTTGCCGCCGCGACCCCGCTTGAGGTGATTGTTGATCACGATGCGGTTGTCGACGAGCAGCTTGGCGGGGATGGCGCGGACGCTGGTCGCGCTGGGGATGACAAGTGAGGCGTCCATGTTGGCGGCTGTGCGGGCCGCGGCGCCGCGCAGCTTGACCTCTTCGGCGCCCTTGGGCACCGGCGTGGCCGGCTGCTTCGGCTTCACAACGGGGGCCGGGGCGGCCGCCGCCTTGGGCGGGGGAGCCGCCTTCGGTGGCGCCGGGGGAGGAGGCGCGGTCGTGGTGCCGTTTGCCGCCTCCCTGGCCGGGGCCCGGCCCGGTCCATAGTCAGGGTTGTAGTCAGCGAAGAAATTCCACCAGGCCTTGTCAACAGACTCGGGGTCCTGGAGGTACTTCTGGTACAGCTCGTCGACAAGCCATTCGTTCTGACCAAAGCTTGCCAGCGGGTTTGTCCGCGACGACTCAGACGACACGGCGGAAATCGCCCTCTTCCGCAGATCGGCGTTGATGATAGAGAACTTGTCCAAGGTTACTCGTCCTGGCAGCCGGCGCGCGCAGCAGAGGCCGCGCCGCCACGACTGATCCTCTCAGGAGGTTCACGAGAGGTCACGTCCCCCTAGTCAGTCCAGGCGGTGTCGTCATTATTACCTTTTGGTATCAACAACTCGACGGGGGGTTTATCTTCCTCCGGACAGCAATCTGGTATGGACCCGCACTTCGGGGGATAGTTCGGACAGCAGGTCGCCCAGTTCCTCGCCGGCCGTCTTCAACTCCTCCATCGTCATGGGCTCCAGCCGCTCCAGGATGAACAGCGCGTTGACCGTCTCCTCGGTGAGCCGGGTGCGCGCGCCCTGACGCCAGTTCCACCTGCGGCAGGTGACGCCGGTGTCGTCGCGCCAGATCACCTCGCCGGGCTCGGGCCGTCCGAGCGCCTCCTCGGACTCCTCGTCGCCCACCGCCCTGATCAGCCGCGCCGGGCCGGAGTAGTGGTCGAGGTCTTCGCCGCCGATCGGCAGGGCGTGCTTCACGCTGATCGAGTTGTAGGCGTCGACGACCTGGTTGATCTCCGGCAGTGGCAGGCGGCGGGAGAGCGCGTCGACCGACGGGCGGGTGCGGGAGGGCTTGGCGCCGAACGCGCGGTAGGCGTCGCGCCACGCCTCGATCTTCTCCGGCTGGGCGGAGCACGCCGAGGCGTCGGCCAGCCAGGCGCGGGATCGGTCGTCACTGGGGCCGTTGCGCAGGCCGTGGGTCGTGACGAGGAGCACCGCGAAGTCGGGACGTAGCGCGAAGACGGACTCGTCCACCCAGATGTCGTCAAGCATGCCGCCGATTTTACGAGCACCACCTTACGTGGACGGCATACCGCAAAATACCCTTTGCAAAATTGTCTTTGCGGTCTACCCTTCAGAGCATGGAAGAGTCGTACGAGATCAGTGACCCGAGGGTGCTCAAGGTCGTGGCCCACCCGCTGCGGGTGCGGCTGCTCGGGCTGCTGCGCGGCGACGGCCCCGCCACGGCGAGCGAGCTCGGGCGCGTCGTCGGTGAGAGCTCCGGCTCCACCAGCTACCACCTGCGCGAGCTGGCCAAGTACGGGTTCATCGAGGAGGACCCGGCGCGGCGCGACGGCAGGGAGCGCCGCTGGCGCGCCCGGCACCGCTACACCTCCTGGGACGACCTGCGCATGTCCGCCACGCCCGAGGGGGTCGAAGCGGTGAGGATCATGCATCGGCGCCAGGTGGAGGCGCTCGCCCGCGCGGTCGAGGAGTATGACGACTCCTCCTGGTCCGACGACTGGGTCGAGGTCGCCGGGCTCAGCGATCACCTCGTGTCCCTGCCGCCGGCCGGGCTGCGCGAGCTGGACAAGCGGATCGACGACCTGGTGCGCGAAGTCGTCGAGCGCCACGCCGGCGCCCTGGACGCCGCCCCGGTCCATCTCTGGGCCGGCGGCTTCCCCCGAGCGGCCCGAGAAGAGGGAGACAGTCGATGACCGGCCGGTCCGCGCTGCGGCGTTACCTGGTGGTCAGCTTTCTGACCTGGTTACCTGTCGGCCTGACGATGGCGGTCATGGTGCTGCTCATGACCTCGCGGGGGCTGAGCCTCGCCCAGGTCGGCCTGGTCACCACGGTGTTCTCGGCCGTCACGATCGCGCTGGAGCTGCCGACGGGCGGGCTGGCGGACGTCGCCGGGCGGCGGATGGTGCTCGCCCTGTCGGCCGCCTTCACCGTGGCGGCGCTGGTGATGATGGCGGTGTCCACCACCGTGTGGATGTTCCTGGTGACGGGAGTGCTGAAGGGGGTGGCCCGCGCTCTGTCGAGCGGGCCCGCCACCTCCTGGTACGTCGACACGCTGCACGACGTCGAGGGGCGTGACGCCGATCTCAAGCCGGGGCTGGCGCGGGGCGGCGCCATGGAGTCGGCGGCGCTCTGCCTGGGGGTGCTGGCGGGCGGCTTCGCGCCGCTGCTGCTGGGGCCGGGCGGCCCGATCCCCCCGCTGGCCCTGCCGCCCCTGCTGGGCGCGGTGGCCGCGGGTGTGCTGCTGGTCGTGGTCGTGCTCGCCATGCCCGAGCCGTCACACGCGCGCCGCTCGCTCGGCGCCGTGCTGCGTGAGGTGCCGCGGACCGTGGCCGGGGGCCTGCGGATGGCCGTTCGCGGCGCGTTGCTGCGCCGTCTGATGCTGGCCGCCGCGGCTTCGGGGGTCGCGCTCACCGCCGTCGAGTTGCTCACTCCGGGCCGGCTGGCCGAGCTGGCGGGCACGGCCGAGCTCGGCGGCGCCGCCTACGCCGTCGTGGCCGCGCTCGGGTTCGCCGGGAGCGCGGCGGGCAGCTCGATCGCTCCGTGGGCGGCCCGGGTCGCGGGCGGCTCGGCGCGCGGGGCGGCGGCGGGCGTCGCGCTCACCGCGCTCTCGATCGGCGGCCTCGCGGCCACGGCCGGGCTGGACGGCGTGGCCGGGCTGGCGACGGCCGGGCTGGCCTACGTGGTCATGTTCGCCGGGCTCTCGGTGGCCGGGATGCTCTGCCTGGAGCTGACCCACACCGCGGTCACCGCCGCCCAGCGCAACACGGTCACCTCGACCAGCTCGCTGTCGCTCCAGGCCGGCGCGGGCCTGTCCAACCTGGGGTTCGGCGCGCTCGCCACCCAGGCGGGCCCGGCCGCCGCCTGGTCCGTGGCCGCCGCTCTGGTGCTCGTCTCCGCCCTGCTGTTCGTCCGCATGCCCGCCCTCGGCACGCGGGAGAGCGCCTCCGCCCCGCTCGGCGCGGGGCGACCCCAGTAGAACGTGGTTCTGGGAACACGGGCACAATCAGGGGCATGGCGAAGTTTGTGGTGACCCCATCCAACGAGGCGCAGCGGGCGGCGTGGCTCGGCGGCACGATCCCGGAGGTGGAGCGGGTCCGGCCCGGACTGTGGTCGATCCCGGTGCCGATCCCGATCAACCCGTTGCGGTACGTGCTCGTGTACGCGCTGGAGCTGGCCGACGGCGTGGCGATCATCGACGCCGGGTGGGACACCGACGAGGCCTACGCGGCCCTGGTCGCCGGACTGGGCGCCGCCGGCTACGCCATCACCGACGTCAAGGGCGTCCTGGTCACGCACATCCACCCCGACCACTACGGCCTGGCCGGGCGGGTCCGGGAGGCGTCGGGCGCCTGGATCGCGCTGCACCCCGCCGACGCGAGTCTCCTGCACGAGCGCTACGACGAGAGCGCCATCGACTCGCTGGTGCGCAAGGAGCGGGCGCTGCTCGACCGGTGCGGCGTGCCCGCCCCCACGCTGGACGAGCTGGCGGGGGCGTCCATGATGATCAGGCACATGGTCGCGATGGCCAAGCCCGACCGGCTGGTCGAGGACGGCGAGGAGCTGGGCCTGCCCGGCTGGGACCTGCGGGCGATCTGGACGCCCGGACACTCGCCGGGCCACCTCTGCTTCGTGTCGCCGTCCCGCAAGGTGCTGTTCTCCGGTGACCACGTGCTGGCGAAGATCACGCCCATCGTGGCCGTGCACCCGCAGTCCTCGCCGAACCCGCTGGCCGACTACCTCGACTCGCTGGCCGTCGTGGGCAAGCTCGACGTGGACGAGGTGCTGCCCGCGCACGAGTTCCGGTTCCTGGAGCTGGGCGAACGGGTCGACTACGTGATCAGCCACCACGACGAGCGGCTGGCCGAGATCGAGGGCGTGGTCGGCGCCGCCGACGGGATCAGCTGCTGGGACATCGCCACCCGGCTGACCTGGTCGCGCCCCTGGGAGACGATCCCGGCGTTCATGCGCCGCTCGGCCAACAACGAGACGCTGGCCCACCTGGTCTGGCTGGAGGCCCGGGGGCAGGTGCGCCGCGTCACCGGTGAGCCGGACCTGTGGTTCGCCGCCTCCGGCCGATTCTGACGCGAGGCTCGGCCGGTCACGGCCCGCCGTTCGGGATATTGTGCTCGTACTAGAACGATGTTCTCCTGTGTTGGAGGTTCGATGCTTCGGTTCGATGACAGAGTCGCGATCGTCACGGGAGCGGGCCACGGCCTGGGCAGGTCGCACGCGCTCCTGCTGGCCGAACGGGGGGCGAAGGTCGTCGTCAACGACCTGGGCGGCGCGCTCGATGGCACCGGCGCCTCCACGGGTCCGGCCGCCGAGGTGGTCGAGCTCATCACCGAGAACGGCGGCCAGGCCGTCGCCAACACCGACAACGTCGCCACCCCCGAGGGCGCCAGGGCGATCGTCCAGGCCGCGGTCGACGCGTTCGGCCGGATCGACATCGTCATCAACAACGCGGGCATCCTGCGCGACAGGTCGTTCGGCAAGATGACGCCCGAGGACTTCGACAGCGTGCTCGCGGTGCACGTACGCGGCTCCTACCTGGTCAGCCAGGCCGCCTACCCGTACATGAAGGAGGCCGGTTACGGCCGCGTGGTCAACACCTCCAGCCCGGCCGGCCTGTTCGGCAACTTCGGCCAGGCCAACTACTCCACGGCCAAGATGGGCCTGGTCGGCCTGACCAAGACGATCGGCATCGAGGGGGCCCGCAACGGCATCAGGGCCAACGCCATCGCGCCGATCGCCTGGACCCGGATGACCGAGGCGCTGCTGCCGGCCGAGTTCGAGGCGAAGTTCACGCCCGAGCGGGTCAGCGCGCTGGTCGCCTACCTGGTGCACGAGTCGTGCGAGGCGAGCGGCGAGGTGTTCACTGTCGGCGGCGGCCGGGTGGCGCGGGTGTTCGTGGCCGAGGGGCCCGGCTGGAAGACCGACGACCTCACGCCGGAGGCGCTCGCGGACAACTGGGACGCGGTCATGGCCGAGCAGCCCTACGTGCTCACGGCGGGCGACTCGATGAAGGCGATGCTCTAGCGGCTCATATCGCTCTAGCGGCTCATATCGCTCTAAGGGCTCGTGTCGCTCCGGCGGCTACGTCGCTCGACGACTCTCACCTTGGCGGTGGGGACCTCTCCGGGTAAGGAGGGGCCCCACCGTTTCGTTTTGCGGCCCCTGCCCGAAGTGTCCCAGCCCCGGCGAGCTTTCGGCCAGAAGAATCAAGCTTTGTTCGATCACTGGCGGAAGTCGGCCAAGTTCGGGCGGTTCTCACTCTTGATTTGCCGCATTTGTGATCTTATTGTCGCGGCATGACCTCCATCCCGGGCTCCCCGGGCGATGTCCTGACACTGATCAGCGCGGGCACCGCGACGACCCGGTCCGACCTGGCCCGGCTCACCGGCCTGGCCCGCTCCACGATCTCCCAGCGCGTCGACGCGCTCATCGAGCGCGGCCTCGTCGAGGAGACCGAGAGCGGCGAGTCCACCGGTGGCCGCCCGCCGCGCCACCTCCGCCTGCAGACCGAGGACCACGTGTTCGGCGGCGTCGACCTGGGCGCCACCCACTGCCGGATCGTGCTGATGGACCTGTCCGGCGAGGTGCTGGCCGAGTGCGAGGACCCGCTGCTGGTGGCCGAGGGGCCCGAGATCGTGCTGGCCCACGTCGACGACCGGCTCGGCCGCCTGCTGAGCGTGGCGGGCCGGCCCCGGACGGCGCTCAGGGCGCTGGGCATGGGGGTGCCGGGGCCGGTCGAGTTCGCCACGGGCCGGCCCAACAACCCGCCGATCATGCCCGGCTGGAACGACTACCCGATCCCCGAGCACTTCGCGGACTGCGCCGTGCTCGTCGACAACGACGTGAACGTGATGGCGCTCGGCGAGCAGCGCAACGCGTTCCCCGACACCCGCCACCTGCTGTTCGTCAAGGTCGGCACCGGCATCGGCTGCGGCATCGTGGCCGAGGGCGGGCTGCACCGCGGCGCGCAGGGCTCGGCGGGCGACATCGGCCACATCCGGGTGTCCGGCCACGAGGACGCGGGCTGCCGGTGCGGCAACAGCGCCTGTCTCGAGGCCGTCGCCGGAGGCGCCGCCGTCGCGCGCCGGCTCACCGAGCTGGGCGTGCCCGCCGAGACGGGCGCCGACGTGGTCGCGCTCGTACAGGCGGGCAGCACCCAGGCGCTGCGGCTGGTCAGGGAGGCCGGCCGGCTCATCGGCGAGGTGCTCGCCGGTCTGGTCAACTTCTTCAACCCCGAGGTCATCGTCATCGGCGGCGCCCTGTCGCGGGTCCACGAGCACCTGCTCGCGGGCATCAGGGAGACCGTCTACCGCAGGTCGCTGCCGCTGGCCACCCACCACCTGTCGATCGTGCCGAGCCGTACCGGGATCAACGCCGCCGCGCTGGGCGCCGGGATCCTGGCGATCGAGCACTACCTGTCACCCGACAACATCAACCGCATCGTCAACGCCTAGCTCGACTGGAACGCCTACCAGGGAGACCTCGATGCTGGTCATGAGGGGAATCGTCAAGCAGTTCCCCGGTGTGCGCGCACTGGACGGGGTGGACCTCGACGTCCGGGCCGGAGAGGTGCACTGCCTGCTCGGACAGAACGGCGCCGGGAAGTCCACGCTCATCAAGGTGCTGGCCGGAGTCCACCGGCCCGACGAGGGCACGATCGAGTTCAACGGCGCACCGGTGAGCCCCGGCAGCCCCAACGACGCCATCCGGCTCGGCTTCGCCACCATCTACCAGGAGCTGGACCTGGTCGACGGGCTCAGCGTGGCCGAGAACATCTTCCTCGGCCACGAGCACGCCCGCCTCGGCTTCGTACGCCGGGCCGCCGGCAACCGGGGCGCCCGCGAGGTGCTGGCCCGGCTCGGCCACCCCGAGATCCGGCCGTCGGCCGAGGTGGGGCGGCTGTCGCCGGCCGCCAAGCAGGTGGTGTCGATGGCCCGCGCGCTGTCGCACGACGCCCGGCTGATCATCATGGACGAGCCGTCGGCCGCGCTCGCCCACGACGAGGTCGCCAACCTGTTCCGCATCATCCGCGAGCTGACCGCCCAGGGCGTGGCCGTGGTCTACATCTCCCACCGGCTGGAGGAGATCCGCGAGATCGGCGACCGGGTCACGGTGCTCAAGGACGGCCGCACGGTCGCGGTCGGCCTGCCCGCTCGTGACACGCCGACCTCCCAGATCGTCTCGCTGATGACCGGCCGCAACGTCGAGTACGTCTTCCCGCCCCGCGCCTCGCGCCGCCCCGGCGACGAGGTGCTGCGGGTCGAGGATTTGACCTCGCCCGGCGCGTTCGCCGGGGTGACGCTCTCGGTGCGGGCGGGCGAGATCGTCGGCCTGGCCGGGCTGGTCGGCTCCGGCCGCTCGGAGATCCTGGAGGCCGTGTACGGCGCGCGCCCCGCGACCGGCCAGGTGGTGCTGGCCGGAGAGCGATTACGGCGCGGCGGTGTGGTCCGCGCGGTGCGCCGGGGCATGGGCCTGGCCCCCGAGGAACGCAAGGCCCAGGCGCTGCTGCTCGATCAGAGCGTGACCGCCAACATCACGCTGGGCAGCCTGCCGGAGTTCGCCCGGTTCGGCTGGATCGACCGCGCCCGGGAGCGGGCCGAGGCCACCCGGCTGGTCGAGGCGCTCGACATCCGGCCGCCCGCCCCCGAACGCCCGATCAAGACCCTGTCCGGCGGCAACCAGCAGAAGGCCGTGCTGGCCCGCTGGCTGCTCGGCGGGCGCAAGCTGCTGCTGCTCGACGAGCCGACCCGGGGCGTGGACGTCGGCGCCCGGGCCGATCTCTACGCGGTGATCCGCGGCCTGGCCGAGCAGGGGATCGGCGTGCTGCTCGTGTCCAGCGAGGTGCCGGAGGTGCTCGGCCTGGCCGACCGCGTCCTGGTGCTGCGCGAGGGGAGCGTCATCCACCAGGGCGCCGCCGAAGACCTCGACGAGCACCGCGTGCTCGACATGATCATGGAGGGGAGGGCCGCCTGATGAGCCGGTTGGGCCAGATGCGGCATTTAGGCCTGTTCGTAGCGATCGGCCTGCTGGTGATCGTCGGCCTGATCACCAAACCGGACAACTTCGCCACCACGTCCAACGTGGTCAGCATGCTGTCGCTGGCCGCCACGATCGGCGTGATCACGGTCGGCGCCACGTTCGTGATCATCGGCGGTGGCATCGACCTGTCGGTGGGCGCCATCATGGCCCTCGCCTCGGTCTGGGCGACCACCCTGGCCACGCAGGAGTTCGGGCCGTTCGTCATGGCGGTCTGCGCGATCCTGGTCGGCACGGGCGCGGGCCTGGTCAACGGGCTGCTCGTCGCCTACGGGCGGCTGGTGCCGTTCATCGCCACGCTGGCCATGCTCGTCGCCGCCCGCGGCCTGGCCCAGCGGATGTCCGACCGCAAGACCCAGCTCATCCAGACCGGCAACTCCGCCATCGTGGAGCTGTCGACCACGCGGCTGCTCGGCATCCCGCTGCTCGTCTACGTCTTCGCGCTGGTCGTGGTGCTCGGCTGGATCCTGCTCAACCGCACGACGTTCGGCCGTCGCACGTACGCGGTCGGCGGCAACCCCGAGGCGGCCCGGCTCGCCGGCATCGACGTGCGCAGGCACACCATGCTGTTGTACGCGCTGTCGGGCCTGTGCTGCGGCATCGCCGCGATCCTCATCATGGCGCGCACCACGACCGGCTCGTCCACCCACGGCGACCTGTACGAGCTCGACGCCATAGCGGCCGTCATCATCGGCGGCACCCTGCTCACCGGCGGCCGGGGCACGATCATCGGCTCCATCCTCGGCCTGCTCATCTTCACGCTCATCACCAACCTGTTCATCCTCAACGGTCTCAACACCAGTGACCAGCTCATCGCCAAGGGCCTGATCATCGTCGTCGCCGTCCTCCTCCAGCGGCGGAACCTTAAGGAGATTCGATGACCGAGAACGTCGCGCGCAGAGGTTTCCTCGTCGGCGGAGCCGTCCTGTTAGCCACGGGCTGCACCAGCAACGAGCCGGCCGCCGCCCCGAGCAGCGCCGCCGCGCCGGCCCCGGCTGCGAGCGGCAACGACCAGCCCGGCACGAAGGTGGTGATCGGCTTCTCCGCCCCGGCGGCCGACCACGGCTGGATCGCGGCCATCGCCAAGAACGCCGAGGCCACCGCGAAGCAGTACACAGACGTCGAGTTCCGGCCCGTCGACCCGACGAACGACATCAACCAGCAGATCTCCGCCGTCGAGTCGCTGATCGCGGCCAAGGTGGCCGCGCTGGTGATCCTGCCCAACGACGGCCAGCAGCTCAACCAGGTCGCCCTGCAGGCCACCGACGCGGGCATCCCGGTGATCAACCTCGATCGCGTCTTCCCCGACAAGCTGGCCTACCGGACCTGGATCGGCGGCGACAACTACGGCATGGGCGTGGCCGCCGGCCACTACATCGGCGCCAAGCTCAAGGAGAAGGGCGTCTCCAATCCGGTCATCCTGGAGATCCAGGGCATCGCCACCCTGCCGCTGACGCAGGACCGCAGCAAGGGTTTCGCCGACGCGCTCAAGACGTACGGCTTCAGCGTCACCGCCAAGCAGGACGCCAAGTTCACCGTCGAGACCGGCAACCAGGTGGCGGCCGGCCTGCTGCAGGCCCACAAGAAGATCGACGCGCTCTGGAACCACGACGACGACCAGGGCGTCGGCGTGCTGGCCGCGATCAAGGAGGCGAACCGGAGCGAGTTCGTCATGGTCGGCGGCGCGGGCTCGCTGAACGCGATGAAGGAGATCCAGTCGGGCAGCTCGGTGCTGGAGGCGACGGTCACCTACAGCCCCACGATGGCCTCCTCGGCGATCAAACTCGCCCGTCTGATCGCTCAGGGGAAGGGCATGAGTGACCTCGTGGAGAACCAAGTTCCGCAGTCGATCACCCTTGCGTCCGAGACCATCACCAAGGAGAACGTAGAGAAGTACCTGCCGCTCGGCTTCGAATCCTGATCGGGGGCCGCATGTCAGAAAGAACCACCGTCGGCGTGGGCATGGTGGGCTACGCGTTCATGGGCCGGGTCCACTCCCAGGCCTGGCGCAACGCGGGGGCCTTCTTCGACCTGCCGCTGGCGCCGCGGATGGCGGTGCTGGCCGGCAGGTCGAAGGAGCGCACGTCGGCCGCCGCCGCCCGCCTCGGCTGGGCCGACGTCGAGACCGACTGGAGAGAGCTGGTCCGGCGCGACGACGTGCAGATCGTCGACATCTGCACCCCGGGCGACTCCCACGCCGAGATCGCCATCGCGGCGCTGCGCGCCGGCAAGCACGTGCTCTGCGAGAAGCCGCTGGCCAACACCGTCGCCGAGGCCGAGGCCATGGTCGAGGCGGCGGCCGGGGCGCCGGGCCGGGCGATGGTCGCGTTCAACTACCGGCGGGTTCCCGCGATCGCGCTGGCCCGCCGGCTGGTCGAGGAGGGCCGGCTCGGCGAGATCCGGCACGTACGCGCCCAGTACCTGCAGGACTGGATCGTCGACCCCGAGTTCCCCCTCGTGTGGCGGCTGCAGAAGGACAAGGCGGGGTCGGGCGCGCTCGGCGACATCGGGGCGCACATCATCGACACCGCCCAGTTCGTCACCGGCCAGCACGTGGTGGGCGTCTCGGCGCTGACCGAGACGTTCGTGAAGGAACGCCCGCTGCCGGAGTCGTCGGCCGGGTTGAGCGGCTCGGGCGGCGGCTCGGCCACGGGCCCGGTCACGGTCGACGACGCGGCGCTGTTCATCGGGCGGCTCTCCGGCGGCGCGCTGGCCTCCTTCGAGGCCACCCGGTTCGCCACCGGCCGCAAGAACGCGCTGCGCATCGAGATCAACGGCTCGCTCGGCAGCCTCGCCTTCGACTTCGAGGCGATGAACGAGCTGTGGGTCAGCGAAGGAGGCGGTGGCTTCACCCGGATCCTCGTCACCGAGCCCGACCACCCGTACGTGGGCGCCTGGTGGCCGCCGGGGCACGGCCTCGGTTACGAGCACACCTTCACCCACGAGATCAAGGACTTCCTGGAGGCGATCGCCGAGGGCGCCGACCCGTCACCGTCGTTCGCCGACGGGCTGCGGGTGCAGCGGGTGCTCGCGGCGGTCGAGCGCAGCGCGGCTGACTCCAGCCGCTACACAGTCGTGGAGGAGACATGAGACCGGTCACGTTGTTCACCGGCCAGTGGGCCGACCTGCCGTTCGAGGAGGTGTGCCGGCTGGCGGCCGAGTGGGGCTACGACGGCCTGGAGATCGCCTGCTCGGGCGACCACTTCGACGTGGCGCAGGCCGTGGCCGACCCGTCGTACGTCGAGCGGAAGCACGCCCAGCTCGACAAGCACGGCCTCAAGGTGTGGACCATCTCCAACCACCTGGTGGGCCAGGCCGTCTGCGACCACCCCATCGACGAGCGGCACCGGGCCATCCTCCCGGCGCGCATCTGGGGGTCGGGCGATCCCGAGTCCGTGCGCCAGGCCGCGGCCGAGGACATGAAGGACACCGCGCGGGCCGCGGCCCTGCTGGGCGTCGACACCGTCGTGGGTTTCACCGGCTCGTCGATCTGGCACACGGTGGCCATGTTCCCGCCGGTGCCCGCGTCGATGGTGGAGGCCGGCTACCAGGACTTCGCCGACCGGTGGAACCCGATCCTCGACGTGTTCGACGAGGTGGGCGTGCGGTTCGCGCACGAGATCCACCCGAGCGAGATCGCCTACGACTACGTGACCACGCAGCGCACCCTGGAGGCGATCGGCCACCGACCGGCCTTCGGCCTCAACTGGGACCCGTCGCACATGGTCTGGCAGGACCTGGACCCGGTGGCGTTCATCCTCGACTTCGCCGACCGGATCTACCACGTCGACTGCAAGGACACCCGTGTGCGGGTCGGCGACGGCCGCCGCGGACGGCTGTCCTCGCACCTGCCGTGGGCCGACCTGCGGCGCGGCTGGGACTTCGTGTCCACCGGCCGGGGCGACGTGCCGTGGGAGGACTGCTTCCGGGCGCTCAACTCGATCGGCTACACGGGCCCGATCTCCATCGAGTGGGAGGATGCGGGCATGGACCGGCTCGACGGGGCCAGGGAGGCGCTCGGCTTCATCCGCAAGCTCAACTCCATCACCCCGCCGACCACCGCGTTCGACGCCGCCTTCTCCACCACCTGATCCCGGGGCCTCCCTGCGTGTAGCAATATGTCCGGATTCTGTGACATGGCGCGTTGAGGGGCTGGTGGAGGGGCTGTGCCGCCGTAATTTATGTACGAATTTCGTGACATAAGTTTGTCGCCGGCTGCAGTGAGGGCAGTCGGCGACCATTCTGTCCGGCTTATGTCCCGATTTTGTGACATAGCCGACCGATAGCGATAAAGGGGTGTTTATGCAGGTCAGTGGCCCTATTGGCCAAGCAGGGTAAGGCTGGTTACCTGACTGTTACGACCGACTGTTGTCGGTCGTAACTCTTTGTCCGATATTCTCCGATTCGCTAGTCATCCTCGCGTCAAGTGGCTTTCCGCTGACGTGAAGGTGGCTTTTCTGCTGTGAGGGCTGTCTTCCCGGCGTGGCCTCGGCCCTCGTTCAGCGCGAACGGAGGGTGATGGGCAGGTACCTGCTACGCAGGTTCGCGACCAATGCGATCTTGGTCATGATCGCGGCCAGCCTGGCGTACATGCTGGCCGCGACCACGATGAACCCTCGCGGCGCGTACGAGGGGCGCCAACCCCCGGTCGCCGAGGCTGTCGTCGACGCGACACTCGACGAGTACAACCTCAACGACAAGACCCCCGTGTTCCAGCGGTACGTGACCTGGGCCTCGGGCGTCGTCACCGGAGACTTCGGCAGGACCTGGAACGGCGGCTCGGTCAACGAGGAGATGGGCCGGCGGATCGGGGTCAGCCTCCGGTTGCTGTTCATCGGCACCGTCGTGGGCTTCGTCCTCGGCGTGGGGCTGGGCGCCTACTCCGCCGTCAGGCAGTACAGGTTCAGCGACCGCCTGATCGGGGTCGGCTCCTTCGTGATCATGGCGATCCCGGTGTTCGTGCTGGCCACGCTGCTCGCGATCGCCACCTACAGCCTGAACCGCGGGCTGGGGTTCACGCTGATCGAGTACACAGGGGAGTACAACCCCAAGCTGTCCGGCTGGGACCAGTTCTTCAACCGGCTGAACCACCTGATCCTGCCGACCATCTCGCTCAGCCTCGGCTCGATCGCCTTCTACAGCCGCATCCAGCGCAACATGATGCTCGACGTGCTGAACCAGGACTTCGTCCGGACGGCGATGGCCAAGGGGCTCCGGCGCAGGACCGCGCTGTTCAAGCACGCGCTCCGCACCGCGCTGATCCCGGCGGCCACGTACTTCGCCTTCGCGTTCGGCACGATGCTCACCGGCGCCACCTTCACCGAGAAGATCTTCGCCTGGCACGGCATGGGTGCCTGGCTGGTCGACTCGATCAACCAGAACGACGTCAACGCCGTCGCCGCGGTGAGTCTCTTCGCCTCCCTTTGCGTCCTGGTCGCCTCCTTCCTGTCGGACCTGCTCGTGGCGGCCCTCGATCCTCGAGTGCGGGTGAACTAGGTGCGTTCGAAAGTTGTACTCGGCCGACTGCTGCGTAACAAGCAGGCCCGCTATGGCTGCATTGCCCTGATCCTGCTGGTGGCACTGGCCTACATCGGCCCGTTCATCGGCGCGTACGAGTGGACGGACAAGGACTTCCGGGCCTTCCTCTCGGCTCCCTCGGCCGACCACTGGTGGGGGACCACCTCGATCGGCCAGGACATGTACGCGGTCACGCTGCGCGGCATGCAGAAGTCGATCATCATCGGACTGCTGGTGGCGCTCATCTCCACCGCCCTCGCGGCGGTGGTGGGCGCGTTCGCCGGATATTTCGGCGGCCGGATCGACCGGCTCCTCATGTGGGGCGTCGACCTGCTGCTCGTGCTCCCCAGCTTCCTGATCATCGCGATCATCTCGCCGAGGCTGAAAGGCGGCTCCTGGCTCTGGTTCGTGGTGCTGCTCGCGGCGTTCGCCTGGATGATCACCTCCAGGGTGGTGCGCAGCATGACGCTCTCGCTGCGCGAGCGGGAGTACGTCCTGGCCGCCGTCTACATGGGCATCCCGCGCTGGAAGATCATCTTCCGGCACATCCTGCCGAACCTGTCCTCACTGCTGATCATCGACGCGACCCTCAACGTCAGCGGCGCGGTCATCGGTGAGGCGGCGCTCTCGTTCTTCGGCTTCGGCATCCAGCCGCCCGACGTCTCGCTCGGCACGCTGATCGCGGAGGGATCCCGCAACGCCACCGGCTACCCGTGGCTGTTCGCGTTCCCGGCCGGTCTGCTGGTGGTCCTGGTGCTGAGCATCAACCTGATCGGCGACGGACTGCGTGACGCACTCGACCCCGGGAGCAACTCGTGAGCATCTTGGAGGTCCGCGACCTCACCGTCACCTTCCCCGGCGACATCCAGGCCGTGCGCGGGGTGAGCTACGAGGTCTCGCGCGGCGAGGTCCTCGGCATCGTCGGCGAGTCGGGCTCGGGCAAGTCCGTGACGTCACTCGCCGTCATGGGCCTGCTGCCGCAGAACGCCGAGGTCAGCGGCTCGGTCATGCTGCACGGCCAGGAACTGGTCGGGGTCGACGAGAGCGAGCTGACCAGGGTCCGCGGCAAGTCGATCAGCATGATCTTCCAGGACCCGCTGTCGGCGTTCACCCCCGTCTACACCATCGGCGACCAGATCGCCGAGGCCGTCCGCGTCCATCAGAAGCTCGGCAAGGACAAGGCCGCCCAGCGCGCCGTCGAGCTGCTCGACCTGGTCGGCATCCCGCACCCGAACGTGCGGGCCAAGGCCTTCCCGCACGAGTTCTCCGGCGGCATGCGGCAGCGCGCGATGATCGCGATGGCCATCGCCAACGACCCCGACCTGCTGATCTGCGATGAGCCGACCACCGCGCTGGACGTGACCATCCAGGCCCAGGTGCTCGAGGTGCTGAAGACCGCGCAGCGGGAGACGGGCGCCGGCATCGTGATGATCACCCACGATCTGGGGGTCATCGCGGGCATGGCCGACCGGGTGCTCGTCATGTACGCGGGCAAGCCGGTCGAACAGGGGGCCGTGGACGACATCTACTACCGGCCGCGGATGCCGTACACGATGGGGCTGCTGGCGTCGATCCCCCGGATCGACGGCGCGGAGGGGCCGCTGGTCCCGATCGAGGGGACCCCGCCCTCTCCGGCGGCGCTGCCGCCGGGCTGCCCGTTCGCGCCGCGCTGCCCGATGCGGATCGACGTGTGCGAGGAGGAGGAGCCGCCGCTGGTCGCGATCGGCGGCGGCCGTCAGGTGGCCTGCCTCCGTTCGAACGAGATCGAGTACAAGGGCCTGACGGGCGAGGACGTGTTCCCGGTCCCGGACATCCCGCCGAGCGAGGTGGTGCGCGTGCCGCGCGACGAGCGCGCCACCGTGCTGGAGCTCACCGACCTCGTCCGGCACTTCCCGCTCATGAAGGGCGCGGTGTTCAAGCGCCGGGTCGGCACCGTGCACGCGGTCGACGGCATCAGCTTCGACATCGCGGAGGGCGAGACGCTGGCCCTGGTCGGCGAGTCCGGCTGCGGCAAGACGACCACGCTGCAGCAGATCATGCAGCTGGCGGCCCCGCAGAGCGGCCGCGTCGTCGTGCTCGGCAGGGACAGCGCCCAGCTGGACAGGTCGGCGCGCAAGGCGCTCCGCGCCGACCTGCAGATCGTCTTCCAGGACCCGATGGCCGCGCTCGACCCACGCATGCCGGTGGGCGACATCATCGCCGAACCGCTGCGCGCCCACGGTCACACGAACGTGAAGGGGCGCGTCGCCGAGCTGCTCGAACTGGTCGGGCTGGCGCCGGAGTACGCCGCGCGCTACCCGCAGCACTTCTCCGGCGGCCAGCGCCAGCGCATCGGCATCGCCCGGGCGCTCGCGCTGGACCCCAAGCTCCTCGTGCTCGACGAGCCGGTCTCCGCGCTCGACGTCTCCATCCAGGCCGGTGTCGTCAACCTGCTGGAGGAGCTGAAGAACACCCTGGGGCTGTCGTACCTGTTCGTGGCGCACGACCTGGCGGTGGTCAGGCACCTCGCCGACCGGGTCGCGGTCATGTACCTCGGCCGCATCGCCGAGATCGGCGCCGTCGAGAACGTCTACGACCGTCCCGCGCACCCCTACACCCAGGCGCTGCTGTCGGCGATCCCGCTGCCCGACCCCGAGATGGAACGGACCCGCAAGCGGATCCTGCTCGAAGGCGACCTGCCCAGCCCGGCCGATCCCCCATCGGGATGCCGGTTCCGCACCCGCTGCCCCAAGTTCGCCCGCCTCGGCGAGGCCGAGCGGCAGCGCTGCGTGGACGAAGAGCCCAGAGTTGACCGGCTCGCGAACGCCGTGGACCACGGCGCCGCCTGCCACTACGCGGAGCAGATCGAGGTCATCCCGGCCTCGGAAGACCAGGAGGAAAAGTGAAGGTTCGTTACCAGGCCACGGCGGGGCTCGCAGTCCTGGCCATGGCCGTCGCGGCCTGCGGTGGTGGCGGCGGCGACGCCAAGAAGCCCAGTGCCGAGCAGTCGCAGCAGGCCCAGCAGCAGATGGCCGAGACCCCGGCCATCAGCATCAACCCGGTCGCCTACGAGCAGGTCAAGGACGGGGGCACGCTGACCCTCGCGATCGGGCAGTGGCCGTCGCAGTGGAACCCCAACCACGTCGACGGCAACCAGTCCGACACCGCGGACATGCTCGACACGATCATGCCGCAGCTGATGCTGTCGGACGATGGTGCCACCCACACCGCGAATCCCGACTTCGTGACCGACGTGAAGAACGAGATGACCTCCGGCAAGCAGGTCGTCACGTACACGCTCAACGACAAGGCCGTGTGGTCGGACGGCACGCCGATCACGTGGAAGGACCTCGAGGTCGCCTGGAAGATCAACAACGGCAAGGACAAGAAGTACAAGCCGGCCTCCACGGACGGCTGGGACCGGATCGAGTCGGTCACCAAGGGCGACTCGGACAAGGTCGCCATCGTGACCTTCTCCAAGCCGTATCCGGAATGGCAGGGCCTGTTCAACCGCGGCACGGCGCACCTCCTCCCCGCCTCGCACATGGAGAAGCCGGAGGGGTACGAGAAGGACTACCTGCAGAAGATCCCGGTCACCGCGGGGCCCTTCAAGGTGGAGAAGGTCGACGAGGGCACCAAGACGCTCACCGTCGTGCGCGACGACAAGTGGTGGGGCAAGAAGTCCAAGCTCGACAAGATCATCTTCCGGACGATCGAGACGCCCGCCGCGCAGGTGAACGCCTTCGCCAACGGCGAGCTCGACGCCGTCGAGATCCCGCCGGGCAGCCCGGCCGACCTCAAGCGGGCCAAGGAAGTCCCCGACGTGGACATCCGCAAGGCGTTCAGCCCCAACTGGCGGCACATCACCGTCAACAACCAGTCGGAGTTCCTGAAGGACAAGTCGGTCCGCCAGGCCATCGCGTACGGGATCGACCGTGACGTGATCACCGAGTCCGACCTGAAGGACATGGACTGGCCGCTGCAGACGCTCGGCAACCACGTCTTCATGAACAACCACAAGGGCTACGTCGACAACTCCGGCGACCTCGGCAAGTACAACGTGGAGAAGGCCAAGCAGCTGCTCGACGCGGCCGGCTGGAAGCAGGAGGGCGAGTACCGCAAGAAGGACGGCAAGGAGTTCGCGCTGAGCTTCGTCGTCCCCGCGGGCGTGCCGTACGCCAAGACGGAGGGTGAGCTGACCCAGGCCATGCTCAAGGAGGCCGGGATCAAGATCACGATCCGCCCGGTCCCCGATGACAAGTTCTTCACCGACTTCATCATCAAGGGCGACTTCGACCTGGTGCCGTTCTCCTGGATCGGCACGCCGCTGCCGATCGGCTCGCTGCCGCAGATCTACAAGACCGGCTCCGAGAGCAACTTCCCCAAGGGCAGCGACCCCGCTCTGGACGCCGCCATCGAGGAGGCGGTGAGCGAGCTTGACCCGGCCAAGGCCATCGAGAAGGCCAACGCCGCCGACAAGCTGATCTGGGACATGGTGCACACCATCCCGCTGTACCAGCGGCCCGAGATCATCGCGAGCAAGAAGACGCTCGCCAACTACGGCTCCAGGGGGTACAAGACCGTGGACTGGGCGGCGGTCGGCTTCACCGGCTGACGCTCCCCGCGACCCGAACCCCCGGCCGGCTCTCCGGCCGGGGGTTTCGTCGATATTCGCCGAGGTGACGGATCACCGGTTGACCGGGCTCCCGGCTTGAGTGACAGCGAGGTGCCCAGGAGGTCTTCTTGGGCGTAACTGTGTGATGGTACGCGTCAGGGAAGCAGGGTGAAGTTGGCGACGTGCTTCGGCTTGACGGCGGAGAAGTGCCGGTGGTCGAGGGTGGCGACTTCGGCGGCGTTCAGGCGTTCGGCCACCGCGATTACAGAAGCGTCTGCAGCGCCCAGCGGGAAGTTGGAGTAAGTCCTGACAAGTTCGGCCATGCGCGCAACGTCGTCGATCACCAAGGGCTCGAAGGTTAGTTCACCATCGACGATGGAGCGCAGGAACCGAGCTTCGGCGTCTGGGCCGACGCGAGACTCGAGGAGCCAGCAGACCTCGGTGAGCACGGGGCCCGGAACGATGAGTGGACCAGAATGCGATTGAAGCAGGGCGAGGCAGCGCTCGTGGTCTTGGTCTTTGCGGTTGAGGACCGCATACAGCGGCCCGGTGTCGCAGATCAGCATCAGCGCTGCCGGAAGCGATCGCGAAGGATGTCCTCTGATCGCTGAGCGCTGTCTGCCTCGTCGGCGATGATGCCCGCGAAGGACAGCGTCCGTCGCCTTTCGCCGAGAACGGTGGCCTGCTCGTCCGGCTGATCGTGAACCAGCTCAAGTGCTACAGCACGCAAGGCTCTTGCCTGGGTCGGCGACAGGCGATCGACCAGGCGGTGAAGGTCGTCATACTCCTCGTGCAGCGCACTCATACATGGAAGTGTACGTGGTGACACTGAAATGATCTTGCTAATGAGTATGGAGCAGCCGGTTCGATGCCGGGTGCGGTGACCTCCGGCATGGAGCGGAGTTCGCAGGGCGGTTCGTGAGCTGGTGGCCGTTATGTCGTATGGAGATGGAGCGCCTGCAGGACGCCATCGAGATGGCCACTCCCGACGCGGGCTTCAGCGCTCAGCCGACCGTCATCTACGTGGACGACGAGGCGGATTTCCCTGGCGGCAAATCCTTCCTGTCTCAGCAGACCGTGCAGAATACGAAGACGAGCGCCGAAGCAGCCGCGACCGTGCTCACGGCGATGGTGCCGCCCCCGGCCACGCCCTTGGCTGCATCGACACAGACCACTCCATCTGCGGCCGGCACGAGAGGAGAAATGGCCGCGCACGGCATGAACTCGGTCACAATAGTTCAAAACGGACCCGAAATCTGCGTGCCGCTAGTTAACAGCAGGGTCACCTGGTGCAGCAAACGCCCTCGAGTGTCAGGGAACGGCTGCCCACCTGTCGGCCTGGAGCTGGTACAGCTCGTAGAAGGCGCCCCGTAGGGACATTAGCTCGTCGTGGCCCCCGGATTCCGTTACCCTGCCGTGCACGAGGACGTATGCACGGTCGCAGTGACGGACGTTCTCCAGTCGGTGGGTGATGAGCACCACCGCCTTCTCCCTGGCGTACTCCCGAAGCGCATGTAGGAACGCCTGCTCTCCACGGGCGTCCAGTGCTGCAGTCGGCTCATCACAGATGAGGAGGGCACAATCGCGATAGAAGGCGCGCGCTGCGGCCATGCGCTGCCACTGTCCCTTCGACAGTTCCAGACCACTCTTGAAGCGGCGGTCCAGGAGCGTATCGTACCCCGCGTCTAGGCTTTCGATCACCACATCGGCTCCAGCCCGGGAGGATGCGAGGCGCAGCGAACCCAGATCGACCGGCTTACCCATGGTGATGTTGTCGCGGGCGGAGAAGGGCCAGCGGGTGAAGTCTTGAGCGATGAACCCGACCTGGTTCCACAGTTCCTCCCGGCGGGCTTCGGTCACCGGTTCGCCGTCCCAGCGAATCTGCCCCTGGTCCGGGTCGTAGAGTGCTGCCAGCAATTTGGCAACCGTGCTCTTGCCCGAGCCGTTCTCGCCCACCAGTGCGATCATCTCACCTCGGCGCACATTAAGGGACACCCCGCGTACGGCGGCGGATGATCCCCCGGGGTAGGAGAAACTGATGTTGTCCACCTCGAAATGACTCACCTCGGGAGGCGCCGGGGCGAGTGCCGGTCTGCGCCGGGCCGACGTGGCGTTCAGGAACTCGACCAGGTCGAGGAAGTACAGCCCCGATTCGTAACACCCGTTCAGTGAGAGCACGAGTGACCCGAGGGAGCGGTTCGCCAACTGGACGCCGAAGACCGCGGCACCCACCGCAGACAGAGGCATTCTCCCGGGTCGATACGGCACTGGACGAGTTGCCTGCCGAGGGCGGTCTCGCTGAAGCAGACTATGATTTAATTAATGGACTTTGCGGCGTCGCCGCACACCTGACCATGGCAGCGCAGTACTCTGCCGGGGCCGCTACGCTTCTGGAACGCGTCATGCAGCGGCTCACCGACTGGACCTGCCAGCCTTCACCAGGAGGATTGTGGACACCGGCGCATCGGGTCCTCGGCAAAGACCATGGCCTGCACCCGGAGCTGCGCAGCGGTTACCTCAACCTGGGCGTCGCGCACGGCATTGCCGGCCCTCTCAGCCTCGCCTGCCTCGTCCAGCTAACGGGACGGGCCGACCTCGATCTGCGGCCGTTGATCACCTCGCTGGCCGAGTGTCTGTGCGCCAGCATCGTGCTCTCCAATGAAGGACTCGACGTCCCTTATCACGTGCTGCCTTCCGGAGTGCATCGTCCGGAACGTCCGACGCGCACGGCTTGGTGCTACGGGAACCCGGGAGCGGCCCGTGCGCTCCAGCTTGCGGCACGCGCATGTGCCCGCCCGGACTGGGAGGAAACCGCCGTTGCCATCCTCCACGCTGCCCTCGGACGAGACACGGGGTCCCGAGGTATCCCATCGCCTAACTTCTGCCATGGAAAGGCAGGGCTCATTCATCTTCTACACCGCTTTACCCGAGACGCGTCACGGTCGGATCCCGCTTTGATTGAGCACCTGAACCGCGAGCTGGACGAACTGCTCGACATGCATGATCCGTCCGCTCCGTACGGCTTTCGAGAAGTCGATCTCCAAGGGCGTGCACAGGACAATCCAGGATTCCTGGAAGGCGCGGCAGGTGTGGCCGCCGTGCTGGCGGCATTCGGTAGTGACGAGCCCATGATGTGGGAGCGTGCTGTGGTCACCGCCTAACATACTGCTTCGGCTTCTTCGCCATTTATTTTGCCTTCCGGGCTCGCAAGAATCCTACTCGGTCCATGTTCGGAGTTACGGAGCAGCCCAGAACGCCTTCGCGCAACTTCAGGAGATCAGCCCAAACCCTTTGATGGCGCACGCGTAGTGCCCCCTCAGTTCATCGTCGATGCGGGCCGATGCGTCCGAAGTGAGCAGGTTGGGAGTAGCGTTCCGATCATTCGTGCAGGAGGCAAGAGCCTCCGCACTGGCGAGCGCGGACTGCCGGATTTCCGAAACACTCGCCCCACGCAACGCAGCGGCCTGCACCGGAGCCAGAAACCGGTTATTGCGCACTAGTTCGGCCAACTCGGTCAACTCTGCGTCCGTGGCGATGCGGTGCGCCCGCGCAAGCTCTTGTCGGGCCGCACTACTGCGACCTCCGCGTACCAGCCTGATCAACGTCCACTCCAGGAGTAGCACGGGTAGGCCAAGGACCTTGCCCAGAACCTGGCCTATTGCTCCCATGCCCTCGTAGGTGCCAGGTGGAGTGCCGTGCATGCCGAACGTGGCCCCGATTTGTGTGTGCGCCTCCGCGCGCCCGGGGGCACCACCACCCTTCAGCAGCGACTCGCGCCACACGGCCAGAGTGGAAAGCGCCCCATCGATGATCAGCTTGTCATCGTGCGCCTCAGCATAGGTTGCGGCCAGCAACACCACACGCTGCTTTGCCGACAGTACAAGCCACAGAGGAAGGCCGATCACGAGCACCTGACTGCCTCGTCCCACGCGCAGGTACTCGCTGGCTATGGTGAGGTCCCTGAGCGCCACAGTTGCCGGCGGCTCCACGCCCACGACTCGTGCTACCCGTTCCGCGACACGGTACAGCTCAGGTGCTGAGGAGCGAGCCACCGATTCGGCGTCGGCGGGCAGGCGACGTGGCCGCGGGCGCAGCAGCACGCCGATACCCACGAAAACCAGGCCCGCCATCCAGGCGAACAAAAAATCAGAGTTCACGTAGATGATCCAGCACCCCATGACGATGAACGCGAGGGTGAACGCGTGTACTACGAGGGAGACGAGTAGGGCCGCGCTCCTTAATATCATTTCCATCAAAAAGCTCCCATAGCATTTCGGGTCGATTTGGGTGGAGCATTCATGTAGAGTGCCCAAGCGACCGACGAAGGTCTCCGGGGGTCCGTATCGTTCGGTCTTCATGTCTCAGGACGGTGAGGTAAAGGCGCTGCAGCGGCGAAGAGGGGTCGATGCCCAGTTCTTCTCGTAGCAGACAGCGGAGCCTCTCGTACTCGATCAACGCGCCATGGGGGTCACCGCTCAGATAGAGCGCTCTGATGAGCTGCCCAGAAATGCCCTCCCGCGTCGGATATTCCGTGACCAAGCTGCGAATCTCACGGACCAGGGACCGTTCCATGCCGAGGCGGAGTCCGACCTCGATGTAATCCTCCCAGGCGAGCAAACATTGTTCGTCGAGATGGGTGAGGCCCGCCCTCAGGATCGCGCTGCCGGACACATTGGAGCATGCAGGGCCCTCCCACATGCTTAGTGCCTGCCGGAACAGGTCCATTGCGGTGTCGAGCCGTCCGTGCGCGAGGACAGCCCGAGCGTGGGCCACCCGGTCTTGGAACACCTGCACGTCACACTCTCCGGGCTGCACAATGAGCCGGTAGGTGGTGCTGGCCTCGCCCGCGCCGCGGGTGGTGAACAGCCGATGAACGAGGTCGTGTTGCCGGAGACAAACGCGTGCCCGTCCAATATGGGTACGCAGGTTCGACATTGCCGACTGCGGTGGATCGTCCCAGGTTAGGCTACCCAGCCGGGCCGCTGACAACTCCCGCCCGGCGTTGAGCACCAGTGCCCGCGAGAATACCCAGCGCCATGGGGGAGATGGTAACCGGTCGGGATCCGTCCGGCCCCAAGCGCAAGGGGCCAAGCAGGCGGAAGATCACATTTCCCTCCGATGCGGAGGGCTTGGCTCCGGGTTGCTGCCGCCGGATAAGGCCAACGGCGCCTTGGCGGTGAAGGCGACACCGCCACCAATCAGGGTGGCAACGACGATGCAATTTCTGTTGATCAGCTTGAACATGTCTACCTGCTTCATTCTACCCTTACTATTGACGTTTGGGATAATAGACGTCACCCGGCCCAATCTGGCGTCTAACACATTTTTTGATACAAAGTCTTAGAGTGGGTCAGGAAAGCATGCAAAGCGTAACTTCTATGGAGTAAGTCAGCAAGATCCACATTCGTGTACATATGGTGACGGACGGTGGCTTGCTGAACCGTTTCCATCGATTCTGAGCCTGAATCCGCTGTGTGATTCACGGTGATCGATTTTCGGTCCGGTTCCTCCGTGAGGATGGATTCCGCGGTTGAGGGGCTGGGTTTTCGGGCGTGGGAGGGCTGCCGCGCGCAGGTCGCGGCCTGTCCGGTGTCCTTCGGGTTTCGGGGGTGGGATGTGCGCGGTGGCGGTGACCGTCGTGGTCGTGTGAGGTGGCGGTGATCTGGAGGCGGCGCTCAGGCCGGGTGCGGTGGCGGGTCGTGGGTGGTGGTGAAGGTGTTCATCCAGGCCAGACCCCAGCGCCAATGCCGCGGCAGGTGCAAGGTGAGGTGGCCGCGGCCGTGCCGGGCCAGGCGGGCGGGCACGCTGATGAGGTGGCGGCGCAGGGTGGTCCCGCGGGCTCGGGCGTGGAAGGCCGAGGCCAGGCAGCCCAGGGCGCGCAGCAGGTTGTGGGTGATGGCCGCGCAGGTGAGCCAGGCGGCGTTGGCGGCGAAGTGGCCCGAGGGCAGGTGCGCGAGCGGCCCGTCGATCAGATCCGCGTTGACCTGCTCCTGTACCGCGTGATCACGATGGTGTTCCTCGGCCTGGAGCAGGGTGTAGGGGCTGTCGGTGAAGATCGGGTGGTAGCGGTAGGTGGTGAACAGTTCGTCCTGGCCGCGATCGGCTTGAGCGTTGAGCTTCTTGACCCGGCGCACGATCAGGCGGGCGGTGACGGCCTTGTTGTTCTTGCTGGTGAAGGCGGTGTATGGGGTTTCGGCAACTGTCAATCCCCTCAAAGCGTAGAGATGCTCCTATGCCACAGCGGCCCTCAGCAGGGCCGCTGACGCTTGCCTCTTCTTGATCTGCCGCTCGAATGTGACGGGTGGCAGCCCATCGTTGGCGCTGTGCCTCCGCTTGGCGTTGTAGAAGTCGGTGATCCAGGTCGCGATCTTCAGGCGAGCCTCGGCCCGTGTACGGAAGCGCTGCCGATGCACGTACTCGACCTTGAGCGTGCTGTTGAACGCCTCCGAAGCGGTACTGTCGAGCGCGCACCCCACCCGGCCCATCGACTGCACCACCCCGTGCTTGTGGCATTCGGCCTGGTAGCGGGCAGCGGTGTACTCCGATCCACGGTCGGAAGGGAAGATCACCCCGTCCACGTCCCCGCCCCGGACGGCCACCGCCATCTGCAGCGATGCCACCGTCAACGCCGCGTCATGGTGCTCCGACATCGCATAGCCGAGCAGCCGGCGGGAGAACAGATCCTCGAAGGTGGCCAGGTACAACGGCCCCTCATCGGTGTCGATCATCGTGCCGTCGCCCACCCACAGCACGTCCGGGGCAACCGCGGTGAACTTCCGGCCCACCAGATCCGGCGCGGCCTTCCGCTTCCCCTGCCGGGTCAGCGACCGGCGCTTCTTCGGCGGTTGGCCGGCCAGCCCGAGTTCAGCCATCCGCACCGCGACCGTGTTCTCCGACACCCTCCAGCCACCGGCGTGCAGGTCCCGCGTGATCCGGGGCGAGCCGTAGGTGCCGCCCGAGGCGTCGAACAGGCGCTTGATCTCCTCATCCAGCGCTGCCCGCCGCTGTTCACGCGCCGTCGGTGCCACCTGGCCGATGCGCTTCTTCCACTTGTAGAACCAGGCCTGCGACACCCCCAGCGCCCGGCCGGAGACGATGTGGTCGATGCCGTACTCGGTCTTCTGGGAGCAGATGAAAGCCGCCACGCTCACCGGCCCATCGCCTCTTCGACCCACGAGACCACTGAACGCTTGAGGACATCACGCTCGTCTTCCAGCTGCTCGCGGTCCTTCTCCCACGTGGCCTTCTCCCGGGCGTGCTGCTTGACCAGCTCGGCCTTCTCCCGCCGCAGCCGGGCCAGCTCCTCTTCCGCCGATTCCTTCAGCGTCGTGCTCCTCGTGACACCGCCGCCGTCCTGTCCGGTGGCGAGCCGGTCCATCTGCACCCAGTTGTGCAGTGTGTATGCGTTGATACCAAGGTCTCGCGCGACATGCGAGGGCTTGCCGGTCTCCTTGACGATGCGCACCGCACCCGCCCGAAACTCCGGATCAAACCTCCGCCTGGTGCCTCCCACGACCCAACCTCATCTCGGGTTCGGTCTCTACGCTAGGAGGGGAAGCGCACCTTCCTCGTTTCCTGCCACCCCGACTTCGAAGGTCAGGGCCGAGGTCAGGCGGCTCCGGAGGCGTCCTGGTATGGCCCGGGTCAGTCCATGACGACGATCTGGCGGAGCACCTCGCCGCTCTTGAGGGCGGCCACGGCGTCGTTGAGGTCGCCGAGCCGGATGCGGGAGCTGATCATCGACTCCAGGTCCAGCTTGCCGGCCTTGTAGAGGTTGGCGAAGTAGGGGAAGTCGTGCCGCACGTCGGCCTCGCCGTACAGGCTGGACAGCAGGTTCTTGCCCTCGAAGAGCAGGCTGAAGGCGGAGATCGACACCATGTCGTCCATCGCGCCCGCGCCGACCACGATGACGTCGCCGCCCGCCCGGGTGACCTGCCAGGCGCTCTGGATGGTGGCCGACTTGCCGACCACCTCGAAGCCGTAGTCGAAGCCGCTGCCGCCGGTCAGCTCGGCCAGCGCGCCGGGCACGTCGTCGGGGGTGACGGCGTGGGTCGCGCCGACCTTCTTGGCCAGCTCGTGCTTGGACGTCAGCGGGTCGATCGCGAGGATCGTCCGGGCGCCGGAGACGCGGGCGCCCTGGATGACCGAGAGGCCGACGCCGCCGCAGCCGATCACCGCGACGGTGGAGCCGGGCCGCACCCGGGCGGTGTTGATGGCGGCTCCGACGCCGGTGGTGATGCCGCAGCCGATCAGCGCCGCGACCTCCCACGGCACGTCCGCGTCGATCTTGACCACGCCCTGCCAGGGAACGACGATCTCCTCGGCCCAGGTGCCGCAGCCGGCCATGCCGAACGCCGTGGTGTCGCCGCCGAAGCGGAAGTTGCCCTTGCTGAACGACTCGATCACGTACTTCATGCAGAGGAACGGCTGGCCGCCGAGGCACAGGTCGCACTCCTGGCAGGCCGGGCGCCAGCTGATGACCACGTGGTCGCCCGGCTGGACCGAGGTGACGTGGTCACCGACCTCCACCACCTCGCCCGCCCCCTCGTGCCCGGGGACCAGCGGAACGGGCTGCGGAAGCACGCCGGTCATGGCCGAGAGGTCCGAATGGCAGACGCCGGTCGCCTTGATCCGCACGCGGACGTCGGTGGGCCCGACCGGGGCCAGCGTGACGTCGTCGCGGATGTCCAGCTTGTCGTCGCCTACGGCGTGCAGAAGGGCGGCGCGCATGGGGGTTCCTCCTCCAGCTATTCCTCAAGGGAAAGTGCGGCTTTGGGGCAGGATCGGACCGCGTGCCTGACGCGGTCGAGCATGTCGGGTGGTGGTTCGGGCAGCAGGATGTGGAGCTGGTCGTCGTCGTCCACATCGAACACCTCGGGTGCGAGCCCCATGCACACGGCGTTGGCCTCGCACACCATCTCGTCAACTGTGACTTTCACGTGAGCCTCCTGTGGTCCCATGAGACCACTTTGGTGCGCTCCACGACGAATGCGACCCGCTTGCGACCGGTCTGCTCGACGTACGGCAGTAGCAACTCGTCCGCCACGCCGGGCGTCATCCTGCGGGCGACGTCCAGGCCGATGGCCAGCACCCGCTCGCGGTCGTCGATGCGCTTGGCCTCGCCGTACACCAGGACGCCCCGGAGCTCCGCGTAGTCGTCGCCGGCCTCGATCAGGCAGCTCACCCGCGGGTCGCGCTCCAGGTTGCGCGTCTTCTGGGACTTCCCGTACGTCCAGAAGGCGATGCGTCCCTCGTCGAGCCCGTAGAACATGGTCACCAGGTGCGGCGTGCCGTCGGGGTTGATGGTCGCGAGCTGCAGCTTGCGAGACCCCTCCAGGAACGCGGTGACGGCTTCCTCGGACATCGAGATGCGAGCGCGCTGATTCACGCTGCCAAGTAGAACAGGTTGCATAAAGCCGGGCAAGAGGGCCCTGGAATGTTGTTCGGTTCCGTTAGGGTCGATGCCATGACGATGCCGCCCGAACTGCTGTACGCAGCCGAGCACGCCAAGGGCTTCATGCCGCCGAAGGAGGGCATCGCGCTGTTCGAGGCCGCTCTGAGATACGGCGGGCGCGGCCCGATCTGCGAGATCGGCACCTACTGCGGCAAGTCGGCCGTCTACCTCGGCGCGGCCGCCCGGCAGACCGGGTCCGTGGTCGTCACCGTCGACCACCATCGCGGCTCGGAGGAGATCCAGCCGGGCTGGGCCCACCACGACCCGACGCTGGTCGATCCGCGGTTCGGCAAGATGGACTCCCTGCCGGTGTTCCGTCACACGATCGCGGCGGCCGGGCTGGAGGACGAGGTGATCGCGATCGTCGGCCGGTCGGAGCAGGTGGCCAGGCTCTGGGCGACCCCGCTCGGCCTGCTGTTCATCGACGGCGGCCACTCCGAGGAGCCGGTGACGCGCGACTACGAGGGCTGGGCGCCGCACGTCATGGAGGGCGGGGCGCTGGTCTTCCACGACATCTACCCCGACCCCGCCACCGGGGGGCAGGCGCCCTACCGGGTCTACCTGCGCGCCCTGGCGTCGGGCGCGTTCAAGGAGGTGTCGGTGGAGGGGTCGCTGCGCGTGCTGGAGCGCGTGGCGCCCGGCATCGGCGCCCGGCCCGATCACTGAGCCGGTCGGGGCGCGGCCGGTTCGCCTAGCCGTGCCGCCCGGCCCAGGCGCGGCGGGTGCCGGCCTGCCAGGCCAGGAAGTCGTCGTGGGTGTGCGGATCGTGGCCGAGGGCGGTGAGCGCGTCGTCCACCCAGGAGGCGACCTCGCCTGACTCGGCGCCGGTCAGGGCCCGTACGGCCTGCTCCACGTGCTCGGGCGGCGGCCCGGCCCAGAGGCCGGCGGCCGCGGCGAACGCGCACCCCTGCGCCAGGTGGGCCCGGAAGCCGTCCGCTCCCGCGTGCTCGGCCAGCCGTTCCAGGTCCGCGGGGCCGGCCCCGCCCACGCGCGTCGCGGCGAACGCCACGCCACTCCACAGGTCCGCCCGCCGGCCCGCCGGGTAGGCGGAGACGCGGGCCGCCACGTCGTCCGGCGAGGCGCAGTCGTGATACCAGAGCAGCCGGCCCAGCCCCTGGTCGAAGGTCCCGCGGAAGGCCCTGGTCGGCAGGTCCGGCAGGGCCCGCTCGCCCACCATCCGGTCGGTGTGGTCGAGGCTGCGCTGGAAGCCGTAGCCGTCCACGGCCAGCCAGCGCAGCAGCGGATGGGATCGCTTCGCGCGCCGGACCGGCCGCAGGCGCAGCAGCGCGTAGCCTCGGCCGGCGCCGAGGTGGACGGCGTACTGGTGCTGCGCGGCGGGGCCGGCCAGCAGCTCGTGCAGCCGCCGGCCCCGGGTCAGGGTGAGGAGGTCGAGCGCGGTGCAGGCGGCGCCGGCGCCCTCGTAGCCGAAGGCCCGCTGCCGCGGCGGCAGCTCCTCGATCTTGCCGAGCTCCTGCGAGACGACCGCGTTGAAACCGAACAGATAGGACTTCTCGGCGTCTTCGATGATCGTTCCCGCCGGTCCGTGTCTGAGGACGAACCTCCGCCGCCCGAGATCCGCCTCGTGCTCCTCGCGGGCCAGCAGCCTTCGCCAGCCGCGAGCCTGACTCAGAGTCGGTTCGGTCCTGTCCTGGTGCAAGAACGCTGTTGTGCCCGTGTCGCCCACGCTTCCCCCGAAGACGCCTCGTACGGCCACACCCGAAGCTAGTCACCCCATTCCGAACGCCGGAGGAGCCGCTCCGCCCCTCCCGGCAAAGAACCCGCAAAACCCCTTGCGTTCCCGTACGGCGGGGCGGTCAGGTGCGCGCGGGGGTGCAGCCGCAGAGGTCGGGATCGGAGGGCGTGACGGACGGCGCGGCCACCGCCCGGAACAGCGCGGCGCCGCCGGACAGGCCCTGCAGCGCGTCGGCGGCCAGGACGACCGCGGCGGCGGTGTAGCCGGAGCGCTCGTAGGGGAAGTGCTTGTGGTTGGCGAACTGCCAGCCGGTCCAGTAGGAGCCGTCCTCGTGCCGCAGATGCTGCATGTCGGCGAAGAGCCGGACCGCCCGCTCGCGGTCGCCCAGCGCGTCGAGGGCCAGCACCAGCTCGCACGTCTCGGCGCCGGTCACCCACGGCTGGTCCGACACGCAGCGGATGCCGAGCCCCGGCACCACGAACGTCGGCCACTCGCGGTCGAGCAGCTCGAACGCCTGGGCGCCGCGCACGGCGCCGCCGAGCACGGGGTAGTACCAGTCCATCGAGAAGCGGCTCTTGTCGGCGAACGCCTCGGGATGGGCCGACAGCACGTGCGCCAGGCGGTCGGCGGCCAGCTCCCAGTGCGGCTGCGGGTCGCCCAGATGGTCGGCCAGCAGCACGCCGCAGCGCAGCCCCTGGTGGATCGAGGAGCAGCCGGTGAGCAGCGCGTACGACGAGGCGCGGCCCCGGGCGTCGCGCTCCCAGACGATCTCGCCCCGCTCGGTCTGCAGCCCCACCACGTAGTCGAGGGCCGCCTTGACCATCGGCCAGCGCTCCTTGGTGAACGCCTGGTCGCCCGTGACGAGGTGGTGGTGCCAGACGCCCGCCGCGATGTAGGCGGCGTGGTTGGACTCGCCGCCGCGCTCCACGGCGACGCCGTCGACCAGCTTCATCGGCCACGAACCGTCGTCGCGCTGGTGGGCGGCCAGGTAGTCGTAGCCCCGGCGGACCGGCTCGTCCAGGCCGGCCACGCTCATGGCCATCAGGCACTCGATGTGGTTCCACGCGTCGACGTGACCCTCGGGCCAGGGGATGCCGCCGTCGTCCTGCTGGATCGCCGCGATGCTCTGAGCCGTCTGGACGATCTTGTCGCGACCGATCACGCCGCGGGCTTCCGGACGTACAGCACCACGCTCTTGCCGATGACCGGGTTGAGCAGGGTCTCGGCGATCCGGGTGGCGGCCGGGCGCTTCATGATGTCCCAGACGAGCAGCTCGTGGTAGGCCTTGGCGAGCGGGTGGTCGTCGTTGTTGACGCCGACCGCGCACTTGATCCACCAGTAGGGCGCGTGCAGGCCGTGCGCGTGGTGGTGGGGGCCGATCTCGAAGCCGGTGGACTTCAGCTTCGCCGACAGCTCGGCCAGCGTGTAGATGCGGACATGGCCGCCGGGGGCGGTGTGGTAGGCCTCGTCCAGCGCCCAGCAGATGCGCTCCGGCAGGAAGCTCGGCACGGTGATCGCGGCGGTGCCGCCGGGCTTGAGCACCCGGAAGATCTCCCGCATCGCGGTCATGTCGTCGGGGATGTGCTCCAGCACCTCGGCCGCGATCACCCGGTCGAAGCCGTCGTCCTCGAACGGCATGTCCAGCGCGGTGCCCTGGACGGTCTCGCCGGTCGCGCCGAGCGGCACCTCACCGCCCTTGTCCATCGCCACGAACATGGCCGCCACGTCGTCCAGCTCCGACTTGTCCATGTCGAAGGCGACGACGTCGGCCCCCCGGCGCAGCACCTCGAAGGCGTGCCGGCCGCCGCCGCAGCCGAGGTCGAGCACGCGCACGCCGGGTCCGACGGGCAGCCGGGCGAAGTCCACGGTCAGCACTAGACAGGTCTCCTCGTTCTCATCGGGGGCTCATCAGGGGCTCATCGGGGGGGCGCATCAGGGGCTCAGCGGGGGCTCAGCGGGGGCGGCGGGCCGCGATGGCCTCGCGATAGGCCTCGACGGTCTTCTTGGCGACGACGTGCCAGGTGTAGCGTTCCATGACCCGGTCGTATCCGGCCCGGCCCACCCGTTCGCGCTCCTCGGGTGAGTCGTGCAGGCGGCGCAGCACCGACGCCAGCTCCTCGGCGTCGCCGGGGCTCACCTGGATCGCGGCGTCGCCGACCACTTCCGGCAGCGCTCCCGTACGGCTCGCGACCAGGGGTGTGGCGCAGGCCATGTGCTCGACCGCGGGCAGCGAGAAGCCCTCGTAGAGCGACGGCACGACCGAGACCTCCGAGGTGGCGATCAGCTCGCCCAGCTCGTCGTCGGAGATGCCGTGCACGAAGCGGACCCGGTCCTCCAGCGACAGCTCCTTGACCAGCTGCTCGGTGGGGCCGCCCGGGGTGGGCTTGCTGACCACGGTGAGGTTGACGTCGCGCTCGGTGGCCAGCTTGGCCACGGCCCGCAGCAGGGTGGCGACGCCTTTCATCGGCGAGTCGGCGCTGGCCACGGCCACGATCGAGCCCCTGCGGCGGGGCTTGTCGGGACGTGGGTGGAAGTAGCGGGTGTCGACGCCGAGCGGGATCAGCCGCATGTTGGCCTGCGGCACGTTGAAGTCGCGGTGGATGTCGGCCAGCGACGACTCGCTGACCGTCAGGATCGGGCTGAGCCGGGGCGCGACCTTGGCCTGCATCTTCACGAACCCGTACCACCGGCGCATGGTCAGCTTCTTGACGCCCTTGGCCGCCTCCAGCTCGATGCGGCGGTCGACGCTGATCGGGTGGTGGATGGTGCCGACCACGGGGAACAGCTTCTGGATGCCGAGCAGGCCGTAGCCGAGGGTCTGGTTGTCCTGGACGACGTCGAAGTCGCCGACGCGCTTGCTCAGCTCGCGGCGGGCGCGCAGGGTGAAGGTCAGCGGCTCGGGGAAGCCGGCGGTCCACATGGTGGCGACCTCGAGGCAGTCGATCCAGTCGCGGAACTCACCGGGCTTCGGGGTCCGGAACGGATCCTCGTCGCGGTAGAGGTCGAGGCTCGGCACCTTGTTGAGGATCACGCCCTCGTCGAGCTCGGGATAGGGCTGGCCGGAGAACACCTCGACGTGGTGCCCGAGCGCCACCAGCTCGCGGCTCAGGTGGCGGAGGTAGACGCCCTGACCGCCGCAGGTGGGCTTGCTGCGGTAGGACAGCAGCGCGATCCGCAGCGCGTCGCTCACGGACACCCCTTTCCACTCCGGTAGCACCCAGAGTCGGGCGTGTACCGTGAAAGATGACCTTAGTCCGAGAAGGCTACCATTCGGTAGGTCGGCTGGAATTGTTCCTAACCTGCCCCGCACACCGTGCGATCTGCGATGTTGGCATGACCGAGCGATGTTCGGTAGAACGTGTTCCAGTTTGATGGGGTGCTGTGACAAGGCGCTTAGCTGTACATTCCGGTCCCAATGGAGGCGGTTAGTGATAAGGGGAGGACCCCGTTGGCCAGGCGCGCTCTGATCACCGGCATCACCGGCCAGGATGGTTCCTATCTGGCCGAGCACCTGCTCGGTCAGGGATACGAGGTCTGGGGGCTGGCGCGCGGCCAGGCCAATCCGCGGGTGTCGCGGATGCGCAGGCTGCTCGCCGACGTGAAGGTGGTCCGGGGCGACCTGCTCGACCAGGGATCTTTGATCTCGGCGGTGGAGCGGGCCCAGCCGGACGAGGTCTACAACCTCGGGGCGATCTCGTTCGTGCCGATGTCGTGGGAGCAGGCCGAGCTGACCGCCGAGGTCACCGGGATGGGCGTGCTGCGCATGCTGGAGGCCATCCGGGTGTGCTCGGGCGTGTCGCGGGGCGGCTCGCCCAACGGCCAGATCCGCTTCTATCAGGCTTCGTCATCTGAGATGTTCGGCCAGGTCAGCGAGACGCCCCAGACCGAGAGCACCGCCTTCCACCCCCGCTCGCCGTACGGGGTGGCCAAGGCGTACGGCCACTTCCTCACCCAGAACTACCGCGAGTCCTACGGCATGTACGCGGTCTCCGGGATCCTGTTCAACCATGAGTCGCCGCGGCGCGGCGCCGAGTTCGTCACCCGCAAGGTGTCGCTCGGCGTGGCCCGCATCAAGCTCGGCCTGGCCGGCGAGCTGCGCCTGGGCAACCTGGAGGCCCGGCGCGACTGGGGCTTCGCGGGCGACTACGTCCGGGCCATGCACCTCATGCTGCGGGCCGAGAAGCCCGAGGACTACGTGATCGGCACTGGCCGGATGAAGTCGGTCCGCGAGCTGGTGGAGGCGGCCTTCACCGCCGCCGGGCTCGACTGGGAGCGGTACGTCGTCACCGACCAGGGCCTGCACCGGCCGGCCGAGGTCGACCTGCTCTGCGCCGACCCCAAGAAGGCCAGGGTGCAGCTCGGCTGGGAGCCCACGATGTCGTTCGAGGAGCTGGTCGCGATGATGGTCGAATCGGACCTGCGCCTGCTGACCGACGGCGGCGACCCCGGTGACGGTTCCTGGCCTTAGATCAGTACCTCTTTCTACGGCACCGCCAAGGGCACGCCAGACGCCGCACGGGGCTGAGGGCCTCCAGGGTGACGCCCGCTGACCCGCACGTGGCGGGCCGCCGCTACGGCGCCCGCCTGCGGCTCGTCCAGCCCTAACCCGCGGCTCGGCGGATCGGCATCCAGGTGGGAGCCGGCTCCTCTGCCAGGAAGTCGCCGACCAGCCGGGCGCACAGCTCGGGCCGCTCGTGCAGCAGCAGGTGAGAGGTCCGCGGCACGACGGCGAGCTGCGCCGCGGGAAGCGCCCGGTACATCCGCAGAGTGTGCTCCAGAGTGACGATGTCGTCGTCGGCCGCCATGACCAGCACGGGGCAGGTGACGGCGGCCAGGTCGTCCGGGGCCAGTGGCGCTTCCGCGTCCACCGACCGGACCACCTTCTCCAGGACGACGGGGAAGTGGTCCGCCCCGTCCGGAGACACTTCGGCATAGGCGGAGACCAGCTGCGCGGGAGGCGGAGCGTCAGCGCTCGGCCGCAGGATCATCCCCTCCGGATCGAACGCGCCGCTGATCAGGACGAGCCGCTCGACCAGGTCGGGGCGGCGCACGGCCGTCCACAGCGCCACGATCGCTCCGGCGCTGTATCCGGCCAGCCGTACGGGACCGTCGGCGGTCTTCTCGATGAACGCCGCGGTGTCGTCCGCGAACGCCTCCATCGCGAACGGGCCCGGCACGTCAGGGGTGTGCCCGTGGCCCCTGCGCTCGGGTAGCAGGAGCCGGAACCGCTCGGCCAGCGCGTCGAGGTTGCCGTTGAAGTCACGGCTGTCGGTCAGGCCCCCATGGAGGAGCACCAGCGGGTCGCCCGCGCCGCGCTCGTCGTACCAGGTGCGCACGCCGTTGACATCGATGTAGTCGGCCATCATGCCGCCCTTTCCTTGCCGTGTGTGGGTCTCCGGCATTGGTACGGTGCGGCGGCCGGAAACTCATCGCACGCCGGCGGCCCGACCCAACGGCTTGGTGGTGGTGCCGGTGGCCTGGCGGTAGGCGCCCGGCGTGAGGCCGAAGTAGCGGGTGAACCAGCGGGTCAGGTGGCTCTGGTCGGCGAACCCGGTGCGCGCCGCGACCTCGCCGAGCGGCAGGCCGTCCGCGATCAGGCGTTTGGCCGCGCGTAGCCGCAGCTGGCGCTGGTAGTCGCTGGGGGCCATGCCGTACGCGGTGCGGAAGGCCCGGTAGACCGTGAAGCGGCTGGCGCCCGTGGCCTCGACCAGGTCGTCGACGGTCAGGTCGTCCAGGTGGCGCTCGTGCAGGAGTTGGCGGGTCCGCCGGGCGACGCGGGCCGAGCCGGGGAGCCCTGCCGGCGGGACGACCGGGGCGGTGGCGGCTCGCCGTACCATCGCGGAGACCGTGGCGGCGAGCTGCTCGTCGCGGCGCAGCGCCGGGACGGCGACCGGCCGGACAGAGGGCGGGCCGTCGTCCGGAGCGCCGCCCGAGGGAGAGCCGCACAGGGCGGTGTGCAGGGCGCGCAGCGAGCGCGCGAGCGCCGGGTCGTCGAGCACCGGGGCGGCGAAGAGCGGCAGGCCCGCGCGCCGGGCGGTGAGGTCGGCGAGCAGGTCCGACACCAGGTCGGTGCGGAGGTGGACCATCCGGTAGGTGAAGCCCGTGGCGGTCGCGGAGTGCCCGTCGTGCGGGTCGTCGGGGTTGAACGCCATCACCATGCCGGCCGCGCTGGTGTGGGCCGAGCCGCGGCAGGTGAACGCCTGGGCCCCCTCCTCCGTCACGCCGAAGGAGTAGGTCTCGTGGCTGTGGCGATGGTAGACGTGCCGCTCGAAGTGGGCGTGCATGGCCTCGACGCGCTGGTCGGGGGAGCGCCAGTAGCGGGACCAGTCATCCGTCACCCTGTCATTGTGCCGCCCCCATTGACAAAGCCTCATTTTACTTAAAGGATTGTTTTTGCGATGAGAGACGTCCTGTATCTGGAAGAGATCGAGCAGGCCGAGGCCCTGCTCAAGCCGCAGCGCGTGGAAGTGCTGCGGCAGCTGGCCGAGCCGCGCACCTGCACCGAGGTGGCGCAGCAGCTCGGGCAGACTCCGCAGCGGGTCTACTACCACGTCAAGCGCCTGGTCGACGCGGGGCTGGTCGACCTCGTGTCCGAACGCAAGGTGCGCGGCATCCTCGAAGGCATCTACCAGGCCGCGGCCCGCTCCTACTGGCTGTCGCCGCGCCTGGTGGGCCGGATCGGGCTGCGCAAGGCGCGCGACGAGCTGAGCCTGGGCTACCTGCTGGACCTGATGGAGGAGGTCCAGGCCGACATCGCCGCGCTCGACCGCACCGCCCCCGAGCTGCCCTCCATCGGGCTGTCCGGGGAGATCCACGTCCTGGCGGAGCACCGCCAGGAGTTCCTCAACGACCTGCACACCATGCTGCAGGACCTGTTCACCCGGTACGGCGGAGCCGAGGGAGACGCCTTCAAGCTCGCCGTCGCCTGCTACCCCAAGGGAGAAGCGCATGACTGAGCCGACGATCATCCGTGCCCGCATCCACGCGCCGGTCAAGGAGGTGCGCCACGCGCTGACCGACCCCGCGGCCATGCGGATCTGGCTGGCCGAGAAGGCCGAGGTCGAGCTGCCGGGCCGTTACGAGTTCTGGGGCCGCCACACCCCCGAGGGCGACGCGCCGCACCAGCGGCTGCTGCACGCCGACGACCGTACGGTGCGCTTCGCCTGGACGCTCGACGGGGTGGAGGCCACCACCGAGTTCGCCGTCGAGGAGGACGGGCCGTCGGCGACGATCGTCTCGGTGTCGCAGAGCGACTACGACCACCAGGAGGCCCTGGCGGGCACGAGCATCCGCGGCGTCCTGCAGACCTTCTGGTACCTGACGCTGGCCAACCTGCTCGAGCACTTGGAAGGCCGCGAGCTCACGCCGAAGATCGACTTCACCGGTAAGACGGGCCTGCGGGCGGACGTCCTGATCGACGCGACGCCGGACAAGGTGTTCGACTCGCTGATCGACTCGGAGTCGGTCACCCGCTGGTTCGGCTTCCCCATCGCGATCGAGCCGCACGTCGGCGGGCGCTACGCCATGGGCGGGTTCGACAACCCCGACCCGGCGAAGATCCTGGAGCTGGAGCCCGGCCGTAAGCTCTCGGTCGACTGGGGCGACTCCGGGGTCGGCACCTGGGAGCTGGAGGGGTCCGGCGGCAAGACCCGGCTCACGCTGATGCAGAGCGGTTTCGACGGGGCGCAGCCTCCCTTCGCCGCCTGGGGCGGCATCCTGTCCGGGCTGGCCGAGCTGCGCCGCTTCCACGAGGTACCCGACTGGACGCCCATCTGGCTGCAGTAGGCGCACCAGCGTTCAAGACCCGGCGGAGGCGGAGACGGGAGGCTGGCCGCATGCGTTTCGACACGAAGATCGGCATCGTGGTCCGCGCGGACCTGGCCGTCTGGCAGCGGCTCAACGTCACCGCCTTCCTGGCCAGCGCCGTGGCCGGCGGGGTGCCCGAGACCATCGGCGAGCCCTACGCCGACGCCTCCGGCAACGGCTACCTGCCGATGTTCCGCCAGCCGGTGCTCGTCTACGCGGCCGACGCCGAGGCGCTCGGCCGCGTCCGCGAGAAGGCGATGGCCAGGGGGTTCGACGTGGCGGTCTACATCGACGAGATGTTCAAGACGGGCCACGACGAGGACAACCGGGCCGCGGTGCGCGCGGTCGAGGCGGCGGACCTGTCGCTCGCCGGGCTGGCCGTGCACGGGCCCAGGAACGCGGTCGACAAGGTGCTCAAGGGGCTGGCGCTGCATCCTTGACGCCTACGGCTCCTGGGGAACGCTGGATGGCGTGCCGCGTAGAAAACCGTTGCCCTCGCCCGTAGTCGTACTGATCGCCATCCTCGCACTCGGCGTGACGATCTGGACTGGAGCCACGGTCGCTGGCCCTGCGCTTGGTTGGCAGGCGCTCGCCGCTCTTGTGCTTGTCGTCCTGGCCTGTGGACTCGGGACCTCCATCCTTATCCGCGTTCGAAAGCGCCAATGAGCTCAGTCCTTGCCATGCTGGTCGCAGGGCAAGGACTGAGCTCAGGTAAGTGTTCTGGCCCGGCAAGGTGGCCGCCCGGAGGACCCGCTGTCCCGCCACCTGAGCCCCGTCGCAGCGACCCGGTCGGCTCAAGCCCGCGGGATGGGTAGTTCGCGAAGCGGATCGCCACCGTCGATGAAAAGCCGGGCCTCCGCCGTGGTCGCCGCGGCGATGCGCCGGAGCACCCGCCGGCCATCCTCGGGATGTCGCCCGTCGAGGGCTCCGACCCGAACGGCGAACACGATGTCGTACGGCTCTTCGTGAGGCCGCAGGACGAAGTCTTCGCCCGCGCTCTGACGGACGCTCATGCGGCCGGACGTGATCTCGTCCGTCGCGGCGGCGGCGGCGGCCTGGGCGATGGCGGTGGCGGATCTGTCGATGGCCAGGATGTGGCCGGTGGTGAGCAGGGCTGCGACCGCTCGTGCGGCCGCCCCGGGGCCGCACCCGATTTCGAGGACACGTGAGTGCGGCTGAAGGGGAAGCGCGTGCACGATCGCGGCGAGGCGGGGTGACAGACGTGGCGGCATGAGCGGAAGACTAGATGACGGCCGGCCTGTGCGAGCTTCTCGAGCCTGGGCGCGGCTGAGGCGTTCCGCGTCCGCGGCGGGTGTTGTCGATCAGGCATCTGATAGAAAGATCATCGGTATATAGTGATCGAATGAGATCGATGCAGGAGCCCACTTTTCTGATCCTCACCGCGCTCGCCGCCGGCCCTCAACATGGGTATGGCCTCATCGCCGACGTCGAACAGATCTCCGAGGGCCGGGTACGGTTGCGCGCCGGCACCCTCTACGCCGCCTTCGACCGCCTGCGGGAGGAGGGCCTCATCACCGAGGACCGTGAGGAGATCGTGGACGGCAGGGTCCGGCGCTACTACAAGCTGACCGATGACGGGGCGACCCGGCTGGCGGCGGAGGCCGAGCGGATGCGCCGTCACGCGCGAGCGGCTTCCACGCGGCTGCGTGCCGCCGGCCTCGGAGGAACGGCGTGACCTCCCTCGAAACCCGATACCGGCGGCTCCTGGCCTGCTATCCCCGTGATCATCGCACCCGGCACGAGGAAGAGATGATCGGCGTACTGCTGGCCGGATCACGGCCCGGACAGAGCCGCCCGCACATCGCCGACACGGCCGATCTGCTGGCAGGCGCGGTTCGCGTGCACTGCCGGCGGGCCTTCGGCACGGTGTCGGCGCCCGCCTGGCGGGACGCCGTGGCCGCGGGCATGGCGCTGTGGCCTCTTCTCATCCTGACCGACACGCTGGCCCGTCAGGTCCTGTCGCTGGCACCGAGCATCGGGCCTGGCCTGGTTCGCCACTGGACGCAAGAACCGTGGTCGCTGCTGTACTGGGCTCGACCGATCATCGTCTTCGCCCTGCCGGTGCTCGCGGTGGCGCTCCGCCACCGGGGGATCGCCACACTGGGTGCACTCGCTTTCCTGCTGTACCTGGGCGGATCGCCCTTTCCTCTGTCCCTGGCACTACCGAACGTCAGCCTTCCTCTCCTGGCGCAAGCGGTGGCGGTCGCCGTCGCCTTCACCCGTCCGGCCCGCGAGGGCCTGTCGCTCATCTCCCGGCGCGCACTCATGCTCTGGATGCCGTTAGCCCTGATCGGGCTGGCCGCCGGCAAGGTCGGCAGGCACGTGCTCGACATGGCCACCAACCATGAGATGGCACTCTGGAAACCTGTGCCGTGGCTCGTCATCATGGCGGCGGCAGCGGGATACGCGGCAGGGTCCGCAGTGGGACGGCGCGCGTCACTGCTGCTGTTTCTGCCCGTAGCGGCGCTGGGCGACCTCGGGAAACTCCCTTCCCTGCCCACCTCTGTCGCCCTTGCGCAGATCGGCTGCGTGCTCAGCGCCTTCGCCGTCGCGACGATGCTCGCGCGCCGGCAGGCCGGACGTGATCCTTTCTGCGCGCCTGATCCGGGCACGTGGCTCGAGCCGGATGCCCGCTCGTAGCCGGCCGCCTCGCCGAGACCGGCTGGGACATCGCGTTCACCTACTGGCGGCCCTACGCAGACCCTGCCGCCCCAGCGGCCGTCTTCGACTCCGTCGAGAGCGACCTCGGGCCCGTCAGGGCTCTGGTGATGTGCCACTGCGAACAGCGTGACCTGAACCTCCTGACCACGACCGTGGACAGCTTCGACCAGCACTTCGCCGTCAACGCCCGGGCCCCGTGGCTACTCATCCGCGAGTACGGGCGGCGCTTCGCGGGGACGCCCGACGATGCCGTCACGTGCCCGGCGCGCTGTGCCGCACCGTCATGTGATGCCGGGTCAGCTCGCCGAGCAGGGGGCCGGGGTCGAGGAAGCGGTCGATATGCACCACGCCGTGCGGGGCGGTGTCGTCGAACACGGCCTTGACGATGTACGCCGTGATGACACCGGTGGCGTTGCAGGTCTCGCGGCCCGTGATCGTGCTCCATACCGCGTCGCCCGCTTCATCCGACGCCACGGCATGGACGACGAACCGATCGGATCCGAAGTGCAGCCGGGACAGAGCCGAGGCGGCGAGCGGCCCGGCACCCAGGTGGCGTACCAGGGAGAAGACCCGCGCGCGGCGCAGGGCGAACACGGCCGAGGTCACCAGCCGGGAGTCGAAGCAGATGCGGGTGGTCGCCCGCACCTTCAGGGACTCGGCGATCGTGAACTGGTCGGAGAAGGGGAACGGATGGACGATGCGCGTCCCGGCGTCCCCGAGTCGCACCCGCGCCGTTCTCGCCCGGTGCCGACCCCGGGCGGCCGGTTCGGCGAGATGACGCACGACCCAGTCCACTGAGTCGGCCCCGTGCTCGCCACCCAGGCCGAGCATCAGGCTGAGGTCCACGGCCCGTGCCGACGGGAGCCGATCCACGCAGTGCCGCGCCAGCAGGTTCGTCAAGCCGGGGGCGACGCCCACGCTCAGCACGGCGGTCGCGCCGTGCCGTGCCGCGAGCCCGTCGAGCGCGGCAATCGACTCCAGCACCGGCAGAGAGGCGCTCACATCGACGTAGTGCACGCCCCGCTCCAGGCAGGCGCGCGCCACCCGGGCGTTCGCACGTTCCACGCACATCACCACGACGGCCGCGTCCAGCAGCAGGCGATCCACGTCCGCCGGATCGTTCACGTCGGCGCGCACCACCTGCACGGCACCGGTTCGCGCGAGGCCCGCCCCGCGTGTGGGATCGCGTCCGGCCACCACCACGCGGCCGGGGAACCACTGGCCCAGGGTTGACGCGGCCGCCCTGCCTACCGCGCCGTATCCGCCAAGGATGACGATGTTCGTCCCGTTCTCTGGAAGCACCCCATCAGCATCCGGAACGGAGTGCCATGGACACAACTGAGACTTCGGCATCTCATGTATGAGTCACGCGCATGGCTCGCATCACCGTCTGAGCGCAAGCTCGGCCTGAGCCTGTTTCGGCGCGCGCCCCGCGGCGTACGGCCGACCGCCGCCGGACAGATGGCCGTGAGCCAGGCGCTGGGCTTGACCTGGAGCGCGCTCGAGCTTCTAGCGTCGATGGCATGCCCGAGACGGGACCGCACACGAATGCGGAGATCGCCCGGCTCACCTGCGGCAACCGGCGGCAGAGGAGAAAGTCACGTGAAGATCGTGGAGCTTGGCCGTACCGGCGAGCAGATCAGTCAGCTCGCCCTGGGATGCATGATCATGGGTACCGTCACGCCGGAGGACGAGGCTGTCGCGATCCTGGACCGGTATGTCGAGGCCGGTGGCAACGTTCTGGACACCGCCGACTGCTACGCCTGGTGGGAGGAGCGGGGCAGTTACGGCGGTCACAGCGAGGAGCTGATCGGCCGCTGGCTGGCCCGGACCGGACGGCGCGAGGAGGTGTTCCTGACCACCAAGGGCAGCGCCGTTCCACGCGACCTGGATGCGGTCTGGCCCGGCGGCCGGCCGGACTGGGAGATCGCCTACAGGACGTTCGTCGGGGCCGGGGCGACGACCCTGCGCGAGGCGATCGACGGCAGCCTGCGCCGGCTCGGCACAGACCATGTCGACCTGTACTACGTGCACGTGGACGATCGGACCACGCCACTGGAGGAGACACTGGAGGCGCTCGCCGGCATCGTCCAGGCCGGCAAGGCCCGCTACATCGGATGGTCCAACGTGCGGACCTGGCGGATGGAGCGAATCCGCCAGTTGTGCGCCCAGCACGGCTGGCCGGCGCCGGTCGCGCTCCAACAGCAGCACTCCTACCTGCGGCGCCGGGCAGGGCACCGGCACGTTTCCATCGTGGACGACGAGCAACTCGACTACCTGCGAGCACACGACGACCTGACCCTCGTCGCCTACTCTCCGATCCTCAAGGGCATCTACGACGACCCGGAAAAGCGCCGGGGCCATGGGGCGATGGAGCCGTACCTGGGCCCGGACGCCGACGCCCGGCTCGCCGCGATCGTCGAAGTGGCCGCCGAGGTCGGCGTCACCCCGAACACGCTGGTCCTGGCGTGGCTGATGCACCAGAACTCGCCGGCGATCGTGCCGCTGATCGGCCCGCGTACTCTCCAGCAGTTCGAGGCGGCCTTGCCCGCACTCGACGTCAAGCTCACCGACGAGCAATTCACCCGCCTCGACACCGCCGGCGCCTGATCAGGGACCAGCCGCCGAACGAACCCAACTGCCGGATCTGCCACCAGGCGTTGCGGAGTGGCGAGCTCACCTGCTCCAACAGGCTCTGCAGCGACCCGCAGCGTGCTTTCGAGTGGACGGCCGTCGTCGGGGTCAAGGCCGGCACCCTGGAGCAGGGGGTTCTCCGACTGAAGCGCGGGGCATACGGGTGGGGGATGATCTTCGCGCGGATCATCTTGGGTCACCTCTACACCCACCCCGAGCTCGTCGACGAGGTGGACGCCATCATCCCGATGCCCGCCTATCTTGGGCCACAACAGGCACGCAAAGGCAATGATCACACTGGGTACGTCATCGAACGGGCGATCCTCGAAGACGATGAGGATCTCCCGTTCGTGCTGGATCCGCCGCTCATCGAGAAGACGCGAGCCACTCCCCGCATGCGAGACACGACCTCGCTTATTGAGCGTCAGATCGCGGCGCATGAGCTGTACGCCGCGCTACATGTGCCGGACCCGGCTCGCGTGCGAGGCCGACGCGTCATGGTCTACGACGACGTCTTCACTGCTGGCAGTAGCCTCAACGCGGTGGCCATGCGGCTAAAGGCGAGCGGCCCGGGCGGGCCGACAGGCGATCACATCGGTGGGATTGTCGGCGGCGAAGGATACGGTTGATCAATGGAACTCACCCCCCAACAGGTGCTCGGCCTACGGATGTCCAGCCTGCTGCTTCGGCCGTCGCCCGGCGGTGCCGGCCGAACGACGGGCGTGGCCGAGGTGGTGACCTGGCTCGGAGCGATGCAGGCGCAGGACCTGGCCAGCGGTCTGTGGTCGTTCGGCGCGCGGCTGCCCGGACACACCGCCGCCGACGTCACCGCCGCGCTGGAGCGGCGTGAGGCGCTGCGCACGTGGCCCATGCGCGGCACCATCCATTTCGTCCCGTCCCGCGACGCCCGCTGGATGGTCGAATTGATGGGCGTCCGGGTGCTGAACGGCGCGGCGCGGCGGCGCGAGCAACTCGGCCTCTCGGAGGAGACCGCCGCTCAGGCCATGGAGGTGCTGGGCGCGGCCCTGGCCGGCGGCGGGCGGCTGAGCCGGTCGGAGTGCCTGGCCGTGCTGGCCGGCAAGGGCATCGACACCGATGGCCAGCGCGGCTACCACCTGCTGTGGTACGCCAGCCAGCGGGGCCTGCTGTGCATCGCCCCCAACCTCGGCAACGAGCAGAGCTTCGTGCTGCTCGACGAGTGGGTCCCCGACCCGCACCGGCCGGAGCGCGACGAGGCGCTGGGCACCATCGCCCTGCGCTACTTCCGCGGCCACGGGCCGACCACCCGGCAGGACTTCGCGGGCTGGACCGGCCTGACCGCGGCCGACGCCAAACGCGGCATCGCCGTGGCCGGCGACGCGCTGGCCCGGGTGACCGTCGACGGGGTGGAGACATACCTCGACGCCGCGCTCCTCGACACCGCCCCTCCCACGGTCGGCGACGACGAGGTGCTCGTGCTGCCGGGGTTCGACGAATACCTGCTGGGCTACAAGGACCGCTCGCTGATGGTCGCCGACGAGCACAAGGCGGCCATCATCCCCGGTGGCAACGGGATCTTCCAGTCCACCGTGGTACGTGCCGGCCGGGTCGTGGCCACCTGGAAACGCGCCCTCACGAAGAGCCAGGTACGGATCGCCGTACAGCCGCTCACACCGCTCCACGGAAGCGACCGGGCGGAGGTTGAGCGGGCGTTCGAGCAGTACGCGCAGTTCGTGGAACGCACCCTGGAGGTGCGCTGGCCGTGACCTGTCGTGTGTTCAGGCAGCGCTGACCCTGCGGCCACCGCTGATCTTTGATTGCCCTCACACCGCACCGAACCTGTTATGCCGCCGACGGTTCCGTGCGGACGGTGAAAGCCACCGAGGCCACTTCCTCGTCCTGGGCTTCGAGAATCCACCGGTACGTACACCCCGGCGTCAGTGGCAACGGCGGGAGCGGGAAGACCACATTCGCCCAGACGGTCACCAGCGACGACCGGTTGGGCGCGGTCTTCGGGTTCCTCACCAGCGCCCAGGCCGCCACGTCGCTGCTCGGGATGGCGCTGGCGGGCGTGCTCGGCGAACGGCTCGGCATTGTCCCAACGCTCTGCCTGCACGCCAGCGGTCTGATCGAGGCGGGTCTGCTCGTCGTGGCGAAATCAGAGCGTCATGCTCATCGACCCGCGATGTTCATGTCCCATGAGCTGCTGCCGAGGTCGGAGCTCCAACGGCTCAGTATGGCTCCGGGGCCAGACAAGTGCCGGTCTCGTGCACCTGGTCCGACGGTGGGGGGTCGATGAGCACATCGCTGCCCCAGTCGGTGAAGTCGACCTCGATCACGGTGGTCTTGGGCTGCCTGTCCTCAGCCATGGGATAGGTCGAGGTGAGGTGCGCCCGACGGGGAAGCCGGTCGGGACCGACCCACAACTGCCAGGAGACCTGTGTCAACTCGTTCTGCTTGCGAAATTGGGCGGCGATCACGGGGTCGTCGTGTGGAGCCGCGATGGCGAACTCCGCCAGCGAGCTGCTCCCGGCGTGCACGACGGTGGCGACTCCGTCGATGGTCTCCCCCGAAGAGGGAGCCGGGGCCGCCAGTTTTCGCAGCACCTCGGGTGAGACGAGGCTGCGTACGCCGAGCGAGCCGATGGCGCGCAACAACTGTTCGCACTTGGAGCTGCGGCCGTGAAGCCAGGACTTGCCCGCGGGAACGTCCTGCCGATCAGCCCGGTATCTATAGGTGCCGGAGCCTGCGATCGTGATCGTCCTGGTCGTCATGAAGGACAGGTCGGTCGGGACAACGCTTTTCAGCTCATCGGGGACATTGGTTCGGTAGTAGGTCGCAGTCAGGTCGGAGGCGGTCGCGCCGAGGACGCCAGCGGTACGGCTCTCGCTGTATTGACCGATGTTGACCGGCACGACGAAGTCGTCCTCCGCTGGAGGGGTGAGAGCTTTCTCGCCGTAGTCCAGGCGGACGAGCCTGGCGACCTTCACACCGGCTGAGCCCTCCAGCCGCTGAGTCACCGCCTCGGCGGGCGTTCGGGCCGTAACCGCATCTCCGGCTCCGCAGCCGGCCGTTAGGGCGAGCATCAGGACGATCGTTGCGATCCTCGATAAAGCCACCCGTTGATCGTATGCTCACCAAGAGCAACTGGCGTGGCGCCCTAAGGTCGGCGGAGGAAGGACACCGCCGCGTGTTCGGATGAGAATGGCGAGTCGCGGGGGCAGCCTGTCGGAGCATCTGTTGGGTTGTGAAAACTAGAGGACGACGGGCAGCTCCTTGATGCCGTTGATGAAGTTGGAGCGCAGGCGACGGGCCTCGCCGGTCTGGCGCAGGCGGGGGTAGCGCCGGGCCAGCTGCTCGAAGAGGATGCGCAGCTCCAGTTTGGCCAGGTGGTTGCCGAGGCAGAAGTGGGCGCCGCCGCCGCCGAAGCCGATGTGCGGGTTGGGGGTGCGCCCGATGTCGAAGACCTCGGGATCGGTGAAGACGGAGGCGTCGCGGTTGGCCGAGGAGTAGAAGACGACCACCTTGTCGTCCTCGCGGATCTGCTTGCCGCCGAGGGTCACGTCCTGGGTGGCCGTGCGGCGGAACAGGTTGACGGGGGAGACCCAGCGGACGATCTCGTCTGCGGCCGGGGCGGCCAGCGCCGGGTCCGCGACCAGGCGTTCCCATTGTTCCGGGTGCTCGAAGAGGGCGAGCATGCCGCCCGAGGCCGCGTTGCGGGTGGTCTCGTTGCCGGCGACGACCAGCAGCAGGACGAAGAGGTCGAACTCGTTCTCGTCGAGCGTCTCGCCCTTCTCGTCGGGCTGGATGAGCTTGGTGACGATGTCGTCCCTGGGGTTGGCCCTGCGCTGGGCCGCCAGCTCGTTGGCGTAGGCGTAGACCTCCATGGCCGCCGCCTGGCCCTCCTCGGGGGAGTCGGCGTAGTCGGGGTCCTCGGCGCCGATCATGCGGTTGGACCAGCCGAAGATCTTGTCGCGGTCGGTGACCGGGGCGCCGAGCAGCTCGCAGATCACGTACAGCGGCAGCGGGGCCGCGATCTCGGTGACGAAGTCGATCTCACCGGAGGCCTTGTCGAGCAGGTCATCGCAGATGTCGCGGATGTGCTGTTCGAGGGCGCCGATCGTGCGGGGCGTGAACCCCCGGTTGACCAGCGAGCGCCGCCGCGTGTGCTCCGGCGGGTCCTGGTTGAGCATCATCATCCGCTGCAGCGCGCGTTGCTCCTCCGGCATCTCGTTGAATAACGCCAGCCGTCGATGGGAGGAGAAGAGCTCGGAGTGCCGCGACACGTGGACCACGTCGTCGAAGCGGGTGACGGCCCAGAACGGCGGATCGCCGTCGTGCCGGTGCACGGGGTCGGTTTCGCGTAGCCAGCGGAGTTGCTCGTGGGGCGGTCCGGAATCCGCGTACTGGTCCTGGTCGACGAGGTCGATCCGCACAGACATTCACCTCAGGCGATTTGATCAAACGCTTGGTTGAGACCGTACTGAAACGTGTTCTATTACGCTACACCGTCGCCGTCAACCGCCGCCTGTTCTGGAGCGCCCGAGCGTGCACTGCGGTACGCCTGCCCGTGGCGCGGTCAAGGCCAGGGCCGTAGCGTAAGATCATGATGCGGCGGGCCTTGGATTGGTGGAGTGATCACCCCCAGTTGGCCGATGCGCTGCTGGCGGCGATCGCCTGCACGGTCCTCCTGGTGGTGGTGCCCTACAGCGACCAGACCATCGCCCATCCCGAGCGGCTGCCGGTGACGTTCTGGGGCGACCTGCTGGCATACGCGGCCTTGGCCTGGCGGCGCCGCTTCCCGGTGCCGGTGCTGGCGCTGGTGTGGACGTTGTGGTTCATCGGCGGCCGGTGGGACATCTGGGCGGAATGGAACGCCGCGTGGCTGGAGCTGAGCACGCCGACCGCGTTGATGCTCGTGCTCTACACCGGTGGGCGGTGGACGTCCTCCGCATGGACGGGTCTGTTCCTGGGCGGGACGCTGCTGCCCGCGGCGCTGACGATCGTGCGCATGTGGACGGGGCCGCTGCCGTTCCCGCTGCCCGCGCCTCCTGACGACCTGTACGTGGTGTCGTTCGTGACCTGCTTCGCCGCGTGGGGGCTGGGGAGGCTGCGGCGATCGGAGGCGGAGGCCGTGGCCCGCGCGGTGGTCCGCGAGGAGGCGAGCAGGACGCAGGCCGCGCTGGCCGAGGAGCGGATGCGGATCGCCCGTGAGTTGCATGACATCGTGGCGCACAACGTGAGCGCCATGGTGATCCAGTCGGCAGGGGCGAACGCCGCGCTGCTGGACGATGACAAGGTCAGTGCGAGCGCGGCCGTTGAGGCGATCGGGCACGCGGGCCGGACCGCTCTGGCCGAGTTACGGTTTCTGCTGGGCTTTCTGCGGGAGGGCCCGATGGCCCTGCGGCCCGGCATCGACGCGATCCACGTTCTGGCTGAGTGGCTGCCGATCGAGGTGCGGCTAAAGATCGAAGGCGAGGCCCGTCAAGTTCCGGCTGAGACGGGGGTGGCCGCGTACCGGATCGTGCAAGAGGCCTTGACCAACACGCTCAAGCACGCCGGGAAGGATGCCAGCGCCGAGGTGTTACTCCGGTACGTCCCTGAGGGGCTGCACATCCAGGTCACCGACGACGGCGTGGGCAGCGCCGACCAGGGGACGGAGGCAGGTCGGTTCGGGCACGGCCTGATCGGCATGCGGGAGCGCGCCGAGATGTTCGGCGGCACGATGCGCGCGGGTGCGCTGCCCGGCGGCGGGTTCCGGGTCGAGGCGACCCTGAGGTGGACCGATCCGTGACAGCCGTTAGGGGTGCCAGCCCCACGTGCAGGCCCAGGCCCGGTTGTACGGCTTGACGCAGGCTCGGAACTTGCGGCTGCCCGCCTTGTCGACGGCACGCGTGCTCCACGTGGTGTGCCCGGCCGTCACGGTGCCGTGGCAGGCCCACCAGGAATGTGTGCCGTCGTCCGACCAGTCCAGCGAGATCTTGTCGCCGGCGGAGAGACCTGTGCCCCACACCCACCAGATGCGTGCGCCGTTGTACTCGATGTTCGCGCTGCGATACAGGTTGACCACCTCGGTCGATCCGTCGTCGTATCCCCGCCGAGCCACACGGACGCGCTCATTCTCCGGCACGTAGGCGTAGGGGTTGAGGCCGGCGCCGTTGTTCGGACCGCAGGAGAGCCCCAGCGAGTCCGCTGCGGTGGCATCCGCGGGAGTGACGTTCGCGAGTAGGCCGGCCAGTGCCAGCATGGTGACGGTGGTGCGGCGGAGTCGGGAATGCGTCCTCATATGGTCCCACTTTCGCTCGGGTAGGGCGTGATCATCAGCGTCGTCAAGGGCTGCTCACCGGCGACGCCGGTGAGCGGTCCTCATGGTCATGGGTTGATCCGCATGAGAGAACGAGTCAAGCTGTACCGAGGCATTTCGAAGCAGGCCCCCTTCCCGCGAGCTGGTTCACGGTCACGGCCGCCATTCCCCCGCCCGCGGCGGCGAGGGCCGCCGACTGTTGAAGGTTTGGCGCATGCTCTCCGTGCTCGTCGTCGATGACCAGGTCCTGATCCGCGCGGGGCTGGCCGCGCTGATCCGGGCCGCGCCGGGGCTGACGGTCGCGGGCGAGGCGGCCTCCGGTGAGGAGGCGGTCAAGCTGGCCCTGACGACCCGCCCCGACGTCATCCTGATGGACATCCGCATGGCGGGCATGGACGGCATCGCCGCTACCGAGCAGATCCTCACCGACGTGACCGCCCCGCAGCCCAAGGTGCTGATCCTGACGACCTTCGATCTGGACGAGTACGTCTACAACGCGCTGCGTGCGGGGGCCGCCGGGTTCCTGCTCAAGGACACCCCGCCGGAGCGAGTGCTGGCCGCCATCCACACGGTGGCGAGGGGCGACACCCTTCTTTCGCCCGCCGCCACCAAACTGCTGGTGGAGGCGTTCGCCAACCCATCACCGCGGCCGGCGCCGCAGAACCTGACCTCTCGCGAAGCGGAAGTGCTCCACCTCGTCGGCCGGACCATGTCCAATCACCAGATCGCCGACCACCTTCACATCTCCGAGGCCACCGTCAAGACCCACCTCAATCGCTTGATGGCCAAGCTGGGCGTGTCGAGCCGCGCTCAGGCGGTGGCCCTGGCCTACGACTACGGGTTGGTCACACCTCGCTGCAACCCGCGTCCCGGCCCTGAGTGACCGCCTAGTCCAGATCCCACTCCGGGCCCGGGTCGCTGCTGTTGCCCCAGGAGGTGCAATCCCAGGAAGTGGTCTTCACGCAGCCGCGGAAGTAGCGGCCCTCGGTGCCCTCGTTGACCGCTGCTGACGTGACCGAGTCGTACCCGCTGGGGACGGTGGCGTGGCAGTTCTTCACCACACCCTGGTAGGTCCAGTCCAGCGCGACGGTGTCGCCGCCGCGGAGCCGATCGCCCCACACCCAGTAGATCCAGCCGTACCGGTTGGTGTTCTTGCGATAGAGGTGGACCCAGCCGTAGCCGCTCGGGCCCGACTTCTTGGCCACCCAGTCGTTGGTTCCGGGGAAGTTGTAGGGCCAGATGTTGTTCCCGCACGACAGGTCGGCGGCCTGCGCGTCGGCCGCGGGGGCCAGGGTGGCCATGGCCGTCACCAGGACGACCAGAACGCGTTTGATCCTCATGAAACCTCCGCAGGGGTTCGGTGCACCCAGTAAAGGCTCCTGAACCACGACTGCCATCAGCTCAGCACTTGAACTTCGCGCTACCCCTCCTGGTCTACGGGCCTCCACCCCTCGCGGTACCGCCATCATCGAAGATCGTGTCACCACGCAGGCGGCGACTGCTTCGAGTCATCGGGTCTCTGGCGGTCACGAACAGCTCGCCGTCAGACGCCGCGATATGCGCCGTGAGCGGGCGGGACGTCGTTTCTCCTGGTGGAGACCCTCCGGGTGCTGTACGTACAGGGACTTCGGTAAAAAGTCTCACTGGTCCGATGTTTCCAGTGTTGGGGTATTGACATCGTTACGGCGGGGCAGCAGCATCGGGGGCTGAGACATCCGATGTATGACTGTGGGGATGCGGTGTGAAGCTGCTGCGAGTAGGACCTGTCGGCCAGGAGCGGCCGGTGGTGATGGACGCCGCCGGAAACCTGCGCGACATCGGGGAGCCCGAGATCGACGGTGCTTTCCTCGCCTCCGGGGGAGTGGCGCGCGTCCACGACGCGCTGGAGCGCGACGCGCTGCCCGTGATCGACGCCGAGGGATTGCGCGTCGGCGCCCCCATCGCGCGCCCCGGGAAGATCGTGTGCATCGGCCTCAACTACCGCGACCACGCCGCCGAGTCCGGCGCCGAACCGCCCGCCGAGCCGGTCGTGTTCATGAAGGCCGCCGACACCATGATCGGGCCGTACGACGAGGTGCTGGTGCCCCGGGGCAGCGTGAAGACCGACTGGGAGGTGGAGCTCGCCGTCGTCATCGGCAGCCGGGCCCGCTACCTCGGCAGCCGGGAGGAGGCGCTCGGCGTCATCGCGGGATACGCGGTGTCCAACGACGTCTCCGAGCGCGAGTTCCAGCTGGAGCGCGGCGGCCAGTGGGACAAGGGCAAGTCGTGCGAGACGTTCAACCCGCTGGGGCCCTGGCTGGTCACCGCCGACGAGATCGCCGACCCGCAGGCGCTGGCCATGAGGCTCTGGGTCAACGGGGAGCGTCGGCAGGACGGCGACACCAAGAACATGATCTTCGACGTCGCCGAGATCATCCGCTACCTGAGCCAGTTCATGGTGCTGGAGCCGGGCGACGTGGTCAACACCGGCACCCCGGCGGGGGTGGCCATGGGCCTGCCGGGGCAGCCCTACCTGCGGGCCGGCGACGTGATGGAGCTGGAGATCCAGGGGCTCGGGCGGCAGCGGCAGGCCGTGGGCCAGGCATGACGGCTCCCGGCTACCGGATCGTGCGGATGGAGACGCACGACGTCCGGTTCCCCACCTCGCGCGACCTCGACGGTTCCGACGCGATGAACCCCGACCCCGACTACTCGGCCGCCTACGTGGTGCTCACCACCGACGACGGGTTCGAGGGGCACGGGTTCGCGTTCACCATCGGCCGTGGCAACGACGTGCAGACCGCCGCCATCAGCGCGCTGGAGCCGTACGTGATCGGCAGGGACGTCGAGGACCTCGGCGCGCTCTACAAGGACATGGTCGACGACTCGCAGCTGCGCTGGCTGGGGCCGGAGAAGGGCGTCATGCACATGGCGATCTCGGCCGTGGTCAACGCCCTGTGGGACCTGCGGGCCAAGCGGGAGGGCAAGCCGGTCTGGCTGCTGCTGTCGGAGATGACGCCCGAGCAGATCGTCGGCCTGGTCGACTTCCGCTACCTGAGCGACGCGCTGACCCCGGAGCAGGCCCTGGACATTCTCAGGCGGGCCGAGGACGGCAAGCAGGAGCGGATCTCCCGCTTGCGCGCCGAGGGCTACCCCGCCTACACCACCTCCCCTGGCTGGCTCGGCTACGACGACGACAAGCTCAGGCGGCTCTGCAAGGAGGCCCTGGACGAGGGGTTCGGCCAGATCAAGCTCAAGGTCGGGGCCGACCTCGAAGACGACCGCCGCCGCTTCAGCGTGGCCCGCGAGGTCTGCGGGCCCGACTTCCCGATCGCGATCGACGCCAACCAGCGCTGGGACGTCGCCTCCGCCATCGAGTGGATCGGCGCGCTGCGTGAGTTCGACCCCCACTGGGTGGAGGAGCCGACCAGCCCCGACGACGTGCTCGGCCACGCCGCCATCGCCGAGGGCGTAAGGCCCGTTCCGATCGCCACCGGCGAGCACGTGCAGAACCGGATCGTGTTCAAGCAGCTGCTGCAGGCCGGAGCCATCTCCTACCTGCAGATAGACTCCGCACGAGTCGGCGGGGTCAACGAGAACATCGCGATCCTGCTGCTCGCGGCCAGGTTCGGCATCCCGGTCTGCCCCCACGCCGGTGGCGTCGGGCTGTGCGAGCTGGTGCAGCACCTGTCGATGTTCGACTATGTCGCGGTCAGCGGCTCCACGGACGGCCGGGTGATCGAGTACGTCGATCACCTGCACGAGCACTTCGTCACCCCCGTCGTCATCGACAACGGCAGGTACGTCACCCCCACCGCGCCGGGCTTCAGCGCGGAAATGCACCCCGAGTCGATCGCCGCCCACAGCTTCCCGGGTGGCGAGGTCTGGAAGGACGCATGAGTCTCAGAGCGATCGTCACCGGCGGCGGCTCAGGCATCGGCCTGGCCACCGCGAAACTGCTGGCCGAGCGCGGCATGAAGGTGGCCTGCCTCGACCTCGACCCGCCCGGCGAGCCGTTCGTCGGGATCCGGGCCGACGTCACCGACGACGCCGCGGTGCGGGCGGCGGTGGCGGAGGCCGCCGAGCGGCTCGGCGGCATCGACGTGCTCGTGAACAACGCCGGCATCGGCGCACAGGGCACGGTCGAGGACAACCCCGACAGCGAGTGGCAGCGGGTGTTCGACGTCAACGTGCTCGGCATGGTCCGGGTCAGCCGGGCGGCCCTGCCGTACCTCCGCAGGTCGGAGCACGCCTCGATCGTCAACACCTGCTCGATCGCGGCGACCGCCGGACTGCCCGCGCGGGCGCTCTACAGCGCGACCAAGGGAGCGGTGCTGTCGCTCACCCTCGCGATGGCGGCCGACCACGTCCGCGAGGGGATCCGGGTCAACTGCGTCAACCCCGGCACGGCCGACACCCCGTGGATCGGCAGGCTGCTCGACAAGGCCGACGACCCCGAGGCCGAACGTCAGGCGCTGAACGCCAGGCAGCCGATGGGACGCCTGGTCAGCGCGGAGGAGGTCGCCGCGGCGATCGCCTACCTGGCCGGTCCGGAGGCCGGCGCGACCACCGGCACCGCCCTCGCGGTCGACGGTGGCATGCAGGGGCTCAGGCTCCGGCCCACCAGCTGAGACATCACATTTCAGGGTCGCCCCCGCGCGGGGTGCCGGCCCGACGAGGAAGGTAACCCCCAACGATGAAGATCGGCCCCGTGGTCGCAGGCGCGGCCCTCCTGGCGGTCATCGCCGCGTGTGGTGACAGCACCCCGACGGCGAGCGAAGGAGGCGGTGGAGGGAAGATCGGCGTCGACCACCCGCGAGCCGACTCCGACTTCTGGAACTCCTACATGAAGTACGTCCCGCAGATGGCCGGCGAGCTCAAGGCCGACCTGATGCAGGCGACCAACTCCCAGAACGACGTGTCCAAGCTGGTCAACAACGTCCAGGCGCTGACCGGTCAGGGCGCCAAGGCGATCATCATGGCCCCGCAGGACACCGGCGCCATCGCCACCACCCTGAAGACGCTGGAGAACAAGAAGATCCCCGTCGTGTCGGTCGACACCCGGCCCGACAAGGGCAAGGTCTACATGGTCGTACGCGCCGACAACCGGGCGTACGGGACCAGGGCCTGTGAGTTCCTCGGCGAGAAGCTCGAGGGCAAGGGCAAGGTCGTCCAGCTGATGGGCGCGCTGAGCTCGATCAACGGCCGCGACCGCGCCGAGGCGTTCGGCGAGTGCATGAAGACGAAGTTCCCCGGCATCACGGTCTTCAACGAGCCGACCGAGTGGGAGGGCAGCAAGGCCGCGTCCATGCTGCAGACCCGCCTGGAACAGCACCCCGACGTCAAGGGCGTCTACATGCACGCCGGCGGCGTGCACCTGGCGCCCACGCTGCAGGTGCTGAAGCAGAAGAACCTGCTCGTCGCGCCGGAGGACCCCAAGCACATCTTCGTGGTCTCCAACGACGGCATCCCGCAGGAGTTCGAGGCGATCCGCAAGGGTGAGATCGACGCCACGATGTCGCAGCCTGCCGACCTCTACGCGAAGTACGCGATCTTCTACGCCAAGGCGGCGCTGGAGGGCAAGACCTTCAAGCCGGGCCCGACGGACCACGGCAGCACGATCATCGAGCTGCCCAACGGTCTTGAGGACCAGCTGCCCTCGCCGTTGGTCACCAAGGAGAACGTGGACGACCCGGCTCTCTGGGGCAACCAGGTCAAGTAATGAAAACTCATGTTGAAGCCCGAAATGTCGTGAAACGCTTTGGTTCGACTGTGGCGTTGAACGGCGCGAGCATCGCGATCGCCGAAGGCGAGACCCACGCGCTGCTCGGCAGGAACGGCGCGGGCAAGTCGACCCTGGTGTCGATCCTCACCGGGCTCCAGCGGCCGGACGCGGGCGAGGTGCTGTTCTCGGGAGAGGCGGCGCCCGCCCTGGCGGACCGGGACGCGTGGCGACGGCAGGTCGCCTGCGTCTACCAGAAGCCCACGATCATCCCCACCCTGACGGTCGCGGAGAACCTGTTCCTCAACCGCCAGACCGACAGCGGGATGATCAAATGGAGGGCGCTGCGGGCCAGGGCCCGCGAGCTGCTCGCCACCTACGAGGTGGACGTCGACGCCGAGGCGCTCACCGGTGACCTCGACGTCGAGCAGCGCCAGCTGGTGGAGATCGCCCGCGCGCTGTCGTTCGGCGCGCGGTTCATCATTCTCGACGAGCCGACGGCCCGCCTGGACGGCCCCGCCATCGAGCGCCTGTTCGTCCGCATGCGGGCGCTGCGCGAGCAGGGCGTGACCATGATGTACATCTCCCACCACCTGGACGAGGTCTACGAGATCTGCCAGAGCGTCACGGTCTTCCGAGACGCCCGGCACGTCCTGACCCGGCCGGTCGCCGACCTGCCGCACGACGACCTGGTCACGGCGATGACCGGCGAGGCCACGGTCGCGTACGAGTCCCGCACCCGCACACCGGGAGAGAAGGTCGTGCTGTCCTCGGCGGGGCTGACGCTGGCCGGCCGCTACCAGGACGTCGACCTCTCCGTCAGGTCAGGGGAAGTGGTCGGCCTGGCCGGCTCCGCCAGCAGCGGCAAGGTCGGCGTGGCCGAGACCCTCGTCGGGCTCCGCAAGGCCGACTCGGGCACGGTCGTCGTCAACGGCGCCCGCGTCAAGCCGGGCGACGTCCCCGCCGCGCTCAAGGCCGGGCTCGGCTTCGTACCCGAGGACCGGCACCACGAGGGCTTCGTCCCGCTGCTGTCCGTGGGCGAGAACGCGACCATCCCGATCGCCCGCAGGCTCGGCCGGTTCGGCACCGTCTCGCCGGCGAAGCGGCGCGGCAAGGCCGTACAACTCATCAAGGAACTCGACATCAAGACCGAGGGGCCCGACCAGCCCGTCGGCGACCTGTCCGGCGGCAACGCGCAGAAGGTGGTGTTCGCGCGGGCGCTGGTCGACGACCCGGCCGCGCTGGTCGTGATCAACCCGACCGCCGGCGTCGACGTCAAGGCCAAGCAGGCCCTCCTCGGCGCCGTCGAGGACGCGGTCGAGCGGGGCGCCGGAGCCGTGGTGGTCTCCGACGAGCTCGACGACCTGCGCATCTGCGACCGCGTGCTGGTGATGTTCCACGGCAGGATCGTGAAAGACGTGCCACGTGGCTGGACCGACCACGAGCTCGTGGCCGTTATGGAAGGCATTCAACCGTGACCACACTGACTGCGCCCGCCCCCAGGCTGCGGCTGGGCAGGTTTCGTGACCTGACCCTGGTGCCCGTGATCGTGCTCCTGCTGATCGTGGGCGCGTTCCTGGACCCGATCTTCCTGACCACGGGCAACCTCACGAACGTGCTCCAGCAGCAGGCGTCGATCTCGCTGCTGGTGCTGGCCGAGGCGATGATCCTGATCTCCGGCAAGTTCGACCTGTCGCTGGAGTCGACCGTCGGCATGGCCCCGGCCCTCGCGGTGATGCTGGTGATCCCGGCGACCGCCGGAGGGTTCGGGCTCGGCCTGCCCGGCATGCTGGTGATCCCGCTCTGCCTGCTGGTCGGCGCGGCGATCGGGGCGGTCAACGGATTTTTGATCATCAAGTTCCAGCTGTCGGCGTTCATCGTCACGCTGGCCATGCAGATCATCGTGCACGGCCTGCAGCTGGGCCCGACCGAGGGCAAGACGCTGTTCGAGCTGCCCGAGTCGATGCTCTACCTGGGCAGCGCCACCTGGCTCGGCCTGCCGGCCTCCGTCTGGATCGCGGGCGTGCTGTTCGTGGCGGGCATGGTCGGGCTGGGCTACTTCAGGGTCGGCCGCTCCCTCTACGCCATCGGCGGCAACTCCGACGCCGCCCGCGCCGCCGGCATCCGGGTCGACCGGGTGCTGTGGGGCGTGTTCATCCTGGGCGGCATGCTGGCCGCGCTCGCCGGCGTGCTGGAGACCGGACGCCTCGGCGCCGTCGGCTCCGGCCAGGGCGTGGGCTGGATCTTCATGGTGTTCGCCGCGGCCGTCATCGGCGGCGTCAGCATGGACGGCGGCAAGGGCACCATCCTCGGCGCCCTGACCGGTGTGCTGGTCATCGGCCTGGTGCAGAACATCCTCACCCTCAAGGGCGTCTCGGGCTTCTGGCAGCCGGTCGTCTACGGCTTCATCATCCTGGTCGCCCTCATGATCAGCCGGGTCGCGGGTGGGAAGGCGCAGGACTGATGCAACGACTCGCGCTCCGCACCCGGCTGAAGCCCGGCTGCGAGGAGATCTACGACCGGGAGCACGCGAGCGTCCCCGCCGAGCTGGAGCAGGCCATGCGCGAGCACGGCCTGCGCTCCTGGCGGATCTACCGCGACGGCCTCGACCTGTTCCACTTCGTCGAGGTCGACGACTACGCCGCCCTGCAGGCCGCCCTGCGCGACCACCCCGCCGACCAGGCCTGGCAGCGGCGGATGAACCAGCTGCTCGACGGCGACTTCGACAAGGGCACGGGCGGGCTCACGCTGGTCTGGGAGCTGACGTGACGATCGAGCTGCCCCGCTTCGGGCTCGGCACGGCCCCGATCGGCGGCCTGTTCCAGGCGGTGACCGACGAGCAGGCCCGCGCCACGGTCGACGCCGCCTGGGACGGCGGCGTCCGGCTGTTCGACACCGCGCCGCACTACGGGCTCGGGCTGGCCGAACGCCGTCTGGGAGCGGCGCTCGCCGGCCGGTCCGGCTACCTGCTCTCCACCAAGGTCGGCCGGTTGCTCGTCCCAGCCGGCAGGGACGGCCGTCACGGCCGCGATGACGAGGGCTTCGACGTGCCCGCCGACTTCGAGCGCCGGTGGGACTTCTCCCGCGACGGCGTACTGCGCTCCCTGGAGGAGTCGCTGACCCGGCTCGGCGTGCCGTCCGTCGACATCGCCCTCATCCACGACCCGGACGAGCACATCGAGCAGGCGCTCACCGAGGCCTACCCGGCGCTGGCCGAGCTGCGCGCCCAGGGCGTGGTCAAGGCCATCGGCGTCGGCATGAACCAGTGGCGGACGCCGCTGCGGTTCGTCCAGGAGACCGCCATCGACCTGGTCATGCTCGCCGGGCGTCACACCCTGCTCGACCGCTCGGGCCTCCCGCTGCTCGACGCCTGCGCGGAGCGCGGGGTCCGGGTGCTCGCCGCGGGGGTCTTCAACAGCGGCCTGCTGGCCACGCCGACCCCATCCGGCACCTTCGACTACCGGCCCGCCCCCGCGCCCCTGCTCGACCGGGCCCGGCGCCTCGCCGCCATCTGCGAGTCGTACGGCGTGACACTCCCGCAGGCGGCGATGGCCTATCCGCTGCGCCATCCGGCGGTCGCCTCGATCGTGGTGGGCGCCCGCGCCCCCGAGGAGATCACCGCCAACGCGGCCCTCTGGCGACGACCGATCCCCGACGCCCTCTGGCCCGCCCTGGAACAGGCTCAGCAGGAGAAGGCGTAACCCACGATCCGGCGGGCGCGACCCGCCCGCCGTCCCCCGAACACCGACCTGTGCGGTGAGATGGTCGCCGGCTCTGTGGTGCGTTGGTCGCACGGGTCGTGGTGCGTTGGTCGCTGGTTCTGTGGTGTGTTGGTCGCAGGGCTGGTGGTGCGTTGGTCGCTGGTTTCGTGGTGCGTTGGTCGCCCCACTGATGGTGAATCGGTCGCCATGGAGGTGGGGATCGGCCGCGTAGGACAGGCCGCTGTCGGTGGTTCAGCCGGGAAAGGCGTAGTGGACCACCCACAGCCCGGGGATCACCTCGTCCTCGCCCCGCAGCGCGAACCCGAGCCGTTCGTAGAGCGTGCGGGCGGGCAGGTTGGCGCGGCCGGTGGACACCGCGACCGGGCGTTCACCCGCTCTGGTCATGACCTCCTTGACCAGGGCCCTGCCGACACCGCGCCGGTGCGCGCCAGGATGGACGACCAGCCGGTCGACGTCCACCTCCCGGGCCGTCTCCGCCCAGGCCACGGCCCCGGCCAGCCGTCCGTCGTCGTCCACCGCGCCCAGCCAGCGCAGCGGCTTCGAGCGCAGCTCGTCCAGGCTCTCGTGCAGGGGCGGGATCCGGTCGTCGCCGATGATCTCCGCCTCCACCGCGTACGCGGCGCGCTGCAACGTCAGCAGCTCCTCACCGAGGGAGCTGTCGGGGGAGAGCTCGTCGATCCGCATCCGGCGAGTATCCCACCGGGGCAGGCCGCACCCTCCCGCGGCTGGAAGTGGCCGCGAGCCGGAATCCGGCGAAGGCCCGCGCCGAACGCGCCCAGCGGGTCGTCCGGCGCGGAACGAAGACGTCCAGGCCGGCCCGCGCGGGCCGGCCTGGACGTTGGGATCAGGCGTGATCAGGCGTGATCATCCCTGATCAGGGATGATCAGGCGAGGTCGAACCGGTCGAGGTTCATGACCTTGTCCCACGCCGCGACGAAGTCGTTCACGAACTTCGCCTTGGCGTCGTCGCTCGCGTAGACCTCCGCGAGCGCGCGCAGCTCGGAGTTGGACCCGAAGACGAGGTCGGCCCGGCTGCCGGTCCACTTGACCTCGCCCGTGGCCGCGTCGCGACCCTCGAACGTGCCGGCGTCCTCGGACGTCGCCTTCCACGTCGTGCCCATGTCGAGCAGGTTGACGAAGAAGTCGTTGGTCAGCGCCCCGGGGGTCGCGGTGAAGACGCCGAGCGGCGACTGCTGGTGGTTGGCGCCCAGGACACGGAGGCCACCGACCAGGACCGTCATCTCGGGGGCGCTCAGGGTCAGCAGGTTGGCCCGGTCGAGCAGGAGGTACTCGGCCGGCAGCCGGTTGCCCTTGCCGAGGTAGTTGCGGAACCCGTCGGCGGTCAGCTCCATGGCGTCGAACGACTCGACGTCGGTCTGCTCCTGCGACGCGTCCACGCGGCCCGGCGTGAAGGGGACCTGGACGTCGAAGCCGGCGTCCTTGGCCGCCCGCTCGACGGCCGCGACGCCGCCGAGCACGATCAGGTCGGCGAGCGAGACCTGCTTGCCGCCGGTCTGGGCGGAGTTGAAGCTCTCCTGGACGCCCTCCAGGGTGCGCAGCACCGTCGCGAGCCGGTCGGGGTCGTTGACCTCCCATCCGCTCTGCGGCTGCAGGCGGATGCGCGCGCCGTTGGCGCCACCGCGCTTGTCACTGCCGCGGAAGGACGCCGCAGACGCCCAGGCGGTGGACACGAGCTCGGACACCGACAGGCCCGAGGCGAGGATCTGCGCCTTGAGGGAGGCGATGTCCTCGGCGTCGATCTGCTCGTACGTGGCCGCGGGCAGCGGGTCCTGCCACAGCAGCGTCTCGGCCGGGACCTCCGGGCCGAGGTAGCGCGAGACCGGGCCCATGTCACGGTGGGTCAGCTTGAACCAGGCGCGGGCGAAGGCGTCCGCGAACTCGTCGGGGTTCTCGTAGAAGCGCCGCGAGATCGGGCCGTAGATGGGGTCGAACCGGAGCGCGAGGTCGGTGGTCAGCATGGACGGCGCGTGACGCTTCGACGGGTCGTGCGCGTCGGGCACCGAGTCCTGGCCGGCGCCGTGCTTCGGCCGCCACTGGTGCGCGCCGGCCGGGCTCTTCGTCAGCTCCCACTCGTAGCCGAACAGGTTCCAGAAGAAGTTGGTGGACCACTTCGTCGGCGTCGAGGTCCAGGTGACCTCCAGGCCGCTGGTGATCGTGTCGCCGCCCTTGCCGCTGCCGAAGGTGCTCTTCCAGCCGAGGCCCTGCTCCTCCAGCGGGGCGGCCTCGGGGTCGGGGCCGACGTGGTCGGCCGGGCCGGCGCCGTGGGTCTTGCCGAAGGTGTGACCGCCCGCGATCAGGGCGACCGTCTCCTCGTCGTTCATCGCCATCCGGCGGAACGTCTCACGGATGTCGCGGGCCGCGGCCAGCGGGTCCGGGTTGCCGTTCGGGCCCTCCGGGTTGACGTAGATGAGGCCCATCTGGACCGCGGCGAGCGGGTTCTCGAGCTCCCGGTCGCCGGTGTAGCGCTGGTCGTCGAGCCAGACGGACTCGGGGCCCCAGTAGACGTCCTCGTCAGGCTCCCAGACGTCCGCGCGACCGCCGGCGAAGCCGAAGGTCTTGAAGCCCATCGACTCCAGGGCGACGTTGCCGGCCAGGACCATGAGGTCGGCCCAGGAGAGGCTCTTGCCGTACTTCTTCTTGACCGGCCACAGCAGGCGGCGGGCCTTGTCGAGGTTGGCGTTGTCCGGCCAGCTGTTGAGCGGGGCGAAGCGCTGCTGACCGGCCCCGGCACCGCCGCGGCCGTCGCTGATGCGGTAGGTGCCCGCGCTGTGCCACGCCATCCGGATCATGAACGGGCCGTAGTTGCCGAAGTCGGCGGGCCACCAGTCCTGCGAGGTCGTCAGCACCTGCGCGATGTCCTGCTTCACGGCCGCGAGGTCGAGCGACTTGAACGCCTCGGCGTAGTCGAACTCCGCACCCAGAGGGTTGGCCACGGCGGGGTTCTTGGCGAGGATCTTCAGGTTGAGCCGGTCCGACCACCACTGGCGGTTTCCGCCGCCCTGAGTCGGGTGAGGGGCGCGCTCGTGCGCGACCGGGCAGCCGCCTTCGCCTTCAGGCTTGGGGTCGGTGACGATTGCGTCATGGTTCTCGGACATGGAATCCTTCCGGAATTCGAGACAGGTGCTCAGGAACTGCTGGCGGTGGAACAAGCGGGGCACAGGCCCCAGTAGATGACCTCGGCCTCGTCGATCGAGAAGCCGTGGTCGTCGGACGCTGTCAGGCAGGGCGCCTCGCCGGCCGCGCAGTCGACGTCGGCGACGACACCGCACGACCGGCACACGACGTGGTGGTGGTTGTCGCCGACCCGCCCCTCGAACCGGGCCGGGCTGCCGGCCGGCTCGATGCGGCGCACGAGCCCCGCCGCGGTGAGCGCGTGGAGGGCCTCGTACACAGCCTGGAGGGAGACATGGCCCACCCGATCGCGCACGCCGGAGGCGATCGTCTCGACGTCGAGGTGGTCACCGTCGCGGACGGTCTCGAGCAGTGCGACGCGGGCGGCCGTCACCCGAAGGCCGGCACCGCGTAGCTCCTCGGCGGCCGGAGTCCTGGGTGCGCTCATGGGGCCCAACCTACAGCCATAAACACGAACGATACAAGTTAACGAACAATCCAAGTCTTATCTCACCTTCCGGGAGGGGGCGGACGTCGTTCCGCGTCACGTCCCGGGAGGTGCGGGCGTCGGCTGACGCGTCAGTCGCGCGGCGGTTTCGCCGCGCGACTCGGCACGAAGATCCAGGCCGTGGACGGACCGGGCTCGTAGGGCGAGTCGAGACGCTTGGCGAGGACACCGGGCAGGCCCTGTTCGCGGGCCGCCTGCCGCACCGGGGCGGCCTGACCCGGCCAGGAGGGGGCGGTCTGCCAGCGGGCCGCCGACAGGTGGAGAGCCTCCAGCGCGGCCCGGCGGGCCGTGTAGGGCTCGGCGACCAGGGAGCGCCCGTCGTCGTAGAGCAGGTCGTAGCAGACCAGCACCTCGCCGCCGCCCAGCGTGACCACCTCGCCGTCCAGGACCGCGGTGCGGCTGCCGAACGACTCCGCCAGCGGTCTCAGCCACGGATGCCGCCGCGCCGCGTCGGTCCGGCCGCCCTCGATCGGCACCAGGACGCGCTCACCGCCCCAGGCGAACTCGAACGCGTACGTCCCCGCGTCGCGCGGCAGCCGGGAGCGCTCGGCCGGAAGCATGGGGTCCAACGGCGGCAAGGGGTCGTGGACCGGGGGATCCATCCGATGGATCATCCAGTTCTTGCCGTTCGTCTGGAACAGCACGAACCGGCCCGAGGCTCGGGCGCCGTGCAGCACCACCTTGACCTCGCGGTCGGACCACTTCTCCGTCTCGTAGGTGCCCTGGTCCCACAGCGTCATCGTGCCGCCGCCGTACTCGCCCCGGGGGATCTCGCCGTGGAACGTGAGGTACTCCATCGGGTGGTCCTCGGTGCGCACGGCCAGGTGGTTGGTGCCGGGGTCGCCGGGCAGGCCCTTGGGCACGGCCCAGGAGGCGAGCACGCCGTCGCGCTCCAGCCGCAGGTCCCAGTGCAGCGACCGCGCGTGGTGCTCCTGGATCACGAACGCGTCGCCGTCGCGTGGTGCGGGGGCGTCGGCGGGGACGGGCTCGGCAGGGACGGGTTCGGGGGTGCGGCCGGCGTCGCGTTTGCTCCGATACCGGTCGAGTCTGTCAGCCACACCGGTGTACTACCCCGAGAGGTCCGGTCAGGCGAGGGCCTTGCGCAGCCAGGACTCCACGCCCGCCACGTGCACGGTGGCCCACGAGTGGGCCAGGTCGGGCTGGTGGGCGGCGATGGCCTCGTAGATCGCGGTGTGCTGCTCGCGCGTCTTGTCCAGCGCGCCCTCCTGGGTGAGGCCGCGCCAGATCCGGGCCCGGGTCGTCGGCCCGGAGAGGCTCTCGATGAACGAGCACAGCACGCTGTTGCCCGACCCCAGCGCGATTCGCTGGTGGAACTCCAGGTCGTTGGCGACCAGCTCCTCGATCGTGGGGGAGGCGGGCAACGACTCGAGGATCACCCGGAGCTCCTCGATCTCCGCGTCGGTCATCGACCTGGCGGCCATCGCCGTGGCGGCGGGTTCGAGGATGCGGCGCACCTCGAAGAACTGCAGCACGGTGTCGTCGCGGTGCAGGTCGAGCACGAACGACATGGTGTCGAGCAGCAGCCGCGGCTCCAGGCTGGTGACGTAGGTGCCGTCGCCCTGGCGCACGTCGAGGACGTTGATCAGGGCCAGCGCGCGGACGGCCTCGCGCAGCGAGTTGCGAGACAGGCCGAGGCGCTCGGCCAGGTCGGCCTCCTTCGGCAGCCGGTCGCCGGGCGTCAGCTCGCCGGAGAGGATCATCTGCTTGATCTTGTCGATGGCCGCGTCGGTGACCGCCACGCTTTTCTCCCTAGACATCGGATGTCTAGGAGTCTATGGCCTGGAACCGTACGGGCTGGCCTCCGCTGACCCGCCTGATCGCCCCACGCGCCTCCAGGGCGCGCAGGTGGGCGGCGGCCTCGCCGGCCGCCATGCCGCGCAACATGGGGGACAGGTCGTCCCAGGGTCTGTTCCAGGTCATCATGGCGGCGACCTCCCAGATGGTCTGCGGCTCCGGCCGCTCGGCCAGCAGCGCGTGAAGCTCGGTGAGCTTCTCCTCGTGATGCTGACGGATCTCGGTGGCTCGCGCTGCCGCATCGGGAAATGTCCACTCGTGGGCCGGCAGGGCGTCGAGCGGGCCCATGTCGCCGATCCGCTCCAGGGAGCCGAGGAACTCTCCCAGCGGATCGACATCATCGCGATCGTACGGATAGATGCCGACGTGAGGGGTGATGTCGGGGAGGACGTGGTCACCGGTGAACAGCCGGTCGGCGTCCTCCAGGTGCAGGCAGATATGACCGGGAGTGTGGCCGGGCGTGTGCACGGCCCGCAGCTTGCGGCCGGGCAGGTCGACCAGGTCGCCGTCGCGCAGCTCGCGGTCGGGCGGTGCGGGTGGTTTGGGGCGCTGGGCGGTGGCGACGTCCACCTCCGCCGGGTCGGCGCCGGCCCGGCGCAGCATGTCGGCCTGGAAGCTGCGGTGCTCGCCGTCGGCCAGGCCGTGCATGAGCCGGACCAGCGCGGCGTCGGCCTCGTGCATCGCGATCCAGGCGCCGGACGTCTCCCTGACCTGACCGGCCAGCCCGGCATGGTCGGGGTGGAAGTGGGTGACGACCACGCCCCTGACCGTCGCGATGTCGATGCCCAGGGAGCCGAGCCCGCCGTGCAGCGCCTCCCAGGCGTCGGGATGGTTCCAGCCGGCGTCGATCAGCACCGGCCCCTTCGGTGACTCGACGGCGTAGACGAGGGTGTAGCCGAGCGGGTTGCCGGGGATCGGCACCGGCACGCTCCACACCCCGCCGCCGAGGTCCTGCGGACGCTGCTCAAGGTACGGCCGGCGTCGGGTCTTTCTCGTCACGTGTCCCCCGTAGAGCGTGCGTGTGGTTCGAGTCTGGAGGAGAAGGCCGGGGGACGGATACGGAATTTCCGGTGTGTCACGTTATCCGCTCAAGGATCGTGGCCGTGGCCAGCGCGCCGCCCGCGCACATCGTGACCAGAGCGGTCGTGGAGTCCGAACGCTCCAGCTCGTGCAGCGCCGTCGTGAGCAGCCGCGCGCCGGTCGCGCCCACCGGATGGCCGAGCGCGATGGCGCCGCCGTTGACGTTGACGCGGTCGAGGTCGGGCAGGTGCACACTCGCCCACGACAGCACCACCGACGCGAACGCCTCGTTCACCTCGAACCTGTCGATGTCGCCTATCGTCATGCCGGCCGCCTCGAGCACCTTGGCGGTCGCGTCGACCGGCCCGTCGAGGTGGTAGTAGGGCTCCGAGCCCACCAGGGCCTGGGCCAGGATGCGGGCACGGGGCCGCAGGCCGTGACGGAGCGCCGCCTCCTCGCTCATCACCAGGACGGCCGCCGCTCCGTCGGAGATCTGCGACGACGTGCCGGCGGTGTGCAGCGAATCCTCATGGGGCACCGGCCTGAGCTTGGCCAGCCCCTCGACCGTGGTCTCACGCAGGCCCTGGTCGCGGGTGACGGACCCGACCGGCACGATCTCCCGCTCGAACCGCTCGTCGGCCCACGCCTTGGCCGCCAGTCGCTGGGACCGCGCGCCGAACCAGTCGAGCCGCTCCCTGGTCAGCCCGCGCCGCCGCGCGATGCGGTCGGCGGCGGTGAACTGGTCGGGCAGGTCGATGCTCCAGTCGTCGGGGCGGGGATCGGCGGGCAGCACGTTGCTGCCCAGCGGCGCCCGGCTCATCACCTCGACCCCGCAGCCGATGCCCACGTCGATCACCCCGGCGCGCACCATGGCCGCCGCGAGGTGCACGGCCTGCTGCGACGAGCCGCACTGGGCGTCGACCGTGGTGACGCCCGTCTGGTAGGGCAGGCCGGCGTAGAGCCAGGAGTGCCGCCCCACATGGCCGCCCTGCTCGCCCGCCTGGGTCACGCATCCGGCGAACACCTGCCCGACCAGCGCGGGATCGAGCCCGGAACGATCGATCAGCCCGCCCAGCGCCGCGGCCAGCACCTGTTGTGGTTTGAGCTCGGACAACCAGCCGCCCCGCTTGCCGATCGGGGTGCGTACGGCCTCGACGATCACAGGTGTGCTCACAGTCGCCTCCAGAATGATGCTCCGGTCCAGACTGTAACGCGTTCTACTTTGACGCGGAAGCCCGGTCGGCGGCCGGCATCGTACGAGGCAGCCCGAACGTGTCGAACAGGTCAAGGTCGAAGAACATCACCACATGGCTGACACCCTCGCCGGTCATGGTGAGCACCTGCACGGCGAACGCGTGATAGCCCGTGCCCTCGCGGAAGTAGACCGCGAACGCCGGCTGGCCGTTGGCCGCGACAGGGACGAGCCGCAGATCGCCCGCCCCGCTGGCCGGGCAGTTGGCCGCGATGAGCCTGCCGATGCTCTCGGGCCCCTGCCACCAGCCCGTGTAGGGCGGCATCTCCCACACGGCGTCCTTGGTGAGCAGCTCGACGATCGCGGCCACGTCGTAGCGCTCGAAGGCCGCCATGTAGCGGTCGAGCCGGGCCCGCTGCTCGGCGGACAGCGGCCGCGCCGGATCGTCGAGGCTCGGTGCCACCTCGCTGAGCTGGGCGCGGGCCCGCTGCAGGCCGCTGTTGACGGCGACCGTGGTGGTGCCCAGGGCCTCGGCCACCTCGGCGGCCCGCCACCTGAGCACGTCGCGCAGGATCAGGATCGCGCGCTGCCGGGGCGGCAGGTGCTGCAGGGCCGCGATCAGCGCCAGCCGGATGCTTTCGCGCGAGGTGACGATCGTGGCCGGGTCGTCGGCGCCCACCATGCCGTCGGGCACCGGCTCCAGCCACGGCAGCTCCGGCCGCTCGGCGAGGGGCGCGGTGGCCTCGGAGCTCGGCGCGCCCAGCCCGGTGGGCAGCGGCCGGCGGCTCCGGCTGTCGAGCGCGGTCAGGCAGGCCGTGGTGGCGATGCGATAGAGCCAGGTGCGCAGGGAGGAACGCCCCTCGAACCTGTCGTAGGCCCGCCAGGCCCTCAGGTAGGTCTCCTGGACGAGATCCTCGGCGTCGTGCACCGACCCCAGCATCCGATAGCAGTGGGCCAGCAACTCGCGGCGCAGCGGATCAGCCAGCCTGAGGAAGTCCTCGTTCGATGGCTTGTCGGTCATCCCTCCTGTATAGACGGCGGCACCGACAGTCCGATGAGTCCTCGGGCGGCCCCGGTCTCCACGGGCGAAGCGGACGACTCATGGCAGCTGGCGCCGCCCGCGTACGCCTCACCGCGCGCCGCTGAGCACGATCACTACGGGACGCTGAGCACGATCTTGCCCGTGGTGCGGCCCGACTGGCCCAGCTCGTGGGCCTTGGCCGCCTCCGCGAGGGGCAGCACGGCCGCCAGCTCGACCCGCAGCCGCTCGGCCTCCGCCAGGGCGGCGAGTGACCGCATGGCCGCGTGGTCGGGCTCGACCAGCATGGCCGCCGAGTGGATGCCGCGCTCGGCCGCCATCGCGTGCAGGCGCTCGTCCAGCAGTGAGATGGTGAGCGAGACGATCGTGCCGCCCTCGCGCATGGTCCGCAGCGAGCGCGGCCCGTAGTCGCCGCCGATGGTCTCGAGCACCACGTCGACGTCGCGCACCACCTCGGCGAAGTCCTCGGCGCGGTAGTCGACGAGCTCGTCGACGCCGAGCCCGCGCAGGAAGTCGTGCTTGGCGGCGCTGGCGGTGCCGATCACGTACGCGCCCCTGGCCTTGGCGATCTGGACGGCGAGGTGGCCCACGCCGCCCGCGGCCGCGTGCACGAGCACGCGGCTGCCCGCCCGGACACCGGCGGTGTCGACGAGCGCCTGCCAGGCGGTCAGCCCGGCGAGCGGGATCGCGCCCGCGTGGAGGTGGTCGACGCCCGCGGGCTTGCGGGCGAAATGCCGGGCGGGCGCGGCCACGTACTCGGCGTAGGCGCCGTTGCCCTGCGGATAGCGCAGCATCCCGAAGACCTCGTCACCCGGCTGGTGGACGGTCGTGCCGAGGCCGACGGCCTCGACCACGCCGGAGACCTCCCAGCCCAGCACGAACGGCGGCCGGGCCTGGAGCAGGCCGCCGCTCTCGCGGGTCTTCCAGTCGGTGGGGTTGACTCCGGCCGCGTGCACTCGCACCAGCACCTCGGTCGGGCCCGGCTCTGGCCGGTCGACCTCTGTCAGCTTCAGCACCTCCGGACCGCCCAGAGAGTCCTGGCTGATCGCGCGCATCTTCATGCCGCCAGCCTAGACCGCCGATGATCATCGGGGGACGGACGGGCCGGGTCAGATGTCGGTGATGAGGCGTTCGGCGGCGATCTCGATGCGGCGCTGGATCTGCTCGTAGCCACGCCGGCCGCGGAGCATCTCCAGCAGCTCGTGCACCCAGACGCTGGACAGCGAGCTCGCCAGGGTGAGCTGCTCCTCGGTGGCCTGCTCCTGCGACAGCCCGTCAGCGGCGACGCGGAGCAGCAGGCCGGTCATGCGGTCGCCGAACGGGGTCTCCACCTCGGCCAGGATCAGCGAGCGGATGAGCGCGTCGGCGAGCTCGGGCTCGCGCATGAGGCCGCGGGTGGCGCGCATGAGGACGTCGACCGCGCGGCCCGCCGGGGTGGACGCGCTCGGCGGGCGGCGCTCGATGCTGCTCTCCAGCAGGTCGATCTCCTCGCCGACGACCGCGACCACCAGGTCCATCTTGGACGGGAAGTAGCGGTAGAGGGTGCCGAGCGCGACGCCCGCGCGCTCGGCGACGGTGCGCATCTGCATCGCCTCGACGCCGCCGCGCGAGGCCAGCGCGGCGGCGGCCTGCACGATGCGCTTGCGGCGCTGGTGCTGGCTCCGCGTCCGGACGCTGTGCCCGGCAGGGGTGGGATGACTCTCCATGGTCCCCTCGCTGTCGCCGGGGGGCACGGCAATGGTCGCGTGCGGACTGCGCATAAGAACACGTTATCTGATTTCTGGACAGCGCGGCTTGTTACTCGCGGGTCACAAAGAACCCGTATAGATGCATGTCCACCCCGTTACAGGGATATATCCAGACTTATCGGCACGCCGGGCCCCTGGACAGATATTAGAATCTGTTCTAGTTTGCGTTTCGGTCGACTGGGCGCTCGCTGGAGGTCTCCATGACCGCGGAAACGTGGGCCACGCGCCGCCGGAGGCCGGGCACGAGCGACCCGGTCCGCTCCACGAGACGGAGGCCCGATGGATTTCAATCTGGACGAGACCCAGCAAGACCTGCGCAGGCTGGCCGCCGACCTGCTCGCCAAGGAGGCGACGGAGGAACGGCTGCGCGAGGCCGGGCTGCTGAGCGTGTGCGTGCCGGAGGAGGCGGGCGGCGCAGGGCTGGGCCCCGTCGAGATGGCGGTCGTGCTGCGCGAGGTCGGCGCGCGGGCCGCGGCCCTGCCCGCGCTGCCCGCGCTGGCCGGCTCGCTCGCCCTCAGCAGGTACGGCACCCGCCACCAGCAGACCCGCTCGGTCACCGTCGCCCACCGGGAGCCCGGCCGGGCGCTCGCCGACCTCCCGGTGACCACCGCCGACCGCACCCCGGAGGGCTGGGTGCTGACGGGGCGCAAGACCGGAGTGCCCTATCTGGAGTCGTGGGCCCTGGTGACCGCCGACGAGGGCGTGTTCCTGGTCGAGTCCCCGGAGTCGAGCCCCGAGTACACCTCCACCGGCGAGCCGGCCGCCACGATCGTGCTCGACCGGACCCCGGCCGAACGCGTGGCCGGTCCCGAGGCCGTCACGGAGATCCGGCAGATCTTCACCGTCGCCGTGGCGGCGCAGGCGAGCGGCGTGCTCGCCGGGGCGCTGGAGCTGACCACCGGCTACATCAGGACCAGGAAGCAGTTCGGCCGCGCGCTCGCCGAGTTCCAGGCCGTCACCATGCAGATCGCCGACGTCTACATCGCCGGACGGGCGCTCGACGTGGCCCTCTGGTCGGCCGCCTGGCGCCTCGGCCAGAGGCTGCCGGCCGAGGAGGACCTCGCCGTCGCCGCCTTCCACGTCGGCGAGGCGCTGCGGGCCCTCTACACCTGCCAGCACCTGCACGGCGGCCTCGGCCTCGACGTGACCTACCCCCTGCACCGCTACTTCGCCCAGGCCAAGCACCTGTCGCACCTGCTCGGCGGTCAGGACGCCCAGCTCGACCTGATCGGAGCGCTCGCCTGATGCTGATCGACCTCACCCCCGAACAGCGCAGACTCCGCGACGAGCTGCGCGAGTACTTCCAGAACTGCATCACCGCCGACGACCGCCGCAAGATCCACGCCGACCCGTTCGGCGAGGCGTACATGGAGCACTGCCGCCGCCTCGGCCGCGACGGGAAGCTCGGCCCCGGCTGGCCCAAGGAGTACGGCGGCAGCGGTTACGGGCCGGTCGAGCAGCAGATCTTCGCCAACGAGATCGCCCGCGCGAGCGTGCCGTACCCCCTCATCACCGTCGGCACCGTCGGTCCGACCCTCATGGAGTACGGGACCCAGGAGCAGAAGGACGCCTTCCTGCCGCGCATCCTGGCCGGCGAGTGCCACTTCGCGATCGGCTACAGCGAGCCCGAGGCGGGCACCGACCTGGCCGCGCTGCGCACCACGGCGGTGCTCGACGGCGACCACTACGTCGTCAACGGCCAGAAGATCTTCACCAGCGGAGCCCACCACGCCCAGTACATCTGGCTGGCCGCCCGCACCAATCCCACGGCCAAGAAGCACAAGGGCATCACCATGATGATCGCCTCGACGGACGACCCGGGCTACTCGTGGACGCCGATCATCACCATGGACGGCCGCCACCACACCAACTCCACCTACTACTCCGACGTCCGCGTCCCGGTCGGCATGGTCGTGGGTGAGGTGGACAAGGGCTGGGACCTGATCGTCAACCAGCTCAACCACGAGCGCGTCACGCTCGGCCCGGCCGGCAACCTGGGGCAGACCTACGACCGCTTCGCCGCCTGGGCGCGCCGCACGGGGCTGGTGGACGTGCCCGAGGTGCGGCGGGCGCTCGGCCGGGTGCGCGCCTACTTCCGTACGAACGAGCTGCTCAACTGGCAGGTCGCGGCGAACATGGACCTCGGCTGGCTGGGCGCTCCGGACGCCTCCGCCACCAAGGTCTACGCCTCGGAGCGGTACATGGAGATCGGCAGGATCGTCTGCGACGTACTGGCCCGCTACGGCGACCCGTCCGACCCGGAGACGGCCGAGCTGATGGAGCGGATCGACATCGGCGTCAAGGGCGCGATGGTGCTGACCTTCGGCGGCGGGGTCAACGAGGTGCAGCGGGAGCTGATCGCCATGCTGGGGCTGAACCTGCCGCGACCGCCCCGGTGACCCACGGGAGGTCGCGCGAGCCGGCGGCCGTCGGGCCGGCCGCCGGCCCGACGTGATCAGGGGCCGATGAGCGACGGCATCGAGAAGAACACGATCATCGCGATGGCCACGCAGAGCAGGAACCCGACGAGCTCCCACGCCCAGTCGTGGTGACCGCGCCTGCGCTTGCGGGCCTTCGGCTTCGGCTTGCCGGGCTTGCCGGGCTTACGGGCGCCAGGCTTGGGCACGGCCTTCCCGCGCTGGCCGGCGACCGGCCGCCGCGCCTGGGCGCCCGAGGGCCGTCGCGCCTGCGGGCCCGAGGGCCGCTGGGCGTCGTCGATCTTCCGGTCGCCGCGCTCGGCCGCGCGGTCGGTGGGTGGCCGGCTGGTGGAGCGGGTGGAGCTGGGCGAACCGTCGGAGCGCTTGGGGGCGCCGGTGTCGCGGGCGCCGGTCTGCCGGGCGCGCGGCGGGTCGGGCGGCCGGGTGAACTCCTCGGGCAGCGGCATCCGGTAGACCGGCTCGTCGGCCGGCCGCTTGGGCGCGAACAGGTCGCCGGGCGGGCCCTCGCCGGCCGGCGGCGGGGTGACGGGGCCGCGGTGGATGAGGACGTCGCCCGTCGCGTGTGGCTCGGCCGCCGGACGTACGTCGTCCCGCACGGGAGCCGACAGGAAGAACGGCCGCTCGCGTGGCCGGGAGAAGGCCCGGCCGAGCCCGGAGGTGTCGGTCGGCGCCATCGGGTCGCGCAGCCGCGGCATCGGCGCCGTGGTCGCGTCGTGCTCCGGGACCCGCGCCGGGGAGGGGGGCGCCAGCAGCTCGGCGGGGAAGATGGCGGTGCTCGTCGCCGGATCGGGCTCGCTCAGCGGCAGCGGCCAGCGGGGCGGCACGGGCCAGCGGGGCTTGACGAACATCGGCGCGGCGCCGGCCGTACGGGAGCCGGCGAAGTGGACGCGCAGGGAGGCGGGCGGCGAGGGCCACGGCAGGCGGCCGAGCACGTCGCGGAGCGGCGCGACCCTGAGCGCGCCGTAGACGTCGGCCACCGGCTTCGGCACCCGCGCCCCGGTGGCGGCCAGCGCCATGCCGAGCAGCTGCCGGTAGCGGTGGGCGGCGCTGATCGCCAGCTCCTCGGCGGTGTCGGGCGCCACGTCGAGCACCCAGGCCAGCTCGGTGCGGCCCAGCCGGCAGACCTCGCTCAACAGCAGCACTTCGCGCTGGTGCGGGCGCAGGTCGCGGAGGGTCCGCTCGACCAGCGCGGAGGCCGGGTCGGTGAGCGGGTCGACGACGGGAGGTGCGTAGACGACGTCACGCCGGTGGATCTCGCGGCGGGCGAACGCGTAGAGCGCCGCGCGTGGCGGCGCCGTCGCGGAGACGCCGCTGAGGACGGTCGCGAGGGCGTCGGCCGCGGAGCCGTGGTCGCCGAGCTGGTCAGCACAGTAGGCGAACAGCCCGGCGGCGTGACGGTCGTAAAGCTCTGTGACCAGGTCGGCGCGCGGGCGCTGATCGGTGAGCGGCTGTGTCACGGGGCCGGTTCCTCTTGCTTCAAATGCGGGATTGCCGGGGGGTGGAGAGGCGGCGTCAAGATTGGGTAAGGCAATCATGCCAACTAAGCCAGGGTGGCGCACCTATCGGGTCCGGTTTCGCTCCGAATTGACCCTGGTGCGTGAAGCGTTTAAGCAAGGGGCGATGCGACAGGTCGGCTCATTTCCCCATAAGGTTGTCGGGTAATAGATCATGGGCGGTCGTGGCAGGGGGGTCGCGGCCCTGCCACTATGCGAGAGGTCGCGCGTGATCACATTCGACGCTGTCACCAAACGCTACCCAGACGGCACCGTCGCCGTCGACGCGCTCAGTCTTGAGGCGCCGACAGGCGAGATCACGGTGTTCGTCGGCCCCTCGGGTTGCGGCAAGACGACGTCCCTGCGGATGATCAACCGGATGATCGACGCCACGGAGGGCCGGATCCTCCTCGACGGCGTGCCCGTGCAGGGCATCGATCCGCCGACGCTGCGCCGCGGCATCGGCTACGTCATCCAGCAGGCCGGCCTGTTCCCGCACCGCAAGATCGTCGACAACATCGCGACGGTCCCCTACCTGCTCGGCTGGGATCGGAAGAAGGCCCGCTCCAGGGCCATGGAGCTGCTCGAACGCGTCGGGCTCGACCCGGCGATGGGCGAGCGCTACCCGTTCCAGCTGTCCGGCGGGCAGCAACAGCGCGTGGGCGTGGCCAGGGCGCTGGCCGCCGACCCGCCGGTGTTGCTGATGGACGAGCCGTTCAGCGCGGTCGACCCGATCGTCCGCACCAGCCTGCAGGACGAGCTGATCCGGCTGCAGGCCGAGCTGAACAAGACCATCGTCTTCGTCACCCACGACATCGACGAGGCCATCAAGCTGGGCGACCGCGTGGCCGTGCTGCGCGTGGGCGGCAGGCTGGCGCAGCTGGCCGACCCCAAGACGCTGCTGTCGGAGCCCGCCGACGACTTCGTCCGCGAGTTCCTCGGCCGCGACCGGGGGATCCGGCGGCTGCGGTTCGTCTCGACCGAGGGCATGCGGCTGCGCACCGACCTGACCGTCACCGAAGGGTCCGACGACCCCGCGGACGAGCCGTGGCGGCTCGTCGTCACCGCCGACGACCGGCCGCTCGGCTGGGTCTCCCGCGATCGGCCCGGCACCCTGGAGCCGTACGGCACCTTCAGGCCGGGCCACGACTCCATGCGCTCGGCTCTCGACGCGGCGCTGCTGTCGCCGTCGGGCTGCGCGGTGGCCGTCGACGGCGAGGGCAGGGTCGTCGGCGTGGCCACCCGGGAGGCGCTCGACGAGGCTCTCACGGAGGCGGCCGATGGGTGACGGGCCGCCCACACTCTGGGAGTGGATCGCGCGCAACTGGGACACCGGGCGGGTCGGCAGCATCAGGGACCTGCTCGGCGACCATCTCGTCATGTCGCTGGTGCCGATCGTGGCCGGGCTGCTGCTGGCCCTGCCGCTCGGGCTGGCCAGCGTGCGCTGGCGCTGGCTCTACCAGCCGACGGCCGGCGTGTTCAACGTCATCTACGCGTTGCCGTCGCTGCCGGTCTTCATGCTGCTGATCTCGGTCACCGGCCTGTCCCAGCTGACCGTGATCATCCCGTTGACCTTCTACGCCATGGCCGTGCTCATCCCCGCCGTGGTCGACGGGCTCGGCGCGGTGCCGGAGCACGTGCGCCAGTCGGCGGTGGCCATGGGCTTCACGCCGCTGCGCCGCCTGGTCCAGGTGGAGCTGCCGATCGCCACGCCCGTCGTGCTCGCCGGGCTCCGGGTGGTCGCCGTCTCCAGCATCAGCCTGGTCAGTGTCGGAGCGCTGATCGGCCAGGGCGGCCTCGGCATGCTGTTCACCCGGGCCTACCAGAACCCGTTCCTGCCCCCGGTGATCGTCGGCATCGCGCTGATCGTGCTGCTGGCGCTGGTCGCCGACGGCCTCCTGGTCCTCGCGCAGCGGCTGCTCACCCCGTGGGTACGGGCGAGGAGGGCCACGTGAGCTGGCTCACCGACTTCTTCGGCGACCCGGCCAACTGGTCGGGCCCCGACGGCATCCCGGCGCGGCTGCTGGAACACCTGGAGTTCTCCGCCCTGGCACTGGTGCTCGCGATGCTGGTCGCGGTGCCGCTCGGGCTGTTGATCGGCCACACCGGCAAGGGCGGGCTGCTCGTGGTCGTCACGGCCAACCTGGCCAGGGCGCTGCCCACGCTGGGCCTGCTGGTGCTGTTCGTGCTGCTGCTCGGCACCGCCTCCATCCTGCCGGTGATCATCCCGCTGGTGCTGCTGGCGGTGCCGCCGATCCTGGTCAACACGTTCGAGGGGATCCGGGGCGTCGACCCGGAGCTGCGTGACGCCGCCTACGGCATGGGGCTCACCGGCGGGCAGGTGCTCGGCCGGGTGCTGGTGCCGGTGGCGCTGCCGCTGATCCTGCTCGGCCTGCGCCTCTCGGCGATCCAGGTGGTGGCGACCACGACGGTCGCCGCCTACACCGGGCTCGGCGGGCTCGGCCGGTTCGTGATCGACGGTTTCGCGACCAAGGATTACGCCGGCGTGGTCGGTGGTTCCGTACTGATCGTGTTGTTCGCGCTCGTGGTGCAGATCGTGTTCATGCTCGTACAGCGGGCAACGGTCTCGCCTGGGGTGAGCCAACGCCTGATAACCCCCAAGAAGGGAAGATTGTGATGAGACGCACTTTCGGCGCCGCGGCGCTGCTCCTGTCCGCGGCGCTCACGTTGACCGCCTGCGGGAGTGGCGGCAGCGGCGGCAACCCGCTCGACACCACGAGCGCGGCCCCCAGCGGCTCGGCCCCCGCCGGCGGCGGCGGCAAGGCCGTCATCGGCTCGTTCGACTTCGACGAGAGCGTGCTGCTGGGCTCGATCTACGCCCAGGCGCTGGAGGCCAAGGGCGTCGAGGTCGAGGAGAAGCCCCGCATCGGCAGTCGTGAGGTGGTCTACGACCAGGTCAAGAGCGGCGGGCTGACCATCGTCCCCGAATACAACGGCAACCTGCTCGCCTTCATCGACCTGCAGAACACCGCGGCGACCACCGACGAGGTCAACACCGCGCTGAAGGAGAAGCTCCCGGCCGAGCTCCAGGCCCTCGACTCCTCGCCCGCCGAGGACAAGGACACCCTGTCGATCACCAAGGACACCCAGGCCAAGCAGTCGCTCACCACGATGGAGGACCTGGCCAAGGTGTCGAAGGACATGATCGTCGGCGGTCCGCCCGAGTTCAAGAAGCGCTGGGAGGCCCGCTTCAAGGACGTGTACGGGCTGGAGTTCAAGCAGTGGAAGGCGACCGGCCCGACCACGGCCGACGCCATCAAGGACGGCTCGATCCAGGTCGGCAACGTCTTCTCCACCGACCCCAAGATGACGGCCAACGACCTCGTCCCGCTGCAGGACCCGAAGAACATCTTCCCGGCCCAGAACGTCACCCCGCTGGTCAACAAGGCCGCGGCCAACGAGACGATCACGACCACGCTCAACACGGTCTCGGCCAAGCTCACGACCGAGTCGCTGCTTGAGATGATGCAGAAGATCAGCGTCAACAAGGACGAACCCGCCACGGTGGCCAAGGAATGGCTGAGCACGAACGGCCTCGGCTGACCCGCCCGGCCAGGGTCCCCTTCCGCGGGGGGCCCTGGCCGTGAGCGAGTTCACCGAGGCGATGGCCCAGCTCGCGGCGGGCGTGGCCGTGATCACCGTGCGCGACGACCGCGACGACCTGGGGGCGACGGTGTCGGCGCTGATGTCGGTCTCGCTGGAGCCCCCGCTCGTCCTGGTGAGCCTGGGCACCCACGGCTACCTCGCCGAGGTGCTGCTGCGCCAGGACCGCTGGGCGGCGTCCCTGCTGTCGGCCGGGCAGGCCGCGATCGCCAGCCGCTTCGCCGCCTCCGGCCGTCCCAGCGCCCGCCACCTCGTGGCCGGCGTGCCCCACCATCGTGGCCCGCACTCCGACGCGCTGGTGGTCGAGGGCGGCGTCGCCGCCCTGGAGGCCGAGACCACCCAGGTGGTGCCCGCGGGTGACCACGCGCTGTTCATCGCCCGCCTGCTCGCGGTCGACTACGTCACACCCGCCCTCCAGCCCCTGGTACGGCTGCGCGCCCGCTACCGCCCCATGGGCCCCTGAACATTCAGGAGCAAGGCCACCTTCTCCACAAAGTGCCACACCGTGGCACGGTGTGGACTGGGCGGAGTAGCCTGGCGATATGAGCGAAGCCTGGCGCGAGCCTCCTGAGATCAACCAGCGTGACCTGAAGAACCGCGCTGGTGAGATCATGGACGCCATCGAACGCGGAGAGACGTTCACGCTGACGCGTCACGGACGCAAGATCGCTACGGTCACCCCGATCAGCCGCCGCCGCACGTTCGTCCCGCGCGAACGTGTGGCAGCGGTATTCGCCGGAGCGCCGGTTCTGGACGACAAGAAATTTCGCGAAGACGTACGGTCTGCCTTCGATCAGGAAGATTACGATCCTTACGAGCGAGCCCGGCGTAGGCCGCAGGAGGACGGCGAGTGACGACCAGAGGACTTCTCGACACGAACATCCTGATCCTTTTTGAGGATCTCGAATTGACCGAGCTACCGGTGCAGCAAGCCATCAGCACCATCACTCTGGCTGAGCTCGCCGTAGGGCCGATCGTCTCCCATGACGCGGTCGAGCAAGTCAATCGCCAGGACGTCCTCAGCCGAGCCGAATCGGAATTCGAACCCATCCCCTTCGACGTCGCGGCTGCCCGCGCCTTCGGCCGGGTCTACGTGGCTGTACAGGCCGTGGGCCGCAATCCGCGCCGAAGCATGGCGGACCTGTTGATCGCTTCCGTGGCCATCGCCAACCAGTTGCCGCTCTATACCGTCAACCCCAGCGACTTCAAGGGGCTGGAGAGCCTGCTGACCGCGGAGAAGGTGACGCATCCCGACTGCCGCTGAGCGGTTCAGCGGATCGCGTACCAACCCGGGAGGGCGAGGGGGCCGGCGGCTGGGAGGCCGAGCTCGGCCGACAGGCGGGCCAGCGGACCCCAGGCGTCGACCCGGACCCGAGCCAGCGCCGCCGCCTTGTCCTCGCTCGACTCGGGGCCGCGCAGGCGCTCCAGCGGGTTGAGCCGGGGGTAGAGGCGCACGGGCGCGTCGTCGGCCAGGCGGGCGCGTTCGCGGGCCAGCCGCAGCGCGTCCTCCAGACCGCCCAGCTCGTCGACCAGCCCCCGCTCCTGGGCGTCGGCGCCGGTCCAGACCCGGCCCCGGGCCAGCTCGTGGGTCCGCTCCCGGCTGAGGTCGCGGCACTCGGCGACCTTGCCCACGAAGTCGTCGTAGATCCGGTCGAGCCAGGCGTTGACCCGCTCCCACTGCTCCGGCGAGAAGCCGCGCGAGGTGGAGAACATCCCGGCGTTGGCCCCCTCGGCGACCAGCTCGGAGTTGACGCCGATCTTCTCCAGCAGCTCGGTCAGCACCGGCTTGCCGCCGAACACGCCGATCGAGCCGGTCAGGGTGCCGGGCTGGGCGATGATCACGTCGGCGGCCATCGAGACGAAGTAGCCGCCGGAGGCCGCCAGGTCGCCCATCGACACGATCACGGGCTTGACCCTGCGGGTCAGCACCACCTCGCGCCAGACGGTGTCGGAGGCGACGTAGGAGCCGCCGGGGCTGTCGACCCGGAACACCACGGCCTTGACGTGCTCGTCGCGCCGGGCGGCCCGCAGGGCGGCGCTGACCGTGTCGGAGCCCATCGCGCCGCCGCCGCCGAGCGGGCTGCGCCCGGAGCGCCCGGAGCGGATCTGGCCGTTGCCGTGGACCAGCGCGATGCCGGCGGCCGTCGGATGCGGCAGCTTGCGGACGGCGGCGTTCCTGGCGTAGCGGGAGACGAACTGCAGGTGGGCGTCGGCTCCGGCGGCCTGCTTGACCTCGTCGTAGACCTCGTCCCGGTAGGCCAGCCGGTCGACCAGCCCGGCCTCCAGGGCCTCGGTTCCGATGAACGGCCCGCGGTCGACGAGCTCGCGCACCTTGGCCGGGTCGAGCCGGCGCCCCTCGGCGATGCCCGCGACGAGCTGGTCCAGGACCGACTCGACGATGCGGCCCATCGACTCGCGGTGGGGCTCGGTCATGTGGTCCTGGGTGAAGGTGTTGGCCCCGGTCTTGTACTCGTGGCGCTGCCCCATCTCGTAGTCGACGCCCAGCTTGGCCAGGGCGCCCTTGACGAAGCGCTGCTCCATGGCCACCCCGGTCAGCCCCACGTCCCCGCTCGGCTGGAGGTAGACCCGTTCGAAGGCGCTGGCCAGGTAGTAGGGGACGGTGCCGCCGCCGAACTCGCCGAACGTCTCGCCGAAGGCGACCGTGAGCTTGCCCGAGGACCGGAACCGGGTCACGGCCTCGCGCAGCTCCTGCACCATGGCCAGGCCCAGCGGGTTACCGCCGATCTTCACGATCAGCGCCTTGACCCGCGAGTCGTCGCGGGCCCGCTTCAGCCCCGACAGCACGTCGGCCAGGCGGGGCTTGCGCATGGACAGCAGGGCGGCGACCGGATCGGCCGGCGGCCCCTCCGTGAGCCCCTCGGTGAGGTCCAGCTCGAGCACCAGCGGGGCGGTGCGCCGCTGGCGAAGCCTGTCAACAGTGTCGAAGATCGCTCTGCCTGCGTCCATGAAGCCACCCTAAGCGACACATCTCGGACCTATGCTTAGAACTATACATCTTAGGTGTATGCCACTAAGGGATATAGTTCTACTGTGAAGTCTCTTGTGAAGCCCGAGCACGTCTTCGAGCGTGATCGCGAGTGGGAGGGTTTGGCTGGATTCGCCACATCGGCCAATCCCGACGTACGGCTGGGCATCGTCAGTGGCAGGCGTCGCCAAGGCAAGACCTTTCTCCTCGACGCGCTGGCGAGCGAGGTCAGCGGATTCTTCTTCGCCGCCACTGAGGCGACCGAGGCAGAGGCGCTGGCCCGCTTCGGCCAGGCGCTGGCCGCCCAGACAGGGGGCGGTCGTTACGCGTTCGACAGCTGGGACGAAGCGCTGGAGCGGATGTACACCGCCATACCGCGAGGGCTCATCGTGATCGACGAGTTCCCTTACCTGAGCAAGGCGTCACCTTCGCTGCCCTCGCTGCTCCAGCACGCTCTCGACCCCAGAGGCCACGCGCGACGCGGCGAAGCGCGCCTGCTCCTGTGTGGTTCGGCCATGGCGGTCATGGGGCGGCTCCTGTCCGGCAGCGCGCCGTTGCGCGGGCGGGCCAGTCTCGAGTTGGTGATCAAGCCGTTCGACTACCGGACCGCGGCCAGGTTCTGGAACATCGACGACCCCCGTCTCGCTGTTCTCGTCCACTCCGTCGTTGGCGGCACCCCCGCCTACCGCCGGGAGTTCGTGGCCGGGGACGCGCCTGATTCGCTGGACGACTTCGGCTCCTGGGTGCGGCGGACGGTGCTGAATCCGCAGACCCCCCTCTTCCGTGAGGCCCGATACCTGCTGGCGGAGGAGGCCGACATCCGTGACACCGCCCTTTACCACGCCGTGCTCGGCGCCATCGCCTCTGGCAGCGCCACCCGAGGCGGCATCGCCGGATGCATCGGCCGCAAGTCCACGGACATCGGACATCCGCTATCGGTCCTGGAGGACTCCCAGCTGATCGCCCGGGAGGCCGACGCCTTCAGGAAGGGGAAGACTCTCTACCGCATCCGCGAGCCGCTGATCGTCTTCTACGAGGCGGTCATGCGACGCGAGTGGACCCGGCTCGATCGTGGCGACAGAGACGCGGCCTGGCGCAACTCCCAGAGCACTTTTCTGTCGCAGGTGGCGGGCCCGCACTTCGAAGGCATCTGCCGCGAATGGGCCATGTCCGTGGGGGCCGAGGTCTTCGGTGAGCTTCCCGGCGAGGTCGCCGCGGGCACGGTCGCCGACCCGGGCAACCGGACGCAGATCCAGGTGGACGTGGCCGTCCTCGCGCCAGACGAGCCCGGCCGGCCGCGGCGGATTCTGTCATTGGGCGAGGTCAAGTGGGACACGATCATGACGGCCGGCCACGTGGCGCGGCTGCGGCGCGCCCGAGACCTGCTGGCGGTGAAGGGATACGACACCCGTGACACGGTGCTGACCTGCTACAGCGGTGCGGGATTCCAGCCGGACATCGCCGACGGGCGACAGGGCGTTCACCTGGTCGGCCTCACGGACCTTTACGGCTGAGTGGGGCTGGACGCACGAAGGGCCGGCCCCTTCCGGGACCGGCCCCTGCATGTGATCGGGTTACTTGTTCACGTGCTTGTAGAGGTAGACGGCCGTCTTCTTGAGCTGCGCGGCCGTGCCTCCCTTGACGCGGTACTTCTCGGCGACGCCGATCGCCTTCTTCAGCGTGGTGTTGCCGTGCACCTTCGCCGAGGCGTTGTAGACGCCGTGGGAGTAGTTGAGCCAGGCGGCCAGCAACTCACGGTCGAGCAGGGCCTTGGCGCTCTTGCTCTTGGGGTTGAGCACCTTGTACGCCTTGCCCAGCGTCGCGGCGTTGCTGACCTCGGGGAAGACCGAGCTGCCGTTCTGCGTGATCGACAGGTAGCACAGCAGGGTCCGGTCGGGCAGGCTGCCCTGGGTCTTCAGCATCTCCCGCGCCCACGCCTTCGAGCTCAGCGGCTTGGTGCCACGGCCGCGCGTGCACGTGTCGGGCACGGGCTCCGGGTCGGGATCCATGCTGATGATCCGGGGGTCGGGGTCGCTGGTCGGCGCCGGCGTGTGCGTGGGGGGCACCGTCGGGGTCGGCTTCACGGTCGGCTTCACGGTGGGCCTGACCGTCGGCTTGTTCGTCGGAGTGGCCGTCGGCGTGGTGGTGGGCTTGCCGGTCGGGGTCACCGTGGGCGTCGGGGTCGGCGTGGGGGTGGGCGTCGGGGTCGCCTTCGGCGGGGTCGCCTTGGCCAGGTCGATCCGCTTGGTGGTCACCTGGCCGTACGTGATGGGCTTGCCGGTCGCCTGCAGCTTGGCCAGGATCTGGCGGATGCTCAGGTTCGGGTGCGCCTGCTTCATCACCGCGAACGCGCCGGCCACGTGCGGGGCGGCCATCGAGGTGCCGCCGATGACGCCGTAGGCGTTGTTCGGCACCGAGGAGTTGATCTCCACGCCGGGCGCGAACAGGTCGAGCAGCTTGCCCCGGTTGGTGAAGGTCGCGAGCGCGTCGTGGTCGTCGGTGGCCCCGACGGTGATGGCGCTGGAGACGCAGGCGGGGGAGGAGACGCCGTTGGCGAACCCGTTGTTGCCCGCGGCGACGACCGGCGCGACACCGCGCGCGAGGAGGACGTCGAACTGCGCCTTCCGGGCGGTCATGGAGCCGGTGTCACAGTGGTTGGAGTACGGGCCGCCGCCGCCCAGGCTCATGTTGGCCGCGACGACGTTGCGCGCCTTGGCGACCAGCGCGACGTAGGCGAGGGCGAACATCTGGTCGGAGGTGTAGCTCAGCAGGCAGGGGCTCTTGCCGGCGCCGCACAGGTCGTCGCTGTCGAACCGGCTGAAGACCTGGATCGGCAGGACGCCCGCCTCGGGGGCGACACCGTTGGACGGGGCGCCCGTCGTCTTCTTGCCCGTGGCGATGCCCGCCACGTGGGTGCCGTGATAGCAAATGTTGGCGCCCTGGACGACGCACTTGGCGGTCTCGGCGTTGGCCGCGCCGGCGCCCTGCTGGGTGGCCTGCCCGTTCGGGCAGAGCGAGGTGGCCTTGTCGCCCGCGAAGTTGGTCGAGAAGCAGGCCTCGTCCACGATCCGGCCGGCGAAGAACGGGTGGTCCCGGTCGATACCGGTGTCGAGCACCGCGACCGTGTGGCCCTTGCCGGTCCAGCCCGCCTCGTTGGCCTTGTCGGAGCCGATCAGCTTCGTGCTGACGTCAAGGGACGGGGCGCTCAGCTCGTCCTTGTAGATCGCCTGGATGCGGTCGTCCTTCTTGAGCTCGTCCAGGGCCTTCTTGTCGAGCTCGGCGACGAAGAAGTCGGCCGCCTTCTTCTCCTCGATGACGTCGGCCTTGGCGGACGCCTTGTCAGTGGTCGAGGCGACGGCGTTGACACTGGACCCAGGCTTCAGCTCGATGATCGAACGGACCGTTCCCTCCTTCTTGACCTCGGCCGTTAGCTGGGAGCTGACGGCAGGGTCGTCAGCGGTGGCCGCTTGGGCCGGGGCCGCGACGAGCGCGGCCGAGGCCGTGGCCAGGGCTAAGGCGCTGACCAGCAGAGACCGTAGTCTCACTCTTCCTCCGGGGGGTCGACCGTCCGTCTCTCGGACGGACTGGAGGGGGACACCCGAACGGCGGGACGCGTCGAGACCGAGCTGCGGAATCGTGATGACGAAACCCCCGTGACGCTCGCTCGTCTCGGCCACTGGCCGGAAAAATCCCCACTTGATGGTGCGTACGGGGCCAGAGTGTAGTGAGGGACCTTATCTCCGCCCTACCAAAGACGCATGTCCGTTATCCGGATATGCAGGATTCCTCTTTGGACGGTTCCAAGGAGCCACCGCGAGGGCGGCTCGGTGGCCCGTCCGCAACGGTGCCTCAGGCGGACCTGCGCAGGCTCTTGGCCGCCTTCGTCAGCTTGGCGCTGGTCGCCTTGGTCGACAGGCGCACGGTCTCCGCGCTCTTCAGGGCCCTGGTGTTGTTCGTGCCGTGCGCCCAGTTCAGCCAGCCCACCAGCAGCGCGCCGTCCAGCCGCTGCCTGGCGGTCTTGTCGGCCTTGACCACCTTGTACGCCGTGCCCAGCGTCGAGGCCCTGGTCAGCTCGGGGAAGACCTTGCTGGCCTTCTGCACCAGCTTGAGGTAGCAGGTCAGCGTGGCGTCGGGAATGCCGCCGCTGCCGCGGTGGATCTCGACGGCCCACTGCTTGGCCGTCAGCCGCTTGCCGGTCGTGCTCCTGGTGCAGACGGCGGCCGGAGGTGAGGCGGTGACGGTCACCGTCACGGTGACGGTCGGCAGTGGGATGGGCGTGGCCTGGCCGTCGCCGGGGTCGGTCGCGGTCGGCTCGGGTTCGGGGGCCGGCTCCGGTGACGGGCTGTCGGCGGAGGGCTCGGGCTGCGGCTGGGGGTCGGGTCGCGGGGCGGCCGTCTGGCTGACGGTCGGCGCCGGTGTCGCGCCGGTCAGGGCCGCCAGCACGTCGAGGCGGGGCGTGACCACGTCCACGCCGTTCGCCTGGTAGGCGTACGGCCTGCCGGTCGTCTTGAGCCGTTCGATCAGGTCGGACATGGGCGTCTGCGGCGACTGGGCCTTCAGCAGCGCGAGGGCGCCCGCCACGTGCGGGGTCGCCATCGAGGTGCCGCTGTGGACCGCCATCTGGTCGCCGGGCACCGACGACTCGATGTCCACGCCCGGCGCGAACAGGTCGAGTAACGCGCCCCGGTTGGAGAAGTCGGCGATCTCGTCGCCGTCGTCGTTGGCGCCGACGGCCACGGCCGAGGAGATGCACGCGGGGAAGGAGGCGCCCTCGAAGTACTCGTTGCCGGCGGCCACCACGGTCGCGATGCCCTTGGCCAGCAGAGAGTCGATGGCCGGCTTGAACGCCTGGGCCTCCTCGCCGTCGTCGCAGGACGCCTCGGCGGGCATGCCGCCGAGGCTCAGGTTCACCGCGGCGATGGGCTGCGACAGGCCGGCCACGTGCTCCATGGCCAGCCGGAGCGACGACTCGTAGGCCAGCAGGCAGGACGGCTCGCCGCAGATGCTCTCGTCGTCGACCCGGCTGAACACCTGGACGGCGACGATGCCCGCGCCCGGCGCCACCCCGCCGGTGCCCGCCGCGATGCCCGCCACGTGGGTGCCGTGCTCGCACAGGTTGACCGCCCCCGCCAGGCAGTTGGCGGTGGCCGCGTCGGCCGCGCCGGCCCCGATCTGCGACGTCTGGCCGTTGGGGCAGAGCGACGTCACGCCCGTCTCGACGGCCGAGAAGCACGCCTCGGCCACGATCCGGCCGGAGAAGAACGGGTGGTCGCGGTCGATCCCGGTGTCGAGGACGGCGACCGCCTGGCCGGCGCCGGTGAACCCCTGGGCGTGCGCCTGGTCGGCGCCGATCAGCTTGAGGCTGGAGGCCAGCGTCGGGGGATAGGCGCGGTCGCGGTGGATCGAGGTGACCCGGGGATCCTCGGCCAGCGCGGCCAGCTCCTCGGCGGTGCCCTCGACGACCATGAACGGCTGCGTCTCCGGCCGGAGCACGACGTCCACGTTCGCCTCGGCGGCCTGGGCGGCGACCGGCGCGCGCTCGGCCGGGCCGGTCAGCTCGACGATGGCCCGGACGCTGCCCTCGCCGACCGCCAGGCTCTCCTCCAGCTTCTCGTGGTACGGGGTCGGCGCCGGTGTCGGATCATCGGCGAACGCTGGGGCGGCCGGGACCAGAGCCAGCAGGATCGAACAGACGATCAGAGAGCGAAATCGCACGCGTCCTCCGAGAAGGGGGTGATCTCGGAGTTTAAGGCGATTTATTGGTCAAGCCCAGAGTTGAGACGCCTTTCCCAGCGAACTCTTATGACTCTCCCAGCTCATCCTCGCGGCGATCCTGGTGCTGTTCCCGGTGCTGATCCTGGTAGAGCCACACCGCCCCGAGCGGCGGCACCCGCAGCGTCGTGGAGTAGGGCAGACCATGACATCCCTGCTCGACCGCCTCGACCCCGCCCAGATTGCCGACGCCGCTGCCCCAGTAGTCGTAGGCGTCGGTGTTGACGACCTCACGCCAGTGCCCGCCGTACGGCAGGCCGAGCCGGTAGTCCTCGTGCGGCGCGCCGCTGAAGTTGGCCACGCACGCCAGCGCGGACCCGTCGGCCGCGTAGCGGACGAAGGAGAACGTGTTGCCCGAGGCGTCGTCGGCGTCGATCCACCGGAAGCCCTCGGGGACGGTGTCCTGCTCCCAGAGCGCCGGCGTCTCGCGGTAGAACCGGTTGAGGTCGCGGACGAGCCGCTGGACCCCCTGGTGGCCGTCGAACTCCAGCACCCACCAGTCGAGCCCGCGCTCCTCCGACCATTCGGAGCCCTGGCCGAACTCCCCGCCCATGAACAGCACCTGCTTGCCCGGATGCGCCCACATGAACGCGAACAGCGCCCTGAGCTGGGCGAAGCGCTGCCACTCGTCGCCCGGCATCTTGCCCAGCAGCGAGCCCTTGCCGTGCACCACCTCGTCATGTGAGAGCGGCAGCACGTAGTTCTCGGAGTAGGCGTAGATGAGCGAGAACGTCATCTGGTGGTGGTGGTACTGGCGGAACACCGGCTCGTGCCGCAGGTAGGCGAGGGTGTCGTGCATCCAGCCCATGTTCCACTTGAAGCCGAAGCCGAGCCCGCCGAGGTGCACCGGCCGCGAAACCCCCGGCCAGGCCGTCGACTCCTCGGCCACGGTCGAGATGCCCGGCGCCTCCCGGTAGACGACGGAGTTCATCTCCTTGAGGAACTCGACCGCGTCCAGGTTCTCCCGGCCGCCGTAGACGTTGGGGGTCCACTCGCCCTCGCGCCGCGAGTAGTCGAGGTAGAGCATCGAGGCCACCGCGTCGACCCGCAGGCCGTCGATGTGGAACTCCTTCAGCCAGTAGAGGGCGTTGGCCACCAGGAAGTTGCGCACCTCCCTGCGGCCGAAGTCGAAGACGTACGTGCCCCAGTCGGGGTGCTCGCCCCGAGCCGGGTCGGCGTGCTCGTACAGCGGGGTGCCGTCGAACCGGGCCAGCGCCCAGTCGTCCATCGGGAAGTGCGCGGGCACCCAGTCGAGCAGCACGCCGATGCCGGCCTCGTGCAGCCGGTCGACCAGGTGGCGGAACTCGTCGGGCGTGCCGAACCTGGCGGTGGGCGCGTAGTAGGAGGTGACCTGGTAGCCCCACGACCCGCCGAACGGATGCTCGGCCACCGGAAGCAGCTCGACGTGCGTGAACCCGAGGTCACGGACGTACTCGACGAGCTGGTCGGCCAGCTCCGGATAGGACAGTCCGGGGCGCCACGACCCGAGATGCACCTCGTAGACGCTCATCGGGGCCCGCTGCGGGGTCTGCTCCCGGCGTTCGGCCAGCCAGCTCTCGTCGTTCCAGGTGTAGGACGACTGCTCGATCACCGAGGCGGTCTGCGGCGGCACCTCGGTGCGCCGGGCCATCGGGTCGGCCTTGTCGCGCCACACGCCGTCGGCGCCGAGGATCTGGAACTTGTAGCGCTCTCCGGCACCCAGGTCGGGGATGAACAGCTCCCAGACGCCGGAACGCCCGAGCGAGCGCATCGGGTAGGCGGTGCCGTCCCAGTGGTTGAAGTCGCCGACGACCCTGATGCCCCGCGCGTTGGGCGCCCAGACGGCGAAGGCCGTGCCCTGGACGTCCTGGTGTCGCATCACCCGCGCGCCGAGCACCTCCCACAGCCGCTCGTGCCGCCCCTCGCCGATCAGGTGCAGGTCGACCTCGCCCAGGGTGGGCCAGTGCCGGTAGGGGTCGCGGACCTGGACCGGCTCGCCCCCGGTGTACTGGACGCTCAGCGTGTAGCCGGGCGCCTTGTCGAGCCCGGGAACGGTCACCTCGAACACGCCGTGAGCCTGGTGTTTCAGGTCATGGGAGGTGCCGTCGTCGAGCACCACCCGGACACGCTCGGCCATCGGGCGCAACGTACGGAACGTCACGCCGCCCGCGACGGGATGAGCGCCCAGGATCGAGTGCGGATCGTGGTGCGCCCCGCCCGCGAGGCGGTCGAGCTCTGTTCTCATCGGCATGCTCCAACCCTGCCCTACGTTGAACGTCCAACCCAGCCACTGCCCGCTTTCACCGTCGCAATCACCGAAAGTGGGGAATCCTGGGTTTATCCGGAGCAGACCCCGCCCCAGGACAAAGGGACCCGCCCGGTGGCCACCGGCGGGTGACCGTCAGAAGGCGTCCTGCCGGAAGGCGGCCAGCGGGATGCCGATCCACGAGGGGCGGTTGCGGGCCTCGTAGACGACCTCGTACACCGCCTTGGACAGCTCGAACGCGCGCAACAGGGCCTGGCCGTCCGCCGAGATCACGCCGCCCGCCTCGGCGTAGCCCTCCAGGAAGGCGGCGCGGTTGCGCCGCGACCACTCGTCGGCCCGCGGCTCCAGCGTCGCCGCGTCGGCGTGGCCGGCCAGCAGGTGCCGGGCGGCGTAGTCGAACGAACGCAGCATGCCCGCCACGTCGCGCAGCGGCGACGACAGCGCCCGTCGCTCGGCGAGCGGCTGCCCCGGCTCGCCCTCGAAGTCGAGCACCACCCAGTCGGTGGGCGTGCGCATCACCTGGCCCAGGTGGTAGTCGCCGTGCACCCGCTGTACGGGCACCTCGACGGTCAGGTCCTCCACGAGGTGGTAGGCGGCCTCCAGCGCCCCGACGTACTCGCGCAGCTCCGGCACCTCGGCCACGGCCCGGCCGAGCCTGCGCCGGAAGCCCTCGGCCATCCGCTTGACCTCGTGCGTCTCGATGACGTCCGTGGGGAAGGCCTCGGCCAGCTCGTGGTGGACCCGGGCGGTGGCCGCGCCGAGCCGGCGGGACTCGGCGGCGAAGTCGCCGCCCGCCTCGGCGGCGCCGATGCCGGGGGCCGAGTTGTACAGGTCGCGGACGCTGGTGAGCGCGAGGTCCCAGCCGTCGTTGGCGTTGGGCAGGAACCGCTGCATGAACGCCAGCGTGGTGGGGGTCCCGTCGAGGTCGCACTCGATCCATCCGTACGGCTGCGCGATGTGCGGGGCGTTCCGGGCGGCCAAGGCGGCGACGACCTCCAACTCGGGATTGATCCCGGGGATGAGGCGGCGGAACAGCTTGCAGATGTAGGCGTCGCCGTACACCAGGGAGGTGTTGGACTGTTCGGCGCCGAGCACGAGGCTGCGCTGGGAGGTGTCGATGGTGACGCCGGGCGTGTGGCGCATCCGCAGGTCGCCGCGGTCCTCGTCGGCGGCCATGCCGTCGAGCAGCCAGCCGGTGAGCTCGTAGTCGTGCGCGGCGTCGTACAGGAGCCAGTCGTGGAACTGGCCGATCACCGCGTGCTCGAGGCGGTCCGGCAGGTCGTAGCGCTGGCCGAGCAGGATCTGGTAGCGGTCTCGCGAGCCCTCCTGCCACACGGCCACGATCAGGTGCCGGAGCCCGGAGGTCAGCTCGACATCCGATTCGACCGACAATCGGTCGATCGGGCGCCCCTTGCCGCCGAACCAGCGTTGATGACCGATCCATGCGACAAGGAGCTCGTCAAGCACGTCTTACTCCTCCTGGGTGATCGCCGGCGGGAGGGTGAACCAGTAGAACCCATGCCCTGGGAGCGTCAAAAGATACGGAAGTTCGCCAATTGCCGGAAATGGGACGCCGCCCATCGTCTCGACAGGCGAGACGCCGACGAATCGGCGCAGGTCAAGCTCCACCGGCTGCGGGAACCGCGAGAGATTGTTGACGCACAGCATCCGGTCGTCTCCCAGCTCTCGGACGAACGCCAGCACGCTCGGGTTGGAGGAGTTGAGTTCGGCGAACTCACCCAGCCCGAACACCGGGTGCCGCTTGCGGATCTCGATCATGCGACGTGTCCAGTGCAGCAGCGAGCCGTTGTTCCGCTGCTGGGCCTCGACGTTGAGCCCCTGGTAGCCGTAGATCGGGTCCATGATCACCGGCAGGTAGAGGCGGCCGGGGTCGCAGTCGGAGAACCCGGCGTTGCGGTCGGGGTCCCACTGCATGGGGGTGCGCACGCCGTCGCGGTCGCCGAGCCAGATGTTGTCGCCCATGCCGATCTCGTCGCCGTAGTAGAGCACCGGCGAGCCGGGCAGCGACAGGAGCAGCGCGGTGAACAGCTCGATCTGGTTGCGGTCGTTCTCCAGCAGTGGCGCGAGCCGGCGCCGGATGCCGACGTTGGCCCGCATGCGCGGGTCCTTGGCGTACTCGGTGTACATGTAGTCGCGTTCCTCGTCGGTCACCATTTCGAGCGTCAGCTCGTCGTGGTTGCGCAGGAAGATGCCCCACTGGCAGTGCTCCGGGATCTTGGGGGTCTGGGCCAGGATCTCGGAGATGGGGTAGCGCGACTCCCTGCGTACGGCCATGAAGATGCGCGGCATCAGCGGGAAGTGGAAGGCCATGTGGCACTCGTCGCCCCCGCCCACCGGGTCGCCGAAGTACTCCACCACGTCGGAGGGCCACTGGTTGGCCTCGGCGAGCAGCACGCGGTCGGGGTAGATCCGGTCGACCTCCTTGCGCACCCGCTTGAGGTACTCGTGGGTGCGGGGGAGGTTCTCGCAGTTGGTGCCCTCCTCCTCGAACAGGTAGGGCACCGCGTCCAGCCGGAACCCGTCGATGCCGAGGTCCAGCCAGAAGCGCAGCACCTCCAGCATGGCGTCCTGGACGTCCGGGTTCTCGTAGTTGAGGTCGGGCTGGTGGTGGAAGAACCGGTGCCAGTAGTGCTGACCGCGCACCGGGTCGTAGGTCCAGTTGGACGTCTCGGTGTCGATGAAGATGACGCGGGCGTCGGAGTAGCCCGTGTCGCTGTCGGCCCAGACGTAGAAGTCGCCGAACGGTCCCTCCGGGTCGTGCCGGGAGGCCTGGAACCAGGGGTGGGCGTCGCTGGTGTGGTTCATGACGAGGTCGGCGATGACCCGCATGCCGCGTTTGTGGGCCTCGTCGACCAGCTTCACGAAGTCCCCCAGATCGCCGAACTCCGGCAGGATCTTCATGAAGTCGGCGATGTCATAGCCGCCGTCACGCAGCGGCGACTCGTACAGGGGCAGCAGCCACAGGCAGTCGACGCCGAGCCACTGGAGGTAGTCGAGCTTGTTGATCAGGCCCTTGATGTCGCCGGTGCCGTCGCTGTTGGAGTCGGCGAAACCCCTGATCAGCACTTCGTAGAAGACCGCGCGTTTGTACCAGTAGGGATCACGAGGCTTCTCTTCGTCGAAGGCGTTGGGAATGGGTGTGGAGCTCATGAACCCCTCCTTGCGAGGTTCATGAGGGAGGCGCTGACACACACGTTGAAGACTCCCCGCTGAATTCTGGTCTACCGTGGCGCGGCTCGTACGGTTAGGACGTGGGCTGGCTGGATATGGGGGTCGAGGCGCACATAGTTGCTCTGCCGCCAACGATACGACTCGCCGGACAGCTCATCGTCGACGACGAACTCCGCGTTCCAGTCGAGACCGAGCGCCGGCAGATCGAGCTCGACCGTCGCCTCGTGGGTGTGGTGGGGGTCGAGATTGATGACCGCCAGAACGACGTCGCCCATCCCGTGCCTTCGTGTGGCCGGGTCATAGGCGCCCGGGAGTCGCTTGGAAATGCAGACGATGTCCGGTTGGTCGACCCTGTGGAACCGTAGATTACGCAATTCCTGTAGTGCCGGGTGGGCTCTTCGAAACAAATTCAGGTGCGTGATGAATGGCGCCAGACTGCGGCCTTCACGCTCGGCCGTGGCCCAATCGCGAGGTCTGTACTGATATTTCTCGCTATCTAGATATTCCTCACTTCCTGGGCGAACGGGAATGTTCTCCGAAAGTTCGTAGCCTGAATAGACCCCCCAGGTCGGCGAGGCCACCGCCGCCAGCACCGCCCGGATCTTGAACGCCGGAAGCCCGCCGTGCTGGAGGTACTCGTGCAGGATGTCCGGCGTGTTGACGAACAGGTTGGGCCGCAGGTAGGCCGACGTCTCGTGCGCCAGCTCCGACAGATAGGTCTCGACGTCGTACTTGGAGTTCTTCCAGGTGAAGTACGTGTAGGACTGGTGGAATCCGACCTTGGCCAGGGTGCGCATCATCGGCGGCCGGGTGAACGCCTCGGCCAGGAAGATCACGTCGGGATCGGTCGAATGGACGTCGGCCAGCAGCCGCTCCCAGAACGCCACCGGCTTGGTGTGTGGATTGTCCACCCGGAAGATCCGCACGCCGTGATCCATCCAGTGCCGCACCACCCGCTTGACCTCGGCGTAGATCCCTTCGGGATCTTTGTCGAAGTTGATCGGGTAAATGTCCTGATACTTCTTCGGCGGATTCTCGGCGTACGCGATGGTCCCGTCGGCGCGGATGGTGAACCACTCGGGGTGCTCCTTGACCCACGGATGGTCGGGAGAGCACTGCAGGGCCAGGTCGAGCGCGACCTCCATGCCCAGCTCACGGGTGCGGCCGACGAACAGGTCGAAGTCCTCGATCGTCCCCAGGTCGGGATGGATCGCGTCGTGCCCGCCGTCCTCGCCGCCGATCGCCCACGGCGAGCCGGGCTCGTCGGGCTCGGGGCTCAGCGTGTTGTTGCGGCCCTTGCGGAACGTCTCGCCGATCGGGTGGATCGGCGGAAGGTAGACGACGTCGAAGCCCATCCTGGCGATGGCCGGCAGCCGCTTGGCCGCCGTCTGCAGGGTGCCGGACTTGGAGACGCCCGACTCGCTGACGATCGCCCCCTCCGACCTGGGGAAGAACTCGTACCACGAGCCGTACAGGGCCCGGCGCCGGTCGACCCTGATCTTCCGCGGTCGTGACCTGGTGACCAGGTCGCGGAGCGGGTGGGCGTCCAGCAGGCTCGCGGTCTCGGGCAGTTGCGCGATGGACAGCCGGGCGCGCGGGTCGAGATCCTCGTCACGCAGGGTGGCCGCGATCGTCAGCAGCGCGGCCCGGTGCCCGCACGCGCTCTCGCCGTCACCCGCCCTGACCTGCTCGGACGTCCGGGCGGTGCCGGGCCTGACCGGGGTGTGCCCGTTGCGCGCCCGCGGCGTGGTGCCCCCGATCGGGGCCGGGCAGTCGGCCTGCCGGACGGCCTTGGCGGCACGCTCGAACAGCCGGGCGCCCTCCTCGCACATGAGGTCGACGTCCATGCCGCGCGGAATCTTGATCTCGGCGTCGTGCAGCCAGGTGGCGATCGGGTCGCTCCACGCCTCGACCCGGAACAACCAGTCGCCCTCGGTGGGCAGGCACACGTCGACGCACCACCGGTCGGTGCCGGGCGCCTGCTCACGCATCCGTCTCAGCCGGCCACGCCGCCCATCGGGCGCGGTGAGCACCACACCCGCGGCCACGGCGTCGTGACCCTCTCTGAACACGGTCGCCGAGACCTCGAAGGTCTCGCCGGCGACCGCCTTGGCGGGCCATTGCCCGCAATCGACGACGGGGTGCACGTCCGTGATGGGAATTCTTCCGATCATCGCATTTCAAGGTTGCGGCGGGACACTCGGTACCGCCGGAGGCTTCCGTGGCAGGAACGATCCTTGCATGTAAATTATGGGCAGCAGCGGATAGACCTCCCGTGTCCCCGGGAGAACCGACAATGGTGGAAGTTGCCCCAATAGTCGCTCTTCATGCTTCATCTGGGGAAGGGGTTTGAACGTCCTTGCTGAGGGTGAGGGTCTGTGAGGTCCCTCCTAGCCCATAGGGTGCACAAACGTGAGAGCAATCCGCCGGTTTACCGTCCGCACCGTCCTGCCAGCAGAACTGGCCGCACTCGGCGAGCTGGTGCACAATTTGCGCTGGTCCTGGCATCCCGAGACCACAGACCTGTTCGCCGAGGTCGATCCGCGGCTGTGGGAGCAGGTCGGGCACGACCCGGTCGCCCTGCTGGGCGCCGTCGACCCACGCCGCCTGGCCGAGCTGGCCGCCGACCGCCGCTTCCTGCGACGGCTGGCCGACGCCGCCGATGACCTGCGCGACTACATGAGCTCCCCGAAGTGGTACCAAACGCTGCCCGACGCGGCACGGGCCATCGCCTACTTCTCCCCCGAGTACGGCATCGCCGCCCCGCTCCCTCAGTATTCGGGCGGCCTCGGCATCCTGGCCGGAGACCACCTCAAGGCCGCCAGCGACCTCGGCGTGCCGATCCTCGCCGTTGGCCTGCTCTACCGCCACGGCTACTTCACCCAGTCGCTCTCGCCCGAGGGCTGGCAGCTGGAGCACTACCCGTCGCTCGACGCGGGAGGGCTGCCCCTGGCCCTGCTCAAGGAGGACGACGGCACCCCGGTCAAGGTCCGCGTCGGTCTGCCCGGCGACCGCGTGCTGCACGCGCAGCTCTGGGTGGCCCAGGTGGGCCGGGTCCCGCTGCTGCTGCTCGACTCCGACGTGGCCGACAACGACACCGCGGCACGCGACGTGACCGACCGGCTCTACGGCGGCGGCACCGACCACCGGCTCATGCAGGAGCTCCTGCTCGGCGTGGGCGGCGTACGCGCGATCCGCGCCTACTGCCGCGTCACCGGGCACGCCGAGCCCGAGGTCTTCCACACCAACGAGGGACACGCCGGCTTCCTCGGCCTCGAACGCATCCGCGAGCTGACCGAGGCCCGCCTGTCCTTCGACGAGGCGCTCGAGGTCGTCCGGGCCGGCACGGTGTTCACCACCCACACACCGGTGCCCGCCGGCATCGACAGGTTTCCGGTCGACATGATCGAGCGGCAGTTCGGCGGCGACAACGCCTGGCCGACCGTGCCGGTGGAGCGCATCCTCGCCCTCGGCGCCGAGGCCGACCCGGGCCGGTTCAACATGGCCGTCATGGGCATGCGCCTGGCCCAGCGCGTCAACGGCGTGTCCGAGCTGCACGGCGAGGTCAGCCGCGAGATGTTCAAGGACCTCTGGCCGGGGTTCGACCTGGACGAGGTGCCGATCGGCTCGATCACCAACGGCGTCCACGCGCCCACCTGGGTCGGCCGCGAGCTGATGGAGCTGGCCGGGCGCGAGCTGCCGTCGCTGATCGAGCGGGCGCGCGGCTGGGAGGGCATCCAGAAGGTCTCCGACGCCGACATCTGGGACATCAGGCGCACGTTCCGCCACCGGCTGGTCGAAGCGGCCAGGGCCCGGCTGCGCGCCTCCTGGCGCGCCCGCGGCGCCTCCGACGCCGAGCTCGGCTGGATCGACGACGTGCTCGATCCCGGCGTGCTGACCATCGGGTTCGCCCGGCGGGTGCCGTCCTACAAGCGGCTCACGCTGATGCTGAGCGACGCCGACCGGCTGCGGAGCCTGCTGCTCGACGCCGACAAGCCCGTTCAGATCGTGATCGCGGGCAAGGCGCACCCCGCCGACGAGGGCGGCAAGAAGCTGATCCAGCAGATCGTCACGTTCACCGACCAGGCCGACGTCCGCCACCGCATCGTCTTCCTGCCCGACTACGACATGGCCCTCGCCCAGTTCATGGTCCAGGGGTGCGACGTCTGGCTCAACAACCCGCTCCGCCCGCTGGAGGCGTCCGGCACCTCGGGCATGAAGTCGGCGCTCAACGGCGGCCTCAACCTGTCCATCCGCGACGGCTGGTGGGACGAGTGGTACGACGGCACCAACGGCTGGGCCATCCCCACCGCGGACGGGGTGGTCGATCCCGACCGGCGTGACGAGCTGGAGGCGGCCGGGCTCTACGACCTGATCGAGCACGAGGTGGCCGACAGGTTCTACGACCGGGCCGCCGACGGGCTGCCGCGCCGGTGGCTGGAGATGGTCAAGCACACGCTGACCTCTCTCGGGCCCAAGGTGCTGGCCACCCGGATGCTCCGCGACTACGTCGTCGACCTCTACACTCCGGCCGCCAAGGCGGCCCGCCTGCTGTCGGCCGACTCCTACGCCGCCGCCAAGGCGTTCGCCGCGTGGCGGCTGCGCGTCACCAAGGCGTGGCCGGGCGTGCGGGTGGAGCACGTGGAGACCTCGGGCGTCGGCGACGCCCCCGAGGTGGGCGCCGACCTGGAGCTGCGCGCCACCATCGCGCTCGGCGACCTGGAGCCCGGCGACGTGCTGGTCCAGGTGGCCTACGGCAGGGTCGGGCCGCACGACGAGCTGCTGTGTCCGGGTTACCTCACGCTGGCGGCCGACGACGTCGACGACGACGGGCGGGCCCACTACTCGGGGACGGTCCCGCTCGACCGCACGGGAGCGTTCGGCTACACGGTGCGCGCGGTGCCGTTCCACGAGATCGCGGCCTCGCCCGCCGAGCTGGGGCTGATCGTCGTGCCCGAGGAGCCGGCCGGGATGACCAACGGCACGTTGCGGTGATCACGCCGGACGATCTCGCCCTGCGTGACCGAGCTTGACGGAACGGCATAATCGAAAGCGTGGACGACAGCGGCAACGGCCTGCGGGCCGACAATCTGGTGGCCACGGTCCGAGGTGTGCTGCCGTCATTGACGCCCGCCGCGCAGACCGTCGCCCGCCTGATCCTCGAAGATCCCGCGACGGTGGCGCGGAGCACCATCACCGAGCTGTCCGCCGCGTCCGGCACCAGCGAGGCCACGATCGTGCGGACGGCCAGGCTGCTCGGCTTCGCCGGCTATCCGCAGCTCCGGCTGGCGCTGGCCGCGGCGGCGGCTCAGCCCGACCGGCTGGTGCCGGGCGACCTGGCCCCCGACGACCCGCTGTCCGAGGTCATCCAGAAGGTCGCCAGGGCCGAGTCCGAGGCCATCAACGACACGGTCGCCCAGCTCACCTCCGAGCGGCTCGGCCTGGTCGTCGACGCCATCACCGCGGCCAGGCGGATCGACGCCTACGGAGTGGGCGCCTCCGGCCTGGTCGCCGAGGACGTCGCCCAGAAGCTGCTGCGCATCGGGCTGTCCAGCCACGCCTTCCAGGACGCCCACCTGGCGCTGACCAGCGCCGTGCTGCTCAGGTCCGGCGACGTGGCGATCGGCATCAGCACGTCGGGCGAGACGCCCGACGTGATCGAGCCGCTGACGAGGGCGGGGGAGGCCGGCGCGACCACGGTCGCGATCACCAACAACCCCCGCTCGTCCATCGCGGAGCTGGCCGAGCACGTGCTGATCTCGGCCGGGCGCGAGACGGAGTTCCGTCCCGGCGCCCTGGCCAGCCGCATCAGCCAGCTCCTCGTGGTCGACTGCGTGTTCGTCGGCGTCGCCCAGCGCACGTTCGACTCCTCCCAGGAGGCGCTGCAGAGCACCAGGCGCGCCGTCAAGGAGTTCACCCGGCGAGCGTCACCCGCACGTCGTCAGCCTTGACGAACATGATCCGGTGCCCGAACTGGATCTGCAGATACCTCGTCTCGCCCCGGACCACGGTGTGGCCGGCCGGGTCGAAGGTGACGGCCCGGTAGTACTCCGCCGCCGCCGGTCCGGACAGCGTGTACTTCTCGCCCGCCGCGAACGTGTACTGCAGCGGGGTGACCGCCTGGTAGGGGATGCCCTCGGGATAGGCCTCCTCCTCCGGGTAGGCCCTGCCGTAGACCGGGACCGTCTCCAGGCCGGGCTTGGGCGTCACCACGAGCCCCGTCGACGGGATGGCGGTCGGCGCGGCGGCCGGGTTGTGGAACCACGCCTTCTGGCCGAGATACCAGATCGCCGTCCAGTCGCCCTGGCGGTCGGCCACCGCGAAGCGCTGCCCGGTGCTGGCCCGCGCGCTGTGGTCGTACACGCTGTAGAGGGACTCGCCCGTGGGGTGCTTGCCGATGTCCTTGACCAGCGGCGCGTCGGCGTGCGGCTCGGTGCGCAGCCACACGGTGTGCGCGGGGAGCGGCGGGCAGGCGGCCTCCGGGTTCTGCCGGTCGCAGCCGTAGAAGTACGGCTTGTTGGTGGCGAAGTCGGGCCTGATCATGACGCTGCCGGAGTTCGGGCCGCCGAACGGGTGCAGCGGCGCGCCGAGCAGCTTCATGTAGTGCGCCCAGTCCCAGAACGGGCCCGGGTCCTCGTGCATGCCGCGGACCGTGCTGGGGAGGGTGCCGGGCACGTTGTCGTGGCCGATGATGTGCGCCCGGTCGAGCGGCACGCCGTGGCGCAGCGCCAGGTAGCGCACGAGCTTGGCCGACGTGCGGTACATCGCCTCGGTGTACCAGGTGTGACCCTCGGCCAGGAATCCCTCGTGCTCCAGGCCGACGGACTTGGCGTTGATGTACCAGTTGCCGGCCTGCCAGCCCACGTGCCTGGTCTTGATGTGCTGGGCGATGTGCCCGTCGGTGGAGCGCAGCGAGTAGTGCCAGCTGGCCCGGTAGGCGGGGTCGCGCACCAGGCCGATCGACGGGCCGAAGTAGCCCTCCATGTCGTGGATCACGATGTAGTCGATCTTCTGGGACGTCGGCCGGTCGGCCAGGTCGTGGTTGCCGTAGCCGCCGCCCGGCAGCTCCGCGTAGCCCGCCGGGATCCACTCGCAGGAGATCGTCGGGGGGCACTCCACGCCGTCCCGGCGGGTGTGACGCAGGCCCAGCCTCTCCAGCCACTTCTCGACCCTGCCGAGGCCGGGGACGGGAGCCAGCCTGACCCGCTGCCCGTCGTCGGTGACCCGCTCCTCGCCGGCCTCGATCGTGGCGTAGACCTCGTCGGCGAACGCCTTGGCCGCCTCGGCCTCCTCGGCGCCCGAGTATCGGGCGACGGCGCCGTACCACTCGCCCGGATCGTCGCTCAGCGGCGCGCCGAGCGCCTTCTGGTGGTCGGCGAGCAGCGCCGCGCCGCCCCTGATGTTGGCGGCGGCGTCCGAGCGCAGCCTCTCGCGCGTCTCGCCGGTGAGCTCGGCGGCCTTCTCCATGGTCCGCAGCGAGGCGGGGAGCTCCGCCGGGGCGGGGGTCGCGGCGGGCCCGGCCGCCGGGCGGCCGTCGTCGCCGCGCGGATCCTCCTCGTCCGGGCCGTGGTGGTTGGACCCGGTGTAGGCCGCCGCGTCGGTCAGGTGCATGGGGCCGAAGCCGGCGTTGTTGCTCGGCTGCCCGGCGTGCGCGTCCCAGCGTGACTCCAGGTAGGAGACGCCGAGCAGCACGCTCTCCGGCACCTTGAACTCCTCGGCCGCGGCCGCGAACGCCTGCTGCCGGTCGCCGGGCTCGGCGGCCCGCGCCGCGGAGGTCACGGCGGTGAGGCTGACTAAGGGGAGGCAGGCGACAACCGCGATCGTCAACGCTCTGCGCATGTACCGCTCCTTGACTGCTGGGGGGCGTGACAGCAGTCAGCGTCTCAACATTTTCCTTCCTCGACGAGACCTTTACGAAGGTTTTTTTCAGCAGTTGACGCCCCGTGGCGGACACCTGACCTCGCTCGTGTCCGGCCGCCGGCGCGCGCCGGTCCGAGGGGTCCGGCACGCCGCGGGCCCGGCGTCGAGGCGCTCTTGTAATGTTCCGACCATGGGTGAGTTCGTACGCGTAGAGACAGTTGACCAGATCGCCACCATCAGGCTCGATCGTCCGAAGATGAACGCTCTCAACGCTCAGGTCCAGCGGGAGATCGGAGAGGCGGCGCGCGAGGTCGACGCCGATCCCGGCGTGCGCGCGGTGGTCGTCTACGGCGGCGAGCGCGTCTTCGCGGCGGGGGCCGACATCAAGGAGATGGCCGGCATGTCCTACGCCGACATGTCGCTCCACTCCCGCACCCTCCAGGACTGCTTCACCGCCGTGGCCCGCATCGGCAAGCCGGTCATCGCCGCCATCACCGGCTACGCGCTGGGCGGCGGCTGCGAGCTCGCCCTGTGCGCCGACTTCCGCCTGGCCGGCGAGTCGGCCAAGCTCGGCCAGCCGGAGATCCAGCTCGGCATCATCCCCGGCGCGGGCGGCACCCAGCGGCTGCCCCGCCTGATCGGCCCGGCCCGGGCCAAGGACCTCATCTTCAGCGGCCGCCACGTCGCCGCGGCCGAGGCGCTCGCCATCGGCCTGGTCGACCGCGTGGTGCCCGACGCCGAGGTCCACAAGGCCGCCCTGGAGTGGGCGGCCACCTTCGCCGGCGGGCCCGCGGTGGCCCTGCGCGCGGCCAAGCAGGCGGTGGACCGGGGCCTGGAGGCCGACCTCGACACCGGGCTGGAGATCGAGCGCCTCCAGTTCTCCGGCCTCTTCGCCACCGACGACGCCAAGATCGGCATGACCGCCTTCGCGGAGAAGACCAAGCCCACGTTCACCGGCCGCTGAGGGCCGGGCCGGACGGCTCGCGATCCCCGGGCGGACGGTGCATAACGACGGTGCATAACAGCGTGAGATGACGGGATTTATAGCGCTTGGTTGCCGTCCGGGGACTGCGTCATTACAAAGCGGAGTTTGCCACTATCGTGGCGTCTCATGATGAGCGTCCTGGTCCCCGCTCGGCTGCGCAAGGCCGTCCGTACATGGTTCGACTCTCGCTACATCTCCATCGCTGATCATCGCCAGGACATCAGGGACGCTCTCTGGGAGGTCCAGACCCTCCGCCGCGAAATGGTGACCCTGCAGGCCGAGGTCGAACGCCTGCGCAACGCCAAGGCGCGCCCCGCCGGTCCCGTCGCCGACAAGGCCAGAATCGACGACACGCACCGCCTCGCCCAGGAGACCGCCAAGGCCCTGGACGGCGTCCTGCAGAACGAGGTCCTCGTCTGGCAGGCCATCGACGACCTCCGGTCCCGCCTCACGCCCGCCGGCCCGGCCGAGCAGGGCGCCCGCCTGTCGCAGGAGCGGCCGTGCGTGTGACGTGGGCGGGCGGCGAGCTGACGTTCCGGCTCGGCGCCGAGGACGAGATCACCGGCCACGCCTCCGACGGGCACCCCGTCAAGCTGGCGACCAACTCGTGCGTCATCTCCGGCGCCCCGGACGACGCGCACCCCGACCTGTTCGCCGTCGCCGCGTGGACCGTCGTGGCCCCCTGGACCCGCAGGCGGATCACCTTCGACCGGGCCGTCTCGGCCGAGGTGGCCGCCGCCCTGCACGACGGCTGGGGGATCGAGGCCGGTCCCGTGGGCGCCGAGCCCCGGCCGGACGGAGCCAGGCTGGCCATCTCCTACAGCGGCGGGGCCGACTCGGTGGCCGCCGCGAGCGTCTATCCCGAGGCGCCGTTCGTGCACTTCCGGCGGGTGCCGCACCGCCGGGTGCCCAACCGGTGGCCGCACTACCGCTCCGACGTGCTCGCCAAGCTGGCCCGGCGGACCGGCCGGGAGCTCACGATCGTCGAGTCCGACCTGGAGTACACCCTGGCCGAGCCCCGGCCCGGCTACCCCGAGCACCACGCCGTGGCGGCCGGCGCGCTGCTCCTGGCCGACCGGCTCGACCTGGGCGGGCTCGGGTTCGGTTACGAGATGGGGTCGCGCTGGCTCGGCGGTGGCCGCTACCTGCACCGCTACACGCCCGACAACGACCTGTGGGCGCCGCACGGGAAGTGGGGGCGGCTGTTCGCGGCCGCCGGGCTGCACATCGTGCTGCCGGTCGGCGGGGTGAGCGAGGCCGTCACCATGCGGCTGGCGCTCGGCTCCGACCTCAAGGAGCACGTCCGCTGGTGCCTGCGCGGCACCGACGGCCCGTGCCGCGACTGCGGCAAGTGCCTGTACAAGGAGCTGATCCAGGCCGCCGTCGAGCGCCGCCCGCTCGACACGCCCATCACCGCCGACCGCGCGCTGGCCCGCAAGTGGTTCAAGCCGCCGCCCTACGGCGGCCAGGAGATGATCGAGTACGGCCTCGCGCGGGTGCCCGGCATCGAGGGCACCCTGTTCGCCAAGACGCTCGAGTACTTCGACGTCAGCGAGGAGTCCACCCGTTGGCTCGACCACTGCTACCCGCCCGCGATCGACGAGATCCCGGCCGCGTGGCGCGACCAGGCGGCGGCGTTCATGGCGTCGAACGTCGGCTTCATGACGGACGACGAGAGGCGCCGGGTGGAGACGTGGGGCTCGTGACGGGGGAGCGTTGGCGATGGGAGCGGCGACGGTGAAGGTCTACCTGTCGGTCGACATGGAGGGCGTGACCGGGCTCACCGACCCCGAGGAGATGCACGCCGGCAAGCGCGGCTACGACCGGGGCTGCGAGCTCATGACCGCCGACGCCAACGCCGCCGTCGAGGGCGCGTTCCTCGCCGGGGCGGGCACGGTGCTGGTCAACGACGCGCACGGCTCGACCAAGAACCTGCGGATCGACCTGCTCGACCCGCGCGCCACCCTGATCCGCGGCCCCGGCAAGGCCCAGCGGATGGCCCAGGGCGTCGACGGCTCGTTCCAGGCGGCGGGCTTCGTGGGCTACCACGCCCGCGCGGGCGTGCCGCACGGCGTGCTCAACCACACCTGGATGGGCAAGGAGATCCAGAACGTCTACCTGAACGGCGAGGTGTGCGGCGAGACCCGGCTGGTCGCGGCCTGCGCCGGCTTCCACGGGGTGCCGGTCGTGCTGGTGACCGGGGACGAGGCCGTCGGCGAGGAGGCGCGCGAGCTGCTCGGCGACGTCGAGACCGTGGCGGTCAAGAAGGGGATCGACAAGTTCTCGGCCGAGCTGCTGCCGCCGAGCGTCGCCCAGGGCCGCATCCGTGAGGGCATGGTCAGGGCGCTCAACCGGTTGACCGACTTCACGCCCTACCGGTTGGCTCCGCCGTACACGCTGGGGGTGGAGTGGAACTCGACCGCCATCGCGGCCGCCGTGGCGCTCGTCCCCGGCGTGCAGGCGGTCGGAGCCCGGCACATCGAGTTCACCACCGACGACTTCACCCAGATCATGGCGCTGTTCGGGATCTTCGCCACGATCGGCGGCCAGGTCGCCTGTGGCAGCGGTCCCTACGGCTGACGGGCGACGGGAGATGCGGTGATGGAAGGGGCTGTGCTGACCCGGCGTGGGCTGCTCGTCGGGATCGGGGCGGTCGGCGGCGCGGGCGCGATGTACGCCGCCATGGGCGCCCTCGGCCTGGCGCCGGCCGAGCAGGACAAGACGTTCGACCCGCCCAGGCCGGGTGACTTCTCGCTGCGCGGCAGGGGAGCGGCCACGGTCGTGGTCCTCGGCGCCGGCGTGGCCGGGCTGACCGCGGCCTACGAGCTGGGCAAGGCCGGCTACGACTGCACGCTGCTGGAGGCGAGGGCCAAGGCCGGAGGCCGCAACCTGACGCTGCGCGGCGGCGACCGGCTGACCGAGCTGAACGGCCCGGCGCAGGAGGTCACGTTCGGGGAGGGCGTGTACTTCAACGCCGGCCCGGCGCGGCTCGCGCCGTGGATGCTCGCCATGGACTACTGCCGGGAGCTGGGCATCCCGATCGAGACGTTCGTCAACAACAACGCGCAGGCGTACGTGCACACGAACGGCCGGACCGTGCGGGCCCGTACCGCCCGAGCCGACATGTACGGATATGTCGCCGAATTGCTCGCCAAAGCGACAGATGTCGGCGCGCTGGACCGGAAGCTGACCAAGGACGACCAGGAACGGCTCCTCGACTTCCTGCGCAGGTTCGGCGACCTCGGCCCCAAGCACGACTACGAAGGCTCGCCCCGGCGCGGTTTCGTGAAATATCCGGCGCTCGACACCGGCACCCCCATCGCCCTGCCCGGCTCCCTGCGGGAGGTCCTCGCCGCCGGCACCGGCCGCGCGATCACCAACGACTTCGGCCACGAGCAGGCCACCCCGATGTTCCAGCCGGTCGGTGGCATGGACGCGATCGTCACCAGGCTGGCCGAGGCCGTGGGCCAGGACCGGATCAGGACCGGCGCCCGCGTCACCGGCATCACCACGCTGGACGACGGCGTCGAGGTCACCTGGGACGGCGGCCGGATCAAGGCCGACTACTGCGTCGCCACCCTCCCGCCCCACCTGCTCGCCCGGATCCCGCACAACCTGGGCACCCAGATCACCGCCGCGCTCAAGACGCCCGTGCCGGCCGCCACCGGCAAGATCGGCCTGGAGTACGGCACCCGCTGGTGGGAGCTCGAGGACCGGATCTACGGCGGCGTCACCGAGACCGACCTCGACATCACGCACATCTGGTATCCGTCCCACGACTACCACGCCGAGCGCGGCCTGCTGGTCGGCTACTACAACACCGCCGAGCACGCCGAGCTGTACGGCGCGCTCACCCCGGAGGACCGCAGGCACCGCGCCCTCACCCAGGGCAAGAAGATCCACGGCGAGAAGTACCGCACCGGCCTGCTGTCGAGCGTCTCGATCGCCTGGGATCGCCAGGAGCACATCCAGGGCGGCTGGGTGCGCTGGCCGGCCGTTGATTCGTCCTTCACTCTTCTGCAACGTCCCAGCGGCAGGGTCTACTTCGCGGGCGACTGGCTCACCCACCTGATCGCCTGGCAGGCGGGATCCATGGAGTCGGCTCGCAGTGCCGTCACCCAGCTGCACGAACGGGTGATGCGCTCGTCGTGACGTCGTGCCCGCCGCTCCCGTGACCGGCGTAGGGTCCTGGGAGAGCGATCGAGGAGATGGGATGACGTTGCACTGGGGGCCCGCGACCGAGCGGGCCGACCTGCTGGCCGAGCCGGTGGCACAGGCCATCGGCCTGCTCGACGACACCGTGGAGGTGGCCGAGATCGACCCCGGGCTGGCCGACACGGCGGCGTTCTGCGAACGCTACGGCGTCGGCCTCGACGAGTCGGCCAACTGCGTGGTCGTCGCGGCCAGGCGGGGCGGCGAGACGCGCTACGCCGCCTGCATGGTGCTGGCCACGATGCGGGTCGACGTCAACGGCGTGGTGCGCCGGCATCTCGACGCGCGCAAGACGAGCTTCGCCCCGATGGAGCGGGCCGTGGAGCTCACCGGCATGGAATACGGCGGCATCACCCCGATCGGCCTGCCCGGCGACTGGCCGATCCTCGTCGACACCGACGTCGCCGAGCACGCCAGGGTGGTCATCGGCAGCGGCCTGCGGCGATCCAAGCTCGCCGTCTCCGGCGCCGCGCTGGCGCGGCTGAAGGGCGCGGAGGTGCTGACCCTCGCGACCTGAGCGCCGGAGCTCGGAGTCGTGGCCAATTTGAGACCGTGGATCGGGAAACCGTTGAACCCGATCTGAACGTTGTACGAGTGGGAATGTGGCCTCATGGTTCATCTCGTGGGCGGGGATTAAGCCGATATGGTGCTTCATGCCATGAACGATGACCGACTCGGCCCTTACCGGCTGCTCAGGCGGCTCGGCGAAGGCGGCATGGGTGTCGTCCACCTGGCCGTCGACCCTCAGGGCCGGCAGGTGGCGGTCAAGGTCCTGCGCGCGGAGGTCGCCGGTGACGAGGTCGCCAGGCGGCGGCTCTCGCGCGAGGTCGAGACCATGCGCCGGGTCCGCAGCAAATACATCGCCGAGGTGCTCGACGCCGACGTGACGGGTCACCGCCCGTACATCGTCACGCGTTACGTCCCCGGACGTCCGCTCGACGAGATCATCAAGGACGACGGCCCGCTCGACCTCCCGGCGCTGGTCAAGATCGCGCATGGCGTGGCGACGGCGCTGGCCGCCGTCCACTCCGTCGGCGTCATCCACCGCGACCTCAAGCCGGGCAACGTGCTCATCCTCGACGGCGATCCCGTTCTCATCGACTTCGGCATCGCCCAGGCGGTCGACGCGACCCGGCTGACCCAGACCGGCATGTTCATCGGCACCCCCGGCTACCTCGCCCCCGAGATCATCGAGGGGCAGGAGGCCGGGCCCGAGGTCGACATCCACGCCTGGGCGGGCACCCTGCTCTACGCCGGCACCGGCCAGCCGCCCTTCGGCAAGGGCACGCTGGAGATGATCTTCTACAACATCACCGCGGGCAAGGCCGACGTCAGCGCGGCTCCCCTGGCCCTGCAGCCGCTGCTCAAGGCCGCCTTCCAGCGCAACCCGGCCAAGCGTCCCAAGGCGGCGGAGCTGGCCGAGCAGACCGCCCGGATGCTGCCCCAGCCGCAGAGCGGCGTGCCCGACGAGATCTCCACCGTGCCACGCCCCGACCGGCCCGAGCCGCCGGCGCCGCAGTCGCTCGTGGACAAGCCGGCCTACGACATCTCGACGCCGCCGATGACGCCGAGGCAGCTCGTCGACGGCCACGACGGGCGCTTCACGCCGCCGCCGCCCAGCCTGACCCCTCCGCAGAGCCTGCTCAACCAGGGCCCGCCCGTCTCCGACCAGCAGCGCCCGGCCCAGCCGGGTCCCGGCCAGGGGCCGCCGGACCAGCCGTACATCTCGCTGTTGCACGAGCAGAGCGGCGGCGATCCGTGGCCGACCCGCCGGGTCACGCCCGAGGAGCTGCGGCAGGTGCAGCGCGAGAGCGGCCCGTCGCAGCCGTGGCAGGTCCCGTCGCAGGTCAACAGCCACGGGCACCAGCCGCTCCCGCCGGAGGCCGACGTGCCCACCCGTCGGGTTCGACCTGACACGCCCGACTCGCCCGACGTGCCCACCCGTCGGGTACGACCCGACGCGCCCGACCCGCTCGACCTGCCCACCCGGCGCGTCCGGCCCGACCTGCCCGACTACGGCCGGGGCAACCCCGTGTCGCAGCAGCCCGCGCAGCGTCCGCTCCAGCAGCCGCCGCCTCCCTACATCCCGGCGCAGCCGCAGTATCCACCCGACCCGCGGACCAAGCGCGAGCCGTTCATCCCGGGCGTGCGCCCCGGGCAGACCCTGCAGCGGTCCAGGGCCTACGGGGTGGCGGGCGCGATGCTGCTGATCATCATGCTCGTCGCCGCGGTCATGGCGCCGATCCTGGTGGCCGTGCTGGCGATCCCCGTCGCGGTGCTGCTGCGCGCCGCCGACCTGGCCCAGACCGGCCTCAACGCGAGTCGCCCGACCGGCGCCGCGGCCCTCGACGTGGTGCGGGTGTTCGCCCACCCGCGGGCGCTGGCCAAGTCGGCCGGCATCACGCTCGCCCTGGTCCTCTACGCGCTCATCCTCGGCCTGCCGGTGACGCTGCTGCTCACCGTGGTCCTCGGCACCGACCCGTACAATGCTCTGGCCTGGGGGGCCGCGGTAGCGCTGTGGACCATCTGCGCGGGCCCGGGAGTGGAGGGGCCGGGCAGGCAGATGCGCAGAACGTTGTCATCGCTCGTACCCTCGAGAACAGGTGCGATGGTGCTCGCGGGAGTTCTGGCGGCGGTGGCCGCCCTCTCGCTGGTCTTCGCCTACGGCACGTTCGGGGACAACGCGAGGAGGGCCGTATGGACTCCGCTGGACGTCGGGCCTGTGGTGCAGCAACTCAACGGACTGAAGGGGGACACCGGGGGATGACGCGGGGAAGGTGGCGATGAGCACCGGCAACACCCAGGCGCCAGAACGGCTCGGCCCCTATCGCCTGGTCCGCAAGATCGGCGAGGGCGGCATGGGAGTCGTCCACCTCGGCCTCGACTCCGAGGGCCGCGAGGTCGCCGTCAAGGTGCTGCACCCACACGTCGCCGCCGACCTCAAGGCTCGCGACCGGCTGACGCGCGAGGTCGAGACCATGCGCCGGGTGCGCAGCCCGCACGTGGCCGAGGTGCTCGACGCCGAGCTCGTCGGCGGCCAGCCCTACGTCGTGACCCGCTTCGCCCCCGGCCGCACGCTCGAGGAGACCGTGCTGACCGACGGCACGCTGCAGGCGCGCGAGATCATCAGGCTGGCCCAGGGGCTGTGCCAGGCGCTGGTCGCGATCCACGCCGCGGAGGTGATCCACCGCGACTTCAAGCCGTCCAACGTCATGCTGGTCGACGGCGAGCCGCTGGTCATCGACTTCGGCATCGCGCACCTGGTCAACGCCACCCGGCTGACCCAGACGGGGATGTTCGTCGGCACGCCCGGCTACCTGGCGCCCGAGATCATCCGCGACTCGGAGATCACCCAGGCGGCCGACGTGCACGCGCTGGCCTCGACGGTGTTCTTCGCCGCGACGGGCGCGCCGCCGTTCGGCACCGGCACGTTCGAGGCGGTCTGCTTCAACATCATGGAAGGCCGCGCCCAGCTCGACAAGGCGCCGGCCTGGCTGCGCGGGTGGCTCTCCCGCGCGCTCGACGTCGAGCCGGCCGCCCGGCCCAGCGCCCAGGAGCTGCTCCGGATGGCCAGGGCGCTCGACCCGTCGGTCACCTCGTTCCACGAGACCCCGCCCGACGGCACCAAGAAGCTGCCGGCGCGGACCCGCGCCATGGAGACGTTCTCCGACCTGCTGCCGCCCGTCGAGTACGACCGGCCGAGGCCGCGGGAGGAACGGCCGCCGCCCTACGTCCCGGCGCCGATGCCGGCCCGGCCGCCCGCGCCACGCCCCGACCAGCGGGTCGCGGGCTACCCGGCGCCGCAGCCCGGCTACCGCCCGCCGCCCGCGCCGGCGCCGCAGGCCCGGCACCAGCCGGACGCCCGGCCGCGCCCCTACTCACCGCCGGCCGAGCGCAGGCGCTATCCGGCGGGCAGCCAGCTCATCGGCGCGCTGCTGCTGGTCACGCTGGTCGCGCTGACGGTCATGCTGCCCGTCGCGGTCGGCGCGGTGGCCGTCGCGCTGGCGCTGGTGCTGCGGGTGGGCGAATACCTCTTCGGCGATCTGGTCGAGCGCCGCAAGGTGCGCGGCAGCAGCGCGGCCGACCCGCTGCTCGCCCTGGTCGGCACCCCGTGGGCGCTGGTCAAGGCGTCGCTGGTGATGCTGGTGCACGTGCCGCTGTCGATCCTGTTCGGCGTGTGCGTGTGGGGCGTGCTGCGCTGGGGCGGAGGCATGAGCGTCAACGACGCCGCCGCCTGGGCCGCGGGCGCCTTCACCGCGGGGCTGTTCGTCCTGCCGGGCGGCGGCGCGCCGCGCAAGGCGGTGACCCGCACGCTGACGGGGGTCCTGCGCAGTCCCGGCGCCGCCACGGTCGCGTTGCTGAGCGTCGGCACCATCGCGCTGCTCGCGGTGATGTTCGCGATGGGCCAGGAGACGTCGTGGGTGCCCTGGCGGGCTCCCGAGTCCGCGATCAAGGAGCTGACCAGGACCGCCCAGGACAGCACGGTCGGGTTGATCACCGGCCTGATCGACGACCTGCTGCAGAGGGTGGGGCTGGGCTTCCTGTCACCCTGGTCCTGAGTGTCCGAGCGAGCTCCTGAGGGGAAACTAAGGGGTATGAGCGAGCGTCTCGGGCCCTATCAGTTGCTCTCCCGGCTGGGCGCGGGCGGTTTCGGCGAGGTGCACCTGGCGCTCGACCCTGAGGGGCGCACGGTCGCGGTCAAGGTGCTGCACCCGCACGTGGCGGCCGACGCCGGCGCGCTGGCCCGGCTGGCCCGCGAGGTGGAGACCATGCGCCGGGTCGAGGGGCCGCATGTGGCCGAGGTGCTCGACGCCTCGCTCGACGGGGCCAGCCCCTACCTGGTCACCCGCTACATCCAGGGCCGGCCGCTCAGCGTGGTCCCGGTGCCCGTGGCCGACCTGCGGCTGCTGGCCGCGGGGCTGGCCGACGCGCTGCTCGCCGTGCACGAGGCGGGCGTCGTGCACCGCGACCTCAAACCGGCCAACGTGATGATGACCGAGGGCGAGCCCGTGGTCATCGACTTCGGCATCGCCAGCGCGCTCGACTCGCTCTCCGTCACCGCCTCGGGAGCGGTGGTCGGCACCCCCGGCTACCTGGCGCCCGAGGTGCTGGAGGGCAGGGCGGCGGGCGCCGAGGCCGATGTGTTCTCCTTCGGCGCCACGCTGGCCTACGCGGCGACGGGGCGTCAGCCGTACGGGCTGGGGCCGGTGTCGGCGGTCGCCTACCGGGTCGTGCACCACGAGCCCGACCTGGAGGGCGCGCCGGAGTGGCTGGCGCCGCTGCTGCGCGAGTGCCTGGCCACCGATCCGGCCGCGCGGCCGACGGCCGCGCAGATCTGCGCCCGGCTGGGCGTCGCGCCGGCGCCGCGCGCCGGCCGCGCCTTACCTTCGCTCGCCGTCGCGCCGCCGCGCCGCCGGCGCGAGGACGTGCACCACCTGTCGACCCGCGAATGGCGGCCGGGTGACCAGCATCGCCGTTCGGTGGAGGAGTCGAGGGCGCGGCACCGCGAGAAGGTGCGCAGGCGCTGGGTGATCGGCTCGGGGCTGTTCGTCTCCCTGCTGGCCGCGGCCGCCTGGCAGCCGCTGCCCGAGGTGGCCCTCTTCCTGCTCGCGGGCTACGCGCTGGCGGTGGTGTGCGACGCGGGGGTGGCGCTCTTCTCCCACCGCCCGCACCGCACCGCCAGGGTGGTCGTCGACTTCGCGGGCATCGCCGGGGCGGCCGGGATCTGCCTCGGGCTCAGCGCGGTCTTCAGCACGTTCACGCTGGCGCTGTTCGCCGGCACGGCGCTGGTGGTGAGCGTGGTCTTCCTGCTGTCGGCCTGATCACGCGCGGCGAGGGGGGCGCTGGACGGGTGGCGGAATAAAGCTCGGTATGGTGTAAGCGGTGTCGCTCTGGCGCGGCCCGCGCAGCGTGTTCGCGCCTAAGCTACTCGTGAGTAATATGTTGGTGGGAGGCCCGTTGAGCTTTGACGCCACCCGCTGTCACTGACCTCACGGGGCACCTGGCACTCTGGACAGCATGCATCCGGCGTCCACCGAACGTGGTGGCGCACGCGAACACGGGAGGTCGGCCACCGGCCATGAACATCGTCGTCTGCGTGAAGCAGGTCCCCGATACGGCGACCGAGCGTAAGCTGCGGTCCGATGACAAGACGCTCGACCGCGACGCCGTGGACGGCGTGGTCAACGAGCTTGACGAGTACGCGGTCGAGGAGGCCCTGAAGCTCAAGGAGGCCCACGGTGGTGAGGTGACCGTCCTCTCCATGGGGCCGGGCCGGGCCACCGAGACCATCCGCAAGGCCCTGGCCATGGGCGCCGACAAGGCGGTGCACCTCAGCGACGAGGCTCTACACGGCTCCGACGCGCTGTCCACCTCCTACGCGATGGCCCAGGTGCTGAAGAAGATCGGGTTCGACCTGGTCATCCTCGGTTCTGAGTCCACCGACGCCCGCACCGGCGTGCTGCCGGCGATGCTGGCCGAGCGGCTCGGCGCCCCGCAGCTCACGCTGGTCAACAAGGTCGACGTCGACGGCTCCTCGATCAGCGTCCAGCGCCTGACCGACTACGGGTTCGACAAGGTCGAGGCCACGCTGCCCGCGATCGTCTCCGTGGTGGAGAAGATCAACGAGCCGCGCTACCCGTCCTTCAAGGGCATCATGGCGGCCAAGAAGAAGCCGGTCGAGACGCTGGCCATCGCCGACGCCGAGATCGCGGCCGACCAGGTGGGCCTCGGCGCCGCCTGGTCCGAGGTCGTCGACTTCGCCGCGGCCCCGCCGCGTGCCGCCGGCACGATCGTCAAGGACGAGGGCGACGGTGGCGCCAAGGCCGCCGACTTCCTCGCCGCCAAGAAGTTCATCTGAGAACGGGGGTTTTGCTGATATGTCGGAGATTCTCGTTCTCGTCGAGCATGTCGACGGCGAGGTCAAGAAAGTCACTCTCGAACTGCTGACCCTGGCGCGCTCGCTCGGCACGCCGGCCGCGGTCTGGGCCGGTCCCGGCATCACCGGTGACGCCAAGGCCAGGCTGGCCGAGTACGGCGCCGAGAAGATCTACGTGGCCGGCTCCGAGGAGATCGTCGGCTACGTGGTCGCGCCCAAGGCCGAGCTGCTGGCTCAGCTCGTGGCGGCCAAGTCGCCCGCCGCAGTGCTCGTGGCGGCCACGGCCGAGGGCAAGGAGATCGCCGGCCGCCTCGCGGTCAAGACCGACTCCGGCGTCATCACCGACGCCGTGGGCCTCGGCGAGGGCTTCGTCGCCGACCAGTCCATCTTCGGCGGCGGCGTCAACGTCCAGTCCAAGGTGCGCAAGGGCACGCCCATCGTCGCCGTCCGTCCCAACTCCACGGCTCCCGAGGCCGCCGCGGGCGCGGGCGCCGAGGAGGAGGTGTCCGTCTCGCTGAGCGACGGCGCGAAGGCGGCGAAGATCGTCGAGCGCGTCAAGCAGGAGAAGGGCGCCCGCCCCGAGCTGACCGAGGCCGCCATCGTGGTCTCCGGCGGGCGCGGCGTCGGCTCGGCCGAGAACTTCTCGGTCATCGAGGGCCTGGCCGACTCGCTCGGCGCGGCCGTGGGCGCCTCCCGGGCCGCCACCGACGCCGGCTGGTACCCCCATCAGTTCCAGGTGGGCCAGACGGGCAAGACGGTGTCGCCGCAGCTCTACATCGCCGCGGGCATCTCGGGCGCCATCCAGCACCGGGCCGGCATGCAGACCGCGAAGACCATCGTCGCGATCAACAAGGACCCCGAGGCACCGATCTTCGAGCTCGCCGACTACGGCGTCGTGGGCGACCTGCACCAGGTCGTGCCGCAGCTCACCGAAGAGGTCGACAAGCGTAAGTAGTTCGACGCGGTTCATCCCGCGACGGCGTCGCACTCCTCCGGTGCGGCGCCGTTCGCGTTCGCGGCTCCCGGTGCCTTCCGCGCGGCCTCCGCGTCCGTCCGCGCGTCCGTCCGCGCGTCCGTCCGCGTGTCCGTCCGCGCGTGCGCCCGGGTGTCCGCCGTCAGGCGGCGATCTCGGCGGGTTCCCGGTCCCGTGGCGGCAGTACGGTGATCGTCGCGGGCTCCGTACGCGGCAGGAAGCGAGCCGCGACCGTGATCAGCAGGCCCAGGACGACCGTGATGCCGAGCGCGGTGCGCAGCGAGGTGACGTCCGACAGGAAGCCGATCACCACCGGGCCCAGCAGCAGGCCCGCGTAGCCCATCGCGCCCGCCTGGGCGATCGCCGGGCCGGGGTTGTCGGTGGCGGTGCCCGCGAGCGACAGCGTCATCGGCGAGATCGTCGCGACGCCCAGACCGACGAAGAACATCGCGAACACCGCCACCAGCGGCGCGGGCGCGGCCAGCACGACCAGGAAGAACCCGGCCGTGGCCAGCCCGGAGACGGTCAGCATCCCGCGCACCCCGAACCTCGACCGCAGCCGGTCACCGGTGACCCGGGCGACGAGCATGCCGGCCTCGAAGACCGGGTAGCCGAGCGCCGCCAGCGCCTCCGGCGCGCCCAGCTCGTCGCGCATGAACAGGCCGTTCCAGTCGGCGACCGTGCCCTCGACCATGAAGGCGAAGAACATCAGCGCGCCGAGCAGGTACACGATCGGCGGCATGCGCCGGCGGGCGGCCGTCGCGGCCCGCGGCGCCGGGGCCTCGGGCAGGTACGCGCGGCCGATGAGGACCATCGCCGGCAGGGAGACCAGCCCGATCAGCGCCACGTTCGCGGTGAACGACAGGCCCAGGGCGATCGACACGCTGCCCAGCGCGCCGGCGGCGATGGCGCCGACGCACCAGCCCGCGTGCATGCCGTTCATCAGCGGGCGCCCGTAGGCGCGCTCGACGGTGGAGCCCTGGGCGTTCATCGCGATGTCCACCACGCCGAACGCCATGCCGAAGAACGCCGCGGCGACCAGCAGCAGCGGCAGGTTCGGCGCGAACGCCACGCCCACCAGGCCCAGCGCGGTCAGCGGGCCGCCGACCCGCAGGACGGCCTTGCTGCCCGCGCGGGCCATGATCCGCCGCATGGACTGCATGGTCACCAGCGCGCCGAGGCCCCACGCCAGCAGGATGATCCCGATGGATGATTCGGACAGGCCCAGCTTGTCGCTCAACGCCGGGATGCGCACCGTCATCGTGCCCACCATCAGGCCGGACATCACGAAGGTAAGAATCGCCCCGTAACGGGCAATTCGCAGGTCGCGCGCCATCAGTCGTACCTTTCACGTTCAGAGTCTTCAGAGAGATCACGCGCCAAGGGGCGCGGCAAGTCGGCTCGCCGCCCGGCCCGCGCGCGGCGGCGGGCCATGCGTGTCCGGTGGGAGGTGGGTCGGGCACGCTTTCGGGAACGCGGCTTCCGGGGCGTCCTGGCGGGTCCGGTGGGCGGGCTCGCGGAAGCGCCTCGGCCGCCCGGCGCGTTCACCCGCCCCCGTCGTTCACCTGCCCGGCGCGTTCACCCGGCCGCGCGTATGCCCGGCCGGGTGTGGTGGCTCGGGCGGGAGGCCGTACTGTGCCCGAGTGATGTCGGTCACTTGGAACGGCTGCGCTAGGGCATGGCCTCGGGTTTGAGGAGGCTTCTCAGCCGTGCCTCCAGGGCCACGAGATCGTCCTCGGTGTTGAGGTCGGGGTCGTGGCTGGACACGTCCCAGAGCCCCTCGCAGGCCAGCCGGACGACCTGCGAGGCCAGCCGGTCGGGCTCCTCGTCGAGGCCCTCGCGATGCCAGCGGGCCATCGCCTCGCGCAGCGGGGCGAGCAGGTAGATGTTGCCCGACGCGCCGGTGACGACGGCCCATCTTCGGAGCCGGCCGGAGCGCACGGCGGCCAGGGTGGCGCCGAGGTAGCGCTCGGTGTAGGTGTCGTCGGGCTGCGCGGCCATGAGCTGGTCGAAGTCGTCGATGAGCCGCTCGACCATGGCCTTGATCAGGGCTTCTTTGCTGTTGAAGTGGTAGAGAAGGCCGCCCTTGCTCACGCCGGCCCGGTCGGCCACGGCCGCCAGGGTGAGCGCCGCCGAGCCCTGGTCGCAGAGGATCTCCTCGGCGGCGTCCAGCAGCTCGTCCCTTCTCATACCTCGACTGTACCGTCCGGACGGTACAGTCGCAAACGAGATACCCTGACCACGTGAGCAGACCGTCGGCCTATCTTGATCACGCGGCGACCACGCCCATGCTTCCCGAGGCGATCGAGGCCATGACGGAGCAACTCGGACGGGTCGGCAACGCGTCCTCGCTGCACGCGGCGGGGCGGCAGGTGCGCAGAGTCGTCGAAGAGGCTCGCGAGACCATCGCCGACGCGCTCGGCGCCCGGCCCAGCGAGGTGGTGTTCACCTCGGGCGGCACCGAGGCCGACAACCTCGCCGTCAAGGGCCTCTACTGGGCGCGCGCGCCCCGCGCGCGCCTGCTGATCAGCTCCATCGAGCACCACGCCACGCTCGACCCCGCCCACTGGCTGGCCGACGGTCAGGGCGCGCGGGTCGAGCTGCTGGAGGTCGACGAGCTCGGCCGGGTGCATCCCGACACGCTGCGCGCGGCCATCGAGGCCGACCCCGGCGGCGTCGCCATGGTCAGCGTCATGTGGGCCAACAACGAGGTCGGCACCGTCCAGCCGGTGCACGCCCTGGCGGCGGTCGCCCACGAGCACGGCATCCCGTTCCACTCCGACGCGGTGCAGGCGGTCGGCCAGCTCCCGGTGTCGTTCGCCGACTCGGGCGCCGACGCGCTCACCGTGACCGGCCACAAGATCGGCGGCCCGATGGGGGTGGGAGCGCTGCTGCTGGCCAGGGGCCTGACCCCGGTCTCCGTGCAGCACGGCGGCGGTCAGGAGCGCGACGTGCGCTCCGGCACGCTCGACGCGCCCGCCATCGCCGGGCTGGCCGCCGCGGTGCGCGTCGCCGTCAAGGAGCAGGAGGAGCAGGGCCGCCGCCTGACGACCCTGCGCGACGAGCTCATCCAACGCGTACGCCAGGCCGTGCCCGGCGTGGTGCTCAACGGCGACCCGGTCGACCGGCTGCCCGGCAACGCCCACTTCTCCTTCCCCGGCTGCGAGGGCGACGCGCTGCTCATGCTGCTCGACGCCAAGGGCGTGGAGTGCTCGACCGGCTCCGCCTGCTCCGCCGGGGTGGCGCAGCCGTCACACGTGCTGCTGGCCATGGGCGCCGAGGCGGCCGCGGCCAGGGGCTCGCTCAGGTTCACGCTCGGCCACACCTCGACTCGCGACGACGTCGACCGCCTCATCGAGGTGCTGCCGGCGGTCGTCGAGCGGGCCCGCCGGGCCGGGCTCAGCTGACGAACGGCACCACCGCGGTCCAGGCGGGGTCGGCCGACACGTCCACGCGTGGCTCGCCCTCCTCCCAGCTCACGATCAGCTCCTTGGCGTGCAGGGCGGCGTCTCCGGTCGGATCGGCGTACACGTGGATGATCCGATGGCCCTCGGCGCTCAGGTGGGCGGCCAGCACGGCGTCGTCGCGCAGCTTGAGCAGCCGGGTGGCGAGCCGTTCCTCGAAGTCGCGGAGCGCGGTCAGCGACTCGCCGACGGGCAGGCCGTTCTCGTCGCGGTGGGAGTAGGGCAGCGTGATCGCGATGTGCTGGTCGAACAACGGGTAGTCGACCGGCCGCAGCGGATAGCGGGTGGTGGCGATGAGCGGCGCGCCGCCGGCCGTCTGGCCCTCCAGCAACGCCCACTGCTCCTCGCCGTAGCCCGAGGCCAGGTCGGCGACCACCGCCGGCAGGTGCGTCGCGGCGACGGAGTCGATCGGCTCGAACGTGGCCGGGGTGATCTCCCCGACCCAGCGGGCCACGTCGTCCTCGCCGAGCAGCCAGTCGAGCGCGAGCAGCGTGGCCTCCATCCGGTCGTCGGCGCCGAGCTCGCCGAAGATCGGATGGTAGGCGGCCACGTCGACCCGAGGTGTGCTCCTCGGCACCCGCAGGCCCAGCACGAGCCCGTCCAGACCGAACGAGTGACCCCCCACGTCGAGCGTGAGCTCCAGCGCTCTCGCGTTGGCCTGCCGCGACGGGTGGAACTCCCACAGCAGGTCGGCGGGCGGCGCCGCCCTGGCCCAGCGGTGGGCCAGGGAACGCAGCTCGGCGTCGCCGGCGGCGGTCACCACCAGCGCGTGCGCCGCGTTCCTGCCGGGAGCCACCTCCCAGACGAGGTCCGGATGGACCGCGCTCACCGCCGGAGCGAGCCACTCCGCCAACCCGTCGGTGTCGCCGGCGGCCACCATCGAGTCGAGCCGCGGTCTGGCCTCCTGCCACCAGGTCCAGAAGCCCGCGATGCCGTTGTCCGGCTCTCCGGCCGGTGTGTTTTCTGCCTTGCGCCCGAACAGTCGCATAACCAGGAATCCTTCCAGATCCGGAGCCCCCACGTGCCCCGGCGGCCGCCGCGCGAAGCGCACCCGAACGGGACAGTACTCTGGAACGGTCATGGGAATGCGTGTGCTTGCCGCCATGTCGGGCGGCGTCGACTCAGCCGTGGCCGCTGCCCGCGTCGCCGAGGCCGGCCACGACGTCACCGGCGTGCATCTGGCCCTGTCGGCCAACCCCCAATCCCACCGCACCGGGGCCCGGGGCTGCTGCACCGTCGAAGACTCGCGAGACGCGCGGCGCGCCGCCGACGTGATCGGCATCCCCTTCTACATCTGGGACATGGCCGAGCGCTTCCAGCGCGACGTGATCGAGGACTTCGTCGCCGAATACGCCGCCGGCCGCACGCCCAACCCGTGCCTGCGGTGCAACGAGAAGATCAAGTTCGCGGCGGTGCTCGACCGCGCCCTGGCGCTCGGGTTCGACGCCGTGGCGACCGGTCACCACGCCAGGCTGCTCGACGGCGTCCTGTCCAGGAGCGTCGACCCGGGCAAGGACCAGTCCTACGTGCTGGGCGTGCTCACCCGCGAGCAGCTCAGCCACGCGCTCTTCCCGCTGGGCGACTCGACCAAGGCCGAGGTGCGCGAGGAGGCCGCCCGTCGTGGCCTGACCGTGGCCGACAAGCCCGACAGCCACGACATCTGCTTCATCGCCGACGGCGACACACGCGGCTTCCTGGCCGGACGGCTCGGCTCGGCCGAGGGGCGCATCCTCGACGAGTCCGGCGAGGTCGTCGGCAGCCACCAGGGCGCCCACGGGTTCACCGTCGGCCAGCGCAAGGGCCTGCGCATCGACCGGCCCGCCGCCGACGGCCGGCCGCGCTACGTGCTGTCGATCGAGCCGGTGTCCAACACGGTCACCGTCGGGCCCCGCTCGGCGCTGGAGGTCACCTCCATCACCTGCCTGCGTCCGGTGTGGAACGGGCCGTCCGTCCTCGACGACCTCACCGTGCAGTTGCGCGCCCACGGCGAGGTCTACGGGTGCCGGTTCGAGGAGGCGGGCGGGGAGCTGCGCATCGAGCTCGACCGGCCCGCCACCGGGGTGGCCGCGGGGCAGGCGGCGGTGCTCTACTCGGGCTCGACCGTCATCGGCTCCGCCACGATCGCCCACGCCGCCTGACCGGCGTCAGGTCAGGGTGATCGAGTCGCCGACGGCCAGCCTGCGCATGTCGGCGCGCTGGTGGTCGGACTCGAGCTTGAGCCAGGTGTCGACGAGCGACAGCCCGATGTCGTTCAGCAGCCCGTCATGAGTGGAGAAGGCCCTGCCCGGGCGGATCGTACGGAGATAGTCGACCATCTCCAGCAGCTTGAGCCATGGCGCGTTGGTGGGCACCAGGAGCGTCGGCACTCTCCGGTCGGGCACCGTGAGCGCGTCGCCGGGGTAGAAGACCTCGTCGTCGAACATGAACCCGATGTTCTGCACGATGGACATGTCGGGGTGGTTCTTGGCGTGCCACTCGCCGTAGACCCGGACCGCGAACCCGGCCGCCTCGAACTCGTCGCCGTGCTCCACCACCTGGATCTTGGCCGGAACACCGGCCAGCTGGGCGGCGACCGCCTCGCAGGTCCACACCTCCAGGCCGGCCGGAGCCGACCTCAGGCGCTCGACGTCGACGTGGTCGAAGTGCTCGTGGGTGATGAGCACCGCGTCGGCGCCGTCGAGCACGGGGCCGTCACTGAACGCCCCGGGGTCGAGCACCAGGACCTTGTCATCCTTCTCCAGCCGCACGCACGCGTGGCCGTACTTCGTGAGCTTCATCTTGGAGAGCCTACGCTTGACCCATGTTGACGTGGGAGGCCACCGGGGTCGGTTCGCACCCGGGGCAGGATCATCTCGAGGCCGCTCGGCTGGTGTTCGGTGAGGTGCCGGGGCTGCCGTACCTTCCGGAGCTGCCTGGGAGGGGCGTCGGGGCCGACCTGGTGGGCAGGACGGCGGCGCTGCTCGTGGATCTGTACGCGGAGGTGCAGCCGTCCGGCTGGCGGCTGGCCGACCGGCCCGGTCGTGATCACCAGCGGGCCGCCGACCACCTCCGGCGCGACCTCGACGGGCTTGAGGAGGCCGGCCACGCCTACACCGGCCCGCTCAAGCTGCAGGTGTGCGGCCCGTGGACGCTGGCGGCCGGCATCGAGCTGCGCCACGGCGACAAGATGCTCTCCGACCAGGGGGCCGTCCGCGATCTGATCGCCTCGCTGGAGCAGGGGGTGCGCGAGCACGTCGACGAGGTGCGCAGGCGGCTGCCCGGCGTCACCGAGATCGTGCTGCAGCTCGACGAGCCCGGCCTGCCGGGCGTGCTGGCCGGGACCGTGCCGACCGCGTCGGGCTTCGGCCGGCTGGCCGCCGTCGAGGGGTGGCGGGTGGCGGAGTCGCTGCGCCTGTTCGCCGAGCCGATCGTGCACTGCTGCGCGCCGTCGGTGCCCTACGACCTGCTCCGTACGAGCGGGGTGCGTGGTGTCTCGGTGGACGCCTCGCTGCTGCGGCGCAGGGACGAGGACGCCGTGGGCGAGGCTCTGGAGGCGGGGCTGCTGTTGTTCCTGGGCGTGGTGCCGGGCACCGACACCCGCCTGCCGGACGTGGGCGTCGTCGCCAAGCCGGCGCTGGAGCTGTGGCGGCGGCTCGGGTTCGCGCCCGAACGCCTCACCGAGCAGGTCGTGCTCACCCCGGCCTGCGGGCTGGCCGGAGCCTCGCCGCGCTACGCCAGGGCCGCCCTGGCCGCCTGCCGGAAGGCCGCCCACGTGCTCAGAGACGACCCTGCCGAAGGGCGAGTCGCGGGCGAGCGGCAGGCCGGATGAGTAGCCTCCTCACATGAGTCTTCGCACTTCAGGGGCGGTCGTCACCCTGCTCGTCGGGTCCGTGTCGGTCGCCGCTCCCGCCGAGGCCCGCGCCTCGGCTCCCGTTCCGGCCGTGGCCGCGGCCAACCCCGTGGTCTGGAGCTGGGGCTCGATCCGCTCCGCCGACCGGGCCGGTCTGGCGAGGGGCAAGGTCGTCCAGGACCGGCCGGGGTTCGTCGTCAACGGCAAGCTGTACGACCTGCCGGGGCGGGCGGGCTGCTCGTGGCTGCAGCTGCGCTGGGTCAAGGAGGACGGGAGCAAGGGGGCCAAGACCTACGGCAACTGCTCCGAAAGCAGGCCGGCGGCGTTCTCTGTCGGGGTGGGATACGTGGTCTCGATCGAGGGCAGGGTGTGCCGCGGCACCTCCGACCAGATCACCGGCGCCTGCTCGTCCTGGGAGGGGGTCTGGGCCCGGGGCGGCTGACCGAAACTCCTTCTTCCATACGCCGCCACCAGGGGTGTTCTTGTCGGTGCTCGGCGATAGCGTTCTCTCAGGGTGTGCGAAGGAAGGAGACCCCGGGTGAGCGAGCCAAGCGTCGAGGGCGTCCCGGTGACCGCGCTGAAGCGGCATGCCGAGTTGAGCGAGCTGGTCGAGGACGCTCGCTGGCGCTACTACGTGCTCGACCAGCCGACGGTCAGCGACGCGCAGTTCGACGCCTGGTTCCACGAGTTGCTGGCGCTGGAGGAGGCGCATCCGTCGCTCCAGACGCCCGACTCGCCGACGCAGAAGGTGGGGGCGCCGGTCGCGGGCGAGTTCGCCAAGGTCGACCATCTGGCCCGGATGGAGAGCCTCGACAACGCGTTCAACGAGGCCGACATGGCCGGCTGGCAGGTCCGGGCCGAGCGGCTCGCCGAGGGCGATCCCGGCCCCTACCTGGTCGAGCTCAAGATCGACGGCCTGGCGATCGCGATCGTCTATCGCGACGGCCGGCTGGAGCGCGCCGCGACCAGGGGCGACGGCCGCACGGGTGACGACGTGACGCCCAACGTCCGCACCATCAAGGGCGTGCCCCACCGGTTGCGCGGTGACGACATCCCGAGCCTGGTCGAGGTGCGCGGCGAGGTCTACATCCCGGTCGAGGACTTCAAGAAGCTCAACGAGCAGCTGGTCGAGCAGGGCAAGGCGCCCTTCGCCAACCCGCGCAACTCCGCCGCCGGCACCCTGCGGCAGAAGGATCCGCGCATCACCGCTCAGCGTCCGCTGCGCATGATCGTGCACGGCGTCGGCGTCTGGGAGGGCGCGACCGAGCCACGCGCGCAGTCGGAGGTCTACGAGCGGCTGCGCGAGTTCGGTCTGCCGGTCAGCGACCTCTACCGGGTGGTCGGCGACCTCACCGAGGTCAAGGACTTCATCGAGCACTACCGGGTGCACCGCCACGATCCGCCCTACGAGATCGACGGCGTGGTGGTCAAGGTCGACGACTTCCGCACGCAGCGCGAGCTCGGCTCCACCTCGCGGGCTCCGCGCTGGGCGATCGCCTACAAATATCCGCCCGAAGAGGTCAACACCAAGCTGCTCGACATCCAGGTGGGCGTCGGCCGCACCGGCCGGGTCACGCCGTACGCGGTGCTGGAGGCCGTGTCCGTCGCCGGCTCGACGGTCGAGCGGGCCACCCTGCACAACGCCGCCGTCGTGGTCAAGAAGGGCGTGCTGATCGGCGACACGGTCGTGCTGCGCAAGGCGGGCGACGTCATCCCGGAGATCGTCGGGCCCGTCACGCCGCTGCGCGACGGCTCCGAGCGCGAGTTCGTCATGCCGACCCACTGTCCCGAGTGCGGCACGGAGCTGGCCTACGAGAAGGAGGGCGACGCCGACCTGCGCTGCCCCAACGCCCGCGGCTGCCCGGCGCAGATCCGCGAGCGTCTCTACTTCGCGGCCGGGCGCTACGCGCTCGACATCGCCGGCCTCGGCTACGTCGCGGCCACCGCGCTCACCCAGCCGCTCCCGCCGCAGGAGCCCGTCGTGCGCACCGAGGCCGACCTGTTCGACCTGACCCTCGACCAGCTCATCCCGATCAGGTCGGTGGTCCGCGACATGGACACCGGCCTGCCCAAGATCGACCCGAAGACGGGCGAGCAGAAGGTCGTCTCCTTCTTCTCCAACCTCAACGGCCAGCCCTCGCAGAACGCCCTCGGCCTCATGCAGGAGCTGCGCGAGGCCAGGGAGGTGCCGCTCTGGCGCGTCCTGGTGGCCCTGTCCATCCGGCACATCGGCCCGCCGACGGCCCGCGCCCTGGCCGACGCCATGCGCTCGATCGACACGATCATGGACGCCTCCGAGGAGGAGCTGGCGGCCGTCGAGGGCATCGGGCCCCGGGTGGCGGCGACGATCCGCGAGTGGTTCGCGGTCGACTGGCACCGCGAGATCATCGCCCGCTGGCGGGCGGCCGGCGTGCGGATGGAGGACGAGCCCGCCCCGGCCAAGGGGCCCCAGACCCTTGAGGGCCTCACGTTCGTGGTGACGGGCACGCTGTCCGGCTACACCCGCGACCAGGCGGCCGAGGCGCTGACCGGCCGGGGCGGCAAGGTCGCCTCCTCGGTCTCGAAGAAGACCTCGTTCGTGGTGGCGGGAGAGAACGCCGGCTCCAAGTACGACAAGGCCGTGACCCTGGGAGTGCCGATCCTCGACGAGGCCGGGTTCGAGGTGCTCCTCAACGAGGGGCCCGAGGCCGCCTCGCAAGCGGCCGCCCCGCCCGAAACCTGAGCCGGGCTCCGGTCCTGCTTCCGCCCGTCCGGTCTGGTGTCGGTTGCGCGCTCGATCCCGGTTCCGGGGGCGGTTGCCGGTCGCCGCACCGGTCGCCGCCACGGTCGCCGCCACGGTCATCGCCGCCGTTGTCGCCCGTTGTCCGTCGTCCCGTTCGGCCGGGTCGCCCGTGCTGTGCGGGGTCTTGGGGCGCTTCGCAGCGAATGCGAGGAAAGTCACCCGTCCACGTACAGAGCGTCGATATGCTGTCTACAGAGGGTTGTTTCTGGGCATATGTCCGAAAGGAGAAGTGACGGAACGTACGCGCTTGGTTTCGCGAAGTGGGCTGAAGGTCGTACCCTCCCATAGTGACCCAATGGGGGTTCTGTTACCGATGACTGACCCAACCGACACCCGCGACACAGGACCACGCGTCGGCACGCCCCTGTGGGCGTTCCTCGCGGGCATTACGGTGATCGGCTTCACCGCCCTGGTCGTGGCCATGCTGAGACTGGATCCGGCCAGCCTGATGGACCTCGCGCGTGCCCCCTTGTTCTGGGTGCTCGCCGTCCTGGTCGCTCTGGGCGAGCTCAGGCCCGTCATGGTGTCCTCCGCGGCGCTCGTGGGCGGCACCTACCCTTCGGCGTTGTTCACCTTCGCCGTGCTCCTGCACTTCGGCCTGCCGGTGGCGGTGCTGATGCAGGCGGTGGCCGTCGCGATGAACGGCGTTCTCACCCGCAAGTCGTGGCACCGGGTGATGTTCAACGTCGCCCAGTCGACGCTCGCGCTGACCGCCGCCGCGGTCGTGCTGGGGCTGTTCGGCATCGCGCCGAGCCCCGTCCAGCCCTGGGTGCCCACCGGGGCCGACCTGCCGGCGATGGCGCTGGCCGGTGTCGCCTACTTCGCCGTCCGCGCGTCGCTGGTGAGCGGGGCCGTCGCGCTGCACGAACGCCGCTCGATCACCCGGGTGCTCAGGTCCACCGCCGGGCCGCAGAGCCTGGTCTACGCCGCGCTGCTCGGCCTGGCGCCGCTGGTCGTGGTGGTGATGAGCGACTCTCCGGAGCTGGTGCCGCTGTTCGTGGCGCCGCTGGCCGCCGTCTACTTCACGGCGACGCTGTCCATGCGCCGCGACCATCAGGCGCTGCACGACGAGCTGACCGGCCTGCCCAACCGCAAGATGCTCATCGTGAGCACCGAGGAGGCGCTGGCCGAGGCCCGCCATGACGAGCGCGTCGGGCTGTTCCTGCTCGACCTCGACCGGTTCAAGGAGGTCAACGACACGATGGGCCATCCGGTCGGTGACCGGCTGCTGCAGATGGTGGCCCACCGGCTCACCCATTCCGTACGGCCGGGCGACGTCGTGGCCCGGCTGGGCGGCGACGAGTTCGCGGTGCTCCTGCCCTCGATCAGAGACGCCCACGCGGCCCGCGAGGTGGCGGCGAGGCTGCGCGCTGCGCTGACCGAGCCGGTGCGCCTGGAGGGCATGACCTTCGATCTCGACGGCTCGGTCGGCATCGCGCTCTACCCCGACCACGCCCCCGACTTCGAGTTGCTGCTGCAACGCGCCGACGTGGCCATGTACCTCGCCAAGGAGAGCCGCACCGGGGTGGAGCTCTACCAGCAGGACAAGGACCGCAACTCACCCGAGCGGCTCAACCTTCTCGGTGACCTGCGCCGCGCCGTCGACGGCGGCGACCTCCAGCTGCACTACCAGCCCAAGGTGGGCCTGACCAGCGGTGTGGTCCACGGGGTCGAGGGGCTGCTGCGCTGGTGCCACCCGGTCCGGGGCCCGATCGCGCCGTCGGAGTTCATCCCGCTGGCCGAGCAGTCCTACCTGATGCGCCAGATCACCGCCTACGTGATCGAGATGGCGCTGGAGCAGGCCGCCCGCTGGTGGCACACGGGGCTGCGGGTGCAGATCTCGGTCAACATCTCGGCCCGTGACCTGCTCGACTCGAAGCTGCCCGAGCAGCTGGAGGTGGGCCTGGCCAAGTTCAGGCTGCCGCCGATGGCCATCCAGCTGGAGGTCACCGAGCGCATCCTGATGGGCGACCAGGCCTACACCCACGAGACGATCAAGGCGCTGGCCGCGCTCGGCGTGCCTCTCGCCCTCGACGACTTCGGCACCGGCTACTCCTCGCTGATCAGGCTCCAGCGGCTGGCCGTCTCCGAGGTGAAGATCGACTCGTCGTTCGTCCGCCGCATCACCGAGTCCGAGGACGACGACCGGATCGTCCGTTCCATCGTCGACCTGGTCCGCTCGCTCGGCCTGCGCTCGGTCGCCGAGGGCGTCGAGTCCGACGAGGCCGCCATCCGGCTCGCCGAGATGGGCTGCGACGTGGGCCAGGGCTGGCTGTTCGGCCGGCCGATGCCGCCCGCCGAGGCCACCTCGTGGCTGCGCGAGCGCTTCGAGACGACGCCGCAGATCGAGCTGGGCTACCGCCCCGAGGTCACCCAGACGGCCTAGCGAAGATGGAGGAGCGCGCTTCGTCGAAGGACACTCCTCCATCCGCGCTCACCGAGCATGCGGGCGCCCTTTTCGATTCGGCGACGCGCCCGGTAGGAGAAGGACGGGCGGGGCGTCGGGCTCGACGAGCTCTACGGGTGACCGCGGAGCGGGCCGGACGACCATCACCGGTGGGCACGGCAGGTGTTTCCAGGTGGTTAAAGGGTTCGGAGGCGCTCCGGGGAGCCCCCTAGGATGACAGTGTCCCAACTCCATTCACGAAAACGGGTTCAACGACTCATGTCCGCCATAACCCGCGACGAGGTCGCACACCTGGCCCGGTTGTCCAGGCTGGCGCTCACCGACGACGAGCTTGACCACTACGCCACGCAACTCGGTGCCATCATCGAGTCGGTCGCGAAGGTCGCCGAGGTCGCCGCCGAGGACGTGCCGCCTTCGTCGCACGCGCTTCCGCTGACCAATGTCTTCCGCGCCGACGAGGTGCGACCGTCCCTGACGCCCGAGCAGGCGCTGTCCGGCGCTCCGGCCGTCGAGGACGATCGCTTCCGGGTGCCGCGCATCCTGGGGGAGGAGGCATGAGCTTGATTCACAAGACCGCCGCCGAGTTGGGCGCGCTGATCGCCGCCGGCGAGGTGTCGTCCGTCGAGGTCGCCGAGGCCCACCTCGACCGCATGGCCGAGGCCGAGCCCAAGATCAACGCGTTCCTGCACGTCGACCGCGAGACCACGCTCGCCCAGGCCAGGGTCGTCGACGACCGGCTGAGGTCGGGCGAGCGGCTCGGCCCGCTGGCCGGCGTGCCGGTCGCGCACAAGGACATCTTCGCCACCCGCGACATGCCGACCACGGCCGCGTCCAAGATCCTCGAAGGCTGGCGGCCGCCCTACGACGCCACCGTCACGGGCCGCCTGCGCGAGGCCGGGCTGGTCATCCTCGGCAAGACCAACCTCGACGAGTTCGCGATGGGCTCGTCCACCGAAAACTCCGCCTACGGCGTGACCCGCAACCCGTGGGACCTGACCCGGGTGCCCGGCGGCTCCTCGGGCGGTTCGAGCGCCGCCGTCGCCGCGTACGAGGCGCCGCTGTCCACCGGCACCGACACGGGCGGCTCGATCCGGCAGCCCGCCTCGGTCACCGGCATCGTGGGCATGAAGCCGACCTACGGCGGCTCGTCCCGCTACGGCCTGATCGCGTTCGCCAGCTCGCTCGACACGCCCGGGCCGTTCGCCCGCAACGTGCTCGACGCGGCGCTGCTGCAGGAGGCCTTCTCCGGGCACGACCCGCTCGACTCCACCTCGATCGACGCGCCGGTGCCCTCGGTGGTCGAGGCGGCCCGCACGGCCGACGTCGCGGGCATGCGGATCGGCGTGGTCAAGGAGTTCGCCGGCGAGGGCTACCAGCCGGGCGTGCTGGCCCGCTTCCACGAGGTCGTGCAGCTGCTCGAGTCGCTGGGCGCCAAGGTCGTCGAGGTGTCCTGCCCGTCGTTCGCGACCGCGCTGCCCGCCTACTACCTGATCGCGCCGTCGGAGTGCTCCTCCAACCTGGCGCGCTTCGACGCCATGCGCTACGGCCTGCGCGTCGGCGACGACGGCACCCGCAGCGCCGAGGAGGTCATGGCGCTGACCAGGGCGGCCGGGTTCGGTCCCGAGGTCAAGCGGCGCATCATGCTCGGCACCTACGCCCTGTCCAGCGGCTACTACGACGCCTACTACGGCCAGGCCCAGAAGGTGCGCACGGTCATCTCCCGTGAGTTCGAGGCCGCCTTCCACCAGGTCGACGCGTTGGTGTCGCCGACGACGCCGACCACGGCGTTCCCGATCGGCGAGCGGGCCGACGACCCGATCGCGATGTACCTCGCCGACCTCTGCACGATCCCGTCCAACCTGGCCGGCAACGCCGCCATCTCGGTGCCCTGCGGCCTGGCCGACGAGGACGGCCTGCCGGTCGGCCTGCAGATCATGGCCCCGGTCCTGGGCGACGACCGCTGCTACCGGGTCGGCGCCGCCGTCGAGAAGGCCCTGGAGAGCCGCTGGGGCGGTGGCCTGCTGTCCAAGGCCCCGGCGCTCTAGGCGAGGCGCTCTGGGTGAGGAAGGAACGGCGGGGCCGACGCGAGCGGGAGGCCGAGCCTTCCGGACGCGCCGGCCTTCGCGCGGGCGGCGATATTTTCGAATGCGACGATCTGAACTAAGGACCTCAACATGAATGTCGAGACGGCCATGCCGTACGACGAAGCGCTTGATCGGTACGAGCCGGTGCTCGGCCTGGAGACGCACGTCGAGCTGGGCACCGAGTCCAAGATGTTCTGCGGCTGCAAGACGACGTTCGGCGCGCCGCCCAACACCCAGGTCTGCCCGACGTGCCTGGCGCTGCCCGGCTCGCTGCCGACGGCCAACGCCGTCGCGATCGAGTCGACGATCCGCATCGGCCTGGCGCTCAACTGCTCCATCGCCGAGTGGTGCCGCTTCGCCCGGAAGAACTACTTCTATCCGGACATGCCGAAGAACTACCAGATCTCGCAGTACGACGAGCCGCTGTGCTTCGACGGCTACCTCGACATCGAGGTCGACGGCAAGCCCGTCCGGATCGAGATCGAGCGGGTCCACCTGGAGGAGGACACCGGCAAGTCCACGCACGTGGGCGGCGCGACCGGCCGCATCCACGGCGCCGACTACTCGATCGTCGACTACAACCGCGCCGGCATCCCGCTGGTGGAGATCGTCACCAAGCCGATCCCCGGCACCGACCGGCTGGCGCCCGAGGTGGCCAAGGCGTACGTCACCGAGCTGCGCGAGATCATGCGCTCGCTGGGCGTCTCCGACGTGCGCATGGAGGAGGGGTCACTGCGCTGCGACGTCAACGTCTCGCTGATGCCGCGCGGCTCGTCCGAGTGGGGCACCCGCACCGAGACGAAGAACGTCAACTCGCTGCGCAGCGTCGAGCGGGCGGTCCGCAGCGAGATCGAGCGGCAGGCCGCGGTTCTGGCCGGCGGCGGCCGGATCGTGCAGGAGACGAGGCACTTCCACGAGGACACCGGCAGCACCACGTCCGGCAGGTCCAAGGAGGAGGCGCAGGACTACCGCTACTTCCCCGAGCCCGACCTGGTGCCGATCGCGCCCGATCGCGCCTGGGTGGCCGAGCTGAAGGCGGCTCTGCCCGAGCTGCCGTCGGTCAAGCGCAAGCGGCTGCGGGCCGAGTGGGGCCTGTCCGAGCTCGACATGGAGGCGATGCACAACGCCGACGCGATCGACCTGGTCGAGGCCACGGTCGCGGCGGGCGCGCCGGCCGCCGACGCGCGCAAGTGGTGGATGGGCGAGCTGGCCCGCCGCGCCAACGAGTCCGGCTCGGCGCTCGCCGAGCTGCCGATCACGCCGGCGCAGATCGCCCGGGTCACCGAGCTGGTGGCCTCGGGGGCGCTCAACGACAAGCTGGCCCGCGAGGTGCTCGAAGGCGTGCTCGCCGGAGAGGGCGCCCCGGACGAGGTGGTCGAGAAGCGCGGGCTCAAGATCGTCAACGACGAGGGCGAGCTGTCCGCGATCGTCGACCAGGTCATCGCGGGCAACGCCGACGCCGCCGACAAGGTGCGCTCCGGCAAGGTCGCCGCGGCGGGCGCACTGGTCGGCGGCGTGATGAAGGCCAGCCGCGGCAAGGCCGACGCCGCCCGGGCCCGCGAGCTGATCCTGGAGAAGCTGGGCGTCTCCGATTAGCCACGGAGGTCGCGCTGGGGGCCCTGTCACTTCCGTGGCGGGGCCCCTGCGCGTGCCCGCCGGCGCTCGCCGCGAGGTGGCCCGGACCGGCGGCGGTGCCCGCCGGGTCGGGGGCATCGCCGTCGTGAGGTCCTAGGACGATCTTCTGAGCTGGGCTTAGGACCATGGCGGGAGGCGCCGGGGTGCGGCCGGTCCCTAGCGTCGGTTGCATGAATCGGAAGGCGTTGACGGCGGGACTGGTGGCCTTGGTGTCACTGGTGGCCTTGGAGTACATGGCGGTGGCGGTCGCGATGCCGGTCGTGGCGGCGGAGCTCGGCGGGATGGAGCTCTACGGGCTGGCGTTCAGCGGCGCGATGGCCGCCGGGGTGGTGGGGACCGTGCTGGGCGGCCGGTGGGCGGACCTGCGCGGCCCGAGCGCCCCCCTGTGGACGGGAGTGGCGGGCTTCTCCGGTGGCCTGCTCCTGGCCGGGCTGGCGACCAGCATGGAGATGCTGATCGCCGGACGGCTGGTGCAGGGGTTCGGCGGGGCACTGGTCAATGTGGCGTTGTACGTGGTGGTGGCCCGGGTCTATCCCGAGGAGCTGCATCCGAGGGTGTTCTCCCTGTTCGCGACGGCCTGGGTGGTGCCGTCGATGGTGGGGCCGGCGATCGTGGGCGTGGTGCTGCACACCCTCGGGTGGCGCTGGGTGTTCCTGCTGGTGCCGATCCTGACCCTGATCGCGGTGCTGATGCTGCTGCGCGGCCTGGCCGGACGGCCCGTCAAGGGCGGCCGGAGCGCGCCCGCTCCGGGGCTGATGGCCAAGGTCGCGTGGGGAGCGGTCACCGCCGCCGGCGCGGCCCTCATGCAGTACGGCAGCGGCGGGCGGTTCGTCCTCCTGATCGCCGGGTTCGCCATGCTGGCGGTGGCCCTGCCCAGGCTGCTTCCGAAGGGCACGCTGCGGGCGGTCAGGGGCCTGCCCGCAGTCGTCGGGCTGCGCGGGCTGACCGCCGGTGCGTTCTTCGCCGCCGAGGTGATGGTCCCGCTCATGCTCATCGAGCACCGGGGGCTGTCGCCGCTGGTGGCCGGCCTGGCGCTCACCGGAGGCGGCGTCAGCTGGTCGTTCGCGTCCTGGCTGCAGGGGCGCGAGGTGTGGAGCCGGAGGACGAACCTCTGGCTCGGCTCGGCCACCATCGCGCTGGGCATCCTGCTCATGGGCGGCCTGGCGTTCGCCGTCGTGCCCGTCGCCCTGGCCTACCCGGCGTGGATCGTGACGGGCTTCGGGATGGGGCTGGTGTATCCGACGCTGTCGGTCCTCACCCTCGAACTGTCCGCTCCCGGCGAGGAGGGCGTGAACAGCTCCGCGCTGCAGGTGGGGGAGGCGGTGTTCTCGGTGGTGGCCGTCGCGGTCACGGCCGCGCTGTTCACCGCGGCCGGCTCCGGCTACTGGGCGGTCTTCGCGACCGCGCTCGTCATCACGCTGGTGGGGGTGGCGATCGCGCCCCGCGCGGTCGTGAGCTCCGCACGGGGCGTTCCCGCCGGCGAGAAGGTGGCGGCGGTCTGAGGCGGCCGGTCCGTACGGCCCCGGCAGGAAGCTAGTCCTCCTCCCGGGGCACGTGGGCGACGGCCGCCGGGGCGCGCCGGGCCAGCAGCCTCCTGAAGACCGGCGTCAGCAGCGCGAGGAGCGACAGCGCCAGCAGCACCACGGCCACCGGGCTCCGCACCAGTACGCCCACGTCCCCCGCCCCGATGGCCAGGGCCCGGCGCAGCTGGATCTCGGCCATCGGCCCCAGGATCATGCCGATCACCGCCGGGGCGATGGGCAGCCCGAACCGGCGCATCGCGAACCCCAGCAGCCCGAGCAGGTACAGCACCACCAGGTCCACCACGGTCGCGTTCAGGGCATAGACCCCGAGCGCGGCGAACAGCACGATCCCGGCGTACAGGTAAGGGCGTGGGATCCGCAGCACCCGGGCCCACAGCGGGGCCAGGGGCAGGTTGAGCACCAGCAGCATCGTGTTGCCGACGAACAGCGACGCGATCATGCCCCACACCAGGGCCGGGTTGTGGTCGAACAGCTGCGGACCGGGCTGCAGGCCGTACTGCTGGAAGGCGGCGAGCAGGATCGCGGCCGTCGCCGAGGTGGGGAGCCCCAGCGTGAGCAGCGGCACCAGGGTCCCGGCGGCCGAGGCGTTGTTGGCGGCCTCCGGCCCGGCGACGCCCTCGATCGCGCCCTTGCCGTACTCCTCGCGGGCGACGCCGCGCGCCAGCCGCTTCTCGGCCGCGTACGACAGGAAGGTGGGGATCTCGGCGCCGCCGCCGGGCAGCGCGCCGAAGGGGAAGCCGAGGGCGGTGCCGCGCAGCCACGGCCGCCACGACCGGCGCCAGTCGGAGCGGCCCATCCAGGCCCGTCCGACGGGCACCACCTCGGGGACCGCGTGGCGCAGCCGCGAGGCCACGTACATCGCCTCGCCCATCGCGAACAGCCCGACCGCGACGATCACCACGTCGATGCCGTCGAGCAGTTGGGGGATGCCGAGGGTGAGCCGGGCCTGCCCCGTCTGCTGGTCGATGCCGATCAGCCCGATGGCCAGGCCCAGCACCAGCGAGGCCAGGCCGCGTACGACCGAGCGGGACAGCACCGACGACACGGCGGTGAACGCCAGCACCGCCAGCGCGAAGTAGTCCTCGGGGCCGAACGCGATGGCGAAGCTCACCACCGCGGGCGCGGCCACGACCAGCAGCGCGGTCGCGATGGTGCCCGCGACGAACGAGCCGATGGCGGCCGTGGCCAGCGCCTGCGCCGCCCGGCCGCGCCTGGCCATCTTGTTGCCCTCCAACGCGGTGATCATGGAGGACGACTCGCCGGGCGTGTTGAGCAGGATCGACGTGGTGGAGCCGCCGTACATGCCGCCGTAGTAGATGCCGGCGAACATGATGAACGCGCTGGCCGGCGGCACGGTGAAGGTGATGGGCAGCAGCAGGGCCACGGTCATGGCGGGGCCGATGCCGGGCAGCACGCCGACGAGGGTGCCGAGCGTGACGCCGATCAGCGCGTACAGCAGGTTGACCGGCGTCAGCGCCTCGGCGAACCCGCCGAGCAGGAGCTCGAACGACTCCACCTAGATCACCCCTCGCAGCACGCCGCCGGGCAGCGTGACGCCCAGCCCCTTGACGAACAGCAGGTACGTGCTGATCCCCAGCAGCACCCCGACCCCCGCCGCGCGCAGCCGGTGCTCGGCCCCGAGCGCCACCGACAGCCCGAAGAACAGCAGACTCGCGGCGATGATCCAGCCGAGCGCGTCGAGCACCGCGGTGAAACCCAGGAAGACCCCGCTGACCAGGCCGACGCTCCGCCAGTCGGCCGGGGCGTCGAGATCGACGTCCTCGCTCTCCTCGGGATCGCCGCGCCCGCCGCGCAGCACGTCGGCCACGTAACACAGGCCGACGAGGATCATCGCGCCGCCGACCAGCATGGGGAAGAAGCGCGGCCCGACGCCGAGCCGCGAGGCCGCCGCCGACACCTCCAGGGTCCCCGCTATGACGAACCCGCCGAGGGCGAGCACCACGAGGGCCAGCCCCAGTTCGGGCCGCCACCACCGGGCCCGCTTCTCAGCGGGCCCGGTCGTGGGGTTGCCGGACTCGGACATCAGGAGACGAGCCCCATCTCGGCGATGATGCCCTTGACCCGGGTCTGCTCGGCGGCCAGGTAGTCGGCGAACTGCTGCCCGGTCTGGAACGAGTCGATCCAGCCGTTCTTGGCCACGGCGTCCTTCCAGGCCTGCGAGTCGTGCATCTTGGTCACCAGGTCGGTGAGCGCGTGCCTGTCGGCGTCGCTGAGCCCGCCGGGGGCGACGAAGCCGCGCCAGTTGGCCAGCTCCACGTCCAGGCCGCCCTCCTTGAGGGTGGGCGCGTCGAGGTCGGGCAGCCGCTCGCCCGAGGTCACGCCGAGAGCGCGCAGCTTGCCGGACTTGACGTGCTCGGCGAACTCGCCGACGCCCGAGATGCCGAGGGTGACCTTGTTGCCGAGCAGCGCGTTGAGCGCCTCGCCGCCGCCCGAGTGGGCGATGTAGTTGACCTGCTTGGGGTCCACGCCCGCGGCCTTGGCCATCAGCCCGGCCACGATGTGGTCGGTGCCGCCGGCCGAGCCGCCCGCCACCGAGACCTTCGCCGGGTCCGCCTTCCAGGCCGCGACCAGGTCGGACAGCTGCTTGAGCGGGGATTCGGCCGGGACCACGATGATCTCGTACTCCTCGGTCAGCTTGGCGATCGGCGTCGTCTCGGCCAGGGTGACCGTGGACTTGTTCTGCTCGATCGCGCCCACCATGACCAGGCCCATGGTCATCAGCAGGCTGCCGTTGCCCTTCTCGCCCGCCAGCTGGGCCAGGCCGATCGTGCCGCCCGCCCCGGGCACGTTGTAGACCTCGACCTTGCGGCCCGGGTCGGCGGACTTGAGCGCCTGCTCGGCCGTACGGGAGGTCTGGTCCCAGCCGCCGCCCGGCGCGGCGGGGGCCATGATGCGCAGCGCGCCGGCGTTGGCGCCGCTGCCGCCTGTCTCGCCGCAGCCGCTCAGCGCGGCGACGGAGATCGCCGCGAGGGCGGCGAGTATGCGCAGACGCATGATCACTCCAAGGGGGGATTTCACCGTTATGGAATTCGGATCGTGAAGTGTGCTCGGGGTGGCGTCGAGGTTTCCGCGATAGGAGTCGTTTAGGTCGTTCTGGTCGCGACCGGGCCGTGACCTCCGGCTGTTTGCATGAGCCTCGTGAGACGGGTACGAGGCGCCTCTCTCGGGACCCAGCTGTTCGTGCTCCAGATGGTGATCGTGCTGCTGGCCGTCGGGGGCACCGCGAGCGTGTGGGCCGACCACACCCGCGACCAGCTGGACTCGCTGTACGAGCAGCGCGCGCTGGCGATCGCCCAGTCGGTGGCGGCGCTCCCGCAGGTGCGTGACGCCTTCGACCTGCGCGACCCGGAGAAGGTGCTGCAGCCGCTCGCGCTGAGCGTGCAGGAGTCCACCGGGGCCGACTACGTGGTGATCGCCAACCGCGAGCAGACCCGCTACGCCCACCCCAACGCCGCGCTGATCGGCGAGCGCCTGTCCACCGATGGCACCAGCGTGCTCACGACCGGCAGGAGCTGGGTCGGCACCGAGACGGGCACGATCGGCACCACGGTCCGCGGCAAGGCGCCCATCTTCGACGAGTACGGCGACGTCATCGGCCTGGTCTCGGTCGGCGTGCTGCGGACCACGGTCAGCGGCCGGCTGGCCGCCGCGCTGCCCCCTCTGCTCTGGACCGCGCTGGCCGTCCTGGTCTGCGGCCTCGCCGCCGCCGCGCTGATCACTGCCCGGGTCCGGCGGCAGACCTTCGGGCTGGAGCCGAGCGAGATCGCCGCGCTGCTGGAGCAGCGCGAGGGCGTGCTGCACGGCGTCAAGGAGGGCGTGCTCGCGCTCGACCTCGCGGGCCGGGTGACGCTGGTCAACGACGCGGCCCGCGAGCTGCTCGGCGACGTGGGCGAGGACCTGACGCGGATGCCGGTCTCCGACCGGCTGCGCGACGTGCTGGCCGGCGACGACCCGGGGGAGGACCGGGTGGTGCTGCACGGCGACCGGGTGCTGGTGCTCAACCGCACTCCCGTCTCCGTACGCGGCCAGCACCGGGGCTGGGTGGTCACCCTTCGCGACCGTACCGAGCTGGTCCGGCTGTCCCGCGAGCTCAACGACAGCAGCAGCGCGACCGAGGCGCTGCGCGCCCAGGCCCATGAGTTCGCCAACCGGATGCACACGGTCGTCGGCCTGCTGGAGCTGGGCGAGCACGAGGAGGCCATCGGCTTCATCACCCGGCTCACCCGTGGCGCGTACGCCACCGACCTGTGCGAGCGGGTCCAGGATCCGACGCTGGCGGCGTTGCTGGTGGCCAAGTCGGCCGAGGCGGCCGAGCGCGGCGCCCGGCTGGTGCTGGCCGAGGACACGTCGGTGCCGGAGGGCGCGATCGGCGATCCGCAGGACGCGGTGCTGGTGGTCGGCAACCTGGTAGCCAACGCGATCGACGCGCTCGACGGCGCGCCGGGCACGATCGAGGTGTCCCTGCTGGCCGACGCCGGCGGCCTGCGCGTACGCGTGTGCGACTCGGGGCCCGGCATCGCGCCCGAGCTGGTCGGCGAGGTGTTCAGGGAGGGCTTCACCACCAAGGCGGCCCGTTCGGGGCCGCGCGGCCTCGGCCTGGCGCTGACCCGGCAGGCGTGCCTGCGCAGGGGCGGCTGGGTGAAGGCGCGCAACGCGGACGGCGCGGTCTTCACGGCGCTGCTGCCTCCGGCGCTCCCGGTCGACTTCGTGGGGGATAGATGAGTGACGTGCGTGTGGTCGTCGTGGACGACGACTTCATGGTGGCGCGCATCCACGGCGGCTACGTCGCCCGGGTGCCCGGCTTCGAGGTGGTCGCGACCGCGCACAGCGGGGCCGGCGCGCTCGCCGCCGTGGCCGAGCACCGGCCCGACCTCCTGCTGCTCGACATCTACCTGCCCGACATGTCCGGCTTGGAGGTGCTCAAGTCGCTGCACGACGTGGACGTCCTCGTGGTCAGCGCGGCCCGCGACGTCCCCACGGTCAGAGAGGCGATGCGCGGCGGCGCGGTCAACTACCTGATCAAACCGTTCACGTCGGCGGCGCTGGCCGAGCGGCTCCGCCACTATGCCGGCACGCGCAGGCGGCTCACCGCCCTCGGTCCCGAGGCCCGCCAGGACGACGTGGACCGCCTCTTCGGCACCCCCGGTTCGGCCGCCGCGCTGCCCAAAGGGCTGTCGCCCGCGACGTGCGCGCTGGTGGCGGGCACGTTACGCGACGCGGGCGGCGACCTGTCGGCCGCCGAGACGGCCGTGCTCGCCGGTCTGTCGAGGGTCAGCGCCCGCCGTTACCTGGAGCACCTGTGCGCGGCGGGCCGGGCCGAGCTGCGTCCGAGGTACGGCACGGCCGGTCGCCCGGAACATCGCTACCGGTGGATAGGTTGACACACTTCCGTAGTCATTTCCCGTGACATATCAGGATGCGCGTGCCTTACTGTTTCCTGAGGATGTGGCTGCGGAGCGGGAGGAGATTGAGGCGTGCGTAACGCCGGACCGATCGAATCACCGACGGACCCGTTCGCCTCGGTGCCGTTACCCACGTCGGCCACCAGCAGAAAGCCACGCATCGAAGGTCTGCCGCCCGGCGTCTCCCGCGACATCTTCGGCGGCGTCCAGGACGCCCCGCAGGCCACCGCGAAAGGCCAGGACGGCGGATCCCTGCCACCCGTCGCCACCCCCGCCCAACCCTGGCCGGTGAACGAGGGCAAGGTCGATCCGCCCATCCCGCCCGCCCCCGTCTTCGGCCTGCCGGGGCAGCAGGACCGGCCGCCCGCCCTGCTCGACCCCGACCCGCCCCGACGCGGCCGGCTGCTGCCCGCCATCCTCGTGCTCGTCGTCATGGCGGCCGTGCTGGCGTACCTGGTGCCCGCGGTGATGATGTCGGGCTCGGTGCTGCGCGGCACCCGCGTCGGCGGCGTCGACATCGGCGGCCTCACCATGACCCAGGCGGCCGACAAACTCCGCGCCGAGCTGGCCGCCAGGCTGAGCAAGCCGGTCGCCGTCGACATCGCCGGCAAGCGGGAGACCATCCAGCCGGACGAGGCCGGGCTCGAACTCGACGTGGTCGGCACCATCAACCAGGCGCCCAGCGGCTTTCCCAGCCCCGTCGAGGTATGGCGGGGGCTGACCGGCACGACCGAGCTCGAACCGAAGGTCACGGTCGACGCCTCCCAGCTCACCAGGACCGTGGAAGGGCTGGCCGAGGCGTACGACAAGGCTCCGCGCGAGGGCCGCGTCGCGTTCAGGGAGCTGCGGCCGGTGGCCGCCGAGCCGCAGGACGGCGCGCTGCTCGACCGCGAGGACGCCGTGCGCGTCATCACCGACGCGTTCCTCCACGCGCGTGGCTCCGCCGCGCTCACGATCAGGCCGGCCAAGCCCCAGACCACGGTCGCCGACGTCACCGCGGCCAAGGCGGAGGCCCTCCAGGCCATCGCCGCCCCGCTCACGCTGGCCATCGACGGCAAGCGGGCCGAGCTTTCGCCGTCGGCCATCGCCGCCCACCTGACCTACGTCTCCGACGGCAAGGGCGGCCTGGCCCCGCAGTTCGACGCCAAGGCGGCGCTCGCCGGCGTCGAGAGCAGCCTGATCGACGAGAGCCAGGCGCCGCGCGACGCCACGTACGAGATCGTGAACGGCAAGCCGGAGCTGGTCCCCGCGCGTGCGGGCAGGGGAGTGGACGACCGGCAGCTCGCCCGGGACGTGGCCAGGGTGATCACCGGCGACGGTCCCCGGGTCATCCCGGTCAAGCTCGACACCGTCCGCCCCGAGGTCGCCACCTCCGAGGTCAAGGATCTCGGCATCACGGCCAACGTGGGTGAGTTCACCACCACGTTCGACTGCTGCCAGCCCCGCGCCATCAACATCCAGCGGATGGCCGCCCAGCTCGATGGTCGCCTGGTGAAGCCAGGCGAGACCTTCTCGCTGAACGCGGCGGTGGGCGAGCGCACCCGTGAGAAGGGGTACGTCGAGGCCGGGCAGATCGTCGGCGGCCGGATGGTCAACATCGTCGGCGGCGGCGTCTCGCAGTTCGCGACCACGATGTACAACGCGGTCTTCTTCGCCGGCTTCGACGACGTCGAGCACGTCCCGATGGACTACTACGCGGCCCGCTACCCCGCCGGGCGCGACGTCGCCCTGCTCTACCCCGATCTCGACCTGAAGTGGCGCAACGACTCCGACCACGGGGTGCTGATCAAGGCGACCACCACCGGGACCTCGGTCACGGTCACGCTCTGGGGCACGAAGCGCTACGACAGGATCCAGGCGCTGGAGTCGCCGAAGCGGGCCTTCACCCCGTTCCGCCGCGAGACCAGCAGCGCCCCCGGCTGCCTGCCCGTGACCGGTCAGCAGGGCTTCACGATCGACGTCACCCGCGTCTTCTACAAGGGCGGCGAGGAGGTCAGGCGGGACCGCAAGCTGACCACGAAGTATCGGCCCCAGGCCCAGGTCACCTGCACGGTCTCCACCGGCACGAACTGACCCCCGGTCAGGGGCGGCGCGGCGCGAACCGGCCCGTGCTCATAGGCCGCGGCGCGAACTGCGCCCGGTCACGGGCGGCGCGGCGTGACCGACAGGATCCGGTCGTCTCCGTCGCGGACCGTGCCCCTGCCGTCCTTGTTGCTGGTCGACACCCAGAGCGTGCCGTCGGGCGAGGCCGCCACCGCGCGCAGCCTGCCGTACCGGTCGGTGAAGTGGGCGACCGGCGTGCCCGGCGCGCCGTCCTGGCCGAGCGGGATCTGCCACAGGCGCTCGCCGCGCAGCGCGCCCATCCAGAGCGATCCCTCGGCGTACGACAGGCCCGACGGCGAGGCGTCGGAGGTGGGCCAGGTGACGATCGGGTCGGTGAACTGGGGGTCGTCGCCCCGGCCCTCGACCCGCGGCCAGCCGTAGTTGGCGCCCGGCTTGATCTGGTTGATCTCGTCGTAGGTGCTGGCGCCGAACTCCGAGGCGTACATCCGGCCGGCGGTGTCCCAGGCCATGCCCTGCACGTTGCGGTGGCCGAGGCTGTAGACGAGCGTGCCGAAGGGGTTGCCGGGGGCGGGCGCGCCGTCGGTGGTCATCCTCAGGATCTTGCCGCCGAGCGAGTCGCGCCGCTGGGCCAGGTCACGGTCGCCGATCTCGCCGGTGCTCGCGTACAGGTGGCCGTCGGGGCCGAACTCCAGCCGGCCGCCGTTGTGGATGCCGCCCTTGGGGATGCCCTTGACGATCACCCGGGGGTCGCTCACCCCGGTGTCGCCGAGGCGGTAGCGGACGATCCGGTTGTCCTCGGCGGCCGTGTAGTAGACGAACACCTGGTCGTCCCGGGCCGCCACGCCCATCAGGCCGCCCTCGCCGTCGGGGGTGACCCCCTCGATCGTGCCCAGCTCGGTCACCTGACCCGCCGGGCTCACCCGGAGCAGCCGGGCCGAGTCGCGCTCGGTCACCAACGCGTCCCCGCCCGGCAGAAACTCGATGGCCCACGGCACCGCCAGATCGCTCGCCACGGTCTTCGGGTCGCCCGGCGGCGTGGCGGGCGACACGGCGGCCGTCGGTGTCACCCCGCTCGCGTTCGAACAGGCCGTCAGGGCCAGCGCGAGGAGCAAAGCCATAAGGACTCTCATGTGTTCCATACTTACCCGGTCGCCGTAAGGTTCTGGGCATGAAGATCTGGGTCCCTTCCGACGCGGTCGCCGACGTCCTGTCCGATCTGCCTGGCGTGCAGTGTGACGTCTACTCCGGCGGCCGGGCTCCGGACGGCATTGAGCGGGTCGAGGTCTGGATCCCGCCGCTCGTCACGGTGCCCGACGTGCCGGGGACCCTGGCCAGGATGACCTCGCTACGCCTCCTGCAGACCGTCACGGCCGGCGTGGAGCCGTACCGGCCGCATATGCCGGAGGGCGCGGTGCTGTGCAACGCGCGCGGGGTGCACGATGCGGGCACCGCGGAGTGGGCGGTCGGCGCGATGATCGCGGTGCTGCGGGAGTTCCCCGGGTTCGTCGACGCGCAGCGCAGGGGCGAGTGGACCTACCACCACACCGGTGTGCTGGCCGACTCGACCGTGCTGATCGTCGGCTACGGCTCCATCGGCGCCGCGCTCGAACGCCGCCTCGACGGCTTCGAGGTCGAGGTCGTCCGGGTGGCCCGCGGTGCCCGTGACGGGGTCCATCCCATGCAGGCGCTGCCCGCGCTGCTGCCCGCCGCCGACGTGGTGGTGCTGCTGGTGCCCGCCACTCCGGCCACGGCCGGCATGGTCGACGCCGCCTTCCTGGCCCGGATGAAGGACGGCGCCGTGCTGGTCAACGCCGCGAGAGGCGGGGTGGTCGACACCGACGCGCTGCTCGCCGAGCTCAAGACCGGCAGGCTGCGCGCCGCGCTCGACGTGACCGCGCCCGAGCCGCTGCCCGAGGGCCACCCGCTGTGGACCGCTCCTGGCGTGCTGATCACCCCGCACGTCGCGGGCAGCACCCCCGCCTCCGACCGGCGGGTGCTCCGGCTGGTCCGCTCGCAGCTGCTGCGCCATCTCGCCGGCGAGCAGCTCAACAACATCATCACGGACGCATACTGAGAGTAATCCGGAACGTGGCTGGTCCGTGACCTCCAGTGCGTACCGTTGCATCTACCAAACATTCCTGACTCACTGTCAAGTATGTTCTCGGATCTATCGGTCTGTGTGGTTATCAGATCGGTGACGACATCGGCGTTGTCACCACCCGAGCACCCGCGACCGCACACACTTGCGGTGTGGTCGGCCGGGCATCGGCGATCATCGGGCAACGAGACGGGATGGCAACGACTGTGATCCGCTGGCGTGATCCACGGGCACCGCTGATCGCCGCTGCGGCGACGGGTGCGGCGGGGTTCGCGGCTGCGCTCCTCGCGGGCGGCCCGGCCTTGGTCACCGGTGCCGTCGCCGGGCTCCTCGCGGCGATGTTCGCCGGGGCGTCCCTGCTGCTCGCCTCCGTCCAGCTGGCGGAGCACCGCCCGGCGGCCGTGGGCGCGCGCTGGATGGGCGGTGGCGCCCTGGCCTGGGCCGCCGGCTCGGGCGTGCAGGCGCTCGCCACGAGTTCGAGCATCGTGGTCAGCTTCGGCGACCTGCTCCTGATGCTGGGCACCGTGCTGATGGCGGGCGGCGCGCTGACCGCCGTCGGCCGCACGCTCCCCGCCGGCGTCATCCTGCGGCTGGTCACCGACTCCTACCTGTGCGCCGCCTCGCTCTTCCTGATCGCCTGGGTGATCGGGCTGCGTCACGTCTACGGCCAGGTCGACCCGGCGACGTTCGCCTTCGCCATGCTGCCGCCGATGATCTCGCTGCTGGTGACCTACGCCGCCGTCCCGCCGGTGGTCAAGGGCCGGTCCACGTCCTGGTCGCTCGCCCTGACCGGCACCGGCGTGCTCGCCACCACCACGATCGACGGGCTGGCGGCCGCCGTCGCGCGGCTGTCCGACACCGCCCCGCCGACCTGGAGCGTGATGCTCGCCCCGGTGGCGTTCCTGCTGCTGGCCGCCGCCCCGTGGGCGCTGCGCCCGGTGGAGAGCGACTCGGCCCCGGCCGGGGCGACGCCCGGCAACCTGGTCGCGATGGTGCCGCTGGCGCTGGTCGCCGTGGCCACCTGCACGCTGCTCGTCCACCTGGCCGGCGGTGGGCGCGAGGAGCCGGTCACCGGCGTCGTGGCGCTCGCCGGCTCCGCGGTGCTCCTCCTGCTGGTGCGCCTGTCCGTGCTGGCCGCGATCAACATCCGGCTGCGCCGGCTGGTCTCGCTCGGCGACCGGCAGTTGCGCGAGCTGGCCGAGAGCACCGGCGACGTGGTGCTGCTCTGCGACTACGAGGGAGTGGTGCGCGAGATCGGCGCCGGCGTCGAGGTCACCTACGGCTACCGTCCCGATCAGCTGCTGAACGGCACGATCTTCGACTACATCCACCCCGAGGACGTGCCCGGCATCCAGCGGTCGCTGCGCGCGATGGTCGACGACGAGGGCGCCGATCCCGGCACCTGCCTGATCGCCTGCCGCGTACGCGCCTCCGACGGCACCTGGCGCCCCACCGAGTCGGTCGCCACCCGCCACGTCAGCGGCGACGACCTCGTCCTCGTCACCACCAGAGACGTGAGCGACGAGGAGGCGCTGCGCAACCAGGTCGCCCACCTGACCTTCCACGACGGCATCACCGGGCTGCCCAACCGCGCCTACTTCGAGGAGCGCACCCGCGAGGTGCTGTCCGGCCGCACCGGCCACGTCGCGGTCATCTTCCTCGATCTCGACGGGTTCACCTCGGTCAACGACTCGGTCGGGCACGCCAGCGGTGACCACCTGCTCGGGCAGGCCGCGCGCCGGCTGCGCGGAGCCGTGCGCCCCGACGACACGCTCGCCCGGTGGGGTGGCGACGAGTTCGCGGTGCTCGTGGAGACGGGCGGCGAGGCCCAGCTGGCCGTCGACCTGGCCGAGCGGTTGCTGGGGGCGGTCTCGCAGGAGCCGTTCCGGGTGGCCGACCGCGACGTGGCGCTGACCGCCAGCGTGGGCGTGGCCTTCGCCGAGGACGACATGCCCGCGGGCGACCTGATCCGCAACGCCGATGTCGCCATGGCCAGGGCCAAGGAGCTCGGCGGGCGCCGGGTCGAGGTGTTCGCCGCGCAGATGCACGCCGACGTGGTCCGGCGGCTGGAGCTGGCCGCCGACCTGCAGCGGGCGCTGATCGAGCAGCAGTTCGCGATCGAGTACCAACCGGTGGTCGACCTCGCGACCTCGCGGGTGACCGCGGTCGAGGCGCTCGTACGGTGGTGGCGCGGGTCGGTGTTCGTGCCGCCCGACCAGTTCCTCGGCCCGGCCGAGGACACCGGTCTGATCGTGCCGCTGAGCGAGTGGATCCTGCGCGAGTCCTGCCGTGAGGTGGCCGCCTGGCGGGCGTCGTCGTGGGACATCGGGCTGTCGCTCAACCTGTCGGCCCGCCAGATCACCGCGCCCCGGTTCGTCGAGACCGTCGAGGAGGCGCTCGCCGAGAGCGGCCTGCCCGCCTCCGCGCTCACCCTTGAGGTGATCGAGGAGATGCTGGTCGAGGACGCCGAGGAGACGATCAGGCGGCTGTCCGAGCTGCGCGCGCTCGGTGTGCGGCTGGCGATCGACGACTTCGGCACCGGCTACGCCTCGCTGGCGTTCCTCCGGCAGTTGCCGGTCGACATGATCAAGATCGACCCGTCGTTCGTGTCGGGTCTGGGCCGCGACGACACGCTGACCCTGCTCACGCGCACGATCGTGCGCCTCGGCAACGACCTCGGCCTGGTCGTGGTGGCCGAGGGCATCGAACGTCCCGAGCAGCTCGAGTTGCTGCGCGAGATGGGCTGCACCCGAGGTCAGGGCTTCCTGGTCGCCAGGCCGATGGCGGCGCGCGGCGTCGACTCCCTGATGAGGACGAGTCTCACGGTTTGAGACGTGTATCCCACCAATTTGACATTGGGGGCCACGGAGGGGCTATGGTGTGCCCATGCTTCGTAGTGGGATTCTCGTAGTACTTCGCCGGCGCGCGGGCCGATAGCGAAGCACTACGACCTGCGCGCCGCCCCAGCCCCGCCCTCTCGGCCGGGAAGGGGCATTTTTTATGTCCTGAGCGAGTAGCCACACAAGGAACGAGCCGATGACCGAACGGATGACAGGTGCACAAGCCCTGGTCAGGGCGCTGGAGCACGTGGGAGTCGACACCGTGTTCGGGATCCCGGGAGGCGCCATCCTCCCCGCGTACGATCCCCTCTACGACTCGACCAAGGTCCGGCACGTGCTCGTACGGCATGAGCAGGGCGCCGGGCACGCGGCCGAGGGCTACGCCCAGGCGACCGGCAAGGTCGGGGTGTGCATGGCGACCAGCGGTCCCGGCGCGACCAACCTGGTCACGCCGATCGCCGACGCCTACATGGACTCCGTGCCGATCGTGGCGATCACCGGCCAGGTGGCCAGTGGGGCGATCGGCACCGACGCCTTCCAGGAGGCCGACATCTCCGGCATCACCATGCCGATCACCAAGCACAACTTCCTGGTCACCGACCCGCTCGACATCCCGCGCACGATCGTCGAGGCCTTCCACATCGCCTCCACCGGCCGGCCGGGGCCGGTGCTGGTCGACATCTCCAAGGACGCGCTGCAGGCCGACACCACCTTCTCCTGGCCGCCGGTCATGCACCTGCCCGGCTACCGGCCGGTGACCAGGCCGCACTCCAAGCAGATCCGCGAGGCCGCCAAGCTGATCGCCGAGTCCCGCCGACCCGTCCTGTACGTGGGCGGCGGCGTGCACAAGGCGGGCGCCTCGGCCGAGCTGATCCGGCTGGCCGAGCTGACCAACATCCCGGTGGTCACCACGCTGATGGCGCGCGGCACGTTCCCCGACAGCCACCCGCAGCACATGGGCATGCCGGGCATGCACGGCAGTGTCTCCGCCGTCGGCGCCCTGCAGCAGGCCGACCTGCTCATCGGCCTCGGAGTGCGCTTCGACGACCGGGTGACCGGGCAGCTGTCGACCTTCGCCCCCTACGCCAAGATCGTGCACGCCGACATCGACCCGGCCGAGATCTCCAAGAACCGCCACGCGGACGTGCCGATCGTGGGCGACTGCAAGGAGGTCATCGCCGACCTCATCGCCACCGTCGAGGCGTCCGACCGGCAGGGCGACTACACCGACTGGTGGACCCTGCTCAACGGCTACAAGCAGACCTACCCGCTCGGCTACGACGAGTTCGAGGACGGCTCGCTGGCCCCGCAGTACGTCATGCAGCGCCTGAGCGCGATCGCCGGGCCCGACGCCTACTACGTCGCCGGCGTCGGCCAGCACCAGATGTGGGCCGCGCAGTTCATCGGCTACGAGAACCCCGGGACGTTCATCAACTCCGGCGGCCTCGGCACGATGGGCTTCGCCGTGCCGGCGGCGATGGGCGCCAAGATGGGCCGGCCCGACGCCACCGTGTGGGCCATCGACGGCGACGGCTGCTTCCAGATGACCAACCAGGAGCTGGCCACCTGCGCCCTGGAGGGTGTGCCGATCAAGATCGCGGTCATCAACAACGGTAACCTCGGTATGGTCCGCCAATGGCAGACGCTCTTCTACGAGCAGCGCTATTCCAACACCGACCTGCAGACCGCCCGCCGCATCCCGGATTTCGTCAAGCTGGCGGAGGCCTATGGTTGTGTGGGCCTGCGTTGCGAGCGTCCCGAGGACGTGGATGCCACCATCATGAAGGCCATGGAGATCACCGACGTGCCCGTCGTGGTCGACTTCGTCGTCCACCAGGACGCCATGGTCTGGCCGATGGTCGCGGCGGGCACCAGCAACGACGACATCAAGATCGCGCGGGACATGGCGCCGACGTGGGAGAGCGAAGATGAGTAGGCACACGCTTTCTGTGCTGGTCGAGAACCGGCCGGGTGTCCTGGCCCGGGTCTCCTCGCTGTTCAGCAGGCGGGGCTTCAACATCGACTCGCTGGCCGTCGGGCCCACGGAGCACGACGACATCTCCCGCATGACCATCGTGGTCAGCGTCGAGAAGCTGCCGTTGGAGCAGGTCACCAAGCAGCTCAACAAGCTGGTGAACGTCCTCAAGATCGTGGAGCTCGATTCGGCGCAGTCGGTGCAGCGCGAGCTGATGCTGATCAAGGTCAAGGCCGACGCCGACAGCCGGTCCCACGTGCTGGAGCTCGTCCAGCTCTTCCGCGCCCGGTGCGTCGACGTGGCCTCCGACGCCGTGACCATCGAGGTCACCGGCACTCCCGACAAGCTCGAGGCGTTCGTCAAGGTCCTCGAGCCCTTCGGGATCAAGGAGCTAGTCCAATCGGGCATGGTGGCCATCGGCCGCGGCGCCCGTTCCATTACCGACCGGTCCCTCAGGGCACTGGACCGTACCGCCTGAAAGGTTCTACAGAAGTGACCGAGATTTTCTACGACGACCAGGCCGATCTGTCGATCATCCAGGGACGTCACGTGGCCGTGCTGGGGTACGGCAGCCAGGGCCACGCCCATGCGCTCTCCCTGCGTGACTCCGGTGTCGACGTGCGCGTCGGCCTGCCGGAGGGCTCCAAGAGCCGCGAGCGGGCCGAGAACGACGGCCTGCGCGTGCTCACCCCGTCGGAGGCGGTGGAGGAGTCCAACCTCACGATGATCCTGGCGCCCGACCACATCCAGCGCCATCTCTACGCCGAGCACGTCGCCCCCAACCTCGTCGAGGGCGACGCGCTGTTCTTCGGCCACGGCCTCAACATCCGCTACGGCCTCATCGAGGCGCCCGAGGGCGTCGACGTGTGCATGGTGGCCCCGAAGGGCCCCGGCCACCTCGTCCGCCGTCAGTTCGAGGCGGGCCGCGGTGTGCCGTGTCTCGTCGCCGTCGAGAAGGACGCCTCGGGCAAGGCCCTCGACCTGGCCCTGTCCTACGCCAAGGGCATCGGCGGCACCCGCGCCGGCGCGCTGAAGACGACCTTCACCGAGGAGACCGAGACCGACCTGTTCGGTGAGCAGGCCGTCCTCTGCGGTGGCGTGTCCGAGCTCATCAAGGCGGGCTTCGAGACCCTGATCGAGGCCGGCTACCAGCCCGAGGTCGCCTACTTCGAGTGCCTGCACGAGATGAAGCTCATCGTCGACCTCATGTACGAGGGCGGCGTGTCGAAGATGTACTGGTCGGTGTCCGACACCGCCGAGTACGGCGGCTACACCCGCGGCCCGCGCATCATCACCGACGAGACCCGTCAGGAGATGCGCCGCATCCTCGGCGAGATCCAGGACGGCACCTTCGCCCGGCAGCTGGTCGAGGAGTTCGACGGCGGCCAGAAGGAGTTCACGCGTCACCGCGAGGAGCTGGCGGACAACCCGATCGAGAAGACCGGCGCCAAGCTCCGCCCGATGATGAGCTGGCTCAAGGCCTGACTCAGCCGTGGGGGGCCCGGCGCCCCCCACGCCCCGGGCTCGCGCGCCCGGGAGGGTTACCCGGTCGCGATCTGCCGGAAGACGATGGTCGCCCGGAAGCTTCCGTCCTGGTCCGGCTCGGCCCGGGCGCTGATGACGTCGGTCTCGGCGTTCCCGCCGAAGAAGCGCTCCGCTTCGCGGTACGCGGCTTCCCTGAGTTCGACAGGCGAGGAGCCGGTGACCGTCACCAGCAGTTCGAAGGGGATCGGCTTCATGTCCCACATCCGTCCGATATCCGTCCGGCTTGGCGCGCGTAGCTCCTGCCCTGAGAACGGCGGATCATGCGCGCCCGCGTCCGGCTCTCCGGTGCGAGTGATGACCCGCCGCTGACCTTCCGCTGACCCGTGCCGATGCCGGTGCGGAGGTGAGCGGGCCCGGCCGCGGTCCATGTGCGGGGGGAGGCGCGGCCGGGCCCGCCGGATGGGAGCGTCATGGCGGGCGGTGGGAACCGGCGCGGTGGCGCGCTCGGTGGGGGCCAGACGCTCCCTGGCCGGGGGGGTCAGTGGGCGGCGAAGACCTGGGTCCAGTGCGGCCCGTTGGTCGCGTGGCCGACGCCGATGTGGGTGAAGGCGCAGTTCATGATGTTGGCGCGGTGTCCCGGGCTGTTCAGCCAGCCCTCGACGACCTGCGCGGCGGTGCGCTGGCCCTTGGCGATGTTCTCGCCCCAGGTGCTGATCGGGGCGAATCCCGCCGTCCTGACGCGGTCGCCGGGCGAGCGTCCGTCGGGGGAGGTGTGGTCGAAGAAGCCCCTGGCGGCCATGTCCGCCGAGTGGCGTTCGGCGGCGGTGCGCAGCTTGGAGTCGTGGACGAGGGCGCGGCAGCCGCCGGCGGCGCGGGCCGCGTTGGTCAGTTTGACGACCGCGGTCTCGACGGCCGACGCGCCGCCGCCGGTCGGCGGGGTCTGCCTCTTGCAGGACAGGGTCACGGCCCGGGACCTGGCGAGCCCGCCCTTGTGGTCGAGGGCGATGACGTAGAAGCGGGCGGGGGTCCTGACGCAGCGTACGCCGGCCACGATCCTGCCGTTGGTGAGCATTTTGGAGCCACTCTTCACCGTACGGTCGGGGCCGGGCACGACCCGCTTGATCCGCACCCGGAGCCGGGTCCGCTCATCGCAGCCGCTCCTGACCGCCGTGCCCCTGATCATGCCTTTGGCGTCGATCCGCGGCTGTACGGCCACGACCTGGCACGCCTGCTGGAGCGGGGCCTGTTCGGTGGTCGCCGCCTGGGCGGCCGGGACGGGGAAGCTCAATGCCGTCAGACTTCCGAGGCAGGCCAGTGCCTGGAGCTGTCTGCGCACGATGTCCTCCGTTGGGGGGTTAGACACTGCGTCGAACCCGCATTCTGGTGGGTGCACATCGGCCATGTCAGGAAAAGTGGGCCTATACCTGGAGCCCCAAGTGTCCGAATCGTAATCACATCTCCGTCGACCTGGGTAAACCTCCCCATTCCCTCGCGCGTCTTCTTCTCTTCTCGGTCGCCGTGGAGGAAGGCGCTCCCCGCGGGACCGTGGGGCGGTCCCGCGGGGAGCCGGGGGAGGATCAGCAGTGGGCCGGCTTGAGCCAGGAGCACTCGAGGTCGGCGGAGGCCGGAGCGGTGTCGGTGCGGAGCCGCGCCGGAGCGTCGGCCGGGGCGGTGCGCGAGAACTGCGCGAGCCGGACGGCGATCTTGTCCTCGATGTCCTTCGGCGAGCCCGACAGATACTGGTTGAGCATGATGGAGAAGACCAGCGGCTCACCGTCGGCGCTGGTGACGTAGCCCGACAGCGCGGTGACGCCGGTCAGCGAGCCGGTCTTGGCGCGCACGTTGTTCGCGGCGGGGGTGCCCCGCATCCGGCTGCGCAGCGTGCCGCCGACGAACCGGTCGGCGTTGCCCGCGATGGGCAGCGAGTCGTACCAGGTCTGATACCAGGGCTTGCCGCGTACGGCGGTCAGGAGCTGGACGATCGAGGTGGGCGTGAACCCGTCGCGGCGCGACAGCCCGGAGCCGTCGCGCAGGTTGAGCACCTCGACGCCGTTCGCCTTGGCGAAGTCGGTGGTCACCTTCAGCCCGGCGGCCCAGGTGCCCTGACCGGCGACCTTGCGGCCCATCGCCTTGGTGAGGATCTCGGCGTGGATGTTGTTGCTGAGCTTCATGAACGGCACCAGCAGCTCGCTCAGCGGCATCGACTCGTGCTGGGCGAGCTCCTGCGCGCCGGACGGGGCCGCCGCGGTGACCGTCGGGCCGAGGACGCGGACGCCGTGCTTGGTCAGCGCCTTGCGGAACAGCGAGGAGACGTACGCGGTGGGGTCGTCGACGGCGACCCACTCGTTGTACGTGCCGGCCACGGTGCCGGTGATGACGACCGTACGCGTGCCGTGCTGCCGTTCGATGAGCACGTCGGTCGAGGCGCCGACGGTGGCCCTGTTGACGATCTTGAAGTAGTCGGTCTCCGGTGTGGTCGAGACCTTGACCTCGCCACCCGAGGGAGCCACCGAGACGATCACCGAGCCGGCGTCGTAGTCGGTGTCGGGCGAGGCGGTCAGCGCGGAGATGGGCGCCGCGTAGTAGGCCGTCTCGTCGTCCCAGGTCCAGTCGTTGCCGAGTCGTACGGAGTCGAACCAGGTGTCGTCGGCGACGAGCCTGCCCGTGACCACCTTGATGCCCGCCCCGGCGACCTTGGCGGCCAGCGCGTCGTAGTCAGCGGCCAGCATCGTCGGGTCGCCGGTGCCGCGCAGCACCAGGTCGCCGCCCAGGACCGAGCCGGCCTTGCGCCCGCCGGTGAGGACGGTGGTGGGGAAGCGGTAGTCGAGGCCGAGCGTCTCGGCGGCGGCCGCGGAGGTGAAGAGCTTGGTGTTGGACGCCGGGATCAGCAGCTTGCCGGCGTCGGTGGCGTAGAGCTCGTCGCCGTTGGCGGCGCTCTTGACGACCACGCCGGCTCTGGCGATGGTCAGCCGCGAGTCGCTGAGGATCTGGTTGAGGTCCTGGGTCAGGTCGGCCACGCCGGGTGACGGTTCGAGCGCGACCGCTGTGGAGGTGGGGCTGGACGCCCACGCGAGGGTCGCGACGAGCGCGCCCGCGATGAGCGAGGCTGAGGTGCGCCGCATGGGATCTCCAAAGGGGCTGGGGGTCTCGCCTGGGATCATGGGTCAGCACACGGAGCCTGTAATCCGCAAATATCCGTATTTTTGGGCGCTGCCTGCGCCCGCTACGCGAGTCAGACGGAGGGCAGGCCGGCGCTCACCAGGAAGCCGCAGTCGCCGAAGGAGACCTCGTCACCCGACCGGACCCGGGCGGGACCGACCAGCCGCCACCCGTTCAGCCGGGTCCCGTTGAGCGAGCCCAGGTCGACCAGCATCCATCCGCCGTCAGGATCGCGCCGCAGCTCGGCGTGGACGCGCGACACGGTCAGGTCGGCCAGGACGAGATCGCACGCGGACCCGCGGCCCACCACGTAGCGGGCCCGGTCGTCGTCGGGCAGCGCCAGCCGGGGCAGGCGGGGCCGCCGCCAGGCCGACCGCAGGCCGGTGCTGAAGTCGGAGGCGGACGACACCAGGTCGGTGAGCCGCCGGCGCAGCGACCGGCGCCGAGGCAGATCGGCCACCAGTCTGTCGAGCTCGTCCTGGTTGCGGGCCCGGAGCGCCTGATCCACCCGGCCGACGAACGTGTCGTGCGAGATCCGCCCCTCGACGGCCCGGTCGCGCAGCTCATCGATCGCACGATCGCGTTCCCCGTCGGAGGCGCGGAACGGTGGATGCGTCGAGCTCATGCCCCGAGTATCGGCCTACACGGCGTGCCCTGTCCAGAAAGTACGGATCTCCGTGGAGTGATCCCTCCGCCCTTGTCCCGTCGCCCCCGGACGGCCTCCCTCACCCTCCTGGCTCAGGGAGTCGTGGCCGAAGTGGCGGCCTTCGTGGGATCGGTCAGGCGGTACTTCAGCGTCATCAGCACCGACGCGAAGATGATCAGAGCGGGGACCGCGGTCTGGCCGATGAGCACGCTCGTCACCGCGCTGTCCGGTTGCTGAACCGGAGTGCTCGGCTCCGAGGGGATGAAGCCGCCCAGGGAGATGATGACGCCGAAGATCAGCGCTCCGAACGCGCTGACCCCGCTCTCGATCGCCGTCCACAGCCCGGTGAACACGCCGGCCCGCCGCTGGCCCGTGGTCGCGGCGTCCGTCGCGATCACGTCGGCCAGCATGGAGAACTGCAGCAGCGTCACCCCGGCGATCCCGGTGCCGACCAGCAGCAGCACGGCGTGCGCGTAGACGGCGCCGAAGACCGGCGTGGCCAGGGCCGACGCGGTGCCGACGCCGTACAGGAGCCCGGCCAGGATCATGGCGCCGCGCTTGTCGAACCGCTTGGCCAGCCGCACCCACAGCGGCATCGTCAGCAGCATCGGCCCGACCAGCACGGCGAAGAGCGTCGTGGTCGCCTTCGGATCGCCGAGCGTGTAGGCGGCGAAGTACGGCGCGGCGGCCAGCATCGTGGCGACCGCGAGCTGCTGTGTGCAGCTCAGCGCCAGGAGCCAGACGAACGCCGGGTTGCTCCGGGCCGCCGCGAACTGCCGCAGCAGCCCGCCCGTGTCCGCGTGCGGCGCGGCGGTCATGGGGGCGCGCGCCGTGCCGAAGAAGGAGCCGAGCATCGCGGCGAACATGATGAGGGCGATCGTCACGGCCATCAGCCGGTAGCTGCCGAGGGTGCCGTTCTCGCCCTGACTGTTGACGATGGTCGGAGCCAGGACTCCGCTGATCATGGTCGCCAGGCCGACGAAGATGATCCGCCACTGCAGCAGCGAGGTCCGCTCGTGGTAGTCCTCGGTCATCTCGGCGGGCATCGCCTTGTACGGCACCTCGAACAGCGCGTACGCGGTGGCGGCGGCCATGAAGCACACGCCCACGTAGATGGCGGCCGGGGTGCCGGTCAGCGGAGGACCGGCGAACACCAGGTAGAACATGATGGGCAGCGTGCACGCCCCCGCCAGCAGCCACGGCCGCCGCGGGCCGAGCCGTGACCTGGTGCGGTCGGACCAGCGGCCGACCAGCGGGTTGATCACCAGGTCCCAGACCTTGGGGGCGGCGACCACGATCCCGGCCAGCCACCCGGGCACGGCCAGGAAGTTGGTCATGTAGTAGAGCAGCAACAGGCCGGGCACGGCGCCGAACGTCGCCGTGCAGAACGATCCCACGCCGTAGCCGAGGCGTACACCCCGGGAAACGGTGGGTACGCCCACGGCCGGTGCGATCATCCCCTCATCTAAACCGAGCGGGCCCTTGTTTGGTAGAGCCCAGTTCTAGTCGCGTACGTCGGCGCAGACGACGTGCGCGCCGATCTCGATCATGCGGCGCTCGCTGCGCGCGTCGGCCACCCGGGCCATCAGGATCGGCGCCTCGCTCGCCGCGAACTGCGGCAACCGGGCCCGGACCCCGCGATGCAGGTCGCGGACCACGTCCTCGGCGGCGGACATGTGCACTTTGACGTGCAGCATGATGCCGGGAGCCCCGGAGGCGGTGCGGGCCTCGGAGATCCAGACGTGGTGCACCAGCGGGAAGTCCGCGAGCAGGGTGGCGATCGCGCGCCGGAGCGCGGGCAGGATCGGATGCGCGCAGCGCCGGTAGCCGGGGTCGACCTGTTGCATCGGCCCCGACAGGTGCGGCCGCGGCGCCGGGATCCACGGCATCGGGGGCGACTCGGTCGAGGGGGCCGCGACCTGCGCGAGGGCCGTGCCCCGCGAGACCGTGGCCATCGCGCCCGTCGCGTAGGCGGCGGGCGCGGCGCCGGACAGGACCGGTGTCGGTCCCGTACGGGTCGAGGTGAGGAAGCGCTGGAGGTCGTCGATCGGCACGGCCGCCGCGGCGGGTCCGGCCGCGTCGATCACGATCTCCCGTACGCCGGTGACACGCTGGATGTCCAGGATCGTGTTCGCGTCGCAGGCCGACAGCGAGTGGCTGCCGCGGTGTCTCGCGTAGGTCGCCGCTCCGGTGTATCCGAGCAGCACGCGATCACCTGCCTGGGTGGTGCCCAGGACGACGGATCGGTCTGGTCGCACGGCCACCAGGACTCCACCGTCCGATAGGGCTGCCAGCAGGCGGTGGGGGGCGCCATGCTGTGCGAGCACGTCGGCGAGCGCAGGGTTCCCGATGCTCATATGACGAACCATAGGTAGTCGGCCATGGCTTATCAGGCTAATAGCCAATAAATCTCCCGATCAAGACAAAGACGGCTCTCATGTGGATGACTTTGCCCATCGAGGGGTACGCCGGGCAGGCGCCGTCTCAGTATGCGGGTCCCTCGTGAATGCGTTCACAAGCGCGGATAGACTCAGGAGCGATCCCGAGGGACCCGTCACGGTGTCCTTCACGCCCGCCGCCTGCATCTAAGGATCCATCAGTGAACAAGCCCGTCGTTCTGGTCGCAGAGGAGCTGTCCGAGGCAGGCCTCGCCGTGCTCGGCGCCGATTTCGAGGTTCGCCACACCGACGGCGCCGATCGTTCCCAGCTGCTGCCCGCGCTCGCCGGGGTCGACGCCCTGATCGTCCGCTCGGCCACCCAGGTCGACGCCGAGGCCATCGCCGCCGCCCCCAAGCTTCGCGTGGTCGCGCGTGCCGGTGTCGGCCTCGACAACGTCGACGTCGAGGCGGCCACCAAGGCCGGCGTGATGGTCGTCAACGCGCCGACCTCCAACATCACCAGCGCCGCCGAGCAGACCATCGCGCTCATCCTGGCCAGCGCCCGCAACACGGCCCAGGCCCACGCCGCCCTCAAGAACGGCGAGTGGAAGCGGTCCAAGTACACCGGTGTCGAGCTGGACGAGAAGGTCGTCGGCATCCTCGGTCTCGGCAAGATCGGCCAGCTCGTGGCCCAGCGCCTGCAGCCGTTCGGGGTCGAGCTGATCGCCTACGACCCCTACCTGCCGCCGGCCCGCGCCGCGCAGATGGGCGTCAAGCTGCTGAGCCTCGACGAGGTCATCAGGCAGGCCGACTTCATCACCGTGCACCTGCCCAAGTCCAAGGAGACGGTCGGGCTCATCGGTGACAAGGAGCTGCACGAGGTCAAGCCCTCGGTGCGCATCATCAACGTGGCCCGCGGCGGCATCGTCGACGAGAGCGCCCTCTACGCCGCGATCAAGGAAGGCCGGGTCGCGGGCGCCGGCATCGACGTGTTCTCCAAGGAGCCCTGCACCGACAGCCCGCTGTTCGAGCTGGACCAGGTCGTGGTCACGCCGCACCTCGGCGCCTCCACGCACGAGGCCCAGGAGAAGGCCGGCACCCAGGTCGCGCGCAGCGTGAAGCTGGCACTGGCCGGCGAGTTCGTGCCCGACGCGGTCAACGTCCAGGGCGGCGCGGTCGCCGAGGACGTCAAGCCGGGCCTGCCGCTGGCCGAGAAGCTGGGCCGGGTGTTCACCGCGCTGGCCGGCGAGGTCGCCACCAAGCTCGACATCGAGGTGCGCGGCGAGATCGCCTCCCAGGACGTGCGGGTGCTGGAGCTCGCCGCTCTCAAGGGCGTCTTCAGCGACGTGGTCGAGGACTCCGTCACGTACGTCAACGCCCCGCTGATCGCCAAGGACCGCGGCCTCATCGTCGACCTGGTCACCAGCACCGACAGCCCTGACTGGCGCAACGTGGTGACCGTGCGCGGCGTGCTCGCCGACGGCCGCCAGGTCTCGGTCTCCGGCACGCTGTCCGGGCCGCGCCAGATCACGAAGATCGTCGAGGTCAACGGCTACGAGATGGAGATCGAGCCGACCGAGCACCTGTCGTTCTTCACCTACACCGACCGTCCGGGCGTCGTCGGGGTGGTCGGCCGCCTTCTCGGCGAGCACGGCATCAACATCGCCTCCATGCAGGTGGCCCGTGACGTCAAGGGCGGCAAGGCGCTCATCGCGCTGACCGTCGACACGGCCATCCCGGCCGAGGTGGTCGAGCAGATCGGCGGCGAGATCGGCGCCGACAGCGGTCGTTCGGTCGACCTCGAGGACTGACCTCGCGCAGGGCTCAGGGGGGTGCGGCCGCCGCCGGGATCGTCCGGCGGCGGCCGCTTCGTCGTTCCATGGGTTGTCTCACGATGCGAGATGCTAGGACATCCAACGAGACAGCTGGAGCGGCGCCGGGTAGCCTGAACAAGACATGCGCCAGGTTCTCGTACTTATTACCTGCCGCGGCGGGGCCTGTTAGGGCAGGTCGGCGACCCGCCGCGGAGAGCGGCGTTCCCGTCGGCCGTCAGTCCCCTTCGCCGGTCCGTGACCCGGGCCCGCGAGCTTCAGGCCCGGTCGGCTCGCGACCTGAGCCCGACCTCCCGATACGACGCCCCGCGAAACGAGATGAGTCCCATGTACGAGATGTATGCCTGGAACGGTGCCGAGGAGCACGAGGACAAGGCCGCCGAGGCCGTGCAGACCGCGCTGGACCGCCGCGACAACGGCGGCCAGCCGCAGGACCCGGGCCAGTAGAAGACCGGCGGTCCCTGTCGTGCGGACAGGTCCGCTCGGCGGGGGCCCGCTTGCCGGTGAAGTGCGCTTTCTCCTCTGACATGCTGATTGCGCTACTCCGCGAGGAGTAGAATGGAATGTCCAGAAAATGAGACGGTGTGTTCGTCAGTCGAGACGAGCCGGTAAGGTGCCATCCATGGAGTCGCGCAACATTCGCCTGGCAGTCATCCCCGGAGACGGCATCGGCACCGAGGTCGTGGCCGAGGGGCTGAAGGTCCTCGAAGCGGTCGGCACGAAGATCGAGGCCACCCATTACGACCTGGGCGCCGCCCGCTATCACCGCACCGGCGAGACGTTGCCCGACAGCGTGCTCGACGAGCTGCGCGGCTACGACGCCATCCTGCTCGGAGCGGTCGGCGACCCCAGCGTCCCGCCGGGCATCCTGGAGCGCGACCTGCTGCTCAAGATCCGCTTCGCCTTCGACCACTACGTCAACCTGCGACCGGTCAAGCTCTTCCCGGGCATCGAGACCCCGCTGGCCGACAGCCGGCCCGAGGACATCGACATGATCGTCATCCGCGAGGGCACCGAGGGCCTCTACGCGGGCACCGGGGGCACCATGCGCCGCGGCACCCCGCACGAGATCGCCACGCAGGAGTCGCTCAACACCGCCCACGGTGTGGAGCGCGTGGTCCGCTACGCGTTCGAGAAGGCGCGGTCGCGGCCGCGCAAGAAGCTGACGCTCGTCCACAAGACCAACGTGCTGACCTTCGCCGGCGACCTCTGGCAGCGCACGGTCGACCAGGTGGCCGCCGACTACCCCGACGTCACCACCGACTACAGCCACATCGACGCGGCCTCGATGTTCTTCGTCACCCACCCCGAGCGGTTCGACGTGGTCGTCACCGACAACCTGTTCGGCGACATCATCACCGACCTCGGCGCGGCGATCGCCGGCGGCATCGGCCTGGCGGCCAGCGGCAACATCAACCCCGAGCGCACGACGCCCAGCATGTTCGAGCCGGTGCACGGCAGCGCCCCCGACATCGCCGGGCAGGGCAAGGCCGATCCGACCGCCACGATCCTGTCGGTCGCCATGCTCCTCGACCACCTCGGCCTGCACGCCGAGGCGGCCCAGGTCGAGCAGGCGGTCGCCGACGACATCGTCGAGCGCCTGGCCGGGTGGGCGAGCCGCACCACGCACGAGATCGGTGACGACATCACCGCGCGAGTATCGAGCTAGGGCCCGCCCAGCTCCACCGGCGCCTGGCGGTCCCGAACAGGACCCGCCAGGCGCTTTTTCGCGTCTAAAAGGCCAAACACCCCATCGGCCTCTTGCCATCCCAAATAGCGAGACAATAGGAAGTACCCACGGGCCGTGTCGATCAGATCCGTGGATTCGTCAGAGAGTTCGTAGAGAGAAGGAACCTCCGTCATGACCATCGCTCAGAAGCTCAGCTTCGACGTGCAGCATTCCGACCACGCTCGCACCGCGGCCGAGCGGGAGCAGGTACTGGCGAATCCCGGCTTCGGCCAGGTCTTCACCGACCACATGATCTCGATCGACTACACCGACGGCGAGGGCTGGCACGACGCGCGGCTCGAACCGTACGGGCCGCTCTCGCTCGACCCGGCCACGGCGGTCCTCCACTACGCGCAGGAGCTGTTCGAGGGGCTCAAGGCCTACCGCCAGTCCAACGGCTCCATCGTGGCCTTCCGCCCCTACGCCAACGCCGCCCGGTTCAACCTCTCGGCCCAGCGGATGGCCATGCCGGAGCTGCCCGAGGAGACGTTCGTCGAGTCGCTGGAGCTGCTCGTCCAGACCGACCGCGACTGGGTGCCCACCACCGAGGGGCACAGCCTCTACCTGCGGCCGTTCATCTTCGCGACCCAGGTCGGACTCGGCGTCAACTACCCGTCCCGCACCTACCGCTACATGGTCATCGCCTCGCCGGCCGCCTCCTACTTCAGCGGCGGCATCAAGCCGGTCTCGGTGTGGCTGTCGACCGAGTACACCCGCGCCGCCCCCGGCGGCACCGGCTTCGCCAAGTGCGGCGGCAACTACGCCGCCGCCTTCGTCGCCCAGCGTCAGGCCGTCGAGAACGGCTGCGACCAGGTCGTCTGGCTCGACTCCCACGAGCACCGCTACGTCGAGGAGATGGGCGGGATGAACCTGTTCTTCGTCTTCGGCGACCGGCTCGTCACCCCGGCCCTGACCGGCACCCTGCTGCCGGGCATCACCCGCGACTCGATCCTCACGCTGGCCGCCGGCCTGGGGCTGAAGCCGGAGGAGCGGCTGATCACCACCGACGAGTGGCAGGCCGGATGCGAGTCAGGGGAGCTGACGGAGGTCTTCGCCTGCGGCACCGCCGCGGTCGTCACGCCGGTGGGCTTCGTCAAGGGCGCCGACCGCTCCTGGAGCATCGGCGACGGCACGCCCGGCCCGGTCACGATGCGGGTGCGCGAGGAGCTCGTCGGCATCCAGTACGGCTCGCGGCCGGACCCGCACAACTGGATCCACAAGATCAGCTGACCCGGCTCAGCCGTTCTTCCGCACCATGGTCAACCCGTCGGCGATGGGCAGTATGACGACCGTCACCCGTGGATCCTCGGCCACCAGGTCGTTGAACTCCCGCATCAGCACCGTCATCTCGTCATCGCGCGACGGGTCGGCCACGTGACCCGTCCACAGGGTGTTGTCCACCATGAGCAGCCCGCCCGGCCGCAGCCGGTCCATGAGCAGCTCGTAGTAGGCCGGGTAGCCCGCCTTGTCGGCGTCGAGGAAGGCGAGGTCGACGGGCTGGTCGAAGGCGGCCAGGGTCTCCAGCGCGGGGCCGAGCGTGAGCGTGACGCGGTCGGACACCCCGGCCCTCTCCCAGTAGCGCCGCGCGATCGAGGTCCACTCCTCGCTCACGTCGAAGCAGTGCAGCCTGCCGCCGGACAGCCCGCGGGCGATGCACAGTGACGAGTAGCCGGTGAACGTCCCGACCTCCACCGCCACGGCCGGCGCCACCAGCTGGGTGATCATGGTCAGGAACCGTCCCTGGTCGGCGGAGATCTGCATTCCGGCGTGGTCGCCCGTCCGCGCCTCGGTCTCCGCCGCCAGCTCCCGCAGCAACGGGTCGGGCTGGGTGGTGTGGTCGAGGATGTACCGGGCGAGCGCGGTGTCCATCGCGAAGGCCTTCATGGGATCCATTGTCGCGCCGAGTCGGCGGCCGGCGGTGGCGCGGTACGCCTGACCCGCCCCGATCAGTCACATTTCACCTTCTTCAGGTAGGGTCTGCGCGATCGATGAGCTGAGGGCGGGCGGATGATGAAGAGGGTGGCGGCCGTGCTGGTCGCTTTCGCGATGCTGGCCCTGGTCGCGATCGTCGGGTACGACGGCGGCCAGGCGGAGCGGGGCGTGCGGCTGACCCGGCAGGTCGACGGCACCATGGTGCTGGCCGACAGGGGCGGCAACGCCCCCGTGCTCGACATCTACGAGGACTACGACTGCCCGGTCTGCAAGGACCTGCACTCCCGGGTCGACGCGACGATCCAGCGGCTGGCCAGGGAGGGCCTGGTCAAGGTGGTCTTCCACCCCGTCACGATCTTCCGCGACGAGCCCATGCGGTCCAACTCCGTCCGGGCCGCGGCCGCCGCCCGGTGCGTGCCCGAGGGCAACTGGCTGGCCTTCCGCGACGAGTTGTACGCCATGCAGCCGGCCCCGCACGGGGTGGCCTCCGGGTTCACCGTGAAGGAGCTGGCCGCGGCGGCGACGAAGGTGGGCGCGTCGGTGGAAGAGTGCGTCATCTCACAGTCCTTCGCCGAGGATCACCTGGCCGAGAGCGCCAAGATCCGGATCGACGGCACGCCGACCGTCTTGCTGGACGGGCGAATGCTGGGCGACGCGGCCTTCGACCCGGCCGTGCTGGAGGAGATCATCACCGGCGGTCCGGGCGTCACCGTGTGATCGCTCCGGTCCCACATGGCGAGATCAATGTGCCGACCGGTGAAATCGTGTGGCAGACTCGCAGGCATCATGTTCTACCGTCTGCTCATTATTGACAGGCGCGCTGGCTGACACAGGGACACCGCCAGCGCGCAGACCTCTCACGTCCGTGAGGGGTCTTTTTGTTTTCCCAGGGAGACGACAAACCATGGCCGACGACCGCTTCCACGTGTACGACACGACGCTGCGTGACGGCGCGCAACAGGAAGGGCTCAACCTCACCGTCGCCGACAAGCTCTCCGTCGCGCGCCACCTGGACGGGCTGGGCGTCGGTTTCATCGAAGGGGGCTGGCCGGGCGCCAACCCCAAGGACACAGAGTTCTTCAGGAGGGCTCAAACAGAGCTCGACCTGAAGCACGCGCAGCTCGCCGCGTTCGGTGCGACCCGCCGGGCCGGTGTGCGGGCAGCCGACGACCCTCTGGTTGCCGCCCTGCGCGAATCCGGCGCGCCGGTCGTGACCCTTGTCGCCAAGAGTCACGACCGGCACGTGGAGCTGGCCCTTCGCACGACTCTCCAGGAGAACCTCGCGATGATCCGCGACACGGTCTCCCACCTTCGTGCGGAGGGACAGCGAGTCTTCCTCGACGCCGAGCACTTCTTCGACGGCTACAGATCCAACCCAGCCTACGCGCTGGAGGTCATCCGCACCGCGGCCGAGGCGGGAGCCGACGTGATCGCCCTGTGCGACACCAACGGCGGCATGCTCCCCGACGAACTGGCCGAGATCGTGCAGGCCGCGGCCGGCACCAGCGCCCGGGTGGGCATCCACTGCCACGACGACACCGGCTGCGCGGTGGCCAACACCCTCGCCGCCGTCCAGGCGGGCGCGACGCACGTGCAGGGCTGCGCCAACGGCTACGGCGAGCGGTCCGGCAACGCCAACCTCTTCACCGTGGTCGCCAACCTGCAGCTCAAGCGGGGGTTCGACCTCGTGCCGCCGCAGGCCCTGGCCGACATGACGCGCATCGCGCACGCGATCACCGAGGTCACCAACGTCACCCCCAACTCCCACGCCCCCTACGTCGGCACGTCGGCGTTCGCCCACAAGGCGGGCCTGCACGCCAGCGCGATCAAGGTCGACCCCAACCTCTACCAGCACATCGACCCCGCCCAGGTGGGCAACGACATGCGGATGCTGGTCTCCGACATGGCCGGCCGCGCCTCGGTCGAGCTCAAGGGCCGTGAGCTGGGCTACGAGCTCAGCGCCGGCAACACCAAGGAGCTGGTCGACCGGGTCAAGGAGCTGGAGTCGAAGGGCTACACGTTCGAGGCCGCCGACGCCTCGTTCGAGCTGCTGCTGCGCGACACCGTCCACGGCGAGCGGCGGCGTCACTTCGAGGTCGAGTCGTGGCGGGTGATCGTCGAGCGCGCCAAGGGCGGCGAGCTGGTCAGCGAGGCGACCGTCAAGCTGCACGCCAAGGGCGAGCGCATCGTCGCCACCGGCGAGGGCAACGGCCCCGTCAACGCCCTCGACCGCGCGGTGCGCCTGGCCCTGGAGAAGCTCTACCCCGAGCTGGCCAGGGTGGAGCTGGTCGACTACAAGGTGCGCATCCTGGAGGGCAGCCACGGCACCGGCGCCGTCACCCGCGTGCTCATCACCTCCAGCGACGAGACCTCCGAGTGGGCCACGGTGGGCGTCGCCGAGAACATCATCGACGCCTCCTGGCAGGCGCTGGAGCAGGCCGTGACCTACGGGCTGCTGCGCGCGGGCCGCGAGGCCGCCTAGAGGAGACCTGCCGGGAAGGTCACGCCCTGGACGGTGACCTTCCCGCCGGAGCACGACACCTTCGGCGCGTCCGTGCCGGGCACGATGACGGTCAGCAGCGAGGTGGCGGCCGGCGAGACCACGACGTTGGTCCGCTCCTTCGACAGGTAGGTCGGCGACATCCAGCCGAGCTTCCCGCCGCGCTCCACCTTCTGCCCGCCGACCGGCGTGCAGCCGGACAGCTGGAGCAGCGTCACGTCGAACTTGCCGTCGCTCAGCACCACCCGGCCGCCGCTGTTGGAGACGACCTTGTACGACGGCGCGAACCGCCACTGGTTGCGCACCTGCTTGCCGCCCGACGCCGTGTCCAGCACCGCCATCAGGTCCTCGCCGTGGTCGACGAGCACCGAGCGGGTGCGGGCCGTGCCGTAGGCCTTGTCGGTGAGGCGGAACGCCTGCCGGTCCGTGCCCTGGCTCGACTTGGTGAGCTTGCTGGCCGTACGGGGCCGGAACCTCTCGCCCACCACGGCCGGGACGTTGTGCGCCTCGGGGGAGAGCGTCCAGTAGCGGTAGGCGCTCTTCTCGTAGGAGTGGAACCCGGCGTCGACCAGGATGTCGCGGCCGTGCGCGTAGTAGGTCACGCCCAGGTGGTCCTCGTGGCCGTGGAACTTGGTGCCGGGGCCGAACCTGATCGAGTAGTAGGCGGAGTCGGCCTTGCCCCACTCTGTCCGGCCGTACACGTAGCCGGCCCGGTAGACCTTGACCTTCTCCTTGGGGGTGCCGGTCTCCATCTTCGGCTCGGTCTCGGCGCTGCCGTCGCCGATGGGCACCATGTAGCCGTTGGGCATCGTGGAGTGGGCGACGAAGTCCTTCAGCGCGTCGGCCCGCCTGGAGATCTCGCCCGGCACCTTGCGGCCGCAGTCCTTCATGCCGGCCATCGCGACCTGGAGCCTGCCGTACACGTAGACGGCGTAGCGCGGCGCCTGCTCCATGAGCGCGCCCTGCGCGTCGACGTCGAGCTTGACCGTGCCGGTGAGCCGCCTGGAGGCCAGGCCGGCCCAGTCCTTGCGGCCGTAGCGGCAGCCGATGCTCATGAGCGCGATGTCCTGGTCGATCCCGTGGTTGTGGCCCTTCTTGTAGAGCCTCGGGTCGGCCAGCAGCTTGGCGTGGACGGCCAGGCTGTCCTTGAGCCAGCCGTCCTTGACGTGCATGCTCAGGCACACCAGCGCCTGGGTGCGCAGCGAGACGGGGTGGTCGTTCCAGACGTAGGGCTTGGTGCCGCGCGCGCCCCGCTTGTTGCTCGCCACCCAGTCCTTGGTGATCTCCTCGGCGCGGTCGAGATAGGCGCGCTCGCCGGTGTTCTCGTACGCCACCACCAGCGTGCCCATCCAGCGCAGCGACTGGAAGACGTACTCCCACGAGCGGTTCCGGTACGGGCTCATGCCCCAGTCGATCTTCTTGCCGATCTTGACCGCGGGCAGGCTCACCAGGGAGATCTCGCCCTTCATGACCTCGTCGGCCGTCGGCGAACCGGGCAGCCAGTCACCCTGGCACTGCGCGGTGCGCTTCACCGGCGCCTCGGCCCGTGCGGTGCTCGTGAGTCCCGCGACGGCGAGTATGAGGGCGAGGGGGATCGCGAGGCGGCGCACGCCAGTTCCTTCCGGACAAAAGAAGCAAAGAGGGACGAGGTGGAACATGGTGGCCGGGCTCGATCACGGGGTCAAGTCGGGTTCCGGATCGTTAACGCGCCGATGTTCATCCGTACTTTATAGGGTGGTTTGCTCAGAGGGACTGAGGAGGCGGATGGTGCCCACGCTGCGCAAGCACTGGATCTTTCTCCTCGCCCTGCTCGCCGGAGCGGCGCTGCGCGGCGTGGCGATCCTCGGCTACCGCCCGGCCATCTGGTTCTGGGCCGACTCCTTCGCCTACCTCAACGCCGGGCTCGACCCGCGACCGCTGGAGTCGCGCACCTCGGGCTACTCGCTGTTCCTGTGGGCGCTGCGGCCCCTGAGCAGCATCGAGCTGGTCGTCGTGGTGCAGCACCTGCTCGGGCTGGGCATCGGCGTGCTCGTCTACCTGCTCCTGCGTCGCCGGCTGCCCGGCTGGGCGGCCACGCTGTTCGCGCTGCCCGTCCTGCTCGACGCGTTCCAGATCCAGCTGGAGCACCTGATCATGGCGGACCTGCTGTTCGTGTTCCTCGTCATGGCGGCGGTCGCGCTGCTCATGCGGCGGCCGGCCCTCACGCCCATGACGGCCGCGGGCGCCGGGCTCCTGCTGGCGGCGGCCACCGTGACCCGGACCATCGGCCTGCCGCTGATCGCCGTCGTGCTGGTCGCGGTGCTGCTGCGCCGTACGGGCTGGCGGCCGGTCCTCACGCTCGCCGCGGCCGCCGTGATCCCGCTGGCCTGCTACGCCCTGTGGTTCGAGTCGGAGCACGGCACGCTCGCGCTGAGCCGTGGCAACACCTTCCTGTGGGCCCGGACCATGACGTTCGCCGACTGCGCGAAGATCAGATCGGACGTGCCGCTCTGCCCGGCCGAGCCGCTGGGCGAACGCCTGGCGCCGCCCGAGTACATCTGGTCGGCCGACTCCCCGATCAACGACGTCAAGGGCGGGGCGGTCCGGCGCGACGAGGTCGCCGGGGCCTTCGCCAAGCAGGCCATCCTCGCCCAGCCGCTCGACTTCCTGCGCGCCGGCCTGGTCGACGTGGCCCACATCTTCTCCTGGGAACGCCGGGTCTATCCGGTCGAGGGCGACCAGAGCGCCTACGTCTTCCCCGAGGAGACCGCGCCGTTCAAGGACTCGATCGCGTCCAGGGACCGCACCGCCGAGGAGATCACCACCGCCTACCAGGGCGAATCCGGCGAGACGGTCATGGTGGAGCCGTACGCGGGCTGGATCCGCGGCTACCAGACCTTCGGCTACCTGCGTGGACCGTTCCTGGCCGCGCTCCTGGTGGCCGGGGCGGCCGGGGTGGCGCTCCGGTGGCGCCGGCTGGGCGGGGAGGTGCTGCTGCCGTGGGCGAGCGCCGTGACGCTGCTCACGCTGCCGGTCTTCATCGCGGCCTTCGACCACAGGTACGTGCTGCCGGCCGTGCCGCTCGCCTGCCTGGCGGCGGGACTGGCGTTCGCCCGGCGCCGCGACGCGGACGGTGAACCGCGCCGGAGCGGCGCGCCCCGGGACGAGGCCGCCGAGCCGCCCGGCCAGGTGTCCCGCCCGTGAGGCCGGGGCGGGGGAGGGTTGGCCGGATCCTGTCGACAGGTGGCCACAGGGCCACTCGCCCCGGCCGGATCCGAGGCTCGAAGATGAGCACATGAACCTCAACGACCTGGTGCTGCCCGACACCCCCGCCTGCGGCGGCGCCCTGGAGGTGGCGGCCCGCTACCACACGCCCTCGCTCCTCAACCACTCGATCAGGGCCTACCTGTGGGCCGCGGCCTACGCCCGGGCGCACGACATCGCCTTCGACGCCGAGCTGCTCTACGTGTCGGCCATGCTGCACGACATCGGGCTGGCCGCCGAGTTCGACAGCCACACGGTGGGATACGAGGAGGCCGGCGGGCACGTGGCCTGGGCCTTCTGCGCGGGAGCCGGCTGGCCCGAGGACCGCAGGCGCCGCGCCTCAGAGGTGATCATCCGTCACATGTGGGACGAGGTGCCGGTGGAGGAGGACCCGGAGGGACACCTGCTGGAGCTTTCGACCGCCATGGACATCTCCGGCCGCGGCACCGACGAGCTCCCGGCCGGGCTCCGCGACGAGGTGCTCGCCCGGCATCCCCGCCTGGAGATCGCCAAGGAGTTCGCCGCCTGCGTCACCGACCAGGGCGCCCGCAAGCCGGCGAGCCTGGCCGCCGGCTTCGTCAGGTCGGGCATCGCCGAGCGCATCGCCCGCAACCCGCTGGACGCCTAACCCTTCGGCCCGGCGCTGTCCACGACCTCGAACGACCACAGCGTCGCCCCCGACGCGGCCGGCCCCTGCCCGTGGCCGTGCCCCTGGCCGGAGCCGGCCGCCTCGGCGTGGCCGCGCCGGAACTCCTGGCTCTCCTGCCACCTGAGGAAGTCGTCCTCGCTGCGCCACCGCGTGTACACGAGGTACTGGTCGGTGCCCTCGACCGGCCTGAGCAGCTCGAACCACTCGAACCCGTCGGCCGACTCGACCATCCCGGCCCGGTTGGAGAACCGGTGCTCGAGCTGCTCGCGCATCTCGGCGGGAACCGTCAACACATTGATCTTGACGACGGACAACACGACCCCTCTCGCGGCGACCTCACCGCACCGTCCGGTGCGGGCTCCAGGCTAACGCGAGGGCGGGCGTGTCGCCGTGAACCGACTCCCCGGGCGGCGGCGATAGCCTTGTCAGGTGCGTATAGCGAGGTTCTCCACAGGCGAAGGCGTGTCGTTCGGCGTGGTCGAGGGCGGTCCGGGCGAGGAGTTCGTGTCCGCGATCTCCGGGCACCCCTTCGGTGACGTGCAGTTCACCGGCGAGCGGTTCCCGCTGGCGCAGGTGCGGCTGCTCGCGCCCATGCTGCCGAGCAAGGTGATCGCCATCGGCCGCAACTACGCCGCGCACGCGCGCGAGATGGGCAACGAGGTGCCCGAGGAGCCGCTCATCTTCCTGAAGCCGTCGACCTCGGTGATCGGCCACGGCGAGCCGATCGTCTACCCCACGTCGCTGTCCGACCGGGTCGACTTCGAGGGCGAGCTGGCCGTGGTGATCGGCCGGCTGTGCCGCGAGGTGCCGATCGAACGGGTCAGGGACGTCATCTTCGGCTACACCTGCGCCAACGACGTCACCGCGCGCGACCTGCAGAAGAAGGACGTCCAGTTCACCCGGGCCAAGAGCTTCGACACCTTCTGCCCGCTCGGCCCGTGGATCCGCACCGACCTCGACGCGAGCGACCTGGCGCTCACCACGACGGTCAACGGCGAGGTCCGCCAGAGCGGCCGCACCAGCCAGCTCATCCACGACATTCCCGCGCTGGTCGCCTACGTCAGCGCGGTCATGACGCTGATCCCCGGCGACGTGATCCTGACCGGCACCCCGGAGGGCGTCGGTCCGATCGACGTCGGCGACGAGGTCAGCGTCGGCATCGAAGGCATCGGCACTCTGACGAACAAGGTGGTCGCTCGTGACTGATCTGAGGGTGCGGTTCGCCCCTTCCCCAACCGGCATGTTCCACGTCGGCGGCGCCCGTACGGCGCTGTTCAACTGGGCGCTGGCCGTGCGGTCCGGTGGCCGTTTCGTGCTGCGCATCGAGGACACCGACGCCACCCGCAACCGGCCCGAGTGGACCGAGGGCATCATCTCGGCGCTCGACTGGATCGGCATCAACGGCGGCGCCCCGGCGTTCGAGGGCCCCTACTTCCAGTCGGCCTACGAGCCGCAGCACCGCGAGGCCGTGGCCAAGCTGCTCGCCGACGGCAAGGCCTACCACTGCGACTGCACCCGCGAGCTGCTCGTCGCCCGCACCGGCTCCGAGCACAAGGGCTACGACGGCCACTGCCGTGACCGGGGCCTGACCGAGGGCGCGGTGCGCTTCCGCACCCCCGACGAGGGCGTCACCGTCGTCGACGACGTCATCAGGGGCCGGGTGGAGTTCCCCAACGACGCCCAGGAGGACTTCGTCATCGCCCGCACCGACGGCTCGCCCCTCTACGTGCTGGCCAACGCCGTCGACGACATCACGCAGGGCATCACCCACGTGGTGCGCGGCGAGGAGCACCTGGGCAACGCCGCCAAGCAGCAGCTGCTCTGGCCCGCGCTCGGCGCCACCCCGCCCGTCTGGGCCCACCTGCCGGTCATCGTCAACGAGCAGCGCAAGAAGCTGTCCAAGCGGCGCGACAAGGTGGCCCTGGAGGACTACCGGGCCGAGGGCTACCTCGCCGAGGCCATGGTCAACTACCTCATGCTGCTCGGCTGGGGGCCCGGCGACGACCGCGAGATCATGCCGTGGTCGGAGATGGTGCCGCTGTTCCGGCTCGACGCCGTCAACAGCTCCAGCGCGTACTTCGACGAGAAGAAGCTGCGCGCGTTCAACGGCGAGTACATCCGCGCGCTGCCGTTGGAGACCTTCGAGGAGCGCTGCGCCCCCTACCTCGAAGCCGACTGGGACCGCGAGATGTTCAGCAAGGTCGCCGCCCTGGCCCAGACCCGCATCGCGGTGTTGTCGGAGATCAGGCAGAACGTCGACTTCCTGTTCCTCGACGAGCCGGTGTTCGACCAGGCCTCCTGGGACAAGGCGATGAAGAACTCCCCGGTCGAGATCCTGACCGGCTACCTGGAGCGGCTCGACACGGTCAGCTGGGACCCCGAGTCGCTCAAGGAGGCGCTGGAGGCGGTCGGCACCGCCAACGGTCTCAAGCTGGGCAAGGCCCAGGCTCCCGTACGCGTCGCGGTCACCGGCAGGACCGTGGGCCTGCCGCTGTTCGAGTCGATCGAGGTGCTCGGCCGCGAGCGGGCCCAGGACCGGATCCGGGCCGCCCTGGCCCGCCTGCGCGGCTGAGCGCAGTCCCGGCCAGCGCAGTCCCGGCCGCCTCGTCACGGGGCGACGACCACGGTGTCGCCGCCCCGGACACGCGGATCAGACCAGGCCGCGGCGCTCCAGCAGCGGCTGGATGGACGGCTCGCGGCCGCGGAAGTCGCGGAACGCGGTCAGCGGGTCGAGGCTGCCGCCCTTCGACAGCAGCGCGCGGCGGAAGTGATCTCCGTTGGCACGCTCCAGCCCGCCGTTCTCCTTGAACCACTCGACGCTCTCGGCGTCGAGCACCTCGCTCCAGATGTAGGAGTAGTAGCCGGCGCTGTAGCCGCCGGAGAAGACATGGGCGAAGTAGTTGGTCCGGTAGCGCGGCCGGACCAGCGGGAAGGCGATCTGGGCCGCTTCCAGGGCCGCCTGCTCGAACGCCTCGGGGTCCTCGACGGTCTCGCCGGGGCTCAGCCGGTGCCAGGCCCAGTCGAGCAGCGTCGCGGCGAGATACTCGACGGTCATGAAGCCCTGGTTGAACTGCTCCGCGGCCTTCATCTTCGCCACCAGCTCCGCGGGCATCGGCTCGCCCGTCTCGTGGTGCTTGGCGTAGTTGGCCAGGACCTCGGGCCAGGTCGCCCACATCTCGTTGACCTGCGACGGATACTCGACGAAGTCACGCGGCACGTTGGTGCCCGAGACGCGGGGATAGCGCACCTCGGAGAAGAGCCCGTGCAGCGCGTGCCCGAACTCGTGGAACGCCGTGGTGACCTCGTCGTAGGTCAGCAGCGTCGGCCCGGTCGCGGGCTTGGTGATGTTCAGGTTGTTGATCACCACCGGCTTCTCGCCGAACAGGAACGACTGGTTGACCAGGTTGTTCATCCACGCGCCGCCGCGCTTGGTCGGCCTGGCGAACGGGTCGAGCGCGAACAGGCCGAGCGCGCCGCCGTCCTCGTTGAACACCTCGAAGATCCGCACGTCCGGGTGGTAGCCGGCCAGGTCGGTCCGCTCGCTGAACGTGACGCCGTAGAGCCTGGTCGCGGCGTAGAAGACGCCGTCGAGGTAGACGCGGTCGAGCTCGAAGTAGGGCCGCATGGCGCCGGCGTCGAAGTCGTAGCGGGCCTGGCGCACCTTCTCCGCGTAGAACGACCAGTCCCACGGCTCGATCGCGAATCCGGCCTGCTCGGTGAGCGCCTCCGCCTCCTTGCGGGCGTTGCGTACGGCCGGCCCGACGAGCTGCCCCAGCATGTCCTCGACCGCCTCGACGCTCTTGGCCGTCTGGTCGGCGACCTTGTAGGCGGCGTGGTCGGGGTAGCCCAGCAGCCGGGCGCGCTCGGCCCGCAGCGTGGCGAGCCGTACGGCCAGCCCGAAGTTCCGCGGCGCCCGCTCCACGCTCAGCGTGTAGAGCCGGCGGCGGACGTCGCGGTCGGTGAGCTGGGCCAGCCCGGGCTGGTTGGTGAAGTTGAGCAGCGGCAGCACGTAGCGGCCGTCGCTCTCCAGTGACGCGATCCTGGCCTCGTCGAACCCGTCGAGCTCCTTGGGGTCGTCGACCACCAGCGCGGACTCGGTCGAGGCCTTCAGCAGGTTCTGGGCGAACTCGGTCGACAGCCTCGACTGCTCCTCGTTGAGCTCCTTGAGCCGCTCCTGCTCGGTCTCCGACAGGTCGGCGCCGGCCCGGATGAAGTCCTCGCGGTACTTCTCCAGCAGCCACGCCTCCTCGGCGTCCTCCGTTGTCACCTGCTTGATCCGGCCCCAGAGCGCCCGGTTGAGCCGGATCGCGTCGCTGTGCTTGGTCAGCTTGGGGGAGATCCGCTTCTCGATCTCCAGGACGGCGTTGGTGGAGTCGGAGGCGGCGACGCTGAAGAAGGCCGTGGCCGTGCGCTCGAGGATCCGCCCGGACCGTTCGAGCGCGGCGATCGTGTTGTCGAACGTCGGCGGGGCGGTGTCGCGCGCGATCACGTCGACCTCCGCCAGCTGCTCGGCCATCCCGCGCGCGAAGGCGGGCAGGTAGTGCTCCTCGCGGATCTCGGCGAAGGGCGGCAGCTGGTAGGGCAGGCTGCTGGGGGCGAACAACGGATTCTCAGCCAACGTCGGGGCTCCTCCACGTGGTGTTTTGTCCCCATCAGCTTGGCACGACAGGGGCCCGGTCGCGGCCGCTCGGACAATCGTTTTGGTCTTGTCCCCCAAGCTGGGCTATTCTTTCGGAGGTCGCCACACGGGCCCTAAGGGGTCCGTAACGGTGGGGTATGGTGTAATTGGCAGCACGACTGATTCTGGTTCAGTTAGTCTAGGTTCGAGTCCTGGTACCCCAGCATTGGACGGATGTCTCGTTAAGAGACATCCGTTTTTCGTTTTTCCGGACAAGATTCGCGCCCGACTGCCTGCTGCCCTCCTCGCGCCGGCCGGCCGGTGGCGAGCCGGCGTCCTCCTCCCGGTCGTCGAGCGCGGTCGGGGCCCCGCAGGCCCGATCCGCTGGGCTGATAGTGGTTTGGTGTGCTCCTTGGGGTGCGGTAGAGTTACGTCCGTTGCCGGGGAGGCCCGGCACAATCGCTTGTTGACAGGGTCCCGTCGTCTAGTGGCCCAGGACGCCGCCCTCTCAAGGCGGTAGCGCCGGTTCGAATCCGGTCGGGACTACCACTGTCAGGCAAGTGAAGAAGGTCCCGTCGTCTAGTGGCCCAGGACGCCGCCCTCTCAAGGCGGTAGCGCCGGTTCGAATCCGGTCGGGACTACCTCTATGAAAGGCCCGATCGTTGATCGGGCCTTTCGTGCTTTCCGGTGCTCGGCGGTTTTTCGCGTTCGCCGAGGGCGACGCGTCGGCTCATCGTTCCTCTCCGGCGTGATAGCCCAGCAGGTCGCCCGGCTGGCAGCCGAGGACTTCGCAGAGCCTGGTCAACGTGGTGAACCGGATGGCCTTGGCCCGGCCGTTCTTCAAGATGGACAGGTTGACCACCGTCACCCCGACCCGGTCGGCCAGCTCGGTGAGCGTCATGTCCCGCTCGGCCAGCAGCCGGTCGAGATGGACGGTGATGGCATGGGACTCCGGCTCCGCGGGCGACATCAGACGGTTCCTTCCAGGTCCTCACGCATCCGTACGCCGTCGCGCAGGATGCTCGCCAGGGCCAGCAGCCCCAGCCCGATGAGCGGGACGACCAGCGAGATCTCCCCCGGTAGGTGGCCGGCCTCGCCCACGGCCACCGTGTCCAGCAGCCTCATCATCGCGACATGCTCGATCTGGGGCGCCAGGAGACCGCCGACCAGCAGCCACCAGCCCAGGAACCGCACCTGACGTGCGACCCGCGGAAGGTAGACGCCGGCGCGGGCGCTCCACAGCAGCCTCCACAGCAGGAAGAACGCGCCCGCGGCCACCACGAAGCCCGGAAAGGTGGTGAGGGCCTGCCAGAGGTACTGGCCGGTGTCGGCGAACCGTCGATGTGGCAAGCGGCGGGAGTCCCGGCGGGCGGTGAGCATCGTCGCCCCGCCGGGGGACGCTTGGCCGGGAGGTCGCTAGGAGCTGGTCGAACGGGCCCGGAAGAGCGCCCGGCGAGCCGCCTTGGCGACCTGCTTGTCGGGATGGACCTGGGAGATCAGGTCCAGCAACTCCTCCACGTGGGCGTGCGGGATCTTCCAGACCACTTCGAGCAGGCCGTCGAGCAGGTCGGGGCCGATGTCGCGGACGCTGCTGACGAACTCGGACCGGCCCAGGCCCGCCGAGATGGTCCACATGTCGAGGATCAGCCAGTGGGTGTCGTCCTGGGTGGGCTCGGGCGCGTCGGGCACCTGCAGGTGGCTCAGGTGCGTCGCGGCGTAGGGACGCAGGGACGGCTGCTTGAGCGCCTCCTGCCAGGCCGGGATGGCCGCCTCGCCGAGTGTGCCCACCACGCTGGCGGCCTGCACCCGGATGAGCGCGTCGCTCTCGTCCTCGGCGGCGGCCTCCAGCAGCTCCTCGGCCGCTCGGCCGGGCTCGCGCAGCCGCATCCAGGCGGCGAACTCGGCGTCGGCCTCCTCCTCGGGCAGCTCGGCGCTGAGCGCGAGCAGCTCGTGCGCGCTCATCGACTCGATCGCGGGCCGCGCGTCGACCTCGATGTCGGAGTCGTCCACCAGGTGGACGACTCCCTCGGTGCCGAGCGGAGTCAGGCTGACCGTGCCGTCGGCGACCGTGACCATGCCGTAGCCGGCCAGCCAGTCGACCGCCGGGATCAGCGGGTCGTCGGCCGCCTCCCAGGCGTCGGCGCCCAGCTCGTCGAGGTCGGCGGCCGCCTCGGCCAGCTCGCGCCGCAGACCGTCGAGGTCGCGCGAGCCGCCGGCCAGCAGCAGCCTGACCAGCACGCCGCGGGTGAGCCCCGCCAGCGCCATGGTCAGGTCGTCGTCGGCCAGCTCGGGGTCGCCGTAGTCGACCGAGTGAAGGCCGAGCATCCAGGCGTCGAGCACGTCCTCGTCGTCGTCGAACGGCCACTCGGAGGTGTCGTCCTGGACGGCCACCGTGTTGGCGTCGCCGGGCTCCAGGAACTCGAGGTCGACGGCGAGATTCCAGATGTTCCACAGCTGGGGGACGGCCTCGGCGAGCGAGCCCTCGGTCTCGGGCCTGGGCAGCCCGACGACCGCCAGCGCCTGCTCGACCTCGTCGTCGGACAGCAGGGTGTCCTCGCCCACCCGGCGGCCGGAGCCCACCCACAGGGCCAGGTCGCGGGCCTGGGCGATCAGCGGCGCCTCGCGGGCGGCGGCGGCCAGCTCGGTGTCGGGCCGCAGCCTGATGGTGTCGAGCTCGGCCAGCTCGTCGGCGAACAGCTCGAAGTCGCCGAGGTCGCCGCCTTCGTCATCGTCGTCGCCCGACTCCTCGGAGTCGTCGAGCAGCTCCTCCATCAGCTCGACGAACTGGTCCTCGACGTCGTCGAGCTCGGCCCGCAGATCGTCGAGGGAGTCGGACCCCTTGGTCAGCCTGCCGGTCTGCGACAGGAACGTCAGGTAGGCGTCGACCGCCGGCAGCATGCCGTCGGCGGCGGTGTCGGGATCCTCCACCACCTTGGGCATCCGATCGAGCAGCAGGTTTCGCAGGTCGGCACGCTTCCACGTGCCGGAATCCTGGGAGAAGGCGAGACGGTGCCACAGCACTGCCGGCCCTACGAGCTCGGGGTCGCTGTCGGGCGCGTTGGTGCTCGCCCACAAGATGAACTCTTCGAGCAGGGGTCGCAGCTCAGTGGCGGCTACCTCGATGCGATCTGTCACGCACTCAGGCTAGTGCGCCCGTGAGGCACTCGGCTCCCCAAATAGGCGCTTTGGCTGATCATGACGTACGTCGCATGGATTCCGTGACGCGTTCGGCGGCCGCCATGACGGCCACCGCGTGTAGTCGTCCGGGGGCTCTGGTCAGTCGCTCGATGGGCCCGGAGACCGACACGGCGGCGATCACCTTGCCGCCGCTTCCCCTGATGGGGGCGGACACGCTGGCCACTCCCTGCTCGCGCTCTCCCACACTGTGAGCCCAGCCCCGGCGGCGTACCGACGCCAGCGTGGACGCGTTGAACTTGGCGCCGCGCAGGCCGCGGTGCAGCCGGTCGGGCTCCTCCCAGGCCAGCAGGATCTGCGCCGCCGAGCCCGCCGTCATGGGCAGCGCCGATCCGACGGGGACCGTGTCGCGCAGCCCGCTGGACCGCTCGGCCGCCGCCACGCAGACCCGCTCGTCGCCCTGACGGCGGTACAGTTGCGCACTCTCGCCGGTCAGGTCCCTGAGCTGCAGCAACACGGGCGCGGCGACCGCGAGCAGCCGGTCCTCACCGGCGGCCGTGGACAACTCCGAAAGGCGCGGCCCGAGCACGAACCTGCCCTGTGTGTCACGAGTCACGATGCGGTGGTGCTCAAGCGCGACTGCGAGCCGATGGGCCGTGGGGCGGGCCAGACCGGTGGCCTGAACAAGCTGCGCGAGCGAAGCCGGGCCGGCTTCCAGCGCGTTGAGTACCAGAACGGCCTTGTCGAGTACTCCGACTCCGCTAGAGTTGTCCATAGGCCGATACTGCCGTCTCGACATATGAGAAGGCAAGCTGAAAGGATTTTCCCGCGAGGAAGATCGGGTCTGAACGACCGAGCCGCGATGCGGAGCATCGCGACAAGCAGGAGGAGATCATGGGCCGCACACTGGCGGAGAAGGTCTGGGAGCAGCACGTCGTGCGCCGCGCCGACGGCGAACCCGACCTGCTCTACATCGACCTGCACCTCATCCACGAGGTGACCAGCCCGCAGGCGTTCGACGGGCTCCGGCTCGCCGGCCGGCCCGTGCGCCGGCCCGAGCTCACCATCGCCACCGAGGACCACAACGTCCCGACCGTGCTCGGCCCCATCTCCGACCCCGTGTCCAAGACGCAGGTCGAGACGCTGCGCAAGAACGCCGCGGAGTTCGGCATCCGGCTCCACCCGATGGGCGACGCCGGCCAGGGCGTGGTGCACATCATCGGCCCGCAGTTCGGCCTGACCCAGCCGGGCATGACGATCGTCTGCGGCGACTCCCACACCTCCACCCACGGCGCGTTCGGCGGCATCGCCTTCGGCATCGGCACCTCCGAGGTCGAGCACGTGCTGGCCACGCAGACGCTGCCGGCCTACCGGCCGAAGACCATGGCCATCGAGGTCTCGGGCGAGCTGCCCCCCGGTGTCACGGCCAAGGACCTGATCCTGGCCATCATCGCCAAGATCGGCACCGGCGGCGGGCAGGGCTACATCATCGAGTACCGCGGTGAGGCCGTACGGAAGCTCTCCATGGAGGGCCGGATGACGGTCTGCAACATGTCGATCGAGGCCGGCGCGCGAGCGGGCATGATCGCCCCCGACGAGACCACGTTCGCCTACCTCAAGGACCGCCCGCACGCGCCGCGGGGCGAGGCGTGGGATCAGGCCGTCGCCTACTGGACGTCGCTGCGCACCGACGACGACGCCGTGTTCGACCAGGTCGTCGAGATCGACGCCACGACGCTGACGCCGTACGTCACGTGGGGCACCAACCCCGGCCAGGGCCTGCCGCTGGGCGAGACCGTGCCCGCCCCCGAGAGCTTCGCCGACCCGGTCGCCAGGCAGTCGGCCGAGCGGGCGCTGGAGTACATGGGCCTGACCGCGGGCACGCCGCTGCGCGAGATCGAGGTCGACACGGTCTTCGTCGGCTCGTGCACCAACGGCCGCCTGGAGGACCTGCGCGCCGCCGCCGAGATCCTGCGCGGCCGCCAGGTGAAGACGCGCACGCTGATCGTCCCCGGATCGATGCTGGTCAAGCTCCAGGCCGAGCAGGAGGGGCTGGACGAGGTGTTCAAGGCGGCCGGCGCCGAGTGGCGGGAGGCCGGGTGCTCGATGTGCCTGGGCATGAACCCCGACACGCTCCAGCCGGGCGAGCGCAGCGCCTCCACCTCCAACCGCAACTTCGAGGGCCGTCAGGGCAAGGGTGGCCGCACCCATCTGGTCTCACCGCAGGTCGCCGCCGCGACCGCCGTGACCGGCCGCCTGACCGCCCCCGCCGACCTCTAGGAGATCAAGACCATGGAAGCCTTCACCACCCACACCGGCAAGGCGGTGCCGCTGCGCCGCAGCAACGTCGACACCGACCAGATCATCCCGGCCGTCTGGCTCAAGCAGGTGAGCAGGACCGGCTTCGAGAAGGGCCTGTTCGCCGCCTGGCGCGAGGACCCGGCGTTCGTCCTGAACGACCCCTCCTACGAGGGCGCCTCGATCCTGGTCTCCGGCCCCGACTTCGGCACCGGCTCCTCGCGTGAGCACGCCGTCTGGGCTCTGCAGCAGTACGGCTTCCGCGTGGTGATCGCGGCCAGGTTCGGCGACATCTTCCGCAACAACTCCACCAAGATGGGGCTGCTGCCGGTCGTCCTGCCCGCCGAGAAGGTCGAGGCCCTGCAGGCCGCGGTCGAGGCCGACCCCACCCTGGCGGTGACCGTCGACCTGGCCGAACGCCAGGTGCGCTGGGCCGGCGAGGTCGTCGCGTTCGAGATCGACGACTACACCCGCTGGCGCCTGATGGAGGGCCTCGACGACATCGGACTGACCCTGCGTCACGCCGACGAGGTGACGGCGTACGAGAATGGTCGGCAGCCATGGCTGCCGACGACCGTCTAGAGGACGACGAACTGGCGCGGCGGTTGCGCGAGGCGCACCGCCGCGTCCGCCTGCTCCCCGCCGCCGAGAAGGAGCGGATGGGACGCCGATATCTGGCGATCTGCGACCTCGCCAAACGCGACCGCGAACGGGCCGCGACCAGGCTCGACGCCTTCCTGGCCGCCCTTGACGGCGCCTCCGACACGCCACGCGCACCCGAAAATCCGCTCGGTATTTGAGTTCCCCGGCGATCCCGCCTACTTTCGAGCGCGTAAGGGGTTTCTACGTCGAGCTTCGTGAGCTGGAACCCCGAGCCGTAACTGGGGGAGCGGAACGAACATGAACAAGCGAGAACTCGTTGACGCCATCGTAGATCGCGTGGGGGACAGGAGGACGGCCACGGAGGCCGTCAACGCGATCATCGATGCCGTTCAGAAGGCAGTCGCGAGCGGCGACAAGGTCTCGATCACGGGCTTCGGCGCGTTCGAGATGGTGCACAAGCCGGCGCGCACGGCCAGGAACCCGTCGACCGGAGCGGAGATCAAGGTCGACGAGAGCTGGGGGCCGAAGTTCCGACCGGGCTCAGACTTCAAGGAACTGGTCAACGTGGCCGGCAAGAAGGCCGCGAAGAAGAAGTAACGACCTCGCGTACGCCCGGTCCTCGCTCCGAGGGCCGGGCGTTTCGCTGCCCGGGGTCAGCCGGGCACGGGGAACGTCGACAGCGTGATGTAGGTGATCTCGCCGTCGGTCACCACCAGCCGGACCCGCTGCCCCGAGCGCAGCAGCCGCAGCGGCCCCGCGTCGAAGGCCTGGGCGCCGAAGGGCAGCACGGTCCCGTCGTCGAGGAAGACCGTGCCCGAGCGGGTCACCTCATCGAAGCCGCGCACCGTCGCCTGCACGCAGCCCAGCGTAAACGCTCGGCCGCCGGTGCGCATGCGGCGCCCGCCCGGCTCAGCCGGACGGCCAGAGATCGGCGACCACGGCCGCGGTGTGCCCACCGAGACCGAGCGCCATGGCCGCCCGCAGATCGTCGGGGGTGTCCACGTCGCGCCTGACCGACTCGATGCCCTCCACGCACAGCTCCTTGGCGCCGCCCGCCAGGTGCCTGGACCGCGACTCGCCGCCGAACCGGGGCGTGAACGGCAGCCCGGCGCGTACGCCGTAGAAGGTGGTGCCGACGTCGAGCGCGTCGGGGACGAACGCCTGGTCGAACTCCGCCGCCGCGGTCAGGGCGGTGGCCAGCTCCGCGGGCCGCAGGGCGGGCAGATCGGCCTGCAACGCGCCCACCGGATCGCCGGGCGCGACACGTACGGCATGGGCGGCGCCGGTGCGGAGCGCGGTGTTGAGGCCCTGATCGGGATCGGGCACCACGTCGGCGCCCAGGACGGACAGCGGCCCCGCGGCGGCCGGGTCGGCGGTCACCACGATGACCCGCGCGACCAGCGGACAGGCCAGTGCCGCCGAGACGGTGTCGCAGGCGACCGCGACGGCCAGCCGGGTCCGGTGGGGGCCTGTCGCGGCGGCCAACCGGGTCTTCGCCGCGACCAGCGTCTTCACCGGAATCACCAGTGACCAGCGGTTGCTCATAGGGTTAAGCATCGCGCCTCGACATCCCGGGCGGCCAACCGGGAGACTTGGGGCGCCTATCGTCCGGGTTGGAGGGAACCATGAGCCGCCCCACACGCCCGTCGCGTTTCTGGGAAACTCTGGCCGTCGTCATCGTCAAGCCGCTGTCGAAGCTCCTGATCAAGCGTGACTGGCGGCACGGCGAGCGCGTGCCGCGCACCGGCGGCGTGATCATCGCGGCCAACCACCTCTCCTGGTCGGATCCGATCCTGCTGTCGCACTTCCTCTACAACAACGGCCGCTGGCCGGTCATTCTCGCCAAGGCCGCGCTGTTCAGGGTGCCGTTGCTGGGGCACGCGGTGCGCTCGCTGTGCGTCATCCCCGTCGAGCGGGGCAGCAACGAAGCGGCCAAGTCGCTGCACACGGCGGAGGAGCGGCTGCGAGACGGCTGCGCGATCTTCTTCTATCCCGAGGGCACCTGCACCCGTGATCCTGGTCTGTGGCCGATGGTGGGCAAGACGGGCGTCGCCCGGCTGGCGCTGCAGAGCGGCGCCCCGGTGATCCCGGTGGCACACTGGGGGGCCCAGGAGCTGCTGCCCTACGGAGAGAAGCGGCCGAGGCTGTTCCCGCGCAAGACGTTCCGCGTGTCGGTGGGGCCGCCGGTCGACCTGTCGCGTCACATCGGCCGCCCGCCGCACGCCGAGGTGCTGCGCGAGGCGACCGCCGACATCATGGCGGCGATCACCGCGCAGCTCGCCGAGCTGCGCGGCGAGAAGGCGCCCGAGACTCCTTACGATCCCGCGGGACGGTGAGCGCATGACGAAGGCCGCGGTGTTCGGCACCGGTTCGTGGGGCACCACGTTCGCCATGATCCTGGCCGAGGCGGGCAACCGGACCATCCTGTGGGGGCGCAGACCGGAGCTGGTCGAGGGCATCCAGCGGGCCCACACCAACCTCGACTACCTGCCGGGTGTGGCGTTGCCCACGTCGCTGGGGGCCACGACCGATCCGGCCGAGGCGCTCGACGGCGCCGACTTCGTGGTGCTGGCCGTGCCCTCGCAGTCGCTGCGGCTCAACCTGGCCGCCTGGCGCGAGCACATCCCCCGCGACGCGGTGCTGGTCAGCCTGATGAAGGGCGTCGAGCTCGGCACGACCAAACGGATGAGCGAGGTCATCCGCGAGGTGGCCGGGGTGCCCGAGGAGCGGGTCGCCGTCGTCTCCGGGCCCAACCTGGCCAAGGAGATCGCCCAGCGCCAGCCCGCCGCCACCGTGGTCGCCTGCGTCGACGAGGAGGTCGCGGCCCGCCTGCAGGCGGCCTGTCACCTGCCGCCGTGGTTTCGCCCCTACACCAACCCCGACGTGGTGGGGGTCGAGCTCGGCGGCGCCGTCAAGAACGTCATCGCGCTGGCCGTGGGCGTCGCCGTCGGCATGGGGATGGGCGACAACGTCGCCGCCATGCTCATGACCAGGGGGCTGGCCGAGATCTCGCGGCTGGGGGCCGCCCTGGGAGCCGATCCCCACACCTTCGCCGGGCTGGCCGGGATGGGCGACCTGGTGGCCACCTGCACCTCGCCGCTGTCACGCAACCGCACGTTCGGCGAGCGCCTGGGCCGCGGGATGACGCTGGCCGAGGTGATCGCGGCCACCAAGCAGACCGCCGAGGGCGTCAAGTCCTGCGAGTCCGTGCTCGCGCTGGCCAAAAAGCACGACATCGAGATGCCCATCACCGAGGTCGTCGTCGGAGTCGTGCACGACGGCATGTCGCCGAGCGAGGCGGGCATGCTGCTCATGTCCCGGTCGCCCAAACCAGAGCGTTACGGGCTCTGACCACCACCCATCCGCGCGGGTTGACTCGCTGCAAGTAGGAACACGCCGGTAGATTCGGACGTCATGAGCAAGCCACGCGTCGCCGTCGTTTTCGGAGGTCGCAATTCCGAGCATGCCGTGTCCATCATGGGCGCGGGCAGCGTGCTGGGCGCGATCGACAGGACCAAGTACGAAGTGATCCCCATCGGGATCGCGCAGGACGGCAGGTGGGTGCTCGCCGCTACCGACCAGCGGTTCGCCATCGAGGACGGAGAGCTGCCCGCCGTCGACACCTCGGGCGCGGCGCTCGCGCTGCCCTCCTCCGGCGAGGGCTCGCTCGTGGCCTACGACCCGGGCAGCATCCCGGTCGAGCTGGGCACGGTCGACGTGGTCTTCCCGGTGATGCACGGGCCCTTCGCCGAGGACGGCACGATCCAGGGCCTGCTGGAGATGGCCGGGGTGCGCTACGTCGGCTCCGGAGTGCTGGCCAGCGCGGTCGGCATGGACAAGGCCCACATGAAGACGGTCATGGCGGCCGCCGGGCTGCCCATCGGGCGCTACGTGGTCGTGCGCGAGCGCGACTGGCGGCTCGATCGCGACCGGGTGCTCAAGGAGGCCGAGGACCTCGGCTGGCCGGTGTTCGTCAAGCCGGCCAGGGCCGGGTCCTCGCAGGGCATCTCCAAGGCCCACGACCGGGCGTCGCTGGAGGCGGCCGTCGAGTTCGCCCGGCGGCACGATCCCAAGGTGCTCATCGAGGCGGCGGTCGCGGGGCGTGAGATCGAGTGCGCGGTGCTCGAGTCGCCCGGCGACGAGCCGCCCGCCGCGTCGCGGCCCGGCGAGGTCAAGGTCGAGGGCGGCCAGGAGTTCTTCGACTTCGAGGCCAAGTACTACCCCGACCAGATGTCGCTGACCGTGCCCGCCGACCTGCCCGAGGAGATCGCCGAGGAGCTGCGGGCGATGGCCGTGCGCGCGTTCGAGGCGCTCGAGTGCGAGGGGCTGTCACGGGTCGACTTCTTCTACACGCCCGAGGGCGAGCTCATCTTCAACGAGATCAACACGATGCCCGGCTTCACCTCGCTGTCGGTGGCGCCGCAGCTCTGGGCCGCCTCCGGCCTGTCCTATCCGGAGCTGGTCGACCGGTTGCTCCAGCTCGCGCTGCACCGCTCAGCGGGGCTGCGCTGACACCTCGCCGACCGGGCCCGACAGGTCGGCGAGCACACTCGCCGCGACGTGGGTGCCGGCGATCGTGACCTCCACGTAGGCGGGGTCGGCGACGGCGGTGAAGAGCGTCGGCCGTTCCGGGTCGGCGAACCAGCCCACCCCGTTGATCTCCTGCAGCTGGTCGGTCGGCGCCATCCTGGCCGGCCGCGGCACCCCGCAGCGCACGGCGATCTCCCCCTCGCCCCAGACGGTGACGTAGGGGGATTCGGGGGTGGACGTGCCACGGTCCACGCCGTCGAGCCGCTGGGGCAGCAGACCGCGCAGCCGCTCGCACGCGGCCACCGCCTCGCCCTGTGGAGCCGGCGGCTCGACCTGTACGGCACCGCATCCGGCGAGCGCGAACAGGACCACCACGACGACAACGGCACGCATGGGGAATGTCTACCTTAGAAACGCTAAATGTGGACAATCGGGCATGTAAGGGTACGTGTGATCCCTTCCACGGCCTGGATCTGGGCCACGACCAGTTTGCCGAGCTCGTCGACGTTGCGAGCCTCCGCACGCACGATCACGTCGTACGGGCCCGTCACGTCCTCGGCCTGGGTGACCCCCGGAATCCCGGAGATCTCGCGGGCCACGCTCGCGGCCTTGCCGACCTCGGTCTGAATAAGGATGTAGGCCTGCACCATTACGTCCTCCCGGGCGATTCGATCACGCCGAAGGGCCACCGTACCCTGTGTGCGTCAGGAGGTGCGTCATCACAGTCGGAGATCTCGGCGAATTCGGAGCAGTAACTCGTATTTCAGGACGTCTGCCCCAAGGAGAGACAGTGCTCCTGGGTCCCGGCGACGACGCCGCGATGGTCAGCGCGCCGGACGGGCGCGTAGTGGTGTCAACGGACCTCCTAGTCGAGGGTAGGCACTTTCGCCGGGATTGGTCCAGCGGCTACGACGTCGGCCGGAAGGCGGCGGCCCAGAACCTCGCCGACATCGCCGCCATGGGCGCGGTGCCCACGGCCATCGTGGTCGGGCTCGGGATGCCGGCCGAGCTGCCGGTCGACTGGCTAGACGCGCTGGCCGACGGGTTCCGTGACGAGTGCGCCGTCGTCGGCGCGAGCGTGGCCGGGGGCGACACCACCCGGGGCGACCTGGTGGTGCTCGGCGTGACCGCGCTGGGCGACCTGGGGGGGCGGGCGCCCGTGACCAGGTCGGGAGCGCGTCCCGGACAGGTGGTGGCCGTGGCCGGCCGCCTCGGCCACGCTGCGGCCGGGCTGGCCCTGCTGGAAGCCGGCTGGACCGACCCCGCGAGGAGGGATCGGCCGTCCGGTGAGACGGGCCCGACCGGCCTTTCGGCGAGGGATCGGCCGTCCGGTGAGGGGGGCCCGACGGGTCTTCCGGCGGATGGCCGGACGCTCGGTGAGGTGGGTCGGGCGGGCGGTGATGACGTGGAGTCGTTGCTGGGCGAGGCCGTGGCCGCGCATCGGCGGCCGTGCCCGCCCTACCCGTGCGGGCCGGAGGCGGCGCGGCTCGGGGCGAGCGCGATGCTGGACGTCAGCGACGGGTTGCTGCAGGACCTCGGGCACGTCGCGGCGGCCAGCGGGGTGCGCGTGGAGCTGGACTCCGCCGCGTTCGCGGTGGACGCGCCGGTGGCCGCCGCGGCCGCGGTGCTCGGGACCGATCCGCTCGACTGGGTCCTCACCGGCGGTGATGACCACGCCCTCGCCGCCGTCTTCCCGGCAGAGGTACGCCTCGGGCCGTCGTGGCGGGTCGTCGGCCGTGTGGTCGCGGGCCGGGGGGTGTCCGTCGAGGGGCGCGAGACGGACCGCGGCGGGTGGGATCACTTTAGGTGAGGACTTGTCCTGGTATGCGGAAATTCTTCGGGTGTGACGGGGAACTCCCGTGATTGCTGTGACAAAGGCGTAGCAAAGGTGTTATGAAGATTGGCGGCCATGTACCCGGCAGAAAGGGCAGCCATGGGCCGCCACGGCACAGGTGGATCCGAAGACGCGGACGAATGGGGGGACGGCAGGTCTGACGACTCACAGGAGGACCTGAGGTTCACCGATCACGCCGCGAAGTGGGCTGCCGCGCCGGACCCGACCGCCAAGAGCTCCTTCTGGGACACCGATGAGCGGCCCGCCGAACCGCCTGGCTGGCCGTCGCTTCCCGATCAGGTCGAGGTGACGGGCCAGTGGGCGCCTATGCCCAGGCGGGAGCCCGGACAGACGCCGCCCCCACCGCCGTCCAGTCCGCTCGAGACGACGGGGGCCTTCGCGCCGCCGCCCCAACGTCATCCGGGCGGGTCCATGCCGGGGCCGGACCAGCCGTTCGAGACCACCGGGGCCTTCACCCGGCCGGCGCATTGGGACACCCCGGGGGAGAACACCCAGGCTTTCTCGGTCGTCGACGAGTTCGGTCCGCCGAGCCGTCCCGACTCTCGCGCGAACACAGGTCCTCATGGCGCCCAGGATCCGTTCGGTCCAGGAGCGCCGGGTCCTCGTGGTGCCCAGGATCCGTTCGGTCCGGGTCCGTCCGGTTCCCGCGACGGGCAGGATCCGTTCGGTGCCCATCCGGGGGCGCCGGACCCGCGCGCGTTCGGGAGTGCGGATCTGTTCGGGCCGGCCGCGGGACAAACCGATCCGCGGGCCCACGGGCCTGGAAGCGATCCGTTCAGGGCCCCTCAGGGAGACTCGGACCCGCGCGCCTTCGAGTACGGCGCAGACGCCACGCAGGCGTTCGGCCAGGAGGCGGACCGCACTCAGGCGCTCCAGCCGCCCGAGCCCGGGGACGTGCGGGTGGCCGGCAACCCGACCATGGCCGACACGTCCGCCCCGGCCTGGGCGGACGGCGGCGACGGCTTCCTGGACTCCGGCTGGTCGTCGGACGACTCCGGGCCCCGCCGCCGTCGCGGTCGCCGCAAGCCGCCTCCGGGTGACGCGCTGGTGGACGAGGCGCCGGGCGGTGGCAGGGCCAGGGTCGCCCTGCTCTCCGTCGCCGCCGTGGCCGTCGTGCTCGGTGGCACCGTCGCGGGCGTCAAGCTGATGAGCGGTCCCGGAGACACCGCGTGCCCTGGGGACAGATGCACCGCCGTACAGACCTCCAACCAGCCGGCGCCGGTGGTGTCCGATCCGGTCGAGGAGGAGGAGTCCCCGATCGATGAGCCGACGGAGGACGAGCAGTCCGACGCGGCCGACACCCCGACTCCGCAGAACACGACGAGCGCGCGGGCGCCGCGCCGGACCTCCTCTCCCGAGCCGACGCCCACGAAGACCAAGGAGAGGACGCCGGCGAAGCAGACCGACGAGCCGGTCCCGACGGACTTCGAGGAGAACGCGACGGAGGAGCCGACGGTGGAGCCGACGACGATCAACGATCCCGGCGGCACGACGACCGACGCGCCGCCCGCCACCCCTGAGCCGACCGTGTCGGCCACCGTCCAGTCGGCGCTCAGCGGCGGCTCGGTGAACGTCAGGTTCGACGTCGTCAGGCAGGGGGTGACCGGTTACACCGCGCATCTGGACGTGGTCAACGCCTCCCCGATGGCGCTGAAGTCGCTCACGGTGTCGCTGCCCGTCGCCGGCCGGGTCGTGAGCATGACGGGCGGGGAGTGGACGCAGGACGGCAACCTGCTGATCATCGATCTGTCCGGCTCCCTGGTCAAGGGCGGGTCCACCGAGGTGAAGTTCTCCGCCACGGGCCGGGCGGGTCGGCCCGGGAACTGCGGGCTGGTCGGCGGGGAGTGCGCAGTCAACTAAATGGTTGGATGGGGGACATGACCGTTACGACCCCTCCGTGTGTGCTGACCATCGCCGGATCCGACTCCGGCGGTGGAGCGGGCATCCAGGCCGATCTCAAGACCATGCTGGCCCTGGGCGTGCACGGGATGAGCGTCATCGCCGCGGTGACGGCGCAGAACTCACTGGGTGTCCAGGGCTACTGGGAGCTGCCCGCCGAGGCCGTACGGGCCCAGCTCGACGCCGTGCTCGGCGACATCGGCGCGCAGGCGATCAAGACGGGCATGCTGGCCTCCCCCGAACTGGTCGAGACCGTGGCCGTGGCGCTCGGCTCGTACGGCGCCCCCGTGGTGGTCGATCCCGTCGGGGTGTCGAAGCACGGAGACCCGCTGCTCGTGCCCGAGGCCGTGGAGACGGTGCGGACCCAGCTGCTGCCGGTCGCCACGATCGTCACCCCCAACCTGTGGGAGGTCGAGCAGCTCACCTCGGTCAAGGTGGAGGACGAGCGCGACCTGCGCCGCGCCGCCGACGCCGTGCTGGCCCTCGGCCCCACCTGGGCGCTGATCAAGGGCGGCCACCTGCCGGACGAGCCGGTCGACCTGCTGACCGACGGCACGAGCGAATACCGGTTCAGTGCCGAACGCCTCGACAACCGTCACACCCACGGCACGGGCTGCACGCTCGCCTCGGCCATCGCCTCCCACCTCGCGCGGGGCGAGGACGTCCCCTCGGCCGTCGAGCGGGCCAAGGCGTACGTCACGGGCGCCATCGCCCGGGGCTTCCCGCTGGGCACCGGCATCGGGCCCGTGGACCACGCCTGGCAGTGGCGCTGACGGGCCCCGGGCATGACGAAAGCCCGCCGCTCGTTGCCGGGCCGGCGGGCTCTCGTGGAAGTCGGAACTAGCGGGTGACCTTGCCCGCCTTGATGCACGAGGTGCACACGTTCAGCTTCTTCGGCGTGCCGCCCACGACCGCGCGGACCGTCTGGATGTTGGGGTTCCAGCGACGGCGGGTGCGGCGGTGAGAGTGGGACACGTTGTTGCCGAAGGTCGGACCCTTGCGGCAGACATCGCAGACGGAAGCCACGGTATCGCTCCTTAAAACAGTCGATGTAGCCCGGTCCGCTGATGTTCGTCGGAGCGGAGGGCATGCCGGGACAACCGGCCAGCCAGACGAGGATATCCGATCCACACCCCTCGGTGCGAACCCGAGCAGATGGCCCGGCGATATCCTCCTCGTTCAACGTAGCGCACTCGGGGAGGGCGGAGCGTCGCACATGGAGGTCCTCGACCCACCTCGCGTACGCCGATGGGCGCGCCTGGCGGCCGACGCCCTGGGCAAGGCGCGGGCGGAGATCGACGCGCTCAACGTGTTCCCCGTCGCCGACGGGGACACCGGCACCAACCTGCACCTGACCATGCTGTCGGCGGCCGAGGCGGTCGAGGCGCTGCCCGACGACGTGGACGCCGCGGTGGTGTGGCAGACGCTCGCCTACGGCGCGCTCGTCGGCGCGCGGGGCAACTCCGGCGTCATCGTCAGCCAGGCGCTGCGGGGTCTCGCCGAGGTGCTGAAGGACCAGGCCGACCTGCGCGCCGGGCTCGGCCGGGCCGCCTTCCTGGCCAGGGAGGCCGTGGCGCGGCCGGTCGAGGGCACGGTGCTGAGCGTGCTGGCCGCGGTGGCGCGAGCCGTACAGGACGAGCGAGGAGGGCCGGCCGAGGTGGCGCGCCGGGCGGCGGTGGCGGCCCGCGCGGCGCTGCGGCACACTCCCGAGCAGCTCGACGTGCTGGCCCGCAGCGGTGTCGTCGACGCGGGCGGGGCCGGGCTGGCGATCATCCTCGACGCGCTGGTCGCGGCCGTCACCGACTCCTACAGCGAGCGCTACGACGTTCCCGCGCCGACGTCGCGGGTCTCGCCGATGACCGAGGTGGGCGCGGGCTACGAGGTGATGTACCTGCTCGACGCCGACGACTCGGCGGTGGCCGGGCTGCGCGCGGAGCTCGACGCGATGGGCGACTCACTGGTCGTGGTCGGCGGCGAGGGGCTGTGGAACGTGCACGTCCACGTGGACGAGGCGGGGCCCGCGATCGAGGCCGGGCTCCGGGCGGGGCGGCCGCACCGGATCAGGATCACCTACCTGGCCGAGCGGACCCATCGCGGCGACGCGGGCAGGGGAGTGGTGGCCGTCGCCGCCGGCGAGGGCATCGCGGCGCTGTTCGAGCAGTGCGGCGCGGTCGTGGTGCGCCGGACGCCCGGCACGCGGCCCGCTCTGCCCGAGCTGCTGGCCGCGATCCGGCGGGCGGGCGGCGAGGTGGCCGTGCTGCCCAACGACGAGGGCTCCCGGTCGGTGGCGGCCGCGGCGGCGCAGATCGCCCGCGAGGACGGTGTCGTGGTCAGCGTGCTGCCGACCAGGGCGACCGTTCAGGGGCTGGCGGCTCTGGCCGTACACGATCCGCTGCGCCGCTTCGACGACGACGTCGTCGCGATGACCGACGCGGCCGGGCACACCCGGCACGGGCACCTGGCGATCGCCGACAGGGAGGCGGTCACCAGCGCGGGCGTGTGCCGTCCCGGCGACGTGCTGGGGCTGATCGACGGTGACGTCTCCGTGATCGGCCGCGCGCTCGACGACGTGGCCGCGCTGGTCGTGGACCGGATGGTGGCGGGCGGCGGCGAGCTCGTGACGCTGGTCACGGGCGCGGACGCCCCCGAAGGGCTGGCCGACCGGCTGGCCGGTCACCTGCGCGGCGCGAGACCCGACCTCGACCTGGTGGTGTACGACGGCGAGCAGGGTGGCTACCCCCTGCTCATCGGCGTCGAATGAGGCCACGACCGGCGCCCCGGCCCCGGGACTCGCCGTGGGGCAGCGTGGACGGTTCGTTCTGTCGGTCGGAGACGGTAGAACATAGAGCCTTGACAACCTCCCCTCGACAGCCTCCCCTCGCCCGGGCATCCAAGGCATCGACGGCGGGGCATCACAACAGCAGCTACCTCACGAGGAGGAGGTCGTGTTGAGGTTCGCGGTTCGCGGGTTCCGGCAACCCGGGCCCTCCCCGCTTGACGTGACGGGTCAGGCGGGACACACCGATCGCCCCGCCGGCCGCCGTGGGCCGATCACACCGCCGGGCGCGGCCGTGGGGGTCCGGTGAGCCGTTTCGCCGAGCCCCTGACCAAGGCGCTCGACCCCAAGACCGCCAAGCTGCTGCACGGCGTGCTCGGCCTGGAGACGGTCGGCGACCTGCTGCGCCACTATCCGCGCCGCTACGCCGAGCGCGGCGAGCTCACCTCGCTCGACGCGCTCGAGGTCGACGAGCACGTCACCGTGGTGGGCGAGGTCACCAGGCTCATGCGCAAGCCCATGCGCAACCGGGGCGGCACCTGGCTCGAGGTCGAGGTCGTCGACGGCACGGGCAAGAAGATCTATCTGTCGTTCTTCGGCAAGGGCTCCCACGTGGCCGAGTCGCGGCTCAAGCCGGGTCGGCGCGGCATGTTCGCCGGCAAGGTCGGTCTGTTCGGGTCGCACACCAACCCGCGCTGGCAGCTGTCGCATCCGGAGTTCGAGTTGTTCGAGGAGACCGAGGCCAGCGCCGCCGAGTTCTCCGCCGCGCCGGTGCCGATCTACCCGGCGGGCAAGGACCTGACGCCGTGGGTGATCAGGCGGGCGGTCGGCCTGGTGCTCGACACGCTGGGTCCGCTGACCGACTCGCTGCCCGAGGAGCTGCGCGCCCGCCACGGGCTGCAGGATCTGGGCGAGGCGCTGGAGGCCATCCACCGGCCGAAGGACTTCGCCGAGGTGCGGCGGGCCCGGGAGCGGCTCAAGTTCGACGAGGCCTTCGTGCTGCAGGCGGTGCTGCTCCAGCGCAGGCAGGCCGCGACGGCCTGGCCGGCCCGGCCGCGACCGCGTCGGGATGACGGGATCCTGGCCGACTTCGACGCCCGGCTGCCGTTCACGCTCACCGAGGGGCAGGCGCTCGTGGGCGAGGAGCTCGCCGCCGACCTGGCGCTGGAGCACCCCATGCACCGGCTGCTTCAGGGCGAGGTGGGGGCGGGCAAGACCGTGGTGGCGCTGCGCGCCATGCTGCAGGTGGTCGACGCGGGCGGGCAGGCCGTCCTGCTGGCGCCCACCGAGGTGCTCGCCCAGCAGCACCACCGCTCGATCAGCGCCATGCTGGGCGACCTGGCGCAGGGCGGCATGTTCGGCGGCACGGCGGTCACCCTGCTGACCGGTTCCATGGGCGCCGCCGCCCGCCGCTCGGCCCTGCTCGACGCCGCCTCGGGCACGGCCGGCATCGTCGTGGGCACCCACGCGCTGCTGCAGGAGCACGTCCAGTTCGCCGACCTGGGCCTGGTCGTGGTGGACGAGCAGCACCGGTTCGGCGTCGAGCAGCGCGACGCCCTGCGCGAGAAGGCCGGCGGCGGGCGGCCGCACGTGCTGGTGATGACCGCCACCCCGATCCCGCGCACGGTCGCCATGACCGTCTTCGGCGACCTGGAGGTCTCGACGCTGGCGCAGCTTCCGTCGGGCCGCGCCCCGATCACCACGCACGTGGTGCCCGCCGCCGACAAGCCCCACTTCCTCGAGCGCACCTGGGAGCGGGTGCGCGAGGAGGTGGCGCTGGGCCGGCAGGCCTACATCGTCTGTCCCCGCATCGGCGACCTGGAGGGCGACGAGGGCGACCTGGCGCCGCCCGCCGACGACGAGCGCCGGCCGCCTCTGGCCGTCCTGGAGGTCGCCGACCTGCTGTCCGAGGGGCCCTTCCATGATCTGCGGCTGGGTGTGCTGCACGGCAAGCTCCCGCCCGAGGAGAAGGACGCGGTCATGCGCGCGTTCACGCGGGGCGAGCTCGACGTCCTGGTCGCCACCACGGTCATCGAGGTGGGGGTCGACGTGCGCAACGCCTCGGTCATGATCATCATGGACGCCGACCGGTTCGGCGTCTCCCAGCTCCACCAGCTTCGCGGCCGGGTCGGCCGCGGCGGCCTGCCGGGGCTCTGCCTGCTGGTCTCCGACTTCCCCGAGGGCACTCCGGCCCGGGCCCGCCTCGACGCCGTGGCCGCCACCCTCGACGGGTTCGAGCTGTCCCGGGTCGACCTGGAGCAACGCCGTGAGGGCGATGTCCTGGGCGCCGCCCAGTCGGGCAAGCGGTCATCGCTCAAGATGCTCCAGCTCCTGCGCGACGAGGACGTGATCGAGGCGGCTCGTGAGGAGGCGGCGGCCCTGCTGGCCAGAGATCCCTCCCTGACCTCCCACGACGGTCTCCGCGCCGAGATCGACCGGCTGCTGGCCGACGAACGCGCCGAATACCTGGAGAAGACGTGATCTACGGCGGGGCGCTCGGCAGGACGTGACCGGAGAGCGGATTGCTGGCGAGCGTCTTTCCGCGGTGGCCGGCGCCGGCGTGATCACGGCCCCAGCCGCGGGGACGGCCTCCCCCCGAATGCCGTCCCCGGCTGGGCCCACCCCTCGGGTCAGGTGCCGAGGGAACCGGTGTGCGGAAGGGCTCACGATCACACCGGTCGGCCTCCAGCTGGGTCACCTCGGAGGCCGCAGGACTCATCATGCGTGGCCGGTCAGACGATGTGAATCACCCTTGCGCTCTCAAGGCCGACACCTGTGCACTCTTGACCTGCGTTGACATGCGGAACAATGGCTCTTATGACTCGGATCATCGCGGGGACCGCGGGTGGGCGGCGGCTGGTCGTGCCGCCGGGGCGCGGGACGAGGCCGACCAGCGACAGGGCGCGAGAGGGGATCTTCTTGACCCTCGACTCGCTCCAGGGGCTGGCGGGTGCCCGGGTGATGGATCTGTACGCCGGCTCGGGGGCGGTCGGGCTGGAGGCGCTGTCCCGGGGGGCGGCGCACGCGCTGCTGGTGGAGTCGGACCCGAAGGCGGTCCGGACGATCAGAGCCAACGTCAAGGCGCTGGGGCTCGACGGGGTCCAGGTGGTCGCCGACCGGGTGGAGCGGCTGCTGGGCAGGCCTCCCGGAGAGCCGGAGGGCGCGGGCGGTGACCGGTCGCCCGGCCAGGGCGGGGAGGCGTACGACATCGTCTTCGCCGACCCGCCCTACGCGGTCTCGGGCGAGGAGGCGACTCGGGTGCTGGAGTCGCTGCGCGACCACGGATGGCTGGCCGAGGGGGCTTTGGTGGCATTCGAGCGGGAAACCAGGGGAAAGCCCCTCATATGGCCTAAAGGGTACGTTGAGGAGAGGGTCCGTCGTTATGGTGAAGCGTCCGTTTGGTACGGTCGCGCCGCCGGGAACCCGTAGACCTGGGAGGCGTTTTGCGGCGCGTTGTCTGCCCGGGGTCGTTCGACCCCATCACCAATGGTCACCTCGACATCATCGGCCGGTCCGCCCGGCTCTATGACGAGGTGACCGTCGCCGTCCTCATCAACGTCGAGAAGAGCAGCCTGTTCACGGTCGACGAGCGGATCGACATGCTGCAGACCGTCACCAAGGAATATCCCAACGTCAAGGTCGAGAAGTTCCACGGGCTCCTCGTCGACTTCTGCAGGCACAACGACATCCCCGCGATCGTCAAGGGGATCAGGGTGGTCAGCGACTTCGACTACGAGCTGCAGATGGCACAGCTCAACTACCGGCTGTCCGGCGTCGAGACGCTGTTCATGCCGACCAACCCCGAATACTCGTTCCTGTCCTCCAGCAGGGTGAAGGAGATCGCCCGCTATGGTGGCGACGTGTCCGGCCTGGTGCCGGATCTGGTGCACACACTGCTCGTCGAGCGGCTCAGGAGCTGACAGCGGCCTGGTATCCTTTCATTTCAGCCTTGTACGACGGCGACGGTTTCGCCATGCCTAGCGAGAGCAGGATGACTCAGCACCTCGACCCCCGCTCCCCATGGGTGATCTCCACCCACGACCTGGGAAAGCGGCCGGGCACGATGAGGCGGGTGACCCTGACCCTTCCGGCACCGGCAGATCTCGGCGTCGACATGATCGGTGTCCCCAAGGACGCCGAAGTCGAGCTGGATCTCCGGTTCGAAGCAGTGATGGAAGGCGTGCTCGTCTCGGGCACGGCGCAGGCCCCGCTCGCCGGGGAGTGCGCGCGGTGCCTTGACCCGTTGACCTCGGAGATCGCGGTCGACCTGCAGGAGCTGTTCTTCTACTCCGACGAGGACGCCTCCGAGGACGACTCACTGCTCGACGGGGCGCTGCTCGACCTCGAGCCGACGTTCCGCGACGCGGTGGTGCTCGCGCTGCCGCTGAGTCCCGTCTGTCGCGACGACTGCACGGGGCTCTGCGTGGAGTGCGGGGTCAAGCTGGCCGAGGCCGGCGACGATCACCGGCACGAGAAGATCGACGCTCGCTGGGCGTCGTTGCAAGGTCTGGTTACCGAGAACGATAACGATCAGGAGAAGTGACGTGGCCGTCCCGAAGCGAAAGATGTCGCGGAGCAACACCCGCGCCCGTCGCTCCCAGTGGAAGACGACTGCTGTCGCCCTGGTGAGCTGCCCGCAGTGCCGTTCGCCCAAGCAGCCGCACATCGCGTGCCCCACCTGTGGCACCTACAACCGTCGTCAGGTCATCGAGCCGTCCGCCTGATCTCGCAGTTGACGTGATGCCGACCGGGTGCCATTGTGCCCCGGTCGGCGTTAACGTCTCAGATGCGTGCGGTAGCGGTTCGCCCGCGGTCGTGGTGGACGCCGGGGCTCTGTCCTCCCCGACGCCCACCACGTTTTCGGGCATCCTCCGCAGCCGTCGCGCCGTGTGAAGGTGTCCGAGGAGGAACACGTGGGCGCAGGTCCTAAGCCGGTGGCCGTGGAGGTCGCCGGAGCAGAGCTGGAGAGAGTGCTGGCCGTCAGCCTCGACTCCGACATTCTCGAGCGGGCGTTGACGCACCGCTCCTACGCGTACGAGAACGGCGGCCTGCCCACCAACGAGCGCCTGGAGTTCCTCGGCGACTCGGTGCTGGGCCTGGTGGTCACCGACACCCTCTACCGCAACCACCCCGACCTGCCCGAGGGGCAGCTGGCCAAGCTGCGGGCCGCGGTGGTCAACATGCGTGCCCTGGCCGACGTGGCCCGCGACCTGGGATTGGGCCGGTTCCTGCGGCTCGGCAGGGGCGAGGAGGGCACGGGCGGGCGCGACAAGTCGTCGATCCTGGCCGACACCCTGGAGGCGCTGATCGGCGCCGTCTACGTCGACAAGGGGCTGGACGAGGCGTTCCGCGTGGTCCACCTGTTGTTCGACCCGCTGATCGTCCGCTCGGCCTCGCTCGGCGCGGGGCTCGACTGGAAGACGTCCCTGCAGGAGCTTACCGCCTCCGAGGCGCTCGGCGTGCCCGAATACCACGTCGAGGAGAGCGGCCCCGACCACGCCAAGTCCTTCACCGCCGAGGTGCTGGTGGGCGGCGAGGCCTACGGCTCGGGCACGGGGCGCAGCAAGAAGGAGGCCGAGCAGCAGGCGGCCGAGGCGGCGTGGACCCGCATCCGGGCCCGCCGCGAGCAGCGCGAGAGCCAGCCGGCGGGCTAGGGTGCCCGAGCTGCCAGAGGTCGAGGTCGTCCGGCGGGGGCTCGCCCAGTGGGTGGCCGGCCGCGAGATCGCCACGGCGGAGGTGCTGCACCCGCGTGCCATCAGGCGTCACGTTCCGGGCGCCACGGAGTTCGCCGCGCGGCTGAAGGGCCGCACGGTCATCTCCGCCGAACGTCGCGGCAAATACCTGTGGCTGCCCCTGTCGGGCGCCGAGGAGGCGCTCATGGCCCACCTCGGAATGAGCGGCCAACTGCTCGTGGTGGACCCGCACGCGCCGCTGGAGAAGCATCTGCGGGTACGTCTCGGCTTCACGGACGGCGGTCCCGACCTCCGGTTCGTCGATCAGCGGACGTTCGGCCATGTCATGCTCACGGCCCTGGTCGACGGCGTCCCCGAGCCGATCTCGCACATCGCGCCCGACCCGTTCGAAGAGGCGTTCGACGACGAGGCGTTCACGGCCGGCCTGCGGCGCAAGCGGACCGAGATCAAGCGGGCCCTGCTCGACCAGTCGCTGATCAGCGGGGTCGGCAACATCTACGCTGACGAGGCGCTCTGGCTGGCCCGGCTGCACTGGGCCCGTCCCACGCAGACCCTCACCCGGCCCAAGATCGCCGAGCTGCTGGCCGCCGTACGCGAGGTGATGGGCGCCGCGCTGGCCCAGGGCGGCACCTCGTTCGACAGCCTCTACGTGAACGTCAACGGTGAGAGCGGCTACTTCGACCGCTCCCTGGAGGTCTACGGCAGGCGCGACCAGCCCTGCTCGCGCTGCGGCACCCCGATCCGGCGTGAGGCGTTCATGAACCGCTCGTCCTACTCCTGTCCGACCTGCCAGCGACGGCCGCGCTGACCACCCACCTGAGACGCGACGGAGACAGTGGAATGCCGGAGCACACCGAGATCGTCCGGGTGACCGCCTGGGTGCGCGGGCGGGTGCAGGGGGTCGGGTTCCGGTGGTGGACCAGGGCCCGGGCGCTGGAGCTGGGGCTCGTCGGCTGGGCACGCAACACCGAGGACGGCCGGGTGGAGGTCGTCGCCGAGGGCTCCCGGGAGGCCTGCGTCAAGCTCCTGGACCTGCTCAGAGGTTGCGACACGCCGGGCCGGGTGGATGGAGTAGTGGAACGCTGGAGTGAAGTGCGAGGTGGTTTGGGGGGATTCCTCGAGCGGTAAGGACTTTCGTTAAACACCCCAAATGGGGTATAGTTATATGGCAAGAGTGCCCACTGGGGGGTAACAGCGGTTCGTTCGACTTGACCGCCCACACTGCCGGTGCGACTCTTGTTAGGTACCACGCGCACCCCTCCCGCGGAATAAGAAGTGCGCGAACCAGTCTGGTCACTCAGCGTGGAGGACCCTTTACCATGGCGAAGGCTCTACTCGGCCACGTCGGCGGTCCTGACCCTCGAATGGTCTCGGAGATGCGCCGTCTGCAGCAGCGAATCCGTGATCTGGAGGCAGAACTCATCCGACTTCAGGCCCAGAATGACGCTCTTGCGGCGCAAACCCGCGATGAGGCAATCAGTCGCATGCAGGAGCGCGAGCCGGCACTCACCTGACGAGTGATCGGATCGCATGATCCAGGGACGTCTCCATGAGGCGTCCCTCGTTATTTGCCCTCTTCATCGCCCGATCCGGAATATCTTGGTAGCTCTTTTGCCTGGTCCGCCGCGGACTCGACTGCGGCGGCCAGCATGGGGCAGGCAGGACCAGTAGGCTTTTCCGGAGTCCGTTCAGGGAGAAGGGGGCCGACGCTTGTATTTGAAGACCCTCACCCTGCGCGGCTTCAAGTCCTTCGCCTCCGCGACCGCTCTGCGTTTCGAGCCCGGCATCACCTGCGTCGTGGGCCCCAACGGCTCCGGCAAGTCCAACGTCGTCGACGCCCTGGCCTGGGTCATGGGCGAGCACAGCGCCAAGTCGCTGCGCGGCGGCAAGATGGAGGACGTGATCTTCGCCGGCACCTCGTCCAGGCCGCCGCTGGGCCGGGCCGAGGTGACGCTGACCATCGACAACTCCGACGGGGCGTTGCCGATCGACTACAGCGAGGTCACGATCAGCCGGCTGATGTTCCGGTCGGGCCAGAGCGAATACGCGATCAACGGCGACACCTGCCGTCTCCTCGACATCCAGGAGCTGCTGTCCGACTCGGGCATCGGCCGCGAGATGCACGTCATCGTCGGCCAGGGCCAGCTCGACGCGGTGCTCCACGCCGGTCCCGAGGACCGGCGGGCGTTCATCGAGGAGGCCGCGGGCGTTCTGAAGCACCGCAAGCGCAAGGAGAAGGCGCTGCGCAAGCTCGACGCGATGCAGGCCAACCTGACCCGCGTCCAGGACCTCGCCACCGAGCTGCGCCGCCAGCTCAAGCCGCTCGGCCGTCAGGCCGAGATCGCCCGCAAGGCCGCCGTGATCCAGGCCGACCTGCGCGACGCGCGGCTGCGGTTGCTGGCCGACGACGTCGGCATCCTGCGCTCGACGCTGGAGCGCGAGGCCGCCGACGAGGCCGCCGTCCTGAGCAGACGCACCCAGGTGGAGGCCGAGCTGGCCGAGGGCCAGCAGCGGGAGGCCGCCCTGGAGAGCGCCGAGGCCGAGGCTCAGCCCCGGCTGAGCGCCGCGCAGGAGACCTACTTCCGGCTGTCCAGCCTGCGCGAACGCATCACCGGCCTCGAACAACTGGCCGCCGAGCGCCACCGGCACGCCGTCGACGCCGCCTCCATCGAGCGGCGCGGGCGCGACCCCGAAGATCTCGAACGCGAGGCCGCCGAGGTGCGTGAGCAGGAGCTCATCCTCCAGGCCGAGCTGGAGCACGCCCAGGAGCTGCTGGAGGAGGCGGTCCAGCGGCGGGCCGGCTCCGAGGCCGCGCTGAGCGCCGAGGAGCGCCGCCTCGCCATGGCCGCCAGGGCCGCCGCCGACCGGCGCGAGGGCCTGGCCAAACTCCGGGGCCAGGTCGACTCCGTGCGCAGCAGGTCACGCGCCGCCGAGGAGGAGATCGGCCGCCTCAACCGGGCCGTCGCCGAGGCGGCCGAGCGCGAGCGGCGCGCCCGCGACGACCTGGAGGAGCGGCGGCGCGAGGAGCCCGCCGTCGATCCGGCGCTCGCCGAGGAGCTCGCCACCGCGCAGGCACTGGTGGAGGAGGCCAAGTCCGTCGCCGACGAGGCCCGCGCCGCGGCCTCGTCGGCCAAGGCCGCCCTCGACGCGCCGCGTTCGGCCGCGCAGGCCGCCAAGGCGGGAGTCGTCGCGGCGCGCGCCGCCGACCAGGAGGCCCAGCGGGCGGTGGCCGCGCTGCGGGCCCGCTGCGAGGCGCTGGAGCTCGGGCTGGCCAAGGGCGACGGCGGCGCCGCCCTCCTGGAGGCCGATCTGGCCGGGGTGCTGGGCCCGCTCGCGGCCTCACTCCAGGTCACGCCGGGCGCCGAGCCGGCGGTCGCCGCCGTGCTCGGCCCGGTCGCCGAGGCCATCGCCGTCAGGTCCGTCGCCACGGCGATCGAGGCCATCGAGCTGTTGCGGGTCAAGGAGGCAGGTCAGGCCACCCTCCTCGTCGCCTCCCCGGCCGACGGGCCGGGACGCGGGTCCGCGTCCCCAGGTGACGGGCCGAAGGACCCGTCCCCGGCAGCCGCGGCAGGCCGGATGGGGGAGACCGGGGTCCGTGCGGCCGCGCCGGGAGGCGGCGAGGTCCGTACGGCCGCGCCCGGAGGTGGGGAGTGGGCGGCCGAGCTGGTGACCGTGCCAGGCCACCTGAGGTCGGCGGTCGACCGCCTGCTGTCCGGTGTCGTCGTCGTGGACGATCTCGGCGTCGCCCGCCGGGTGGTCGAGGAGCACTCCGGGCTGCGCGCCGTGACCAGGGACGGTGACCTCGTCGGCGCCCATCTGGCCAGCGGCGGGTTCGAGGGCGGCACCTCGGTCCTGCAGGTGCGGGCGGCGCTCGACGACGCCGTCGCCGACCTCGGCGACGCGGAGGCCACCGCCGAGCGCACCGCCGAGGCGCTCGACGAGGCGGCCGCCACCGAGCAGGCGGCCCAGGCGGCCGTGGAGGAGGCGCAGGCCCGGGTCAATGAGGCGCAGACCGCCGTCAGCACCGCCCAGGCCGGGGTGAGCGCCGCCCAGGGCGCGCTCGACCAGGTCAGGGCCCGGCAACGAGAGGCCGACCAGCGCGACGCCGCCGCCGCCAAGCGGCTGGCCCAGCTGGAGGCGGCCGCCGACGCCGCCCACGACGAGGCCGCGCGGCTGCGTCACGGCGTCACCGCGGCCGAGGAGTCCCGGGCCGAGGGCCTGGCGGAGCTGGCCGAGCTGGAGATCAGGCTGGCCGAGGCCGAATACTCCCAGGAGCTGGAGGCGGAGCCCACCACCGAGGCCCGCGACGAGCTGGCCGTCACCTGCCAGACCGACAGGCAGCGCGAGATGGAGACCCGGCTCCAGGTCCGCACCGCCGAGGAGCGCGTCAAGGGCATCGAGGGCCGGGCCGACGGCCTCGTCCGCGCCGCCCAGCGCGAGCGGCACGAGCGTGCCCAGGCCGCCGCCCGGCGCGCCAGGCGCAGGCGCCAGGCGGAGGTGGCCGAGGCCGTCAGCGGGGGCGCCAGGCGGGTGCTCACCTCGCTCGCCTCGTCCGTCCAGCTCGCGGCCCGGGAGCGTGACGAGGCCGACCTGGCGCGGGTGGCGATCGACGCCGAGCTCAAGCAGGTACGCGTGCGCGTCCGCGAGCTCAGCCAGGAGCTCGACAAGCTGGTCAACCGCGTGCACGGCAGCGAGGTCGCCCGCACCGAGCAGCGGCTGCGCCTGGAGCAGCTGGAGCAGCGGGCCCTGGACGAGTTCGGCGTCGAGCCCGAGACCCTGATCTCCGAGTACGGCCCGCAGGCCCCGGTGCCCGGCGACCCGCCGATCCCCTACGTACGCGAGGAGCAGGAGAAACGGGCCCGTGCCGCCGAGCGGCAGATGAACCAACTGGGCAAGGTCAACCCGCTCGCCCTGGAGGAGTTCGCCGCCCTGGAGGAGCGCCACGCCTTCCTCACCTCGCAGCTCGAAGACCTCAAGAAGACCAGGCGCGACCTGATGACCGTGGTCAAGGAGGTCGACGACCGGGTGGAGCAGATGTTCTCCTCGGCCTACGAGGACGTGGCCCGCGAGTTCGAGCAGATCTTCACCCGGGTCTTCCCCGGCGGCGAGGGCCGGCTGGTCCTCACCGAGCCCACCGACATGCTGACCACCGGCATCGAGGTCGAGGCCCGGCCGCCGGGCAAGAAGGTCAAGCGGCTGTCGCTGCTGTCCGGCGGTGAGCGGTCGCTGACGGCGGTGGCGTTCCTGATCTCCATCTTCAAGGCCCGGCCCTCGCCGTTCTACGTCATGGACGAGGTCGAGGCGGCGCTCGACGACACCAACACGCAGCGCCTGCTGCGGCTCTTCGAGGAGCTGCGGCAGAGCTCGCAGCTGATCGTGATCACCCACAACAAGCGCACGATGGAGATCGCCGACGCCCTCTACGGCGTGTCGATGCGGGGCGACGGCGTCACCCAGGTCGTCAGCCAGCGGCTGCGGGAGCGCGAGCCGGCCTGATCCGCGTGGCCCTGGGCATGACCATGCCGGTCGATCTGGAAAACTGACGTCTTGTGGATGGTTATCTCGGCGTCATCGTGATCGTGGTCCTCGTCGCCCTCGTGGCGGCGGGCGGCCTGTTCCTGCTCTTCAGACCGGGAGGCAAGGCCGCGCCACCGGCCGAGCCGCCGGAGACGCTGCTGCCTCCGGAGGAGAAGGAGAAGCGAGCGGCTCCAGGTGGCGAGGAAGGTGAGGGGGCCACCACCACGCTCCCGCCTCCGGTCAAACCGGCCGAGCCGGTCGTGGCGCCGCCCGAGGTGGAGGTGCCGCCGCCGTCCGCCGGTCGGATGGTGCGGCTGCGGTCCAGGCTGGCCCGCTCGCAGAGCGCGCTCGGCCGGGGGCTGCTGGAGCTGCTCTCCCGTGACCGCCTCGACGACGAGGTCTGGGACGAGATCGAGGAGGCGCTGATCACCGCCGACGTCGGTGTGGCGCCCACCCGCGCCATCGTCGAGGAGCTGCAGACCAAGGTCAAGGTGCTCGGCACCCGCACGCCCGACCAGGTGCGCGCCCTGCTCCGCGAGCAGTTGCTGGCCCAGGTCAATCCCGATCTCGACCGCACCCTGCACGTCCAGAGGCATGGTGAGCGGCCCGCGGTGGTGCTCGTCGTGGGCGTCAACGGCACCGGCAAGACCACCACGACCGGCAAGCTCGCCCGCTCGCTCATCGGCGACGGCAAGACGGTCGTGCTCGGCGCGGCCGACACGTTCCGCGCGGCGGCGGCCGACCAGTTGCAGACCTGGGGTGACCGGGTCGGGGCCGAGGTGGTGCGCGGGCCGGAGGCCGGCGACCCGGCCTCGGTGGCCTTCGACGCCACCGCCAAGGGCATCCTGGACAAGGTCGACGTGGTCATCGTCGACACGGCGGGCCGGCTGCACACCAAGACCGGCCTGATGGACGAGCTGGGCAAGGTCAAGCGGGTGATCGAGAAGAAGGCCACCGTCGACGAGGTGCTGCTGGTCCTCGACGCCACCACCGGCCAGAACGGCATGCGGCAGGCGCAGGTCTTCGCCGAGGTGGTCAACATCACCGGCATCGCGCTGACCAAGCTCGACGGCACGGCCAAGGGCGGCATCGTCATCTCGGTGCAGCGCGAGCTGGGGGTGCCGGTCAAACTGGCCGGGCTGGGCGAGGGGCCCGACGATCTGGCTCCGTTCGACCCCGAGGTGTTCGTGGACGCGATCCTTGGGGACTGACACATAATCAATTCGGATATGTCACTTACCGGTTGATGCCTTGTCGTTTGACCGGTGCCGTGTTGACATTGAGCGGTCCTCGGAAACTGATCGGAAAGGGCGCTCAATGAAGAGAGTCGTCGTCCACAAACCCGGCACCGTCAAGCTGTCCGGAGCCGCGAGTCCGAAGCACTCGGCCTGACCTGTCCTGAACGCACGGATGAGGCCGGCGTCTGCGGTGGTGACGCCGGTTTCCGTCTTCTCCGGGAGTGACTCTGCGCGAGATCACGGTTGACGCCGACCGCAGGCTGCGCGGCCCTTACACGCTGGCGTCCGGGCTGCTCACGGCGCTGCTCCCCGAGGCCGCGCCGGATCTGGTGGCCGCGCACGACATCGAGATCAGAGCCGCCGCGCCCGGTCTGCGCGACCTGGTCCCCGCCCGGAGGACCTCGCTGGCCGACCGGCTGCCGCAGGACGAACGCATCCTGGTGCCCGCACCCCTGCGGACGCTCCGGCTGGCGAACGGGCTGGCGGAGTTCGTCCGGGATCATGTGGCGCGGAGTGTGCCGCTGACTTTACGGGTGAATAATGCCGAAGAATCGGACCCGACCGATACTGAATTCCTGGCGGTGCTGAGGCGCCGCGTGCCCGCCGCGTCCGTCACGGTGGTGATCTCTCCGCCCGGGCCGCCACGCCCGCGGCCTGTCGTCCCGCCCGCGGCCGAACTCGACCGCTACCGCAACGAGGGCTTCCACCACGCCATGGCCGAGGCCGGCCTGGCGCTGCTGCCCACGCTGGACGAGGACGGCGAGGAGTGGTGGACGCTGCTGCACCGTACGGCCACCGCGCTGGCCGCCCTCGACCGGGAGGGCGAGGCCCGCGACCTGCTCGACCGCGCCCGCCGGGTCAGCACCCGGCCCAAGGAGCTCGCCACAGCCGCCTACGCCACCGCGATGCTGCTCGTCCGCCACCACGACCCCGGCGAGCGCGACCCCGAGGAGGCGATGGCCTGGATCAACCAGGCGGTCGCGCTCACCTCGCTGCTGCCCGATCGCGGCGAGCGGGCCTTCCACCTGAGCTTCGACCTCAACGGCAAGGCGCTGGTCGAGGTGCGCAGAGGGCGCCTCGCGCAGGCCGAGCGGCTCGTCCAGGAGGCCGTCGAGCTGGCCGAGCGCGACCTGGAGCCCGGCCGGCACCCCATCCACAGGCTCGTGCTGCGGGCGAACCGGGCCCAGCTGGCGGCCCAGCGGGGCGACCTCGCCGGCGCGCTGCGCGATCTCGACGCGGTCGTCGCGGCCGATCCCGGTTATCCCGACTACTACCTCGACCGGGGCAACCTGCTGCACCGCCTGGGCCGTCCGGCCGAGGCGACGGCCGACTACGAGACGGCCATGCGGGTCGGCCCGCCCTTCCCCGAGCCCTACTACAACCGCTCCGAGATCCGTTTCGCCGCCGGCGACCTCGCGGGCGCGCTCGCGGACCTCGATCACGCGATCGAGCTGGATCCCGGTTTCACCGACGCCTACGTCAACCGGGCCGGGCTGCTCGTGGCGCTGAACGAGCCGGCCAGGGCCAGGGCCGACGCCGAGCGCGATGTCGGCAACCCGTACCTGCTCTGCGTGCTGGGGCAGATCGAGGCGGCGGAGGGGCACGCGCTGGAGGCCCGCAAGGCGTTCGACTCGGCGCTGGAACGCGAGCCGCGGCTGGCGGCGGCCTGGGCGGGGCGCGGCGCGGTCGCGTTCGGCGAGGGCGAGTACGAGAGCGCCGTCGCCGACCTGAGCCGGGCGATCGAGCTGGAGGAGGGGGCGGAGGTCAGGTTCAATCGGGCGCTCGCGCTCCGGAGGTGCGGGCAGCCCGCGCTGGCCCGAGCCGACCTGCTGCGAGCCCAGGAGCTGGCGCCCGACGACGAGGAGATCCGGCGGGCGCTCGCCGAGCGACCATGAGCGGGGCGCCGGTCGCTAGCGGTGCGGCCCGATCGGGATGACCAGCGGCGTGCCCGCCACCGGGTCGGTGATCACCTTGGCGTCCAGCTCGAACACCTCGCGCAACAGCTCCTCGGTCAGCACCTCGTGCGGGGCGCCGGCGATGATCACCCGGCCCTCGCGCATGGCCACCAGCCGGTCGGCGTAACGGGCCGCCAGGTTGAGGTCGTGCAACACCATCACGATGGTCCGGTCGGCCGCCTGGTGCAGTCGGCGGACCAGCTCCAGGACCTCCACCTGGTGAGCCAGGTCGAGGAAGGTGGTCGGCTCGTCCAGCAGCAGCAGGTCGGTGCCCTGGGCCAGGGCCATGGAGATCCAGGCCCGCTGCCGCTGCCCGCCGGACAGCTCGTCCAGCGGGCGCTCGGCCAGGTCGGCCAGCCCGGTCATGGCCAGCGCCTCGCTCACGGCCGCCTCGTCGTCCGACGACCACTGCCGATACCAGGTCTGGTGCGGGTGGCGGCCCCTGACGACCAGGTCGGCGACGGTCAGGCCCTCCGGCGCGGTGGGCGCCTGGGGGAGCAGGCCGAGCACCTTGGCCACCTCGCGGGTGGGGATGCGATCGATGCGCTTGCCGTCGAGCAGCACCTCGCCGCCTCGCGGCTTGAGCAGGCGGCCGAGGGCGCGCAGCAGCGTGGACTTGCCGCAGCCGTTGGGGCCGATGATCGCGGTGACCGTGCCCGGCTCGACGACGAGGTCGAGCCCGTCCACGACGGTTCGTTCGCCGTAGCCGAGCTTGACGGCGGCGGCCTGGAGCCTCAAGTGCGTGCCCTCCAGATCAGATGAATCAGGTACGGCGCGCCGAGCACCGCGGTCACGATGCCCACGGGCAGCTCGACAGGGGAGAAGGCGGTGCGCGCGATCAGGTCGGCGCCAGTGGTGAGCAGGGCGCCCACGACGGCCGACGACAGCAGCGGTGGCTGCGCGCAGCGGGCCAGCCGGAGCGCGATCTGCGGCGCGGCCAGCGCGACGAACGCGATCGGCCCGGCCGAGGCGGTGGCGACCGCGGCGAGCAGCACGGCCGCGAGGATCAGCAGGGCCCGCGAGAGGTTCATCCGCACGCCCAGCCCGGTGATGGTGTCGTCGCCGAAGCGCAGCGCGTCGAGCGACCGGGCGCCGAGCAGCGCCAGCGGGATGAGCACGGCGAGGGCCACGCCGACGGGCCGGACGTGCTCCCAGCCGCGGCCGTTGAGCGAGCCGCTGATCCAGACCATGGCCCGGCTGGTGTCGTTGACGTCGCCGATGGTCAGCAGCCAGAACTTGACGTTGGTGAACACGGCCGCCACGCCGATGCCGACGAGGACCAGCCGGTAGCCGTCGAGCCCGCGCCGCCAGGCCAGCGTGTAGACGATCATGGCGCCGACGAGCCCGCCGGCCAGGGCCAGCGCCGGGATGCCGAGGGTGGAGAGCAGCCCGCTGGCGCCGCCGTACGCGCTGCCGCTGACCACGACGCCGGCCACGACGGCGACCGAGGCGCCGGTGGTGACCCCGAGGATCTCGGGGCTGGCCAGCGGGTTGCGGGCGATGGACTGGATGATCGCGCCGGACAGCGCCAGCGCGGCGCCCACCAGCGCGCCGGTCAGGGCGCGGGGCAGGCGGAGATCCATGATGACGAAGTGGCCGGCGCTCGCGGTGTCGAACGTGGCCCGCGCCACCTCGGCCAGGCTCATCTGGATGTCGCCGATGCGCATGTTCAGTGCCATGAGCACGCCGAGTAGCAGGAGGCCGCCCAGCGTGACGGCGGCGGCGCGGGGGCGTACCCGCCAGGACAGGCCCGCGACGCGGAGCGCGAGGACGGTCGTCACAGCCGCACCGGCTTCCTGCGGCGGACCAGCGCGACGAAGAAGGGGGCGCCGAGCAGGGCGAGCACCACGCCGACCTCCAGCTCGCCGGGAGGGGCGACGACGCGGCCGATCACGTCGGCGAGCAGCAGCAGCGCGACGCCGATCAGGCCGGAGTAGGGCAGTAGCCAGCGGTGATCGGTGCCGGACAGCGAGCGGGCCAGATGCGGCACGATCAGGCCGACGAAGGCCAGGGACCCGCAGGCCGCCACCGCGGCGCCGGTGAGCAGCGTGACGGCGGCGACGCCGACGCCCCGGGTGAGGCCGATGCGCTGCCCGAGGCCGCGCGCGACGTCCTCGCCGAGGGAGAGCGCGTTCAGGCCGGGGGCGTTGACCATGGCCAGCACCAGGCCGGCCACGACGAACGGCAGCACCTGCCAGACCACGTCGGGGCCGCGCGCGGCGATCGAACCCGCCTGCCAGAACCTGAACACGTCCATGGCCTGCTCGTCCAGGAGCACGATGGCCGAGGTCAGCGCGTAGAGGAAGGCGCTGACGGCGGTGCCCGCGAGGGCGAGCGTGACGGGCGTGGGGCCGCCCCGGCCGCCGACCATGCCGAGCGCGAACACGCCCACGCTGGCGATCAGCGCTCCGGCCAGGCCGAACCAGATGTAGGCGAGCAGGCTCTGGGCGCCGAGCAGGATGATCGAGGCCACCATGGCGAAGGCGGCGCCCTGGGTGACGCCGAGCAGGCCGGGGTCGGCGAGCGGGTTGCGGGTGTGGCCCTGCATGAGCGCCCCAGCCACGCCGAGCGCGAGGCCGGCCAGCACGCCGAGCACGGTCCTCGGGACGCGCAGCGAGCGGACGATGATGTGGCTCTCGGTGCCGGCGGGGGCGGTGAGCGCCTGCCAGGCGTCGGCCGGCGGCACGGGCCTGGACCCGACCGTGACGCTCAGCACCACGGTCACGCAGACGGCTCCCAGCAGCACGGTGAGCAGAAGGAGACGCCGGTGACGGAGGGTGTGCGAGCGTGGCGCGACAGCGGTGGCTCCCACTCGTCCCTCCAGCATTTGCCCGATCCCGGAGAAGTATGCCAGGTTAGGCACGGCTAACTTAATTAAGGGTTGCCTAAGCTAAGAGGGGTTGTCGATGAGATCGTTGCGTGCGCTGGTAGGGGTCGTTCTGGTGGCGGGGCTGGCCGCTTGCGGCTCGACCGAGACCGCCGAGTCCACCGCTCCGGAGAGCTCGGCCGGGCCGTTCCGCACCGTCAAGCACGCGATGGGCGAGACCGTGATCCCCAGCCGGCCCAAGCGGGTGGTGGCGCTGGACCAGAGCTTCGTGGACGCGGTGCTGACACTGGAGACGCCGGTGGTCGGATACACCACCTACCGGTCGATCGACACGGCGCTGCCCGACTACCTCGGCACCGTCGCCGAGGAGTACGGCAAGGAGGCCACGGCCGTCGGCACGCTGGAGGAGCCGAGCCTGGAGAAGATCATCGCGCTCAAGCCCGACCTGATCGTCTCGGCCAAGGTCCGTCACGAGGCGCTCTACGACAAGCTCGCCAAGATCGCTCCCACCGTCTTCAGCGAGACGACCGGCGCCATCTGGAAGGAGAACCTCCGCCTGGTGGGCCAGGCGCTCGGCAAGGAGGACGTGGCGGAGGCGAGGCTCAAGGCGTTCGAGGAGCGGGCCGGGAAGATCGGCTCCGCGATCAAGGAGAAGGAGGGCGAGCTGCCGACCATCTCAATCGTCCGTTTCGCGGGCGAGCCGACGACCCGCCTGTACGTCGAGGAGTCCTACTCCGGCCTGGTCATGAAGGACATCGGCTTCCCCCGGCCGGAGGGCCAGCCCACCGTGAGCGACTCGATCGTGGTCAACGTCAGCCAGGAGCGCATCGCCGATCTGGACGCCGACCACATCTTCGTGGCGACCTACGCGGACCCCGCCGCCGACGGGCCCAAGGAGAAGTTCGTGAACAACCCGCTGTGGGGCAAGCTCAAGGGCGAGAAGCACGAGGTGAACGACCTCACCTGGATGACCGCCGTCGGCATCCAGGGCGCCCACGCGATCCTCGACGACGTGGCCAAGCTGTTCGAGGTCGACCCGGCCAAGGCCGCCTAGCCGATCAGTCGGGCAGGAAGGCCCGGAACTCGTCGAGGTGGGGGTGGATGTCGAGGCCCTGGGCGGCGAGCCAGCCGGGGTCGCAGTAGGTGCCCCGGTAGCGTTCGCCGCCGTCGCAGATGAGGGTGACGACGCTGCCCTGCTCGCCGGCCTCGCGCATCTCCCTGATCAGGTCCACGCAGGCGGCCACGTTGGTGCCGGTGGAGCCGCCGACGTCCCGGCCGGTGACCTCGCGCACCCAGTGCATGGCGGCGATCGACCGGGCGTCGGGCACGGCCACCATGCGGTCGATCACCGTGGGCTGGAAGGACGGCTCCACCCGGGGACGGCCGATGCCCTCGATCCGCGAGCCCGGCGCGGTGACCGAGGGGTCGCCCGACACCCAGCTCGGGTAGAAGGCCGAGCCCTCGGGGTCGGCGACGGCCAGGCGGGTGTCGTGGCGGCGGTAGCGGATGTAGCGGCCGATCGTGGACGAGGTGCCGCCGGTGCCCGCGCCGACCACGATCCAGGCCGGCACGGGGTGCGGCTCCAGCGACATCTGCGCGTAGATCGACTCGGCGATGTTGTTGTTGCCGCGCCAGTCGGTCGCCCGCTCGGCGTAGGTGAACTGGTCCATGAAGTGGCCGCCCGTCTCGGCGGCCAGGCGGTGAGACTCGTCATAGATCGTGGTCGGGTCGTCGACCAAATGACATTTGCCGCCGTAGAACTCGATCAGGTGACACTTCTCCGGTGAGGTGGAGGCGGGCATCACCGCGATGAACGGCAGGCCGAGCAGGCGGGCGAAGTAGGCCTCGCTCACGGCCGTGGAGCCGCTGGACGCCTCGACGATCGTGGTCGAGGGGCCGATCCAGCCGTTCGCCAGGCCGTACAGGAAAAGTGATCGGGCAAGTCGGTGTTTCAGTGAACCGGTGGGGTGTACCGACTCGTCTTTCAAGTAGAGGTTTACCCCCCACCGCGGGGGCAGCGGGAAGACATGCAGGTGTGTGTCACAGCTCCGGTTGGCGTCGGCCTCCACCTTGCGGATGGCCTCCGCCACCCAGTGACGTGCCTCCATGTCGTGACGGTCCACGAAATCCATGTCCATACGCTATCTCATGTGACTCCGCCCACTTTTTCTAGGAAATTGGATGGATAGTGTTATGATAATGAGACTAGTCCGGCCGTGGACGTGATGACGCATGCCGCGAGCAATGGGACTTTTTTACCTCTCTGACCAGGCGCAACCGTTAACGCGGCCCTTACGGGGGTTTTGCGAACATGGTTTCGCTGCCTGCGCCGAGACGGGGACAGTGCAAGGGGGAATGAATTGATCACGATGACCGATGAGCAGCGTCAGGACTGGTTCGAGCGCGACGTCGTGCCTGTGACGTCGCAGCTGTTCGCCTCCGCCATGCGACTGACCCGCAACGCCGCCGACGCCGAGGACCTGGTCCAGGAGACGGTGGCCAAGGCTTACACCTCCTACCACCAGTTCCGCGAGGGCACCAACCTCAAGGCCTGGCTGCACCGCATCCTCACCAACAACTTCATCAACGACTACCGCAAGAAGCAGCGTTCGCCGAAGCTCTCCGCCGCCGAGGACATCGAGGACTGGCAGCTGCACGCCGCCGAGTCGCACAGCTCGACCGGGCTCAGGTCCGCCGAGACCGAGGCGCTCGACCGGCTGCCCGACAACGTGGTGATGAACGCGCTGCGGGCCCTGCCCGAGGACTTCCGCGTGGCCGTCTACCTGGCCGACGTCGAGGGCTTCGCGTACAAGGAGATCGCCGAGCGCATGGGCACTCCCATCGGGACCGTCATGTCCCGGCTGCACCGCGGCCGCCGCCAGCTGCGCGACACGCTGGAGCCGTACGCCCGCGCCGAGGGCGCCGTGCGCGTGCCCGCGCAGAGCGCGGCCTAGTCACCGAGACGCATGTGCAGGCGCACCCGGAGCGTTCCGCGCTCCGTCCGCAGCTCGACGAGATCACAGAGCTGACGACTGATCCAGAGCCCGTATCCCCGAGAGGATTCGGGCTCCGGTGGTATGTAGCCCGGTAACGGGTCGGTCAGAGCGCCGCCCGGCTCGGCGATCTCGCAGACCAGCTCCCTCCCGTTCACCCACATCCTGACCAGGCCGTGCCCGGCGCCGTGCTCGACGCTGTTGGCGGCTATCTCCGAGACGCCGAGCACCAGCGAGGCGACGTCGCTCCGGGACATCCCGGCCGCCCTGGCGTAGTCGGTGACCGCCTGGCGCAGGTCCTTCAGCTCGCGGGCGGTGAACCGCAGCGACTCCACCCGCCCGCTCGGGTCGGGCAGCGGCGCGAGGTCGCCGCTCAGCACCAGCTCGTGCGGCTCCACGAACCGCGCGTTGGCCACCTCCCCGCCGGCGCGCAGCGTGAGCGGGTGCGTGACGGGGCCGTGGCTGTACACCTCCTCAGGTGTCCGTCCCGGGTCGTACGGGCACAGCACGGTGGTCGCGGCGCCGCCCAGGGCCGCGTTGAGCACCGACTCGTAGCGGATCCACTCGCGGATCTCCCGGTCGCTCCGGCCCGTCCAGGCGGGCTCGCCGATGATCAGGGTCCGCCGGCCTGTCGCGTACTCGTGGTAGGCGGCCAGGGTCCGGTGCGGGTGGGCGTACCAGGAGCCGGACAGGCGGGTGTCGATCCGGTCGGCGTCGGCTCCGAGCGCCTCGGACAGCAGCCCGAGCTTCGCCGCGCAGGTGACCGCGAGCACCCGCCTGCCGTCGGCCAGCGCGTCGCGCACGCGCGGCACCACCAGTCGGAGGAACGCCTCAGGCGAGTCGTACGGCACCAGCAGGTGTCTCAACGACTCACTGTGGGCCCGTGCCCGGTCGGGACGCACGGGCGAAACGTAGCAAGCGCTTGTCGCCTACGCAACGGCTATGAGCGCGACCGCCCCCAGCGCGCAGGCGACCCCGGTCAGCTGGACCGGGTGCAGCCGCTCACCGAGCACCTGCCTGGCCAGCAGCAGCGTGCTCGCCGGGTAGAGCGAGACCAGCACCGCCACCAGGCTGAGCAGGCCCTCGGCCTTGGCCAGCAGGTAGAGGACGTTGGCCAGCATGTCGAGCAGGCCGGCGGCGACGATGACGCGCAACCCCCCGGCGGCCGGCTTCAGCGTGCGCCCGGCGACGACGGCCAGCAGCACGACCATGGTCACCGACGAGAGCCGGGCGCCGACCAGCGGCCACAGCCCGGCGTCGTCCGGGGCCAGCGCGAGCAGGATGAAGAAGCCGCCGAACCCGGCGCCCGCCGCCAGCGCGACCAGCACCGAACCCACGGAGCCGCCCTTCGCGGCCGACGGGTCCTGGCTGACCAGCAGCACCGAGCCGAGCGCGAGCACCACCCCGGTCAGCGCCACGGGATGCGGCCGCTCGCCGCTGGCGAGCCCGAACAGCACCGGCAGCACGGCGGAGGTCACCGCCGTGGTGGGCGCGACCACCGACATCACCCCGGTGGCCAGCGCCCGGTAGAACAGCACGAGCCCGGCCGCGCCCGCCAGACCGGCGGCCAGCCCCCAGAGCAACGCCCTGGCGCTGAACAGGCCGGGCAGCAGCGGGAGCAGGGCCAGGATCAGCGCCAGGCCGGCCAGTTGCGACAGGGCCACGACCGCGAACACCCGGGAACGCCGGGTCGCCAGCCCGCCGAAGAAGTCGGCCGTGCCGTAGACCAACGCACAGGCGGTCGCCAGGATCACCGCAGTCACGTCTCTCCCATCTGGTGCAGTGGAGTGCACTCTTAGTGCAACACAATAGGTGCAATATACTGCAAGCGGGGTTCACTAGACTGCACTCATGCAGGATCCGGAGACGATCACCCAGGCCATCGCCAGCAACGTCAGGGCACAGCGCTCACACCGCGGCTTCACCCTCGACGCCCTGGCCGCACGCTCGGGGGTGAGCAAAGGCATGCTCGTCCAGGTCGAGCAGGCCAGGACCAACCCCAGTGTCTCCACCCTCACCCGCATCGCCTCCGCGCTCGGCGTGACCGTGGCCCGGCTGGTCGAGGTCGCCGACGTGCCGGTGGTCCGGATCGTGGAGAAGGCCGACGTGGTCACCTTCGACCAGGGCGAGGTGCACGCCCGGGTGCTCGTCGGCGCCGACACTCCGACGATCCTGGAGCTGTGGGACTGGCGGCTCGGCCCCGGCGGGCACCACGACGGCGATCCGCACCCGCCCGGCACCAGGGAGATGCTCACTGTCCTCGCGGGTGAGCTCACCCTCACCGTGTACGGCAGAAGCCACCTGATCAGGACCGACGCCGCGGTGGTCTTCACCGCCGATCGGCCCCATCGCTACGCCAACAACGGGCCTGACGAACTCCGCCTCATCATGGTCGTCGCCGAGCCCCGCGAAGCGCCCGACCAGTGAAACATCGGGATCTAGGTACGGATCCGGTCGGATGTGCCCTAAGAGTGGCGCGTCGCCTTACCGCTCCGCAGGCCGATATCCCACCATGGTGGGAGGACCTGGCCAAGGACTTGCGGGGGGATCCGGCACAGGACTATCCATAGCCTGCCCCCCCTGTGCCTTCAGGGGGAAGCGTGCACATATGGGGACTGGCTCTGGCGCTGCTGGTGATGACGGTCACGGCCTGCGGCACGCGGCCCCAGACACGTCAGCAGGCCGCCCGTCCACCGGCGGTGGTCGACCCCCGCGTCCTGGCCAAGCGGCTGGCGCGGGCGCAGCCCGACTGGCCCGCCAACCGCCCGGTCAACTGCCGGCGTGACAAGTGCGTCGCGCTCACCTTCGACGACGGGCCCGGTGAATACACCGGCAAGCTGCTCGACCTGCTGCGTGGCCGCGAGGCCAAGGCCACCTTCTTCGTGCTGGGCCAGATGGTGGCCGCCGACCCGCACGGCCTCGCGCGCCGCATCGTCGACGAGGGCCACGAGATCGGCAACCACTCCTGGAGCCATCCGCCGCTGACGGCCCTCCCCGAGGAGCAGATCAGGGCCGAGCTCGTCCAGACCGACAATCTCGTGCGCAGGCTGACCGGGGTGCGGATGCGGATGATGCGGCCGCCGTACGGGGCCACGGACGCCAGGGTGGCCGCCGAGACCCGCCGTGAGGGGCTGGCGCAGATCCTGTGGAGCCTCGACACCCTCGACTGGCGCGACCGCGCCTCCTCGGTCGTGGCCCGGCGAGCGGACGCCGCCAAACCCGGAGAGATCGTGCTCATGCATGACATCCACCGCACGACCATCGAGGCCGTGCCCCAGCTGCTCGACACGCTCGCCAAGAAGGGCTTCAAGTTCGTCACCGTCTCGGAGCTGTACGGTGCCACGCCGGTGCCCGGCCGGGAGTACACGGATCGGTGGACGAAGCACGAGTGAGGCGTGGCACGCTTGTCGGCATGGGTTTCACCGGCTTTCCCGACGAGGCCTTCGTCTTCTACGAGGGCCTTGAAGCGGACAACTCCAAGACGTACTTCACCCGTCACCGGCACTTCTACGACGACGCGGTGCGCGCGCCCATGCTGGCCCTCACCGAGGAGCTGGCGGAGGAGTTCGGCCAGGCCCAGTTGTTCCGCCCCTATCGCGACGTTCGTTACGCCAAGGACAAGTCGCCGTACAAGACCCATCAGGGGGCTTTCGTCGACCTGGTGCCCGGCATCGGGCTCTACGTCCAGATCTCCGCCGACGGCCTCTACACCGCGGGCGGCTGCTACACCCAGGCTTCCGACCAGGTCGCCCGCTACCGCGCGGCCGTGGACGACGACCTGACCGGCAAGTCGCTGGCCGCCCTGGTCGCGGCTCTCCAGGCGGCGGGCCACACCCTGGAGGGCGATCGTCTCAAGACGAAACCGCGTGGGTTCTCCGACGACCATCCGCGCATCGACCTGCTGCGCCACAGGTCCCTGCACGCCGGACACCGGTTCCCGCCCGAGCCCTGGATCCACACCGCCGAGGCGGCCGACCGGGTCCGCGAGACCTGGCGCGCCTTCGAGCCGCTGGTGGAGTGGCTCGGCACCCACGTACGCGCCAGCGATCTGCCCCGGCGCTGAAGTGACGGCGAGCAGCCACGACACGGACGTCCGGCGACCGGAGAGCGGCACCCGAGCCGGGTTCGACCGGCACCGGATCATTCTGGGGGCGATCACCGGGGTGGCCGCCCTGGCCTACGCCATGCTGTCGCTGACCCGGTTCGCGGGGTTCCGGGCCGGGGCCTACGACCTGGTCATCTTCGACCAGGCGGTCCGCTCCTACTCCCGTTTCCAGCTCCCGGTCGCCATCGTCAAGGGCGTTCACAACGACTTCGGCCCCGGCTTCGCCGTCCTCGGCGACCACTGGTCGCCGATCCTCGCCCTGCTGGCGCCGCTCTACTGGATCTTCGACGGTCCCCAGACCCTGCTCGTCGCCCAGGCGGTGCTGATGGCCGCGGCGGCGGTGCCGCTGTGGGTCTTCACCAGGCGGGCCCTGGGCAGCCCGGCCGTGGCGCACCTGGTCGCGGTCGCCTACACCCTGTCGTGGCCGGTGGTCGAGGCCGTCGCCTTCGACTTCCACGAGGCCGCCTTCGCGCCCCTGCTGACCGCCCTGCTCCTCGAACGGTGGCAGGCGGGCCGGCGCGGCCACGTGGTGCTCGCCGTCCTCGCGCTGCTCTGCGTCAAGGAGGACATGGGCCTGCTGGTCGCGGGCTTCGGGCTGGTCCTGCTCTTCCAGCGGGGCTGGCGGGTGCTGGGCGGTGCGTTCGTGGCCGGCGGGCTCGGGTTCGCCGCGCTGGCGTCCCAGGTGCTGATCCCGCTGTTCGGCGGCAGGTCCAACTACTACTGGGCGTACGGCGCGCTGGGCCCCGATCTGCCCGCCGTCGCCCGCACCGCGCTGACCGACCCGCTCACGGTGATCGCCCAGCTCGGCGCCCCGCCCGTCAAGCTCGTCACGCTGGCCCTGCTGCTCGGTGTCAGCCTGCTGGCCGCGCTCGGCTCGCCGTTGTTCGCGATGGCGGTGCCGCTGATCGCCGAGCGGATGCTGGCCGGCTCGTTCCCCAACTGGTGGGTGGCCGAATACCACTACAACGCGTTCGTCGTGGTGGTCGTCTTCGCCGGTGGGGTGGACGCCGTCCGGCGGGTCCGGGGGCGGGCTCCCTGGCTGCCGCGGGCGTGGGCGGCGGGCGCGCTCGCGTTCGCGGTCGCCACGGTGCCCTTCTTCTCGCTGGCCGCCCTCGCCGACCCCGACTCCTACCGCCTCGACGGGCGTGAGCGGGCGGCGGCGGCCGCGGTCGCCGTGGTGCCCGACGGCGTGCTGGTCGAGGCGGCCAACAACCTGGCGCCCGCCCTGTCGGGCAGGAGCACCGTGCTGCTCTGGGACCGCACGCCCCGCTGGGCGCCGTGGGTGGTGGCCGAGACGGGGCGCCGCACGTTCCCCTTCGCCGACCTGCCCGAGCAGCGCGAGCGGGTGCGGCTGCTGGTCGCGAACGGCTACGAGGTGAGGTTCGCCCGGGACGGGTACGTGGTCCTCACCTCGGCGCGGAGCTGACCTGGAGCTGACCTGGTCGTCGCCCGAGGAGACCGAGGACGGCGGCCGAGCCGGGCGCCGCCGTCCCGGTGGGACGCGCGAACCGGCCGTGCGAAAGGACGTCAGGCGCGCTTGGCCCGCGCCGCGCTCCGGCCGCGGGTGGAGGCGTTGAGCTCGACCTTGCGGATGCGTACGGCCTCGGGCGTGATCTCCACGCACTCGTCCTCGCGGATGAACTCGAGCGCCTGCTCCAGCGACAGCACGCGCGGCGGGATCACCTTCTCGGTCTCCTCGGAGGTGGAGGAGCGCATGTTGGTGAGCTTCTTCTCCTTGGTGATGTTGACGTCCATGTCGTCGGACCGGGAGTTCTCGCCGATGATCATGCCTTCGTAGACCTCGGTCGTCGGCGAGACGAACAGGGTGCCGCGCTCCTGCAGGTTGAGCATGGCGAAGGCGGTCACCGGACCCGAGCGGTCGGCCACCAGCGACCCGTTGTTGCGGGTGCGCAGCTCGCCGAACCACGGCTCGTAGGAGTCGAACACGTGGTGCACCAGCCCGGTGCCGCGCGTCTCGGTGAGGAACTCGGTGCGGAACCCGATCAGGCCGCGCGCGGGCACCACGAACTCCATCCGGATCCAGCCGGTGCCATGGTTGGTCATGTGCTCCATGCGGCCCTTGCGGACGGCCAGCAGCTGCGTGACCGCGCCCAGGTACTCCTCGGGGCAGTCGACCGTCAGGCGCTCGACCGGCTCGTGCACCTTGCCGTCGACGAGCTTGGTGACGACCTGCGGCTTGCCGACGGTCAGCTCGTAGCCCTCGCGGCGCATCTGCTCGACCAGGATGGCCAGCGCCAGCTCGCCCCGGCCCTGCACCTCCCAGGTGTCGGGACGCTCGGTGGGCAGCACGCGCAGCGAGACGTTGCCGACGAGCTCCCGCTCCAGGCGGTCCTTGACCATGCGGGCGGTGACCTTGGTGCCCTTGGCCTTGCCGACCAGCGGCGAGGTGTTGGTGCCGATGGTCATCGAGATGGCCGGCTCGTCGACGGTGATCAGCGGCAGCGGGCGCGGGTCCTCGGGGTCGGCCAGCGTCTCACCGATCATGATGTCGGGAATGCCGGCGATGGCGATGATGTCGCCCGGCCCGGCCTCCTCGGCGGGCTTGCGCTCCAGCGCCTCGGTCATCAGCAGCTCGGTGATCTTCACCTTCTGCACCGAGCCGTCGGTGCGGCACCAGGCCACCTGCTGGCCCTTGCGCAGCACGCCCTGGTGGATCCGGCAGAGCGCGATGCGGCCGAGGTAGGAGGACGCGTCGAGGTTGGTGACGTGGGCCTGCAGCGGCGCGTTGGGGTCGTAGGTGGGCGCCGGGATCGTCGACTTGATGATCTCGAACAGCGGCTCGAGGTCCTCGGAGTCGGGCATGGTGCCGTCGTCGGGGCGGGCGAGCGCGGCCCGGCCGGCCTTGCCCGAGGCGTAGACGATCGGGAAGTCGATCTGCTCCTCCGTCGCGTCGAGGTCCATGAACAGCTCATAGACCTCGTCGACGACCTCCTTGATGCGGGCGTCGGGCCGGTCGACCTTGTTGATGCACAGGATGACCGGCATCTTCGCGCTCAGCGCCTTGCGCAGCACGAACCGGGTCTGCGGCAGCGGTCCCTCGGAGGCGTCGACCAGCAGCACGACACCGTCGACCATGGACAGGCCGCGCTCGACCTCGCCGCCGAAGTCGGCGTGGCCGGGAGTGTCGATGATGTTGATGGTCATGCCGCCGTGCTCGACCGCGGTGTTCTTGGCGAGAATGGTGATGCCCTTCTCGCGCTCGAGGTCGTTGGAGTCCATGACGCGGTCGTCGACATCCTGGTTGGCGCGGAAGGCCCCGGACTGCCAGAGCATGGCGTCGACCAGCGTGGTCTTGCCATGGTCGACGTGCGCGATGATCGCGATGTTCCGCAGGTCGTCGCGGCTGTTCAAAGGCATGATGAGTCTCGATCTGTTTGTCGTGGGGTCGGCCGCGCGATGTCGCGACCTACCAAGTCTAGTTGATCCCCTCTGATGGCAGGAGCGGGACGAGGTGCCTGCGGGCGTAGGCGCGGGCCTGCTCGTCGGTGCCGAGCGGCACGACGCTGTCCGGCGTGAGCACGAACGACAGCGCCACGCGGATGAACATCTCGGCCACCGCCCGCGCGTCCGGCGTGTTCAGATGCGCCGCCAGATACTCCCTGGCCACCGCGAGGTACGGCCCCGCCTCCAGCGTGAGGTGCGGCAGGATCGTCTCCGGCTCGGTGGCCAGCAGCCCGCTCAGCAGCGGATGCCCGCGCACGAGGCGCAGGGTGACGGCGAACCCCTCGACCACCCGCTCCGGCATGTCCGGCAGGGGCGCCACCGCCTGCTCGAACGAACGCAGAAATCTCCGCAGCTCGCGCAGGATGACCTCCTGCACCAGGTCGCTCTTGCGCGCGAAGCGGCGATAGACGGTGATCCGTGACAGGCCCGCCTCCTTGGCGACCTCGTCGACCGTCAACCGCCGCAGGCCACCGGCCAGCATCCGCGCGTAGGCGGCGTCGAGGATGCGCTCGACGGACTCGTCCCGCATGGAGCAAGACTAGGGCGCTTGTCCCGGTTCAGCGGGGCGAGGTACATACCGGGTTGCACAATTGTGTGCATGCCGGGGAAGGCCTGGGGTCCCTACATTGACGGCATGACCTGGACAGAGCTGGTGATGGGCGCGGCGCCGACGCGGGGCGACCGACCGGCGGTGACCGACGTCAGGACCGGCGAGGTGCTGTCCTACGCCGCCTTCGCGCGGCGGGTCACGCACGTGGCGGCCGGGCTGCGCCGCCACGGGCTCCGCTACGGCGACCGCGTGCTCGTCGACCTGCCCCTCGGCGCCGGACTGGCGGTCGCCGTGCACTCCGTCGCCTGGTCCGGCGGCGTCGTCGTGCTCGGCGCCTCCGGCGCCGCCCGGATGATGATCGTCCATCGCGGCTTCGACGCCGACGCGGTCGACGTGCAGCACGTCTTCAGCATGGAGCCCGTCTCCGGGGCCAAGCCGTTCGCCGACCTGATCGGCGAGCGCACGGTCGAGTTCGGGCCGCTGGCCGGTCCCGCCCTGAGCGTCGACGGTGAGCGGATCCTGCACCACGACGAGCTGGCCGGAGACCTGCGGAAGCTGGCCACCCGGCTGCTGGTCGGCCCCGACGACGTCGTGCTCGCGGCGGTGAGCGACGCGTTCAAGGGCCTGCGGGTGCTCGACCTGGCCATGATGGCCGGCGCGCACGTCGTGATCGCGCACGAGCCCAGCCTGATCGGCTGCCGGGTGCTGGCCCACGAGCGCGCCGCCACGCTCGTCGTCGCCCCGTACGACCTGGCCAGACGCCTGCTCGGCGACCCCACGCTGCGCGTCGTCGACGAAAGGGCGGTCGTCAGCTCCCTCGCCCTGTGAAAAGTGCGACACTGTGGAAGAGTGTGATCCTTCCGCGACGCAGGGTGACCACATGCCTGACTCCCCCCGGCACAACCTCCCAGCCGAGCCCAACCGGTTCGTCGGACGCGAGCGTGATCTCGACGACCTGTGCGGGATGTTCGGCGACACGCGTGTGGTCACCCTGTGCGGCGTCGGCGGCATCGGCAAGACCCGGCTGGCCCTGCGCGTCGCGGCCCGGCTGGTGCCCTCCTACTCCGGTGGCGTGTGGCTGGTCGAGCTGGCCAGGATCAACCGGCCCGAGCTGGTGGTGCGCGAGATCGCCAGGGTGCTGGGCGTGCCCGAGGAGCACACCCGGCCGCTGCTCGACACCGTGGCCGCGCGGCTGGGCGGCACGCGCTGCCTGCTGCTGCTCGACAACTGCGAGCACCTCGTCGACAGCTGCGCCGAGGTGAGCGCCAGGCTCGTCGCCTCGTGCCGGCGGCTGAGCATCCTGGCCACCAGCAGGGAGCCGTTGCGCATCGCCAGCGAGCTGGTCTGGCGGGTGCCGCCGCTCGACCTGCCCGAGCCCGGGGCGCCCGACGCCGAGGCGGTGCGGCTCTTCCGCGACCGGGCGGCCGCCGTGGGCACCCGGCTGGGTCCCGAGAGCCAGGCCGACGTGGCGCGCCTGTGCCGGGCCCTCGACGGGCTGCCGCTCGCGCTGGAGCTGGCCGCCGCCCGCACCAGCCTGCTCAGCCCCGGGCAGATCGCCGACCGGATCGACGACCGCTTCTCGCTGCTCACCACCGGCGAGCGCACCGCCCCGGCCAGGCAGCGCACCCTGCGGGCCGCCGTCGAGTGGAGCCACGACCTGCTGTCGGCCAAGGAGCAGGTGCTGCTGCGCAGGCTCTCGGTCTTCGCCGGGTCCTTCGACCTCGACCTCGCCGAGCAGGTGTGCGCCGAGCTGCCCATCTCCGGGGCGGAGATCGTCGACCTGCTGGGCGGGCTGGTCGACAAGTCCCTGGTGTTGTGTGACGAATCTCGCAGGCGCTACCGCCTGTTGGAGACCATCAAGCGTTTCGCCGCCGAGCGGCTGGCGGCGGCGGGTGAGCACGAGGTCGTCCGCGACCGTCACCTGCACGTGCTCTGCGAGCTGATGCAGCGGCACTTCACGGTCGAGCTGTCCGAGCGCCGGCTGCCGTGGGCGCGGCGGCTGGCCGCCCTGACCGCGAGCCGCACGCTGCTCGACGACCAGCGGGCGGCGCTCGACTGGGCCATCGAGTCGGGCAGCGCGTCGCAGGGCCTGCGGCTGTGCTTCCGCAGCACGGGCCTGCTGCCGGTGAGCGGTCTGACGGAGATCGTCGGCTGGGTGGAGCGGCTGCTCGCCCTCGATCTGAGCCAGGTGCCCGTCCATCAGATCGCCCTGGCCAAGGCCTACCTCGCCTACGGCCTGGAGGCTCGCGACGAGCTGCCCCGTTCCCTTGAGCTGGCCACGGAGAGTCTGCCGGGCCTCGCCGACGACCGGTTCCGGGCCTGCGTCGTGCACAACCTGCTGGTCATGGTGTGGTTGCGCCTGGGGCGGGCCGAGGAGGCGCTGCACCACGCCGAGCGGTGCCTGGCCGTGGCCACGGCCGCCGGCGACCAGTGGAACCAGGCGGCGGGGTTGGCCGGGCTCTCGGCCGTGGCCCTGGTGCGCGGCCGGTTGCGCGAGGCCCAGCGGCACGGCGAGGAGGCGCTGGAGCGGGCGCGCGAGCACGGCCACCGGTGGATCCTGGCCCGGGTGGCGACCCAGCTCGGCGCGGTCGCCGAGGCGCGTGGCGACCTGGTGACGGCCATGGCCCACTACGAGGCGGCCGTCACCTGGCTGCGGGAGCTCGGCACCGGAGTCGAGCTGGCCCGCTGCCTGGCGCGCGCCGGGCGGGTCGCGGCCCTGCTGCACGAGTTCGCCACGGCCAGAGAACGGCTGGCCGCGAGCCTGTCACTGAGCCGGCACACCGGGCAGCGCCAGGGCGTGGCCCGCTGCCTCGTGGGGCTGTCGGTGCTCGCCGAGGCCGAGGGTGACCTGGAGGCGGCGGTCCTCGCCGCGGCCGCGGCGGCCACGCTCCGGGAGTCGATCGGCCAGCACTCCGCCGCGACCCGCATCGAGGAGCTGCTCGCCCGCGCCCGGGCCAAGCTCGGTGAGGGCCGCGCCTCCTTGCTCTGGTCGCGGGGCCGGACGATGAGCCCCGCCGACGCCGCCCAGCGTGTCCTCGACGGGGAGCGGCCGGCGCCGGCCGACCGGGCGCCCCGGCCGCGTTCCGCCCGGGTCCCGCACTCGGTGCTGACCCCGCGCGAGCGGGAGATCGCCGCGCTGCTGACCCGGGGGCTGTCCAACCGGGCCATCGCCGAGGAGCTCGTGATCAGCCCGGCCACCGTGGCCAGGCACATCGCCAACATCATGGAGAAGCTCGGCTATACCTCGCGCGCGCAGATCGCGGTGTGGGCCGCCGAACATCCTGAGGCTTCTGCATAGCGAAGTGCATATTCCGCCCCATGTACGCCCGAGATGCCCCTCCCTACCGTGGTCGGCATGGATGAGCGCATCGTCATGGTGGACTCGGCGACGGGTCTGCGGCTCACCGAGGGGGAGTTGGACGAGTGGTCGGCGGCGGCGACCGTCCAGCTCCGCCGCAGGGGAGTGCGGCTGGGCGACTCGGTGCTCATCTGCCTGCCCGTCGGGCCCCATCTGCTGGTGGCGACCGACGCGGTGATCGCCGTCGGCGCGGTCGCCTGGCCGCTGCCCGCCGAGCTCGACGCCTGCGACCTGCGCCGGCGCATCCTGGCCAGCCACGCGCGCGTGATGATCTCCGATCTGCCCCAGGCGCTCGACGCGGCCGACGGCTCGCGGGTGCGGACCGTGGTGAGCGTGGCTGACCTGCGTGTCCTGGCGCCCTCTCGGCGCGATGCGGACCGGCGGTGACCCTACGCTTGAGGTCATGCCGCTCGCGCCACACTTCCCGGTCATGCTCAGGACCGACGACGGCGTCCGGATCGACGCCGCGCACACCCCGTCGGCCCGGTCCGACCTCGGCATCGTGGTGGCCCACGGGTTCACCGGCTCGTGGCGGGTGGGCGCGGCCCGCCGCATCGTCCACGCGCTCAGCGGCCACGGCGCCGTGATCGCGTTCGACTTCCGCGGCCACGGCCGCTCGGGCGGCGAGACCACGGTCGGCGACCTGGAGATCCTCGACCTGGCCGCGGCCGTGCGCCACGCACGGGTGATCGGCTACTCCCGGATCGCGGTGGTGGGCTTCTCGATGGGCGCGGCGGTGGCCGTGCGCCACGCGGCGCTGCTGGGCGGCGTCGAGGCGGTCGTGGCGGTCAGCGGGCCGGCCCGCTGGCACTACCGGGGCACCCGGCCGATGCGGCAGGTCCACTGGGCCATCGAGCAGCCCGTCGGGCGGTGGGCGGCCCGGATGGCCAAGCGCACCCGGATCGCGCGGGGCGCCTGGGACCCGATCCCGATGCCGCCCCACGAGGCCGCCGGGCTGGTCTCACCCACGCCGCTGCTGATCGTGCACGGCGACGCCGACGCGTTCTTCCCGCTGGAGCACGCCTGGCAGCTCTACGCGGGAGCGCGCGAGCCCAAGGAGCTCTGGATCGAGCCCGGGTTCGGCCACGCGGAGGCGGCGGCGACCCCCGAACTGGTCCGTCGCATCGGAAAGTGGATCGACTCGAACTTTTCCTGAGTAATACACGTCTACCTAGGGCGGATGGAACAAAACCGCAGGGAGAAAGTCCTTGGGGCAGGAAACCGCTACCGGCGGCGGACTGGGACATACTTCTTGTAGCTGGACGGTCGCCCACCGTGGTCCACGTCCAGCGGGCCGCTGAGGGGCCGGCGGGATGTTCACCTAGCGTTGCGGGGGCGCGCTGGGTGTCCGTCTCGCACGCGAGCAGGGCTCCGGCACACCGAAGTGCCGGAGCCCTGCGAACGCTCCGTCAGCCCAGGCGGGCGATGGTCTTGTACTCCAGGTAGCCGCTGAGCCCCTCGGGGCCGAGCTCGCGCCCGATCCCGCTGGCCTTGTAGCCGCCGAAGGGCGTGTTGGCCTCCAGCATGTAGCAGTTGACCCCGTACGTGCCGGTGCGCACCTGCCTGGCCACGTCCATGCCGTGCTCGGTGTCGGCCGTCCAGACGGTGCCGGCCAGGCCGTAGTCGCTGTCGTTGGCGATGCGTACGGCATCGGCCTCGTCCTCGTAGGGGATCACGGCCAGCACCGGGCCGAAGATCTCCTCCCGGGCGATCCTCATGTCGTTGGTCACCCCGGCGAACACGGTCGGGGCGACGTACCAGCCGCGGTCGTAGGGCCGGTCGAGTCCGCCGACGACGACCTTGGCGCCCTCGTCCATGCCGGCCTTGATGTAGCCCTCGACGCGTTCCTGCTGCCGCTTGGCGACCAGCGGGCCGATGCCGGTGCCCGGGTCGGCGGGGTCGCCGACGGGCTGCGAGGTCACCATGTTCGCGACCGCCTCGACGACCTCGTCGTAGCGGTTGCGCGAGGCGAGGATGCGGGTCTGCGCGACGCAGGCCTGGCCGTTGTTCATCAGCGAGGCGAGCGCCAGCATGCCCATGCTGGAGGGGAGGTCGGCGTCGTCGAGGACGATGGCGGCCGACTTGCCGCCGAGCTCCAGGCTGACCCGCTTGAGCTGCTCGCCGCAGATGGCGGCGATGCGGCGGCCGGCGGCGGTCGAGCCGGTGAAGGCCACCTTGTCCACGCCCGCGTGGGACACGAGGTGCTCGCCCGCCTCACGACCGGCGGGCACGATGTTGAGCACGCCGGCCGGCAGCCCGGCCTCCAGCACCATCTCGGCCAGCAGGTAGGCGTCGAGCGGGGTCTCGGGGGCGGGCTTGAGCACGATCGTGCAGCCGGCCAGCAGAGCGGGGGCGATCTTGCTCATCGAGACGAACTGGGGGACGTTCCACGGCACCACGGCGGCCACCACGCCCACCGGCTCGCGCCGCACCGTCACCGGGCCGAACAGGCCGGGCCGCTGCTCCTCCTGCTCGAACGTCGCGCCGTACTCGGCGTAGAACTTCAGCATCCCGAGCGGCTGGGGCGCCTGCGCGAGGTTGGAGAAGGTGATCGGTGAGCCCATCTCCTCGGTGATCAGCGCGGCCATCTCGCCCTGCCGGGCCTCGTAGATCGCGGCCAGCCGGCCGATCGCCGCGGCCCGCTCGGCGAACGTCATGCGAGGCCAGGGGCCGTGGTCGAAGGCCTCGCGGGCGGCGGCGACCGCGCGCTCCATGTCCTCGGGCGTGCCGTCGGGCACCCGGCCGACGACCTCCTCTGTCTGGGGGGAGATGACGTCGATGGTGCCGGTGCCCGCCGGTGCCACCCATTCGCCTCCGATGAACAGCGTGTCGTGCTGGCGCATGATGTGAGCCTCCTGCAGACCGAATGCTTGCTTGTTTGTGCACAGCCTCAAGGTGACCGAACCATGTTCTGTCCGCGCACGCAAGAGGGACGCGGCAGGTACGCCGCGCCCCTCCCCGTCACGCTCGCCCCAGATCAGCGCCGATCTCCGAGCAGATGCCGCATCGACCGCTTGACCAGGTCGGTGCGCATCTCCTGCGTGGTCAGGCTCTCCACGCCGAAGCCGAGGTAGACGGTGTCCTTGGTGGTGACGCCGCCGCCCTCCTCGAACACCTGGTCCGTGCGGAACCAGTTGTTGATCGAGGGCGAGGTGCCCTCCGGCGGGTCGCCGACCGTCCAGCCGCCCAGGTCGGCCTCGAACGACGTCGACTCGCTCGCCGCGCCGTCCAGGGTGACCGCGAAGTCGTCGAGGAAGACGCCCGCGCCCTGGGTGGCCCAGTCGCTGATGTACGAGATCGACAGCTCGACCCGCTTGCCCGCGTACGGGGTCAGGTCGATCTTCCACTGCTGCCAGCCCGCGGAGTTGCCGCTGGCCGCGTTCCACGAGCCCGAGGTGCCGGTCGGCGAGCAGTCGGCGCCCTGGTAGCGCTGGGTGAAGGGGTGGATCGTGCGCCAGCCCGCGCCGCCGCTCGGCGGTGCGCAGCTGCTGCCCGTCGACTGCGTGGTGTGGCCGTTGGCGTCGGGCAGCGTGGTCCAGTCGTCGCCGCCGGCGGTGCGGGCCTCCACGGTCAGGAAGTCCCAGTCGGCCTCGGTGTCGTACGACGTCCAGAACGACAGGTCGCCCGAGGTCTTGCCGGTGAGGTCGATCGTCTTGGTCAGCCGCTTCCACGAGACGTCGGCGATGCCGCTGTAGACGTCCCAGGAGCCGGTGTGCGGGTCGAACGGGCCGCCGGGCCGTACCCACTTGACGGGCGCGGAGCTCGCGAACAGCGGGAACCGGTCGGCGGGCAGGATCGCCGAGGTCGCCACGAACGAGTTCGTGTGGCTCGGCTCCAGCGTGGCGTTGAGGCCGTCGAAGCGGCCGCCCACGCCCTTCAGCGCGAACGGCTGACCCGTGTCGTGGTCGGTGCCCGCGTCGTCGAAGTAGACGTAGGCGCCCAGGTAGTACTGCTGGAAGTCGTTGAACACCGGGATGCACGGCGGGTCGTTCGGCGTCGCGCACTCCGGCTGGGCCGGCTGGTCGGGCTGGTAGTAGTAGGCGCCGTTGTTGTTGGCCGCGTACGACGGGTACTTGCCCGCGTGCAGCAGCTTGCCGCCCTCGTTGAGGTAGTCGCGGACGGCCAGTTCGGTGTCGACCCCGGCCTTGGACGTGGTGCCGGGCACCTGGCCCACGCTGCGCGGGATGATGTCGTCGCCGGTCTCCCAGACGACGGCCTTGTAGTGGCTGAGCACGCCGAGCGGGTGCGGCGCCTTACGGCCCATCTTGTCCAGGTCGTAGACGTCGGAGCTGTAGCCGGCCTCGTCGAGCGCCTTGGCGTAGTCGTCGGCGTACTTCGCCTCGGTCACGCCCTGCGCCGGGCTGATGCCGGTGACGTCCTCGGCGGCGAGCACCAGCACCTTGCCGCCGATGTCGTCGGCCACCTTGTAGGTGAAGTCGGCGCTCTTCTTGCCGAGCGAGGTGAACCAGACCTTCACGCTGTCACCCGGCCTGGTGCCGGTGATCTTGCCGCGCAGCCGGTGGTAGTAGCGGTCGTAGCCCTTGCCGTAGCGCTCTCCGCCCTTCCACTCGCTGGTCAGCGCCGTCTTGGTACGGCCGCCGTTGACCTGGTACCTGAGCGCGACGGGGCCCAGCCGGCGCTTGGCGTTGACCTGGACCACCTGGTCGCGGCCATGGCTCACCTCGAAGGGGTCGATCACGAAGTCGGGCGTCCTGTTGCCCAGGTGGCTGACCGGCTCGACCGGGTTGACCGCGGACTTCGCGACGTCCAGGGCGAACGGGAGGTTCTTCTCGAACTCCGCCTGCACCAGCGCCTCGTCGTCGGGGAAGACGAACCCGCAGCCGTCACAGCCCTCGTTGAGCTCCGGGGTCCAGGACAGCGTGCCGTACTGGCGGTGCGCCTGGTCGTTGGTGTCGCCGTTGGTGGTGTAGAGCTCGGCGCCGAGGTCGGGGTCGAAGCCGGGGACCGCCGGGTTGGCGTCGGTGCCGGTCAGCGCCTCGTAGATCGGGTTGTCGGCCGTCTCGGTGGCGATCTGGAAGCCGATCGGGTAGAGCAGCAGCGGGCCGAACGAGTGGTAGTTGAGCTGCATCTCGAACCCGACGCGCTTCAGCAGGCCGTCCATGGCCCTGGTCTCCGGCTCGCTGGCCGGCCCGGTGCCCCGGTAGGTCTCGCTGCTCGGGATCGAGGAGGAGCCCTCCTCGTCGTAGTGGAAGTTCGTGGGGAAGTTGCGGTTGGGGTCGACGCCGTCACCGCTGGTGATCCGGCCGTCGCCGTTGACGTCGCGCAGGTTCTTGCGCCACAGGCGGTTGCCCTCGGTGAAGGTGAAGTCGTAGCCGTCGGGGTTGGCCACCGGCACGAACCACAGCTCGGTCCTGTTGAGCAGGTCGCGCAGCGCCGACTTGTTGGCCACCACGTACTTCAGCAGCCGCATGTCCACCTCGGCGGCGATCCACTCGCGGGCGTGCTGCGTCGCCGAGTAGAGCGTCGAGGGCTTGATCCCGTCGGGGAGCGCCCTGGCCAGGGTGCTGACCTTGACGGCGAGGATGTCCTGGCCCCTCAGCGTCTTGCCGATGGACTGGATCTTGACGATGTCCTTGTTGGCGTTGGCGATGGCTCTGAGCTGGTCGGCGATGCCGCCGGGCTCGGAGTAGGACTTCCAGACCGTGTAGCCGCCCGCGGCCTGCGTCCTCGCGGCCTCCAGCTGGGTCTGGCCCTGCGGGTTGCGCACGGGTTCGGGCTTGTGGCCGAGCTTGCGCAGCCCGTCGAGGTCGGCCTGGGCGGCGGTCAGCTCGATGTGCTCCTGGCCGCCCTTGTTCTCCTGCTGGACGATGTCGAAGCCCTTCTCCCGCAGGATCTGCCCGGTGCCGGGAGGGCTGTCCAGCTGGTAGAGCTCGATCCGGTCGCCGGGTGGCAGCGGGTCCACCTCGGCGTGGGCTTGGACGGCGACCAGGCAGGTGCCGAGGCCGAGAACGACGGCCATGAGTGAGGACGATAAACGAGACACGGTCTGCCCCTTCGCAGAGAGTTCGCCGCCATCTCAAACCGACTCGACGGTCCCGGCAAGGCCCAAAAACTTATCGTGCTCTTATTTCCGACAAAGTAGGCATGCATCACCTAAGACACATGGGTTCCATCGTTCGGATGACAGAAATAAAGATCATCTTCTATAGTTTCGGTCCGTCTATGAGGGGAGGACGGGCGTGAGACTGGGTCGCCGCACCGCACTCGCCGCCCTCCTCGCCGGGCTGCTCGCCCTCCCTCCCTCGCGGCCGGCCTCGGCCGACCCCAGTCCGGCCGAGCTGCGCAAGCTGACCAAACAGGCGGCGCAGCTCAACGACCTCTACCGGGGCCAGATCCAGAGCCTTGAGGAGATCAGGATCCAGGCCGGCAAGGCCACCCAGACCTCCGGCGCCCTGCAGGCACGGCTCGACAGGGCCAGGGCCGACGTCGCCGACATCGCCCGCAACGCCTACATCGTGGGCCCGCTCGACGGCACCCAGCTGTTCGGCCTCGGCGGCGAGCCGCACAACGCGCTCGGCCACGCGGCCAACATGGCCTACATCGCCCACGAGCGCACCAGCCAGGTCCAGCGCATCGAGAAGCTGATCGACGACTCCAAGAAGGCCAAGCTCGCCGCCAACGACAAGATCAACAAGCTGCGCAAAGAGATCAAGGTCATGCAGGGCAAGCGCCGCGAGATGGAGCGGCTGCTCGCCAAGTACGGCTTCCAGCAGCCCGGCGGCTCCAGCGGGCTCACCCAGCGCATGATCACGGTACGTGCCGAGGTCATGCAGAACTTCCCGATGCCCTACGGCGTGGGCTGCCTGCGCTCCGGCGACCCCGGCGAGCACGGCAAGGGACGCGCCTGCGACTTCATGATGTCGGGCGGCGGCCGGGTGGCCTCCGGCGCCGACGCCGACCGCGGCGACGCGCTGGCCGAGTACCTCATCCAGAACGGGTCGCGGCTCGGCGTGATGTACATCATCTGGAAGCAGCGCTACTACGACATCCGGTCCGGCGGGGGCTGGGACCCCATGTCCGACCGCGGCGGGCCCACCGCCAACCACTACGACCACGTGCACGTGTCGGTGTTCTAGCGCGGTTCCAGCACGGGCGTCCGGGGCGGTCTCCGACGCTGTTCTAGCGCCGGATCCCGCGCCGTCCGGCGAGGTCGCGGCCGACGAGGCGGCCGAAGGCCATCGCCGGGGTGAGGCACATGCCCGAGCAGAACGCGTTGCCGTTGACGGCCGCCGAGCCGATGACCTCGCCGACGGCGTACAGGCCGGGGATGATCTGCCCGTCGGCGCGGCGCACCCGCGACCGCGTGTCCACGTCGAGCCCGGCGAACGTGATCAGCGTGACCGGATGGTTCTCGATCGCGTAGTAGGGCGGCTCGGCGATCGGCGCGGGCAGGTGGCGCCGGCCGAAGTCGGGGTCCCGGCCGCCGGCCACGAAGCCGTTGTACCTGGCCACCGTCTCCAGCAGGCCCTCCCGGTCGATCCCGGCCAGCTCGGCGAGCCCGCCCAGGTCGCCCGCCCGGTGCACGCCGCGCCGCCGCCCGCACCGCTCGGCCAGCTCGGCCGCGCTCCACCCGTGCACGATCGGGTACGACTCGCGCAGCGCCCGCTCGTCGAACACCATCCAGAACGTCATCCGCTCGATCGTGGTCAACGCCCGTTCCTTGCGGTCGATGCTCGGCTCGTCCTCGGCGATCCACCGCCTGCCGCGCGGGTCGACGTAGATCTCCCACGGCGGCCGCTCGACGGCGACCAGCTGGGGCCGGTGCGTCCAGTCGACCCGGGGATCGTCGCCCTCCGGGGGCAGGCCGCCGAACGTCGGGATGTACCTGCCGGTGCCCTGCACGGCCGCGCCGGCCCGCCGGCCCATCAGCAGTCCGTCGCCGGTGGACGTGGGCGCCGCCGACGTGGTCAGCGGCGCTCCCTCCAGCTCGGCGAACAGCTCCGGCGCGAAGCCGAAGCCGCCGGTGGCCAGCACCACCGCCCCGGCCCGCCACCGGGTCCCGTCCTCGGCCACCACCCCGGTCACCCGGCCGTCGCCGTCTTGGGCGCCGGTGGCCGGCCCGTTCCCGGCCCGCGCGCCGCTGGTCGGCGGCGCGGTCAGCAGGTCGGTGATCCGGACTCCGCACCGCAGGTCGATCCGGCCCGCCGCCTGGTGGGCGGCCAGCAGCGGGCGCAGCACGGCCAGGATCGCCGGTCCCCCCGGTACGGCGGAGGCGTGGACCGTGCGCGGCGTGAGGTACGGCTCGTGCCCGTGCACGATCCGGGGAGTCGCCGGGTCGATCGCGAACCCGGCCGCCAGCAGCCACTCCAGCACGGCCGGCTGCTCGGCGAGCGACACCCGGGTCAGGTCCTCGCGCGCGGTGCCCCGGCTGATCCGCCGGATGTCGGCGAGGTGCCGCTCCGGGTCGTCCTCGATGCCGCGTTCGTACTGGGCCGAGAATCCGCCGGCGGACAGGTGCCCGCCGGAGAAGTGCAGCGCGCCTCCCACGTCGTCCGCCTTCTCCAGCAGCAGCACACGGGCCCCGGCGTCGGCGGCGGCGATGGCGCAGGCGAGCCCGCCGGGGCCCGCCCCCACGACGATCGCGTCCCACGTGGCGGGCGGCTCGGGCTCTCGGACGTCATCTGCGGACCATGTCGCTGCCATGAGGGAAACAGTGTTTCCCGATATGCGGTGGCGTCAAGAGGGCGGCCGGTCGCCGCCGGCCAGGCGGCGCCTGAGCCAGTGGTAGGACGCCTTGGGGGTGCGGCGCTGGGTGGCGAAGTCGACGTGGACGAGGCCGAAGCGCTGGTGATATCCCTCGGCCCACTCGAAGTTGTCCAGCAGCGACCAGACGAAGTAGCCGCGCACGTCGACGCCCTCCCGACGGGCACGCTCGACCGCGTCGATGTGGCCGTCGAGGTAGGCGATGCGCGCCTGGTCGTCGACGCCGGCCGGGGTGAGCTCGTCCGGCTGGGAGCAGCCGTTCTCGGTGACGTAGACGGGTGGGAGGGCGGTGCCGTACCTCTGGCGCAGGCCCGTCAGGAGCTCGCGCAGACCGTCGGGGACCACGGGCCAGCCGAAGGCGGTGGTGGGATAGCCGGTGACGCCGACGTCCGAGAAGGGGAGGCCGTCGCCCGTGGGAGCGGCGATCCTGGTGGGGTTGTAGTAGTTGACGCCCAGGCCGTCCAGCGGGGCCGAGATCGTGGCCAGGTCACCGTCGCGGACCTCCACCTCGGTCCCGTACGCCGACAGGTCGGGATACGAGCCCAGCAGGACCGGGTCGTTGAACAGCCGGTTGTGCAGGGCGTCGTAGGCGGCCGCGGCGGCCAGGTCCTCCTCCGAGTCCGACGCGGGCCAGACGGGGGTGCAGTTGTTGGTGATCAGCACCTGCCCGGCGCCCGCAGCCCGCAGCGCCTGTACGGCCAGGCCGTGGCCGAGCAGCTGGTGGTGCGCGACGGGGAGGGCGTCGAGCAGCAGGGCCCGGCCCGGGGCGTGGACGCCCATGCCGTAGCCGAAGGCCATGTGCACGAACGGCTCGTTCAGCGTGATCCACATCGGGACGCGGTCGGCCAGCCGTTCGGCGACGACGCCGGCGTACTCGGAGAACCGCTCGGCGGTGTCGCGGTCCAGCCACCCGCCGCGGTCCTCCAGCGCCTGCGGCAGGTCCCAGTGGAACAGGGTCGGCACCGGCGTGATGCCCGCCGCGAGCAGCCCGTCGACCAGCCGCTCGTAGAAGCCGAGACCGGCCGGGTTGGGCGCGCCCGCGCCGTCCGGCTGGATCCGGGGCCAGGCGATCGAGAAGCGGTAGGCGTTGACCCCGAGGTCCGTCAGGAGCCCGAGGTCCTCGCGCCAGCGGTGGTAGTGGTCGCAGGCCACGTCGCCGGTGTGGCCGTCGCGGACGCGGCCCGGCTCGTGCGCGAACGTGTCCCAGATGGAGACGCCCCTGCCGTCCTCGGCGACGGCTCCCTCGATCTGGTAGGCGGCCGTGGCCGTACCCCAGAGAAACATCAGCGGCTCCTCAAATTATGCGAGTGCTGCTCATGTTAATCGTCTTGGGAAGTCAGAGCCTGTCCCCGTGGGAAATAAGCGAGGATGGGGGGCATGACCAGTGCCTTGCGCCGCCGTCCAGCCCAGCGCCGCAGTGTGGAGCGGGTGGAGCGGATGCTCGACGAGTGCGCGCGCCTCCTGGACGAGCTCGGTTACGAGGCGCTGACCACCAAGGAGGTCGCGCGGCGGGCCGGGGTGCCGATCGGCACGTTCTACCAGTTCTTCCCCGACAAGCAGGGCCTGGTCCGGGCGCTGGCCGTGCGCAACCTCGACGCGTTCCTGAGCCGGGTGAGTGAGCGGATCGCCGAGGCCCACCTGGGGCACTGGACCGATCTGGTGGACCTGGCGATCGACGAGTTCGTCGCGATGAAGCGCACCACGCCGGGGTTCGCGGTGGTCGACTTCGGCGAGGTCCTGGCCCGGCCGGGAGGGCCGCCCCTGGAGGGCACCCGCCGGACCCTCGACCGGGCCCAGGACAACAACGTCGTCGTGGCCGAGCGCCTGCGAGCGCTCGCCGTCGACCTGCTCGACGCGCCTCCGGGCGACGGGCTCGACCGGGCGCTGCTGGTGGCGGTGGAGGCCACCGACGCGGTGCTGAAGGTGGCCTTCCGCATCCAGCCCGACGGCGACCCGTTCATGATCGCCGAGTGCAAGCTGCTGGTCCGCCGCTACCTGGCCGAGCATCTCCCGTAGCCGCGGCTCGCGGCGGCGGGGTCAGCAGGGGGCGTCGAGCCGCGCGCGGAGGTCGTCGTCGAGCTTGAGGTCCGCCGCGCCGACGGCCTCATCGAGCTGGGCCATCGTGGAGACGCCGACGATCGGGACGTACCCGTCGGCCAGGAGCCAGGCCAGCACCACCTGGTTGGGCGTGACGCCCAGCTCCGACGACACCTCGCGCAGCACGGCGAGCCGCCGGGTGGTGCCCGGATGATCGTAGATCTCCGGGATCGGCCGGTCGGCCCGCGTGTAGGCGCCCGCCATCAGCGTGTTGTACGCCCACAGCGTCAGGTCGGGCTCGGCGCGGACGTAGTCCAGCATCTCGTCCGTGGCGAGCACATGGCCCGACTCCGCCATTCTGGTCAGCGGGCGGGGACGCAGGTAGGTGTGGCGGAGCTGCACGTACGTGTAGGGCAGTAGGCCGCGCGAGGCCGACAGGTTGCGCGCCCGGTCGAGCCGCCAGGCGGGCACGTTGCTGGCGCCCGCGCTGCGGATCCGGCCCTGCCGGGCGAGCGCGTCGAAGGCGCCCAGCGTCTCCTCCAGCGGCACCGAACGGTCCTCGATGTGCGCCCAATACACGTCGATGTAGTCCGTCCGTAACCTGCTCAGGCTGCCCTCGACGGCCTTGGCGACGGCCGGGGCGGACAGCCCCTCCGCCGAGTCCAGGGTGGTGTCGCCGGGGATCGTCGGGCGGGCGCCGACCTTGGTGCTCAGGAAGATCTCGTCGCGGTTGCCGCGGGCGGCCATCCAGGCCCCGACGGTCAGCTCGCTCTCGTCGCCGGAGCAGCCCTCGGCCCAGAACGGGTAGTTGTTCGCAGTGTCGATCATGGTGCCGCCCGCCTCGGCGAAGCGGTCCAGGAGGGCGAAGGAGTCCTTCTCGCCGACTGTCGTGCCGAAGGGGATCGTGCCGAGTGCGATGTTCATCGGGAACCTCCGAGGAGACCCCCGCCTTCCGGCGAGGGAGGAATCGGACCCCTGCGGAGCAGGGCAGGGGCAGGCGATTCGCCGCCAGGCGGACCGCCGTCGAAACGCCGCACGACACCGCGCGGTTCGGTAGTGTGTTCGACGGTGGCGACAACCAAGCCGCCGGACGAACGATCGGAATTACCCTCGCCGCAGGGCTTGCGGAGAGGCGAAACGCCTGTGGAGCCGGTGTAGGACCTCAACGAGAGTCCTCTCTCGGGCGGGCGACCGGCGGTGAAGCAGGAAGCCCGACCGGCGACGGTCGGAATCCCGGTTCTTCAGAGCCGGGAGGATGTCAAGGGATGACTGTGGAAGCTGGAGTGCACTCCATGTCAAGCGCTCAACAAGTGCCCGCGTAAGAGCATTTTTCGGTACGAACGATCTCGCGTTGACCTGGAGTGCACTCCAGGTGCGATGCTCTGGGGCGTGAGCGTCTACACACCCGCCGAAGTGGTCGAGGAGACCGGCTTCACCCTCGACACCCTGCGCTACTACGAGAAGATCGGCCTGCTGGAGCCCGTGGGCCGCAACGCTGCCGGGCAGCGCCGGTTCAGCGAGGAGGACGTGGGCTGGCTCGGGACGATCCGGTGCCTGCGCGACACCGGCATGCCGATCGCCGAGATGCTCCGCTTCGCCGAGCTGACCCGTGCCGGCGACCACACCATCCCGGATCGCATCAAGCTCCTCGAAGAGCACGATCACCGCGTCGAGGCCCAGATCGAGAACCTCGTGGAACGCAAGCGCTACATCAGGAACAAGATCTCCTACTATCAGAGCGTCCTCTGAAGCCGGAGGCCGTGCACCTGTTTTCATGGAGGAGATCATGACGTCCACCGACTGGCCGGTTTACACACCTTGGGCCCGCGAACACTACGGTCGCGGTCTCCAAGAGGGCATGGCCGAAGGGAAAGCCGAGGGGAAAGCCGAGGGAAAGGTCGAAGGGAAGGCCGAGGAGGCGGCCCGGTCGGTGCTGCTCGTGCTGGATGCCCGGGGCTTCCACGTCACCGAGGAGACACGTGCCCGGATCCTGTCCTGCACGGATCTCGCTCAGCTCGAGACCTGGCTCACCGGCGCGGCCACCGCTCAGGCTGTCCAGGACCTGTTCGGTGACGTGGGCTGATCCCCAGATCGCCAACCTCACCGAGCGGCAGCGCCACCTCCACAACAAGATCTCCTACTACCGGAGCCTCCTGTAGCCCTGGCTTGGCGGGCCGCCTGTTAGACGTGATCCATGGCCGGGCCGAGGGCGAGACGGATGAACATCCCGCTGAGACGGGTCGCCCTGGTCTGTGGAGCGCTGCTGTTCTCCCTGCTGGCGAACATCACCTATCTGCAGACGCTCGGCGTGCGCCGCTTCGGCGCCGACCCGCGTGACCAGCGTGCGCTCCTCGCCAGGTTCGCGCACCCGCGCGGCGACATCCTCACCTACGACGGCCGGACCATCGTCAGGAGCCGGCCGAGCAGGCGCGGCCCGTACGAGTACCGGCGCGTCTACACCAACGGCGAGATGTACGCCCCCGTCACCGGCCACATCGCCCTGCACCAGGCCACCGGCGTCGAGCAGGCCGAGAACGGCGTGCTGTCCGGGGACGACCCGAAGGTGCGGATGCGCAGGCTGATCAACGACGGCGACGCGGGCGGGGCCGACGTCAGGCTCACGATCAGGGAACGCGTCCAATGGGCCGCCTACCAGGGCCTCAGGTCGACGGGCCGGCCCGGCGCGGCGGTGGCCGTCGACCCGGCGACCGGCGCGATCCTGGCCCTGGCCAGCTACCCGTCGTACGACCCCGGCGCCTACTCCACGCTCAACGCGGACCGGCTGGTCAGGGTGGACCAGCGGCTGAGCCACGACCCGAGCCGGCCGCTGCTCAACCGGGCCCTGGAGCGGAGCTACCCGCCGGGCTCGGCCTTCACCGTGGTCACCGCGGCCGCCGCGCTCGCCTCCGGCGAGTACACGCCCGTGTCCCGCGTCGTCGCCCCCGGCCGCCTGCCGCTCCCCGGCGGCTCGCGCCACCTGTCCAACCCCGGCGGCCGGCCCTGTGGCGACGGCACGGTCGCGCTCAGCCGCGCCTTCCGGGGATCGTGCGACACCGCGTTCGCCGGGCTCGGCCTCCACCTCGGCCAGGACGCCCTGCGCGCCCAGGCGGAGGCGTTCGGCTTCGGCGCCGACGACCTCGCCGTCCCCCTGCGCGCCGTGCCCAGCACCTTCCCCGCCGGCCTGGACCGGGCCGGGACCGCGCTGACGGCCACCGGCCGGCACCTCGTCCGGGCCACGCCGCTGATGGTCGCCATGCTGTCGGCCGCCGTGGCCAACGAGGGGGTCCTGATGCGCCCGTACCTGGTGCAGGACGTACGTCTGCCGGACGGCTCGATCATCAACCGCGCCGACGCCTCGCCCTACCGCGTCACGCTGGCCGCGCCCGACGCCCGGCAGTTGGCGGCGATGATGGCCGCCGTCACCCGGCCGGGAGGCGCCGGCGAGGCGATCGCCATCCCCGGAGTCGAGGTGGCCGCCGGAAGCGCGCCGGCGGCCCTTCCCGGCGTCGAGCCGGCCGCCGCCGGGTCGCTTCGGGACCAGGCCGTCCTCACCGCCTTCGCCCCCGCGGACGTGCCCGAGGTGGCCGTGGGCGTCGTCCTCGAACAGGCGCCTCCCGACGACCCGTCCGCCGCCGCGATCGCCCGCGCCATCCTCCAGGCCGCCCTGTCCTGACGGGTCGCGCGTGCGGGATCCGCGTCTCAATCAGGCTGTCCTGTCCTGACGGGGCGCGCGTGCGGGCTCCGCGGCGGAATGAGCACTGGGTGCGCTGGAAAGGCCGGATCCGGGCTTGGTGCGCACCTGATCGTCGGCGCTGTCCCGGTCGGCCGTCGTCCGGGCCGATCTCCGATCTCCTACCGGTTCCTGCTCAGCCACGCCTCCAGGGTCAGCAACTCCGGGTACCGCTCGCGGAGCGCGGCGATATCGGCCTGGTACCCCTTCTCGTCGAACCAGTCGAACATCTTCGCCACCTCCTCTGCCCCGGCCCGCAGTTCCTCGATCGGCTGCCGCTCGAAGCGAGTCGGAATGCCGTCGACCCTGGTGAACACCTCGCCGATCTGCCGCACGGTCAGCTCGTCGCCGGCGATCTCGATTTTCTTGCCGATGAACTCGGCCGGCGTGTCGAACGCGTCCGCCGCGATCCGGCCGATGTCGACCAGCGCGATCATCTGCAGCGAGGTGTCCGCGTCCAGCGCGATCGAACCGACCCGCTCGCCGTTCTCCGCCTGCGGCAGCATGGACGGCCAGTTCTCCATGAAGAACACCGGCCGCAGCACGGTCGCGGGCACGCCGATGGCATCGATGTGCGCCTCGATCTCCGTCTTGGTCTCGAAGTGGGCGACGCCGGACTCGCGCCCGGCGGCGCCGACGGAGCTGTAGACGAGGTGCGCGACGCCCGCGGCTTGGGCCGCGTCGGCGACGTTCCTGCCCTGCCGCACCTCGACCGCGGGGTGTGGGTCGGCCACGTCGGCGGGCTGCACGCTGAAGACGCCGTGCGCGCCCTGCGCCGCCGCGCGCAGCGACTCCGGGTCGTCGAGGTCGCCGGTGACCAGCTCCGCGCCGAGCGCCTTGAGCTCCCTGGCTTTCTGCTTGTCCGGGCCGCGGACGAGGGCGCGCACCGCCCAGCCGTCGTCGAGCAGCCTGCGGGCGACGGCGCCGCCCTGGCCACCGGTCGCGCCTGTGACCAGGACGGTTTTCTTGTTCGACACTGCTGGATCCCTTCCATGGTGTGACGGTGACATTGGCGGCAGCGGACAGGTCACGTGGAGCCGGCCGGATGACGCCTCTCTTGGACATTTCGCCGTTCCAGCACCCACAGCACGAACATCCCGCAGGCCAGCACGCCTCCCAGGACGCTCACCGCCGTCCAGCCGCCACGCACCCACGCCACCGCGGCCAGCGCCGAGCCTGCGGCGCCGCCGGCGAAGAAGGCCGTCATCAACGCGGAGTTGAGCCGGTTGCGGATCTGCGGGCTCAGCGCGTAGATGACGTGCTGGTTGCTGTTGAGCACCGCCTGGTGTGCCAGGTTCAGCACGATCACCCCGCCGAGGAGCCACCAGAGGGAGCTCTCGCCCATGCCGATCAGCAGCCAGGCGGCGGCGAGCGCGGCGCTGCCGATCCCCGTGACCCGTTGCGCGTAGCCACGGTCGGCCAGCCGGCCGGCCACCGTCGTTGCCACCGTGCCCACCGCGCCCACCAGTCCGAGCAGTCCGATGCCCCCCTCGGACCAGCCGTAGGCCGGGCCGGCGAGCAGGAAGGTCACGGCCGTCCACAGCACGTTGAACGAGGCGAGTGAGAGGGCGGCGATGCCGGCCCGCCACCGCAACACGGGCTCGTGGCGGAACAGCGCGATCGTCGAGCGCAACAGCGCCGGGTACGACAGCCCGATCGGGGTGTGCAGGGGCGGTAGGAAGCGCCACAGCAGCACTGTCACCCCGGCGATGAGGATCGCGCTCACCCAGTAGACCGTCCGCCAGCCGCCGAGTTCGGCGAGCCCTCCCGCGACCGTACGGGACAACAACGCGCCCAGCATCAGCCCGCTCATCACGGTGCCGATCACTCGGCCGCGCTGCGCCGGTGCCGCGAGCGTGGCGGCGTACGGCACCACGACCTGGGCCGCCACCGAGGTCAACGCGGTGAGCACGGTTCCGGCCAGCAGCAGTGCTCCGTTGGGCGCGGTCGCCGAGACCAGCAGGAACACCGCGGTGGCCGCGTACAGCATGACAGCGAGCCTGCGGCGTTCCACCAGGTCGCCGAGCGGCACGAGCAGGATCAGACCCAGTCCGTAGCCGACCTGCGCGGCCGTCACGATCATTCCGGCCATCGTGGTGCTGAGCCGGAGTTCCCGGCCGAGCAGGTCCAGCAGCGGCTGGGCGAAGTAGTTGTTGGCCACCGAGAGCCCCGTCGCCGCGGACATCAGGAGCAGCAGCCCGCGGCTCAGCGGCGCGCGACCGTCTGGCACCTCGGCGGCCTCGTGGTGCGTCGTGACGCGTGGAGTGCCTGATCCGGCTGCGTTCGTCATGTCCCCAGCCTTGGGCATTGAGGATCAATGAGTCCAATGCATGTTTTTCACGGTAACGATCGTGATTCATGATGGATTCGTGGAACTCCAGCAGATGCGCTATGTGGTCGCCGTGGCGGAGACGGCGAACTTCACCCGTGCCGCCGAACGTTGCCGAGTCGTCCAATCCGCACTGAGCCACCAGATCGCCCGGTTGGAACGCGAACTGGGCGCCCGGCTCTTCGACCGCACCAGCCGCCGGGTCAGACTGACCCCCGCCGGCGAAGCGTTCCTGCCCGCTGCCCGGCAGGCTCTCGACGCCGCCGAACGGGCGCGCGCCGAGGTGGCGGCGGCCTCCGGGGAGCTTCGCGGCCAGCTCGCCATCGGCACCATCCCGACCGTCACGGCGGTCGACCTGCCGAGCGCGCTGAAGAGCTTTCACGTGCGCCATCCGCAGGTGCGGATCACGCTGCGCGTGGGGGCGAGCGACGAGCTGGCCGAACAGGTACGGCAGGGCACGCTGGACATCGCGTTCCTCGGGCTGCCGCCGGACGTGCGACCGAAGGGGGTCCGGGGGCGCGCCCTGGCGCGGGGTGAGCTGGTCGCGGTGGTGGCGCCCGGCCACCCGCTGGCCGACATGGCCGACGTGGATCTGCGCCGGCTGTCGAGCGAGGTGTTCGTGGACTTTCCCGCCGGCACGGCCGCCCGCGCTCAGTCGGACGAGGCGTTCGCCGCCGCCGGCGTCAGCCGTGAGGTCGCCTTCGAGGTGACGAACGCGGATCTCCTGGCGCGGCTGGTCCGGCTGGGTCTGGGGATCGGCATGATGCCCGCCGCCTTCGCCCCCGAACTCCGTGATGTGCGCGTCGTCGAGCTCCGTGATCCACCCACCCGGGTGGAGCACCTGATCTGGAGCCGCCAGCGCCCCGCACCGGCCGCCGCCGCGTTCCTGGAGGCCCTGGACCTCCCGGCAGCGCTCATGGTCACCTGAGTTGGCTCGGACTGCGCCCATGACCGGCCGGAATTGCCCACGGAACCGCGGAACCCGCGGCGCTGTTCGACTGGTGAGAAGATCGGGGGTGCTCCGAATAGCCAACGCAGTAGTCGCGAGATTGCCGGAACCACTGCGCGCACTCGCGCTGAAGCACCGCGAACCGCTGAAGTTCGCGGCGGTGGGTGGAACAGCGTTCTTAGTGGACAACACGGTGTTCTATGGGCTGAAGCTCACCTTCTTGGAACCGAAGCCGGTGACCGCGAAGATCATCGCGGTGCTCGTGGCGACGATCGTGTCCTACGTGCTGAACCGCGAATGGTCGTTCCGGACCAGGGGCGGCCGTGAGCGCCGTCACGAGGCGGCGCTGTTCTTCCTGGTCAGTGGCGTCGGTCTGGTGCTCAGCTCCGCGCCGCTATGGATCTCCCGGTACGTGTTCCGTCTGGAGACCCCGGAGGTGAGCCTGCTGACCCAGGAGATCGCCGACTTCATGAGCGCGCAGATCATCGGCACGCTGATCGCCATGGTCTTCCGCTTCTGGGCGCTGCGGAAGTGGGTCTTCCCCGACGAGAAGACCGAGTCGGGCGGCGTGCGACCGGCTCCCACTCCCGATTCCACCTCCACGTCGGGCGGTCAGCGGTAGGCCGAGGCCTGCAGGGTGTAGAGCTCGGTGTAGAGGCCGCCGAGCGCCATGAGCGTCTCGTGGTCGCCCTCCTCCGTGACGAGCCCGTGGTCGAGCACGTAGATGCGGTCGGCGTAGCGGACGCTGGCCAGGCGGTGGGTGATCAGCAGCACCGTCCGTCCGTCGGAGTGGCCGCGGATCCGCTCGAACAGCGCGTGCTCGGCCCGCGCGTCGAGGGAGGCGGTCGGCTCGTCGCAGATGAGCAGGTCGGCCTCCCGGTGGAAGCCGCGGGCCACGGCGATGCGCTGCCACTGGCCGCCCGACAGCTCGTGCCCGTCCTTGAAGCGCCGGTCGAGCAGCGTGCGGTAGCCGTGGGGGAGCTCGGCGATGACCTCGTCGGCCCCGGCCACCGCGGCGGCCGTGTGCAGGGCGGCCTCGCCCTTGCCGGTGCCCATCGTGATGTTGTAGCGGGCGTTGAGCGGCCAGCGTGTGTGATCCTGGGCGATGACCCCGGTGCGCCGGCGGATCGCTTCGGGATCGACCTCGCGCAGGTCGACGTCGTCCCAGGTGACCCGCCCGGTGTCGGGCTCGTACAGGCCCGACAGGATCTTGGCCAGGGTGGTCTTGCCCGAGCCGTTCTCGCCGACGAACGCGACGACCTCACCGCGTTTGATCTCGACCGAGACGCCGCGCAGCGCGGGGGTCTCGGAGCCGGGGTAGGTGAAGGCGGCGTTCTCGACGCTGATCCGCTCGAAGCGCGCCGGCGGCCGCCCGGGACGTGACACGGCCAGGCGGCCCTCGGCCTGATCGCAGAACTCGACGAAGTCGGTGAAGTAGAGGCCCTCCTCGTAGAGGCGGTTGGTGGCGTACAGGAGGTTGGCCAGGGAGGACTGGCCCGACCTGATGGCGAGCACGGCCGTGCCGGCCACGGCGAGCGGGATCGCGCCGACCGCGAGCAGGACGCCGAGTGCCACGTAGACGAGGGCGCTGCCGAGCCCGCCGAGCGCCTCGCCGACGATCCTGGCGATCGTCTGCCGCCTGGCCAGCCGGAGCAGCACCTCCTGTTCGGCCCGCGCCACCGAGTCGTACAACCGCAGCAGGAAACCGCGCATGGTGAACGAACGGACCTCGGCGGCCGGGCTGCGGTTGGCGAGTAACTCCGCGATGATCCACTTGTGCCGGTGAGCCGGGATGAGCGCGTAGAGCGTGGAGTAGCGCATCCGGGCGGCGCGCACCGTGGCCCACGCGTCGGGCAGCACGGCGAGCAGGAGCAGCGGCAGCAGCACCGGGTGCAGCACGCCGAGCACCCCGGCCACCGCCGCGATGCCGATCGCGGCCGTGACCACGTCGACGGCCAGCGCCACCACGGAGTCGGCGGTGGCCACGCCGCGCATCCGGGCCCGCTGGAGCGCGTCATGGAACTCCGGGTCGTCGTAGGCGACCAGGTCGACCCGGCTGGTCAGGCCGTAGAGGCGCTCCTCGGTCAGGCGGGTGATCTGGGGTTCGAGCCGCTGTTGCGCCCAGCCCGCGCCCGCCTGCGTCGCGGTGCGCAGCGCCGCCGCCGCGCCCACCATGACCAGGCTGGGCAGCGCCGCTCGCACCCGCTCGGGCGTCGGCCCCTCCTCGAAGAGCGCGGTCAGCACGCCGGTGGTGGCGAGCAGCCCGAACGCGGTGAAGACGCCGCCCAGCAGGCTCAGCACGACCGTCGCCACCGTGTCGCGCGGGCTGGCCCGCCAGGCCATGCCCATCGCCTGGCGGACGAGGGAGGGCAGCCGTCTGGCGATGGTCAGGAAACCCGCCTCGGCCATCTGGTCGGTGTGGATGTGCCACTCGGACAGGGAGATCTCGCCGAGTTCGAGGGGTTCGTCGGCCATACCGTTGGTTGTGCCCGGCGGGTCGGCACTTCCCCCTCGAATCGCGGCGCGGGGTGGGCGGGAGCCGTTGATCCGGACGCGTCCTACACATCGGGGCCGCGCGCGACTACATCCTCGAATGGCCATCTCGGCGCATGCGCGTTCCCGGCCCGCGCGCCTAGCGTTTCTGCCTGTGGCCGGCCACGGCGCGCCGCGTCTCTGGCTCCTCCTGCCTGGAGCTTCCCGCGCACGACGCGTCGCGGCCGGTCCGCCGTGGACGTCACGCGTTCCCGTGAGGCCGGGTCTCCTCGGAGGGGTGGGGGCCGGGCTCCGGCCGCGTGACAGCGGGCTCGGACCGCGCAGGGTCCGAGCCCGCACCTCCCAGGTCACGCGGTCCCTCCTCCGCCCGGCGGGCGCGCCTCGCCCTACATACATCGGCGCTTTCCGCGACTTCCGCGCGACCGTGCAGGGCCGGTTGCGTATGCGGACCTGTTACCGCACATGCCTTGACGCCCGTGAGTGCGAAATGGCTTGATTGCCCTACTGACAACGTTGTCAACTCTCTTCGTTGTCAACTCACCTCGGGGTATCGAAGGGATGGAGTGCGATGCGACGAAGGTGGATGGCGGCCGTCGCGATCACCATGGCGAGCGCGCTGAGCCTGTCCGCCTGTGGCGGCGACCAGGCGGCAGAGCCGACCACGGGCGGTGGCGACGCGGCGAAGCAGGTCGAGGTGTTCTCCTGGTGGACCGGGCCGGGAGAGGCCGACGGGCTGCAGGCGATGAAGCAGATCTTCGAGAAGCAGAACCCCTCGTTCACGTTCTTCGACGCGGCGGTGGCCGGCGGCTCGGGTGACAAGGCCAAGGCGCTGCTGCAGTCGAAGCTCCAGGCCGACACCCCGCCCGACACCTTCCAGGGGCACGCGGGCGCGGAGTTGCAGGGCTACATCAAGGCCGGCGACCTGGAGGAGCTCAACTCCCTCTACGACGAGCTCAAGCTCCAGGACGTCTTCCCGGCCCAGCTGATCGACCAGATCAGCGTCGACGGCAAGATCTACTCGGTGCCGGTGAACATCCACCGCTCCAACGTCCTGTGGTTCAACCCCGGGGTCCTCAAGGAGGCCGGGGTCGCCGGAGCGCCCAAGACGATCGAGGAGTTCACCGCCGCGCTGCAGAAGGTCAAGGCCAAGGGCAAGATCCCGCTCTCCATCGGCTCCGAGTGGACCGTCACCCACCTGCTGGAGAGCGTCCTGCTCGGCTCGCTCGGCACCGACGCCTACAACGCGCTGTTCAAGCCGGGCGCCGACTGGAACAGCGCCGAGGTGACCAAGGCGCTGGAGAGCTTCAAGACGATCATGTCGTACGCGGGCGACCCGCAGGACGACTGGCAGCCCGCCGCCAAGCAGGTGGCCGACGGCGAGGCCGCGTTCAACATCATGGGCGACTGGGCCTACGGCTACTTCCACAACCCGCCGGAGGGCGGCCTGGGCAAGACGTCGAAGACCGACTTCGACTGGGCGCCCGCTCCCGGCACCGAGGGCACCTACCTGTGGCTGTCCGACAGCTTCACCCTGCCCAAGGGCGCGAAGAACCGTGACGGGGCCCTCGCCTGGCTCAAGGTCGCGGCCAGCAAGGAGGGCCAGGACGCCTTCAACCCGAAGAAGGGCTCCATCCCGGCCCGCAAGGACGCCGACCAGGCGCTCTACACCGACTACCTGGCCGACGCGCTGAAGGACTGGTCGGGCGACAAGCTGGCCGGCTCGATCCAGCACGGCGTCTCGGTGAACCAGCCGTGGCTGGCCTCGATCAACGAGGCGGTCGGCCTGTTCCTCGGCACCAAGGACGTCGCCGCCCTGCAGAAGGCCCTGGCCGACGCGGCCACGGCCAACGCCCAGTAACCCACGTACCGGCAGGCGTCCATCCCCGGGCGCCTGCCGTACTCCTTGGAGGGAGTGGTTGTGAGGCGGGCACGCACCTGGCTGCCGGGACTGCTCCTGGTCGCGCCGTCGATCGTGGCGATCGGGGTGTTCGTGTACGGCATGCTGGGCTGGAACTTCCGGCTGGCCATGACCGACGAGCACGACGAGGTGACCGAGGGGAAGTTCGTCGGGCTCGACAACTTCATCAGCCTCTGGGACCAGCCCCGATGGCACATCTCGGTCAACCACGCGATCGTCTTCACGATCGTGTTCGTGCTGGGCGCGCTGGTGCTCGGCTGGCTGCTGGCCTTCCTGATGGAGAAGGGGATCAGGGGCGAGGGCACGTTCCGGGCGATCTACCTGTTCCCGATGGCCATCTCGTTCGTCGCCACCGGCATCGTGTGGCGGTGGCTGATGAACTCCGGCATGGACGAGCGGGCGGTCGGGCTCAACCGGCTGTTCGACGCGATCGGGTTGCCGCAGTGGCAGTGGTTCCGGGATCCGGACTGGGGGATGGCCGCGATGGCGCTCCCGGCCGTGTGGCAGATGTCCGGATATGTCATGGCATTGTTTTTGGCTGGCTTCCGGGGCGTCCCCGAGGAGCTGCGTGAGGCCGCCCGGGTCGACGGGTGCACCGAGTGGGGCGTCTACCGGCACGTCGTGCTGCCCCTGCTGCGCCCGGTGACGCTCTCGGCGCTGATCATCCTCGGGCACATCTCGCTGAAGGTGTTCGACCTGATCGTGGCGGTGTCGGGCAAGCAGATCATCACCGACGTGCCGGCGGTGTTCATGTGGGTCGCGGTCTTCGACTCCCACGATCCGGCCAAGGGCGCCACCATCGCCTCGTACATCGTGCTGAGCGTCGCGATCTTCGTGATCCCCTACCTCGTCTGGTCCGTACGCAAGGAGAGGCGCACATGACGGCGGTGGCCGGGCGAAGGCGGGTGTTCACCGGGCTGCGGCTCGCGGTGCTGATCGCCTTCGTGGCGATCTTCCTGATCCCGATCTACGTCCTGCTGGTCACCAGCTTCAAGCCGCTCACCGAGGCCGACCCCGGACAGGCCTGGAACCTGCCGCAGACCTGGACCCTCGAGGCGTGGCGGGTGGCGTGGGAGAAGCTGGCGCCCGGGCTGTGGAACAGCGTGCTGCTCGCGGTGCCCGGCTCGCTGCTGTCGTGCGTGCTGGGCTCGATGAACGGCTACGTGCTGTCCAAGTGGCGCTTCCCGGGCGCCGACCTGCTGTTCACGCTCTTCCTGTTCGGCATGTTCATCCCCTACCAGGGCGTGATGATCCCGCTGGTGCAGCTGCTGGTCGGGCTCAACGAGCTGACCGGGCTGCAGGGCGTCTTCTACGGCGGCATCCCGGGGCTGGTGCTGGCGCACGTGGTCTACGGCATCCCGATCTGCACGCTGATCTTCCGCAACTACTACGTCACGATCCCCGACGAGCTCATCGAGGCGTCGCGGGTCGACGGCGCGGGGATGCTGCGGACGTACGGGTCGGTGGTGCTGCCGGTGTCGGCGCCCGCCATCGCCGTAGTGATCATCTGGCAGTTCACCGCGCTGTGGAACGACTTCCTGTTCGCCGTCTTCCTCACCGGGCCGACGAGCTGGCCCGCCACCGTGATGCTCAACAACATCGCCGGCGCGCAGGCCACCCCGTACAGCCAGCAGATGGCGGCGGCGATCCTGGCCTCGATCCCGACGATGCTGATCTACGTCCTGCTGGGCCGCTTCTTCATGCGCGGCCTCATGGCGGGCGCCCTCAAGGGCTGAGCCCCCCGGGGCTGAGCGGAGGGACGAGCCGCGGCTCAGGAGGCGGCGAAGGCCGGGTTGGCGCAGTGGGCCAGCGGCTCGCCGCGCACGTAGCGGGCCACGTCCGCCGAGACGATCCGCGCCGCCTTGATCGCCGTCTCCTTGCTGGCCCCGGCCAGGTGCGGGGTCATCACCAGGTTGGGCGTCGTGAGCAGCCGCGACCCGTCGGGGATGGGCTCCTCGGGGAAGACGTCCACGGCGGCGCCGAACAGGTGGCCGGACTCCAGCGCGTCGCACATCGCGTCGTAGTCGAGCAGCGCCCCCCTGGCGCAGTTGACCAGCACGGACCCGGCGGGCATCCGGGCGATCTCGGCGGCGCCGATCATGCCGGTGGTCTCGGGCGTCGCCCGGGCGTGCAGCGAGACGAAGCGCGAGCGGGTGAGCAGCTCGTCGAGGCTCACCTTGCCCGGCAGGTCGACGTACGGGTCGTGGACCAGCACCCGCGCGCCGAAGCCCGCCAGCATCCGGGACACCCGGCGGCCGATCGCGCCGTAGCCGACCAGGCCGACCGTGCTGCCGTCAAGCTCGGGCCCGACCATCTCGTAGCGGTAGTAGTCGCCCCGCCACACGCCCGTGGCCAGGTCGGCGTGCGTCGTCGGGATCCGGCGGGTGGCGGCGAGCAGCATGGCCAGCGTGTGCTCGGCCGTGGCGACGGCGTTGCGGCCGGGGGCGAAGGTCACGGCGACGCCCGCCTCGGTGGCCGCCTCCAGGTTGGCGTTGACCGGGCCGCCACGGCTGACGCCGAAAAGCCTGAGGTCGGGGCTGGCGGAAAGGACGCGGCGCGTCAGGGGAGCCATCTGCGTGACGCACACCTCGACGCCCCGCAGCGCCTCGATCAGCTCGTCCTCCACGTCGGACGCCTCGTCGACCTCGCCCACCCGGCCGAACGGCACCACCGGCCACGGCAGCGTGAGCTCGCGGATCTCGACCTCGCCGGGAACCTCGCGCCGGAGCGCGTCTGCGAACAGGCGGTTCTGGACGAAGTGGTCACCGGCCGCAAGGACTCGAAGTGTCAACGCATGACTCCAATCGGAGAGTTGAACTGCAGGATCGCGACCTGCCCGGCCCGCACGCGCAGCTCGGTGACGGCGCAGTTGTCCAGGCGCGGGAAGAGCCGCCGGTACGAGCCGAGCGGCACCCCGATGAGCCCGCACAGGGCGAGCCTGATGGCGGTCGTGTGGGCGACCACCAGCACCCGGCCGTCCGGGTGGGCGGCGTGGATGTCGCGCAGGGCGGCCACGAACCGGTCGGCGGCCCGGTGCGGGTCCTCGCCGCCGGGCAGCGGGTGCGCGGCCGGGTCGGCCTCGAACGCGGCCCGCGCCTCGGGGAAGCGCCCGTGCATCTCGGCGGCGGTCAGCCCGTCGGCCTGGCCGAAGTCGAGCTCGACCAGGCGGGCGTCCACCTGGAGCTCGACCCCCGCCGCGCGGGCGCTGGCCGAGGCGGTGATCCGGGCCCGGCTGAGGGTGGAGGAGTAGACGGCCGACAGGCCCGCGGAGGCGGCCCAGCCGGCCAGGCGCGCGGCCTGGTCGTGGCCGCGTGGGGTCAGCTCGATGTCGCTGAGCCCGGCGTAGCGGTTCTCGGCGTGCCAGACGGTCTCGCCGTGGCGCACCAGCACCAGGTCGGTCATCGGGTGGTCCTCTCGCGGGCGTGGGCGGCGGCCGGCGAGGGGAGCCAGCCGCGGCCTTCCAGTTCGTCGACGAAGCGCAGGTAGTGCTCGCGCAGGTCGGTGCCGTCCGGCTGGACGACCTCGCGGGTGCGGATCATGCTCGCCGACGCCTCCGGCCCGGCGGCGAGCACGGCCATGCCGAGCGCGGGCTCGGCGTTCTCGCGCAGCGTCACCGGCCGCCCGAGCACGTCGGCGCGCAGCCGGTTCCAGTACGCGCTGCGGGTCGCCCCGCCGGTCAGGATGATCTCGCCGTCCACCGGCGCGCCGAGCAGGTCGAGGTAGTCGAAGCAGAGCCGCTCGATGTACGCCGCCCCGCGCAGGATGGCGGCGTAGCGCTCGACGTCGTCCGAGACGTGGCCGAGCGTGAAGCCCTCCGCTGCTGGAGCGTCGAACGGGAACCGCTCGCCCCGCGAGACCAGCGGATAGATGGTGGCGGGGTCGGCCCAGGAACGGGCGGCGGCCTCGCGGCTGAGCGCGTCGAGGTCGCGGCCGGCGAGGTCGCGGGCCAGCACGCCCGCGCCGGTGCTGGACGCGCCGCCCGGCAGCCAGGAGCCGTCGGGCGCGCGGTGCGAGTAGACGACGCCCAGCGGGTCGTGGATGAGCTCGCGGGTGACGCCCTTGAGCACGAGCGTGGTGCCCATCACGGAGTTCCAGCTGCCCGTCGTCAGAGCGCCCGCGCCCAGTTGGGCGGCGCAGCCGTCGGTGGCGCCGGCGATCACCGGGGTGCCCGCGGGCAGGCCGGTGGCCTCGGCGGCCTCGGCGCACACCGTGCCCAGCCGGCTGCCGGGCCGTACGACCTGGGGCAGCATCGAGGCGGGCACGCCGAGCGCGTCGAACACCTCGCGGGGCCAGTCCTCGTCGATCAGGTGCACGCCCGTCTTGAGCGCGTTGCTCAGGTCGGTCGCGACGTCGTGGCCGGTCAGGCGGCGGTTGACGAAGTCGCTCTGGTGGGCCGCCCGCGCCCCCGCGGGGGCGTCCGGCAGCAGCCAGAGCAGCTTGGGCAGCGCCCAGTTGGGCTGCATGCGCAGGTAGCCGAGCCGCTCCCACACCGGCGCGCCCACCGCGTTGACCCGCTCGACCTCGCCGGTGGCCCGCCGGTCGTCGTACATCAGGCCGGGTGTCAGCGGATCGCCGTCGCGGTCGGTGAGCAGGACCGTTCCAGAGGTGGCGTCGACGGCCACGCCGTCGATCCGGCCGGGCGGCACGTCGCGCAGCGCCTCGCGGGTGGCGGCGGCCAGCTCACGCCACCACTGCTCGGGGTCCTGCTCGTGTCTCGGCCCGTCGCGGTGGCTGGTCAGCGGCCGGCTCGCCGCGCCGAGCACCTGCCCGGTCCCGTCGACGGCCATCGCGCGCACGCTCTGCGTGCCGAGGTCGATGCCGATCCACACGCTCATGTACGGCCCCAAGTCCGGTCGCGTGTCTCGGCGAGCAGCGGCCAGGATCGGGCGCTGTTCGCGCGCAGGGCAAGGAAGTCCTGGTAGGCGGTGTCGTACGGGCCGGGGTCCGGATGTACGGCGTCGCTCAGCCGGACGAACCGGTCGGCGGCCACCTCGACACCGGGGGCGGCGCCCGTGGCGACCAGCCCGACGATGAAGGCGCCCCGCGCGCCGACCTCGGCGTCGCTCGACCGGTGGACGGGCAGGCCGGTGATGTCGGAGATCATGCGCACCCACAGGGCGTTGGCCGACCCGCCGCCGCACACGCGCAGCTCCTGGGCCGCGACCCCGGAGACGGCCAGGCAGTCCTGGACGACGAGGCTGAGCCCTTCGAGCACGGCGCGGGCGATGTGCTCGCGGCCGTGTTCGAACGACAGGCCCAGGAAGGAGCCCCGGGCGAGCGGGTCGGAGAACGGCACCCGCTCACCGGCCGGCGAGAGGTAGGGCAGGAAGGCCAGCCCGCGGGCGCCCGGCGGGCTCTGCGCGGCCAGCTCGCCCAGCTCGGCCGGGCCGGGCAGGCCGAGCAGCCGGCAGGCCCACTGGATGACCTCGCCCCCGGAGAAGGTGGGGAAGGCCCGCAGGTAGCCGCCCGGTATCGCGAGCGTGACGCCGACCGGCTCGCCGTCCAGGTCGGGACGGTCGGCGACGGTCTCGGTGCACAGCGTGGTGCCGAGGATGCCGCACGCCTGGCCGGGCCGTACGGCTCCGGCGCCGATCGCGGTCGAGGCGATGTCGTAGGGCGCCATCACGACCGGTGTCCCGGCGGGCAGGCCGAGCGACTCGGCGGCGCCGGTGGTGAGGGCGGCGACCCGGCGCGTGTCGTCACGCGGCTCGGGCAGCAGCCGTTCGGCCCACTCCAGGCCGTACATGGCCATCAGCTCGGGGGAGTAGGCTCGGGTGCGCAGGTCCATGAACGGGGCCGACGCGTCGGACTCGTCGGTGGCGATCTCACCGGTCAGCCGGGAGAAGATCCAGCCGCCGCAGGTGAGGCCGGCGGCCGAGCGGTCGAGCCGGTCGGGGTCGTGCTCGCGCAGCCAGCTCAGGATCGCGTGCGGCAGGCCCGACGCGCTGACGTTGCCGTTGAGGCGGAAGGCGCGTTCGGCGACCCCGGAGCGGGCCCAGGCGTCGACCGTGGCGGCGGCCCGGCCGTCGTTCCACAGGATCGCGTTGCCGGTGGGCTCGCCGGCGGGGTCGACCAGCCAGACCCCGTCGCCCTGCGCGGTGACGGCGAGGAAGTCGATCGGGCCCTCGGTCCGGGCGGCGACGTCGCGCACGGTGCGCGCGACGGCGTCCCAGACCGTGGTCATGTCCTGCTCGGCCCAGCCGGGCGCGGGACGGGACACACCGGTCTGGTGCCGGGCGACCGCGACCTCCGCGCCCGCCTCGTCGTAGCCGACCGCCTTGACGACCGTGGTGCCGGCGTCGACGCAGATCGCCGCCATCAGGCTCTTCCGTGTGAGGTCCGAGACTTGCGGGCGATCGAGTCGACGACCACGGCCAGCAGCAGGACGGCGCCGGTGACCACGAACCGGATGGAGGAGTCGAGGTTCAGCAGGGTCAGGCCGCTGGAGATCGACTGGATGACGATGATGCCGAGCAGCGCCCCGAACGCCGAGCCGCGACCGCCGAACAGGCTGGTCCCGCCGATCACGGCCGCCGCGATGGCGTTGAGGTTGATGTCGCCCCCGCCGCTGCTCTGGTTGGCCGCGGCCAGCCGGGCTGCGGCCAGGATGCCGCCCACTGCGGCGAAGGACGAGCAGAGCACGAACACCGAGGTGTAGACAGCCTTGACGTTGATGCCGGCCCGCCGGGCCGCCTCCACGTTGCCGCCGACGGCGTAGACGGACCTGCCCCACTTCGTACGGGACAGCAGGTAGTGCATGACCAGCACCATCCCGACGAAGAGCATGAACATCCAGCCGATGCCGCGCGTCTGCCCGAGGTACCAGACCACGAAGGCGAGCACCACCAGCAGCGCCGCGCTCCTGATGGCCAGCATGGACGTCGTCTTGGACGACAGCCCCGCCCTGCGGCGCTCGCTCGCGTGCAGGTAGCCGCTGACGAACAGCCAGACCGCCGCCACCACCGCGAAGGTGTAGGAGAGCCAGTCGGGCACGAAGGCCAACTGGGCGAAGTTCACCAGCCCGGAGTCGAACGGCAGGTTGATCGAGCCCTTGCTGCCGAGCACGTAGAGCTGCAGGCCCAGGAAGGCGAGCAGGCCGGCCATGCTGATGACGAAGCTGGGCACCCCGAACCGGTTGTACAGCTGCGCGTAGACCCAGCCGACGACCGCGCCCATGAGCACCGAGGCCAGGATCGCCACCCACACCGGCAGGCCCTGGCTGACGAAGAGCACGGCCAGCACGGCGCTCGACAGCCCGCTGACCGAGCCGACCGACAGGTCGATCTCGCCGACGAGCAGCACGCACACGATGCCGAGCGCGATGACGCCGACGGCCGCCGACTCCAGGGTGAGGTTCACCAGGTTGGCGCTGGACAGGAAGACGGGGTTGAGGATCTGCAGCACGCTCCAGATCACGATGAGGCCGACCACGACCGGGATCACCCCGAGGTCGCCGCCCCGGGCCCGCTCGACCACGTCGGAGATCGCGCCGCGCAGCCCCTCCTGTGACCGCAGCCGCTCGTCCTGGCGGTCGGTGGCCGTGCTTTTGACCGTGGTGCTCACGAGGAGAGCCCTTCCTTCCTGCGCGCCTGCCGTTGGGAGACCGCGTTGTCGGTGGCTCCGGTGATGGCGGCGATGATGTCCTCGGGGGAGACGTCGTTCACGTCGAAGACTCCGTTGTTGCGGCCGAGCCTGAGGACGGCCACGGTGTCGGCCACGGCCTTCACGTCGGCCATGTTGTGGCTGATCATGATGACGCCGAGGCCGCGCTCGCGGAGCCGTTCGACCAGGTTGAGCACCTCGGCCGTCTGGGCGACGCCCAGGGCGGCGGTCGGCTCGTCGAGGATGATGACCTTGGGGTCGCCGAGCAGCGACCGGGCGATCGCGACGGTCTGCCGCTGTCCGCCGGAGAGCGAGGCCACCGGCACCCGCACGCTGGGGATCTTGGCCGAGAGCTGGCGGAGCAGATCCCAGGAGCGGGTCTCCATCGCCACGTCGTTGAGCCGCAGCGGCCGCAGCTCCTGCCCCAGGAAGAGGTTCTGGATCACGTTCAGGTTCTCGCACAGCGCGAGGTCCTGGAAGACCGTGGCGATGCCGAGCCTGTGGGCCGCCGCCGGAGTCGGGATCTCGACCGTCTTCGAGTCGAAGACGATCTTTCCCGAGTCCGGCGGGTGCACACCCGAGAGGATCTTGACCAGCGTCGACTTGCCCGCGCCGTTGTCTCCGACGATGGCCACGACCTGTCCCGCGGCCACATCGAGGTCGATGTCGGTCAGCGCGGCGACCGCGCCGAAGGTCTTGCTGATCCCGCGCAGGGACAGGACGTTGTCTGATTGCTGGTTGGACGACAAGGGGGACTCCTGGAGATCTACTTGATGTCGAGTTCGGCGCAACCCTTGGCGTAGGCGCCGGTGCAGACCTCGGAGGCCTTCATGATCCCGCTGTCGAACAGGACCTCCTTGATGTTCTCCTTGGTCACGACCGTGGGAACGAACAGCTCCGACGGCGTGTCGTAGAGCGTGGTCTTGCCCTCGGGCTTGTTGCCCTGGACGAAGTCCCAGGCGACGGTGGCCGCGGCCTCGGCCACGATCTTGATCGGCTTGGAGATGGTGTTGTACTGGTCGCCCGAGATGATGCGCTGGGCGGCGGCCGTCTCGGCGTCGTTGCCCGTGACCGGCGGGACCTTGCCACCCGCGGCCTTGAACGCCGCGATGGTGCCGCCGGCGGTGCCGTCGTTGGCCGCCACCACGCCGACGATCTTGTCGCCGAACTGGGTGATCTGGCCGCTGACCCAGGTCTGCGCCTTCTCGGGCTGCCAGTCGGGGGTGTCGTACTCGGCGAGCAGCTTGTGGCCGCTCGGGTCGATCGCGCTGTGGATGCCCTTCTTGATCAGGCCGGCCGCGGCGTCCGTGGGGGAGCCGTTGACCTGGAGCAGGCCGCCCTCGATCTTCTCGGCCTTGAGGTGGTCGACCAGCGACTGGCCGATCATGGAGCCGATCTTCTCGTTGTCGAAGGAGATGTAGTAGTCGGCGGGCGTCGCCGGGATCGGCCGGTCGTAGGCGATGACCGGCACGTTCTGCGCCTGCGCCGTCTTGACGATGGTGGCCGCGGCGGCCGAGTCGACCGGGTCGAGCACGATGGCCTTGACGCCCTGCGCGAGCGCCGAGTTGGCCTGCTGCTGCTGCTTGGCGGCGTCGGAGTCGGCGTTCTGGTAGATGACCGAGCAGCCGGAGCAGAGCTCCTTCATCTTGGCCTCGAACAGCGGCTTGTCCTGGAGCTCGTACCTGGTCGACGCGAGGTCGGGCATGAGGAAGGCCACCTTGGCGTCGGTGCCGCCGCCGCCACCGGAACCGGCGTCCGTGGTGCCGCTGTCGGAGCCGCAGGCGGTCAGAGCCGCGCCCGCGATGACCGCCACGGCGGCGAACGCCGTGGTGCGCATCTGAGTTCTGTTCAAGGGTTCTTTCCTCACTTGCTACGTCTCGCGGAGCTGGTTGCGTCGCGTTCCCCCGGGTGCCGCAGGGCACAGGGCCGCTCACACACGGCAACGCGCTGCGGTGCGACTCACGCTAGCGCGCACCCAGAACTTTTGTCCAGCAAAAGTGTTCAGGGAGTTTTTACCCCTGTGACCTGCTGTTAATCATTTGAGGGTACTCAGCGGACGGCGGTGAGCAGACCCTCGGCGGTCAGCGCGTCGGTGACGAGGCGGTTGAAATAGCCGCCCCGCGCCCCGGCGACGATCGAGCCGACCTTCTCCGGGCCCACCGCGACCGCGATGGAGAACGGAATGCGGCGCAGGTCCTCCAGCGCCGTCGCCACCAGCCGCTCACTGCCCGGATAGCCGACGGGCTCGCCGTCGCGGTCGTAGAAGCGCGAGCACACGTCGCCCACCGCCTGGCGCAGGCTGTCGGCGTAGCGGGGCACGAAGGCGGGCACGACCTGGCGCATCACCGGCGGTGAGCCGACGCCCACGATCGCGCACTTGGCCCGGCCCCACAGGTCCATCACCCGGCGCACCGACGGCTCGTGCTGCAGCGAGTAGAACAGCTCCGGCCCCGGCAGCGCGGGCGCGTAGAGGTAGCTCGGCACGCCACCGACCCGCTCGGCCAGCAGGCGGGTGGTCTCGTTGGTCTGGAACCAGGGCTGTGGATCCTCCTGGCCGCCCACGGCCGGCGCGATCGTGACGCCGGGGAACTGGCCGAGCCCCTCGCGCGCGCACTCGTAGATCGTGCTGCCGGAGGAGACCAGGATCACGTCGCCCGAGGTCAGGCCCACCCCGGCGAGCGCCCTGGCCAGCCCCGGGGCCAGCCACGGGCCGAGCGCCGGGCCGCTGACCTTGGGCACCAGGTAGACCCGCTCCAGGCGCAGGGCGGCGGCGACCTCGGCGGCCAGCGGGCCCTCCTCCAGCGCGGACGGCCGGTGCACCCTGATCTCGACCAGGCCGTGCTTGCGCGCCTCGGTCAGCAGCCGGCTCACGGTCGCCCTGCTGACGCCGAGCCGCTTGGCGATGTCGGCCTGAGTCGCGTCCTCCAGGTAGTACTGCGAGGCGGCCGCGTACATCAGCTCCTGAGGGAACCGGGCTGGCGCCTCCGGTCCGACGTCGGCGGCATTCATGCGCGCGCTCCCTAGGGCTTGAACATTGTTGCTGAACGGATGCGCAACGACTATACCTTCGTGCTCTCCGAGGCAAAGGCTAGCGATCCCCGCGTGCCCGCGACACGTCCGGAGGCACTACGGCAGCGAACCCGCCACCAGGGCGTCGCCGAGCGGCGAGCGGGAGTAGAGAACGCTGCGCCCGGTGCGTGCCCGGGTGACGAGACCGGCGCCGCGCAGGGCGGCCAGATGGCCGCCCATCGTGCCGAGACCCTGGCCGAGCAGGGCGGCGAGATGCGTCGTCGTGGCCGGCACGGCGAGCTCGGCGAGGACACGCGCCCGGGTGCGGCCCATCAGCAGCGCCAGGCCGGGCGCCGGCGCGGGCGGCACCATGGCGGTGCCGCGCGCCGGATAGACCAGCGCGTACGGCCAGGCCTCCTCCAGATAGGCCCCGACGCTGCCCGCGAACACCGACGGCAGGAACAACAGCCCCTTGCCGCCGAGCCGGTGCCGCTCGTCGCGCCTGCCCATCCGGATCCCGATGAACCCGTCACCGTCCCACCTGACCTGCGAGCTCAGGTCGTCGAGCGCGGCGGCCCAGCCGTAGGCGGCCAGCCGCCCCGCCCGCTGGATCACGTCCCTCTCCAGCACCGCGTGGAACCGCGGCCAGGCCACCGAGACGATCTCCGTCCAGAGCTCCTCGTAGGCGTCGGCCAGCAGCCGCACCACGTCGGGGCCGAGCAGCAGCTCGCGGGCCCACGCGGCCACCGGGGGCCGCGCCGCCAGCACCGCGCCGATCTCCGCGTGCGCCAGGCCGACCGGGGTCGAGCGCATCGCGGCCAGCTCGGCCGCGAACGGCACGCTCAGCCCGGCGGGCGGCGGCGCGACGAAGTCGACGTTCGCGTGCCCCCTGTTCCCGGTGATCGCCGTCGCGGCCCGCAGCGCCGGATGCCGCCGTTCGAGCTCCTGGTACGGCTCGCGCCACCGCGCCACCCAGTGCCGGTGCATCCCCGCCTCGGTCCTGCCCGACAGGACCCACTGCGCGTGCATGGTCTCGATCAGCGGCGAGATCGCGAACCGGCTGGCCGCCACGTCCTGCGGAGTGACCTCGATCCTGAACATCTTTCGGTTATATCCGAAACAGTCGCCGCATCCGAGGTCGTACCGCCAGCATCGTGCCCGGCGGCCCCTCACCTCCCGGGGCCGCCGACCTGAGGAGCGTGAGACGTGACCGAACGCGGAGCCACCTTCCGTGAGGTGTTCGCGGTCCGCGAGTTCCGGGTGCTGTTCGGCGGCTTCGCGCTGCTGGTGTCCGGCGACTCGATCAAGATGCTGGCCCTGTCGGTGCTGGTGTACGCCCAGACCGGCTCGCCGGGGCTGTCGGCCGCCGCGTACATGGCGGGCTGGCTGCCCTACATCTTCGGCGGGATCTTCCTGCTGTCTCTGGCCGACCGGCTGCCGCCGCGCGCGCTGATGATCGCCGGTGAGCTGGTCCGGGTGGTCGTCTGCCTGCTGCTCGCCTACGCGGGGCTGCCGGTGCCCGCGATGCTCGCGCTGGTGCTGGTGACCGGGCTCTTCTCGCCGGTGTTCGGGGCCGCGCACAGCGCGCTGCTGCCCGAGGTGCTGCCCGGCGACGCCTTCGTGCTGGGCCGTTCGCTGCTGGGCGTCACCTCGGCCGGCGCCCAGGTCGCGGGGCTGGCCGCCGGTGGCGCCATCCTCACCCTGATCGGGCCGCACGGCGCGCTCGCCGTGACCGCCACCCTGTCCGCCGTGGCCGCCGTGGTGCTCAGGTGCGGCCTGCCGTACCGGCCCGCCAGGGGTACGGGCGAGCACGGCGCGGTCCGCACCACGCTGCGGGTCAACCGGCTGCTGCTGGCCGACCGGCGCGTCCGCGCGCTGCTGCTGGCCTGCTGGCTGCCGACCGTGTGCCTGGCCGGGGCGGAGGCGATGATCGTGCCCTACCTCGGCGGGCAGGGGCGGGCCGGCGCGGTGCTCGCGATGGCTGCCGTCGGCATGGCGGTGGGACAGTTCGTGGTCGGCAGGTTCGTGGCGCCCGCCAGGAGGGAGCGGTTGTCGCTGCCGCTGGCCGTGCTGATCGGGCTGCCGTGGCTGGCCTTCCTCGCCTCGCCGGGGCTGGTCTGGGCCTGTGCGCTGGCAGCGCTGGCCACGGTCGGGCTGGCGTACCAGCTGGGACTGCAGCGGAGGTTCCTGGAGGCGGTGCCGGAGGACGTGCGCGGGCAGGCGTTCGGGCTGCAGTCGGCCGGGCTGATGACCGGGCAGGCCGTGGGCGCGGCGCTGGTCGGGGTGCTCGGCGAACTGATCGGCCCCGGGCCGGCCATCGTCGCGGCCGGCGGCGCGGGCGTCCTCGTCGCGCTCGCGCTCGCCGGCGCGCTCCGCCCCGAGCCGGAGTCCAGGCGGGCCGCTCTCCCGGACCGCATGTGAGGCGGGGGCGCTCGTCCGGGGCGCATGTGAGGCGGCGGGGGGTCAGGGCGGTCGCTCGCCCGAGCCGCGGGGGACGAGACGGACCGGCAACTCGTGGTGCTCGGAGGGGCCGTCGTCGCCGGACAGCCGCCGGAACAACAGCTCGGCCGCCCGCCGGCCCATCCCGCCGGGATCCTGGGCCACCACGGTCACGCCGGGGCTGAGCAGGTCGGCCAGCTCGAAGTCGTCGAACCCGACCAGCGCCAGGGGCCGTCCACCGAGGGCGCGCAGCGCGGTGACGGTGAGCCGGCCGTTGCCCGTGAACAGCGCGGTGGGCGGCCGGTCGAGCGCCAGCATGCGGTCCAGGTCGGCCCGCGCGGTGTCCGGCGAGGGCGGGCGCATCGACACCAGCCGCTCGTCGAACAGCAGGCCCAGGGCGGCCCGGTAGCCGTGCAGCCGCCGGGCGGCGGTGAAGATCGACGGATGGTCGCCGAGGAACGCGATCCTGCGGTGGCCGTGGGCGATCAGATGCCGGGTGGCCAGCCGCGCGCCGCCCGCGTTGTCGCTGAGCACGGTGTCGACGTCGAGACCGGGGCCGGGCGGCCGGTCCACGAAGACGGCGGGGGTGCCGGCGTCGAGCTCGGGCCGCAGGTAGGAGTGGTCGCCACCGGCCGGCACCACGATCAGCCCGTCGACCCTGCGCGCGCAGAACGTACGGACCAGCTCGCGTTCCCTGGCCGGCTCCTCGCCGGACGAGCCGGTCAGCAGCAGGCAGCCGTGCCGGATGGCGACGTCCTCCACGGCGCGGCTCAGCGCGGAGTAGAAGGGATCGGCCACGTCCTCGATCACCAGGCCGACGGTCGACGTGCGTCCCCTGCGCAGCACCCGGGCGCTCTCGTTGCGGCTGTAGCCCAGCCGGTCGATGGCGTCGCGCACGCGCTCCGCCGTGGCCGGGTTGACCCCCGGCTCGCCGTTCACGACCCGGGAGACGGTCTTGAGCGCCACCCCCGCGGCCGAGGCGACGTCCTTCATCGTCGGTCTCACGCTCGGATCATTGCATCTCCTTGAGGCTGGAGACCCCGTCCTTGAGGGCGGGAAGGAAAGCCAGAACAATGTCATCAAATCGAACACGTGTCCGATAGTTGGCTGATCTTGCAGTACGGTGTGCCGTGTGGCGCAGATCGTGAAGCGGGCCTACAAGTACCGCTTCTATCCGACTGCCGAGCAGGCTGCCGAGCTTGCCCGGACGTTCGGCTGTGTGCGCCTGGTCTACAACAAGGCCTTGGAGGAGCGGACCCGGGCCTACCGCCTGGAGGGCCGCGGGGTTTCCTACGCGCAGTCTTCGGCGGCGCTGACGGCGTGGAAGCGCACCGAGGAGCTGGGCTTTCTCGCCGAGGTGTCGTGTGTCCCGTTGCAGCAGGCGTTGCGCCACCTTCAGGCGGCGTTCGCCGGCTTCTTCGCCAAACGGGCCGGATACCCGGTGTTCAAGTCCCGTAAGAAGTCGCGCCTGAGCGCGGAGTACACCCGTTCGGCGTTCCGCTGGCGCGACGGCCGGTTGACGTTGGCGAAGATGGACGAGCCCTTGGACATCGTGTGGTCGCGGCCCCTGCCTGAGGGCGCGCGGCCGTCCACGGTGACCGTGAGCAGGGACGCGGCCGGGCGCTGGTTCGTGTCCATCCTGGTGGAGGAGCAGATCACCCCCCTGCCCCGGGTCGAGCAGGTGGTGGGGGTGGATGCGGGGATCACCGCTCTGGTCACGTTGTCGACCGGGGAGAAGATCGTCAACCCGCGCCATGAGCGGGCCGACCGGCGCAGGCTGGCCCGTGCTCAGCGGGCGCTGGCCCGAAAGGAGAAGGGCTCGGCCAGCCGGGTCAAGGCCCGGCTGCGAGTGGCTCGCGTGTACGCGCGGATCGCCGACCGCAGACGCGACCACCTGCACAAGGTCACTACACGGCTTGTTCGCGAGAACCAAGTGATCGCCGTGGAAGACCTGACCGTCCGCAACATGGTCAAGAATCACAGGCTGGCGCGCGCCATCTCGGATGCGTCCTGGCGGGAACTGCGCGGCATGCTGGAGTACAAGAGCCGTTGGTACGGCCGGCGACTCGTCGTGGTGGACCGCTGGTTCCCGTCCTCCAGGCTGTGCTCGGCGTGCGGTGCCGTCACCGCCATGATGCCGCTCCACGTCCGGACCTGGGTATGCGCCTGCGGCGCCTCCCACGACCGGGACGTGAACGCGGCCAGCAACATTCTCGCCGCCGGGCTGGCGGAGAGCTGAAACGCCTGCGGAGCTGGCGTAAGACCTCAAAGGAAGTCTCTTCCTGGCGGGCGACCGGCGACGAAACAGGAACTCTCACGGGCGACCGTGGGAATCCTCCTCGTTCACGAGGGGGAGGATGTCAAGTCCCATGTCGGACGTACAGACAACGTTGTCAAACTCGGCCGGGCCGATGCTTTAGGTTAGGCTTGCCTATGGTCGTAGGAGGGGGACGCGGCATGCTGACCGAGGTGCTCGAGCGCCTGGCCGCCGAGCGGGGCGGGGTGATCGGGGTCGAGCCCGGTCTCGTGGTCTCGCCCGACGACAGCTGGACACCGGCCTCGGAGCTGGTCCGTCCGCCTCACCGCCTGCTCGGCGGGCTGGTCGACGAGACGGCCGCCCGCTGGAACGCGCCGCGGCACGTCGGCGCGGCGCTGTTCTGGAAGACCTACACCTACTGGCACACGATGCCGATGGCGCTCGGCTGGGCGCTCGACGGCCGGATCCCGATCATGCGGCCGGCCGACACCTACTTCAAGGTCTCCGACGCCGGGGTGACGATCGCGGCCTCCCGGGTGAGCTGGGCGTCCGGCGCCGGCGCGATCGGCGGCGCGCTCGCCGAGTCGCAGGAGCCGCTGGTGCGGGCCATCGCCGCGATGGCCAAGGTGGGCGAGCGCACCCTGTGGGGCTCGACCGCCGAGGCGTTCGCCCACCCGCTGACCCTGTTCGCGCCCGCCGACTACATGGAGCTGCTGCGCGAGATCGGCCCGCCGGTCGACGGGCTGATCGAGCCGGACGGCGACGGCTACTTCCGCAGGACCTGCTGTCTGTGGATCACCCTGCCCGACGCCGACCCCTGCGGAAGCTGCTGCGTGCTCAGGCCACCGCGTCGTCCATAGGGCGGAGCTCGCCGTCGTCCATGGGCCGCAGCTCGTCGGCGTAGCTCACCGAGACGCGGCGCATCACGCCGGTGTCGTCGATCGAGTACTGCCCGAGCCGCCAGAGCGGCGGCGAGTAGGCGTGGATCGAGACGCTGTGGTCCGTTGCCCCGGTCAGCCGGTGGATGTGGTCCGGGCCGAACGAGAACGACTGCCCCTCCGCCATCACCGTCTCCAGATGCTCGCCGCCGATGCGCGGGTTGCACTCGAGCAGCGCCCCCTGGACCACGTGCACCGCGCCCGAGGAGATGTCGTGGTCGTGCCAGCCGGTGTCGTCCTCGGGCCGCCAGCACAGCAGCCACACGTCGACGTACGCGTCGCGGTAGAGCGAGGCGTAGTGCCGGCCCCCGTCCGCGGGGAAGTCGACCTGGTCCCGCCACTCCTCGGGGCGTACGGCCAGGTCGTCCACCAGGTCACGCAGCTCACGCCGGTCGAGCGTGCGCTCCGGGAGCCGGGCGCAGGCGCCTTCGTCCTGGATCTGGTGGATGGTGTGCTCGCTCACTTGCGAAACTCCTCTCTGCCGAGTAGACGACGGGGGTTGGTGACCCGGATGGCGTGCGCGGCGGCCTCGCCCAGGCCCGGGTCGGGTGCGGTGGCGTAGGGGGCGTCGGAGCCGTTGACCACGACGTCGACGCCGAGCTCACGGACGATCGCGTCGATCGCGCGCGGGCCGTACGACGAGGTCTCCACGAAGAAGCCGGTGTCGACCTGGCCCCGGCCGCCGCCGCCCCGGGCGATCAGCCGCTCGGAGTGCAGCGGGGCCAGACCGGCGAGCAGCGCGAAGCAGACGCGCAACCTCGGGTGCCGGGGCCTGACGACGGCGTGGAAGTAGTGCCAGGAGGCGTGCATCTGCTGCACGTACGGCACCAGCGCGGGCCACCAGGCGGGCGTGCCGGGCACGGCGCGCGCCGGGCCCGGGTGCACGAAGAGCGGCAGATCTCTGCTGGTGAGCACGTCGAGCAGCCGGTCGTCGGGCTCGGCCGTGGCCGGGATCTGCAGGCCGGCGAAGCCTCGATCGAGGTCCTCGGCCAGGCGGCCGGGGTCGGGCTCGCTGTGACAGGTGGCGGCCCACGCGCCGAACGGCCGTCCGAGGCCGAGCGCGCCCTCGTGGTAGGCGTCGATCAGCGGCCAGGACTCCTCCGGCGGCAGCGACTCGACGCCCAGCGGGCTGGACAGGGAGACCAGGGCGAGCTCCAGGCCGGTGGTGTCGCGGCTCGCGTGGTCGGCCGGGTCGACCTCGTAGGGGGGCTCGCCGTCCAGGATCAACGTCCAGCCGTCGAGGTAGGGCGGGGAGGTGCGGGCCCGCAGTGCCTCGACGAACGAACCGGTCCACAGGTGCTGGTGCACGTCGATGCCCACGATCGACCCCTCCCCTCATTTCCTACTAAGATTACCGGGTAAACCGTACCACCTGGTGAAGCGGGATGGTGAAGCGATTCAGTGATACGGTTCAGTGAACCGCTTCACTTCTGTCGTGTCAACGGTTCGCCCGCTCCTTCCCGGGCACGCGAAAATGTCGGCGCCACGCAATAAGCTGGCGGGATGCCTCGCAAGAGAGCGACGATCCGAGAGGTGGCCCAGGCGACCGGTCTGTCACCCGCTGCCGTCTCCTACGCCCTGCGGGGCCTGCAGGTGTCCGAGGAGACGAAGGAGCGGGTCCGCGCCGCCGCGGCCGAGCTGGGTTACGAGGCCGACCCCATCGCCAGGGCGCTGGCCAGCGGCCGCACCGGCATGATCGGCCTGCTCTGCGGCTCGCTCGAAGACCTCTGGCAGCAGTCGCTGGCCGTCGGCATCAGCAGGGGCCTGCGCGAGAAGGACCGCTACGCCCTGATCCTCGACGCCGTCGGCGATCCGGCCCGTGAGCGTGCGCTCGCCCAGCAGCTGCGCGACCAGCGCGTCGACGGCATGATCGTGCAGCCCGTCGATCCCGCCGCGCCGTTCTGGCCCGAGCTGTGCGAGTCGCTGCCGGTCGTCGCGATCGGCGACTCACTGTCCGGCACGGCGGGCGAGGTCGTCTTCGACAACCGCCGCGGCGTGACGCTCGCGCTGGAGCACCTCAAGGGCAAGCACCACCGCCACATCGCCGTCCTCACCCCGACCCGGCCGAGCACTCCCGACCGGCCCGCCGACGTCCACGTGACCGCCGAGGCCGACCGTCTCGGTCTCGACATCGAGGTGGCCACCGCCCCCCACGGCCTCGGCGCTGCGACCGAGGCCGCCCATCGCATCCTGGCCGACGGCCGGGCGAGCGCGGTGTTCTGCTTCGCCGACTCGATCGCCTACGGCGTCTACGCGGCGGCGGCCGAGCGGGGCCTGTCGATCCCCGGCGACATCTCGGTCATGGGCTACGACGACCACCCCATGTCCGGCCTGCTCACCCCGGGGCTCACCACGGTCGACTGGGACATCGACGGCATCGTGCGGGCCGCCGTCCGCCTCATGTGCGCGGCGGCCGACGGCGCCACCCGCCGGCGTCGCGTCGTCCAGCAGCCCACCCTGCGCGAACGCGGCTCGGTCCTGTCCCTGCCGTGACGGCGCGCGGTCCGTTTCGCGGGCGGGGCTGGTCTCGTGCGTGGCCGACCGGCCCACCAGGCGGTTCAGCCGGCGCGGTGCCGGTCCTCCGGAGCGGTGAGCGCCTGCCGGGCCGTCTCGAGGTCCGCGGTGAGAGGCCGGTCGGGCACGGGGTCGCCGAGGGCCCGGGTGGCCGCCACCCGCTCGCAGGCCAGCACGATCTCCAGGGGCTCCACGCAGCGCAGCGCGTGCCGGGCCGCCTGCGTGGCGAACCCGGCGTGGTCCTCGGTGCCCCGCGAGATCACCGCGGTGCCGGTGGCGACGGGGGTCGCCAGGTGCCGGAGCTCGGCCAGGGCGTCCTGGGCGACGTACTCAAGGATCATGACGCCCGAGCCGCCGGGCCGGGCGGCGAGGAAGGGCGGCCGGTCGGTGTAGGCGGGCTCCATCAGCGTGGCCAGGCGGGCCGTGCTCAGCTGGGCCGCCGGCACCAGGGCGGCGCGCAGCGCATCGAGCGCGAGCGCGACCGGCGCCGAGTGGAAGTTGCCGTTGTGCCAGGCCAGCGAGCCGGCGACGAGAGGGTTCTCGGTGGCGGAGTTGAGGTCGGTCTCGATCACCCGCTCGGCTCCGGCCAGCGCGTCGAGCGCCGCCCCGTGCACCTGGGGGAACGCGCGGAACCCGTACGGGTCCTGGATCCGGGTGGCGGGCCGGCCGCCGAGGAGCCCGCGCAGGCGCGCGGCCGCGAGCGCCTGGCCGGGATGCGGACGCGCCTCCTGTACGGGCGCCGCCACCGGCTCGGCCGACGCGCCGGTAGCCTCGAACGAGAGGGCGGCCACGTCGACGGCGGCGTCGAGCAGCCCGCGCAGCCGGTGGCAGGCGAGCGCGGCGTCGGCCAGCGTGGCGGCCCCCGAGCTGATGAACGGCAGCGCGTCACCGGAGGCCAGCGCGTAACGGGGGGCCGGCACATCCTCCCGCCCGGTCCGCCAGCCGAGCTCGCCCAGCAGGCACAGGGCGGTGGTGGCCAGCGCGGTCAGGTCACCGGTGCCGATCGCCCCGTAGGTGCGGACCGGCGGGGTGAATCCGGCGTTGACCGCCCCGGCCAGCACCGGCAGCAACCCCGGGTCGACGCCCGAGCCACCGGCGAGCAGCTGGTTGAGCCGGACCACGAGCATGCCCCTGGCCCGCTCGGGCGGCACCAGGGGGCCGGCCCCGCCCGCGTGACTGCGCAACAGGTCGAGACCGCCCCCGTCGACCTGGACGTCCTTGTTGGCCCCGACGCCGGTGCCGCGGCCGTAGACCGGGCCGGTCAGCTCCCGGGCGGTGTCCCACGCGGCCCGGGCCCGATCGAGCGAGCCGATCGTGACCTGGGCCGTGCCGTACGACACCGCGTGCACCTGCGCGCAGGTAAGCGCGGCGCCGTCGAGCTCCACGGGGTCAGTCGCCGTCGGGGATGAGCAGGCCGAGCACCCAGCTGACGACGCTGATGATGATCGCGCCCCAGAAGGCGGCGGGGTAGAAGTCGTCGACGTGGAAGGGGATGCTGAGCTGTTCCGAGATCCAGCTGGTCAGCAACAGCATGGCCGCGTTGATGACGAGGAGGAAGAGCCCGAGCGTGAGCACGATGATCGCGCAGCCGAGCGCCTTGACGATCGGCTTCACGATGGCGTTGATCAGGCCGAAGATCAGGGCGACGACAAGCAGGGTGCCCCAGTATTCGGCCGAGTATTCGGGGGCGGTGATGTCGATGCCGTCGAGGAACTGGATCGCGACCCAGAGGGCGACGGCGGCCGCCAGGGTCCTGATGATGAATCTCACGCTGGGGGATCCTCCCATTTCTGCTCGGCACTCCGATAGGGGCGGCGGGACCCCACGCTATGCGCTCGCCGATCACCGCGCGCGTCCGCTGGTTATCGGCGGCGAACGAGGGAAGGGGCGTCCTGAAAAGGAGATTCGATGAACACCGAGGGTCTGGAGTCGTTGTCGGCCAGCGAGTTGCACGATCGCGCGGTCCGCTATGCCGTGCGTCACGGGGACCTGGACTTCCTGTGGAACCTGCTGAAGGTCATCCCCGCCGCCGAGGCCGCCACCGGGCACGAGAGGGAGACCACCGCCAGCCTGAGCCGGGTCTCCGCGCTGCTCAGCGACGCCATCGCGGCCGGTGAGGGCGACCTCGGCGAGGCCCTGCGCCCCGTCTACCTCGACTACCTGGCCAAACACCCCGAGGCCTAGCCGGCCAGCCGGGCCGGCGGCTCGCCGTACTCCGCGAACCCGGGGGTGCTCACCTCTCGCCCGTCCCGCTCGACGATCATGGTCTGGTACGGCCCCTCCGCCAGGTCCGCCGCGAAGTGCCTGGCCGCCACCGGGCCCATGGCGAACAACGCGGTGGCGTAGGCGTCGGCCACCCCGAGGTCGGGCCCGAGCACCGTGACCGAGCTGAGTCCGCGCTGCCGCCGGCCGGTGTGTGGGTCGACGATGCGGGCGGCGCCCGAGGTGGCGATGCCGAGGTCGTGGCCGTGGACGACCCTGCGCACCAGGCCCGTGTGCGGATCGCGGATCTCGACGCTCCACGGCTTGCCGGGAGCGGCCGAGCCGCGCAGTCTGATGTCGCCTCCCGCGTTGACGCGGTGGTCGCCGGCGCCGGCCATGACCAGCCCGCGCGAGAGCCGTTCGAGGGCCCAGCCCTTGATGTAGCCGGACGGGTCCACGACGCCGTTGATGCGGGGGTCGAACCAGCCGCCGGTCGCCTCCCTCAGCTCGTCGCAGCGGTGCAGCACCTCGATGAGCTCGGGGATCTGCTCGATGGTCCGGCCGTGGTTGAGCCGCCCGATCTGGCTGTCCTCGTTCAGGGGGTTGAACGTTTCGTCCACCCAGTGCAGCCAGGCGAAGGCATTGTCGAGAAGAGGAGTCAGCTCCCGGCGCGGCAGAGCCGTGCGGATGTCCACGCTGACCCGGATGCCGTTGACCATCTCGACACGGGCGCTTCCAGGGAAAGTCGTCACCATTGCCTCCTTGTCCGCCTCAACCGTTCCACGTGCCGCGTAACGCCGGGCTAAGCCCTTTGCCGGGACTTGACGCCGGTGCGGACCTGCGTGGGGGGCACCGCCAGGCGGTCCAGGGCGCCCCGGACGTACCTCGTGAAGGTGCGCGGACCCGTCACGATCACCTCACGCTCGGCGATGTCCGGCACCTGGCGCCGCAGCCCCGAGGCGCTGATGCGTTCCTTGACCCGGGGGTCGTGCTCGTCGCCGGTCACCAGTACCAGAGCGTACCTGGACTCGAGTTCGCGCAGCTCGTCGGTGACGCGGTCGGTGCGGTAGACGGCCACGGTGTCGTCGGTACGGCCCGCCAGCAGCTCGCGCAGACCCGCGGGGTCCAGCCCGGACACGATGAGCAGCGACTTCCCCGGCGCCGAGGGCCAGGCGTGACTCCACACCGCCATCACGGCCGCCAGGGCGTACAGGATGAGCGAGCCCGTGCGGCTGAGGCCGGTCACGTACGTGGCCGGACCGAACTGGTGGGCCAGCATCAGCGCGCCCACGGGATAGCCGGCGAGGCGCAGGCGCTGCCTGGCCACCTCGGACAGGGCCGCCGCCCTGACGGAGAGCAGGCCGAGCGCCACGAGCGCCGCCGAGGCGGCGAGCGTGGCGGGTCGTAGCGGGGAGCCGGCCTCCGGTCGCAGCGCGCCGAACTCGGCCACCGCGACCCCGGCCCAGAAGACGAGGGGCCACTGCTTCGCACGCACGTCACCAGCCATGCTTCGACCATGCGTGGTCAACATGAGAGCCATCTGAGTAGGGTCTGAAACATGGCTAACGTACGGGTTGAGCGGACAGATGACGGCGGATTCCGGGCGACGAACTCCCGTGGAGCCGAGGTCCGGATGGGGAGCGGCGACGAGGAGGGGGCGTTCACTCCGGTCGAGCTGCTGCTGGCGGCGGTGGGCGGTTGCAACATCGTCACGGTCGAGCCGCTCACGGCCCAGCGCGGTCACCGGCTGGTCCGGCTGGCGATGACCGTGGAGGCGCAGAAGGTCGAATCCAACCTGCTCGGGCCCGTCACCGTCACCTACGACGTCGAGCTGCCCGCCAAGGAGGCCGAGGAGGTCTACCGGGCGGTGGCGACCAGGGTGCACGAGAAGTACTGCACGGTGACCCGGTCGCTGCAGGAAGGAACCGAGGTCCGTTTGGAGGTTCCGTAGCCGGATTAGGTCGATATTCGACCCCGTTATGACGCGTCCGTTGCATTCGTCTCGGTAGTGTCGAGGCAGGTCAAGAGTCCTGCGACTGACTAGCAGACCTTCACCGATGCGGACGCGGAGGGGGACCGTCGTCTGCAGAGCGGGACCGCCGGCGACTTTTGGGGGAAAGTGCGCCGGCCTGGACCGCCGAAAGATCGAGGCCGGGCGGCTTTGGGGGAAACCGCCCGGCCTCGATTTATGCCCGGCGACAGTAGCGTTGACTTCCGTGACTTCCGTGACTTCCACGGCCTCCGTGACGAAGGTTCTGATCGACTGCGACCCGGGCATCGACGACGCCCTCGCTCTGGCGCTGGTCGCCGGTTCGCCGTCGCTGGACCTGGTCGGCGTCACCACGGTCGCCGGCAACGTCGACCTGGAGCGGACCACCGCGAACGCGCTGGCGCTCAGGGAGTTCCTCGACCTCGGCGACGTGCCCGTCGCCGCCGGCAGCGCCGGCGCCCTGCTCCGGCGGGACGTCCGCGCCGCCCACGTGCACGGCCGTTCCGGCCTCGGCGACGCCGAGCTCCCGGCTCCGGCGCGCCCCGCGTCGCCCGTCCACGCGGTCGACCTGATCATCGAGACGCTGTGGGCCGCGCCCGGCGAGATCACCCTGCTCGCGATCGGCCCCCTGACCAACATCGCCCTCGCCGTACGCCGCGAGCCGCGCGTCGTCGAATGGGCCCGCGACTTCGTCATCATGGGCGGCACCTACACCCGGGGCAACCACAACCCGGCCGCCGAGTTCAACATGGTCGCCGATCCCGAGGCGGCCTCGATCGTCTTCGACGCCGGCTGGACCGTCACCATGCTCGGCCTCGACGTCACCCTCACCGCCCTCGTCACCACGGCCGTCCTCGACCGGATGAGCGACCTCGGCCGGCTGTCCGCCCTGCTCCTTCCCGCCACGACCTCCTACGGCATGGTCACCGCCGAGGGCGGCCCCGCCATCCACGACGCCTGCGCGGTGGCGTACGTGCTGGACCCGTCGCTGTTCACCCGCGTTCCGGCGGTCGTGAACGTCGAGACGGCCGGCCGCTACACCTCCGGGATGACGGTGACCGACTTCGCCCCTCGCGACCGCCGGCCGAACGCCCTGGTCGCGACCTCGCTGGACGTGCCCCGGTTCTGGGATCTGGTCCTGGGCGCGTACACCCGGCTGGGGGAGCGGCTCGGTTGATGTGCGCGGCGGTATGCGGCTGCTGCTACAGTTACTTCAGTCGCAAGCGCCGCTAGCTCAGTTGGTCAGAGCAGCTGACTCTTAATCAGCGGGTCCGGGGTTCGAGTCCCTGGCGGCGCACCGCGCAGATCCCAGCTCAGCATGCTGAGCTGGGATTTTTGGTGTCTGCCCTGTGGCTCCGGCACGAACAGGGGCCATTCCAGCTCGCAGCCCCACTCGTGTCCGCGCCGGCCCCCGAGATCTCGTTCGGGTATCCCGTGGGCACCTGGGCGGAGTGGAGTGCAATATCGGCGCGAAGGTGAAAAAATCGCGCGACCAGGGCATAAGCACTGTGATGAGAAGTCTTCGGATCGCCGGGATCGTGGGCGGGCTCCTGCTGGCAGGTGGCGCCGCCCCCGCCCTGGCGTGCCGGACGGCCGAGCCCGGGGCCGTGGGGCAGTGCTCGGCGAGCCGGTTGCAGGCGAGCCTGGGCCGGGTGGACGCGGGCGCGGGCAACCGCTACGCGCCGCTGGAGTTCACCAACCGGTCGGAGACCGCCTGCACCCTGTACGGCCGTCCGGAGCTCGTCCTGCTCTCCGCGCAGGGCGCCGCTCTGTCCCTGCCGGTGAGCGCGGCCGACGGGCCGTCACCCGTCGTCACGCTCCAACCGGGCGACACGGCCGGCGCGGTCCTGCACTGGACCGTCGTCGAGACCGACTGCGTGACGCCGGCCGCCCTCCAGGTCACCCCACCGGGCGGCGGGCCGGCCACCACGATCGCCTTCGCGGAGGAACGGGTCTGCCACATCGACGTCACTCCCGTCGCCTAGGGACTGTTTTCTGGGACGTGCTACCCGCCGGCGCCCGCTCCCTGGGGGCGTGCTCCCTGGTCACGCTCGTCGTCTGGAGGTGTCAGCGGGTCACTCCGTCGGCGGAGCCGTGCAGGAGCCGCAGGTCGGCCCGGCGGGGCAGACTCTCCCAGTCACCCTGCGAGGTGACGGCGAAGGCCCCGGCGGCGCAGGCCGTCCGCAGCCGCTGGTCGGGCGACGCGCCGGCCAGCCAGTCGGCCAGCCAGCCGGCCGCGAAGGCGTCCCCGGCCCCCACGGGGTCGACCTCGGTCACCTGGTACGGCTCCGCGTGCCGGATCTCGCCGTCGGACAGCTCCATGGCGCCCCTGGCGCCGAACTTGACCAGGACGTGCCGTGGCCCCAGCGCGGCCAGCGCCTTGGCCAGGTCGGCGGCCCCGTCGGCGTCGGCGATCAGGCGGCCCTCGGCCTCGGTGGCGAACAGCACGTCCACGTCGCCGACCGTCTCGCGCAGCCACGCCCCGGCCTCGGCGGGCGACCACAGCCGTCCCCGGTAGTTGATGTCGAGCGACACGGGGACTCCGGCGGCGCGTGCCCCGGCGATCGCCTGCCGTACCGTCTCGCGGGCCGAAGCCGACAGGGCGGGTGTGATCGCCGAGACGTGCAGCATCCGGGCGGATCTGATGAGGTCGAGGTCGAGGTCGCCGGGGGACAGGCGGGAGCCGGCGCTGCCCGCGCGGTAGTAGCTGACATCGATCAGGTCGGCGGTGCGCCGCCCCTTGATCATCAGGCCGGTCGGCGCCTCGGGATCGGCGATCGCGTGGGTCAGCACGCCCTCGCCCATGAGCGTGGCCCGGATCAGGTCGCCGAACTCGTCGGCGCCGACGCGGCCGGTCCAGGCGGTGCCGTGGCCGAGGCGGGCGACGCCGATCGCCACGTTGGACTCTGCGCCGCCGATGCCGAGGTCGAAGTCGCGGGCGAACCGCATCGGGCCCGTGCGGCGGGCCGTGAACAGCGCCATGGTCTCACCGAAGGTCACCAGGTCGGTCATCGAGTCGTGCTCGGCTTTCTCGAGACGCGCGATCCCTGGTCATCCGCGCCCGGCGCCCGCACCCGCGCGGTGAGGCCCAGACGAGGCGGCTGATACCACGGCGCCAGCGCGGTGGATGTGGCAATCATTCCCTCGTTGTCACCATATCGTCGTCGAGCACGCGCTATCAGGCGTGCCCGTGCCCGCGAGCGGCTCCTGACGATCGATGCCGGCCCGGGTGGTGTCACGCGGCGGAGGGGCCGGTCAGGCTGCTCCGGGGATCCGCCGCTCAGCGGCCACGCCTGGTGGCCGGGTGCCGCCTGGGGCGGGTGTGGGGCCGATTCGCCGCTCGTCGGCCGAGGCGCGCAGCCGGGGCCAGGCGTGGACGAGGGCGGCGCAGGCCGGGACTACCCCGTCGCCGGCGATGGCCACGAGTTTGCCCGCAGCGGTCTGTCTGGGCTCGACCCGGACGCTCTGCCGTACGAGCAGGCCCGCGTCGGTGAGGCGAGCGAGCACGCCGTGCTCGTCGCCCGCCACCGCCTCGCCGTCGAGCAGCCGGAGCAACAGCACCGGCGTCTCCTCCCGCTGGCGCGGCGTCAGCGACGCGTAGACCTCCTCGGCGACCTCGCCGAGCGAGCGCGGCCCCGCCAGCCCGCCGGGAGGCCTCAGCCCCGCGGCGCAGCCCTGCGGCTCGGGACCGCCCGGCGACCCGCTGGTGGCCGGTGGTTCGGGGGTGTCCGGCAGCTCGGCGCACAGCGGCAGCTCGGCGCACAGCGGCAGGTCGGTGGCGGTGGGGCGGGCGGTGGCGTCCTTGGACAGAGCCCGGCCGACCAGCTCGCGCAAGCGGCCGGGGAGCTCGTCCAGCTCGGGGTCCACGGCGAGCAGCCGGTGCATCACGCCGCCCGGACTGTCGCCGTGGAACGGGTCGCGGCCGGTCGCGGCGAAGAGCAGCACGGCGCCCCAGGCGAACACGTCGGCCGCCGGCCCCGCCCGCCGCCCGGTGACGACCTCGGGCGCCAGGTAGGTGCGGGTGCCGAGCGAGCCGGGGGCCGCCACGCCGAGGTCGATCAGAGTGGGCCCGCCGGGGGAGAGCAGCACGTTCTCGGGCCGCAGGTCGCGGTGGGCGATGCCGACCGCGTGCAGGGTGCGCAGCGCCGTGGCGAGCGCGCCGGCCAGCGCGTCCAGCTCCGTGCCCGTGTAGGGGCCGTGGACGGCGACCGCCTGCCGCAGGTCGGGCCCCTCGGCGAACTCGCTGACGATGTAGGGGACCGACCGGTCGACCCCGACCGCGACCACCCTGGCCAGGTGGTGCGGCGCCACCCGCCAGACGGCCTCGCCCAGCTGCTCGGTGACCTCGCCCCGGGGCACCTTGACCGCGAAACGGCGGCCCTCTCCGTCGTAGGCGTCGTAGACCACGCCCCGGACGCCCGCGCCGAGCCGTCCCGCCAGCCAGTAGCCGGCGAGGCTCTCCGGGTCACCAGGCACCAAGCGCATCGTCACTGACGCTTAGATGCGCGAAACCGGTGATTGGTTGACGCCCGCCATCGGGCGGAGGAAAGAACGTCACAGGCCCCCCGCGCGCCTCGGAGGACCCGTGCGTCATGATCATTATGCCAGGCGTTCCGATCCTGGCAGCCATTCGGTCCGCAGCACCGACATGGTCACCGAGTCGTGCCACTCGCCGTCCCACAGCAGCGCGTCGCGGCGCACGCCCTCCTCGACGAACCCCACCTTCTTGTAGACGTGCCTGGCCCGGTCGTTGAAGGCGTGCACGTCGAGGCTGATCCGGTGCAGCGCCGTCGTCGCGAAGGCGTGCCCGAGCACCAGCGTGATGGCCTCGGTGCCGTAGCCCTTGCCGAAGACCCGCGAGCCCAGCAGCGCGATCCGCAGATTGCAGGCGAGGTTGGCGGGGTCGAGCTCGTTGAGCACGATCTCGCCCACGTACGCGTCTCCGGCCGTGATCGCCAGGTCGAGGCGTTCGGGACGCCCGCCCCTCGTCAGGTACCACTGGCGTGCGGTGTCCCGGTCGAACTCCGCGTGCGAGCCGGTCAGCCGCCGCACCTCGGGGTCGGTGACCAGCTCGTACAGGCCCTCGGCGTGCTCGGGGCCGACCGGGACGAGCGTCACGCGCTCGCCCGCGAGAGTGGGTTTCTCAGCGAACATCCCTCCTGGCTATCAGCCGTGATCAGCCGCGGGCAATCCCATTTCGGCCAACACCGCCGCCGCGATCTCCTCGGGCGTCGTCACGCTCACGTCGAAGGTCAGGTCGGCCACCTCGCGGAAGTACGGCTCGCGCCGGGCCCGTACGGACTCCGGCGGGAAGGCGGGCCGGTGGTCGCCGGTGCGCATCCGCTCGGTCAGCACCGCGTCGGGGGCGTCCAGCCACACCACCAGGGTGCCGCGCAGGGCGTCGCGGACCCGAGGGTCCTCGACGGAGCTCGCCGCGGCGGTGATCACCTTCGGCTCGCCGCGCAGCTCCGCCAGCACATGCTCGGCCTCGCGCTCGTGCAGTCCCGCCACGCCGTGGCCGGCCGCGATCTGCGCCGCGGTGGCGCCGTACCGGGCCCGGAGGAAGGGATCGCTGTCGCTCAGCGGCCGGCCGAGGGCGTCGCTGATCAGGCGCCCCACCGTCGACTTGCCTGAGCCCATCAACCCGACCAGCACTACTGGTTTGTTTTTTGCCATGAGGAAAGAGGTTCCTTCTGTCAAGGAGGTAATCATGACCATCGCCGGAAGCATCATCCTCATCATGCTTGGCGCGATCCTCACCTGGGCCGTGGAGTTCGATCTCGCGGGTCTCGACATCAACGTCGTCGGGGTCATTCTGATGATCGGCGGTCTGGCCGGACTGCTGTTCGGCCTGTATCGGATCAGCGTCACCCGCAGAGCCGTCGGCCCCATCGACGAGCCTGTCGTCCGCCACGAGCTCGTCGACGAGCCCGAGACGCGGCGCACCACGGTGTACGAGGAGCGCCGCCGCTACGACGAACCGCCGCTGTAGGAGGTACAGCGTCATGCCAGCCCGCGAGGAACTGCCGTCGACCATCCGTCGTTCGCCGAAGAAGGCGCAGGACACCTGGATGAAGGCGCACGACTCCGCCGTCGAGACGTACGGCGAGGGCCGCCGCGCCCACATGACGGCCTTCTCCGCCCTGAAGCACACCTTCGAGAAGGTGGGTGACCACTGGGAGCCGAAGGCGCGCAAGGGCCCGTCCGACCAGGGCGCCCTCGACCGTTCCGGCAGGACGGCCGAGGGCGTCGACGCCAACGCCAACAAGGAGCACCTGAGGCAGGTGGCCAGCAGGCTCGACATCCCCGGCCGGTCGAAGATGACCAAGCCGGAGCTGGTCGAGGCGATCAAGAAGGCCAACCGGCGGGCCGGGGTCAAGGCCCGCGGCTGACCCGGCCCGTGCACGGTCACTCCGCTCACGACCGCTCGTTCACAACAACCGCTTGACCGCCTCGGCAATCGCGTGGCGGTCAATGCGGGCGTTCGCCAGCTGTTGCCCGGGGGTCGCGGATCCGGGCAGGTCCCGAACGGCCAGCTTCACCACCCTCGGCCCGAGCTCGCTGACGGCGTCGAGCACCGCGTCCCCGAGCCCGCCTTCGGGCCGGTGGTCCTCCACCGTGATGAGGTTGCCCGTGGTGGTCGCGGCCTCCGCGAGGGCGGCGGCGTCGACGGGTTTGACCGAGTAGAGGTCTATCACGCCGATCGCGACACCCTGCGCGGCCAGCTCGTCGGCGGCAGCCAGGGCCTCGTGCACGGTCACTCCTGCCGTCACCACCGTGGCCCGATCGGCGGGGGATTGCCGCAGCACCCGGGAGCCGCCCACGGAGAAGTGCTCGCCCGGCGGGTAGATCACCGGCGTCTCGCCGCGGGTCGTCCTCAGGTAGGACACCCCGTCGAGGCCGGCCATCGCGGCCGTCAGAGCCGCCGCCTGGTTGGCGTCACACGGATAGAGCACCGTGCTGCCGTGGACCGCGCGCATCATGGCCAGGTCCTCCAGCCCCATCTGGGACGGGCCGTCCTCGCCGATCGACACTCCGGCGTGCGAGCCGACCAGCCTGATCGACGCCCGGCTCACCGCGGCCATCCGGATGAAGTCGTGCGCCCGGGTCAGGAACGCCGCGAACGTCGCCGCGTACGGAATCCAGCCCCGCACCTGCAGTCCGATCGCCGCGGCGACCAGTTGCTGCTCGGCGATGTACATCTCGAAGAACCGCTCGGGGAACGCGGTGGCGAACTCCTCGGTCTTGGTGGAGTCGGCCACCTCGCCGTCCAGCGCCACCACGTCGCCGCGGGCCGCGCCTACGGCGGCCAGCGCCTCGCCGTAGGCGGTCCGGGTCGCGACCCGCTCGCCGACCGCGTACTCCGGCAGGCTGAGCGCGCCTGCCCCGAACCGGTACGGCTCCGCTCCCGGCTCGGGCCGGTGCACGTCGACGGTGAGGTCACGCGGGCCGCCCAGCTCGCCGATGGCCGTGACGGGGTCCTTCAGCGCCTTGCCGTGCGCGCCCTCGCGATTCTCGACCTCCAGGACGCCCTCGCCCTTGCGGGTCTTGGCCAGGATCACGGTCGGCCGCCTGCGCGTGTTGCGGGCGTCGCTCAGGGCGAAGTCGATCTGCCCAGGGTCGTGCCCGTCGATCTCGATCGTGTGCCAGCCGAACGCGCCGAACCTGCGGGCGTACGCGCCGGTGTCCCAGCCGTGCCGGGTCGGCCCCCGCTGTCCCAGCCGGTTGACGTCCACGATCAGGGTCAGGTTGGCCAGGCCCGCGTCGCCGGCGTGCTCGGCGGCCTCCCAGATCGACCCCTCGGCCAGCTCGCCGTCACCGCACAGCACCCACACCCGGTACGGCAGCCGCTCCAGCCGCGCGGCCAGCGCGATGCCCACGCCGACCGGAAGGCCCTGCCCCAGTGATCCGGTCGCCACGTCCACCCAGGGCAGCCTCGGGGTCGGATGCCCCTCCAGCGGGCTGCCCTGCTTCCTGAAGGACAGCAGCTCCTCGTCGGTGATCGCGCCCGCCGCCTTGTACAGCGAGTAGAGCAGGGGGGAGGCGTGCCCCTTGGAGAAGATCAGGTGGTCGTTGGCGGGGTTCTCGGGCCGGGCGAAGTCGTAGTGGAGGTGGCAGGTGAACAGCACGGCCATCAGGTCGGCGGCCGACATGGACGAGGTCGGGTGCCCGGACTTGGCCGCCGCGGAGCTGCGTACGGAGTCCACGCGCAGCTGGGCGGCCAGGTCGGACAGATACTGAAGATCGCGTTCAGGCATGAGGTCTCCTCCCGGGGACGTCAGCGGGCACGGCGAAGGGCGGCGAAAGCGCCCGCCAGCGCGCCGGCACCGAGAGCGAGGAGGACGGGGCGGCGGTGCTGGGAGAGCCAGAGCTGCGGGCTTCGGCCGTGGGAGCGGTGATCGAAGCTGCCATGGGCGCCGTAGTCGCGCGCCTCGTCGGCCGGTTCCCAGAGGTTGGCCACGTCGGTGGGCGTCTCCTCGGTCGTCTGCTGCGAGTCCACACCGGTGCGGGACAGGTAACGGTCCACCAGCGCCGGGGCGACGCGCTGGGCGAGCAGGGTGGCGGCGGTGGTGATGCCGACCCAGTACTCCTTGCGCTCCGGATGCTCGGCGGCGTAGACGATGCCGTCGGCGGCCACCTCCGGCTGGTAGATGGGAGGCACCGGCTGCGGGTGCCGGCGCAGCTTGTTCAGCACCCAGTCGAACTGCGGGGTGTTGACCGCGGGCAGCTGGACCATGGTGATGTGGATCCCGCTCCGCTCGGCCAGCAGCTCCGTGCGCACCGACTCGGTGAAGCCCTTGACCGCGTGCTTGGCCCCGCAGTAGGCCGACTGCAGGGGGATGCCGCGCTGTGACAGGGCCGACCCGGTCTGCACGATCGTGCCCCTGCCGCGCGGGCGCATCAGGTCGAGGGCCACCCGGGTGCCCCAGACGTACCCGAGGTAGGTGACGGCGGTGGTCCGCTCGTACTCCTCAGGCGTGATGTCGGTGAACTTGGCGAAGACCGAGGAGAAGGCGACGTTGATCCACACGTCGATGGGGCCCATCTCGGCCTCGACCCGTTCGGCCGCCTTGCGCAGCTGCTGGTAGTCCGCGACGTCCGCCTCGTAGGCCTGGCCGCTCCCGCCCGCCACGCCCACGTCCACGGCCGCCGCGCCGAGCCCGGTCGTGCCCCGGGCGATCAGCGCGACCTTGGCGCCCTTCTCGCCGAGCAGGCGCACCACGGCCCGCCCGACACCGCCGCTCGCCCCGGTGACCACGACCACCTTGTCGCGGAGCCCGTCATCGCGTCGAAGATCTTCTTGCTGCGGTCGCATGCCTTTCTCAGCCTGCCTCTCCCACGTTGCGGTCCCTCTGGCGTCGTACGGCGAGCACGATGTCGACGATCGTGATCACGGCCGCCAGGGCGGCGATCACGGTGAGCCCGTAGGCCTGGGAGATGATGCCCAGCACGCCGAAGGCGAAGGCGAAGACGAGGATGAAGGACCCGACCCTGATGTGCACGACGTCGCGTGGCGTCGCGGGAACCATCGGTTTGCCGGATTCCGACCGCCCTTCCCATTGGTCACGGCGTTCCCATTCGCTTTTCTCAGACATGGCGCACACCTGCCCGGACCGTTTGCCGTCTAACGTCCTGGGTAGCCGGGGCAATGTGCCTGAGAGCTGGGCATCTTCCGCGCCGTTTGACCCGTTCCTCCATGGGCATGCGGCGACTGGAAAGGGGAGTGCGATGGAAGCACCGCAGTACGTCGCGGCCCGGGTCCAGCAGGCGCTGGCCGAGGACACGCGTACCCACGAGCTCGGCATCCACGTCGACGTCAGGGGCGACCAGATGTTCCTGCGCGGCAAGGTGAGCGGTGCCGAGCAACGCGAACGGCTGGGGGCGGTGGCCCACGAGGCGGCGCCCGGCCTGAGGATGCACAACGAAATCAAGATCGTCGACTATGGCGAGCCGGGAGAGGATGAGCATCTTGACTGATCTGCGCATCGCGGCCGCGGGCGACCTCCATCTGGGCGAAGACGCCCGGGGCAGCTACCGGGAACGACTCAAGGGCATCGAGGAGCGCGCCGACGTGCTGATGCTCGCGGGTGACCTGACCCGGCACGGCACCCTGGAGGAGGGCAGGGTCGTGGCCGACGAGTTGCGCGACCTGCCGGTGCCCGCCGTCACCGTGCTCGGCAACCACGACTACCACTCCGACCTGCAGCACGAGATCGCCGCCGTGCTCCGTGACGCCGGCGTCATCGTGCTCGACGACGACGGCGTCGTGATCCAGTGCGGCGACTCCAAGCTGGGCGTGGTCGGCGGCAAGGGCTTCGGCGGCGGATTCGCCGGCAAGTGCGCGAGCGAGTTCGGCGAGCGTGAGATCAAGGACTTCGTCGGTCACACCCGGCAGATCGCCGACGCCTGGCGCGTGGCGCTCAAGGAGATGCAGGTGGACCGGCGCGTGGTGCTGTCGCACTACTCCCCCGTCAAGGAGACGCTCGAAGGGGAGCCGCTGGAGATCTATCCCTTCCTCGGCAGCTACCTGCTGGCCGAGGCGGTCGACACCGCGGGCGCGGAGCTGATCCTGCACGGACACGCCCACAAGGGCAGTGAGAAGGGGCTCACCCCCGGCGGCATCCGGGTGCGCAACGTCGCGCTGCCCGTGCTCGGGCGGGCCTACGCCGTCTACTGCCTCAACGGCGGTTAGTCCCTTACGCGAGGCCGGTCGGTCCGGCCGGAGCCGGGCCGGCTGCTCGCGGATGCGAGCCGCCGGCCCGGCTCATAGCGGCCATCCAATAGCGGCCATCGAACGGAAATCGGAAGATCAGGCCCCGCGGCATAAATACCGGGGACCTAAGACGTGACATGTCGGAAAATCCGGTGAGGCCACTGGACCGGAAGGGTGTCCCGGCCCAGTGGGGAGGCGGTGAGGGCGCCCTGCGCCCCTAGACATTGAAGATGCTGACACCGCCGGGACCGACCAGGAAACCGATGACGATGAGGACGATTCCCCAGAGCAGATCGCGCCGGGCCAGAATCACGTAGATGCCGGAGATGACGAGGATGACAGCGATGATCCATAGCAGAGTAGCCATGAGCCCGCTTCTGCCCTGAGCGCCGGACCTTTAACATTCTTTTCGATTTGGTCGTTTCTTCGCAGATGTCACCGGGGGATGGGGTTACCCGGCCGAGCGCATGAGCTTGGCGTAGGCCAGTTGCAGCCAGTCGGAGGCGGCCACCGCGGTCATGGTGACTCCGGCCAGGCGGGTGAACCGCGGCGCGAAGACCAGCCCGGCGGCGTAGGCCGTGGCCGTCCACTGGGCCAGGCAGAACGGACAGGCGAGCAGCTCGCCCATCGCGTTGCGCGGCTCCTCCTTCAGCTCCGACGGCCCGCTGACGCCCTCGTACGTGGTGAACGGCGCGCGCAGCGGGCTGGTGACCGGGTCCTTGGCGATCAGCCGTGACACCTTGTGCGTGCAGGCCGCCATCAACGCCAGGTCCATCGGCCCGACGCGCTCGGGCGCCCGCCGGCCGGTCAGCGCGGCGACGGCGATGCCCGTGGCGACCGCGCCGCCGTACACGGTGAGGATGCGGAGGTAGGACTTGAGCGGGCGATCGTGCTCGCCCGAGTACTCCTGTTCGGTCTTCTCGAGGAAGTCATTCATGGGCACGCGCTACCCCTGTGCCGGGCGGCTACTCCGGCCCCGACAGACGCGGCCGAAGACGTCTATCCGGCGATCGTAGGGGTAGCCCGCTCACATGGGCAGCCACAGTCACGCGGTCACCGACGCCATTCTCGACACCCTCAAGCGGGCGAGTTCGGGGCTGAAGGACGCCGGTGTGAAGTTCGCGCTGGCCGGTGGTTGCGCGGCCTACGCCAGGGGAGCGGCGCCCTCGTTGCACGACGTCGACTTCGTCCTCACCGAGCACGACGTGCCCGCCGCCCTCGACGCGTTGCGCGGATTGGGCTTCCAGACCGCCAAGCCGCCGGAGGACTGGCTGGTCAAGGCGTTCGACGAGGGCCGGCTGGTGGATCTGATCTTCCGGGTGTCCGACCGGCCGATCACCGACGAGCTGCTCGACCGGGCCGAGCCGATGAAGGCGTCGGCGGTGATCGTGCCCGTGCTGGAGGCGACCGACCTGGTCATCTCCTGGCTGCTGCCGCTGTCCGAGCACGCCTGCGACTATGGCGGGCTGCTGCCGCAGGTGCGGGCGCTGCGCGAGCAGGTCGACTGGACGCGGGTCGCCACCGTGACGGCCGACTCGCCGTACGCCGCCACGTTCCTCACCCTGCTCGAACGCCTCGGCGTGCTCGACACCCCGGTGCACGCCACGGGCGACCCGGCGTGGCCGTGACAGGCGTCGGCCGTGACAGGCGTCGGCCGTGACAGGCGTCGGCCGTGACACCGGCGTCGCGGGCGAACCGTGACGGCCGTTAGGGTGTGATCGTGCCACGCTTTCTGATCTGCTCCCCGCCGCCCGCCCCGTAGCGGGCGGCATCTCCTGATTTTTCCGGATCTCTTCGATCCGGGGGTGGACGCTGCCCGCACGACGGGCCCACTTCCGACCACTCCATTCGGAGAGATCTGTCATGACCCCTGTTTCCGCCCGGCGGGGCGCGTTCTACGTGTCCGTGGCCGCGACCGCCTGGGGCACCGGCGGCGCCGCCGGGTCGCTGCTCTTCCAGTCCGGCGGGCTCGGCCCCGTCGGCGTCTCCCTCTGGCGCTACCTGCTCGGCGCCGCCTTCCTGCTCGCGCTGACCCGCCTCACGGGCGGCCGGCTCGACCGGTTCAGCCCGCGGGTCGTCGTCGTGGGCCTGGGCATGGCCGTCTACCAGACGGCCTACTTCGCCTCGATCGCCGAGTCCGGCGTGGCGGTCGCGACCGTGGTGACGATGGGCGCCACCCCCGTCCTCACCGCCCTCGGCGGCCGGATCCTGCTGCGCGAGCGGCTCGGCCGCGTCGGGCTCACCGCCCTGGCGGCCGCGCTCGCCGGGCTGGCGCTGCTCACCGGGGAGGCCGCGGTCGAAGGCGGCGGCGGTCTCGCCGGGATCGCGTTCGCGTTGCTGTCGGCCGCCGGCTACGCCGGGGTGACGGTGTTCTCGCGGCGTCACCAGGACGACCCCCAGGGCACGGCCGTGGGCGGGTTCCTCGTCGGCGCGATCTGCCTGATGCCGTTCGCGCTGGCCGAGGGGGTGCTGCCGGAGCTCAACCTGCCGTCGGTGGCGCTGCTGCTCTATCTCGGGGCGGTGCCGACCGCGCTGGCGTACGGGTTGTTCTTCCGTGCGCTGACCGCGCTCGACGCCACCACGGTGTCGGTCATCTCGCTGGTCGAGGCGGCGGGCGCGGCCGTGCTGGGCGTGGTGCTGTTCGGCGAGCGGCTGTCGCCTCTCGCCTGGGGCGGGTGCGCGTTGTTGTCGGCCGCCGTGGTGGTGCTCACCGCGAGGGCCGGTTCCACGGCCGGTCAGGCGTGATCGGACCGCCCGGGTAGCGGAGCGGAGTGACGGTGCGGCCCGTCTCATGGGTTAGGGTCCGGTACGGCGACGCATGTCGTACCGTCGCTCCGCTCCTGACTCCGTCCAGACCTCATGCATAGGGGCACAAGGGGAACGGTGCCGACGAAGTGTGCGTTGGAGGGACTGTGGCTTCGATTTCCGGAATTTTCAGAAATCTCCTGGACCGTCCGGGGGGCGTGAGTCTGAGCCCCTACAAGAAGGTCGTCAAGGCCGCCGCCGACCGGGCCGACCGGGTCGGCAAGCTCGACGAGCTGCCGCGGCCGTCGATGGACGATCTGGCAGAGTTCTGCGCCGTCGCGCGCGAGGCCGCCGACCGCACCCTCGGGCTTCGGCCGTACGACGTGCAGCTGCTGGGCACTCTCGCCCTGCTCGACGGCAAGGTGGCCGAGATGGCCACCGGCGAGGGCAAGACGCTGTCCGGCGCGATGGCCGCGGCCGGCTACGCGCTCCAGGGCAAGCGCGTGCACGTGATGTCCGTCAACGACTACCTGGCCAGGCGCGACGCGGAGTGGATGGCGCCGTTCTACGAGGCGATGGGCGTCACGGTCGGCTGGATCGGCCAGAGCTCCACGCCGGACGAACGGCGCGAGGCGTACGCGAAGGACGTCACCTATGGGCCCGTCAGCGAGATCGGCTTCGACGTGCTGCGCGACCGGCTGCGCACCGACGCGAGCGAGCTGATCGTGCCCGCGCCCGAGGTGGCGCTGATCGACGAGGCCGACTCGGTGCTGGTCGACGAGGCCCGGGTGCCGCTGGTCATGGCCGGCGCGTCCGACGCGGGCAGCGCGGTGCCGGAGATGGCCATCCTGGCCCGGCAACTGGTCAGGGGCTACCACTACGAGGTCGACGACCAGGCCCGCAACGTCTACCTGACCCCCAAGGGCGCCGACACCGTGGAGAACCTGCTCGGTGTCGAGCTCTACGACGAGCACGAGCCGGGCGTCCTGATCGAGCTCAACCTGGCCCTGCACGCCCACGCGCTGCTCACCCGCGACGTCGACTACATCGTGCGCGACGGCAGGGTGCAGCTGATCAACCCCTCGCGCGGCCGGGTGGCGCTCCTGCAGCGCTGGCCCGACGGCCTGCAGGCGGCCGTGGAGGCCAAGGAGACGCTGGCGCCCAGCGAGAAGGGCGAGATCCTCGACTCCATCACCGTCCAGGGCCTGATCCGCCGCTACCCGCAGATCTCCGGCATGACCGGTACGGCGGTAGCGGTCAGCGAGCAGCTCGGCGAGTTCTACGGGCTGAAGGTCGCGGTGATCCCGTCCAACCGCCCGTGCGTCCGCAAGGACGAGCCGGACCGCATCTACCCGACCGTGCCCGAGAAGGACGCCGCGCTGGTCGAGGAGATCCAGGCGGCCCATGCCACCGGCCGGCCCATCCTCATCGGCACGCTCGACGTGGCCGAGTCGGAGAACCTCGCCACGCTGCTGCAGCGGCGCGGCCTGGAGCCGGTCGTGCTCAACGCGAAGAACGACGCCGAGGAGGCGGCGATCATCGCCAGGGCGGGCGAGCGCGACGCCATCACCGTCTCCACCCAGATGGCCGGGCGCGGCACCGACATCCGCCTCGGCGACGGCGTGCCCGAGCTGGGCGGCCTGTACGTGATCGGCTCCGGCCGCCACGCCAGCAGCCGCCTCGACGATCAGTTGCGCGGCCGGGCGGGCCGGCAGGGCGACCCCGGCGGCTCGGTGTTCTTCGTCAGCATGCGCGACGAGCTGATCACGCAGTTCGTCGCCGACGAGCGCCCGCCCGCGGCCGACTCCGACGGCCTGGTGCGCCACCGCCGCGGCGCCTACCTGGTGGGCCACGCCCAGCGCATCGCCGAGGGCGTGCACCTGCAGATCCACCGCAACACCTGGCGCTACACCCGGCTGCTGGAGCACCAGCGCGAGCTCATCCTGGAGTGGCGCGACAAGGTCCTGCACGGTGACGCGGCCGCCCGCGCCCTGGCCGAGAAGGACCCCGAGCGCTGGGAGTCGATGCCCGCCGACACGCGCGAGGAGACGGCCCGGCAGATCGTGCTGCACGCGATCGACCGGTGCTGGACCGAGCACCTGGCCTTCCTCACCGACCTGCGCGAGGGCATCCACCTGCGGGCGCTCGGCCGGATGAGCCCGATCGACGAGTTCCACCGCGAGGCCGTGGCCGAGTACAAGTCGCTGCTGGGCGAGGTCGAGCGGCGCTCGCTGGAGTCGTTCGAGGCGCCCGAGCCCGACCTCAAGCGTCCCACGGCGACGTGGACCTACCTGGTGCAGGACAACCCGTTCGGCACCGAGTGGGACCGCATCCTCAAGCGGGTGTCCTCGGCCACGCGCAAGACCTGATCCACCTACCTGACAGAGGATGGCAGGTACGGCTGGGAGCCTCTGAGCATGACAACGAAGGCGAAGCTCCTGGCCGTCAGCATTGACTGCGCGGAGCCCAAGAAGCTGGCCGAGTTCTACCACGAGGTGACCGGCCTGGACATCCTGTACTCCGAGGACGAGTACGCCGGGGTGGGCGACGGCACCACCGCCATCTACTTCGGCCGGGTCCCCGACCGTGAGCCGGCGGCGTGGCCGGGGCCGGACAAGCAGTTCCACCTGGACTTCCGGGTGCCGGATGTGGAGCGGGCCGTCGAGGAGTACATCGCGCTGGGCGCCACCAGGCCCGACTTCCAGCCGGGCGTCACCGAGGAGGGCGTCGGCTGGATCGTCCTGCGGGATCCCGAGGGGCATCTCTTCTGCGTCTGTCCAGAGAAAGAGTGACGGCGCCGGCGGATGAAGAGGCAAGGATTGGCCTAAAGGGTGATTCCAGCGGTCGGCCCGGGACCTAAGCTTGAGCAATGCTCTTGACGGGATCTCTGCGCCTACGCGGGCGCACATGAGCTGGGCCGGGCTGCTCATCGCCCTGGCCGGTGCCCTCGGCTACGCGCTCGGCGCGGCCCTGCAGCAGTACGAAGCAGTGGTGGAGGGCGCCTCGCTCAAGTTGGTGAGGCGCCCTCGCTGGTGGATCGGCGGCATCATCGGGTTCACCGGAGCCTGCCTGCACGCCGTGGCGCTCAGCCTCGCGCCGCTGGTCGTGGTGCAGCCGATCAGCGTGGCCACGCTGGTGTTCGCGGTGCCGCTGGCGGCGTTCATGTACGGGCGCAGGCCGTACAAGGGGGAGATCTTCGGCTCCATCGCGGTGGCCGTCGGGCTGCTCTGGCTGATGATGCTGGTCCCCACCCACAACGTCACGCCCCGGCTGGGCAACGGCGCCGCGATCGCGTTCATCGCGGTGATCGGCATGGTCGTGCTCATCACGCAGCTGGCCGCGAGCCGGGCCCGCGGTCCGGCCCGGGCCCTGCTGCTGTCAGTCGCGGCGGGGGCCGTGACCGCCAGCGTGTCCACGTTCGTCCGGGTGGTCGGCGGGGGCCTGGAGGGCGACCTGGGGCGGTTGCTGCACTGGTTCACCCTGGCCGTGCCGGTGCTGCTGGTCGCCGCCGTGGTGCTGCTGCAGCGGTCCTACGCGGTCGGCTACTTCGGCATCGCCTACGCCGGCGTGCAGGTGATCGACCCCATCACCTCGGTGCTGGCCGGTGTGATCCTGCTCGGCGAGCCGCTGCCGACGAGTCCCGCAACGGCCATCCCCGCCCTGCTCGCGGCCGCGCTGACCATCGGCGGCACGATCACGCTCGGGCGGCTGGCCCCCGACCACTCGAAGCCGGCACCGGTGGAGTCCAGTCCAGCACCTCGTCGAATGAACGCAACATCAGATCTGGGCTGAGCCGTCCGGCCAGCGACATCGCCAGGTCGCGAAGCCGCACCGCCGCAGGGGCGCGGGTCTTGGTCGCCCGGCAGACGGTCATGCTACGGCGCACGATCCCGGCGGTTCGGCGCAGCCGGGCGTCCGTGTAGCCGGCGAGGTCGCCCCCGGCCACCTGGGCGAGCACGACCGCGTCCTCGATCGCCTGGCAGGCGCCCTGGCCCAGGTTGGGCGTCATCGGGTGGGCCGCGTCGCCGAGCAGCGCCACCCGGCCCCGGTGGAGGGCGGGCAGCGGGCGGTCGAGGTAGTGGACGTCGTTGCGCAGGATCCGCGCCGGATCCACCGCGCGCAGCAGCTCCGGGATCGGTGCGTGCCACCCGCCGAACCCGCGTAGCAGCTCCTCGCGCTCGTCGGCGGCCCTGGCGGCGGCCGGCGCCAGGTCGGTCGCGTAGAAGTAGACGAGGTCGCGGGCCAGTTGGTGCACGCCGAACACCCGGCCCCTGCCCCACGTCTCCGTGCTCCGCACCGCGGGGCCCGAGCTCGGCACGAGCCCGCGCCACGCGGTCACCCCCGAGTAGACCGGCCCGGGATGCTCCGGGAAGAGCGCGCTCCTGGTCGCCGAGTGGATGCCGTCGGCCGCCACGACCAGGTCGGCCCGGAGGTCGCCCGCGGCGGTGCGGACGGTGCCGGTGCCGGGGTCGACACCGGTGACCGTGGTGCCCAGCCGCAGGTGCCGCTCGCCCAGGGCGTCGGCGAGGACCTCGGCGAGCGTGGCCCGCAACATGACGACCACCGAGTCGCCGAACCGCTCGCGTGCCCGCTCCTCGCTGGTGCGCATCAGCCACCGGCCGTCGGGGCGGCACACACCGGCCTCCCCTTGCAGCCTCGACAGCTCGCGGATCCGGTCGCCCAGTCCCAGCGTGTCGAGGGCGCGCAGCGCGTTGGCCGCGATGGCCAGCCCGGAGCCCGCCTGGTCCAGGTGCTCCGCCCGCTCCAGCACGGTCACGTCCCAGCCCCGTCGGTGCAGCGCGATCCCGGCGGTCAGCCCGCCGACGCCTCCGCCGATCACCACCGCGTTCGGCATGTTCCGCCTCCTTGTTCACTACGTCTGTAGTGTCAGCGTACTACGCCTGTAGTGAGGCCTTACTACCGGTGTAGTATCTGTGCCCGTGAAGCGCTCTGACCAGGTCGCGGAGGCCGCCATCAGCCTGCTGGCCGAGCGCGGCATGCGCGGGCTCACCCACCGCGCCGTCGACGAGGCCGCCGGTCTGCCCCCCGGCTCGACCTCCAACCTGGCCCGCACCCGCGCCGCCCTCCTGGAGCTGACGCTGTCACGCCTGACGGAGCTGGAAGAGCAGGCCCTGTCCGCCCTCCTGACGCCCGACGTGCCCGGAGGGACCTCCGACAAATCGCTCGACGGCCCCGAGGGGGAGGCGCGGAACCCGCTCGGCGACCTGCCGGGGCGCCTGGCCGAGGCGTTGCATGTGCAGCTCCGCGACCGCAGGCGCACGCTGGCCCGCTACGAGCTGGCCCTGGAGGCCACCCGGCGGCCCGAGCTGCGCGTGATCTACGACCAGGCGGGCCGCCGCTTCCGCGACCCCGCCGTCGCCCTGCTCGCCGCCGCCGGCTCGCCCGACCCCGTACGCCACGCGCGCCGGCTCGTGGCGTACGGCGAGGGCATCATGTTCGACGCGATAGCCGGAGCGGGCGCCGAACCGTCACTCGACGAGCTGCGCGCGGCGATGCGCGAGCTGCTGACCGGCATGCTGGCCTGACGAGGCCGGGCGTTCAGCGGGTCAGGCGGGCCCGGTGGTCCGGCCACTCCTCCTGGAGGATGCCGAAGTAGACGGCGTCGCGCCAGCTGCCGTCGGGGCGCCTGCGCTGCCGGCGCAGGGTGCCCTCGTGCAGGCCGCCGATCCGCCTGATCGCGTTCTGCGAGCGCAGGTTGAGCACGTCGGTCTTGAGCAGGACCCGGTTGAAGCCCAGCTTGTCGAAGGCGTGGTCGATGAGCAGCAGCTTGCAGCCCGTGTTGACGGCCGTGCGCCAGAACGCCCTGCCGTACCACGTCCAGCCGATCTCGACGCTCTCGTCGAAGCCCGGCACGTCGCCGTAGGTGGTCCAGCCGGCTGCCCGGCCCGTCTGCCGGGGGATCACCGCGAACGGGACGTGCCGGTCGTCCTCGATCAGCATGCGGGCGATCTGTGCCAGATCGTCCTCGGAGCGGGGCACGGCGGCGGGGAGCCAGCGCCAGACCTCGTCGTCGTCGCCGCCCGCGGCGAACAGGTCGGGTATGTGGGTCATGGTGAGAGGTTCGAGTCGGACGACATCGTTCTCGAGCGTCACGGGTGACGGGAGCTTCGCGGTCATGGCGGTCAGGTTAGGTCCCGGCCGGGGAGGGCGGTTAGCGCCACATGCCGGTTTTTGCTGGAAACCACCTGTCGACAGACATACCGGCCGGTCGGTAGGCTCACGACATGGACTTCGCCTTCGACGCCGTCACCGAGGACCTGCGCGAACGACTGCTGCGCTTCATGGACGAGTGCGTCTACCCAGCCGAGGCCGCCTTCGAGGAGCAGGCGGCGACCAGCGGATGGAGCCCGCCGCCGCTGCTCGCCGACCTGAAGGACGAGGCCAGAAAACGCGGCCTGTGGAACCTGTTCCTGCCCGGTGACCACGGAGCGGGGCTGACCAACCTGCAGTACGCGCCGCTGGCGGAGATCATGGGCCGCAGTCCCAACCTCGCGCCCGCCGCCACCAACTGCGCCGCGCCCGACACCGGCAACATGGAGGTCCTCTCCATGTTCGGCAGCGAGTGGCAGCGCAAGGAGTGGCTGCGGCCGCTGCTCGACGGGGAGATCCGCTCGGCCTTCGCGATGACCGAGCCCGACGTGGCCTCCTCCGACGCCACCAACATCGCGACGTCGATCGTCCGCGACGGCAACGAGTACGTCATCAACGGCCGCAAGTGGTTCATCTCAGGGGCGATGAACCCCGACTGCAAGATCTTCATCGTGATGGGCAAGACGGATCCCGAGGCGCCGGCCCGCCGGCAGCAGAGCATGATCCTGGTGCCACGTGACACCCCGGGCATGCAGATCAAACGCGGCATGCACGTGTTCGGCTACAGCGACTCCGACCACGGCGGGCACGCCGAGATCCTTTTCGAGGACGTCCGCGTCCCGGCCGACAACCTGATCGGCGAGCAGGGCGGCGGTTTCGCCATCGCCCAGGCCAGGCTCGGCCCCGGCCGCATCCACCACTGCATGCGGCTGATCGGCATGGCCGAACGCGCCATCGAGCTCATGTGCCGGCGGGCGCTGAGCAGGACCACGTTCGGCAAGCCCGTCGCCCAGCAGGGCGTGGTCCAGGACTGGATCGCCGAGTCCCGCATCCGGATCGAGCAGTTGCGGCTGCTGGTGCTCAAGACGGCCTGGCTGATGGACACCGTCGGCAACCAGGGCGCCCACACCGAGATCCAGGCCATCAAGATCTCCACACCGATCACCGTGGAGTGGATCCTCGACAAGGCCATCCAGGTGCACGGGGCGGGCGGCGTCTCGCAGGACTTCCCGCTGGCCGCGCTCTGGGCCGGGGCCCGCTCGCTGCGGCTGGCCGACGGCCCCGACGAGGTGCACAAGCGGTCGCTGGCCCACCGCGAGCTCAAGAAGTACATGTGACGGATCGCAAGGGAGCCGGCCGAGAGGGAGCTGGCCGAGAGGGAGCTGGCCGAGAGGGAGCTGGCCGAGAGGGAGCTGGCCGAGAGGGAGCTGGCCGAGAGGGAGCTGGAGTGGACGAAGCGCAGCTCAAGGAGCGCACAGCCGCGTTCCTTGACCGGAACGACCCGAGTGGCGACAGGCTGGACTTCCTGCGGGCCAGGTTCGACGCCGGGCTGGCGTGGGTCTGGTTCCCCGAAGGGCTCGGCGGCCTGGGAGTGTCACGCGAACTGCAGCAGGTGGTCGAACGCGAGCTGGCCCACACCCCCCAGCTCAGCAGCGTCCAGGGCATCGGCCTGGGCATGGCGGCGCCGACGATCCTGGCGTTCGGCACCGACGAGCAGAAGCGCCGGTTCCTGAGGCCGCTGTGGACCGGCGAGGAGATCTGGTGCCAGCTCTTCAGCGAGCCCGGCGCCGGTTCCGACCTGGCCACGCTGGCCACGCGGGCGGTCCGCGACGGTGACGAGTGGGTGGTGGACGGCCAGAAGGTGTGGACGTCCGGCGCCCATCACTCCCGGTGGGCGATCCTGGTCACCCGTACCGACCCCGACGTGCCCAAACACCGCGGCATGACGTACTTCGTCTGCGACATGCACGCTCCCGGCGTCGAGGTGCGGCCGCTGCGCCAGATCACCGGCGAGGCCGAGTTCAACGAGGTGTTCCTCACCGGCGTGCGGCTCTCCGACGACCTGCGGCTTGGCGAGGTGGGCGACGGCTGGCGCGTCGCGCAGACCACGCTGATGAACGAGCGCGTCGCGATCGGCGGCGCTCCCGTCCGCCGCGGCGGCGGCATGTTCGGCTCGGTGCTGGAGACCTGGCGCGATCACCCCGAGCTGCGCACGCACGACCTGCACCAGCGGCTGCTGTCGCTCTGGGTGGAGGCCGAGGTGACCCGCCTGTCCGGCGCGCGGCTGCGCGAGCAACTGGTCGCCGGCCAGCCCGGCCCCGAGGGCTCGGGCATGAAGCTGTCGTTCGCCAGACTCAACCAGGCGCTGTCCGGCCTCGACGTCGAGCTCAGGCGCGACCTCGGCTACGACGACTGGACGTTCCGCCGCTCGGAGGGCGTTGACTTCTACGGCCGCGGGGCCGGATACCGCTATCTGCGGGCCAAGGGCAACTCCATCGAGGGCGGCACCTCGGAGATCCTGCGCAACATCATCTCCGAACGGGTGCTCGGCCTGCCCTCCGAGCCCCGCGTCGACAAGAACGTGCCCTGGAAGGACCTGCCCCGATGACGGCCGGTGTGGCGGAGGAGAAGGGGGAGCGCCCCATGACGCTGCTGTATTCCGAGGTCGAGGAGGAGCTGCGGGCCGCCGTGCGCGGGCTGCTCGCCGACCGCTGCCCGCCCGCGGCGGTGCTGAAGCGGATCGAGTCCGAGCCTTACGACCTCGACCTGTGGCGGACGCTGGCGGGCGAGATCGGCGTGGCCGGGCTGCTCATCCCCGAGGCGTACGGCGGCGCCGGGGCGAGCGCGAGTGAGGCGGCGGTGGTGCTGGAGGAGCTGGGCAGGGCCGTCGCCCCGGTGCCCTACTTCACCAGCGCGGTGCTGGCCACCCACGCGCTGCTCCAGTCGGCCGCCGTGGACCAGGCCGGTGATCTGCCCCAGGCGGTCGCCGTGGACCGGGTGCGTGAGCTGCTCGGCCGGCTGGCCGAAGGGCGGGCCACGGCCGCCCTGGCCGTCTCCTTCGCCGCGTCACCGTACCGGCCGGAGCGCGGGTCGGCGGTGCGGGCCGGCGACGACGGCGCCCGCCTGTCCGGCTCGGTCTCCGGCGTGGCCGGGGCCGACGTGGCCGACGTGCTGCTGGTGCCGGTCAACGGCGTCCTGTACCTCGTCGAGGGCGCGGGCGTCGAGGTCGTGCCGTCGCTCGACCTGACCCGGCCGGTGGCCACCGTCACCTTCGACGACGCCCTCGCCGTGCCGCTCGGTCCGGTGGACGTGGCCGAGGTGCTGAGGTTCGGCGCGGGGCTGCTCGCCTCCGAGCAACTGGGCGTGGCCGAATGGTGCCTCGACACGACGCTCGCGTACGTGAAGGAACGCCACCAGTTCGCCCGGCCGATCGGGTCGTTCCAGGCGATCAAGCACCGCCTGGCCGATCTGTGGCTCGACGTGGTCCGGGCCCGGGCCGCCGCCCGGGGAGCCGTCGCCGAGGGGTCGGCCGTGTCCGTGGCCGTGGCACAGGCGTGGAACGGCGACGTGGCGGTGCGCATCGCCGAGGAGGCGCTGCAACTGCACGGTGGCATCGGGATGACGTGGGAACATCCGGTGCATCTCTACCTCAAGCGCGCCAAGGCCGCCGAGATCGCGCTCGGCACCCCCGGCGACCACCGCGAGGCGCTGGCCTCACTCGCCGGCGTGCCCGGCCCCGAGTGAGGTGAGCAGCAGGTCGGCGAAGTGCCTGCCCACCTGGGCGCCGGTGAGCGGCCCGTCCGCGTGGTACCACGTGCCCAGGTGGTGCACGGAGCCGAAGAAGTAGTCGACGACGAGCTCGGCGGGCACCCGGTCGCTGAACGTGCCCGCCCGCTGTCCCTCGGCCACCAGGTCGCGGAAGCGCTCGTGGTAGCGGCGGCGCTCGGCCCGCACGGTCTTCTGGGTCTCGGGCGCCAGCAGGTGCATCGAGCGGAAGAAGATCTTCGAGTCGTCGAGGTTGGCCGTCGTGGTCTCCACGACGTCGGCCGCGGCTCGGTGCAGCCGCTCGGCGAGCGGCTCGGGGCCGTCGGCGATCGCGGTCAGCCGGTCCATCTGCATGCGCAGGAGACGGCCGTAGATCTCTTGCAACAGATCATCTTTTGAGCTGAAATAGTGATACATGGCGCCCTTGGTGACGCCCGCTGCCACTACGATCTCCTGGACCGAGGTGCTCTCGAAGCCGCGCTCGGCGAACAGCCGTGTCGCCGCGCCCAGCAGTCGCTGGCGTACCGGTTCCTCTTTCACCTGTGTCCCCCTCCATCACCTCGCTCAGCATACCGACTGGTCGGTTGATTGGTCGTCTCTTGGCCTTCTGGGTGCTATTTCCGTCACCTTAGGGTGCCCTTGCTTGGAGTGGGGTAATACTTGATCAGGCGAGGGATCTTCGGCGTGGCAGATCCTCATGGTCACAACTCATTCGGGGAGTTTGCCGTGCCTGGTGGCTCTATCTACGTGCAGCAGGACGAGAAGTTCACTGGCTCGTCGCCGCAGTGGTACTACGAGAAGTTCTGGCGCGAGGACGCCCGTAACCGGCAGAGGTCGCGCATCGTCAAGGCCGTCGCGGGCTTCGTGGCGGGCATCGCCCTGGCGCTCAGGTTCGAGGTCGCGCTCGCCCCCCTGTGCGGTCTCGTGCTCGCCGGGGTCGTGGCCGGCGCCGACTGGTGGCTCGACTGGCGTTCGTTCCGCGCCACCGCCGTCTGGCGCGGCAGGCGGCGCGGTGAGGTGATCACCCGTCGGCTGCTGCGGCGCGCGCTCGGCAGGCAGGGCTACCACGTCCTCGACGGGCGGGCCATCAGGGACCAGGCGTCCATCGACCATCTGGTGATCGGCCCCGGCGGCGTCTGGATCGTCGACAACGAGTCGTGGAGCCCCGACACCGAGATCGCCACCTACGCCGGGCGGCTGTTCTTCGGTGAGAGATACGGCACCAAGGTGGCCAAGCCGCTGGTCGACACCGCCGAGGCGTTCGCCGAGCTGCTGACCCGTGAGACCGGCATCCCGGTGCGCATCACGCCGCTGCTCGCCGTGCACTGCGGCTCGCTGCCGCGTGGCGGCGCGGTCGCCGCCGAGGGGGTCACCCTCCTCAAGCCGCGCCTGGTGGCCAGGGAGATCAAGTCCTCGCGGGAGACCGTGCTGAGCGACGAGCAGGTCGAGCTGCTCGCCCGCACCGCCGCGCGCGAGCTCCAGAGCCAGCGTTCCTGACCTCGCGGTCTGACCCCCGCGGTCTGACGCCCGCGGCCTGACAGCGTGGTCCGGCCGCGCGGCCCGGCGGCTCGCCTGGCCTTTCGGCCGGTCACGCGAGCTGCTCGATGAAGCCCGTCAGCTGGGAGACGTTGCGGCACTCGTACATGGGGACGACCGTTCCGTAGTCCGAGGCGATCGAGTCGCCCGTGTCCCACTGCGGGCGCGGCTCAGGGTTCAGCCAGTAGGCGTGGCGAGCCTTGGCGACCAGCGACTTCAGGACGTCCAGCGCGGGGGGCTGGTAGTTGGACCGGGCGTCGCCGAGGATGAGCAGTGACGTCTTCGGCCCGATCGCGTCGCCGTAACGCTCGGCGAACCTCTCCAGCGCGTGACCGTAGTTGGTGCGGCCGAACCTGACCATGTCCGCCTCGTCGGCGAGCTTGGCCATGGCCTCCACCACGTCCGCACCGGGCACGAAGAACCTGGTGATCTCGTCCACCGTGTCCACGAAGCCGAACGCCCGCACCTTGGTGAACTGCTCCCTCAGCGCGTACGTGAGCAGCAGGGTGAAGTGGGCGAACGAGGAGACCGAGTCGCTGGTGTCGCAGAGGATGACCAGCTCGGGTTTGTGCGGCCGGGGCGGCTTGAAGTAGGTCGTCAGCGGGACGCCGCCGCTCTGCAGGGAGGCGCGCATCGTGCGGCGGAAGTCGAGCCGCCCGCGCCGCCCCCGCCGGTGCTTGATCGTCAGCCGGGCCGCCAGCCGCCTGGCCAGCGGATGGACCTCGCGGCGCAGCCGGGCCAGGTCGGCCTTGGTGACGCGGAGGAAGTCGATCTGGTCGAGCGGGGGACGCACGGTGGAGCGGGCGATCCGCTCGACGCCGGAGTCCTCGGCGATCCGGCGGCGCACATCGGTGGCGACCGCGTCCTCGAACCGCCGGGTGCCGGCGGCCACCCGCTGGCGCGCCGTCTTCTCGGCCAGCCCGCCTCGCTCCTGACCGGCCAGCACCTCCCGCAGGATCCTGGCCATCAGCGTCTCGGGGGACAGGGCGCGCATCACGCTGTAGGAGAACCAGTTCTGCCGCCCCGGTCCGGCCGGCCGGCGGCCGAACCGCTCGACCATGGCCCGGGCGAACTCCTGCAGCTCCGCGTCGGTGCCGTCGGTCAGCAGCCGGGCCAGGTGGCCGCGCAGGTCCTCGACGGGCGCCGTCCGTGGATCGGGTGCCCCCTCGGCGCCGGGCCCCTGGTCGTACAGGCCGGTCGTCGAGGCCGGGAACCACAGGTCGAACAGCACGTCGAACCCCGGACGGTAGCCCGGCTTCTTGACCAGCGTCGCCGCGTAGGCGGCGCGCAGCGACTCGCGCTCGGTCAGGTCGATCACCCGTAGCGCCCGCGCCGCGTCCAGCCCTTCGGCCAGCGACACCGGCACCCCTGCCTCGCGAAGGGCATGAATGAACCCGACATGCCTGTCGACGAGCGACATGTGACCTCCAACGGGATCGGACGGGCGGGTCGGGCGGGCGGGTCAGGCAGCGGGTCAGGTGGCGGGCCTGGCAGCGGGTCAGGCCTCGGACAGGCCGAGCTCCTTGATCGCGCGGGTCTGGTCGGAGGCGTGCTTGAGCACCACGCCGAGCGTGCCCGCCATCGTGGCCTCGTCCAGGTCGTCGCGGCCGAGCGCCAGCAGGGTGTTGGCCCAGTCGACCGTCTCCGCCACCGACGGCGCCTTCTTCAGCTCCAGCGCGCGCAGCGTGGCGACGGTCCTGGCCAGCTGTTCGGCCAGATCGGCGCGGATCGTGGGCACCTGGCTGAGCACGATGTCGCGCTCGCGCTCGGGTGTCGGGTACTCGATGTGCAGGTAGAGGCAGCGCCGCTTGAGCGCCTCTGACAGCTCCCGGGTGGCGTTGGAGGTCAGCACCACGTACGGCTTGTGCACGGCGGTGATCGTGCCCAGCTCGGGGATCGTCACCTGGAAGTCGGACAGCAGCTCCAGCAGCAGCCCCTCGACCTCGACGTCGGCCTTGTCGGTCTCGTCGATGAGCAGCACGGTCGGCACGCCCGTCCGGATCGCCTTCAGCAGCGGCCGCTCCAGCAGGAACTCCTCGGTGAAGATGTCGTCGTCGGCGCTGGTGGCCTGGATGCGCAGCAGTTGCTTCTTGTAGTTCCACTCGTACAGGGCCCTGGCCTCGTCGAGCCCCTCGTAGCACTGGAGCCTGATCAGCTCGGACCCGGTGGCCAGCGCCATGGCCTTGGCCAGCTGGGTCTTGCCCACCCCCGCGGGCCCTTCGACCAGCAACGGCTTGCCGAGGGCGGCGGCCAGGAACACCGAGGTGGAGATGGCGTCGTCGGAGAGGTAGTCGACGGCGGCGAGCCGCTCTGTCACGTCGGCGGGCGAGTCGAACATCAATGCTCCTGTCTGCTGGCCGAACTTTATTCTAGCCAGGCGTGGGGGATAGATGCTGATTCGACCAAGGTGCCGAGTGCCGGTATATTCCTTCCTGCACGCGCCGCTAGCTCAGTTGGTCAGAGCAGCTGACTCTTAATCAGCGGGTCCGGGGTTCGAGTCCCTGGCGGCGCACCGCGAAAACCCCAGCTCAGCATGCTGAGCCGGGGTTTTTCTGTTCGACGGCCGTCTGCCGCCGGCTCCGAGGGGCCGGCGGACGCGGCCGATCTCGCCGCCACGCCAGGGGCGAGCCGTCTCGGCGTGGGCGAGCCGTCTCGTGGAGGAGCGACTGATGCGCATCGGGATCATGCTGTTCGACGGTGTCGAGGAGCTGGACGCCGTCGGCCCGTGGGAGGTGCTGGCCTCCTGGGCAGAGCAGTGTCCCGACGAGGTCGAGGTCGTCACGTTCGGCCGCGTGGCCGGGCCCGTCCGGGCGGCGAAGGGCCTGCGCCTGATCGCCGAGCACGATCTGTCCGGCGTCGGCCCGCTGGATGTGCTGCTGCACCCCGGCGGGATGGGCACCCGGCCGCTGCTCCAGGACGAGGAGTACCTCGCCTGGGTTCGCGAGCAGCGCGCCCGCGTGCCCCTGCTGACCAGCGTGTGCACGGGCTCGCTCGTGTACGCCGCGGCCGGTCTGCTCGCCGGCCGCCCGGCGACCACCCACTGGGGCGCCCTGGACCTGCTCGGCGAGCTCGACCCGACGATCGAGGTCCGTCCCGAGGACCGGTTCGTCGACGACGGCGACATGGTCACCTCCTCGGGGGTGTCGGCGGGCATCGACATGGCGCTCCACCTGGTGGCCCGCCTCTCCGGGGTCGACAGGGCCCGGCAGGTGAGGCACTACATCCAGTACGACCCACAGCCGCCGATCTGACCAGCGGCCTCCCGGCGCGGGCACGGGTCAGCGCTGCCCGATCAGCCTGAGCAGCAGGCGTGGCTCGCCCGGCCACGCCTCCAGCAGCACCTCGCGGGGCACCTGCCGGGCGGCGTACCTCAGCGCCAGGGCCACCACCACGATGTCGTCCAGGGGGCCGATGACCGGCAGGAACTCGGGGATCAGGTCGATCGGGCTGGCCACCCACACGCCCGCGAACAAGATGGCCACCTTGGCCCGGCGCGGCACCTGGGGGTGCCGGCGCAGTCTGCGGACCGTGGTGAGGCAGTCGGGGACGAACGCGGCCAGATCTCGCGCGGTGCCCGGCGGCAGTCGGCGGGCCAGCACCGCCAGCACCGCCCAGCACAGCACCACGCAGGCCACACCCACGACCAGGCCGATCAACCAGCCGCGCATCGCCCGTCCGCCTCTCCACGACATTGGCCGCTGTTTCCGCCCGCTCCCGCCGGCGACGTCCACTCTCGCAGCAGCCACGTCCCGGGTGCCCGCGCAGATTCATTCAACTCCGGAGCGGCCTGACACCGGCTCACGGGTGGATGGCGTGCAGGCTGGCGGCCAGGGCCAGGTCGTCGGCGCAGCGGCCGAGACCGAGGGTCACCGACTCCCGGGGGCGTTCGGCGCGCCGTACGGGGACGCCGAGCCGGGCGCGCAGCCGTCTGCTCAGACCGCAGACCAGGGAGCCGCCCCCGAGCAGGACCGCGCCGTGGACGGCCACGTCGGCCACGACCTCGGCGGGACATCCGTCCAGAGTGCCGATCGCGGCCCGGACGATCAGGTCGGCCGGCTGTGAGGTGGCCTCGTAGATCTCCTGGGCCGTCAGCGTGACCTGGCTCTCGTGCCCGGTCTCGGGGGCGTGGGCGTGCACGGTCACCTGCCGGTCGAGCGGCTTCCAGGCGGGGCCGAGGCCGCGTTTGGCCGCCTCGGCGGCGCCGTCGCCCACGATCAGGCCGTGGTCGCGTTCGACGAGGCGCGCGATGGAGTCGTTCAGGTGGTCGCCGCCGCTTCTCGTCGTCCGGGCGGCGACCACCTGGCCACCGGCGACGACCGCGATCCGGGCGAATGCGTGGCCGATGTCGATGATCATCACTCCGGCCGGTTCGCCGAGCGGCAGACCCGCGCCCAGGGCCGCCGCCAGCCCGTGCCGGACGAGGTAGATCTGCCGCGCGTCCGACTCGAAGGCCAGGTCCTGCAGGTCGCGGCGCTCGACGGCGGTCGAGTCGTCGGGGAGGGCCATGACCACGCGCGGCCGGGCGTACGGGTGCGCGTGCACCTTGCGCAGGAAGTGCTTGAGCATCCGCCGGGTGAAGTCGCGGTCGAACGTGCCCTGCCCCCAGACGGGCCGGACCAGCCGGGTCTCACCGTCCAGACCGTCGGCTTCCGCCCCGTACGCCACGATCTTTCCCGTACGAGGGTGATGCGCGACGAGCGAGGGCTCGTCGAGCACGATGCCCCTGCCCCGGGAGTAGATCCGCGTGCCGGCTGTGCCGAGATCCACCGCCAGGTCCTGGCCCATGAGACGGAACAGGCTCAACGCCACCTCAGTGGTCTAACCGGGATGAATCACACCTCAACGCCACATAAGGGAGATTCTTCGCGGGGCACGACCACGCAGCGTGCGTGCCGCATCGCGCGCTGGGCCCCTGTGTGGCGGGAGACGCGCGGTTCGCGTGGCCGGTTTCGCGTCACGGGCGTGACCATGCGAAGCTTTGATTTGTCCCCAACACCAGGAGGTCCTCATGGCGGAAACACCGGAGCCGGAAGTCAGCGAGACTCCCGAGGACGAGATGAAGCGCAAGTTCCGCGAGGCGCTGGAGCGCAAGCGCAACCAGCATGCCGACTCGGGCGCGGGTGGCAGGGGCGCCGACCAGTCCAAGATTCACGGGGCCCACGGTCCGGCTGCCAACAAGCGATCGTTCAGACGCAAGAGCGGTGGCTGAGACCTGACGTTTTCGGGGGGTACGGGACGCCGTGCCCCCCTTCTCTTTGCCGTCTTGGGTAGATCTTAGCCCGTTTCATGGGGCTTTCATTGCGTATGTCCGATTCCTGGGTTAGTCTTTTGGAGTTACCAGCTGGTGACTTGGTCGCTTCGTCCAGGAAGCGGCGGCCGGCTGGCGCCGAATCCCGCTCAGGCGGGAACCGGGGACCCACCTTTCTGGGGTGAATCCGGCACTCGTGCCGGTAGGGCATCTCCACGCCCGAACCCGTCAGCTAACCCGGTAGGCGAGATGGAGAGGACGACCCTATCGTGAAGCACCCCCGCACATCCCCACCTCGCGCAAAGGCGCAAGCCGCCCACTGAGCGGCACTTCTCCGCAGACTTTCTCGCGCTCCCCGCGTAGCGCCCGCAGGCGTCCTTCGCCCGGCTACGCCTCCTGAGTGGAGTGCCGTTTCCCTGCTTCCTGAGGTAAAGGATCTACTACTTCATGGCCGTTCGCTTTGGTAAACGTACCCTCACCCTGGTCACCGCCGCGGCGCTCACCGCGCTCACCATCGGCACGGGCACGGCGCACGCCGACACCGGTGACGACGCGAAGGTCCTGCTCCAGGGGTCGACCACGGCTTCCTACTTCTGGGATGACTCGTCCGGCCGCGCCGGTGACACCGGTCTGCCCGCCAGTGGCAAGCCGATGCAGAAGAAGCTGGCCGCCAGCCCGAGCTGGCCGCTGCTGACCGAGGGCTATGTCGTCTACAAGGGCAAGAAGATGCCGTTCTTCGTGGGCGACCGGGGTCCCGGTAACCCGTCGAACAACGGCATCATGCTCGACCTGGACGCCAAGACGTTCGCCGACCTGACCGGCGGCACGTTCAACTCCCGCACGCTGGGCGTCGACGGCATCGGCGGCCAGGGCCACATCAAGGTCGACTACGTCATCACCAAGTGGGGCAAGGGTGTGGGCAAGAAGAACCACCCGGTCGCCTTCTCCACGGGCGCCTGGTCCCGGATCGACCGGAACCCGGCCGAGCCGCCGGAGATCCTGGCCGAGGAGAGCACCGAGCAGAAGAGCGCCCCGGGTTCGGCCGGCCGCCTGGTCGCCGCTCCCGAGCCGGTCGCCGCTCCCGAGCCGGACGTCGAGACCGCGGACACGGCGGGGATCCTGGCCCTGGTCGGCGGGCTGGCCACCGTGGCCGGCGTGGCGTACGTCGGCCGTGAGCACCTCGGCTCGATCAAGAGCTGACGGGCTTTACCGGCGCCGACTAGAATGCCATTCTAGGTTCGTGACCATGCGTGCGGCCGTGAACGGCATCGAGATCGCGTACGAGAGCTTCGGTTCGCCCGGCGGGCGCCCACTGCTCCTGATCATGGGGCTGGGCGCCCAGCTCATCCACTGGGACGACGACCTGTGCGAGCTGCTGGCCGAGCAGGGCCACCACGTCGTCAGGTTCGACAACCGCGACGCCGGCCTGTCCACGCACTTCCACGACGAGGGCGTCCCCGACCTGGGGACGTCCTCGTCGTATGTGCTGGACGACATGGCCGACGACGCCGCCGGGCTGATGGACGCGCTCGGCTGGCCGGCCGCCCACGTGGTCGGCGCCTCGATGGGCGGCATGATCGCCCAGGCGCTGGCGATCCGCCACCCCAGGCGGGTGTCCAGCCTCACCTCCATCATGTCCACCCCCGGGCCGGGGATGGCCCAGCCCACGGCCGCGGCCGGCGCGGTGCTGTTCGCGCCGCCCGCTCCCGACCGTGAGACGGCGCTCGCCCGGGCGCTGGAGACCTGGACCGTGATCGGCTCGCCCGGCTACGAGCTGGACCGCGAGCGCCTCACCAGACTGACCGGCCTGGCCTTCGACCGGTGCTACGACCCGGCCGGGACGGCCCGGCAACTGGCCGCGATCCTCGTCTCGCCCGACCGCACCGGGGCGCTGGCCGGGGTCGATGTCCCCAGCCTGGTGATCCACGGCGAGGACGACCAGCTCGTCCCCCTGGCCGGCGGGCAGGCCACCGCCGCGGCGATCCCCGGCGCCACGCTACTGACCTACCCCGGCATGGGCCACGATCTGCCCAGGCCGCTGTGGCCGGACATCGTGGGCGCCATCGCCAAGCTGACCGCGGGCTAGACGTCCAGCTTCTCCTCGATGCCACGGAGCTGGTGGCGGGCCATCGCCAGATTGGCCCGCCCCCGGTCGAGGGCGAGGTAGAGGAACAGCCCCTTGCCGCCGCGCCCGCTGATCGGACGGATGATGTGATACTGGCCGCTGAGCGTGATGAGGATGTCCTCGATCGAGTCCTTGAGCCCGAGCGAGTCCATCGTGCGCAGCTTGGCCTTGACCACCTCGGTGTTGCCCGCGGCGGCGACCTGCAGATCCAGCTCCTTGGAGCCGCCGAGCGCGCCGAGCGCCATGCCGCTGCCGTGGTCGACGATCGCGGCCCCGAGCGAGCCGTCGATCGTCATCATCTCCTTCAGAGAGACGTCCATGCTGGCCATGTCTTCCTCCGTTCGTTGATGGTCGTCCGATCGGTCGTCCGATCGGTCGTCCGATCGGTCGTTTGATCGGTCATCGGATCCGTGCTGCGTGGCGGCCGACAGCGGCCGCCGTCTTGCGGCCCTCCAGCCGGAGCAGCCCGACGTTCGTGCCGGGCCGTGCCAGGACTGTGAGGACGATCGTGGGGCCCGCGGTGTAGAACGCGGCGAACCCGGCCGCCCCTGAGACGAGCGTCTCCTCCAGGTCGCCCTTGCCGGACATGGCGAGCATGCGCCGGCTCATGGCGACCATCGCGGCGGTCAGCGCGGCCGTCTGGTCGCCGTTGTCGCCCTCGAGATCGCAGGCGACCGCGAGCCCGTCCACCGTGCACGCGACGCTGCCGTTGATGTCGGGGGTGCGCTCGCGCAGGAGGACCATCTCCTTGAGCACCTCGTCGCGCAGCTCCACCGGCGGCCTCCTTCTCAGTGCGGGCAACCTCATGGCGGTCAGTGGGGGGAACCTCATGCCAGTTCCTCCAGGGCCTTCTTCAGGCGCAGCAGCAGGGCCAGGTCTGTGGGGTCCGCCGTCACGGCCGGCCCGAGGGGCGGCCCCGTCGAGCCGCCGGTGGACGGCGCCTTGACCGCCTGCCGGGACCGCTTCGGCAGCCGGGGGTCCTCGGCCGGCGCGGGTTCCTCACGCGGGACCAGCAGCCCGGCCGCCGCCAGCCTGCGCACGGCCAGCAGGATCGAGTAGCCGGACCGGCCCAGCTGCCTGGCCAGGTCGAGCGGCGTCGCCTTGTGGTCGGCCCGGGCGACGACCTCCCACTCGACCCTGCCGAGAGTGACGCCCTGCCCGGTGAGCCAGGGCGCCGGCCGTACCGGAGCGGTGTCCACCTCGGCGGACGGCCAGATCCGCGCGAGCTGCGCACGGCGGCGCGCGCACTCACGCAGCAGCCCCGACACCTCGAAGTACCAGCGCCCGCCCAGCCAGTGTCGTTCGCCGGGGCGGAACTTCGGCCGGGTCCCGCCGACCGGCAGCAGGAAGAACGCGGCGTCCAGGACGGCGCCCAGCACGCAGTACTGCAGCTCGCCGAGCGTGAGAACACCCTCCGCGAGCAGCCGCTCGCAGCCGCCGTCGGCCTGCATCCCGCGCAGGGTCGCCTCGGTCGAGCGGCCGCGCGCGGTGAGCAGCCGCTCGACTCCGGGCGTCTGGACGCACTCCATGTACGTCACCCGCCCCTCGTCGAGGAAGACCGTTCCGGCGCGGCCGACGAGCAGGGCGCCGGTGGAGCGTTCGCGGGCGAGGCCCGCCAGCAGCGTGTCGAGGGGGGCCATGGGTCAGGTCAGCAGGCTGCTGGAGATGGCCCGCAGGCGGTGGCGCGCGAGCGCCAGGTTCGACCGTTCCAGGTCGAGGCGGACGTAGATGACCAGCGGTCCCTCGAAGGCCGTCTCCATCAGCCTGAGCAGGTGGTGGCCCTGGTCGGTGGTGACGAGCATGTCGTCGATGCGCACCGTGTCGCCGGGACACGAGCGGGCCAGCCCGTCCACGGTCGCGCGGAGCGTCTCGGTCAGGGCGGCGGCCGAGCCCTCGGTGTCGACGCCCTGCGGCGAGCCGCTGACCGCCACCGCCATGCCGCTCGTCTGGTCCAGCAGCATCGCGTCCAGGGCCCCCGGTATCGCCATGACCTCGATCAGACAGTCGTCCAACCCGAGCACGTGTCCTCCCCTCGCCGCTTCTGAAGGATTGAGCCAGCGTAGGAGGGCCGGAGGCGGCGAAGAAGCTTTGATAAAGGTGGAGTTAAACAGCTATACGGCGGGGATGGAGAAAAACCCCACCGCGACGGATTTTTTATTAGATTTAACCGAATCGGTGACGACAATAAAGAATGTTATTCACATTATCGGGTGATGAAGTAGCCGGTATCCGGTGGGTAGTGTGAAAACATGAAGATCCTTCTTTTTGGCGCCACCGGTATGATCGGCAGCCGCATCGCCGCCGAGCTCGCCGGGCGGGGCCATGACGTGACCGGCGTCAGCAGGTCGGGTCCGATCCAGGGCGACGTGCGCGACGCCGCCGCGCTGGCCAGGGGATACGACGTGGTCATCTCCGCGATCGCCCCGCCCCGCGACGGCACCGAGCCCGAGGGGCCCTTCCTGGCCGACGTCCGCGCGCTCGTCGACGGCATGCGCGCGGCCGGAGTGCGGCGGCTCATCTTCGTCGGCGGCGCGGGCAGCCTGCGGGTGGCCCCCGACCTCGACCTGGTCGACGCGCCCGGCTTCCCCGAGTCGTGGAAGAAGGAGGCGCTCGCGCAGCGGGCCGCGCTGGGAGTCTTCCGCGAGGTCGGCGACCTCGACTGGACCTACGTCTCGCCGCCCGCCGAGGTCGCTCCTGGCGTGCGCACCGGCGCCTACCGCATCGGCCGCGACGAGCTGCTGTCCGACGCGGAGGGACGCAGCTTCATCTCGGCCGAGGACTTCGCGGTCGCCATCGGCGACGAGATGGAACGTTTCGAGCACCTCCGCAGCCGCATCACCGTGGCCTACTGACAGCCCCGCCGACCCGCCGACCCGCCTACTCGACGGGCTCGTCCGGCAGCAGCGCCTTCTCGTCGGGCTTGTGCACGAGCACGGTGCCGACGTACGACCGCACCGCGGCGGCCAGCCCCACGTCGGCGCCCGCCGCCTCCGACAAATACCACCGGTGGTCCAGGATCTCGTGGAACAGCTGCGCGGGCTCCAGCTTGCCGCGCAGGACGGCCGGGATGGCCGCCACCGTCGGCTGGAACACCTCGGCCAGCCATCGGTGGGCCACGATCGCCTCGTCCTCGTGCCGCAGTCCCTGGGCCACGCGGAAGCCGTCGAGGTCGTTCAGCAGCCGCCGGGCCTGGTTCTCCTCCACGTCGAGCCCGGTCAGCCGGAGCAGTCGCCGCTGGTGGTGCCCGGCGTCGACCACCTTGGGCCGGACGATCAGCCGCCCGGTGCCGACCTTGCGGCGCACCATCATCTCGGCCACGTCGAACCCGAGCAGGTTGAGCCGCCGGAGCCGCTGCTCGACCACGTGCCAGTCGACCTCCTCGATGATCTCGTCCTGGGTGATCTCGTCCCACAGCCGGTGGTAGCGGGCGACGATGTCCTCGGCCGTGTCCATCGGGTCGATCGTCGGGTGCAGCAGGCCGCCGGCCTCGAGGTCGAGCATCTCGCCGAAGATGTTGACGTGCGCGATGTCGATGTCGCCGCGCCGCTGTCCCTCGCTGATCATCGGGTGCAGCTCCCCGGTCTCCGCGTCGACCAGGTAGGCGGCGAACGCCCCGGCGTCTCTGCGGAACAGCGTGTTGGACAGCGAGCAGTCGCCCCAGTAGAAGCCGTTCAGGTGCAGCCGGACGAGCAGCAGGGCGAGCGCGTCCAGCAGGCGGGTGAGCGTGTCGGGCCGCAGCGTGCCCGACATGACGGCCCGGTAGGGGAGCGAGAACTGCAGATGCCGGGTGATCAGCGCGGCGTCGAGCCCCTCGTCCCGGCCGGTGACGTAGGCGACCGGCTGCACCGACGGCGCGTCCAGCCTGGCCAGGTCCCACAGCAGCTGGTACTCCCGCCTGGCGTACCTCTCGCTGATCTCCTTGATCGCGTAGACCTTGCCGGACAGCCTGGCGAACCGCACCACGTGCCGTGAGATGCCGCGCGGGAGGTCGACCAGATGCCGCTCCGGCCACTGGGCGAGCGGCACGTCCCAGGGCAGGCCGATGAGGTCGGGGTCGCCGAGCGTGCCGGTGATCTGGAGAGGCATGGAGATCAGGATATTGTGCGATCGTGGACGAGTTTCTCCATTGGTACTTTTCCGGACGTCCGGTGGTCGCGAGCCAATTGGGAGCCGACGGCTACGACCACACGCTCGGCGACTTCACCGCCGCCGCCTTCACCGCCCGCGCGCGGGAGGAGGCCGGCTGGCTCGAACGGCTCTCCACCCTGGAGGCCGCCACCCCCGACGACGCGATCGACCGGGATCTCGTCCTGTCGCAGCTGAGAGGCTGGGTCGCGCTCGCCTCCTGGCCCGACTGGCGCCGCGACCCCGCCGTCTACCTCTCGGCGGTCTTCACCTCCCTGTTCAACCCCTTCCAGCAGCGGCTCAAGCCGGAACCCGAGCTGGTCGCCGCCGCCGTCTCGCGGCTGGCCGAGGTGCCCGGCGTGCTGGCCGCCTGCCGCGCCAACCTCGACCCCGACCTCGCGGCGCCGCTGCTGGTGCGGCGCGGTCTCGACCAGGCGCGCACGGGGCGGCGCTTCCTCACCCGGACCGTTCCGTCGATGGTGCGCGACCCCGCGCTGAGCGCGCGGCTGGCGGAGGCCGCCGAGCCCGCCGCGCGGGCCTTCGACGAGCTCGTCGCCTTCCTGGAGGGCTTCGCCTGCGGTGGCGACTGGCGGATGGGGGAGCGGCTCTACTCCACCCTGCTGCGCGAGCGCGAGCTGCTCGGCTACGGCGCGGCCGAGCTGCACGAGAAGGGCGGAGCGGCGTGGGCCTCGCTGGACGAGCGGATGCGCGAGGTGGCCCGGCGGGCCGGCGGCACCGCCGACTGGCGGGCCGTCATGGAGTCGCTCATGGACGACCACCCGCCGACCCTGGAGGCGATGCGCGCCGAGTACGAGGCCGAGACGCGGCGGGTCCGCGAGTTCGTCCGGTCCCGTGACCTGGTGACCTTCCCCGAAGGGGAGAAGTGCCTGGTGCTGCCCTCGGCCGAGTACACCCGGCCGGTCGCGGCCGTGGCCCACTACCTGGCGCCGCCCCCGCTGACCAGCTCACGCACGGGCGTCTTCTTCGTGCCGTTCACGCCCGACGACTTCACCGAGGAGGAGGTACGTCAGCGCCTGCGGACCAACTCGCGGGCCCAGATGCCGTCGATCGCCGCGCACGAGACCTACCCGGGGCACCACTGGCACTTATCGCACATGGCCGGCAACCCGCGAACCGTCCGCAAGGTGTTCCGCACGCCGTACTTCTCCGAGGGCTGGGCCCTCTACGTCGAGAAGCTGCTGCACGAGCAGGGCTACTTCGACACGCCCGCCACCGAGCTGGCCCACCTCGACTGCCGGGTCTTCCGCGCCGCCCGGATCGTCGTGGACACGGCGCTGCACTGCGACGACATGTCGATCGAGCAGGCCGAGACGTTCATGGCCACCAAGGCGTCGCTCACGCCCGGCACCGCCCGGGCCGAGGTCAGCCGCTACTGCGCCTGGCCCACGCAGGCGCCGTCCTACCTCACGGGCGCGCTCGAGATCGACCGCATCAGGCAGGCGTACCAGGGGTCACTGAAGGCGTTCCACGACCGGATCGCCGGCGCGGGCGGGCTGCCGCTCGGCCTGGCCGAGCGGGCCGTCAGCCGGCCCGGCGAGGGAACACCGGCGGGTTGAACGCGCGCTCCACCACGGCGTCCAACTGCTCGGGGGTCAGGACGTTGGGGGTGCCCACGCCGAGAGCGCGCACGTACACCTCGCACAGCCACTCCAGCAGCCGGGTGGCCTCGAACGCCTCCTCGAGCGTGGCGCCGATGGTCATGCCGCCGTGGTTGGCCATCAGCACCGCCCGCCGCCCCTCCAGCGCCGCCCTGACATTGGCCGCCAGCTCGGGCGTGCCGTACGTGGCGTATTCGGCGACCCGCACCGTCCCGCCGAGCAGCAGCGCGTTGTAGTGGATCGGCGGCAGCTCGGTCATCGTGGTGGCCACGACCGTGCCGAACACCGAGTGCGTGTGGACCACGGCCCGCGCGTCGCCGGACGCGTAGACGGCCAGGTGCATCGGGGTCTCGGAGGACGGTTGCGACTCGCCCTCGACCAGGTTGCCCGCCAAGTCGACGACCGGGCACAGCTCGGGGGTCAGCCGGTCGAGCGCCACGCCCGACGGGGTCACGGCGACCCGATCCTCCTGCCGGACGCTCAGGTTGCCCGAGGTGCCGATGACCAGGCCCAGCTCGACGGCGCGCCTGCCGTACTCGCACAGCTGCTCGCGGAGGCTCATGAGCGGCAATGTAGTCGGCCGTCCGAAATGCGGCAATGTCCTGGATCGGCCTGTCAGGCGGCGAGACGGTCGAGGGAGGCGAGGAGCAGGCGTTCGAGGTCGACCCGGGTCAGCCGGTCGGGGTAGAGCAGCAGGTGCAGGCTGAGGCCGTCGACCAAGGCGAGCAGGTGCTCGGTCAGGTCATCGAGGTTGTCGTCGCCGGCCAGCTCGCCGGCCGCGCGGGCCTCGGCGAGCAACGAGCGGATGGCCGCGCGCAGCTCGGCGGCCTCGGCGCGCTGCACCTCGGCCAGGCGCTCCGAGGCCAGGCTGCGGCTCCAGAAGCTCACTTCGAGCCGGGTCTCCTGGGTGCGCTCCGCGTCGAGGGGGAGGTTGTCGAGCAGCAGCTCGCGCAGCGCGGCCAGCCCGCTCGCGCCCCCGACCTTGCGGGTGAGGCGGTCGCGGATGCGCTGGTGGGACTGGCGCAGCGCGGACAGCAGGATCTCGTCCTTGTCGGCGAAGTAGTGGGCGAGCACCCCGTTGGAGTAGCCCGCCTCCTTGGCGATCGCGCGGGTGGTGGCGGCGTCGATGCCGTCTCTGACGATCACCCGGCGGGCCGCCGACAGCACCTCGCGCCTGCGCTCGTCGTGGTCAACGATCTTCGGCATCGTGGTGCCCCCTTCGCTCTCCCTGCTATCAGCATATTGACTTTTTATTCGGACGTCTGTCTATTTAGTCCATGACCGTTGCCACCGTCGGCGTCCACATCGTCGACATCCTCGCCAGGCCCGTCGAGCGCATCCCCGAGGGCCAGGACACCGTGCTGGTCGACCAGATCCGCCTGACCGCCGCCGGCTCGGCCGCCGGCACCGCGGTCGACCTGGTCAAGCTGGGCAACGACGTCGTCACCATGGGCGCGATCGGCGACGACGAGCTCGGCGACTTCCTGCTCGCGGTGATGGCCAAGCGGGGCGTGGACGTCTCCCGCCTGGTGCGCCGCCCCGGCGAGCAGACGGCGGCGTCCATCCTGCCGATCAGGCCGGACGGCGGACGCCCCAGCTTCCACGTGCCCGGCGCCAACCTCGGCGTGACGCTCGCCGACCTCGACCCCGAGGTCCTGCGCGGCGTCCGCGCGGTGCACCTGGGCGGCATGGACGTCACGTTCGGGCTGGGCGACCCGGCGTTCTTCGAGCTGCTCGACTCCATCCGGGCGGCCGGCGCCGTCGTGACCATGGACCTGCTGTCGGAGCTGCCCGACCTGCTGGGCATGGCCCGCGCCTTCCTGCCGCACGTGGACTACGTGCTGCCCAACGAGTCGCAGGCGCTGCTCATGGCCGGCGGCGCCCAGGACGTGACGGACGCGGCGCGGGCACTGCTGGCCGAAGGGCCGCGCGGGGTGCTGGTCACGCTGGGCGGCGAGGGCAGCCTGGTCGCCACCGGCGACGGCGTCGAGCGGGTGCCTGCCCTGAAGACCGAGGTCGTCGACACGACCGGCTGCGGCGACGCCTACTGCGCCGGGTTCGTCACGGGCCTGCTGCACGGGCAGGACGTGATCGGCGCGGCGCGCTGGGGCACGGCCGCCGCCGCCCGGGTGGCGACCGGCCTCGGCTCCGACGCGGGCCTCACCGACCTCGACTCCACCCTTGCCCTCCTGACCTGACCTGACCTGACCTTCACCGGCCACGCGGGCCGCCGCTCCCGGCGAGACCGTCCGGCGAGACCGTACGCAGGCCGTACCGACACGAGAGAGAAGGCTTCGCCATGACAGACGCCGAGCTTCGCCGGCGCGCGGCGAAAGTGGTGCCCGGCGGGATGTACGGGCACCTCAACGCCGCCATCTTCGCCCCCGGATACCCGCAGTTCTTCGAGCGCGGCGAGGGCTGCCGCCAGTGGGACGTCGACGGGCGCGAGTACATCGACTTCATGTGCAGCTGGGGGCCGGTCGTGCTCGGGCACCGGCACCCTCGCGTCGAGGAGGCCGCCGCCCGCCAGCTCGCGCTGGGCGACTGCCTCAACGGGCCGGGCCCCGTCATGGTCGAGCTGGCCGAGCTGCTCGTCGACACCGTGCCCAGCGCCGACTGGGCGATGTTCTCCAAGAACGGCACCGACGCCACCACCCAGGCCCTCATGGTGGCCAGGGCCGCCACCGGCCGGACCAAGGTGCTGATGGCGCACGGGGCCTACCACGGGGCCGACCCCTGGTGCACGCCGTCGCTCGCCGGCACCACGCCGAACGAGCGGGCCGACCTGGTGGAGTTCGCCTACAACTCGCTGGAGTCGCTGGAGAACGCGGCGGCGACCGTGGAGGGCGAGGTGGCGGCGATCATCGTGACGCCGTTCAAGCACGACTCGTTCGAGGACCAGGAGCTGGTCGAGCCCGCCTTCGCGCGGGGCGCGCGGGCGCTGGCCGACCGGCTCGGGGCCGCGCTGGTGATCGACGACGTGCGGGCGGGGTTCCGGATCGACCTGCGCGGCTCCTGGGAGCCCTACGGCGTGCGGCCCGACCTGACGGCCTGGTCCAAGGCCATGGCCAACGGCTATCCGATCGCCGCCGTGACCGGCACCGACGCGTTGCGCGGGGCGGCGCAGTCGCTCTACTCGACGGGGTCGTTCTGGTTCTCGGCGGTGGCCATGGCGGCGGCCAAGGCGACGATCGAGACGCTCCGCGACACCGGTGGCATCGCCACCATGGAGCGGGCCGGCGCCCAACTGCGCGAAGGGCTGTACGCGCAGGCCAAGGCGCACGGCTTCACGGTGAACCAGACCGGGCCGGTGACGATCCCCTGGCTGAGCTTCGACGGCGACGCGGACCTGTCCACGGCCCTCTACTGGAGCGACGCCTGCCTGCGCCACGGGGTCTATCTCCATCCGTGGCACAACTGGTTCATGTCGGCCGCCCACACCGAGGAGGACGTGGCCCGCGCCCTCGACGGCACCGACCAGGCGTTCGCCGAGACCCGCGCCCACTTCGGCTGACGGCGGCCGGTGAGGTCAGGTGGACGCGCGGCCCGCGGACTCCTTGGCGGCCCAGGCGAAGACGCCCTTGGCCATCAGCGACTGTTCGCCGGCGGCCCGTGCCCCGAAGACCTCGGCCCGGACCCGGTGCACGCCGGGGTCGTCGGGTGCGGCGAGCGCGGCCATCTCCGCGAAGTGGCCTGCCAGCCGCTCGTCGCCGTCGGACAGGGCCTTCAGCGCCGCGTCGGCCAGCCGGGCGGCGCCACCGGCCAGCTCCGCCACGGCCCCGGCCAGCGCCGCGTCGGGGGCCGGTTTGAGGTTGGCGGGGTTGCCGTCGTACCAGCCGCCGTACAGCCGCCACAGGTTGCGCACGATGAACTCGGGCTCGTCGTAGCGGGCCCTGAGGTAGGGGCGGTCCGCCAGGTGGGACACCGGTTTCACGGTATGGACGATCTCGTCGAGGCGGGCGCCCTCGTTGAGCAGGACGAGCGTCTGGGAGATCAGCGAGTCGAGCCATTCGGCCGTCTCCAGCAGCGCCTGGCGGACGCGGTCGCGGCCGAAGATCGGCGCGCCGTGGCTGGGCAGCATGATCTCGGCGTCCAGGGCGGCCATCCGCCGCAGGGCGTGCGCCCACTCGCGCGGGTAGCGTTGCGCCTTCTGGGGGTTGCCGCAGTTGGGCGAGACCCAGATGAACAGGTCGCCGGGCAGCAGCAGCCGGTGCTCGGGGACGTGGCCGACCGTGGCGTCGTCGGTCTCGCCCTTGGCGTGGAAGAGGTCGAAGGTGACGTCGCCGTGCCGCACGGTCAGCGTGTCGCGGTAGGTCACGTCGGGGTACCGGTAGGCGGTGGGCCACTGGAGGTCGTCGTTCTGGAACTGGCGCCGGTTGATCACCGCGTTATAGCCACTTGTCAGCAAATATCGCTGGAATCGGGCGTTCACTGCCTCATGTGCGTACACGGTGGCCCGCGGTCCCGACTCCTCGAAGGGAGCCGTGCCGAAGACGTGGTCGATGTGGCCGTGCGAGTAGATCGCGGTGGTCAGCGGCGACCGGCTCCACGCGCGGACGTCGGTGTGCATCCGCTCCGACATGAACGGGGCGCTCGTGTCGAACAGCGCCAGTTCGCCGCCCGAGTCGAAGGCGATCACGTTGCCGAAACCGCACCACCAGCCCAGTCCGTCGGCGATCGTCTGGACGCCCTGGCCGAACAGGCCCATGTCCACGATGCTGTCGTCCGCCTCGCCGTTCCACACGCGGTCCGCGTACTCCTCGATCATGATCCCACCCTCTCCCCGGACCATGATTCTGGGCAAGCGCCCACGCGAAGGTCACGGCTCGATCGGGACTCCCCGACGTGAGCGGGCCGCCGCCCGGCTCCGGTCCGGTCGCGGGGTCGCGGTCCGGCCCCGGTCCGGCCCCGGCCTGGTCGCGGTCGGCCCCGGTCCGGCCGCGACGCCGACGCCGATGCCGGGTCCGACGTCGATACCGGGTCCGCCCCGAGGCCGGGGCGCTCAAGTACGGTGAGTCCCATGGACGTCGAGAAGAAGCTCAGCGAGCTGCCCGCCTGGCGGCGCGAGGGCGACGAGATCCGCCGCACCGTCGCCGCGCCCGACTTCCCCACGGCCATCCGCATCGTGGACGAGATCGCGGTCAAGGCCGAGGAGCTCAACCACCACCCCGACATCGACATCCGGTGGCGCAAGCTGCACCTCGCCCTGACGACGCACGACAAGGGCGGTCTCACCGAGGCCGACTTCACCCTGGCCGCGCTGATCGACGCCATCGCCGCGAAACACGGTGCGTAGCGGTTCGGTTACTCGCTAGAGTGATGGGCCTCGCGAGCCGGTAGGCCGAAAGGCTCGTGTTCCCATCACTGCTCTGGGGGTTTCCCATGCGCGTGCCCGCACTCCTGCTCGTCCTGCTCGTGGCGGGCTGTGCCCAGACCACCACCAGCCCGGCGCGCGACGCCCCGGTGGGGCAGGCGGCGCAGAGCCCCACCCCGTCGGCCGGCGAGACCTACGCTCGCACGCCCAGCGCCGGCCCCGGCGAGCCGGGCGACCACACCACCGACAGCACGTCCAACAGCGCGACGGCGCTCTCCTCCAGCGGCACCTTCTCGACCAGCGACACCGCGGCCATCACCTACGACCGCAAGCTCGTCCCCGACGGCGCCCAGGCCAGCGTCACCGTCGAGTCCGCCGGTGGCAAGACGCTGACCTCCCTCGTGGTCGAGGGCTTCCTCCCCAACCGCCGCTACGGCGCCCACCTGCACACCAAGGTGTGCGGGCCCAAGCCCGACGACTCGGGCCCCCACTTCCAGCACGAGCCGGGCAAGGCGAATGCCACGAGCGAGGTGTGGCTCGACTTCAAGACCGACGAGGCGGGCGCCGGTCGCGCCACGGCCCGCAACCCGTGGTCGCTCGACGGCCGTGATCCCGGCTCCCTGGTGATCCACTCCGAGTCGACCACGCCCACGGGCCCCGAGGCAGGCTCCGCCGGTGACCGCGTCGCCTGCCTGACCGTGGACTGACTCGACCCTGGACTGACCTGATCCTGGACTGGCCCAGTCCTGGACGGGCCCGATCCTGGATTGACATGGACCTGACCTGACCTGACCCGAGCCGGCCCGCCTGATCAGGCGTGGCCGGCCGGGATCGTGCCGAGGCGGCCGGCCTGGAAGTCCTCGAAGGCCTGCACCAGCTCGGCGCGGATGTTCATCGGGAACCTCCGAGGAGACCACCGCCTTCCGGCGGGGGAGGGATCGGACTCCTGCGGAGCAGGGCAGGGGCAGGCGATTCGCCGTCAGGCGGATCGCCGTCGAAACGCCGCGTGACACCGCGCGGTTCGGTGGTGTGTTCGACGGTGGCGACACCCAAGCCGCCGGACGAACGATCGGCAACATCCTCGCCGCAGGGCTTGCGGAGAGGCGAAACGCCTGTGGAGCCGGTGTAAGACCTCAACGAGGGTCCTCTCTCGGGCGGGCGACCGGCGGTGAAGCAGGAAGACTGACCGGCGACGGTCGGAATCCCGGTTCTTCAGAGCCGGGAGGATGTCAAGTAGGTGACGGTCTCGCACTCGTACCCCCGGCGGTGCGGGTGCCACGGGGTGCCCTTGGGCTCGCCGGCTGTCCGCTGTACATGGACCACGGGCCCGCGCGCGGGGGTCAGCCGAACACGGCCGGAGGCGGCACCGGGGCGAGCACCGGGTCGCCGTCTCTGATCGGGGAGGCCCCCGCCACGAAGCGCGTCAGCGCCTCGCCGTACACGCATCTGGCCTGGGTGAGGCCGCCCGCGGCGCGGCGGGTGAGGAGGTCGACGGGCAGCTCGGTGCGAGACGCCGCGACGATGAGGTTGCCGAACCTGCGGCCGCGCAGCACGCCGGGCTCGGCCAGCAGCGCGACGTGGCGGTAGGCGCCCAGCACGGTGGCCACGAGCCGCCTGGCGAAGCTCAGGCCCTTGCCGTCGGCCAGGTTGATCAACAGCAGCCCCGAGGGGCGCAGAACGCGGGCCAGGTCGCTCATGTACTCGGCCGTGCCCAGCTCGACCGGCATGGTGGCCCCGGCGAACGCGTCGAGCACCACCAGGTCGGCCGAGGAGTCCCAGACGCGGGCGATGCCGTCGCGGCCGTCCTGGACCATGACCTTCAGGCGTGGCACCGAGCGCAGATCGAGCTGCTCGCGGATCAGGTCGACCAGGAGGCCGTCGGGCTCGATGACGATGTGCCGCGAGCCGGACCGGGTGGCCGCCACGTAACGGGGGATCGTGCAGGCGCCGCCGCCCACGTGGACACAGGTGAGCGGGCCCTCCGGGAGGAGGTCGATGACGTCCGCCATGAGGCGTACGTACTCGAATTCCAGATATGTGGGGTCTTGTAGGTCAACATACGACTGAGGTACGCCATCCTTGGACAGCACCCAGCCGTCCTGCCGATCCAGATCCCGGAGCAGTTCGATCTCGCCGAACGTCACCGGATACAGACCGGGCATCGGTTCGCGCTGTCCTCGTGCCACGCTGTCTCCTCCCTGGGGGAAACCGTATGCGACGCCGCAGGCTGATTGTGCTCGTTATCGCCGTAGTGGCGGTATTGGGCGCGTACGGCTTCGCCGTGCTGGCCGCCAACCGGGTCCGGGGCAGCGCCCAGGAGACCTCGGCGGCCTACTTCCGGGCGTGGCAGGACGGTGACGTGCGGGCGATGGCCCGGCTCGTCCACCAGCCGCCGGCCGACTTCGTCAGCCGCCACCTGTCGTTCACCGAGAGACTGCACGTCGAGGAGGTCGAGCTGGTGCCCGGCGCGGTGCAGAGCACGGGGGAGGAGACGGCCGAGGTGCCGTTCACCGGGAGCCGCGAGTTACGCGAGTTCGGGCCGTGGCCGTTCGCCGGGACGTTGCGGCTGGCCGTACGGGGGCGGGCCTGGAAGGTGCTCTGGTCGCCCGAGACGCTCCATCCGCTGCTCAAGGACGGCGGGACGCTGGACCTGACGGAGTTCGACGGGCCCTCGGCCGAGTTGGTCACCAGGGAGGGCGACAAGATCCCCAACGACAGCTACGCCGAGTCCTATCTGGACCGGATCAGACCCGAGTTCGGGGAGGTGAACCAGGGCTGGGCGCTGGTGTCGACGGTGCCGGGACAGCCGGTCCGGCGGCTGATGACCGCCGAACCGAAGACCGAGGCCCAGCGCACCACGCTGTCGCGCCCGGTGCAGGCGGCGGCGGCGCGGGCGCTGGACGGGGTGCAGGACGCCGCGATCATCGCGCTGCGCCCCAGCTCGGGGGAGGTGCTCGCGGTCGCCGACCGGCTCCGGGGCGCCAGCGCCTTTCACGACCTCTTCCCGCCCGGCTCCACGTTCAAGGTGATCACCGCGGCGGCGCTGCTGAAGAGCGGCCTCGACCCGGCGACCGAGTTCGCCTGCCCGGGCGAGTACACGATCCCCTTCGGCCGGTCCTTCCACAACGCCGGCCACCAGGACCACGGCACCGTCTCCTTCACCGACGCCTTCGCCCACTCCTGCAACACCACGTTCGTGCAGCAGACCGTGGCCCGGCTGGGCACCGAGGACCTGCGCGCGACGGCCGAGGAGTGGGGGTTCGGCCGCGGCCTGCCGACGGGCGCGGGCGGCGCCTGCGGCACGATGAAGGATCCGGAGAACGCCGACTGGCACGGCGCCGCCGCGATCGGGCAGGGCACCGTGCTCGCCACCCCGCTCTGCATGGCGGCGATCGCCGCCGCCGTGCAGAGCGGCACCTGGCGCTCGCCTCGGCTGCTCCCGGAGGACGAGGCCGCGCGCATCGAGGGGACGCCGCACCGGCCGGTCCGGCTCGACGAGGGGATCGTCGCCGCGCTGCGCGACATGATGGCCGCGGTCGTCGACCACGGGACGGCGAGCGGGGCGGGCCTGCCCGCCGGGGTCTCCGGCAAGACCGGCACCGCCGAGGTGGTGGACGGCGACGACCACGGATGGTTCGTCGGCTACCGCGACGACCTGGCCTTCTGCGTCTTCGTACGGCACGGCGGAGCGGGCCGGACGGCCGCGCTGCCGATCACCGCCCGCTTCCTCAACGGGCTCTAACCTACGGTACCGTAGGTTATATGACGACCTTGACCGTGAAGCCCCGATTGCGAGGCTGGTTGCACATGGGAGCGCTGCCCGTGACGCTGGTCGCGGGGTTCGCGCTCGTGGCGCTGGGCCCGACCCTCCTGTCCCGCGTCGCGGCGGCCGTTTACGCGATCAGCTCGGGCCTGCTCTTCGGCATCTCCGCCACCTACCATCGCGGCACGCTGGGCCCGCGCCTGGCCGAGGTGCTGCGCCGCTTCGACCACGCCAACATCTACCTGATCATCGCGGGCACCTACACGCCGTTCGCGCTGCTGGCGCTCTCGGGCGCGGCGCGGGTGATCGTGCTGACCGTCACCTGGGGCGGCGCGCTGGCCGGCGTGTTGTTCCGGGTGTGCTGGATGGGCGCGCCGCGCTGGCTCTACACCGTGCTCTACCTGGCGCTCGGCTGGACCGCGATCTTCGTGCTGCCGCAGTTGCTGGAGGGGGCGGGCGTGGCCGCCGTCGTGCTGGTGGCCGTCGGCGGCGTCTTCTACAGTGCCGGCGCGGTCGTGTACGGCCTGCGCCGCCCGGATCCGTCACCTCAGTGGTTCGGTTTCCACGAGGTGTTCCACGCTTTCACCGTCGCCGCCTACCTGGTGCAGTACATCGCGGTGTCGATCGTGGTCTACTCACACATGTGAATCTCGGTGCGGAGCAGTACATCTCAGTGACGACCTACCGCAAGGACGGCACCCCCGTCGCGACGGCGGTCTGGGTGGCCCAGGACGGCGACGCCCTGGTCCTCTGGACCGCCGCGAGTTCCGGCAAGGTCAAGCGCATCCGCAACAATCCCGATGTGGCGGTGGCGCCCTGTGACCACAGGGGAAAGCTCAGGGGAGAGGCGGTGCCCGGCCGGGCCGAGGTGCTCGGCCCCGAGGAGACCGAGCGGGTGCGCGGCCTCCTCAAGCGGAAGTACGGCCTGATGGGCCGGATCGCGATGCTCGGCAGCAAGCTGCGCCGGGGCGACGCGGGGACGGTGGGGGTGCGGATCACCAACGCTTGACCCGATGGTGGGCTGCATGCGGTGACAAACTGGACATAGATCCACCATGGAGCAAATCGCGCGCACCTGGTGGTTGGTTCTCATCCGGGGCATCGCCGCCATCATCTTCGGCATCCTCGCCCTCATCTGGCCCGGCCTCACGGTGCTGGTCCTGGTGATCTTCTTCGGCGCGTACGCGATCGTGAACGGCTTCTTCCTGCTGTTCGCCGGATCCGAACGTGACACCGGGTCGCGGGCCTGGCTGATCATCTCCGGGATCCTCGGCATCGTGGCCGGCATCGTGGCCCTCGTCTGGCCGGGGATCACCTCGCTGGCCCTGCTCTACGTCGTGGCCATCTGGGCCATCCTGGCCGGCGTGGCGGAGATCGTGGCGGGCGTCCGGTTGCGCGAGACGACCGCCAACGAGTGGACGCTGATCGTGGGCGGGGTGCTGTTGGTGATCTTCGGCATCGTCCTGCTGATCTGGCCGGGCGCGGGCCTGCTCACGCTCGTCTGGCTGGTCGGCCTGTTCGCGATCCTGTACGGCATCGCGGTGATGGCTCTGGCGTTCTGGGTGAAGAAACTCGCGCCAGGGGCTTAGAATCCGGAAAATTTTCGGATAATTGCCTGCTGGAGTGGGGAACGTATGCCATGTCTGGCTCACTGTGGAGGAGACATGGACGTACACGACCGGCTCGCCCGCCACCTGCTCGTCGACGGCTACCGCCTGGTGCTCGATCTCGAACGAAGTCAGGGCTCCTGGCTCGTCGACGCGCGCGACGGCCGCCGATATCTCGACTTCTACACGTTCTTCGCCTCCGCCCCGCTGGGCGTGAACCCGCCCTTCGATCCCGAGTTCGCCGAGCTGCTCGGCCGGGTCGCCCGCAACAAGCCCGCCAACCCCGACATCTACACCGAGCATCTCGCCGACTTCGTCGACACGTTCACCCGCGTGCTCGGCGACCCCGAACTGCCCCACCTGTTCTTCGTCGAGGGTGGCGCGCTGGCCGTCGAGAACGCCCTCAAGACCGCCTTCGACTGGAAGAGCCGCCGCAACGAGGCCGCCGGCAGGTCGCGCGGGCTCGGCACCCGGGTCATGCATCTGACCAGGGCCTTCCACGGCCGCAGCGGCTACACGATGAGCCTGACCAACACCGAGCCGGCCAAGACCGACCGTTTCCCCGTCTTCGACTGGCCGCGCCTCGACGTACCGGCCGCCCACCTCGGAGACGTGGAGGCGGCGGAGGCGCACGCGCTGGAGCAGGCCCGTGCCGCCTTCGAGCGCCACCCGCACGACATCGCCTGCTTCATCGCCGAGCCCATCCAGGGCGAGGGGGGCGACAACCACCTGCGCCCCGAGTTCCTGCAGGCCATGCAGCGGCTGTGCCACGAGTACGACGCCCTGTTCGTGCTGGACGAGGTGCAGACCGGTGGCGGCGCGACCGGCACCCCGTGGGCCTACCAGCAGCTCGGCCTGGCCCCCGACGTCGTGGCGTTCGCCAAGAAGGTGCAGGTCGGCGGGATCATGGCGGGCCGCCGCGTGGACCTGGTGCCCGACAACGTCTTCCAGGTGAGCGGCCGGATCAACTCCACCTGGGGCGGCAACCTGGTCGACATGGTCCGCTCGCGCGGGCTGTTGGAGATCATCGAGCGCGACCGCCTGATCCCGCGCGCGGCCACCCTCGGCGTCCTCCTGCTCGAACGCCTCGCCAAGATCCAGGCCGAGCAGCCCGACAGCGTGTCCAACGTGCGCGGCCGCGGCCTGATGTGCGCCTTCGACCTGCCCGGCACCTCCAGCCGGGACGCCTTCGTCGCCCGCGTCCGTGAGGAGCAGGGCGTGCTCGTGCTCCCCTGCGGCCCCCGCTCCGTCCGGCTGCGCCCGGCGCTCAACATCACCGAGTCCGACCTCGACCGCGGTCTCGCCGCGCTCTCGGCCGCCCTGAAGTGACGCCTGGAGGTGACGCCTGGAAGTGACTCTGGAAGTGACTCTGGAAGTGACGCCCAGAAGTGACCGCCCTGAAGTGACCGCCCTGGCCTGAAAACCCCGCCAAGGACCGGCAAGGACATTGCCGTGCCCGGGCGTCCGCGCCGGTCCGGAGCGCCTGCCTCGCCAGGCTTGCGCTCATGGCAGAAGCTCCTCCTTTTCCGCGTTCCCCGCTGCCCTCCGCCGCCTCCGCCGCCTCCGCGCCGGAGACCGGCGCGGACGGACCAGCGCCCCCCGGCCCGCGGCCGGCCTGGCAGCGGCTCACCACCTGGCTGCCCGCCGCGGCGGTGGCCGCCTGCGCCGGAGTGGTGCTCGGGTTCTACGGCGTCTCCGTCACGGACCTCGTCCTGTTCAGCGGCTACGTCACCCTGGGCCTCGCGCTGCCGGGCCTGCTGTGGGTCCGGCTCCTGTACCGGCGTCCCCGCGCGCTGCCCGAGGAGGTCGCGCTCGGGCTGACCTTCGGCTACGCGCTGGAAGTCCTCGCCTCCCTTCTCAGCCGCGCGGCCGGGGTGCCCCTGCTCGTCGCGGTCTGGCCGCTCGGCACGTACGCGCTCTTCCTGGCGGTCCCCCGCCTGCACCGGCACTGGAAGGGCGCGCCGCGCCCGGCCCCGACCTCGCTCCGCTGGTCGTGGGGGCTGGCGCTGGGCGTGATCTGCCTGATCGGATGGACCGCCGCCGACCGTTTCGGCGCCCCGCTCGCCCCGGCCGGCGTGCTGGACGGGCATGAATGGTCCATCCAGGCGCACCTCGCGGCGGCCGCGCTCACCGGAATCGAGCCGCTGGTCCTGTCCTCACGCCTGGCCATGCTGCCCATACTGGGCACGCTCGTGGTCCTGCTCGGGGCCGTCGGCCGCCGCGTCATCGGCACGTGGGCGGGAGCGCTCGGCGCCCTGGCCGCCACCGTCTTCGTCGCGGCGCCCAGCCTCTACCGGGGGGCCGCCGGGGTGTTCGCCTGGGAGCCGGTGCAGTCGTGGTCGAGCCCGGCCCGTACCTTCGGCGCGCTGCTCTTCGCCTCGGTCGTGCTCGTGGTCGTCGACCTGCTCGGCGACCGGCGGCAGACCCGGGGCCGGTGGGTGTTCCTGGTGGTGATGCTCGTGGCGGTCATGGGCGCGAAGGCCGCCTACCTGCCGCTGCTGGCCGGTGGGCTCGTGGCGGTCGTGGCGGTCGAGACGGTCAGGTGGTTCAGCCTGCCCCGGCGGGCCGTCGCCGCCCTCGGGCTGACCGGGGTGTGCCTGGCCGTCGCGCCGGCCGCCGGGATGTCGCCGGCGGCCGGCCCGGTCGTGCGGGAGACGCTGGGCCGGCTGACCGGCCTGGGCGACGAGGCGCCCTCGCCGGCCGCGCTGCTCGGCGTCGCGCTGCTGCTCACGCTCTGCGGCGCGATCACCTGGTGCGGAGCGTTCGGGCTGGTGAGCCGGCCGCAACTGCTGCTGCGGCCCCCTGTGGTGCTGGTGCTCGGCATGAGCGCGACCGGTCTCCTGCTGGGGCTGCTGCTCGGCGATCGGCACTTCCTCGAAGGGCCGTACCCGTACCTGGCGATGGTCGCGGTCTACGGGCTGCTCCTCGTCGTACGGCGGGCCCGGCTGCCGCTCAGGTCGGTGCTGCTCGCGGCCGGGACCGGGGTGCTGGCCGCCTACCTCGTCCGGGTGCTCTGCGACGTCGAGGTGCCGCTGGGCCGCGGTGAGGAGGTGGTGCTCCTCTACCTGCCGTACCTCGCCCTGATGGGCGTGGTGCTGCTGGTCGCGCTCGCGCTGCTCGCCGCCCGGACCGGCGGGCGGCGGACGTTCGCGCTGGTGATCTGCCTGGTCACCGCGGCCGGCACCCCCGCCGCGTGGTTCGCCGGCGTCACGCCCGGAATGGCGCCGAGCCCGCTGGTCGAGGTGCGAGAGGTGCCGGTCTCGGCGATCCCCTAGGGTCAGAGCAGCTCGACGTTGGGCCCGCGGCAGCGGTTGCGGGTGTCGAAGACGAACGGGCTCACCTGCTCGATCAGCCCGTAGTCGAAGCAGTCGTGGTCGGTGAGGATCACCACCGCGTCCGCCTCGGCCAGCTCCCGGCGCGAGACCTCGATGATCTCGACGCCGGGAGGCAGCAGGAAGTGCTCCACGTGCGGATCGGCGGCCCGTACGTCGGCGCCCAGCTTGTGCAGCCCCCTCGCCACCTCGATCGCGGGCGATTCGCGGCAGTCGCCGGCGTTCTTCTTGTACGCCAGCCCGAGCACGACCACGCGGCTGCCGTTGACCGGCTTGCGACGCTGGTTCAGCGCCAGGGTCACCCGGTGCACGACGTGCTCGGGCATGTGGTCGTTGATGTCGTTGGCCAGCTCCACGACCCGGAAGTTGTGCCCCAGGCTCCGCTTCACCTTCCACGACAGGTAGGACGGGTCGATCGGCAGGCAGTGCCCGCCGACGCCGGGCCCCGGCGTGAAGCGCATGTACCCGAACGGCTTGGTGGAGGCCGCGTCGATGGCCTCCCAGACGTCGATGCCGAGCTGCTCGGCGAAGATGGACAGCTCGTTGACCAGGGCGATGTTGACGTGCCTGAAGGTGTTCTCGAGCAGCTTGCACAGCTCGGCCACCTGGAGCGAGGAGACGGGGACGACCCGACTCACGATCTGCCCGTAGAACGCCCCGACCTTGGACAGGGACGCCTCGTCGAGGCCGGACACGACCTTCGGGGTGTTCTCCAGGCGCCACTCGGGGTTGCCCGGGTCGATGCGCTCGGGGCTGTAGCCCAGGAAGAAGTCCTCCGGAGCCCGCAGCCCGGAGCCCTCCTCCAGCAGCGGCAGCAGATACTCCTCGGTGGTGCCCGGGTAGGTGGTCGACTCCAGGATCACGGTGGCGCCGGGGCGGAGCAACGGCGCGATCGACCGGCCGGACGAGGCGATGTACCTCAGATCGGGGGCGCCCTCGGCGAGCGGCGTCGGCACCGTGATCACGCACACGCCGAATCCCTCGGCGTCGGCGTAGTCAGAGCTGGCCAGGTAGCGGCCGCTGCGCAGCGCGGCGGCCAGCCGGTCGTCGGTGATGTCCTCGACGTAGGACTCGCAGGCGTTCAGCCGCTTGACGCGCCACTGGTCGACGTCGATTCCTACGACGTCGAACCCCGCCTCCACGGCCCGCATCGCCAGGGGCAGGCCGACATAGCCCTGGCCGACGACAACCAGTTTCTCTTCCATGCAAAGACTCCCGTTGGTTCGAGCTGAGACGCGCCCGGCCAGAGCCGGGCGCGTCAGTCCCATGGCCGGGGCTACTTGACGCCGCGCACCACGTAGAGGCCGCGATTGCGGTGGATCGACACCTGCTTCAACCCGAGGTCCCGGGTCCACCGCTCCAGCCGCCGACGGGTCTGCGGCCTCTCGTAGCGCGGCGCGAACCAGTCGAAGGTGTCGAGCACCGACCAGTCACGGACGGTCTGCCGGTCTCGCAGGCCCAGATGCCGATGGATGGCGACCGGGACCAGACGCGCCAGGCCCGGCCCCGCGACGGGGACGGAGGAGAGCGCCAGGGACAGCGGCAGCAGCTTCGGCGCGGTCTTCTCCACCATGGCGTACAGCCGGGCCGGAGGAACGCGCTTGGTCAGCGGGCGCAACAGCTGCCGGGGGTGCAGGTAGGAGATCGGCGCCGCGTAGACGTCGACGCAGAAGCGGCCGCCGGGCCGCAGGTAGCGGAACAACGTCTTGAAGGTGCGCTCGACGTCGGGCGTGTGCTGGATGACGCCGAAGCAGAACAGGTAGTCGAAGGACTCCTCGGGCAGCGGCAGGTCGTAGATGCTGGCCTGCAGGAGCAGCAGGTTGGGGAAGTGGCCGTTGGAGGCGGCGTTGGCGTGGACCGCGCTGGAGATGTCGAACGACGTCACGACGGCGCCGGTCTCGCACAGCACCTCGGTGAACCGGCCGGCCCCGCTGCCGCATTCGAGCAGGCTTTTACCGCGCAACTCGGCGGCGGTCCAGCCGCTCGCGCTCATCACCCGGTCGCGGGAGATGGGCAGGCCGCAGTGGCTGTCGAGCTGGGTCAGCCGGTGCCGGTTCCACTGGTAGCCGAACCCCTTGGCGTAGTTGTCCTCGGGGACGAACCTCGGGATCCCCTTGTCCACGGGATAGGTGGCTGGGCAGACCTCACACGTCAGCTCGCCGTCGGCCACGCGGAGCGTGCCACGGCAACGGAGGCAATGGAGCTCGGAACACCGGGGACCCGGAGCGATGCCGGGACGCGCCTGTTTCGGAAGACTCATTCGGCTGGCCGATCAGTAGACGCAGTAGACGAAAAGGATGACCAACCCTCTGAGCGGCCAGATCCTCACACACCCCACGTTACGCTCAGTGACGAATCTGACACGAGTAGGAGCTGAGGGTGTGTCGGGAAGCTCCGCGTGATCGCGCCGGGCGGCCCTGGACGGGCGTCTCCACCGGCCAAAGGCAGGTAAGGAACGTCACCCGGTTCGGCTGTCGGCGTCCGCCGGGCGCGCGGGCGTCGCCAGGCTTGCGCGCATGGCCGAAGCCCCGTCCACGCCCCGCGCCGCGCTGCCTTCCGCGACCTCGTCCCCGTTTCCTCCGCCCGAGCCGGAGTCCGGTGCGGGGCGCGCCGTCCCGCGCGGGCCGTTGGGGCGGCTGTCGGCCTGGCTGCCGGCGACGGCCGTGCTCTCCTGCGCCGTCGTCGTGCTCGGTCTGCACGGCGTCTCCGCCCGGGACATGAGCGTGTTCGGCCTGTACGTCGCGCTGGGGCTCGCGCTGCCAGGTCTGTTGTGGGTCAGGCTCCTGCATCCGCGGGCGCGGACGCTGCCGGAGGAGCTGGCGCTGGGGGTGGCCCTCGGCTACGCGCTGGAGCTGCTGGCCTACCTCCCGGCCCGCGCGCTCGGAGCGCCGCTGCTGGTCGTGGCCTGGCCGCTCGGCACGTACGCGGTCTTCCTCGCCGTCCCCCGGCTGCGCCGGCACTGGAGGGCCGCCCGTCCGGCGCGCCGCACGCCGCTCGGGCGGGCCTGGTGCCTCGCGCTGATCGTGATCTGCCTCATCCTGTGGAGCGCGGGCTTCTTCGCGGCCAACGCCCTGACCTGGCCCGCGATCGCCTCCTCGTACGTCGACCTGCCCTATCACCTGGCGCTGGCCGGCGAGCTGAGGCACCACGTGCCGCCCGTGGTGCCCACGGTCGCCGGCGAACCCCTCGCCTACCACTGGTTCGTCCACGCGCATCTCGCGGCGGCCAGTTGGGTGACCGGGATCGAGCCTCTGGTGCTCCTCTACCGCCTGGCCCTGCTGCCCATGCTGGCCGCGCTCGCCGGGTGCCTCGCGGCGGTCGGCCGCCGGGTCACGGGCTCGTGGACGGGAGGGCTGATCGCCCTGGCGAGCACGGTCTTCCTCGCCGCGCCCGACCTGTACCTGGGCACGGCGGAGGTGTCCGCCTGGGGCGGCACGCAGTCGTGGACGAGCCCGAGCCAGACCTTCGGCGCCCTGCTGTTCGCCCCGGTCGTCCTGGTGATCGTCGATCTGCTCGGTGACCGGCGGCCGGCCCGGGGCCGGTGGGTGCTGCTGGCCGTCATGCTCATGGCGGTCATGGGGGCCAAGGCCACCTACCTGCCGGTGCTCGTGGCGGGGCTGGTGGCGGTCGTGGCGGTCGAGACGGCCAGGTGGTTCTCGCCGCCCCGGCGCGCTCTGGCCGCGCTGGGGCTGACCGTCGCCTGCCTGCTCGTCGCGCACGTCGTGCTGTTCGGCGGCGCGAGACAGGGCCTGGTGTTCGAGCCGCTGTCGCTCATGCGGGTGACCTGGCAGGACCTGACCGGCGCGGGCGGGGCGCCGGAGCAGGTCTCCTGGGCCGCCGCCCTCTCGGTCGCCGCGCTGTGCCTGCTGTGCGGGCTGATCACCTGGTGCGGGGTGCTGGGCCTGCTCGCGGGGCCACGACGGCTCCTGTCGCCACCGGTCGTGCTGGCGCTCGGCATGAACGCGGCCGCTCTCGCGGCGGTGTTCCTGCTCGGCCATCCGGGCCAGTCGCAGGGCTACTTCCCGCAGGCGTCCTACCCCTACCTGGCGATGGTCGCGGTCGCCGGGGCGGCGTACGTCGTCAGGAGGGCGGGGGTGACGGTCCGGGCCATGGCCTGCGCGGCCGTCGCCGGGGTGCTCGCCGCCTGCGCCGTCCGGCTGCTCTGCGGCGTCCGGACCCCGCTGGGCTCCGGCCAGGACGGCCTCGCGCTGTGGCTGCCGTACGCCGTGCTGCTGGGCGTGGTGCTGCTGGTCGTCGCCGTGCTGCGCGTCGCGCGGCAGAGCGGGGTCCGTACGTGCGCGCTGGTGATGTGCATGGTCACGGCGGCCGGCACACCCGCCGCCTGGGTCGCGCGAGCCCTGCCCGGCACGTACGGGAGCCCGGTGGCCGGGCCGGCGCCGGCTCCGGACGTCCCCGAGGGGGGACTGGCGGCGGGGCGGTGGTTGCGTGACCACTCGGATCCCGGTGAGCTCGTCGCCACCAACGTGCACTGCCGCCTGGGATACGAGAGCCCGTGCGACAGCCGCGCCTTCTGGGCCGCCGCGCTGAGCGAGCGGCGGATGCTCGTCGAGGGGTGGGCCTACACGGCGACCAATCTCGACGGCCGCCGTCCGGGCGGGCGGGTGGTCACCCGCCCGTTCTGGGACCGCGACCGGCTGCGGGCCAACGACGCGGTCTTCGAGCGGCCGTCGGCGGGCGCGGTCCGGCGGCTGCGCGAGCGTTACGGGGTGCGGTGGCTGTTCGTGGACGAGCGCCGGACCGGACCCGGTTCCGCCCTGGAGACCTTCGCGGACCTGCGCTTCCGCACCGGCGACTTCGGCGTCTACCGGCTCTGGCCGGAGTCGCGGGCGCAGAGCGGCGCGGGCGGAGAGCGGTCCTTGTCTCGAACCGCACAAACTCTGGCAAGGACATCTCCCACTGCCGACGGCTCCCGTCCGTCCGGGCCGACCGGGTTGTCACACTTGCCCGCATGATGAAGTCACTGCCCTCGTCCTGGCTGGCCGCGGTCGTGGTCAGCGCGCTCGCGATGGGGACGTTCAACGCCGAGCCCGCCTCGTACAACGCGGCGGCCGAGGCGGAGCCGGGGACGATCGGCGCGAAGCCCGCCGCGTACCAGGCGCGGCCCGGTGAGGGACGGGTGCGGCGGGTGCCCCGCGTGGAGCTGGGCAGTGCCTATGACTGCGCGGCGATGGGGGCGACCCGGATCCTCAACGCGGGTCTCACCCAGGTCACCGGTGATCTGGCCATCACCCCTGGCGACGAGGTGGTCGGCTTCCCGCCGGGGGAGGTACGTGATGGAGGAATCTACATCGACGACCCGGAGGCGCGGGAGACGAAGGCCGACGCGATCGAGGCCTACGAGGACGCGGCCGGGCGGGCGGCCAACGGCGTCATGTCGCCGGAGCTGGGCGGCAAGACCATCTCGCCCGGCGTCTACGAGAGCACGGACGGCAGCTTCCGCATCAACGGAACCCTCACGCTCGACGCCCAGGGCGACCTGGACGCGCTCTTCATCTTCCAGGCCGACTCCACCCTGAACACGGCGAGGGTGAGCAACATCGACCTGGTGAACGGCGCCCAGGCCGACAACGTCATCTGGCAGGTCGGCGACGACGCGACCCTGGGGACGTACTCCACCTTCCGCGGGACCGTCCTGGCGCGGAACTCGGTCAAGGTGTCGTACGGCGCGGCGATCTACGGCCGCACGATGGCCCTCGACGAGGCGCTCACCTTCGAGGGCACCGAGATCCTGCCCGCGACGCGGGTCACCGTGCCGCAGAACCCGCCCACCACGACGACGCTCACCTCGGCCCCGAACCCGTCGCGCATGGGGCAGCCGGTGACCTTCACCGCCAAGGTCGACGGGAACGTCCAGGGGTTCGGCCCCACCGGCATGGTCCTGTTCATGGAGGGTGCCACCATCCTCGGCGAGGCCTACGCCGACCGGACGGGGATCGCGACGTTCACGACCTCCTCCCTGTCCCGGGGCGTCCACGAGATCAGGGCCGTCTACGTGAACGGGGGGACCGCCGTGTTCGAGGCGTGGGTCGAATTCGCCCCGAGTGAGTCGCCGGTGGTGGCCCAGCAGGTGCTCAATCGCCGGTGACATTGACCATTCACGCCTGGATATTCCCCTATATCCGGACACAGCGGATGACTTGGTTGTGGAATGTCGCCTTTTTGCTTCGCTCGTCATTGCCGTAAAGCATCGCCTTCCGGCTATTCGGGTATCTCCCGCTCGCGTCGTCCGAAAGTGGCGATTCCGCAGCGTTCCTCTTCGCCATGAAAGGGAGACCACGTGATTTCTCGCAGGGGCATACCGGGTTTCGCGTTGACGCTGACCTGTGCGGCGACGGGCCTGTCGTTTCCTGGGACGGCCCAGGCGGCGGTGACCGCTTCCTCGGCCACCTTCGCGGTGAGCGGGGACGCCGTCGCCGATCGCCGGGACTGCCACGGCAGGCGCTGCCGCCACCTGTGCCACCGGTTCCGCTGCGCGCGCTTTCTCCGTGGTCCGGAAGGGCCGCCGGGCCCGCGCGGCGAGCGGGGCGAGCGAGGGGAGCAAGGGGAGCGAGGGGAGCGGGGACCGGCGGGGCCCGGATGGCAGGGGCCACCCGGCCTCGAGGGCGAGCCAGGGCCGCAGGGTGAGACCGGTCCTCGGGGGCCGCAGGGAGTGCCCGGCCTGCCGGGCCCGCGAGGGCCGCGCGGCGCGCCGGGCACGCCGGGCACACCGGGAACGGCCTCCGGGGTCGGCTCGACTCTCGTCTCGCTGACCTTCCCGCCCTACGACACGAACTTCACCGCGTACGTCTCGGACGGCGTGACCTGGATCCTGGACCCCCGGACACCCGCGCCGGGAGGCTGGCACAGCCTCACGTCGGTGCCCGGTTACCCGCCTGGGGTGGTCGGCGTCTCGGTGACGGAGGCGGACGAGCCGCTCAGCAGCCTGCTGATCACGGTGCTGACGTCGAGCGGCTCCCTGGCCCAGACGAAGTGCGTCCTGACCGCCGCGCCACCGCCTCCGGGACCGGCGTGGGGCACCACGTACTGCGACGGATTCACGAGCCTTCAGCCCGCGCTCCGGCGAGCCGCGACTCCGCCGACTCCGGCAACTGCGGCGACTCCGCCGACTCCGGTGACCTGGCCGACTCTGGTGAAGCTGGCGACTCCGGCGACGTAGGGCGCCGCACTCGATCGGCTCTCGCCGACCTGATCCCGTCAGGTCGGCGAGTTTTCACCGGCGAGGGTTCGCACCTGGACGAGCGCGGCTCAGGGCGAGACGAACAGCACGTCGACCCAGTAGTTTCTGGCGTTGTGGGAGCTGGTGGGGAAGGAGTTGGCGGCGCCGTAGACGAAGACGCCGTTGCCGCCCTGGAACCCGTCTTCGAGCGCGGTGAGCGGGCCGTTCACCCATTTCTCGGTGAAGTAGGAATTGGTCACGGAGAACTGCCCGGTCGGGGTGTGGTAGGACGCGACGTAGGTGGTGTCGGCGTTGACGGCCACGGGGGTGGAGAAGGTCATCTCCTGCCAGCCGGTGGGGGTCTCGTCGGTGAAGGTGCCGCTTGCCAGGAGTTGCCCGCCGCTGGTCCACAGGCTGCCGACGTGGGGGCCGCTGTTTCCTGGCCGCTTGTGGAATCTGATGCCCTGCACGAGCCCGTCGGAGATCGATCTGAACTTCACGCCGAGGGTGACGGCCCGGTCGTCCCCGGACTGGCCCGCCGGGTTGGTCGAGTCGCTCCAGAGGCTGTCAGACGGGGTGAACGCGATGTCGACCCAGTAGTTGCTCGCCCTGAAGGTGCTGGTGGGGAAGGAGTTCGTGGCCCCGTAGGTGTAGACGCCGTTGCCGCCCTGGGCCCCGTCCTGGAGCGCGGTGAGCGGGCCCTGGGCGTGCAGCGAGGTGAAGTAGGGCCTGTTCAGGGAGAAGAGTCCGGCAGTGGTGTGGTAGGACGCCACGTAGGTGGTGTCGGCGTTGATGGCCACGGGGGTGGAGAAGGTCAGCTGCTGCCAGCCGGTGGGGGTCTCGCCGGTGAAGGTGCCGCTTGCCAGGAGTTGCCCGCCGCTGGTCCAGAGGCTGCCGACATGGGGGCCGGTGTTGCCGGGGCCCTTGAAGAACCGGACGCCCTCCACGAGCCCGCTCGTGCCGGCGGTGAACTTCACGCCGAGGGTGACGGCCCGGTCGTCCGTGGACTGGCCCGCCGGGTTGGTCGAGTCGTTCCAGAGCGACGTGGTCACGTTCTGCACCCGCACGGGTGAGGTGCTCGGCGCGAACGTGATGGGCTGCTCGTTGTTGAACACCGTGCCGCCCAGATAGACGGCGACGACGTGGTGCTGGCCCGCACCGAGGTCGGAGACCGTGATCTGGGCGTCGTTGTTCTGGTCGAAACGGTCGGTGCCGATGACGGTGGCGCCGTCCTTGAAGACCACGTCACCGGCCGGCGTGACCGGCGCGGCGCCGCCGTCGACCGTGGCGGTGAAGGTGACCGGTTCGCCCGTGGCGGAGGGGTTGGGCGACGAGGTGAGGGTCGTGGTGGTCGGCGGGTTGTTCGGCACGGTGACGCGCGTGGCCGGAATGCCGTCCGTGCCCTGCAGCGTGACCACGTTGTTGATGGAGAACACCCGGCCGAACACCGCCGAACCGCTGCCGACCGTGACCGCGCCCGACGCGAGGACGTTGCCCCGGAAGGTGGGGTACGTGCCGAGGCTCGCGGTGCCGGTGACCTGCCAGAAGACGTTGTCCTCCTGGGCGCCGCCGACCAGGTTGATGTTGCTCACGTTCGCCGCGGTGAGGGAGGTCGCCTTGAAGACGAAGATCGCGTCCGGGTCGGCCTCGGCGTCGAGCGTGAGGGTGCCGCTGATCGCGAAGCTGCCGCTGGTGGAGGCGTACACGCCCGGGGTCTTGGTGGTCCCGCCGAGCGCGGGGGCGACGGTGGCGTCCGGGGCCCGGCTCGCGAGGTCGTTGTACGCGGCCACCACGTCGGCCTTCGCGTTGACCGCGGCGGCGTCGTTCTGGTGGATGTCGCCGCTCACGGTGCCGGGCGGGAACCCCGACACCGTGGTGCCGGGGCTCACGCCGAGGTCTCCCGTGAGCGCCGTCTGGTTGGTGTTGGACACCGCGGTCGAGGCCAGCACGGCGAAGTCCGCCGCGTCGCCGAGGTCCACCGGCGGCCCGATCGCGTGGGCGCCGCTCGGCATGGCGACGACCGCGCCCATCGACAGGGTGGCCGCGAGCAGGATCGCGAGGCCGGACCGGCCCCGGGATCGCGAGCGGAGGTGACGGGAGGAGGATGCCGGTGGCGCCGAGGCCCGGGGGCCGGGGGTCTGGTCGGGTGCGTCGTGCTGGGGCTGGGATTCGCGCATGAAACTCAACTTCTTCGTCGGTCTCGCGGAATGTCCGGCGCCGCTTTTACGCGGTCACCGCGTGGGGATCGACGCCGCCATTTCCGCCCTGATGCCTAGGCGTCCCATGTCGCGAGGAACTCGTGAATAAGATCCTCATAAAAGGAGACGCAATCGCACTGTACTCTTCACGAGTTGTCGCCGGCCAGCGTTTGTGAAACTTTTTCCGAGGTGGAGAATGTTGCTGATATTTCCTGGAATTTGAGGATTTATCGGCATATGAAGTCGGCCAGAAAAAGGCGTCCTTGGTCGATGAAGCATGACGGTCGACTGGAAATCATGACAGATCCGATCGAATCACCTCCTCTATCGGTAAATAAGGCCGAATCGGTGTAGTTCATCACGACACACTCTCCTCTCGCGCCGTCCGGAGAAGTCAAAGATGCCTACTCTACGTATGATCACGACGACCAGGTGTGATCGGTTCGGTCGTACACCGTTTTATGGAGGCACCGTGTGTGGCATAGCGGGAATCGTGTCGGCGTCCGGCCCGGACCCGGCGCTCGTCCGCCGCATGTGCGACGTGATGAGGCACCGGGGCCCCGACGGCGCCGGATTCCACGACGACGCGCAGGCCGCGCTCGGCATGCGCCGGCTGGCGATCATCGACGTGGCGACCGGCGACCAACCCGTGTACGGCGAGAACGACCGGGTCGTCGCCGTCTTCAACGGTGAGATCTACAATTTCGCCGAGCTTCGCGAAGACCTGGCCCGGCGCGGGCACCGGCTCCGCACGGCCGGAGACAGCGAGTGCCTGGTCCACCTGTACGAGGAGTACGGCGTCGACTTCCTGCACCGGCTCCGCGGCATGTTCGCCCTCGCCATCTGGGACCGTGACCGCGAACGACTGGTCCTCGCCCGGGACCGGATCGGGAAGAAGCCGCTCTACTGGCGCACCGACCATGACTCGATCCACTTCGCCTCCGAGCTGAAGGCCCTCGCGCAGGACCCCGGCATGCCGCGCGAGCTCGACCTGCTCGCCCTGCACCACTACCTGAGCTTCCAGTACGTCCCCGCGCCGCAGTCGATCTACCAGGGCGTGCACAAGCTGCCGCCGGGTCACTTCCTGACCTGGGAGCACGGGCGGATCGACGTGCACCGCTACTGGCGGCTCGACCACGTCCCACGGCCGTTCACCGACGAGCGGGAGGAGGAGGAACGGCTGCGCGAGTTGCTCCTGGAGGCGACCCGGGTCCGGATGGTGAGCGAGCGCCCGCTGGGCGCGTTCCTGTCCGGCGGCATCGACTCCTCCGCGGTGGTGGCCGCGATGGCCATGCAGAGTCCCGAGCCGGTCAAGACGTTCTGCATAGGCTTCGAGGACAGCAGGTACGACGAACGCCACAAGGCCCGGATGGTCGCCGAGCACTACGGCACCGACCATCACGAGTTCGTGGTCACCTCCGACCTGCTCGACATCCTGCCGCGGCTCGCCTGGCACTTCGACGAGCCGTTCGCCGACTCGTCGGCGATCCCGAGCTTCTACGTCGCCCAGATGAGCCGGCAGCACGTCACCGTGGTCCTCAACGGCGACGGGGGAGACGAGTGCTTCGGCGGCTACCAGCGCTATGGCCTGATGAACCTGGCCGGCCGGATCCCGGCCGTCCCGTCGCCCATCGCCTGGGGGGCCAACCGGCTCGGCACGCAGATCATGGAGCGGACCCGTTCGGGCTCCCCGGCCCGGAAGATCGGCCGGCTGATGGCGTTCAGCGCCGAAGCTCCGTCGCATCGCTACGCGTCGCTGATGTCGTGCTTCACGCGTGAGCAGAAGGCCCGGATCTACACCGACGCCATGCGGCGACAGGTCGCGCATGCCGACAGCTACCGGCTTTTCGGCGATATCTTCCGCGAATCGGCGCTGGAAACAGAGGTGGGCCGGGTCCTCGAACTCGACACGCTCACCTACCTGCCGGGCGACCTCCTGGTCAAGGTCGACATCACCACGATGGCCAACTCGCTCGAGGCGCGGTCGCCGTTCCTCGACCATCAGCTGATGGAGTGGGCGGCGGCCGTGCCCAGCGGGTACAAGGTGCGCAGGCTTCAGACGAAGCTGCTGCTCAAAAGAGCGGTCGCGCCCTGGCTGCCGCCGAAGCTGCTGGAGTTCCCCAAGAAGGGGTTCGGCGTGCCGCTCGCCACCTGGCTCCGCGGCGACCTGCGAGAGCTCGCCTACGACCTCCTCACCGACGACACCGCCCGCGCCCGCGGCCTGTTCAGGCCCACGGCGGTCCTGGAGCTGCTCCAGCGGCACATGGCGGGGGCCGACTACGCCGAACGTATCTGGGCGTTGCTCCAGTTCGAGCTGTGGCAACGGGCGCACGGGTCGCCGGCCGATCCGGTGGCCGCCGACGGGCGCTGCGCCATGGCCCAGAAGGGTGCCTGAAGTGGCGTCCAGTGGTCATGCCACCCTCCGGCGCGTCGTGCTCTTCATCGGGCAACTGGGATTCGGCGGCACCGAGACGCAGGTGGTCCTGCTCGCCCGCGAACTACGGCTCCGGGGCATCCAGGTGGACGTCGTCCTCCTGGTCGGGGGCGGGCCCCACGAGGCGGGGCTGCGAGCCGCGGGGATCGAGGTCCACCACCTCGTCCGGCGCCGGCGCGGCCGGGCCACGGTCATGCAGAGGGTGTGGCTCTTCGCCCGCCTGGTGCGGCTGCTGCGCCGGCTCCGCCCTGACGTGCTGCACGCCTTTCTCATGGAGTGCTACATGCCGGCGGCCCCGGCAGCCCTGCTCGCCCGGGTCCCGGTCCTGGTGGCCGGTCGCCGGAGCCTGAGCGACATCCTGAGAGACCGCTGGTGCTTCAAGCTCGGCAGCGCGATGGTCCGGATCACCGATCACGTCGTCGCCAACGCGGTGGCCGTGGCGGAGGACGCGCGGACGGTCGAGGGGGTTCCGCCCCAGAAGCTCAGCGTGATCTACAACGGTCTCCAGGATTCGGCGTTCGACCCGGTCGAACCGGCGGGCATCGACACCGGCCTTCCCGTGGTGCTCTGCCTGGCCCGGCTCCGGCCGGAGAAGGGACACGGCTTCCTGTTCGACGCCGCCGCGCTGCTCGCCCGCCAGGGCAGGCCGATCACCGTGGTGCTCGTCGGGGACGGCCCCGAGGAGGACCGGCTCAGGGAGCGGGCGAACGCGCTCGGTCTCGACATCCGCTTCATGGGAGCCATGACGGACAGCAGAGGGATGCTGGACCGTGCCGACATCGTCGTCTCGCCCTCGGTCTCGGAAGGGCTGAGCAACTCCGTCATGGAGGCGATGGCCCGGGGACGGCCGATCGTCGCCACCTCGGTCGGCGGCACGCCCGAGCTGGTGGAGGACCGCGGAGTCCTCGTTCCTCCGGCGGACCCCGTGGCCCTCAGCCAGGCCGTCGCCCGCCTGCTGGACGATCCGGAGCTGGCCGCCTCGCTGGGGGCCGCGAGCCGCCTGTGGGCGAGCAAGAACCTCGACGTCACCACCATGGTGGAGGAGCACATGGGCCTGTATCACCGGCTGCTGGAGGATCGGTGCGCGACCTGATCCCATGGCCCGTCCCCCCGCGGTGAGGTCCACCGAGACGGTCGTCCTGCACACGCTGGTCAGCCGCGCGATCAGGCTGATCCTGGCGATGGCGACCGGGGTGCTCATCGCCCGCACGCTCCAGCCGGAGGGCAGAGGCGTCTACGCGGTGATCGCCACAGCGGCGGGCGCCGCCATCGTCGTCGGGCACCTGTCGGTGGAGAAGTCGCAGATCGCCTGGTGGTCGGACCGGTCGCGGCACCAGGCGCTGGTCACCAACGGCCTGGTCCTCGGCCTGGTGCTGGGCGCCGTGTCGGCGCTGGGCGCGTTGGCGCTGGCCGCGGCGGGTGGTGCGCCCGGCGGGTTCGCCCTGTGGGCGCTGGCGCTGGCGGTGGTGCCGCTGGGCGCGGCGGCCATCAACCTCGACGGCATCCTGACGCTGCGGTCGCGGATGGAGTTCGTCAACCGCACGATCCTGCTCGCCGCGCTCGCGCAGTGCCTGCCGCTGCTGTTCCTCGCGGCGATCGGTCAGGTGACCGTCGCCAGTGTGATCATCTGCTGGGCGATCTCGACGGCCCTGCCCTTCGTCCGGGGGCTGCGCGGGCTCCGGCCCAGCCCCCGTCACTGGGACAGGGCGCTCGTACGGTGTCAGCTCGCCCTCTCGGCCAAGTACCACGTGGGCTGGGTGGCCCTGTATTTCCTCGTCAGCATCGACATCCTGCTGCTCAACGCCCTGGACTCGGCGGCCGCGGTGGGCATCTACACCGTCGCCGTCACGGTGATGGCCCTCGCCCGGATCCCCGGCGAGACGATCACGCAGGTCGTCCTTCCCCAGCAGGCGGGCGGCCACGTGTCCGACGCCTCGCAGGTCACCGCACGCGCCCTCCGGATCAACCTGTTCGTCTCCTCGGCACTCGTCGGCCTGCTCGCGGCGGCGTCGCCCTGGCTCATCCCGCTGGTCTATGGCCCGTCCTTCGCCGGAAGCGTCGCCCCGCTGCTCGCGCTGGCTCCGGGAACGATCGCGCTGATGGTGGTCCGGCCGCTGGAGCAGTATCTGGTGCGCCTCGATCGGCCGATCACGATGACCGCCATCGCGGTCAGCGCCCTCACCGTGAACGTGCTGCTCAACCTGGTGATGATTCCCCGGTGGGGCGCGGTGGGCGCCGCCGTGGCGTCCACCGTGGCCTACGTCCTCATGGCCTTCCTCGAAATCGTCCGGTTCACCCGGTCGACCGGGCTGCCGGTGCGGGAGTTGATACCGGGAACGGCCGACCTGCGTTCGGTGCTGCGGCCGTTGACGGCGAGGAGGGCGGTCGGCACGGCGGCGAGAACGGCCCGTGCCGGCCGGCCCGGGTAATGATGACTTAACCAAAATCGCGATGAAATCGGACCGCCTGCCGGCTGAATGTGGTTTGTAGATTGATAATCTCCCCGCATGCCCGGAATATTCATTCTTTCTCTCGATACAGAGCTGGCCTGGGGCACGAATTCCGAAGACCTGCCGCGTTTCTCCAGAATTCTCGACGAGGAACCACAGATCATTCGGCGGCTGATCGATCTGCTGGACGGATACCAGGTCCCCGCCACGTGGGCGGTGGTGGGCCGGCTCCTCCTGGACCCGGCGGTCCGTTCCGGGCCTGCCCGCACGCCGGAACGCTGGTACAGCGCGCCCTATCTGACGGAGTGGCTCACCGGCGCGCGGGTGCGCCACGAGATCGGCACACACACCTTCAGCCACGTCTACGCGCATGATCCGGGCACCACCCGCGACGTGTGGGTCCGCGAGCTGGAGGCCGCCGCCGAGGTGAGCGAGCGGCTCGGCCTGCCGATGCGCTCCATCGTCTATCCGCGGAACCAGGTCGGATTCGTCGACACCCTGTCCGATTTCGGGATCATCGCCTATCGAGGGGTGGAGCGGAACTGGTACGGAAACCGTTCCGGCGCGCTTCACTTCCTGGATCGGGCCCTGGGGACGGCCGCCCCGACCTACGCCGCGCCCGCCCTCCGGGAGGGCGAGCGCCTGGTGAACCTGCCCGCGTCGCAGTTTCTCATCGGCGGCAACGGGCCACGCAGGCTCATCCCGATCGCCTCCAGGGTGCGGCAGGCCCGGCTCGGTCTCGACCGCGCGGTCCGCCGGGGCGAGATCTACCATCTCTGGTTCCACCCGTTCAACCTGGGCGGCGATCCCCGGATGTTCGGCGCGCTGGAGCAGATCCTGCGAGAGGTCCGCGCGCGCCGCGACAGGGGAGAGCTGGCCGTCATGACGATGGCCCAGGCCGCCGAGTTCGTGCTGGCCAACGCCGAGGTCACCCGGGCGGGGGCGCGGCGGTGAGCGGCATCGTGATCCTGGCCGCCCGCAGTGAGACCTCCTACCTGCTCATCAACCACCTGGCGGCGCGCTTCGAGGTGTCGGCCGTGGTCTTCGAGCAGGGGAGTCAGCGACGGCTGCTCCGGCACCGGCTCCGGAAGCTCGGCGTCCGCGCCGTGGCCGCCCAGCTGGCCTTCCTCTGCTACGACCGGACGGTGATCAGGCCGCGGTCACGCGCCCGCGTCGCGGAGCTGCTCGCCGGGCACGACCGCCGTCCTCCCGACGGCCGGCTCAGGGTGCTGGACGTCGGGTCCGTGAACGGCCCGGAGGTCGCCGGCCTGCTGCGCGACGAGCGGCCCGGCGCGGTCGTGGTCTCGGGCACGGGCATCATCGGCAGGCGGATCCTCGAATGCGCCCCGGCGTTCGTCAACATCCACGTCGGCATCACGCCGAGATACCGGGGAGTGCACGGCGGCTTCTGGGCGATCTACGAGGGCCGCCCCGAGCTGGTCGGGACGACGATCCACCTGATCGACCCGGGCGTGGACACGGGCGAGATCCTCGCGCAGGAGCCCGTCGCGGTCGACCCGTTCACCGACACCTACCGCACGCTTCCGGTGAAGCAGTATCTCGGCGCGCTGGACGCGCTGGCGGAGGCCGTGCGCGCGGTGCTGGACGGCCGCTCGCGCCCCTACCGGCGCTCCGACCTGACCAGCCGCCAGTGGTACTCACCGACCCCGTCCCAGTACGTACGGTTCACGCGGGAGCTGCGGAAGCTGCGGCGACCGGATGCGCGCCCGGCGGTCGTGTGACCTCGTCCCCCGGCACCGGGGGACCCCGCCGGGCAAGCCCTGGGTAATGGCTCGCCAAGGGATGGCAGTGCCCCGCGTGTCGGGCGGATCCGCCGAGGCTCCCGCCCGCGTTGAATGTGGAGCGCCTGTCCTGGCAGCCGTGACCGCCGCACGCAGCAAAGGCCGACGATGCGCTCTGTTGATCACTACTCGCCCTACCTCCCCTTGGAGGGGCTCGACGACGGCGGGAGCGAGGGCGCGGGCCGTGTCCTGATCAACGATCTGGGCCGGCACGCGTTCTCGACCGGCGCGGCGGTGCGCGACGCCGTCGAGAGGGTGCTCGGCAGCGGCTGGTACGTCCTCGGCGCGGAGGGGAAGGCGTTCGAGCGGGAGTTCGCCGCCTACTGCGGAGCCGCGCACTGCGTGGGCGTCGCGAACGGGACGGACGCCATCGAGCTCGGACTGCGCGCCCTCGGCGTCGGCCCCGGCAGCCGGGTCGCCACCGTCGCCAACGCCGGCTTCTACACCACGACCGCCCTGCTGGCCCTCGGAGCCCGCCCCGTCTTCGTGGACGTGGACCCGGACACGAAACTGATGCGTCCGGCCGAGCTGGAGCGGGCCGCCGCCGGCGGCGGCCTCGACGCGGTCGTGGTGACACACCTGTTCGGCCTGCTGCACGACATGGACGCGATCCTGGACGTCGCCGCCCACGCGGGCGTCCCGGTGTTCGAGGACTGCGCGCAGTCGCACGGCGCCGCGCGCGACGGGCGGCGGGCCGGCACGTTCGGCGTCGCGGCGGCCTTCAGCTTCTACCCGACGAAGAACCTCGGGGCGCTCGGCGACGCGGGCGCCGTGGTCACCGGTGACGCGCACGTCGCCGAGCGGGTACGGCGGCTGCGGCAGTACGGCTGGGAGTCGAAGTACCGCGCCGGCCCCGGCGGCGGGCGCAACAGCCGCCTCGACGAGATGCAGGCCGCCGTGCTCCGCGCCAAGCTGCCCTTCCTCGACTCCTGGAACGACCGCCGCCGGGCCATCGCGGCCCGCTATTCGCGGGAGATCGCCCACCCGAAGATCCAGTGCCCGCCGGTGCACGGCGAGGAGTTCGTCGGCCACCTCTACGTGGTCGTGAGCGACGACCGCGAGGCGCTGCGGGCGCGGCTGGCGTCGGCCTGCGTGCTGAGCGACGTGCACTACCCCGTGCCGGACCACCGCCAGCCCGCGCTGGCCGGTCTCGGCGACCCGGCGGAGCTGCCGGTGACGGACGCCCTGGCCGGCTCGATCCTGACGCTGCCCTGCTATCCCGAACTCTCCGACGGCGAGGTCACGCGGGTGATCTCGTGCCTGAACACGTGGTGAGGCCATGTTCTCCGTGATCATCCCCGTGTACCGCAACGCCGAGACCGTGCCGCTGCTGATCGAGGAGCTCACCGGCGTCGGCGCGACCGTCGCCGAGCGCTACGGGCTGCCGGTGGAGTTCGTCTTCGTGGTCGACGGCAGCCCGGACGACAGCTTCGAACTGCTGAAGGCGGCGCTGCCGCAGGCGCCGTTCCGGTCGCAGCTGCTGCTGCACGCGCGCAACTTCGGATCGTTCGCGGCCATCCGCACCGGTCTGCGGGCCGCGCGGGGCGACTACTTCGCGGTGATGGCCGCGGACCTGCAGGAGCCGCCCGAGCTCCTGCTCAGCTTCCTCGACCGGCTGGTGAAGGACGAGTCGGACATCGTGGTGGGGGTTCGCGAGAGCCGCGACGACCCGGGGATGTCGCGCCTGACGGCCAACCTGTTCTGGTCGTTCTACCGCCGGTTCGTGGTGCCGGAGATCCCGCAGGGCGGGGTGGACGTCTTCGGCTGCAACCAGCGCATCCGTGACGAGCTGCTGCGGCTCGACGAGGCCAACACCTCCCTGGTGGGGCTCGTCTACTGGCTCGGCTTCCGGCGCGGCGAGGTGCCGTACGACCGGCGCGAGCGGGCGCACGGCACGAGCACCTGGACGCTCCGCAAGAAGATCGACTATCTGCTGGACAGCGTCTTCGCCTTCACGGACCTGCCCATCCGGATCCTCACGGTGATGGGCCTGCTCGGGTTCGCGGTCGCCGGCTGCCTCGCCGTACTCGTGATCGTCATGCGCCTGACCGGGCAGATCGAGGCGGCCGGGTACGCGGCCACGATCGTGGTCATCACGTTCTTCGGCGCGCTCAACACCCTGGGCATCGGCTTCGTCGGCTCCTACGCCTGGCGCAGCTACGAGAACACCAAGAAACGTCCCCTGGCCCTGGTGCGCACCGCCAGCACCTTCGAGGGGGCGGCCGAGACCACCGCCGATCTCCTCTGCACGGGCAGGCACGCGTGAGCACGTACATCCATCCGCGAGCGCTCTGCGAGAGCGCGGCCGTCGGCGACGGCACCCGGGTCTGGGCCTTCGCGCACATCCTGCCGGGCGCCCGGATCGGCGGCGACTGCAACATCTGCGACGGGGTCTTCGTCGAGAACGACGTCGTCGTGGGGGACCGCGTGACCGTCAAGTGCGGGGTGCAGCTCTGGGATGGGATCACCGTCGAGGACGACGTCTTCATCGGCCCGAACACGACGTTCACCAACGATCCGTTCCCGCGCAGCAGGGTCCGTCCCGAGGCGTTCACCCGCACCGTCGTCCGGGCCGGCGCCTCCATCGGGGCGAACAGCACGATCCTGCCCGGCCTGGAGATCGGCACCGGCGCGATGGTGGGCGCGGGCGCGGTGGTGACCCGGTCCGTCCCGCCGAACGCGATCGTGGTCGGCAACCCGGCCCGCATCAAGGGCTACGTCGCCGATCCGGTGGACCCCGGTGTCCCGTTCGCGGCGGGCGGCGCGCCGTCGGCCGGCGGCACCGGCCTCGGCGTGGGGAAGGCGACCCTCCACGAACTCCGCGTCGCCAAGGACCTGCGGGGCGAGCTGTCGGTCGGCGAGTTCGAGCGCGAGCTGCCGTTCCGGCCGGCCCGCTACTTCCTGGTCTACAACGTGCCCAGCCGCGAGGTACGCGGCGAGCACGCGCACCGGCGGTGCGACCAGTTCCTGATCTGTGTGCGCGGCTCGTGCGGAGTCCTGCTGGACGACGGCCGCAACCGGCGGGAGATCAGCCTGGACCGGCCCAGCCGTGGCGTCTACATGCCGGCCATGATCTGGGGCACGCAGTACCGGTACTCGCCGGACGCCCTGCTGCTCGTGTTCGCCTCGCATCCCTACGACCCGGACGACTACATCCGCTCGTACGACGAGTTCCGCCGGGTCGTCTCGGGTGAGCCGGTGCGGGTGTGAACGCGGCGCGCCGGAGGTTCGCCCGGTTCGTCGCCGGAGGAGCCACGAACACGGCCGTGACCCACGGTCTGTTCGTCGTCCTGACGTGGTCGATGCCGGCGCCGGTCGCCTACTCGGTGGCCTACGCGACCGGGATCGTGCTCGGCTACGTCATCAACACCGTCTTCGTGTTCCGCATCCGGGCCTCACTCAGGTCCGCCCTGCGCTTCCCGGTCGTGTACCTGGTCGCCTACCTGGTCGGCCTGGGACTCGTCGTGCTGCTGACCGGGGCCGGGCTCGCTCCCTGGCTCGCGATGCCGGTCGTGCTGGCCGTCAACGTCCCGCTCACGTACGTACTGACCCGCCACGTGCTCAGGGGGGCCCGAGCGGAGCGGGCGCGACCCGAGCCCGCCGGGCGGCCGCTCCGGGTCGCCCGCTGACCGAACCCTCTCGCGTTGGCAACATGTGGCACGCCCTTCGGCAAAGGGAAATGTGGCGGACGGCCCGGTAATTCGCACTCGCATACCGTCAGGTGGACAGGCGGTTCACGCGGCATGCACTCTTCGCGGAAGGGCTCAGTGAGCGGTGAAGGCACTTGTTCTGGCGGGCGGTAAGGGCACGAGACTGCGCCCGCTCACCCACACCTCGGCGAAGCAACTGGTCCCCATAGCCAACAAGCCGATCCTCTACTACGGGCTGGAGGCGATCCGCGACGCGGGCATCCGGAGCGTCGGCATCATCGTCGGCGACACGGCCCGCGAGGTGCGGGAGGCGGTGGGAGACGGTTCGCGCTTCGGCCTGGAGGTCACCTACATCCCGCAGGAGGAGCCGCTGGGGCTGGCGCACTGCGTGCTGATCGCCCGGGAGTTCCTCGGCGACGAGCCGTTCGTGATGTACCTCGGCGACAACTTCCTGGTGGACGGCATCGCCGACCTGGTGGACGCGTTCCGCGGGGCCGACCACGACGCCCAGATCCTGCTCACCAAGGTCGCCGAGCCGCGGTTCTACGGGGTCGCCGAGCTCGGGCCGGACGGCGAGATCGTCGCACTGGAGGAGAAGCCGGTCCATCCGCGCAGCGATCTCGCGATCGTCGGCGTCTACACCTTCTCCCCGGCGATCCACGAGGCCGTCCGCGCGATCAGGCCGTCGGCGCGCGGCGAGCTGGAGATCACGGACGCGATCAGGTGGCTGGTCGACCACGGCTTCAGGGTGCACTCGCATCTGGTCAGCGGCTACTGGAAGGACACCGGCCGGCTGCAGGACATGCTGGAGTGCAACGAGATCGTCCTGCAGACCATCGAGCACGACGTCAGGGGCACCGTGGACGGGTTCTCCGAGATCAGCGGCCGCGTCGTCATCGCGCCCGGCGCCCTGGTCGAGAACTCCGTGATCAGGGGACCGGTCGTGCTCGGCGCCAACACCAAGATCAGCGGCTCCTGCATCGGGCCCTACACCTCGATCGGTGAGGGCTGCGTGCTGGAGGGCGCCGAGGTGGAGTACAGCATCATCCTGGGGGAGTCGTCCATCACGGGGGTCCGCGGGCTCACCAACTCGCTGATCGGCCGTAACGTCGAGGTCACCCGGTCCATGGACTCTCCGCACGTCAACCAGCTCATGGTCGGAGACCACAGCAAAATTCAGGTGAGAGCATGAGAATCCTCGTGCCCGGCGGCGCCGGGTTCATCGGTTCGCACTACGTGCGGTCGTTGCTGTCCGGGCGCCTGCCCGGTTATGAGGACGTCCAGGTGACCGTGCTGGACAAACTCAGCTACGCCGGCAACCTGGCCAACCTGCTGCCGGTCGCCGGGCACCCCGGATACACCTTGGTCCACGGCGACATCACGGACGGCCGGCTGCTCGCCGACGTGGTGCCCGGCCACGACGTCGTCGTCAACTTCGCGGCCGAGACGCACGTCGACCGCTCGATCACCGGCCCCGGTGACTTCGTCCTGAGCAACGTCTACGGCACCCAGCGGCTGCTGCAGGCCGCGCTCGAAGCCGGCGTGCGGGCCGTCGTCCAGGTCTCGACCGACGAGGTGTACGGGTCGATCGACGAGGGGTCGTGGACCGAGGAGGAGCCGCTGCTGCCCAACTCGCCCTACTCGGCGGCCAAGGCGGGCGCCGACCTGCTCTGCCGGGCCTATCACCGGACCTACGGGCTGGACGTCCGGGTGACCCGGTGCACCAACAACTATGGCCCGTACCAGTATCCCGAGAAGGTCATCCCGCTGTTCGTGACCAACCTGATCGACGGCCGGCCGGTGCCCCTGTACGGCGACGCCGGCAACGTACGCGAGTGGTTGCACGTCGACGACCACTGCCGCGGCATCCAGCTCGTGCTGGAGAAGGGGTCGGCCGGAGAGGTCTACAACATCGGGGGCGGCGTCGAGCTGACCAACCGGGAGCTCACGCGGCGGCTGCTCGACGCGGTCGGCGCCGGCTGGGAGATGGTCGCGTACGTGGCCGACCGGCCCGGTCACGACCGGCGTTACTCCGTCGACAGCGGCAAGATCCGGGCGCTCGGCTACGAGCCCCAGGTCGGCTTCGACGAGGGGCTGGCCGAGGTGGTGCGCTGGTACCGGGAGAACGAGGCGTGGTGGCGGCCGTTGAAGGAGGCGACGCTCTGAGCGTGGCCGGCGCCGCGAACCGGCTGTAGAGACCGGCTGTGGAGAAAGGGCTCACCCCGGCGATGATCGCCGGGGTGAGCCTTTTCCGTGAGCCTGTTCCGTGCCGGTCCGGTCAGGGCGCGAACAGGACGTCCACCCAGTAGTTGCTGGACTGGAAACTGCTGGTCGGGAAGGTGTTCCCCGCACCGTACGTGTAGACGGCGTTCCCGCCCTCCGCGCCGTCGGCGAGGGCGATGAGCGGGCGGTTGACGTACTGGGTGGTGAAGTAGGGCCGGGTGATCGAGAACAGTCCGCTGGGAGTGTAATAAGAGGCGATATAGGTGGTGTTGGGGGCAATAGTGACAGGCGAGGGGAAGCTCACCTGTTGCCAGCCCGTCGCCGTCTCGTTGGTGAAGGTCGCGCTGGCGAGGAGCTGCCCGTCGGCGGTCCACAGGCTTCCGATGTGCGGCCCGGTGTTCTGCGGGCCCTTGTAGAAGCGCACCCCCTGGATGGCCCCGCCGGTGGTCGCCTTGAACTTCACGCCCAGCGTCACGGCCCTGTTGTCGGTCGACTGGCCGGCCGGGACCGTCGAGACGTCCCAGAGGCTGTTCAACGGCACGAACACCACGTCCACCCAGTAGTTGCTGGCGTTGAAGGTGCTCGACGGGAAGGTGTTCGTCGCGCCGTAGGTGTAGACGTTGTTCCCGGTGCCCGGCCCGCTCGCGACCGCCGTGAGCGGGCCGTTCGTGTAGGGCGAGGCGAAGTACTGCCGTGACGCCGCGTAGTTTCCGGACGGTGTGTGGTAGGAGGCGATATAGGTGGTGCCGGCGGAGATGGTGACCGGAGACGAGAAGGTCACCTGTTGCCAGCCTGACGCGGTCTCGTTGGTGAAGACGGCGTCGGCGAGGAGTCGCCCGTCGCTGCTCCAGAGGCTTCCGGTGTGCGGCCCGGTGTTCAGCGAGCTCTTGTAGAACCGGACTCCCTGGACGACCCCGTTGGTCGACGCCCTGAAGTTCACGCCGAGCGTGATGGCCTTGTTGTCCGAGGAGATAGTCGACGGGATCGTCGAGTCGTCCCAGAGGCTGTTCGACGGCACGAAGACGGGGTCCACCCAGTAGTTGCTGGCGTTGAAGGTGTTGGCCGGGAAGGCGCTCGTCGCGCTGTAGAGGTAGACGCCGTTCCCGCCCGACGCCGCGTCGGCGGGGGCGATGAGCGGGCCGTTCTCATAGGGAGCGGTGAAGTACGCCCGGTTCACCGCGAAGTGGCCGGTCGGTGTGAAGTAGGAGGCGATGTAGGTGGTGCCGGCGGTGACGGCGACAGGTGTCGAGAAGTTCACCTGCTGCCATCCGCTGGCCGTCTCGTTGGTGAACGTCGCGGTCGCCAGGAGTTGCCCGGAGGTGCTCCACAGGCTGCCGGTGTGCGTTCCGGTGTTGAGCGCGCCCTTGTAGAACCTGACCCCCCGGATGAAGCCCGGGCTCGTGGCGCGGAACTTCACGCCCAGCTCCACCGACCTGTCGTCGCTGGTGGAGACGGTGGCCGGCACGGTCGTGTCCGGCCACAGGGTGCAGGGCGGACAGTCCCTGGCCACGGTGACCGTGCGCTGCGTCGGAGTGCCCTGGATGTTGCCGATGTCGTCGACCGCCCGGGTCCTGATCGTCACGGGTCCGGTGGTGCCGGGCGTCGTCCAGTTGAACGTCCAGTTGGTGCGGCCGACCGCCTGGAACCAGCGGTTGCCGCCGTCGACCGACACCTCGACCCCCGCGACGACACCGCCGCCCGTGTCGGCCGCCGTGCCCTGGATCTGGACGACCGAACCGGCGGACACGACGCCCGCGGCGGCGGGATTGTTGATCGCCGAGGTCGGGGGAGCGGTGTCCGTCGACGGCGTCGTCGGCACCAGCCCCGGCTGGAGGCTGGCCGGCTGGGACCTCATGTCGGCGAACAGGTTGACGGTCGCCTGCTGCATGTCGATGTTCGTCGGTGTCCCGGGAAGGTCGTGGACCGCGTCCAGCCCCCAAGACCACTGGACGGTGCCCGAGCCGAAGACGAGCGCGTTGCTCGTGGGCTTGTAGAGCGTCAGGCTGTGCGTCGCGGTCCCGGCGCCGTAGGTGCTACCGAAGTCGAGCAGGAACAGATTGGTGGTCGACACGGTCGTCCGCGAGAACTTCACCAGTCCCGCCGGCGCGACTCCGTTGTCGGGCGCCTCGTCCCATTCGTAGCCGAGCGTGCCGAGGGGGAAGGTCACCGCCTGCCCCGGCTGCAGGCCGGCGATGGAGGTGTTGCGCCACAACCGCATGGAGCCGAACTCCGCGGGCACGCTGATGGCGTTGTACGAGTAGCCGTTCATCCGGAACAACGTGCCGGTGAGGGCGTTCTCCGGTCTGCCCCCGTCCGAAGGCGGGGAGAAACGCGGATCACGCCAGGTCCCCGTCCACTGCGGACTGGGGTCGATCTTGGCGTTGGCCAGCGTCTCCTTGTAACAGACGAGGGTGCGGAAGGGAGTGGCCTGCCCGTCGATGCTCGGCTCCCACCGGGTCTTCCAGAAGATCTCGTTGCCGGTGAAGAAGGCGAGGTTCACCCCCGCGTTCCGGGCGGCGTAGGCGTTGTCCAGCATGTCGTTGGACCAGTATTCGTCGTGGCCGGACGAGATGAACGTCTGGTGGTTCAGCATCGCCGCGCCGCGGCTGGCCGTGTCGATGTTGCTGGTATAGCTGACGTCGTAGCCGTTGGCCTCGATCCAGCGGACCATCGGATACTCGGCTCCGAAGAACCTGCTGCGGGCGTCGAAGGGACGGTTGTAGCTGACCTTGAACGCCCGGTTCGCCGGGCTGCCGGTGTAGAGGCTGTTGCCGCCGTAGGTGTTGTAGGCCTGCCAGGTGGCGTCGGAGGTCTGCAGGAGGATCTCCGACTGGCGGGCGTCGTCCCGGACGACGAAGATCATCTGGCTCAGGCCGCTGATGCCGTCCTCGCGGATCAGGTTGGCGATGTAGACCCCCGAGACGGCGGTGCCCGGCACCGCCCAGGAGGCGGACACCGCCCAGTTGCCGCAGTCCACCAGCCCCGTCGACGCCTCGCTCACGCATTCCGGTTGGAGCTGGGGGAGCGTGACGGAGGGCTGCACGGTCGCCATCTGGCGGGCGCCCAGGCCGCTGTAGTACCCGAGCCGGAATATCTCGATGCGGTAGTCGGTCGCGCCGGTGTTCACCTTGAACTGAACGGTCTGCCCCTTGTTCACGCTGATCTGCGTGGGATAGCCGGGGATGCCGCCCTGGGTGGGCACGTCCCACTGGCTCGGCGGGCTGCCCGGCAGGCTGTTCTCGATGCAGATGACGGAGGTCGGCGGGCATGCGGCTCTGCCCTTGCGGGTCCGGGCGGGCAGGTGCCGGCGCATGGTGCGAAAGGCCTCGGTGACGGTCTGCCGCTTCCCCGGCCGCATCCGGTCGACGGGGTCGTACGCGGAGGCGCGGCTCCAGGAGGGTGCTGCGTGCCGGTCGGCGGCGACGACCGTGGTCGGCGCCGGCGGCTGAGTGACCGGCGCCGGCGGAGCGTCGGCGCCCAGCAGCAGGCTGAGCGCGGACGCCGCGCCGCCGCCGAGCCCGAACAGCGCGGTGCGTAGCAGCCGCCGTGCCGGGAAACCGGTCTTCTGCCCGCTGTTCAGCACGTGGCCTCCGGCCGCATCCAGAGTCAAGCAATGTCAGATGGCGGCAAGTTTGGCGATAACCCGTGGCAGGAGACGGCGTGGAAGGTGTCATACAGCGGTGTCTTTGCCAATGCTTTCTTACGACCAAGCCCACAAGTAGCGCGATATCGTCGTTAATACCGATTACTGGTGGAGGTGAAATCGGATGGTCGGTTTTCCGGGCGATACGCGGGTGGCGTGACCAGATCGCCGCTGCCGGAACAACCGCCCGGAACAACCGCCCGGAACAATCGCCGCTGCCGGAACAATCCGCGCTGCGGAACAGTCGGTGCTGACGGAACAGTCGGTGCTGACGGAACAAAGGAAAGGCAAGGACATCGCTGAGCGCCCGGTGTTCGCCCCGTCACGGTCGCCGGAATTGCCAGACTCGCGCTCATGACCGGTTCCGCGTCTCTCGAGGGTTTCGCCCATGCCCCCGGAGGATCACCCGAAGACCTGCACGAGATCCGGCTCCCCGGCACCGGGCGACATCCGGATCGCCGTCCCCCCGGGGCGCGGGGGGTGTTCTCGTGGCTGCCCGCCGTGCTCACGCTGGGGTTCGTCGCCGTCGTCCTGTGGTTCTACGGTGTTTCCGTCGGGGACATGGCGGCCTTCGGCGCTTATGTCGTGCTGTGTCTCGCGGGTCCGGGACTGCTGCTGGTCCGTGCCCTCTACGGTGACCGCCGCACCCTGGCGGAGGAGCTGGCGCTGGGGGTGGCGCTCGGCTACGCCATCGAAGTGCTGGTGTACATCATCGTCCGGGCCCTCGACCTGCCGCTGCTCGTCGTGGCGTGGCCGATCGCCGTCTACGTCGCCTTCCTCGCCTCTCCCCGGCTTCGCAGGCACTGGAAGGGCGGGGCGCGGCCGGCCGCTCCGATCTGGTGGTCGTGGTCGCTGGCGGCGATCGTCTGCTATCTGGTCGCCTGGAGCGCGCGCGCCTACTACAGCTTCGGCCCGCTGTCCTGGCCCGCCCTGGCAGGCTATCCCGATGACGCGCCGTTCCACCTCGCGCTGATCGGCGAGCTGAAGCAGCACATGCCGCCCATGACCCCCATGGTGGCCGGTGAGCCGCTCTCCTATCACTGGTTCGTCTACGCGCACTACGCCGCCGCGAGCTGGATCAGCGGTGTGGAGCCGCTCGTCCTGCTCTTCCGGCTGGGGATGCTGCCGGTGCTGGCCGCGTTCGTCGTCCTGGTCGCGCTGCTCGGGCGGCAGGTGATGGAGTCGTGGAGGGGAGCCCTGATCGCCACCTGCGCGACGGTCCTGCTGGGGGCGCCCCTCCTCTACCTCGGTTCGAGCGGCGTGTTCACCTTCGGCGGCATGCACGACGCGGCGTGGGGGAGCCCCACCTTCGCGTTCGGGGCCCTGCTGTTCGTTCCCGTCGTGCTGCTCGTGAACGATCTTCTGCGGCTGGGCCGGTGGGGCGGCGGGGTATGGCTGCTCCTCGCGATCTTCCTCGTGGTGGTCATGGGCGCCAAGGCCACGCACCTGCCCATGCTCACCGTGGGGCTGCTGGCGGTGATCGCGGTCAAGGTGGTCAGGAGGCGGCGGCCTCCGTGGGCCGCCGTCGTCACGCTCGCGATGACCGCGGGATGCCTGTTCTTCGCCCAGTACGTCCTGTACGGCGGCCAGCGGCAGGGCACGATCGTCGCCCCGCTCTCCTACCTGCGCACGGTCTGGCAGGACCTGACCGGCCTGCCGATCGAGTCCGTGCCCCCACTGGCCTCGCTGCTCGGCGTGCTGACGATCTACCTGCTGTCCTGGGCCGTCACCTGGTGCCCGGTCCTGGGGCTGCTGAGCCGGCCGAGATCGCTGCTGCGCGCCGACGTGGTCCTCATGCTGGGCATCAGCGCTGCGGGTCTCGGCGCGATCCTGGTGCTCGATCATCCCGGCAGGAGCCAGCTGTACTTCCTGTGGGGGACCTACCCCTATCTGGCGATCATCGCGGTCCACGGGCTCATCGTGATCCTGCGCCGTGGCCGGGTGTCGCGCCGGGCGACGCTGTGCGCCGTGGGCGCCGGAGTGGTCTGCGCGTACGCGATCCCCGTCCTCTGCGGGGTCAGGACGCCGCTGGATCCCGGCCAGGCGGACTCCGTCCTCTACCGGCCGCACGTCGCGCTGGCCGTGGTGGTCGCGCTGGCGGTGCTCGTCCTGGTCGTCCTGAAGCCGGGCCGCCGCGGCTGGGCTCTGCTGCTCACGGCGCTGGCCGCCATCGGCCTGCCCGCCGCGCACCACGCCCGCGTCCTGTCCTTCGCGTACGGCGGCGGCGGTCAGGCGGCCTCGGCGGAGCCCGGCGTCGCCGTCCCCCAGGGCGCGCTGGCCGCGGCGAGGTGGCTGCGCGCCAACTCGGCCGAGGACACCCTGGTCGCGACGAACGTGCACTGCCGGTGGGGCTTCGAGAACCCGTGCGACACTCGCCAGTTCTGGATGTCGGCCCTGACCGAGCGGCGTTTCCTGATCGAGGGGTGGGCGTTCACGTCGACGAACGCGGACCGCTGGCAGCCGGGCCTGCCCGTGATGAGCCTGCCGTTCTGGGACCGGGCCCGGTTCGAGGCGAACGAGGCGGCCTTCGCGGCTCCGTCGACGGGCGCGGTCCAGCGGCTCCGGGAGCGTTACGGGGTCGGCTGGCTGTTCGTCGACGGGACGCGCCCCGGCGTGAGCCCCGACCTCGCGGACTTCGCCCGGCTCCGGTTCCGTTCCGGGGACTTCGCCGTCTACCAGACAGATCGGTAGGGAGTCACCGGCGAGGCGCGGGATCCCCGGTCAGGTGCCTGGCCGGCCGCGGGTCCCGCGTCCTGGAGCGTTCTGGAGCTCCGGGCGTCGCGCCGGACGGAGCCACCGAGGACCCCAGCGGCAGCCGGCTCCAGGCCACCGCGGCGAGCAGGCTGGTGACCAGGACGATGGGGATCCGCTGCCGGAAGATCAGCCCGATGTTGGACATAGTGGTCGCGTAGGCGATCGTGCCGGGCACGATGAACAGCAGCAGGATGAGCAGGATCCGGCGATCGTGGCGCCAGAGCCGCACGGCGCCACGAGCCGCCGACCAGAGCAGGAAATACCAGAGCAGCACGTCGATCTTCCCGAGGTGCAGCGCGAGGCTGCCCGAGGCCCACGGGAACGGCGACAGGACCGTGTAGACCAGCTTCTCCCCGAGGGAGTTCCACGCGTCGCCGCCGTCCTCGAAGATCACCCCTGAGCCGCCGGTGGCGTTGGCGTACCGGACCACGTTCGACTGTCCCCGGTCCAGTTGCTGCTGCAGCTGCTCGATGGCGGCGCTGTCGTACACGCTGCCGAAGAACAGCATGGCCGTGGCCAGCAGCGCGCTGAACGTGACCAGCTTGCGCACCGAGAACTTCGCCTTCGAGACCAGCACTCCGCAGATCAGCGGCACCACGCACATGAACACCATGTAGGGGCGGACGTACCACAGGCACCACAGCAACCCCGCCGCCAGGACCAGCCTGCTCAGGCTGAACCGCCGCGCGGCCGACGCCCCGATGCCGACGCAGGCCACGACGAGGAACGCGTTGAACCCGTCCTTGTAGGTGTCGGACGTGTGCAGCAGCAGCGCGGGCATGAAGGCGGTCACGACGACCAGGCGGAACGCGGCGCGCTCGTCGGCGCCGACGAGCCTGGCGAACTTGTGCACGATGACGCACAGCGCGCACGCGAGCAGCGCCACGATCGCCGTGCAGGCCAGCGGCGCGGGGCCGTCGCACAGGTAGATGACCAGGGCGAAGACGTTGCACGGCACCGCGATGGAGAAGAGCGAGCTCATCTCGTCGGCCGTGACGAACTGGACGCCTTCCAGCCGCCAGTAGCCCACGATCTCCATCGCCCGGGCCTCGTAGTCCAGATTGTCGCCGCCGTACTCGATGACGCCCGACCGCATCACCAGGACATGGATGACCAGGCGCAGCACGAACGCGCCGAGCAGCACCGGAAGCACGCGCCGGGCCACCGCCGCGTCCAGGTTCGCGTGGACGAGCCAGACGAGCGTCACAGCGGCGGCGGCGACAATGAGAAATTCCATAAAATGCGACCTTCAGTCCCGCTGAGCATGACGCTCCAATGCCCAGCATTCGAACCGAATCGCCGGGAAGCGACCGGGCGACGACGACGCTAGCGCCGGAACCTCCGTGACATCACTTTCCGAGGATGGCCATGGCCCGCTGATTACTTCACCTTGCGCATTCTTTCCGGCCTGACGCCTTTCCCGGCGGTCCACTCCGTCCATATGTGGCCCAGGACGTACGAAGAGTAAGCGGCGACTCCCCGACGATCACGCTCAGGTAGGGAGCGAGGAAACATTTCGCCACCCACCGAGACGGCGCGAGCGGAACTGACCGATTCCCTAGCTAGCTTCGCGGACGTGAACCAGACCTGTCATCGAGGAGCCGAATGAAGCCGGACAGTCGGATTCGCGTCATGGAAATCATCGCCCGGCTGAACGTCGGCGGTCCCGCCACACAGGTGATGGGACTTTCCGAGCGCCTGAATTCCGAGGAGTTCGACCACCGCCTCTACACCGGCCACGTCGGCGACGACGAGGGTGACCACCTCGGTCTGAAGCGCTCCGACGTGCGGGTGCACCGCATCGCCGGCCTCGGCCGTTCCATCAGGCCCTCCGACGACGTCCGTGCCCTCACCGGGCTGGTGTCGGCCATGCGCGCCTTCCGCCCCCACGTCGTCCACACGCGGACCGCGAAGGCCGGCGCGCTCGGACGGGTGGCCGCCAAGCTGGCGGGAGTGGGCTCGGCCGGCGTGCACGTCTTTCACGGTCACCTCCTCGACGGCTACTTCTCGGGCGCGAAGAGGGCGCTCTACGTGCGCTCGGAACGCCTCCTCGCGTCCATGTCCGACCGCCTGGTCACCGTGGGCGCCAAGGTCCGGGACGACCTGCTCGCCGCCGGCATCGGGCGGCCCGAGCAGTATGTCGTGATCCCTCCCGGTGTCCGGCTGGGCCCCGTGCCCGACCGCCTGACCGCCCGCCGCGAGCTCGGCCTGCCCGCCGACGCCCCCGTGGTCGCGTACGTCGGCCGTCTCACCCAGGTCAAGCGCCCCGACCGGTTCGTCGCCACGGCGAACACGATCCTCCAGCGGATGCCCGACTGCCGCTTCGTCATCTGCGGCGGCGGCGAGCTGCGCGACCAGGTGGCACGCGGTGTCGAACCCCTCCGGCACGCCTTCCACCTGCTGGGCTGGCGCAAGGACGTGGAGACGGTCTACGCGGCCGCCGACGTGGTCCTGCTGACCTCCGACAACGAGGGCACGCCGCTCACGCTCATCGAGGCCGCCATGGCCGGCACCCCGGCCGTCGCCACGCGGGTCGGCAGCGTCGCCGAGGTCGTCCAGGACCGCCGCACCGGGCTGCTCGCCGCGCCCGACGTGACGGAGCTGGCGGACCGCACGGTGCGGCTGCTCACCGACCCGGACCTCGCGCGCGCCCTGGGCGAGGCGGCCATCGCCTGGTCGAGCGCCGCGTTCGACGTGGACCGCCTCGTCGCCGACACCGAGGCCCTGTACCGATCGCTGGGCGGCCTGCGCCGGGATCGTCGTGTCACTACAGGAGGGAACGAAAGATGAAAGTCCTGGTAACCGGGGGCGCCGGCTTCATCGGCGCGAACCTGTGCAGGGCGCTCGCCTCCCGGCCGGAGATCCAGAGGGTCACCGCGCTGGACGACCTGAGCAGCGGGGATCTCGCCAACCTCGACGGCGTCGAGGCCGACTTCGTGCGGGGCAGCATCCTGGACGCGGAGCTGCTGACCCGGCTCGTGGCCGACACCACGACCGTCGTCCACCTCGCCGCGCGGCCCTCGGTGCCCCGCTCGCTGGCCGACCCGCTGACCTCGCACGACGTCAACGCCACCGGCACGCTGCGGGTGCTGGAGGCGTGCCGCGTCTCCGGCCCGCACGTGATCCTGGCCTCGTCGTCGTCGGTCTACGGCAACAGCGCGGAGCCGTACAAGCACGAGGACCTGCCCACCAGGCCGCTCAGCCCCTACGGCGTGAGCAAGCTGGCGACCGAGGCGTACGCGCTGGCCTACGCCTCCAGCTTCGGCCTGGACGTCCTGCCCTTCCGCTTCTTCAACGTCTACGGACCGCTGCAGGCCGCCGACCACGCCTACGCGGCGGTCATCCCGTCGTTCGTGTCCAAGGCCATGGCGGGCGAGCTGGTGCCGATCTACGGCGACGGGCACCAGGCACGGGACTTCACCTTCGTGGGGTCGGTGACGGACGTCCTCGGGGAGGCGGTGGTGCGCCGGGTGACCAGCGCGAAGCCGGTCAACCTGGCCTTCGGCACCCGGATCTCGCTGCTGGAGCTGAAGGACGTCCTCGGGTCGGTCCTCGGCCGGCCGGTCGAGGCCGCCTTCCTGCCGCCCCGCCTGGGCGACATCCGCGAGTCACAGGCGTCACCCGCGCTGCTGCGCCAGCTGTTTCCCGGTGTGCGCCCGGTGTCGCTGGAGGAGGGGCTGCGCAGGACCGTGGCCTGGTTCGAGAAGGCGGTGATCATGAGCGCCGGCAGTCAGGCCTGACCCCGTCCCTCTCCACCGCCAACGAACACGTTTTCACGCACCAATGGGGAAACTCGTGAGTAAAGCATGCAAGTACCTGATCACGGGCGGCAGCGGATTCATCGGCTCACACCTGACCGACGCGTTGCTCGCCCGCGGTGACTCCGTCGTGATCCTCGACAACCTGTCGACCGGACGTCTCAGCAACCTGCGGCCGCATCCCGGCATGCGTTTCGTCCACGGGTCGATCCTGGACGAACTCATCGTCGACGAACTCGTCAACCAGTGCGACGTGGTCGTGCACCTGGCCGCAGCCGTCGGCGTCAAGCTGATCGTCGAGCAGCCGCTGCGGTGCCTCACGACCAACATCCGCGGCTCGGAGATCGTCATCGAGGCCGCGCACAGGTACCGCAAGAAGATCCTGATCGCCAGCACGAGCGAGATCTACGGCAAGAACTCGTTCGGAGCGCTGAGCGAGGACGCCGACCGCATCCTCGGCAGCACCGGCGTCGTCCGCTGGGCCTACAGCACGGCGAAGTCCGTCGACGAGATCCTGGCCAACGCCTACCACGCCGAACGCGGCCTGCCCACGATCGTCGTCAGGCTCTTCAACACCGTGGGGCCACGGCAGAGCCCCGCCTACGGGATGGTCATCCCGCGCCTGGTGCGCCAGGCCCTGGCCGGCGAGCCGCTCACCGTCTTCGGCGACGGCACCCAGACCCGCTGCTTCGCCCATGTCACGGACGTCGTCGACGCCCTGATCGGGCTGCTCGGCAACGACGCGGCCGTCGGGCGGACGTTCAACATCGGCTCGGCCGACGAGGTGAGCATCCTCGAACTGGCGAAACTGGTCGTCGAGCACACCGCGTCCACGTCCGGGGTCGAACTCGTTCCCTACCACGAGGCGTACCGGCAGGGCTTCGAGGACATGACCCGCAGGGTCCCCGACACGACGCGGATCCGCGAGCTCACCGGCTGGGTCCCGCGACGCACGCTCGACGAGATCCTCACCGAGATCGTCGAGGAGGCCCGCGAGGAACTCGCGGCGGCGATGCGGTGAGCGGCGCATACGCGCTGGCCGCCGGCTCGGTGGCCTGCCTGTTCAGCGTCACCGCCGCGGTCCCGCTGAAGCACCTGGCACTGCGGTGGGGGTTCACCGACCGCCCCGGCGGGCACAAGCGGCATCTCCGCCCGACTCCGTACCTGGGCGGCATCGCGATCACGCTGGCCACGGTGCTGCCCGCCATGGCCGCGCTCGGCTTCGCCGACCAGCGGATCACCGCCATCCTGCTGGCCGCCACGGCGGTGGCCCTGCTCGGGCTCATCGACGACATCGCGTCGCTGCCGGCGCTCACCAGGCTGACCGTGGAGACCGTGTCGGCCATCGGCGTCGTGCTCGCCGGAGTCGAGATCACCGTGACCGGCGCGTGGCCGGACGGCGTGATCACGGTGATCTGGATCGTCGTGCTGACCAACTCCTTCAACCTGCTGGACAACATGGACGGCTCGCTCGGGGCCGTCGCCACGGTCAGCGCCGCCTTCCTCGCGGGCGCCGCGTTCCTGCTCGACCAGCCCGCCCTGGCCCTGCTCCTGATCGTGCTGGCCGGCGCGGCGCTGGGCTTCCTGCCGCACAACTGGTCGCCGGCGCGGATGTTCATGGGCGACGCCGGGTCGCTGTTCATCGGCTTCGTCCTCACCTGCTCGGCGGTCGCCCTGAGCACGGGGCGGGGCCCCGGCACGGCGGTCGCCGGGCTGCTGCTGACCACCTTCGTCGCGACCGTCGACACCGGCGTGGTGTTCCTGTCCCGGCTGCGCGCCGGGCGCTCGCCGCTGACGGGCGGCACCGACCACGTCTCGCACCGGCTCCGGCGCCTCGGCTTCGACGCCCGCTCGGTCGCCCTGCTGCTCGCCCTGACCGCCGCGTTCGCCGGCGCGCTCCTCGCCGCCATGGTCCTCGGCTGGGTGCCTGCGCTGAGCGCCGCCATCGTCGCGGCCGGCACCGCGATCGGCCTCATCACCCTGCTGCTGAGCGTGAACGCCGACGTGCCGCACCGTCCTGTCGAGAACCCTCCACGAATCCGTGAAAGGCGGCGATGATCAGGTGGACCTGCTCTCCCTGGTACGGCTCGCACGTAAGAACTGGATGCTCATCTTCCTGTCGCTGATCATCTCGGTAGGCGCCGCGCTGGTCGTGACCGCGAACATGCCGCCCAAGTACGTCGCGACGATCACCATGCTGTTCTCCAGTTACGACAAGCAGGGCGCGTTCTCGCCCGCCTATCAGGTGGGCACCCTGTCGCAGGGCGTGCAGTCCTACGCGACGCTGCTGACCAGCCGACGGCTCGTCAGCGAGATCGCCACGGGCGACGAGATCCCGCGCCTGCAGGCCAGGATCACAGCCGAGGTCGTCCCCGGCACGGTGCTGCTCCGCGCGATGGTCAGCGACGCCGATCCCAACCGTGCCGCGGCGCTGGCCAACGCCCTGGGCGCCAAGTTCGCCAAGCTGATCGACCAGATCGAGCGGCCGACCCCCACCAGCAGGCCGACCGTCAAGGTCACCGTGGTGGATCAGGCGGAGGTGCCCCAGAAACCGGTCAGCCCCGTGCCGCTGCTCAACCTCCTGATCGCCGTGCTGGTCGCGCTGGTCGCCTCGATCAGCGCGCTCATCCTGCGCGAACGCCTGGACACCACGATCAAGACCTCCGACGTGCTGCAGCGGACGTCGGAGAGCTCCACGCTGGGCATCATCGGCTATGAGAGGGACGCGCGGCGCCACCCGCTGATCGTCCGGCGCGACGGCCGGTCGTCCCGCGCGGAGGCGTTCCGCTCGCTCCGCACCAACCTGCAGTTCATCGGGGTCGACCGGCAGCCCAAGTCGCTCGTGATCACCAGCTGCCTGCCGAACGAGGGCAAGTCCTCGACCTCCTCCAACCTCGCGATCACCCTGGCCCAGACCGGCTGGCGGGTGCTCCTGGTCGACGGAGACCTGCGCCGCCCGCGCATTCCCGACTACCTGGGCATCGAGGGCGGGATCGGCCTGACGGACGTGCTGATCGGCAGGGCCCGGCTGGCCGATGTGATCCAGACCTGGGGCGAGCCGAGCCTGCACGTGCTGCCGAGCGGCCAGACCCCGCCGAACCCGAGCGAGCTGCTCGGCTCGCAGGGCATGCGCCAGGTGCTCGACGAACTCACGGACGCCTTCGACATCGTGATCTTCGACGCGCCGCCGCTGCTGCCCGTCACCGACGCCGCGACGCTCGCCGCGATCTGCGACGGGGTGATGCTCGTCGCGCGCTACGGCAAGACCCGGCAGGAGCACATCCTGCGGGCCACGGAGCAACTGTCGTCGATCAACGCGCGCATCGTGGGAACGGTGCTCAACTTCGTGCCCGCCAAGTCCAGCCGCTACGACGGCTACGGATACGGCTACGGGTACGAGACCAAGTCCGAGGCGAAGGCCCCGGTCACCGCGTGAACAAGTGGAGCGGGGCCTCGATCGCCTGGGCGATCCGCCGCCCCGCCTTCCGGTAGGCCCAGCGCGAGCCGCCGAACGGGTCCGCGATGTCGGGCTGGTCCACCCGGACCAGCCCGCGCAGCGCCCGCGCCTCCTCGACGAGCGTGTGCGCGCGCCGCACGGGGTCACGGGGGCGAATGACGGCCGCGTCGGTGAGCGCCTGGCTCAGCGTGCCGAACTCGGCGATGGTGAAGGTACGCGCGGCCGCCGCGGGGCACATCCCGACCGACTCGGCCCGGTGCGCGGTGGTGGCCGTCAGCACGAGGTCGGCGTCCGCCATCAGCGCCGGGGTCAACGGCCGGGAGACGAAACCGCCGGGCTCGCCGCCCATGCGCAGCAGCAGCCGCCGTACGGGCTCGGCCATCGGCCTGCCGGGCTCGGCCCGCACTCCCGCGCTCGACACCAGGAACGGCGGGCCGAGGACCGACCGGGCCAGCCGCTCGGCGAGCGGGGAGCGGCAGATGTTGGCCGTGCAGACGAACAGGATGCGAAACCCGGCCCGCGATGACGGCAGGGCGTCCCCCGTACCTTCCATGGGGGCGACGGTAGGACGCCCGGTCCGGTCGCCTGCCTCGGCACGCCGGACTTTGCCGTTCTATCGGTCCTCTTGACCCGCGCCGAAGGCGCAGCCGTCCGGATTCTCGATGATCTGGGTCCGCTGCGGATGGACCAGGGGCTGCACCGGCACACGCGGCGGCGCCGCCGTGACCGGCTCCAGCATCAGGAACTCCAGCGTCCTCGTCTGCCGGGGACCCAGCTCCAGCATGGTCGAGTAGACCGGGTGGGACCGTTCGACCTCCCGGAAGAGGTTCGCGGGCTTACCGTCGATCTTCATGCCGCCGCTCTTCGAGCCGACCGAGGCGAACAGCGAGACCCACAGCAGGTTGGACCCCCGGGCGTGGTGACGGTTCGGGGAGTCGAGCCGGCCGGAGGCGTAGGGGGCCAGCTTCCCGCGCGGCACGTCGTTGAAGAGGCCGACCCGTACCCGGCTGACGCGGGTCCCGTCGGCGCGGCAGGGCCCCAGCTCGTACTCGAGCGAGCGCTTCAGGTAGTAGTCGAGCTTGTTGCCGCCCGAATTGTTGACCACCAGCCCGGCGAACGGTTCCGGCCGCCGCGGCAGCTCGCCGGCGAGCGGGGTGGCCGCCAGCCGCTTCTGCTCCGCGTCCCTGCGGCTCCAGATCTGGATCCGCCGCTCCTCCGCGATCCGGGACAGGGTGGACATCAGGGCCGCCGGGTCGATGCTGGCTCTGGGCAGGGCCTCGCTGACGGCGGTGGCGATCGTGATGAGAAACCTCTTGCGCGCCCACTGGTTCGAGAAGCGCTCGTAGGCGGTGCGCTCGGTGAGGTCGATGACGTTGTCCGCGGTCACCTTCTCTCCACCGGGCAGGGTGACCGGCCCGATCAGCTGGAGAAGGTAGGACAGGCCGACCGGGTCCGTCGCGATCGCGCCGTCCAGGCGCTGGTGCGTCTGGCGTTCCCACAGCGCGGTCCAGGTGCGCGCGGCGTACGGGAAGTGCGGCGAGAGGTTGGAGTTGGCCAGCAGGTAGAGGGGGCTCTCGCCGTAACGCGAGCGGAACGCGCGGCCGTGGTCGACGACCGGGCGGGAGATCGGCTCAAGGCCGCTGTTGGCGGCGAGCCGTTCGATGCCGAACTTCCCGCGGTCGGTCTTGAGAATGCCGAACGCGCCGACGAGGCCGCCGGTGCCGCGAGCCTCGGCGTTGGTCTGGAAGCCGAGGAAGTAGCGGCGCGGGCCGTCGTTTCCCAGCATCGGCGGTAGCAGGGCGCCGGCGTCGGCCGCGAGGTCGAGCCAGCCACTGAGCCGGTCGACCTCGTGCAGCGCGGTGCCGCGGGCCGCGTCCAGCGTCGCCAGGCCGGTGTCCGCCGGGGTGGCCGCCAGCCGGGCCCGCGCCGCGGCGATCCGGCCGGCGGCGGTGTCCAGCGTGGGCGCCGCGGCCTCGAGGTGGGGCAGAAACTCGTGTATGTCGCCCATGGCGAACCCGCCGGACGCCATCAGCTTCGCGCCGGCCCCGTGGACGTCGGTCAGCACCTCGGTCAGCTCGGCCGCCGCCTCGGCCAGCCCCCGGACGGTGGTCGCGCCGTCTCCGACGACGGGGGAGCGGGAGATCAGCGACCAGTCGGGGCCGCTGGTGAGGCGGAGCGCCTCGTGCGCGTGCAGACGCGCCCGCGCGAGCGCCTCTCCCAGCTGCCGGGGCTCGCTCTCTCGCATCCCGGCCAGGATGTCCTTGGTGGCCTGGAGCTCGACCTGCACGTTACGGCCGAGGTACGCCGACCAGCCACCGGCCGCCACGAGGCCGGCGGCTGGAACCAGCAGGCCGAACGTGACGAACCGGCGGCGCTTGTCAGCTCGCACTGGACGATCGGCGACGCCGTACCGCGATCATGGTTCCGGAGGCTCCCAGGAACAGCATTCCCGCACCGATCGCCGCCAGGGTCTGCACCGGCGCTCCCGTCATCGGCAGCTCGGCCCCGCTCTTCTCCCCGCAGGCTCCGCCGGAGCAGCCTCCGCGCCTCCAGTAGCGGTTGCGGTCCAGGTCGTCGACCTCGACGAAGACCTCAACGTCGGTGCGGGACTCGATGTGCCCGTCGGTGTCGGTGTCGGAGTCGGTCTCGGCGTGCTGGTCGGGTTTGGGCGGGTAGGGGAACGGACTCGGATCCAGCGTGGAGGCGGTCCGGGCGGCCGAGGCCATCGCCGTTCCGGAGGACGCGAACGTGATCCCGCCCGCGGCGGCCATCGCGACGAGAATAGGTACCGTGATTCTTCCAGCCATGTCAGACTCCCCCGTGACGGTGTTCGGGCCTCAGAACATTCGCCCGGAATGATGGCGAGTGTTCACCCGAAACCGTTCTATGTGTCCGGAGGCGCGGTGCTTCAGGGGGCGCACACGCCTTACCGAATGATCACTGATCATTCGCCGGAGGTTGACGATCGCTTCGCGGCCGCGGGCCGACGGGGATCAGCCAGGTCGCGGGGCAGGCCCGGCCGCTCTCGCGGCGATGTCGATGTGAGAGGCTAGCGCGTCGGCTGGACGGCCGTCCGGCAACACGCCCAACGAGCACGGAGATCGCGGCGCCCGCCGCCGTCAGCCGTTGCGAGACTGCCAGAGCCCGATGGCCGTGACCCTGGAGTCCACGCCCAGCTTGGCGTAGATGCGATTGACGTGGTTCTTGACCGTCTTCTCGCTGAGAAAGAGGCGACGGGCGATCTGGCCGTTGGACTGACCTGTCGCGATCAGGTCCATGACCTCGGCCTCGCGTTTGCTCAGGGACGTGAAAATGCTGTCGAACGCTGCGTCGTCGACTCTCATCCGGCCTCCGGGGGCACACAGACGGGCAGGTCGCCGAGGCCCCCGAGCTTCCGGCGTTAGCGGTAGACAGCGAGCATAACTCGCATAGTCATGTTTTGGGGACATTGAGGAGAAAACGACAACGGCCGGTCCCTGAGGACCGGCCGTTCGTGGGGTGAGTGAAGGGACTTGAACCCTCGACATCCAGGACCACAACCTGGCGCTCTACCGCCTGAGCTACACCCACCATGGACCGCGTTGTAGCGGCACAGGAAAATTGTAGCGGTGTTCGGGAGTCTTCACGCCACTCATTAACCCGTGACACGCTCGGCGAGCGCCCGAGCCGTCGCCGAATCGGGCCCGGGCTGGGCGACGAACACGGAGGCGCGGTAGTAGCGCAGCTCTCTGATGCTCTCGGTGATGTCGGCCAGAGCCCGGTGTCCGCCCTGCTTCTCGGGTGCGGCGAAGTAGACCCGTGGGTACCACCGGCGCACCAGCTCCTTGATCGAGGACACGTCGATCATCCGGTAGTGCAGGTAGGCGTCGACCGCGGGCATGTCGCGCGAGATGAACGTGCGGTCGGTGCCGATCGAGTTGCCGCAGAGCGGAGCCTTCTTCGGCTCGGGCACGTGGCGCCGGATGTACTCGAGCACCAGCGACTCGGCCTCGGCCAGCGTCACCCCGCCCGGCAGCTCGGGCAGCAGCCCCGAGGCCGTGTGCATCTCGCGGACCACCTGCGACATCTGCTCCAGCGACTCGGGCGGCGGTTTGATGACCACATCGACGCCTTCGTCCACCTGCTTGAGCTCGCTGTCGGTGATGACACAGGCCACCTCGACGAGCGCGTCACGACCGAGGTCGAGCCCGGTCATCTCGCAGTCGATCCAGACAAGCAAGTCACTCATACGTTCTCCTCGCCCAAGCGGCTCGGAGCCGTCCGCCCGCTTGCTCTACCCCACCAGCCTAGTGCCACCGGTCAGGCCGGCTTGAGCGAGCTCAGCACCTGATCGTCGACATCGGTGCCCAGATTGTCCGGCACCGACATGTACAGCAGCCCCGGGCGCTCGCCCTCGCCGCGATCCATGATCACGACCGCGCCGTTCTCCTTGTTCCACTTGTAGCCCTTGGCCTTGGACTCCTCGGTGAAGTCGAGCTCGAACCGGATGACCCAGGCGTCCCGGTCGCCGATCTTGAGCGCCTCGTCCCGCGTGACCTTGGTCGCGTGCGGGATCTGGTAGTACTTCCTGGTGAAGTCGGCGACCACGATCTTCGCCGTGGTGCCCAGGCCCTGCGCTCCCTCGTACGGGTAGAGCTCGTGCAGCAGGCCCGTGTAGACATTGCCGATCCAGTTGCCGCCGCTGCCGTCGTAGTTCTCCTGGGAGGTCGCCTCCACGCCGCTCGACCAGCGCTGCAGGGCGGGGTCGGCGCCGTTGATGTCGCCGAAGGCGGGCACCTTCCAGTCGCTGGGCACCTCGTAGGACAGGCCGGCCAGCGGATCGGCGACGCGGCCGTCCTGCGGCTGCGGCAGCTCGCCCGTCGGCGCCGGCTCCGAGGGCTGGCCCGGATCGGGGGAGCCCTGGGTGCGCGTGGGCGCCGGTCTGGCCGCCTCACCCGGCGACCGGCTGTTGATCAGGAAGATCCCGGCCACCACGATCAGGGCGACCACGACCAGCGCCGCGAGGCCGCCGAACACCCAGGGCAGCGGATTGCCCTGCTTGGGCGGCGGGCCGAACTCCGGGCCGGGCAGCGGGCCGCCGCCCCACGGCGGCTGCCCGTGTGCGGCCTGCGGCTGGTTGGGCTGCCCGTGCGGGGGCTGGGGCTGGTTGGGCTGCCCGTACGGGGCCTGGGGCTGGTTGGGCTGCCCGTACGGCGCGTGGGTGTCGGCCGGGTGGCCGAACTGGAGCGTCGGGTTGGCCGGGGTGGCCGACCAGTCGGGCTGCGGCCCCGAGGAAGGCTGCTGCTGTGGCCGCGCTCCCTGCTCCAGGGGGTGAGTCGCATCGGTCCACTGATCACCGTCCCACCAACGGAGTCGGGGCGATCCGTAAGGGTCGGGGTACCAGCCCGCGGGGGTCTGCGTGGTCATGCTCGTCAGAGTAGTAAGAACGGCTTTGATATGCATTGTTGCCAGGCGTAGTGGCCGGGCGTCAGCACTTGTAGGTGAAGCTCGCCTTCTCCGTGATCACCGGGGCGGGAGACAGCACCCGGAGCGTCGCCGTGGCCTTGACCGTGCTCTTGCCGTCCAGCGACCACCTTAACGACACCTCGTAGGAGGTCCGGTCGGAGGTGGTCCGCAGGGTGCCCTTCTCGACCCGTTTGTCCAGGTTTCTGCGCCACTCGTAGTGGACCTCGCCAGGGGCGCCGTTGGTGACGATCGTGCCGGTGATGGGGACGACGCTGCCGCAGCCCTGGGTCTTCTTCGGCGCGACGACGTCGACCGCCACGACCGCCAGCTCGGGGCCGTCACTCAGCCGGAGCCAGCCCAGGATCGCCCCGGCCAGGATGGCCGCGAACACCGCCGCGGCCAGGATCGTCCGGCGGCGGCGGGCGCGCGAGGCCCGTGACGTGCGGTCGCGCCGCTGGACGGTGGCCTGCTCGTCCTTGCCGGTCCGCCAGATCCGCTCGGCCGTGGTGCCCGGCTGCGGCTCCCGCGTACCGCCCCCCGGCCCCGTGTCCGCGCCGCCACCGAATCCGGCGCCGCCACCGGAGCCGACCCCCGGCCCGAACTGCACCTGCCCCCCGGACCCGTACGCCCCGGACCCATGGGACCCGGACCCATGGGACCCGGACCCGTACGCCGCCGAATCGGACCCCCCAGACCCATACGCGCCAGACCCATACGCCCCAGACCCGTACGACCCCGGCCCGGAAAGCCCGGACGACTCGGACGACCCCGACGAGGCGCCCGGCACGTGCAGGAGCGTGACGATGTCACCCTCGTCGCGCGGCAGCGCCTGCGGCAGCGCCTGCGGCGGCGCCTGCGCGAACACCGACTGGCCGCGGGCCGCGTGGGCCAGCCGGTCACGGCTGATCGCCCCGCCCGGGAGCACCTCGCGCCCGGCCACCAGCACGTCCCTGGCGGCGGTCAGGCCGCGGGTGGTCGCCGTCACCGCCGCCCGTTCGAACAGGTCCTGGGCCCGCGGCGCCCCGTGGGTCGAGGCCGCCAGCCCGCGCGCCAGCGAGGCCCACGCCGCCGCGTCACGCTCGGGCGGCGAGACCTGGGCGCGGATCGCGTCGGACAGCCCGCGCTCGGACAGCAGCGCGGCGCCGTCGGAGGCGATGACCACGGTGCGCGGGTGCACCGAGCCGTGCGTGAGCCCGGAGGCGTGCAGCGCGAGCAGGGTCTGCGCCGTCTCCAGCAGCACGGCCGCCGCGCCGCCGGGGTCGATCGAGCCCGAGCTGAGCAGGTCGAACAGGGTGGGGCTGACCGCCTGGGCGGTGAGCAGCCACACCTGGTCGCCGGCGGCCACCACGTCCGCCACCGGGATCAGGCCGCTCAGGCCGCCCAGCACCAGCCGCTGGTCGGTCATGACCGCCGCCACCACCCGATCGCGCACCCCCGGCGACCCGATGACCCTCGGGTCGAACAGCAGCGCCCCCGCCCTGCGCCCGTCGGGTGAGATCGCGTCGATCCAGTTGCCGACCTCGGTGATCCAGGTGTGTTCCGTGAGCCGGAAGCCGGCGATGCCGTTCCGAGCGTTGTCCATCGCCTCGCCCCCCGACGTCGCTAACTCTTCTTCCGGTGCCGTCCCGCCATACGACGCCTCACCGCAAGTGTGACGGGCACGGCGCCCGACGTCACCAGCCCGGCCGCGAGCAGTGCCGCCGCGGCCCGCCCGGCCCCCGTGTCCTCGGGCACCGGGGTCGGCCTGGTGTCGCCGCCTCCGTCGCCTCCGTCGCCTCCATCGCCACCGTCACCGCCGTCGCTCCGGGTCGGCGTGGGCTCCGGCGCGGGTGTGCCGGGCGTCCGCGTGGGAGGCCGGAAGGTCGGCGGAGCGGCCGTGGTGGGCGCCGCCGTGGTCGGCCGGGTGGCCGAGACCGGCGGCTCGTCGAGCGTGCCAGTGATCGTCGGCGCGGTGCTGGCCGGCTTCGTGGGAGTCTTGCTCGCGGTGGGCGTCGGCTTGGGCGCGCGGGTCCTGGTGGGCCGGGGGGTCGGCGACGAGGACGCCACGGGCGGCCCGGCGCTGGTCGAGGCCGTCGGCTCCGGTGTGGGCGCCTCCGGTGTCGTCTCCTCGGTGACCGGCGTGAGCTCCTCGGTCGGCTCCTCCGTCGGCTCCTCGGTGACCGGCTCCTCGGTGAAGGGCGCGACCGTGGACGGCGTGACCTGGGAGGTCTGCGCCCGCAGGGTCGTGTCGCCGTCGTCGAAGGCGCTGACCGTCACCACCGCGACCGCGATCACCACGCCGGCGCAGGCGGTGCCGATCAGGACCTTGGACGAGAGCTTGGTCAGCAGCTTGGACGGCGTGCCGAAATGGGTCTCGGCGAGCGACGTCCGCACCCCGGCCGGCGCGTCCGGCGCGGTCGGGAAGAACATCAGCAGCAACCCGGCCAGCCTGGCCAGACGGCGGCGGCCGCGTTCCTCCCAGTCGGCTCCGTACGCCTCGGTCGCGATGGCCTCCAGCTCGGTCAGGAACGCCTCTGCGGACGGCGGCCGCCCGGCGGGGTCCTTGGCCAGCCCTCGCTCGACCAGCCCCTGCAGCGGCCCCGGCACCTCTTCGACGGGCGGAGGCGCGCTCTGGTGCTGCCGGGCGAGCGCCGCGAGGTTGGTCGCGCGGTAGGGGCGGGCGCCGGTGAGGCATTCGAAGAACACGATCGTGGCGGCGTAGACGTCGGTGGACGGCGCCGCCGACGCTCCCGACCACTGCTCCGGCGCCATGTAGGGCGGGGTCCCGGCGGCGCTCGCGTCCTCGCCGGCCCGCACCGCGATGCCGTAGTCGACCAGCTTGCTGCTGCCGTCACCCTGGACGATCACGTTCTCGGGCTTGAAGTCGCGGTGCACGACGCCGATCGCGTGGGCGGCGGCCAGGCCCTGCAGCGAGCCCTTCAGCACGACCAGCGCGGCCTCGGGCCCGGTCGGCCCCTCGGAGCGCAGCATCTCGCGCAGCGACACCCCGTTGACCAGCTCCATGATGATGGCCGCGCCCGCGCCGGTCTCGACGTAGTCGATCAGCCGGGCGTTGTGCGGGCTGCGCAACGTGCCGAGGAGACGGGCCTCGTGCCGGAAACGGGCGACGAAGCCGACATCGGCTCTCAGCGCGTCGGACAAGTACTTGACGGCGACTTCCGCGCCGTCGTGGTCACGCCTGGCCAACACCACGCGGCCGGCGGATCCGCTGCCCAGCTCACGGACCGAGCTGTACCCGGGGACCCCCCACTGCGCATCACCGTGCATAACGGTCTCCTCTGGAGTCGTCTGGGCCCCCACCCTCAACAGACGGAGCGTAGCTTAACGGGATATCGCCAGGTTCCAGGCATGGATATCTCGATCGGTATGCGGACCCCCGGTCAGCCGATCGTGCCGGGGGTCTCCGGCTCCTTGGTCGCGGGCTCGTCCGTCTGCGGGCGCTCCGTGGCGGGCTGTTCGGTGTCGGGCTCCTCGTTCTCGGGCGGGCACGCGGGTGTCCGGCCGGCCGCCATGTCGCCGCCGTTCGCCGCCCCGGGCCGGGTGGCCGCCCTGATCTGCCAGGTCACGCCGCACGGCAGGTCGCCGAAGGAGTGGTTCAGCACCCTGAGGTACGAGGTCTCGCCCGACAGGGCCACCTGCCGGGTGCCGGTGAGCCGGCCGGCCAGGTAGAAGCCGACGGTCAGGCGTACCGGACGGTCGTTGACCGTGGAGACGGCGACGGCGGCGGTGGCGAGCCCGCGGGCGTTGACCGCTGAGCGGACGATGGACACCTGTTTGACACCTGGGGGACAGGTCACCCGGGCCCGCGCGGTGGCCTTCCGGTCTCCGGCGGTCACGCTGACGGAGACCGTGGAGCCGCAGGGCCTGCTCTCGAACGGGAGGGTGAGCGTCCGCGTGTAGGCCGTCCGGCCGGACAGCGTCGCCTTCCTGGTGCCGACGCCGTCACCGTTGAGCGCGAAACCGGCCTCGACCGGGACCGCGTCGGTGCCGGTCGTGGTCACCCGGATCCGGGCGGTCGCGCGGGTGCCCGGGGAGGGGGCCATGGCCAGCCCCACCCGCAGCCCGCTCACGGTCGTGGGGCAGGGCGGGACGTTCAGCGAGGCGGTCCTGGCGCCGCCCGGCGCGGCGGGCGAGGTGGTGACGGTCAGGGTGACCGTCCTGCCACAGGGCCGCTCGGCGAACGTGTGACTGAACGTGCGGGTGTAGGAGGTTTCGCCGCTGAGCCGTACCTGCCGGCGCTGGACCGGGTCGCCGGCGACCGACCACACGGCGGTGGCGGTGATCGGGCGGGTGCCGGTCGCGCGGATCGTGACCGTGGCGCCGCCGACCGCGTCGTCGTTCAGCGTGAGCGGGCCGATGCCGATGCCCGCCACCGACGTCGGCGGCGTAGGAGTCGGGGTCGGAGTGGGGGTGGGGGTCGGCGTAGGCGTCGGAGTCGGGGTCGGGGTCGGGGTGGGGGTGGGGGTCGGAGTCACGGAGGGGGTCGCCGGGTCGGTCGCCGGAGGGTTGGCCGAGGTCACCGGAGTGGTGCCGGTGGCCGTGGCGGAGGGCTTGGCCGAGGCCGGGCCCGTGCTTCTGGTGCTGGTCGGCCCGGACGTCCCGGTCGGCGTGCTGCCCGTGGTCTCCGGCTCGTCACTGCGGTCCGGCAGGATCGCGGCCGAGGGGTCACCCTCGCTGTCCTCGGGCGAGGGGAGGCCGCCCGTCGGCGGCTCCCCGCTCGGCACCGTCGGGGGCGCGGAGGCCGGGGCCGCACCCGGCGACTCCGGCGCGGCGGCGATGTCGATGGCCGTCGGCCGGGTGTCCCGGTTGGCCAGCACGTACACCGCGCCGACCGCCACCACGGTGGCCAGACCGGCGCCCATCGCGACCCGGGCCGCGTTGTTCCGCGCGCCGCGGAACACGGTCCTCGCCAGTGAGGTGGTCACCTCGGCGGGCGGCTGCCGCGGCACGGGCAGGAGCAGGGCCAGCAGCGCGACCAGCCCGGCCAGCCGGCGCCTGCCGCGCTCCTCCCAGTCCTCGCCGTAGGCGGCCCGGGCCGTCGCCTCCAACTCGGCCACGAACGCGTCCGCGCCGGCCGGCCGCTCGGCCGGGTCCTTGGCCAGGCCGCGCGCCAGCAGATCGCGCATCTCCTCGGGCGCGTCGTGCACCGGGACCGGCGCGTACACGTGCTGGTAGCCGAGCACGCTCGGCTCGGTCGAGCGGTAGGGGCGGTGCCCGGTCAGGCACTCGAAGAACACCGCCGTGGCCGCGTACACGTCGGTCGCGGGCGAGGCCGGATGGCCCGCCCACAGCTCCGGCGCCATGTACGGCGGCGTGCCCTCGGGAAGAGAGGCCGTGCCCTGTCGTACGGCGATGCCGAAGTCGACCAGCTTGCTGACCCCGTCGTCGCGGACGATCACGTTCTCGGGCTTGTAGTCCTTGTGCACGAGCCGTGTCCGGTGCGCTCGGGCCAGGCCGAGCAGCGAGCCCTTCAGCACGACCAGCGCGGCCTCGGGCCCGGTGGTGCCGTTCTCGCGCAGTAAGGCGCGCAGCGAGACACCGTTGACCAGCTCCATCACGATGGCCGCGCCGTCGCGGTCCTGGATGTACTCCCACATCGTGGCGATGTGCGGATCGCGCAGGGTCACCAGCAGGCGCGCCTCCTCCTGGAAGCGGGCGAGCTTCGCGGGGTCGCGCCGGAGCTCCGCGGCGAGGTACTTGATGGCGACCTTCACACCGGTCTCGTCGTGCACCGCCAGCACGACCCTGCCGCTGACACCCGCTCCGAGCTGCTTGACCTCGGTGTAACCGGAGGCGCTCCACTCCATATTGCCTCTCCCATCAGGAATCGGCCCACCTGATGAGACGCACGAGTTGGAGGTCGGGTTTGCCAGGTGGCTCCGGAATTATGGAACTACTCTCGGCCGCTGATGTGAACAGGTACGTCGATACCTTCTGGGAGCACCGGGTCGGGCACCGGCGCGCCCCAGGCCGTCCGCAGGGGCAGCACGCCCGCCCAGACGGGCAGTTCGTAGTCCGCCTCGTCGTCCTGTGGCGGGCCCCGCCTGATCTTGACCGACGCCTCCTCCAGCGACAGGGCCAGCACGGCCGTCGCCGCCAGCTCCTTGGGCGACGGGCGCCGGGCGTAGTCCCACTGGCCGGGCGCGAGCTGCTCGGTCAGGGCGCGGAGCCCCTCCAGGCGCTCCTCCTCGCCGGTCAGCGGCTCGGGCCGGCCGTAGATGATCGCCGAGCGGTAGTTGACCGAGTGGTGGAAGACCGACCGGGCCAGCACGATGCCGTCGACGTGGGTGACGGTGACGCACACCTCGGCCCCGGCGGCGGCACGCAGTGACCGCGCTCCGGTGGAACCGTGCAGGTAGAGGGTGTCACCGGCGCGCCCGTAGCCGGTGGGCACCACCATCGGGCAGCCGTCCACCACGACGCCCAGATGGCAGAACAGCCCGGTGTCGAGCACGTCGTACAGGTCCTGGCGATCGGTGCCGGCCCGCTGCTTCTCGCGGCCGAGTCTGGTGCGGGGCGTGGTGGAGAGCATGATTCGACGGTAGCCAGCGAGTGGCTCTAAGTTATAGGGCCACTATCGGCCACTTCTGGGAGACCACTTCCGTGCGCAGCCTCGTCGACCTGCCCGTATCCCTGTCCCGGCAGTCGGCCGTGCCCCTCTCGACGCAGCTCGCGGGCCGGCTGCGCGAGGCGATGCTGGCGGGCACCCTGGCGCCCGGCGAGCGGCTGCCGTCCTCACGCGCGCTCGCGGCGCAGCTCGGGGTGAGCCGTACGGTGATCACCGAGGCCTTCCAGCAGCTGTACGCCGAGGGCTGGCTCGAGGGACGGCACGGCTCGGGCACGTTCGTCGCCTCCCTGGAGACGCACCGGCGGCCGGCCGCCGTGCCCCCCACGTCGAGTCCTGCCCCCGCGCCCGTCGCGGACCTGGCGGCCGGGGCGATCGACCTGCGGCCCGGCCATCCCTGGGTCCGCGACTACGACCGGGCCGCCTGGAAACGGGCCTGGCGCAAGGCCGGCGACCTGCCCCCCGGCGACCGCTCCGACCCCTACGGGCTGCCGCGCCTGCGGGAGCTGCTGGCCGGCCACCTGAGACGGACCAGGTCGGTGGCCGTGGAGCCGGAGAGCATCCTGGTCACCCGGGGCACCGGCAACGGGCTCGACCTGTGCGCGCTGGCCCTGCTCGGCGGCGGCGGCCGGGCGGGCGTCGAGGAGCCGGGCTACCACGTGGCGCGCACGGTCTTCGCCGCACGGGGAGCGGAGGTCGTGCCGTGCCCGGTGGACGAGGACGGCGTGATCGTCGACGGCCTCCCCGACGACCTCGGCCTGCTCTACACCACCCCCGCGCACCAGTACCCACTCGGCGGGCGGCTGCCGATCCCGCGCCGCGAACGCCTTCTGGCCTGGGCCAGGGCCACGGGCGCGATGATCGTGGAGGACGACTACGACGCGGAGTTCCGTTACGACGTCGCCCCGCTGCCCGCCCTCTACGGCCTCGACCCCTCGCGGGTGGTGCTGCTGGGCACGCTGTCGAAGTCGCTGGCGCCCGACGTGGGCGTCGGCTGGCTGGTCGGCTCGCCCGAGCTGGTGGCCAGGGTAGCCGCGCTGCGCTCCAAGCTGTCCGACCGCACCAGCGGCCCGGTCCAGGAGGCCGTGGCGACACTCCTCGAACGCGGCGACCTCGACCGCCACCTGCGCAGGATGCGGCTCGAGTACGCGCGCCGCCGGACGGTCATCGTCGAGACCCTGGGCCCGGTCTGCCGCCTGCGGGGCGACACGGCCGGCCTGCACGTGTTCGCGGAGCTGCCTCCGGGCACCTGCGACGGCATCGTCGAGCGGGCCCGGGAGCTCGGTGTCCTGCTCGACCCGGCCGAGCGCCACCACCTCGGCCCCGGCCGCCCCGGTCTGGTCATCGGGTACGGCTCCGCCTCGCTGCCCGAGGTGCGGCGCGGCTGCCGGATCGTGGCCGGCCTGATCGCCGGGGTCAGAGCGGGGGCGCCGGGGCCAGGGTCATGAGGATCGGCAGCGCGCGGGAGGCGTAGAGCGGGTTGATCGGGAGCACGTGGCGGGCCCACCAGCGGGCCGGGCCCGGATCGGGCGACGGCTCGGTGTAGCCGAGGGCGTAGTCGTCGTAGGGCGGGTCGTACAGGTAGCCGACGGCCACGCCGTGGCGCTCCAGCTCCGCGATCGCCGCGTCGCGGTCGCGCACCAGCAGGGGCACCCGGAACAACGGCTGGTCGACGTGGTCGCGTACGGCCGGAGCCACGATGGGCAGCTCGGCGAGCAGGCGCACCCCGTCGAGCCGCCGGGCCCGCTCGGCGGGCACCTGGGCCAGGCGCCTCGACTGGTACCAGTGCGCGACGTAGCCCCTGCGCGCGCGGTAGTCGTGCAGGTCGGCGCGGACCCACGGGTCGAACGCCGACAGGGACGGCGCCTGCCGCAGCGCACGGTCGAGGGAGTCGGCCTTGAGCGTGATGCGGTAGCCGTCACGCGGCTCCTGCAGCCCGAGCCGCCGGGCCAGGTAGAGGGCCGGGCGGACCAGGTCGGCCTTGAGCGCGGTCTGGCGGGCCATGGACGTCACCACGTCGAACACCTGCCTGAGCGGCGAGCCGGGGACCATGAGCTCGTCGCGGGCCTGCCGGAGCGCCTCCAGGTCGGCCGAGTGCTCGACGGCGAGCACCCCGCCGGAGCCGGCGCTCGCGTGCTTGGACAGGCTGAAGACACCGGCCTGGCCGAACGTCCCCAGGGGCCGGCCGTCGAACGTGGTCTCCAGCGCGTGGGCCACGTCCTCGATCACGATCTTTCCGGCGAAGGCGGTCATCTGGTCGGGCAGGCCGTACAGGTTGGTCGTCAGGACCGCATCCACTCGCGACAGGTCGGCCCGGGAGGCGTCGATGTTGCCGTCGCCGGGCGAGAGCGTCGCGATCACCGGGCGCAGGCCGGCGGCGAGCACCAGGAAGAGGATCTCGTCGGCGGAGACCGGTGACATGAGCAGCCGCTGACCGGGCCTGCACCAGTGACGCAGCGCCAGGTAGAGCCCCAGACGGTTGGACGGGAGGCGCAGGCACCGGCGGCCCGTGCGCTCGGCGATGAGTCTCACGAACGGGCGGTGCGGAGCCGGCCAAGGGTCTTGAGCGTGCGGTCGGCCGTCCGGTGCAGCACCGGGTTGGCCAGCACGAGGGCCCTGGTCCTGCGCGCGGGCACCCGCATCAGCCAGTGGATGCCGGCGGCCGGGCCGGCGGTGGCCACCCTGCCCTCCGCGACCTGGAACTCGCCGTTCTTGAGCTTCTCCTTGTATTCCTTCTGGCCACGGCCCATGTCGATGGTCTCGATGCCCGACTCGGCGGCGCGCTCGGCCATCGCCAGGTGGTGGATGAGACCGGGAGAGTACTTCGCGAACCGGGTGTCGTAGGCCGGGAACCAGCCGGCCAGCGTGGTGCGGGTGCGCAGCCCGAAGTGCCCGGCGACCGGCCGGCCGTCGGCGTAGACCATGTCGAGGACACCGGCGAAGGACTCGGTCCGGGTGGCCAGCAGCCGCTCGACCAGCTCGACGATCCACTGGTGGGCGAACCTGTCGGTGCGGCCGGTGCGGCGGTACTGGTCGGTCTTCCAGGCGAGCAGGGTGTGCAGCGGCTCGGCGCCGGTGATCGCGTAGTCGTGGCGGACCTCGCCGACCTCGCGCTGCAGCTTGCGCGACTTGGCCAGCGTGGTCTTGTACGTCTTGCCGGAGTGCTCGCGCAGGAAGCCGGTGTAGCTCTCGTAGCCGTCACGCAGGTCGATGATCGGCGACGGATGCCGCTCGTGCCGCTCGTCGAGCAGCGGCTGGCAGGCGACGAGATGGTCGAACTCGTAGACCGAGAGGCCGCACTGCCTGATCAGCCGGTGCGGGTCGATCTCCACGCCCTTGGCGTGGACCAGGCCCTGCGCGTCGGTCAGCCCCGCCGCGACGGGCTTGCCGATGCCCAGCGGATGGCGCTCGAAGGGGAAGAACCCCACGATCTCCGGCCCGTCGTAGAGCACCGCGACCCTGACCATGTCCCGCAACCCGCCGACGATGACCGTGAATTCGGGCGACAGGAACGGATTGTCGAATCCGGGCTCTGATTCCTGAAGGGCTCGCCACCGGTTGAGCTCGGGTGCGCCCAGTTCGCTGGGGCGAGCAAGTGTGACGCGCATGGGCTCCTACCGTCGGCATGCCGTTGTCCCATGTCAGCATGCGGGGAGACGTGTAATCCCAGGGTAAGGGGTATTTCAGCCGGTGGTTCACGCAGCCTCGGAACGTTACAGAATTCTCAGCTAGCGTTCAGGACCGAGTGACGTTCTAATGTGTGTCCATGACCGTTCCCGGGATCGACCAGCCGCGCCTGTCCGCGTGGATGGCCAAGAACGTCCCCGACGCGGGCGAGCCCCTCTCCGTCTCGCTCATCTCCGGTGGCAAGTCCAACCTCACCTACCTCGTCGAGGCCCGCGAGCGCCGCGTGGTGCTGCGCCGCCCGCCGCTCGGGCACGTCCTGCCCACCGCCCACGACATGCGACGCGAGTGGCGGGTCATCTCGGCCCTCGCGCCCACCCCCGTGCCGGTGCCCGAACCCGTGGCGTTCTGCGGGGACGAGGACGTCATCGGGGCGCCGTTCTACCTGATGGGATACGTCGAGGGCGCGGCCGTACGGAGAAGGGCGGAGCTCGGGGACCCCGCGCCCGAGGAGACCAGGCGGCTGTCCGAGCGGCTTGCCGAGGTGCTGGCCGCCATCCACGCCGTCGACTACCGCGAGGTGGGCCTGGGCGACTTCGGCCGTCCGGAGGGCTACCTGGCCAGGCAGCTCCAGCGCTGGGGCCAGCAGTGGGAGCGCTCGAAGACCGCCGACCTGCCCGAGTACGACCGGCTCGCCGGCCGGTTGCGCGACCGGATGCCGTCCGGCTCGGCCGGCACCCTCGTGCACGGCGACTACCGGCTGGACAACACGCTGATCCGGACGGCGCCCGCGCCCGAGATCCTGGCCGTGGTCGACTGGGAGATGTCCACCCTCGGCGACCCGCTGGCCGACCTGGGGCTCACGCTGACCTACTGGCAGGACCCCGGCGACGACGAACGGGCCGGCATCCCGGTGGCGGGCGACGTGACGCTCGCCCCCGGGTTCCTCAACGCCGCCGAGTTCGCCGCCCACTACGCCAAGGTGTCCGGCCGGGACATCACCGACCTCGGGTTCTACGTGGCGTTCGGCAACTACAAGCTCGCGGTCATCGTGGAGGGTATCCACGCCCGCTTCCGGCAGGGTAAGACCGTGGGGGATGGGTTCGAGCACATCGGTTCGGCCGTGCCCACTCTGGTAGCCCGTGCGCACAGGATCCTCGACCAGTCGTGACCACCCCACAGGAGCGTTGATGAGCACTGTTGCACTGATCACCGGAGCGGCGAGCGGCATCGGCGCCGCGGTGGCGCGGCGGCTGTCCGCCGGCGGCGCCCGATGCGTGCTGGTCGACCGCGACGGCGAGGGCGCCGAGCGGCTCGCCAAGGAGGTGAGCGGCGTCGCGCTGGCCGCCGACGTGAGCACCGAGGAGGCGTCGCGCGAGGCCGTCGCGCTGGCCGAGGAGAGGTACGGCCGGCTCGACCTGGTCCACCTCAACGCCGGCATCACCAGCGGGGTCGACTTCGCCGCGTTCGACGCGGCGCAGTACCGCAGGGCGGTCGGCGTCAACGTCGACGGCGTGGTCTTCGGCGTCGCGGCCGCGGTCCCGCTGCTCAGGCGTTCCGGCGGCGGCGCGATCGTGGTCACGGCCTCGCTGGCCGGGCTGGTCGGCTACGACGGAGACCCGATCTACACGATGACCAAGCACGCCGTGGTCGGGCTGGTCAGGGCCCTGGCCGCGCCCCTGGCCAGGGACGGCGTCAGGATCGGCGCGGTCTGTCCCGGCTTCACCGACACGCCGCTGGTCGCCGACGCGCGCGAGCTGTTCGTCAACGCCGGGTTCCCGCTGCTGACGGCCGAGGACGTGGCCGCGGCGGTCGAATCCGCCTTCTATGCCGAGTCTCCCGGTACGTTGCTGGTAGTTCAGCCGGGCCGGCAGCCCGTGCCCTACCGTTACGCGGGTGTTCCAGGTCCGGCGGGTGGTGAGCGGCCGCCGGCCCCCTAATCTGAAGCGCAAGCAGCTTGCAAGTCTCGTATATACGGTTATAAAGGTCGGGCGCGGCAGCGCCCGACTCTCTGTATGTACGCGCGAGGGGTGGAGGTTCCCGTGATTCCCACCGATGGTCGGCATGCCCGGCGGCGGCCACCGTGGCCGATCGCCGTGGGCGCCGGCGTCCTCGCCGTCGTGCTCGTGGCCGGCATCATGATCTACGCCGCGATGCGGGTCGGTTCCAGGGATGAGTTCCGGGGCGGCGAGGTGGCCGAGGCCGGGCCCTCGCAGCCGGCCCCCACCCTGGAGCAGCCACCCGCCCTCGAGGACTGGCCCCGGTGGGGTGTCACCCACACCCAGTACAGCGCCGACACCGCGCCCAAGCAGATCTCCGAGCAGGCCAAGGGGGTGCTCGGCCGGGTCCCGATGCTGCAGAACCAGCACATCATGGGCTGGGGCGTCGGCAACCCCGAGCCGCGCCCCGGGCAGTACAACCTGGGCGACCTCGACCGGCGGATGAAGTTCATCTCCTCGTCGCGCGGCCTGCCGGTCATCACGCTCTGCTGCGCCCCCGACTGGATGAAGGGCGGGCAGGCCGGCCGTACCGACTGGAGCAAGAACCACACGGTCGCCCCCAAGCGCGAGCACTTCGACGACTACGCCAAGCTCGCCGCCAAGGTGGCCAGGCAGTACCCGACCGTCAAGCACTTCATGGTGTGGAACGAGTTCAAGGGCTTCTGGGACACGACCTCCAACCGGTGGGACGCCGAGGGCTACACCGAGATGTACAACAAGGTCTACGCCGCGCTGAAGCAGGTCGACGACGACATCCAGGTCGGCGGGCCGTACGTGCCGATCGGGAGCGAGTCCGGCGCCGGCGCGTCCGAGCTGACCGGGCCGTGGGGCACCATCGACCAGCGCGCCCTCGACGCGATCGAGTACTGGATCCAGCACAAGAAGGGCGCCGACTTCATCGTGGTCGACGGCGCCTCGATGACCAACGACAAGGGCAACATCCCCGGCGACTTCGCCGCCCAGGCCAAGTTCGGCGCGATCACCACCTGGTTGCGCGAGAAGAGCGGCGACATGCCGGTCTGGTGGGCCGAATGGTACGTCGAGCCCGACAACTCCGGCTGGAGCGAGGAGAAGCGCACCGCGGTGCAGGCCACGGCGCTGATGGAGTTCGCGAAGAGCGGCGTGACGTCGGCCCTCTACTGGAACCCGCAGACCAAGGGCCAGGGCGTCTGCCCGGGCTGCCTGTGGTCGACCGCCGACGAGGGCGACATGCCCATGGCGGGCCTGCTGAGCGGGTTCACCCGGTGGTTTCCCCTCGGGGTGCGGCTCCAGCAGGTCGATGCCTCCGACGAGCGGATCAGGGTCCTCGCCCAGGAGCGTCAGGTCGTGATGGTCAACACGGCCGACGCCGAGGTCACGGCCACCGTCGACGGCAAGCAGGTGACCTTGAAGCCGTACGAGGTCAAGTGGGAGGGACGGGGCCAGGGCTGACCGGCGACGGTGGAGCCGCCGCCGGTCGCCGGAGCGGGCCCTACTTGTGGTGCACGATCTGGATCAGGTTGCCGCAGGTGTCGTCCAGGACCGCGGTGGTGACCGGGCCCATCTCCAGCGGCTCCTGGGTGAAGCGCACGCCGAGCCCGCGCAGCCGGTCGAACTCCGCGTGCACGTCGTCCACGGCGAAGGCGGTGGCCGGGATGCCGTCCTCGACCAGCGCTTTCCGTAACGGATTCACCGCCGGATGGCCGTCGGGCTCCAACAGGAGCTCGGTCCCGTCGGGATCGTCCGGCGAGACCACGGTCAGCCAACGGTCCTCGCCCAGCGGGACCTCGGTCTTCTTCACGAAGCCCAGGACGTCGGTGTAGAAGCGCAGGGCCTTGTCCTGGTCATCGACGAAGACGCTGGACAGGTGGATTCTCATGAGGTGCCTTCCGGTGTGTCGGGCCTGAGCCATCGGGTCACGATCTGCTCGAGCGGTTCGGTGTTCACGTCGTGGAACTTGTAGCGGCCCTGACGCCGCGCATGGATCAGACCCGCGGATTCCAGTACGGCCAGGTGCTGGCTGACCGCCTGGCGGGACAGCCCCAGGCCGTGCTTGGCCGTCAGCCGCGCGCAGATCTCGAACAGGGTCTGACCGTCCCGTTCCACCAGCTCGTCAAGGATGTGCCGGCGGGTGGGATCGGACAGTGCCTTGAAGATGTCTTCCGCCACGCCCTCAGCATAGGCAAGTGAAGACTTGCCTATCAAGTCGGGCGAGCGGTCTCGCGCCGGGCCGTGCTCCCTCGATCCGGCTCAGGCCCGCTCCCGCCTGGGCGGGAACTCGGCCGGATCCGTGATGGCCTTGCCGGGGGCGCGGGCGTACGTGATGCCTCTCAGCAGCCACTCCACGGGCCCGTATCTGTGCGTACGCAGCCACCAATGGCTGTAGATCGCCTGTCCCGCGAAGAGGCCCACCGCGATGAGCACCTCCAGCGGCGGACTGACCCGATCCACCAGCGCCAGGCCGTAACCCGTGAAGATGAGCGCGCAGATCAGCGACTGCGCCAGGTAGTTGGACAGCGCCATCCGGCCGGGCGCGGCCAGGGCGCGGCCGAGCCGGGGCAGACGCGGCAGCAGCCGCAGGAACGTGGCCGCGTAGGCGGCGGCCAGCAACGGCGCGGTCAGCAGGTCAACCGCCTCGCCGGCGAACTTGTGCACCATGCCCGTCCACGCCGACAGCGTGTAGACGAACGCGCCGCCCAGCCCGGCTGTGAAGCCGATCCACTGCAGTCTCCTGAGCGCCGCGGTGTGCGCCCGGAGGTCGCGCAGCAGGCCCAGCTTGCCCACCGCGAGCCCGATCAGGCACGCCGCCAGCACCGCCGGGCCCTGGAAGAGCACGCGCAGCACGACGATGAGCGACAGCTTGCGCAGGTGCTCGGCGACGATCTGCGCGGCGGACCCCGCCAGCGACGCGTCGGACTTGATCGCCTCCGCGGTCCCCTGCGACACCGTCCCCGCCAGGTCCAGGCCCGCCCCTGCCAGTACGGCCAGCAGCACGAACCCCGCCGCCAGCACGCAGGTCAGCACGATCGCCAGCACGACGGCGGTCCTGGGCGTGATCCGGCGCAGCAGCAGGAGCGCCAGCCCGGCCACCGCGTAGGTGGTCAGGATGTCGCCCGGGAAGAGCAGCACGGCATGGGCCAGCCCGAGCACGAAGAGCCCGGCCAGCCGTCGCAGGAACATCGGCGTGAACGCCAGGCCCCGCCGCGCCGCCGAGTCGATCTGCAGGGTGAAGCTGTAGCCGAACAGGAACGAGAACAGCAGATAGAACTTGTTCTCCAGGAACATCGTGACGGTCCACCGCACGGCCCAGTCGAGCGTCGAGCCGAACGCCGGCTCCGCCAGCCCGGCCATCCGGTAGCCGGAGGCCAGGAAGGCGATGTTGACCACGAGGATCCCCAGCAGCGAGAACCCGCGCAGCGAGTCGACGGCCGTGATCCTGGTCGCCGGCCCGTCCACGTGGACGGGAGGTGTTCGCTGTGCCGTCATCGGCGAACATCCTTCCGCAAAACCTGAGCGTTTCCTGTGAATTCAGTTATTCATCGCGATAAAGATGAATCGCTCGATGATGACTCCGACTGCCACCAGGAACGCCGGTATGGCCAGGTACAACAGCCGCCTGCGGGCCCGGCGAGCCCGGTCGGGGCCGTGCAGCCGGATCACCTCGTAGGCGAAGAACGTGATCCACGTCACCGCCAGCGCCCCGATGCCCACCGGCGTCCAGGGCGAGGTGGGATCGCCCCGCCCCTTGTACGGCTGGGGATCCGGGATCTCGGTGCCCCTGACGAACGTCTTCCAGGTGTAGAGGGCGGCGTCCTTGTTGGAGTAGACCTTCTTCAGGTCCGGCGAGGCGTCCAGCGCGGCCCGGAACCTCTCGTGCCAGTCCTCCGGGAAGCCCTCGTTGAGCTGCAGGTAGCTGACCTGCCCCCGGCTGACGACGAGATAGGTGTTGCGCGGGCTCTCCTTGAGCTTCTGGACCGCGCTGGCGATCTGCGTCGGATCCTTGTGAACGAGCGCCTGGCCGTTGAAGTTGACCAGCTCGACATCCTTCTCGCCCCAGGGCAGTGTCGGGGTGACCTCCGGGCCCTCCTTCGGCACCAGGTAGAGCACCCGCGCGCTCGGCTTGTCGTGGTCGTACACGTAGTGCATGGCCGCGACCTCGCCCGAGGTCACCCGTTCGAACTTCTCGTTGCCGTAGCGGGCGACGAGGAACGCCATGGCCAGCACGACCGAGACGGACGCCGCGAGGACGACCGTGACCTTCCTCGTCACCTCGGGGTTGAAGCGGACGTTCCGCCTGCGGATGGGGATCGTCTCCTCCCGCACGTCCGCGCTGTCGGCGGGCAGGTTGGGGAAGAACGCGTACGCGGCCAGCAGGCAGGCGCCGGGCAGCGCGAACATGTAGATGCGCAGCCCGATCTCGCCGCCGTAGCTCTGCAGCCCCAGCGCCATCACCGGCACGCAGAGCAGGATCAGCGCCGCCCGGTCGAACACCCCGCGGCGCAGCCTGCGCAGCAGGCCGGTGGCGGCCAGCGAGAGGATCACGACCAGGATGCCGAGACGCGCCTGGAGCACCAGCGCGTGCGCCGGGTCGCTGCCCTCGATGCGGTCGCCGGTGTTGCTCTGGAAGTTGTCGAAGATCCTGCCCAGTCCGCCGAAAATCGTGTCGATCTGGCCGGCCCAGAACCCCACGGCCTCGTAGCTGATCCAGGCCAGCACCACCAGGCCGAGCGAGAACGGCAGCGCCCAGGTCAGCGACGTCCGCTTGAAGATCAGGAACGCGGTCACCACGCCGAGCATCATGAACGGCGTGATCTGGTGCGAGGCCGTCGACGCGAAGAACAGCGCCAGCAGCAACGTCAGCATCAGCAGCTTGTCGGCCCGGAACATCCCCGTGTTGGCGATCTCGCCGGGCGTCATCGCGTCGAGCCGGCCGAGCAGCTTGCGCAGCCCCTTGGGCGGCACCGGCTTCGTGCGCGGCTCCACCCGCCCGAACCAGCGCAGCAGGATCGCCACGAAGGCCAGATACAGCGCGAACGTGAAGCCCTGCGGCGAGAAGTAGTCCTGTCCGATCCACTGCACCAGCACGAACAGCAACGCCGCGAACCAGCGCGCCCGCGTCGTCGCCACCACCTGGCGCAGGATGAGCACGAAGGGCAGCAGGTAGAGCAGGTTGGACAGCAGCGGCGTCCACTGCAGGATCGTGGTCATGTCGCTGATCCCGGCGGCCTTCGTCACGAACGCGAAGAGCGCGAAGTAGCCCGGCCAGCCCATGCGGGCGTCGATGTTGATCGCCGTCTCACCGGTGCGGCCGATGAAGTCGACGAACCCCGCGTGGATGTACGCCGTGGGGAAGCGCGGCTCGTCGGCCACCAGCGCGCCCGCGCCGTGCAGCGCGAACGTGATGACCGCGATCTGGAACAACAGCAGGAACTTGCGGTCGGTCGACTGCGCCACCGTGACGAAGAACGCCACGAGCATGATCAGGATGGCCGCGAACGCGCTCGCCGGCAGCGCCGCGATCAGGCCCAGCCCGTTGATCTCCGCCGGATCCACCCCGCGGAACGGCCCCGGGGACGCGCGCAGCGCCAGGACGTACATGACGAGGGCCTCGACGGTGAGCAGCACCGGGAGCCAGGTGGGCGCGCTGTGCAGCAACTGCCGCAACCGCGCCGCCACCCCCGTGCGCTGCCGTCCCGCCGTCCCGCCCGCCGTCGCGCTCTGGGGCGCCTGGGGCGCAGGAGCCTCGTGAGACGCGTGCTGAGGCTCTGCGGGGCCAGGAGGCTCCTGAGACGGCCCAGGCGTCCTCTGAGGCGCCTGTGGCGCCCTCTGGAACGCCACCGTCGGCCCGGACCCACTCTCTCCGGGCGCTTCCTTGCCCGTGTCTCCGGCCGAGATCCTCGCACTCTCGGTGCGGAAGTCATCCTTATGCCCGGCGCCTGTAGGGCCGGAGTCCTCTTCACCGGCGTCGGCACCCAGCGCCGTCGTCGACCTCCCACCCGATGGGCGGCCCACGACCGGCATCGCCGCCGTAGGCGGATCCTCCACCCCGGCGGCCCCCGCACCAGAGGCGGCCCCCGCACCAGAGGCGGCCCCCGCACCAGAGGTGGATCCCACGTCCGAAGCCGAGCCTCCTGCCGCGCCGGCTGGAGGCGCGTCCGGGATGGGAGGACCGCCCTTGCCGACCTGGGAAGGGCGCCCGCTGCCGCCGCCGGGCGTGCCGGTGGCGGGCAGGACCTGCGTGACGGTGTCCTCGGCCTGGGAGGTGTCGGGCGCGCCGTCCTGGACGGGCGCCGCGCCCCGGGAGGCGGCCGTGCGGGACGACGGGCTCCCAGACGTGCCCTCCGCCGCAGACCTGGCGGACGTGTCCTCCACCACGGGAGTGGCGGACCTGTCCTCGACCAGGGATGTGGCGGACTTGTCCTTGGCTGGGCGAGTGGCGGACGTGTCCTCGGCCGGGGGAGTGGAAGGCGTCTTCGCGGTCCCGGACGGAGTGGAGGGGGGTGCGCCGGTCGAAGAGGAGGCGGTGACGTCGGGGACCGTGGGCGGGCCGCCGATGCGCAGGGTGGGCAGGCGAATCGCCGTCGTCACGTCGGAGTCCGCCACGCCGCCGTCGCCGTAACCGTCGTCGCCGTCGTCCGCAGCGGCCGGACCGTTCGCGGTGGCCGGACCATTTGCGGTGGCCGGACCGTCTGCGGTGGCCGGACTGTCCGCGGCGGCCGGACCGTCTGCGGTGGCCGGACCGTCTGCGGTGGCCGGACTGTCCGCGGCGGCCGGACCGTCTGCGGTGGCCGGACCGTCTGCGGTGGCCGGACCGTCTGCGGTGGCCGGACCGTCTGCGGTGGCCGGACCGTCCGGTGACGCGGCGTCGGCGGGGTCGCCGGACTCCCCGGAGAGCGTGATCCGGGGAATGATGCCCGTGGCGTCCGGATCGAAGGGCACCTCCGGCTCCTCCTCACCCTTGAGCTCTGAGGAACCCGTGATCCCGGTTGTCATGCCATCGCCGTCCCGTTGCCTCACGTTGACCATCATGGGGCCCCGGGCGACCCCTGAGCGACGGTTGGCTGCCCGATTTCGCCGAATTTAAGAATTTTGCGGAGACTTCCGAAGATCAAAAGGGCGACCAGAATCTGGCTGAAGAGCATGCCGTAACCGACCGCGTTCACGCCTGCGAAGGGGAACAGCACGACGATCGAGATCAGCACCGTGGCCGCCAGCCCGATCTGGACGATCGCCAGGGTGCGCGCCTGGCTCTGCGCCCGCAGCGCGCTCAGGTAGATCTCGATCAGCACCCGGGGCAGCACGGCCAGCGCCATCAGCCGCAGCAGCGTCGTCCCCTCCGCCGCGAACTCGGACCCGAAGACGGTCAGGATCAGCGGCGCCGCGAGGATCGTCACCGCGATCACCGGCGCGATGATCAGGAAGGCCCGGCGCAGCGCCCTGCGGCAGTTGCCGGCCAGTTGCGCCCGGTCGAAGGAGCCCTCGACGGTCAGCGACACGGCCATGTTCATCGCCAGCAGCTCGATCATGCAGCCCAGCGTGTGGGCCATCGAGAAGCGGCCGAACGTGGCCTCGCCCACCTGCGTCGCGATGATGACCGGAACGAGATAGACGATCGCCAGGATCGACAGCGTGCCGGGGAAGTCGCCGGCCAGGAACCGGCCCACGTCGCGCAGCCTCGGCGGCCGGGCGCTCGCCTCGGCGCTCTTGACGTGCCGGGGGATGATGATCGCGAAGATGAACCAGTTGATCGGGATCAGCGCGATCGCCGTCGGCACCATCCAGGACACGAAGATGCCGCCCTCGGGCAGCGCCCCGGCCAGGGCGACCAGCAGGCCCATCTTGAGCAGGCCGAAGATCAGGCTGTTGAGCGGCACCCAGGTGGCCTTGCGCAGGCCGGTCAGCACCACGTCCTGGAGCGTGAACACCGCCCAGACCAGCACCGCGGCCAGGAAGAACAGGCCGGGCCCGAACCCGCCGAGCACCGAGTAGGTCTTGCCCCACAGCGGCAGCGTCAGCAGGAACCCGGTCGCGGCCACCACACCGGTCGCCCCCGCGAGCCCGTACCCGCGCAGGACCAGCTCGGGGGTGCGGCGGCCCGCCACCGGGAGGAAGCGGGCGAGCGCCCCCACGAAGCCCAGCGCGGTCAGCGACGCGAACAGCCGCATCGCGGTGATCAGCGCCTGGCCCCTGCCGAACTCCTCGGGCGTGTAGTAGTGGGCGGCGAGCAGCCAGTAGCCCATGCCCAGCACGGCGGTGATGCCGGTGTTGGCCATCAGCGCGTAGCCGTTGCGCAGCAGCGGGCTGCGCAGGTCATGGACGATCTTGCGCCAGAGGCTAGACATCTCCGCGCACCCGGCGCAGGCCGTACCTGGTCCGCCTGACGACCGCGTAGCCCTTGGTGAGGACGCGTTCGCGCAGGTAGATCAGAGGCACCGCGCTGCCTTCGACGGCGCGTCTGAACATGCTGATGGTCGTGTTGCCGGCGACCGTCAGCCGGGGGATGGCGAGCATGTCGTGCCGGTCGGCGGCGATCGCGTTGCTCACGGCGCATGCGGCGAAATATCCGGCTTTGCGCACCTCGCGGCGTACCCGGGCACTGGAGTAGCCGAACGGGTAGGCCATGGTGGCGACCGGGGCGCCGATCTTCTCCTCCAGCAGCCCCTTGTTCTTGCGCAGCTCCTGGCGGAGATCCTCGGTGCGCAGCTGGTCGAGCTGCGGATGGCTGTGGCTGTGGCCGCCGATCTCGATGCCGGTCTGCGCGATCTCGCGGGCCTGACCCCAGCTGAGCATGTCGTCGAGCGCCCGGCCCGCGGCGTCGGGACCCGCGTCGGCCACCCAGCCACTGGTCAGGAAGACCGTGGCCGGGAAGCGGTGGCGCTCCAGCAGCGGCAGCGCGTGACTGTGGAAGTCGGCGTAGCCGTCGTCGAAGGTGATCACGATGGGTTTGACGGGCATGGCGCTGGTCTTGTTCAGGCTCGCCACCAGGTCGCCCAGCGTCATCGGGGTGAAGCCGCTCTCCGCCAGGTAGGCGAGCTGCTCCTCCAGGTCGGAGGGGCGCACCGAATGGGGGCGGGTCTCCTCGTTGGGGGTGTCGGTGACCGAGTGGTACATCAGGATCGGCACACGGGTCATGACCGCACCGCCTTCAGCCGGGCGGTGCCGACCACGTACCCCCAGGTGGTCCAGGCCAGGCCGATCACGATCGCGGCGGCCCGGCCGAGCCCGCCCAGGTCGCCGCGCAGCGCCTCACCCACGCCGCGCAGCGCGCCGAGCGGCAGGGTCTTGAGCGCGTGCGCCCGCTCGCTGGCCAGGCCGTCCTGGGTGCCGACCTCCTTGGTGACCAGGGCCTTGGACAGGCCCTCGGCGTAGCACCTGGACCGGAAGTAGGCGAACCGCTCGCGCTGCGCCGACACCTTGTGGCCGATCACCGCGCGCGGCTCGAACAACATGACCGAGCCCGGCCTGCGCTGGCTCAGCCTGATGCAGAACTCCGTCTCCTCGCAGCCCAGCGGCCGGCTCTTGCGGCCCTGCACGCTGCGGCCGATGCCGCTGTGGAACCCGCCGACCTCGGCCACGACCTCCCGCAGGAAGGCCGCGTTGCCGCCCATCACGTTGCGGATCGGCGCCCGGACCGCGGGCATGCCGCGGTAGGTGCACCCGACGGTCCAGTCGAACTCGTACGGGAACCACCGCGGCCTGCTCCGCGACGCCCACAACGGGTCGGTGCGTCCGCCCACGCCGACGACGCCCGGATCCTGGAAGCCCTCCTCCAAAGCCTCCAGCCAACCGGGATCGGCGACGGCGTCGTCGTCGAGGAAGGCGACGATCTCACCGGTGGCCGCGGCCACGCCGGTGTTCTTGCCGCCGGACAGCCCCTGCTCGTGGGTGTTCTCCACCACGATGACCTGTGGATAGGCTCGCTTGAGCTTCAGGTGCAGGTCGGGGTTGTGGTCGACCACCAGGATCAGCTCGTGTGGCCGGCGCCGCTGGCGCTCGACCGACTCGACGGCCTCCCTGATGTCCTCCCACCGGTCCTCGGTGTAGACACAGATGACGACGGACGTGTTCACGGCTATGCCTCTTTGTTATGCGACGCCCCGGTCCGCGGCGGGAGCGGCGGCCGGCTCGGGCTGCACGGGAGTGGGCTGGCGGCGCCACTCGCGCAGGATGGTCTTGAGCACCCGGAAGCCGTCGCGCACGGCTCGCAGGTTGCTCTCGCCGTGGATGCGGCAGCGCTCGTGGCTCGGCACCTCGTGCACCTTCAGCCCGCCCTTGGCGGCGCGGACGTTCAGCAGGGTCTCCACCTCGAAGCCGTCGCAGTCGAGGTCGAGCACGTCGAGGTGGCGGGCCCAGAAGGCGTTGTAGCCGTAGCAAAGGTCGGTGTACTGGGTGCCGTACATGACGTTGACCAGGCTCGTGAGCACCTTGTTGCCGAACCTGCGGTTGAAGGTCAGATCGTCGCTGCCCCCGCCTGCGGCGTAGCGGGAGCCCTTGACGAAGTCGGCGCCCGTCACCAGCGCGCCGACAAAGGTGATGATCTCGTGGCCGTCGGTGGAGCCGTCGGCGTCGATCATCACGATGATGTCACCGGTGCAGGCGGCGAATCCGGCGGCCAGGGCGTCGCCCTTGCCCTTGCCGGTCTGCGTGACGATCTTCACATTGGGCCGCAGCCGCTTGGCGACGGCTACGGTGTCGTCGACGGAGTTGCCGTCGACGAGAATGATCTCGTCGATCCACTGCGGCAGGGTGGCGAAGACGTGGGGAAGGTTCTCGGCCTCGTTCATCGCCGGAACGACCACGCTCACCGTCGGGGAAATGGCCAGGTGAGGAGTGACCGGCGTGAAACGCTCAATAGGTGGCATCGATCGCAACGGTGTGATCTGAATCTTGCCGTTGTGCTTGGTGGTCTCGGGACTCATGGTGAGGCAAATCCTTCCGGGACCTCCTCCACGCGAGCCGAGGACGGCCACACCCGGGTGCTGGGGGAATGGCGACATCGACCAACGGTGCGTGGAGCGGTCCTGTGGCGTGAGGGTGGTGCTTCAGTGCTGCTGCTGTGCCGGGGGTGGCGCTGGTTGGGGTGGGGGTGGGAGCTAGTTGGCTCCCGTGGGTTCCTTCACTGCTTGCTTGGCTGGCTCGGGGCGTAACGAACTGCGAACACGGCCGAAGCCCTTGAGGACACGATCGGCCGCTCTATAGAGAGACGGTCGGTCCAGGACAATTGTTCGCGCCTTGTTGAACGGGGTCCGGCCCATCCAGTGGACCGCCGCCGTCGGGGAGGGCCTCGACACGCGGCCCTCGGCGACGTAGAGGACACCGCTCTTGAGCCAGTCCTTGTACTCCTTGCCGCCCTTGCCCATGTCGACCATCTGCAGACCGGCCGTCGCGGCGGCCTCGGCCATCTGCAGGTGGTGCACGATGCCGGGGGAGTAGCGGGCGTACTCGGTGTCGTAGGCGGGGAACCAGCCGACGAGCGTGGTGGCGGTGCGCAGGCCGAAGTGGCCGGCGACGGGCGTGTCACCGGCGTAGAGCATGGTCAGCACACCGCCGAAGTCGCTGGAGTGCTCGGCGTGCATCAGGTCGATCAACTCGACGATCCACGGCTGCGCGAACCTGTCCACCCGCCCCGTGCGACGGTACTGGTCGGACTTCCAGCCGAGCAGGACGCGCAGCACCTCGGGATCCGCGGAGGCGTACTCGAAGCGCAGGTCGCCCTGCTCCCGGCCGAGCTTGCGCTCCTTGTAGCGCACGGTCTTCAGGTTCTTGGGGGAGTTGGACCTGACCTGGTCGAGCCAGGCGTCGAAGCCCGCGGTGAAGTCCATGACCGGCGCCGGGCGGACGTCGGCCTCGTACGGCGCGAACGTCGGCTGCCCCGCGACCATGTGGTCGAAGTCGAAGACGGTCAGCTTGCAGGCGCGCAGCAGGGCGCGGGCGTCGAACTCCAGCCCGGGGGCCGCGATCAGGCCGTGGCAGGTGGTGAGGAAGCCGCCGAGTGGCTTGCCGATGCCGAAGCTGTGACGCTCGTAGGGGAAGAACCCGGCGACACCGGACCCGTCGTGGAGGACCGCCACCCTCACGTAGTCGCGCAGCCTGTCCATCGCCACGGCGAACTCGACCGACAGGAACGGGTTGTCGAGGCTCGGATCCGCTTTCTGCAACTCTCGCCAGCGGGTGAGTTCGGAGTCTCCGAGATCTCCGGGGCGAACCACCGTGATCTTCACCTTGACCTGGCCCCCTGTTCGGTCTGCATGTTCTTCCCCCGGTACAACACGCGAAGCACGTACATGAACCCGCCGAGCACGGCGACCGTCGCCACTCCCGCTCGCGGCGACCACGCGTTGAACTGCAGCATGGCCTGGGCGAGGAGAACGTTGATCACCAGGCTGGCGGCGGCCCCCACGGAGAGCGCGGCCAGCGGGTCACGATCACGCAGCAACCCGACCACCGCCGCCCCGGGGACGACCAGAAGGAACAGCGAGATCAAGGCAGGGCGGAGAGGCGTCTCGATGTCGAAGAGCGCGATCACCGCTCCCGCGATGCACGCGAGCCCGAGCAGCCACGCGAGCGCTCGGCGGTGCCTGATCATGGTGTCTCCTGGCTCCTGGCTGGTTAAAGGCGCGATTGATCGCATTTCATGGGACCAACCCACCTGCCGGCACGTCAATGCCGACGCTTGGTGACCCGCATTGGTTTACCGAGAGGCGAGAATTTCCCATGTGGCCTACAACACAGGGTCAAGCGTCCCGCGGCCCGATCCGTTCACCAAGTACACCAGGATGCCCTATTGGGTGCCCGATCATCGAGTCAGGGCCCGACTCCTACCTGTATGTCGCTTAAACGAAGATCTACGGTGATGCGCATCACTCATGGGAAAACTGTTGCCTCATGAGGGACTCCCCGTCTCACTGTGCGCATCCCCGGCCGAGCTGTGCGACGGGTCGCTGACCGGATCGGTCTCGGTCGGGGTGGGCGTCAGCTCCTCCGACGGCCCCTCCGAGGGCTGCCGCTGATGACCACGCCACGACAGCGAGCAACTGCCGCCGCCGCCGTTCGAGCCGAAGGACACCGTCCCGCTGCCGGGAGTGTCCGGGTCGGTGACCGTGACCCAGACGGAGACCGACCGGCCGGCCTTGATCGAACCGCTCGCCGGGTACACGCCGAGCCTCGCAGAGGCGCTCGCGGTCCAGGTCACGGCGGCATTGCGGGCGGTCAGCCGGACGGTGGCCACGCCGTCGATCCCGTCGGGGCAGGTGGCTCCCAGCCGGGCGCCGGCCACGGGGCGGCGGGTGGCCGGCGGCGCGGTGGCCGGTCGGGTGGTCGCCGCCGTGGCGACCGGCCGCACCGTGGCCGGCGTCCGGTCCGGGCCGGTGGCCGAGGGCGTCGGGGTGGGCGTGGGCTCGTCGTCCTCGGCCGCGGGCTCCTCGGGCTCCTCGGATGGATCGGTGAAGCCCTCCCCGGGCGAGGACACGGGCGGCGGCGAGGAGATGACGTGCAGCGCCGTGCCGGTGCCGGTCTCGCCGCCGCCGATCATCACCATCGCGCCGGTGGCGGCGAGCACGCAGACCCCCGCGAGGACGACCGGCGCGAGCCCGCGCGGCCGGCGCCGTCGTCGCGAACGGGGCTCGGCCGCCGCCGGGAAGCCCGTACGGTCGAAGCCGTCACCCCGATCCATGATCAGCATGCGGGTGTCGTCACCGGAGGGGCTCCCGCACGTCTCTATCACCCGGTGGCGCAGCGAGATCGGCGGGAAGGCCACCGGGACCAGGTCGAGCAGCCGTCCCGCCGAGACCTTCCGGTGCCGTCCCTCGGTGCACACCTCGCAGCCGCCGATGTGCCCGGACAGCCGCCTGCGCAGCAGTGGCGTGAGCGGCCCCTCCCACGAGTCGACCATCGACGACAGGTCGGGGCAGTGCGCACGTCCCACACGCGCCAGGATGACGGCCGCGGCGGCGTTCTCCAGATGGTCGCGGGCCCTGCCGAGCCGGCTCGCGGCCTGGCGCGAGGTCAGCCCCAGCACGGCGCCCGCCTCGGACGGGGTCAGGCCGTGGCGCGGCGCCAGCTCCAGCAGCTCTCGCTCGTTCCTGCTCAGCTCGCCCAGCGTCTCGCGGACCAGGTCGGACAGCTCGGAGTCGTCCGTCTCCTCCAGCACGGGAGCCGGCAGACCCTCCGGCGAGGTGCCGCCCCGGTGCGCCATCCGCGCCACGGCCTGGAACCTCGTCAGCGCGTACAGCCAGGCGCGCAGCCGGGTGTCCTCCTTCAGCCGCCGCACCGCCCCCTGGGCCGTGACCAGCGCGTCATGGACGGCGTCGGCGGCCGTCTCCCGCTCTCCCAGCAGCATGAACGCGTAGGCGTAGAGCCGCTCCCCGTAGGCGTCGTACAGCGTGGCGGGGGCGTCGGCGTCGGCACGCCGCAGCGCCTCCGCCAACCGCTGATCGGCGGCACGGTCCACACTCGGCCATCCAGGCACGCAGTCCCTCCCCGGCTGGGTTCGCTACCCCACGCGCTTAGGACGCCGCCGGAAAAGAGCCGGTTGGCCATAGATGCTCAACCGGCATGACCAGGGAGAACAGTGTCAGAAGTGATGTGAGTTGCCAGAGTCACCCGTCGCACTTGGGGGAGCAGAGGCGGCGTTCCATGGCCTGCAGGAAGATGTCGCGGACCTGGAGGACATCCTTGGCGATGAAGGCCTCGCCGCCGGTGGCCTGGGCGAGGGCGTCCATCCGCTGCTTGCCCTTGGGGGCGTCCGGGCCGAACGCGATGAGCAGGATGGCGACCGGCCGCTTGGGGTTGTACGTCTTCTTGAGGAACGACAGGATCTGCGCGTCGCTCACGCCGCCGTCGGGGTCGTCGTTGCCGGCGCCGTCGGTGAGGATCAGAATCGTATTGATCTTGTCCTCGGCGTACGTCTTGGACATCTCCGTGTAGGCGGCCTTGATCGTGTCGTTGAGCCCGGTGTCGCCGGTGGCCTTGGGCTGCAGCGTCCTGTTCAGCGTCTCCTTGCGCAGCACTCCGTTGACGGTCTCGCTCAGCGGGCCGACCGAGACGTTCTCGATCCAGTCCTTGCCCTGGCCGTCCATGTGCGTGGAGAAGGCCCACTGGCCGATCTCGGAGTCGGCCGGGAACAGGCCCAGCCCCTCGGACGCGATCTTGCTGATCGCCTGCATACGGGTCATGTTCGTGCCCGGCACGGGCAGGGCCATCGTGCCGGACACGTCGAGCAGGGTGAGCATGCGGGTGCCGAGGTTCAGCCTCGACCAGGTCTGGGTCATGCTGGCCACGGTCTTGGCGTCGGGCGCGGGCAACGCCTCCGGGGCCTCGGGGTTGAAGCCCTTGTCCTTGGACAGCGCGTCGCCGGCCTGTCCGTCAGGGGTGCGGAAGCCCTGACCGCGCAGCACCTTGCGGGCCGACTCCGTGGCGAGCTCCTTCTGGAAGGCCGCCGCCGCCTTCTGGACGGCCGGGTCCTTGGTGACGGTCACGATCGGGTAGTCGAGGCTGAGCGTGCCCTCGGCCGGGTAGAGCGGCACCACCTGGGCGTCCGGCTTCTTCGTGTTGTGGACGTAGACGGTCTGCTCGGACGTGACGCCGACGGGCACCCTGCTGCCGGACTTCACGGTGAGGCTGGCCAGCAGCGCGTTCGGGTCGGAGACCAACTGGCCCGACAGCTCCTTCAACGCGCCCACCAGAGCCTTGCCCTGGCCGGCCTGCTTGGCGGAGCCGGCGGCGGCCAGCAGCGCGGCCATCCCGGCGGAGTTCTTCTGCGGGTCGAGGGCGAGCACCCGGACCTTCCTGCCGGGGCCGTCCGGGTTCGCGACGTTGGCCGCGGCGATCATGCTGACCCAGCTGGGCTTGAGGCTGCCGGCCAGCTTGGGGGCCGCCGACTTGGCGGTCACGAGGACGACGGGCGAGGTGGCGACCGACCCGGACGGCTCGGGCAGCGCGGCCTCGGCGGCGGGCTCACCGCGCAGCCGGGCCACCACGAGGCTGGAGTCGGCCACCCACACGTCGGCGTTGGCCTTGCCCGCGGTCAGGGCGTTCGCGGTCTTGGCCGCCGCCTCCTTGGCCACCGACACCTCGACGCAGCGGCTGTCGATGGAGTGCAGGGCCTTGTTGTAGGTGCCGGCGATCTTGTTCAGGGCGGGCTGGATGTCAGGGGTGGCGACGACCCGGAGGGCCAGCCTGCCGCCGGAGCAGTCGTGGTCGCGGTTGAAGATGACGAACGCGGCGACACCGAGAAGGACGGCCAGAGCGACGGCCCCGGCGAGCGGGACGAGCACCCGGCCCCGGCCGCCGCCCGTGGCGCGCCTGCGAGGTGCTGGTTGCTGGGATTGGTAGCCGCCATCGAACTCGTCTGTGCGGTGTCGCCCCACGATGTCCTCTTAGCTGTGTCGATGACCTTCCGGAGACCCTAGCCGGAGATACTCCGCAATACTGTCGGAACGATACTCGGTGCGGTTACTGTGGCAAAACAGCCCTTTTGGTGCAGAAACCACGGTGAGTCACCGTCAGTGGCAGCATGCGTGACCGCGCCAGGCCCGCATTCCCTCACGCAGCGCGACGATGGCCAGGGCGACCGCCATGGCCGGATCCACCCACCACCAGCCGAGCGTGTTGAGCCACAGCCCGGCGAGCACACCGGCCGCCATCATGGCGCAGATGAGGTTCTGGGTGCCCTCTCCCGCGGTCGACGGAGAGGCCAGCCGCCGCCCCAGCCGCCGCTTGGCCATCCCCAGCGCCGGCATGCTGACCATGCTGACCGTGGTCACCACGATGCCCAGCGTGGTCGGCACCGCCCGGTGGCCCGCGTCGAGATCGTGCGCGACGTGCAGGACCAGGTAGGGGGCGAGCACCCAGAAGCTCACGGCGACCGCGCGCCGCGCCTTGAGCTCCGCGCTCGCCGACAGGGTGCGCGAGCCGGTGAACCGCCACACCACGATCAGGCTCGCCGCCGCCTCCACGAGGGCCGCCAGTCCCCAGCCGATCAGCGCCACCGAGTGCGCGGCCAGCCCGGCCACCAGGCCGAGGGAGCTCTCCAGCCCGAGCCACACGAGCGTGACGACCGACAGTGCGCGCGCCGTGCGCGCCGCCCGGAGCCAGTCGGCTGACGCGGCCGGATGCGCGTGAACCCGCTGGTCAGGCACCATGAACCTCCGAATCCGCGGCGTCCGGCCGCCGACAGCGTTACGTACCATACCCGCTACTTAGCGTGACTTTAGTGGCGAGGGGCAAAGATTGACAGGGTAATCTGTAATGATCGTTTCGGGGGAGGAGCCGTTTCGTGCCGTTCACGCCCGCCCACATCGCCGCCGTGCTGCCGCTCGCGTCGTCGTCCCGGATCCGCAGGCTGGTCGACCCGTGGGCGCTGGCGATCGGCGCGATGGTGCCCGATCTGCCGATCTTCCTGCCGTTCCTGCCCGACTACTCCGACTGGCACGCCTGGCGTGGTGTGCTCACCATCGACCTGCTGTCGGTCCTGGTGCTGCTCGCCCTGTTCCACTTGGTGCTCAGGGATCCGCTGATCTCGCTCCTGCCGCCCTCGCTCGCGGGCCGCGCCGCGACCCTGCTGCCCTCCTGGCGCCGGGTCCGGCCGCTGCCGATCGTGGCCGGCGCGCTGATCGGGGCCGCGAGCCACGTCCTGTGGGACTCCTTCACCCACTCCACCGGTCCGGCGGAATGGGGCGAGTGGCTGTCCTACTCGGTCTTCGGTGTGATCAGGCTGTTCCGCCTGCTGCAGTACGGCTCCTCGGTGGTGGGTCTGGCCCTCGTGGTCTGGTGGGCGTGGCGCCGGCTGTCGCGGATGGCCGCCTGCGGAGTGCCCGGCCACCTGCGGATCTCCCCTCGCGCCCGGCTGACGGTTCTCACGGCCTCCTACATCGGTGTGGTCGCCGGAGCGCTCCTCTGGCCGGTGCTCTATCCGCCCGCGCCGGAGTTCGGCCTGCCCGGCGTGCTCACCAAGGTGGGCGCGGGCACCGTGGTGGGGCTCTGCCTGGTGCTCTGCTGCTACGCGCTCGGCTGGCAGGTCAGGCGGCTCGTGGCAGTATCTGAAGGTGCCTGAGTACGTAACCGACGCGAGCGACCCTCGCCTCACCGACTACACCCGGCTCCGCGACGTCGAGCTGCGCAAGAGCCTCGAGGCCGAGCGCGGGCTGTTCATCGCCGAGGGCGAGAAGGTGATCAGGCGCGCGGTCGCCGCCGGCTACCCCATCCGCTCGGTCCTCACCGCCGGCCGCTGGCTGGAGCAGCTCGCCGACGTGCTCGGCGACGCCCGGGTGTACGTGGCCGGCGACGACGTCATGACGGCCATCGCCGGGTTCCCGGTGCATCGGGGGGCGCTGGCCTCGATGGAACGCCTCCCGCTGCCCCCGCTCGACTCCGTGCTGTCCGGCTCGTCGTCCGGCTCGTCGTCCGGCTCGTCGTCCGGCACGTCGTCCGGCTCCTCACCGGGGCCCCGGCGCGTCCTGGTGCTGGAGGACCTGGTCGACCACGGCAACGTCGGCGCGATCTTCAGGTGCGCCGCCGCGCTGGGCGTGCACGGCATCGTGCTGTCGCCCCGATGCGCCGACCCGCTCTACCGGCGGGCGGTGAAGGTGTCGATGGGGGCGGTGTTCTCGATCCCGTACGCCCGGATGGACAACTGGTACGACGGTCTGGCCCGGCTGCGGGAGGCCGGATACCGGAGCCTGGCCCTGACGCCCGACCAGACGGCCACCTCCCTCGACGCCGTCAAGCTCACGGACCGGGTCGCGCTGCTGCTCGGCTCGGAGGGCGACGGGCTGTCGTCGCGGTGGCTGCTCGAGGCCGACGAGCCGGTCTGCATCCCGATGAGCCCGGCCGCGATGGAGGCGGGGGTCGACTCGCTCAACGTGGTGGCCGCCGCCGCCATCGCCTGCCACGGCCTGATGCGCTGATCCTCGCAGTGCCGGGCTTTCGGCGGCGAACGTGAACTTTGCGGTATTTCCGTTGGTGATCGTTATTCTCCCGGTTATCTGAACGACCTGGTGTTCCAGGCAAGCTGATCGCGAACCTTGGGGAGGCGCGCGTGGCCGTGTTCGAGGAGTTACAGCCGCAGGACTTACGGAGGGTGGGGCCCTATCGGATCGAGGCGCGGCTGGGCGCGGGTGGGATGGGCCGCGTTTTCCTGGGGCGGTCGAGAAGCGGGCGCGCGGTGGCGGTGAAGGTGGTCCACCCGGAGCTGGCCGGCGATCGGGAGTTCCGGCACCGGTTCGCCCGGGAGATCGCCCTGGCCCGTACGGTGAGCGGGTTCTTCACCGTCGGGGTGGTGGACGCCGATCCGGAAGGGGACCCGCCGTGGCTGGCGACGGCGTACGTGCCGGGTCTGTCCCTGGATCAGGCGGTTGCCGAGCATGGTCCATGGCAAGAGCAGGCCGTGCTCACGCTGGGGGCCGGGCTCGCCGAGGCGCTGGAGTCCATTCACGCGGTGGGGGTGGTGCACAGGGACGTCAGCTTCTCGGCCGTAAAACGACCGAGCTTGCAGCTCCTGGCCGTCGGTGGCTTCGACGGTCTGGTCCGCGTCAGGCAGCGTGACTCACTGCCCAGCCCGTCTCACCGCGTGCGGCGATGTTGCGGGCTGCGTTGACGTCGGCGTGCTCAGCGAAGCCGCACGACGTACAGGCGAAGGTTTCCTGGTCGGGCCGGTTGTTCTTGGCCACGTGTCCGCAGGCCGAGCAGGCTTGCGAGGTGTAGGCCGGGTCCACCCAGACCAGGGCGACACCGGCGCGGGCCGCCTTGTAGGCGATGAAGTGGCCGAGCTGGTGGAAACTCCATGAATGCAGCGTGACCCGCTGGGGCTTGCGGAGCCGTACCCGGTCGCGGATGCCCTGGAGATCTTCCAGGGCGATGCCTCGCCCGGTGCGTGCAGCCTCGGTCACGATGCGTCTGGCGATGGTGTGGTTGGTGTCGGCGGCGAAACGCGCTTCCTTGCGGCGGCGTTTCTTCAACAGCCGTCTGGCGCTCTTGGTCTGTTTGGCCTGCAGGCGGCGGCGCAGCTCGCGGTGGCGGTGACGGACCGCGTTCAGGGTCTTGCCGCTGTGGCGGACACCATCGCCGGTGCCGGTGCCGGTGGCGGTGGCGGTGGCGGTGGCGGTGGCGGTGGTGGCGATGTTGGCGATCCCCAGATCCACCCCGACAAACCCGTCCGGGGCGCGCACCGGAACGTCCGGCAGGTCGCAGGTGGCGATGAGGAACCACCTGCCATCGCGGCAGACCAGGTCTGATTCGCCCTTGCGGTGAGCGGCCAGCAGGGTGAGCTGATCGGGCGAGGCGGTGAACGCCACGCCCTTCATCCGCCCACCCGTGGTCCAGATCGACACCGTGCGGGCGTTCAGCTGCCAGGACAGGCAGCGGTCGTCGAACGGCTGGGCCGCGCCGGGGCGAAAGACGATCGGCCTGGCCAGCACCCGCTCACGCCGGGCGGAGCCGGGCCTGCCCAGATGGCCGTTGCGGACATGGGCGTGCAGGGTGGTGTAGGCGTCGGCGACCTTCTTGATGACATGCTGCGCGGCCTGGGCCGCCAGCCCGTACCTGTCCTTGACCTGCCCGTAGACGTGCTTGCGCAGATCGTAGTTGCGAAACACCCGCCGGTCGTGGGCGAGCTGCGAGACCCAGGTGGCCGCGTCGTTGGCCGCGCGCAACGTCGCCTCCAGCGCCGCCGCC
>NZ_BMNH01000003.1:449130-514887 GCF_014646355.1 Nonomuraea cavernae
GGAAACCGAACCCCGGCGTGAGAAGAGGGCGGACGCGTCGTCCGCGCGCTTCACGCGCATGTGATCTTCACCCTGAGCCGCTCCACGGCCTACCGGTCACCGCACCGCTCGGGCCTTGGCGGCCCTCCCGCGCTGTCGTTTCCTCCCGGGCGTAAACGCCCGGGGTTCCACGCCAGATCACGCTGAACCAGCATGCGAGCGACGGAGGGTGACAGTGCCACGGGCGGAGCGGTTAGGTGGACGGGGTCGCCGGCGAGTGGCCGGCATCCCTACTGAGCAGCGGGAAGTGGCACGCAGGACGCGTATGTCCCGAAGACGTAGGTCGCCGTCTCGCTGTGGTTCATGACGCCGACCCGCCACGCGCTGGTGTCCTTGTTGTGAGCATGCCGCCGGCCAGCACGCTCGCCGTCACCAGCGCCACGGCTCGTCCTGTCAGCCTGATCTCGGGCATCATGGTCCTCCTCGCATCCACTGAAGATCCGTTCGATGACACGATCTGTCCAACGACGAAGCGGTCCAGAGGTGACGCCTCCTTTCGGCGTCGAGGAGGCGGCGGCCCTCGCCCGGCGCCTACCGGTGGAGGGCGCGAGTCGTAGCTCTGTCAGAGGCCGAGATCGTCGAGCTCCTTCAGCAGCGCCGCCCTGGGATTCTGCCGTGGGGAGGCCGCGGTCGGCCGCGGACCTCTGCCACGGTCGCGGAACACCCAACCGCCCAGCACCCCGGCGAGGAAGCCGAAGAGGTGGGCCTGCCAGCCGATGCCCTCCTGGGGAAGCAGGCCGGTGAATTGATAGGAGAAGCACAGGGCCATGACCAGGCCGACCACGATGTCGATCAGATGCCGGTCGAACGCGCCGCGCACCAGTACGTAGCCGAAGTAGCCGAAGACCACGCCGCTCGCGCCCGCTCCTATCCCGTCGGGGGCGGAGGTGAACCAGGCGCCGAGGCCGCTGACCAGGATGATGAGTCCCGTCACGCTGAGGAACTTGGTGACGCCCCGGTACGCGGACAGGAATCCGAAGATGAACAGCGGACCCGAGTTGGCCTGGATGTGCTCCCAGCTCCAGTGCAGGAACGGTGACGACACTATGCCCGGCAGGCTCCCGGGGTTCCACGCCTGCACACCGTAGTGGTAGCTCAACGCGTAGCCGGACGCCCAGTTGGCGATCTGCGCGGTCCAGATGACAGCCAGGAAGCCGACCATCACCCACAACGCCTTACGGGCCTCAGCGATCATGATCTCGGCCGTGGGCCCCTTGGCCTCCACCCGGGTTCCTCCTTGGCTGACTGTGCCGTACGAGCGAGACCAGTATCAGAGGGAAAGATCACGAACCAGCGTCAGGGTGGATTCTTCCCCGGGTCCGAAGACCGGGCCGTCGCGGACGGGGGTTTAGCGGGCTGACACGGGGCACGGGCAGAGCCGTCGTAAGGAGGCGAGATGCGGTCTGTGGAGAAGGTCACGTCACTGGGAATGGGCATGCTGAGCGGCGCCTTGGCGGCCTCGATGTTCAAGCAGGTGTGGAAGCTGGTGTCCGGCGATGACGATGCGCCGGACGCCGACGACCTGGATCGCGGCTGGACGGAGGTCCTCGTGGCGGCGGCGGTGCAGGGAGCGATCTTCGGCCTGGTCAAGGCGGCCGTGCACCGCGCGGGCGCGCAGACCTTCCGGCACGGGACGCCGGGAGACTAGGCGGGCGGGGGAGCGGTGGAGCCGCGGACGATCAGCTCGTGCGGGAAGATCGTCCGCTCGGGCGCGTCGGCGGGCGGTGACAGGAGCAAACGGCCCGCCGCTTCGCCGATCTCCTTCTTCGCCTGCCTGATCGTGGTGAGGCCGGCCTCCTCGGCGGCGCTGTCGGAGAAACCCACCACGGACAGGTCGGCCGGCACGGTCAGACCGAGGTCGGCCGCCGCGTCGAGGACGCCGAGCGCCAGCACGTCGGTGTTGGTGAGGATCGCGGTCGGGCGCGGCTCGCGGCCGAGCAACGCGTGCCCCGCCTTGCGGCCGGCCTCGCGGGAGTTGCGGGCCACCTCGAAGAACGGCACGTCCCCCCAGTCGAGCCCGGCTTCCTCGCAGGCCTCCTGGTAGCCGCTCCGGCGGCGGCGCATGGCCTCGAAGACCGCGCCCTGTTGCCGGGCGACGCCCGCCCAGCCGGTGTGGCCGTCGTCGTGCAGGCCCACCATGGCCACCCCCGCGCGGCCAGCGCCCCCGCGGCGGGCTCGTCGATGCCCAGGAACGGGTGGCCGGGCACGTACGGTTCGTCGACCACGACGACGGGCACCTTGCGGGCGAACACCTCGGCGAGCGCCGGATGCCCGTCGGGCAGCGAGACCACGCAGAAGGCGTCGACCACCGCGTCGCGCACGGTGTCGCTGCGGCGGTCGCCGTGCGGCAGCGGCAGGATGAGCAGCCCGACGCCGGCGTCCTCGGCGGCCGTGGCGATGCCCTGGAAGAACCCGATGGCGTAGGGGTCGGCGAAGGCGTAGGGCAGGGTCTCGCTGAACAGCAGCCCCAGCGCGCCGGCCCGTCCGAGGCGAAGTGAGCGCGCGGTGGGGTTGGGGCCGCCGTAGCCGAGCTCGTCGGCCACCTCCATGATCCGCCGTCGCAGGCCGTCGCTGAGCTGGTCGGGCCGGGAGAAGGCGTAGGAGACGGTGGCCCGGGACACGCCCAGCCTGTCGGCGATCGTCTGCAGCGTGACTCTGGCCATCCGTCCACCGTATCGAACCCCTTGCCGGGCGCTCCTTAATGGATTAAGCTCTTAATGGATTAAGGAGGAGACATGGAAGCCATGCAGGTTCTCGCACACCAGACGGCGATGGGCCACCGGGAGACGGTCCACGAGGCTCTTCCGGGCGCACCGGTGCGGCCCTCCCGCGAGCGGACACGGGTCCGCATGCGGCTCGCGTGCACACTGCGCTGGACGGCCGACCGCCTCGACCCGCTCGTCGCGGGCTCCTGACCTCGGTCAGCCGCGGGAGATCCGGTCGTCCGCGTAGTCGAGCAGCTTCTCCGCCGTGGTGAAGCGGCGGGCGTCCTGGTCGCCGAGGAGCACACCGATCACCTGGCGGCCACCCCGCTCGCCCGCGAACAGCAGGCAGAACCCCGCCTCCCGCGTGTAGCCGGTCTTGACGCCGAGCACGCCCTCGGCCCGCTGGAGCAGCTTGTTGGTGTTGCGCCAGGTGTGCGCGCGGTGCAGCGACGTCCGGGGGACGACGTGCTTCTCGCGCGCCACGATCGTGCGGAACGTCGGATTCGCCAGGGCAGCCTTGGCCAGCCTGACCTGGTCGACGGCCGTCGAGTGGCCACCGGCGGGCGCCGGCAGGCCGTCGGCGTTGGTGTACCAGGTGTCGCGCAGGCCCAGTCGCCTGGCCGCCGCGTTCATCTTGGCCACGAACGCCGTCTTGCCCGGCCCGTACGTCCTGGCCAGCGCGTTGGCGGCGTCGCCGCCCGACGGCAGCATGAGCCCGTACAGCAGATCCCTGACCGTCAGCCGCTCACCCTTGGCGAGCGCGGCGGTGGTGGCCCCGTTGGCGACCGCGTGGCGGACGTCGGCCGAGGTCACGGTGATCCGGTCGCCCAGTTTGGCCTCGTTGAGCACCACGTACGCCGTCATGACCTTGACCAGGCTGGCGACCGGCACCCGGCGGGTCTGCCGCTTGCCGTAGTGGATCGTTCCCGCCGAATCGATCACGTACGCCACCCCGGCGCCCACCGCGGGCGTGTCCGCCGCCACGGCGGGCGACGGGATCCACAGGATCAGGGCAAGGATGGCAGAGCCGATGAAACCCCCAATACGCATGCCCGACATGGTGACAGGTCATCGGTGATCGATCGGCCGAACCACGCGCCGAAGCCGCGGAAAACCGGCCGGATCGGGCCAGGGCCCTCAGGCGACGAAGGGCTTCTCGGTGCGCCGCCTCCTGCGCCAGACGAAGAAGGCGACGACCGCGGCGACGGCCACGACCGCCGCGCCGGCCGGCGAGCGCGCCGCCAGTTGCAGCCAGCCCCACACCAGCGCGGTCAGGCCGAACCACCACAGCGGCGCCCAGGTCACGCAGCCCAGCGCGCTGGCCACGATGTACCACGGATAGGAGACGCGCAGCGCTCCCGCGACCCACGGCAGCGTGTGGCGGAGCATCGGCACCCAGAAGCACCCGTAGACGGCCAGCGCCCCCCATCGGCCGACGATCCGCTCCACCTTCGCGATGCGCTCACGGCCGAGCTTGACGCCCATCCGCGAGTCGTAGAGGCGCTCGCCGAGCCTGCGGCCGACCCAGTAGTAGACCTGGAACACGCCGAAAAGCGCGATCATCAGGACGACACCCACGAGCCAGTACGGCAGGCCGAGCCAGAAGGGCTCGGTGGGGGCGGGTACGGCCAGCGCGAACGATCGCATGAACGACATCGCCCCCCTTCGTGTACAAAGGTCAGCCTTACCTTAGTTCACCGGTTACCCGGTCGCCACACCCGCCCGCAAGTGGGCCGCAAAGGGTGCAAGCAGCCGACAAGCGGACCTCAACCACCCTCGCTTATCTCTATAGGTGAGCAAAGAGGAGAGTTGATCATGGCGACGAGAAGCACCGCGGTCCTGGCCACCGGCTCGGCGAGCACAGCCAAGCTGTTCGCGGCGGCCCTCGCCTTCACCGGTGCCTACGTGGGACTGTCCGCCTACGACACCGCCAACTCCGCTCCTCAGCCTACGCAGACCGTCACCCTGTCGGCCCGGGCGGTGCCCATCACGGCGCCCGCCTCCTACGAGGCCGCCCCGGCCGCCGCCGGCCGGATCAGCGTCAGCCAGCGGCAGGCCGAGGCGGGATGCGTCAAGACGTACGAGGCCCGCACCCTCGTGGTCAACCCGGCGCCCGACCGGACCGTGCTCTACGGCTGGAAGCTGTCCCGCTGGCACCCCGGCACCAACACCTGGGACGCCTACCTGGTCGACTACTCCGGATTCGCCGGGTCGCAGGAGACCGTCGCCTGGCACCCCAGGCTCACCGGCAACCCGGGCTGGTATCGCGTCGAGCTGACCGTGGACGGTGCCAAGACCGTCAAGAGCCGGCGTTTCCAGGTAAGTTGCTGACCGACCGCCGCGCCGCCTCCACCCAGCGGGGCACACCGACCCGCTCGGCCACCTCCAGAGCCTTCGTGTAGTGGTCACGCGCGGCGTCGGGCTGGCCCAGCCGGATCGCGAGATCTCCCAGCGTCAGCGCCACCGGCCACAGGGCCACCACCCCGGTGCCGGCGCCCGCGACGCGGTCGGAGAACGGCTTGAGCTTGTCGTAGCAGTCGACCATCCGCTCCCGGTCGTCGAGCAGCATCCCGGCCAGCGCCCGCCACGTCATCGCCAGCTCGTAGAGGAAGTCGGGCCGCACGGGCGGCCGGGTCGCGGCCACGGCGTTGGCGTCGGCCAGGTGGCCCGCGGAGGCGAGCGCCAGCGCGTAGGCGTCGAGGGTCCACTTGGCGCCGCGCTGGTGGGCCTCGGCGAGCAGCTCGACCGTCTCGGCCGCCCGGCCGTCGACCAGGTGCAGGCAGAACCGGGCGATCAGCGGGAGGTCCTGGCGGCCCTCCAGCATGCCGGCCCGCGCGGTCATCCGGGCGGCGTCACGGTAGGCCCGCTCGGCGCCCTGGTAGTCGCCGGCGATCATCAGCCGCTGCCCGGAATACCAGGCGCAGACGGCGGCCGGTGCCGACAGGTCATACTGTCTGGCCAGCCCGTTGGCGGCGGCGGCGTGTTCGTCGGCCACCGCGAACTCACCGCGGGCGGCGGCGCACTCCAGCAGCACCAGGTGGGCCAGCGCCTGGGTGGCCATCTGCCCGGAGCGCTGCGCGACCTCCAGCAACTCGCGGCCGATGCTCTCGCGGGTGTCGACCGCCGGGATGTCGTAGGACTGGCGGAGCCGGCCGCTCAGCGCGGCGGCGAGCAGCACCGGGTCGCCGCTCTGCCGGGCCAGCTCCAGCGCCTCCAGCGACGCCTGCCGGCCACGTTCGGGGGAGGAGGAGCCCTCCAGCTCCAGGGCCAGGGTGGTGAGCAGGCTCGCACGCAGCGTCTGCTCTCCCTCGGGCAGCGCCATCAGCGCCTGCTCGGTGACGTCGACGATCTCCCACGCGGTGCGGGTGAAGTCGCGCGCCATGCCCTTGTGCGGCACGGCCAGGGACGCCGCCACCCGCGCCGTGATCTCCAGGTCGCCCAGCGGCAGCGCGGCGTCCATGGCCTCGCGCCGCAGCAGCCGGGCCGCGGACATGTCGCCGCACAGCGCGAGCGCCCGGATCTGGCGCAGCATCAGCTGCAGGCGTTCGCGGGTGTCGGCGCTCGCGCGGTCGTGGCCGTCGTCGGTCTCGCGGCGCGCGCTCCGGCGCTCGAACGCCGCGATGGCCTGCTCCCACAGCGTGGCCGCCTCGCGGTGCGCGAAACGCCGCTCGGCCTGCTCTGCGGCGAGCCTGGCGTAGTGCACGGCCTTCTCGGCGGCGTCGGCGAGGAAGTAGTGGTGGGCCAGCGCCGCCACGTCGGAGGGCGCCCGCCGCTCGATGGCCGCCGCCACGGCCGCGTGCAGCCGGGTGCGGCGCAGCCGCGAGGCGTCGGAGTAGATCGTGTCGCGCACGAGGTCGTGGTCGAACCTGAGCAGCCCGGGGCCCGGCTCGGTCACCAGCCCGGCCAGCAGCGCGGCCTCGACCGCCTCCACCACCGTGTCCTCCTCGCCGGCGACGTCGACGAGCACGTCGACGTCGACGTCGCGGCCGATCACCGCGGCCTGCAGCAGGATCTGCTGCGCCCCGGCGGGCAGCCGCGAGATGCGCCGCCGCAGCACGTCGCGCACGCCCGAGGGCACGCGCGACAGCACCTCGGTGGCGCTGGCCCGATCGGCGGCGGCCTCGGAGTCGAGCAGGCGCACCGTCTCGCGGACGAAGAACGGGTTGCCGCCGGTGCGCTCGACGATCGACTCGACCGCGTCCTCGTCGATCTCGCGCACGCACGTCGCCCTGACCAGCTCGGCCACGGCCTTGGGGTCGAGCCCGCTCAGGCCCACCCGCAGCGGGCCGAGGCGGGCCAGCGCGGCCAGCACGTCGGACTGGCGGTCGTCGAGCTCGCTCTCTCTGCAGGTCACCACGAGCAGCACCCGGCTGGTGGCGAGCAGGCTGGGCAGCGCCCGGAGCAGGGCGAGGGTCTGGTCGTCGGCCCAGTGCAGGTCTTCGAGCGTGATCAGCACGGGAGCGCGGTGCGAGACCCCGGCCAGATAGCCGCCGACCGCGCGGTGCAGCCGGAAGCCGCCGGACGCCTCGTCGTCGTCGGGATCGGGGTCGGCGTCGTCGAGCAGGGGAGCCAGCAGATGGGCGTACTCGCCCGCGCCGGTGCGCCCGACGAGCGAGCGAAGGATCTCGACCCAGGCCCAGCCGGGCGGGGTGGCGCTGGAGTCGGGGCAGGCGCCCGACGCGGTGATCCAGCCGTCGCCGCTGAGCCTGCTCTCCAGCTGGCGCAGCAGCGTGGTCTTGCCCGCGCCCGCGACGCCCGTGACGATCGCGACCTGGAGTCTGCCGGTGCGGCCCGCGGCGGTGGTCAGCCGGGCCAGCTCGGCGTCGCGGCCGACGAACGGCTCGGGCTCCAGCGGCGGCGGCTCCACGGGCGTGGCGGGCCGGGGCGGCCAGGTGTCGGTGACCGGCACCGGCCTGGTCGAGCGGGGCGTCACCGCCAGCTCCAGCTCGGGCGACTGGGCCAGGATGTCGGACTCGAGCTTGCGCAGCGCGGGACCGGGATCGATGCCCAGCTCGTCGGCCAGGATGCCCCTGGCGCGGCGCAGCGCGGCGAGCGCGTCGCCCTGCCGGCCGCAGCGGTAGAGGCCGAGCGCGAGCAGCCGCCAGCCCTCCTCGCGCAACGGGTGCTCGGTGGTCAGCGCCTCGAGGTCGGGCACGGTCTCGGCGGGCAGGCCGAGGCGCAGCCCGGTGTCGGCGTGGCGCTCGCGGGCCACTAACCGCAGCTCTGTCAGCCTGTTGACCTCGGCCTCGGCCCACTGCTGGTCGGCGAAGTCGGAGTAGGGGGTGCCGCGCCACAGGCCGAGCGCCTTCTCCAGCCGGCCGCGCGCCGACGGCGGGTCGCCCTCCTCCAGATGCTCGCCGGCCGCCCGGACGAGCTGCTCGAACCGGAGCGCGTCGACCTGGTCGGCCGCCACCCGCAGCGCGTAGCCGGAGGCGACCGTCACCAGCAGCCGGTTGGGGCCGCCGCGCGGCCGGCCCGGCTCCAGGACCCTGCGCAGCCGCGAGATGTAGACCTGCAGGCCCGACTGGGCGCCCTTGGCCGCGTCGTCGTCCCACAGGTCGTAGAGGAGCGTGTCGACCGGCACGACCTGACCTCTGGCCACGAGAAGTCGGGCGAGGACGGCCCGTTGCCGCAACCCGCCGAGGTCGAGTTCGTCGTTTTCGTACGCCTCGACTGGCCCCAGAACCCGGAACGCCACCATGTCAGCCGCCACGCTATGCGGGCTTTCGAATCACGCACAAGGCCCGTGGATGATTGACACATGTTCTGTTTCGGATCGTCACGGGGAGGCCTTCGAGATCGCTGACGGGGGCTCCGCGGCGGCACTCCGGCCGTTGCGTCTGCGCAGGAGCGCCCACGCACCCAACGCGAGGCCGCCGAACGGGATCTCGATAGTGTAAGTCCAGAAGCCGAAGAGCAGTGCGGTGGCCGTGGCCTGCGGAGCGTCGACCCCGAACGCGAGCAGCAGCGCCGCCACCCCGGTCTCCATGATCCCCGCGCCGCTGGGCGTGACGAGTGCGCTGGTCAGCACGCGTGAAAGGGCGAAGACCGCGATCGACTGGGCCAGGCCGGGATAGGCCCCGGCGGCCTTCATGCAGATCACCATGATCGCCCACTGGAAGCCCAGGAAGAACACCATGCCCAGCGACAGGCCGAGCCATCTGGTGCGCAGGATCTCGGCGGTGTCCTTGCGCAGCCGGTGAAGCGCCTCGGAGGCGTGCACCTTGAGGCGTACCAGGCGGGCCAGGAAGTCGAGCGCCCGGCCGAGGAGCACGGCGGCGCGGTCCCAGTAGAGCGCGGCCGCGACGACCGCGCACAGTGCCAGGATCGACCCCGCGCCCACCCACCCGGCCCTGGCCACGTCCGGATTGGGCACCTCGCCCGCCATCAGCAGCGCGACGATGCCGACGGCCGGCAGGATGAACCTGAACAAGGTGTTCCAGATGCCGCTCACCAGCGTCATGACGACGATCGGGCGGTTGGCGAACCCCCAGCCCCTGGTCATCCCGAAGGTCAGCGCCACCCCCGCCGCACCGCCGAACGGCAGCAGGTTGCTGACCGCGCTGCCCGCCGCGTTGAGCGTGAGGGCCTGCAGGTGGGTCAGCCCCGGCAGCGACCCGGTGAGCACGAACGTGTAGGCGAGCAGGCTGAGCAGCCAGACCACGGCCATCAACGCGATCATGCCGGCGCCCAGTCCGCCGAACACCTGGCCGATCTGCTGCCAGGAGACCGGTTTGCCGGTGAGCGACTGGACGATCTGCGGCAGGTAGACGACCAGCGCCACCGCCAGCGCGAGCGACAGGGCGGACAAGGTGATCTGGAGCCACTTTTTCTTCATCGGCCCACCAGTCTGCCCGCCCGCGCGCCGCTCCGGATCATCCTGGGGTGTCATTTCGGCCCCGGGTCCAGAGGATGACGCAGGCGGGTGCCGGGCGGGACATCGCGCCGGACGAACCACTCGGTGCCGAAGACCAGCCGGTAGAGCGGATAGGGCACCTTCAGCATGACCGCGAGCGTGCGGTCGCTCTCGCCGCCGCTGGCCTGGGAGGCGTGCGCCGACATCGAGGCCCGCTTCTGCTTCGCGAATCTGCGGACGTTGACCCGGTGGGTGATGGTCTCGCCCGGCGAGTAGGCGCTCTCGAACGTGCGCACGTCGAACTCCGGCGGGAACCTGTAGACCTTGCCCGCCATCCGCAGCAGCTTGACCAGCGGATCGCGGTTGACGGTCGCCTCCAGGACGATCTCCGTGCCGGCGATCTCCGCGGCCCGCCTGCCCACCCGGTGCACCTGCACGTGGTCGGGGTGCCCGTAGCCGCCCGCCGGGTCGTAGATCGACAGCAGGTCGGCCTGCTCCTCCCGCAGGATCGCGGCCAGCCTGCCGGCCGCCTCCTCGGTGTCGGCGTCGATGAAGGCGTTGTCGGGCCGCTCGTCGGCGACGCCCCCCGCGGGGCTCAGCCCCGAGTCGCCGTAGCCCAGGCACTCCACGCGGGCGCACCCCAGCAGGGCGGCCGACTCGTACAGCTCCTCGAGCCTGGTGCGGCCGAGCTCGTCGCCCGGCTCCATGGCGGCCAGACCGCGCTCGCCCGCCGTGGCCACCACGAGCACCACGCGATGCCCCTCGGCCGCGAGCATCGCCATGGTGCCCGCCGTGAGCAGGGCCTCGTCGTCGGGATGAGCGTGGAAGAACACAGCGGTACGTGGAGGCACATGCCCAGATTAGTCTGGGAAGGGTGCGGATCTTTCACGTGAGCGACTGTTACCTGCCACGACTCGGCGGTATCGAGGTGCAGGTGGCCGATCTCGTGCGCACCCAGCGAGAGGCCGGCCACGAAGTCGAGGTGGCCACCGCGACACCTGGCGAGGCACGGCCGGGGGTGCACCGGATCGTCGCGAGGATGCCGTTCGATCTGCCGGTGCACCCGTTAGGAGTGGGTCACCTCACCCGGCGGATGACCGCGTCGCGGCCCGACGTGGTCCACGTGCACGCGGGGGCGGTCTCGCCGTTCGCCTGGATGGGGGTGCGCGCCGCCGTACGAGCCGGGGTGCCGTGCGTGGTGACCGTGCACAGCATGTGGGACCCGATCACGCGCGGCGCCTACCGGCTGCTGCGCCTGGTGTACGGCTGGCAGCGCTGGGGCCTGGTGGCCACCACGGTGAGCAACGCGGCGGCGGCGCCGATCCGCGCGGTCGCCGGCCCGCGGGTGCCGGTGCACGTCGTGTCCAACGGCCTCGATCTGTCGGGCTGGCGGCCCGCACCGTCCACCGGCGCGCCGGGGCGGGGGGAGGAGCCTCGGCGGGCGGAGGTGCACATCGTGGCCGTCGGCCGGCTCGCGCCCCGCAAGCAGCCGGTGCGCCTGCTGCGGCTGCTCGGCATGGTGCGCGCCCGGGTCCCCGCGTCCATCCGGCTGCGCGCCACCGTGGTGGGCGACGGGCCGGCCCGCGCGTCGATGGAGCGCTACCTGGCCAGGCACGGCATGTCCGGCTGGGTGTCGCTGCCCGGCCGGCACACCCGTGAGCAGATCGCCAAGGTCCTCGAGTCGGCCGACGTGTTCGTGGCGCCCGCGCCGCGCGAGTCGTTCGGCATCGCGGCGCTGGAGGCCCGCGCCGCCGGGCTGCCGGTGGTGGCGCGGGCGCAGAGCGGTGTGGCCGACTTCGTCCGGCAGGGCACCGAGGGGCTGCTCGGGCGTGACCTCGGCGAGCTGGCCGACTCGCTGGCCCGGCTGTGCGCCGATCACGAGTTGCGTGAGCGCATCACCGCCCACAACCGGGCCGACGCGCCGGCCACCGGCTCGTGGTCGACGGTGCTGGCCGGATTCGACCGCGCCTACGCCGAGGCGGCCCAGCGGTCTCGCGGGAGCAGGTAGGCCGGGTACGCCGGGTACGCCGGATCGGCCCGGCGGCCGGTCACCGGCGCAGCACCACGTAGCCGTCGCGCTCGAAGACCTTCGCGTAGCCCTCGCTCACCAGCCGGTCGACCTGGGCCGCCTGGTCCTCGGCCGAGCCGAACGGGAACTCCCAGCGCGCCGTGTCGGCCACCACCCAGGGCGCGCCGTGAGACTCGCCGGTCCACAGCATGACCGTGGTCCGCGAGGTCAGCGCGGGGCCGAGCGAGTTGACCGCCTCCACCGTGACGCCGGACGGCACCTGGGCCACGGCCGCGCGGGCGGCGGCGATCTTGACCTCGTCGCCCTTGTAGAAGTCCGGGTGGTAGAGCTGGTCCAGGGCGAACCTCGGCACGAGCGTCAGCGCGACCACGTAGACGGCCGCCGACCAGACCAGCTTCAACGAGCGGTCGTCCGGCCGTCTGATCCGGCGCAGCAGCCGGGCCAGGCCGTCCACCCCGGCCAGGAGCAGGATCACCACGGTGAACGCGCTGTACTGGAAGTCGGCCTGCCACCACAGGGCGCGGTCGGACAGCATGCGTTCGAGCACGTGCGGCAGCGCGACCACCGACAGCGGCGACAGCAGGCAGAGCAGCAACGTGGGCCACACCAGCAGGAACAACGTGTCGACCTTGGCCTCGTCGCTGAACGGCAACAGCAGTGAGCCGAGCGGGTCGGACAGCAGCCCCAGGGCGGCGCCGGGCAGGTCGGGGCCCAGGTGGCCGTAGGCCCAGAAGTCACCGGTGTCGCCGCCCAGCATCGGGATGAGCGCGCCCCGGGTGAGCAGCACCCCGCAGACGCCCACCACCGCGCAGCAGAGCCCCCGCAACCGGTCGCCGGTGAGCAGCAGGTAGAGCCCGAAACCGATCACCATCAGCCCCATGTCCTCCTTGATCAGGAGGAGCGCGAACATCGCCACGAAGGCGGGCAGCGGGCGGTCCGCGTGGTAGCGCTCGATCATGATCGCGGTGAGCACGGGCACGAACATCACCTCGTGCGCGTCGAACGCGACCGCCTGCGCGACCGGCCACGACAGCGCGTACGCCACCGCGACCAGGTAGGCCGGGACCGTGCCCAGCACGCGCCGGGTGAACAGCCAGATGAACGGGATGGCCGCGGCGAACAGCAGCGCCTGGACCACCACCAGCGTCGCCGGGCCGTCGTGGATCCAGTAGAACGGCGCGAGCAACGCGTAGATCGGCGAGAAGTGGTCGGCCAGCTGGACGTAGTCGAGCCCCCGGTCGTGCCAGGCCCCCATCACCGGGACGTACGGCGGGCGGAACCGGGCGTAGTTGCGCACCGCCTGGTCGACGATGACCAGGTCGAAGGTGGAGGCGCGGAAGGTGGCGAGCTTCACCAGGCCGAGCACCGCGTACGCCGTGGCGGCGGTCAGCGCGATCAGCCCGACCCACAGCCGATGTCCGCGCACCGCGATCCACGGCCGACGACCGCGCACCGCGACCTTCCGGGGTGGGTCGGCAGCGGTGGTGGCTCCCGTCTCGGCCGCCATGATGTCGCCCGTCACGGGCAGCAAGAGTAGACCGATTTGCCCTGGAGCGTGTCATGACCGCCGCGTCGCTGTGCCCCCACACAGACCACACGCGACGCGACGGCCGGCTATCCGATCAGGAGCAGGCGCTCGTGATCTTGGTCTGGAAGCTGGAGAGCTTGGACGTCGCGGCCGTCATCTCGCTGACGTCGTTGCTCTTGAAGCTGTCGAATATCCCGGCGAACTCCTTGAGTGAGGAGCCGAGCTCACCGTCGTACTTGCCCGCCAGCGCGTTGGCCTTGTCGGAGGCGACGGTGGCGGCGTTCTTCAGCGCGTCGGGGTCCGTGGCCGCGCTGCCCAGAGAGGTGCTGAACTCGTTGGAGATCGTGGTGATCTCCTGGGCGACCGCGTTGCAGTCGACCGCGTTGCCGATGGCGCCGCACGCGGTGGTGAGGCCGGCGAGAGCGAACGTCGCGATCGTCAGCGCGATCCGACGACGAGGGGGAGTCATGGTCATGCCCTTCGTTGGGATGGAATGAAGGGGACATTATGGATCTCCTCTTGCTGGCCGCTTGCACGAAACTAACAACTTCCTTATGAACTGTGATCAACCGCGCGCTACCAGGCGTCAGGCCGATCCTGGGCGGCCTCTTGACAGCCTCGTGAGCCCGACCTGACCATGGCGCATGTAGGGCAACTCGGTGCGTATTACGCAACAAGAGGTGTCGATTGGCCAGTACGTCAAGCTTGATCCCCACGCTCTCCGGCCCCTCCTACACCGATCCCGCGGTGTTCGAGGAGGAGCAGGCGAAGATCTTCGAGTCCCTGTGGTTCTGCGCGGTCCGGTCCGGCGACCTCCGCGCGCCGGGCGCGTTCAGGACCGTCCAGGTCGGCAGGGAGAACGTGATCGTGGTCCGGGGGCGCGACGGCGCGCTGCGGGCCTTCCTCAACGTCTGCAGGCATCGCGGCGCCCGCCTGTGCCCGGAGGAGTCCGGCGAGGTGAAGCGGACGATCAGGTGCGCCTATCACGCCTGGTCCTACGACCTCGACGGGCGGCTGGCCGCCGCGCCCAACCTGGCGAAGATGCCCGACATCGACCGGACCGAGTACGGGCTGATCCCGGTGCGGCTGCGCGAATGGCTCGGATACGCCTGGGTCTGCCTGGCCGACGAGCCGCCCTCGTTCGAGGAGACGGTGATCCACGCCGCCACCGAACGGCTGGGAGACCCGGCCGCGATCGAGCACTACCAGGTCGACCGGCTCGCCCTCGGCCGCCGCGTCGTCTACGACGTCCAGGCCAACTGGAAGCTCATCGTCGAGAACTTCATGGAGTGCTACCACTGCGCCACCATCCACCCGGAGCTCACGGCCGTGCTGCCGGAGTTCGCCGGGGGCTTCGCGGCGCAGTACTACGTGGGCCACGGCGCGGAGTTCGCCGCGAAGGCCGAGGGGTTCACCGTGGACGGCGGCCCCGGCTTCGGCAAGCTGCCCGACGTGCCGGCCGAGCAGGACCGGCGCTACTACGCGATCACCGTCAAGCCGCAGGTGTTCGTCAACCTGGTGCCCGACCACGTGATCCTGCACCGGATGTTCCCGCTGGCGGCCGACCGCACGGTGGTGGAGTGCGACTGGCTCTACCACCCCGACGTGGTGGCCGCGGGCGCCGACCTGTCACGCTCGGTGGAGTTGTTCCACCGGGTCAACCTGCAGGACTTCGACGCCTGCGAGCGCACGCAGCCCGGGATGTCGTCACGTGCCTACCGCCGGGGCGGCGTGCTGGTGCCGAGCGAGCACCACATCTCGATCTTCCATCAATGGGTGAACCAGCGCCTGCGCGGATAGCGGACCACCAGCTGGCCGTACTTGCTCTCCCCGGTCACCACGACGTAGAGGGCTCCGGGGCGGGGCCTGCCCGGGACGTCCGTGGTGCTCGTGCTGCCCCACGTGTTCTGGAACCGGTCCACGTTCGCGGCGCCGCCCTCGGGCAGCACGATCGTGGCGGAGCCGTACTTGAGGTCCAGGTCCAGGTCGACGACCGGATGCGGAATGGCGGCCTGCGAGAAGTCGAGCTCGACGCTGGCGTACTTGGACACCACCCGCAGGCGCCGCGGCACCGCCCAGTCGCCGGACCGCTTGATGTGGCCGCTCTTCGACTCCAGCAGGACCACGTCGTCGACGACGGGCGACTCGTGGGGAAGGTCGGCGATGAGCCCGGCCAGATCGCCGTAGGTCTTGGCGGTGAGGGCCACCTCGAGCCGGTCCTCCAGCTCCAGTTGGTTGAGACGACCCTCGGTGAATGCGCGTTGCAACTGCTGCGCGGCGCGCTCCCGATCCTCGTCGGAGACGCGCATTTCCAAATCCGACATGTCATGAGCATAGTTCGCGAGGATCAGAACGGCAGGCGCCGTCCGGAGGGGGTGCGCAGATCGAGGGGGAGCGGACGTCGAACCGGCTGGGGACGGCGAACGATCTGGAGTCTGGTCACAGCAGACAGATACCCAACGAATGGCAGGGAAGTCCTCACGAGAGGGTACGGTGGAAACCGATGTCGGGAGATCCTTTCGTGCACACCGCCCTCTTCTACCAGGGGGAGCGGGAGTACACGAGTGCCGTCACCGCTTTCGTCCGCGAAGGACTGGAGTCCGGTGACCCGACAGCGGTGGCGGTGCCCGAGGCCAACCTCAAGCTGATCGAGGCGGAGCTGGGCGACGAGGCCGCCCGTGTCCACCTGCTCGACATGACGCGGGCCGGCCGCAACCCCGGCCGCATCATCCCCGGCGTGCTGCGTGACTTCGCCGACCGGCACCCCGGCGACCACGTCCGGATCGTCGGCGAGCCCATCTGGCCCGGCCGCACGACGACCGAATACCCCGCGTGCGTGCAGCACGAGGCGCTGATCAACCACGCGTTCTCCGGCCGCGCCGCCACGATCCTGTGCCCCTACGACGCCGTGCGGCTCGGTCCTGATGTCCTCCACGACGCGGAGCTGACCCACCCGGTGCTCCGCGACGGCGGCGGCGGTGAGCGGCGCAGCCACGGCTACGCGCCCGACCAGGTCGTCGACCGCCACAACCAGCCCCTCGGCGAGCCCGGCGCGTTCGTCTCGCTCCGGTTCGACCGCACCAACCTGGCCGGGGCGCGCGGGCTGGCCGCCGAGCGGGCCATCGAGCTCGGCTTCGGCGGCGACCGGCTCGACGACATCCGCCTGGTGATCGCCGAGCTCGGCGCCAACAGCCTCGACCACGGCGGAGGCAGCGGCCTGATCAGGATCTGGACCGAGGCCGGCCGGCTGGTCTGCGAGGTCAGCGACACCGGTCACATCACCGACCCGCTGGCCGGGCGCCAGCCCGTCGACGCGGGCATCGCGGGCTCACGCGGGCTGCTGATCGTCAACCTGGTCAGCGACCTGGTCCGGGTGCACACCCGCGCGGGCGGCACCACGATCCGCACCTACTTCGACCTCCCGGCCCGCGCCTCGATGCCCGTCATGCCCGCGTAGCGCGCGCCGGATCCACCCTGAGGGGGCAGGCCCTACCCGGGGTCGGGTCCGACCAGGTCAGCCCGGTCGAGTCCGAAGTCGTACGACCAAGGTAGTAAGGGGTCGTTCAGGGCTCCTTCGGGCCGATCTCCGATATTCCGCGAGACCGTGTTCCAGCAGTTTTGAAGCATGAAGGCACTGCTCGTCAGCGGACTCACGGCCACCGGCGCAGGCACCGGCGCCATGCTCATCCTGCACGCCCGGGCCGGGCTCGACCCCATGCACACCGTGATCAGCGAGTACGCCTTCCACTCCGACGGCTGGCTGCTGCCCACCGCGCTGACGCTGTTCGCGGCCGGCGGGGTGCTGACCGCGGAGGCGCTGCGCAGGGCGGGCGCCGGCCGCTGGATCGTGATGCTGCTGGTGGCCTGGGCGGTGAGCATGTTCCTGATCGGCGCGTTCCCCACGGACCGGCCGGGCGTGCCGTTGTCCATGTCCGGAGGCATCCACCGCTACGCCGCCTTCGCCGCGTTCCTGGTGATGCCCGCGGCGGGCATGCTGCTGGCCCGCGACCAGGCCAGGTACGCCCGGACCGTAAGGGTCCTGAGCGCGGTGGCGCTCGGCGCGCTGCTGCTCGTCGTCGTCCCGTACGTGCTGCGTATGTTCGGCATCCCGCTGACCAACGACGACATCCCGGCCGGGCTGACCCAGCGGGTCGTGGTGATCACCGAGCTGGGCGTGCTGGCGCTGGCCGGTCTGTCGCTGCTCAGGCCCTCGCTTCAGCGCTCCCAGGGCGGGGCCTCGCCCATCTTGGCGTAGTAGCGCGCCAGGTGGTCCTCGACGCCCGCGACGTCGCCCTCCGGGAGGTCGATGCCGCCCCTCGCGCCGTCCATGATCGCGGCTGCCGAGAAGACGGCGCGCGGGAGCACTGTCCGGATACCCCGCGCCAGGACTGAAACCGAGGGGCGTAGGTAGAAAAGGGGGAAAGCTGACTAGGGGGTAGCAGGTTATGACCGTTCTGATCGCCTATGACGGTTCGGATGATGCCAAGGCGGCGATCGCCTTCGCGGCCACCGTCCTGAAGGCGCGGCCGGCCGTCGTACTCACCGTGTGGGAACGTCTGGCACTGACCGCGGCCCGCTCGTCGGCGGGTCTGCTGATGACCATCGACAACTCCGCGATCGAGGACGAGGCGATCGGGAAGGCCATGACAGAGCTGGCCGAGGAAGGGGCCGCCCTGGCCAGGCAGGCCGGCCTGGACGCCGTTCCCCGGGTCGAGATCGACTCCGTCGCCGTGTGGTCCACTATCGTGGACGTGGCCGCGCAACTCGACGCGGCGCTGATCGTGACCGGCACCCGTGGGCTGGGCGGGGTCCGGTCGCTGCTCCTCGGCAGCACCTCGGACAGGGTCCTCCACCACGCCGGCCGCCCCGTCCTGGTCGTCCCCTCCCCGGAGACTTCCTGAGCTTGGCGGGGGTTCTTCTCTGATGGGCCGGGGCGCCGGCGGAAGGGCGCGGTTGGTGAGCGAAGGGCTGGCCAGGAGGCTGGGCACGACCGACGCGGTCGTCGTCGGACTGAGCGCGATGATCGGCGCCGGCGTGTTCGCCGCGTTCGCCCCCGCCGCCGCGGCCGCCGGTTCCTGGCTGCTCGCCGCCCTCGCCCTGGCCACCGTCGTCGCCTACTGCAACGCCACCTCCTCCGCCCGCCTCGCCGCGCTCTACCCGGAGTCCGGTGGCACCTACGTGTACGGCAGGCGGCGCCTCGGCCCGCTCTGGGGCTACCTGGCCGGCTGGGGCTTCACGGTGGGAAAGACGGCCTCCTGTGCCGCGATGGCGCTGACCTTCGGCGCCTACGTGGCCCCCGGGGCGGCCAGGCCGCTCGCCGTCGCCGCCGTGGTGGCGCTGACCGCGCTCAACCTCTACGGCGTGCACCGCTCGGCCATGGCGGCCCGGATCACGGTGTCCTTCGTACTGGCCGTGCTGGCCCTGGTCGTGGTGGCGGGCCTGTCGGGCGCCCCGGAGTCCGGACCCGCTCTCGGCGCGGACCGGCTGGGACACGTCGATCTGTGGGGGGTGCTGCAGGGGGCCGGTCTGCTGTTCTTCGCGTTCGCCGGATACGCCAGGATCGCGACGCTCGGCGAGGAGGTCCGCGATCCGGCCAGGACGATCCCGCGCGCGATCGGCATCGCGCTGGGGATCACGCTGGTGGTGTACGCGGCGGTGGCCGCCACCGGCCTGCGTGTGCTGGGCTCCACGGGGCTCGCCGCGTCGCCGGCTCCGCTCGCCGACGTGGTCACGGAGTCCGGCTTCGGGTGGCTCGGGCCGGTCGTCGGCGCGGGCGCGGCCGTGGCGGCGCTCGGCGCCCTGCTCTCCTTGGTCCTCGGCGTCTCCCGTACGGTCCTCGCCATGGCGCGGGAGCGTGACCTGCCCGCCGCGCTCGCCGCGGTCGATCCCGCCCGGCAGGTGCCGCGCCGGGCCGAGCTGGCCGTGGGCGCGGCAGTGATCGTGCTGCTGCTGGTGGCCGACCTGCGAGGCGCGATCGGGTTCTCGTCGTTCGGCGTGCTCGTCTACTACGCCATCGCCAACGCCGCCGCGCTCACCCTGTCCCGCGATGAGGGCGCGCCGGCCAGAGTGGTCCCGGCGCTCGGCCTCGCCCTCTGCCTGGTCCTCGCGGCCACCCTGCCGGTGACGTCCGTACTGGCCGGCCTCGCCGTCTTCGCCGCCGGTCTCGCCGTGTACGCGGCGCGGCGCCCGCGGGGATGATCGGTCGCGACTCGCGCCGGGTCGTTCACCCAGGCGGGCGCGCCCGGCTCCTGGGCCGGACGGTTGACGGAGGTCTGGGCGCGGCCTAGGTTGGCGCGAGCAGACCAGTCGGTATGGAGGCGCGCATGCCCACCGTCAACACCGTCCGCGGTCCCGTCGATCTCGACGAACTCGGTCAGACCCTGATGCACGAGCATGTGTTCGTCGTCGCCACCGAACACCTGGACAACTACGGCAGGGGCGCCTGGTGGGACGAGGAGTTCAGGGTCGCCGACGCCATCAGGAAGCTCAACGCGGTGGCGGCCAAGGGGGTCCGGACGATCGTGGACCCGACGGTGTGGGGGCTCGGCAGGTACGTTCCGCGCGTCCAGCGCATCGCCGCCGAGGTGCCCGGCCTGAACATCATCGTCGCCACCGGCATCTACAGCTTCGAGGAGCTGCCCCACCAGTACGAGCATCGCGGTCCGGGCCTGTTGATGGACGTTCCCGATCCGATGATCGACGACTTCGTCCGTGACCTGACCGTCGGCATCGCCGACACCGGGGTCAAGGCGGCGTTCCTCAAGTGCGTGGTCGAGCAGAAGGGCCTGACGCCCGGCGTCGAACGCATCTGCCGGTCGGTCGCCCAGGCGCACCTGCGCACGGGTGCGCCGATCACCGTGCACACGAACTCGTTCACGCAGAGCGGGCTGATCGCACTCGACTTCTTCGCCAAGGAGGGCGTCGATCTGGCCAAGGTGGTCGTCGGGCACGCGGGGGACAGCAACGATCTCGACTACCTGATGAGGCTGGCCGACACCGGTGCGACGCTCGGCATGGATCGTTTCGGGCTGGATGTCTACAATCCGACCGCTCAGCGGGTGGCCACCATCGCCGCCCTCTGTCAGCGCGGATACGCCGATCGGCTGGTGCTCAGCCACGACGCCGCCTGCTTCATGGACTACTTCGGCGGCGCCTGGGACGAAGCCCTCGGCACGCTGGCGCCCAACTGGCGCTACGATCACATCCACGACGACGTCTTGGCCGCACTGCTCGACGCGGGTGTGAGCGAAGATCACATTGAGCAGATGCTGGTGTTCAACCCCAGAAACCACTTTGCGTAAAGTGGGGGGATCGAAACGGCAATGCGGGCAGGTGGAGCTGGGTGACTGCGGAGCAGGCCTTGTCGATCAGTCTGGGGCTCCAGGGGCCCTGTGTCATCGCGAGGCTCACGGGGGACTTCGACTTCGGATCCGCGGCCGAGGTGCGTGATCGCGTCACCAAAGCACTGGACCTGACCCAGCCTCCGCTGCTCGTCATCGACATGCAGGCCGTCAGCGTGTGCGACTCGTCCGGCCTGTCGGTGCTCGTCTACCTGCACAAGGCGGTGACCGCGTCCGGCGGCCGGCTGCTGCTGTCCGGGCTCAACGGCAGGTGCAAGCACCTGTTCGCGATCACCGCTCTGGACAAGTTCTTCGATATCCGCACCACTGCCGAGCTCGCCATCGCCGAACTCAACGACGCCGGGAATTCGCCGCCGTTCACCGGGTAGTCGCCGTGGCATGTCGGCTGAAGAGCCTGATCTGCTCGGCATGTACCTCGAGCAGATCGGCAGAACCCCCTTGCTCTCCGCCGCGGACGAAGTGGACCTCGCCAAGCGGATCGAGGCCGGCCTGTACGCGGGCCACCTGATCGATCGCGGCGCGGCCATGCCCGAGCTTCCGCACGTCCGCCGCGAAGGGCAGCGCGCCTTGGACCTGCTGATCAGGTCCAACCTCCGGCTGGTGGTGGCCGCCGCCAGACGCTACGCCCACCGCGGGCTGCCGCTGCTCGACCTCATCCAGGAGGGCAACCTGGGGCTCATGCGGGCGGTGGAGAAGTTCGACTACAAACGCGGCTACAAGTTCTCGACGTACGGGATGTGGTGGATCCGGCAGGCCATCGAGCGGGGCATCCACGACAAGAGTCGCACCGTACGCCTGCCCACGCACATCGGGGAGGAACTGGCTCGGCTGGCCAGGATCGAGCGGCAACTCTCCGTCGACCTGGGACGCGAGCCACGGATCGGAGAGCTCGCCGCGGCCGCCGAACGCACCGCCGCCGAAGTGAGCGGGCTGCGCCGGCTGGCCCTCGACACGGTCAGCCTGGACATCCCCGTCGGAGCGAACGGCGAGGGCAGCATCGGCGACGTGTTGGCCGACGAGGACGGCCCGCAGGTGCAGGAAGTGGCCGAACGCCGCGCGATGAGCGACCAGGTGCACGAGGTGCTCACGTCATTGCCGCCACGAGAGGCCTTCGTCATCAGGCACCGGTACGGCTTGGCGGGCCTGGAAACGAGGACTTATGCCGAAATAGCCGAACGTCTCGGACTTACCAGGGAACGCATTAGGCAGCTGGAGAAACAGGCGTTGAAGCGGCTCAGGCGGAGAAGTCGGCTGTTTGCCTGGGCATCATAACCATATGTTGATATGTCCGTTGATTTATTGACCTATCCGCCTTTCTGGTGATAGATCATAATTCCGGGGATCGCTTTCAACGGGGGAAGCGACCGCTCATCGCTCTGGGGGCACCATGGGCAACCGTCTCGCCGGCATGCTCTTATTAACCTCGGTCACGACCGCCTGTGTGGTCACGGCCCCGCTCGCTGCCCACGCGACATCCACTCACCAGGCGGCCGCAACGACCCACCAGGCGGCCACGGTCACGTACTGGGCGGCCGTCGGTACGAGCGCCACGACAATCTCGTCGACCGCTCCGCACCTGGTCCGCTACAAGATCTATTGGGGCCGGTGCAAGGACACGTGCCGCATCAAGGTCCGCATCACGAACGTCTCCCGCAGAAATCTCTATGCGGTGAGCCTCAACGCACGGCTGAAGGTCAACAAACGCAACGTCGGATCATGCTACGACCACGTGGGCACCATCCGCGCGAAGCGCCACCGCTGGGCGGGCTGCACCGTCCGCTCCAGCACACTGGCGAAGATGTGGAATCGCTGGCTCGACGGTGAGATCCGCTGGGACCGCAAGGTCAACACGACCGTGCACTACGAGTACTACCGCTGATCGAACGCCAGGGGACGAGCCGTGCTCGGCCCCTGGACGTGTCAGGCCGTGACCAGCAGGGCAAGTCCGATGAGAACCACGATCGGCACCAGCCAGACCACGGCTTCGGCGGCGAACTCCTTGTACATTTGCGCAGATCTCCCTCGTCACGCCCGTCGCGGGGGCGGCGTACACGTCACTGCGCAGCATAGCCGCACCCGCCCAGCGCACCGTCCCGCCACCCTGCTACCGGTCGGGTGCGGAGGGGCGCTGGGTCAGGGCGATGCGCTTGGCCAGACCGGCCAGAGAATCGTCGGCCATCAGGGCGGGCAGACGCGGGGCATCGGCGTCGACCTGGGCGAGCACCTCCGGATGGTCACCGTGGAACCGGGTCCAGGCACGCGCCACGGCAGGCATGGCCGCGATCGCCTCGTCCGAGAGGACGGCCTCGCGGGGCAGCCACGACGTGAAGAACGTGGACACTCTGCCCGGACTCCACCACCGAGGACGATCGCCTACGAACTCCACCAGCTTCTCGAACGCCTCCCGTGCTCCCGGCAGGTCCGGCAGGTCCTGGAAGGCGGTGACGGTCTCGTCGGGCGCCTGCCGTATTGGATGGGGGACGACGCGCGCACGCGCCAGCGCCAGGGGGCGGACGGCCGGCAGGGTGTCGGCGACCATCGCGCCCATGACCCGCCCCGTCAGCTCGAACGCGTCCAGGACCCGCCCCGCCACCACCGCCGGATCCGCCGGCTGAAGATCCAGATCGTCGAGGAACTTCACCTCCTCGACCAGCGCGTCGACCGCCAAACCGCCGTTGACCTGGTCGATGCCCACGACCAGCAGGTGGGGCTCCTTGCCGTTGTCGTAGCGGAACCGCAGCGCGGCTAGAGTCTGCTGCCCATACCGGTCGGCACAGCCGTACCAGGCGCCATCGCAGGTCACCCGCCCCATGCGTGCCACCCACGCGGGCAGGGTGCGCATCGCCGCCCGTCCCATTGTCGTGTACGCGCTCGCCTCGCCACGGTCACCGACATCGTCGATTTCGCCGAGTGCCTCACCGACATCCTCGCTCTTGCCGAGTGCCTCACCGACATCCTCGCTCTTGCCGAGTGCCTCACCGACATCGTCGCGTTCGCCGAGTGCCTCGTCGGGGGCCTCGGAGTGGTCCGGCCCGTCGCGGCCTTCGGACGCCTCGGACAGCATGTCGGGCTGGCCGAGGGCGCGGAGCCTGTCGGGCAGGATGTCCGGGTCGGCGAAAACGTCACCTGTGTCGACATCGTCCGGGTCCGCGAGCGGTGCCATGTCGACAACGGACAGCGCGGCCAGGGTGAGCCGCGCCTCGGGAGTGCCGTCATTGACCAGCTCTCGCGCGAACAGCGCCGCCGCATCCGGCTCCAGCCCGGCCGCGAGCCGGGCCGCCCACAACTCGGTGCGCAACGGTGAGCGCCACCGGAGCAGGTCGCGGGCCTGGGTGATCGCCGTGGTAAACGCTGTTGTGCTCACCCTTCGACCGTATCGCTTCCAGGGACGCTGCCCCTGGGCTGACGTTCCGCTGGAAGCGCAGTCCGGTCGCCGTGTGGATCGTTCGGAGGTCCAGACTCGTTGCCGCAGGGATCGTCTGGAAGCGCAGTCCCGTTGCCGTCTGGATCGTTTGGAAATGTGGATCCGTCGCCGATGGATCGCTGGTGGGGGAGTCCCAGCACGGAGGGTGGTGCATGGCGCTCCCCGCCTGGGCGGGCCTGCTCCCCACTTGGCCGGGTCTGCCGGGAAGAGGAGGCTGCTTGGCCCGGCTCCGGAGCCAGGCCAAGCTGGTCGAGTGTTACCTGCCGTCGCCGGTGAGACCCGCCTTGCGGAGGGCTTCGGCCATGGCGCCACCGGGAGCCGGACGGTCCTGGCGGCGCTGGCCGCCCTCGCCCCGCCCGCCTTGCGTGCCGTCGCCTCGGCCGCGCCGGCCGCTGTCACCCTGTGCGCGCCGGTCACCGTCAGCACGCCCGCTCCGGCTCTCACCGCCGTCCGCCCGCTGGCCGCCTGCGCGCTGGCTGTCCGCGCGCTGGCTGTCCGCGCGCTGACTGTCCGCGCGCTGACTGCCTGCAGGCTGGCCGTCCGCCCGCTGGCCGGCCGCGCCGCTGCCGCGCCGGCCGTCACCCCGAGCACGCTCGCCACGCTGATTCGCCTGGCCCCGTCCGCCCTCGGGCCGGGTGCGCTGGCCGCCTCGCTCAGGACGGCCGTCGGAGGACTGGGCGATTTCGTCGTCCAGCCGCAGGGTGAGAGAGATGCGCTTGCGCGGGATGTCGACGCCGAGAACCTTGACCCGGACGATGTCGCCAGGCTTCGCGACTTCTCGCGGGTCCTGGACGAAATTTCGGGACATGGCCGAAACGTGGACCAGGCCGTCCTGGTGCACGCCGATGTCCACGAACGCGCCGAACGCCGCCACGTTGGTGACCACGCCCTCCAGGATCATCCCGGGCTCCAGATCCGAGATCTTCTCCACGCCCTCCTTGAAGGTGGCCGTCTTGAAGGCGGGGCGCGGGTCCCGGCCGGGCTTCTCCAGCTCGCGCAGGATGTCGGTGACCGTGGGGAGGCCGAACGTGTCGTCGGTGAACTCCTGCGGCTTGATCGAGCGCAGCGTCGCCGTGTTGCCGATCAGCGACTTGAGGTCGGACTTGACCGAGCCCAGGATGCGGCGGACCACCGGGTAGGCCTCGGGGTGCACGCTGGACGCGTCGAGCGGGTCGTCGCCGTCGGGGATGCGCAGGAACCCCGCGCACTGCTCGAACGCCTTGGGCCCGAGCCGCGGCACCTCCTTCAACGCCGTGCGCGACCGGAACGGGCCGTTGCCGTCGCGGTGCCGCACGATGCTCTCCGCCAGCGTGGAGCCGATGCCCGACACGCGTGTGAGCAGCGGGGCGCTGGCCGTGTTGACGTCGACGCCGACGGCGTTGACGCAGTCTTCGACCACCGCGTCGAGCGACCGCGACAGCTTGGTCTCGGCCAGGTCGTGCTGGTATTGGCCGACGCCGATCGACTTGGGGTCGATCTTGACCAACTCGGCCAGCGGATCCTGCAGGCGGCGCGCGATGGAGACCGCGCCGCGCAGCGAGACGTCAAGCTCGGGCAACTCCTGCGAGGCGTAGGCCGAAGCGGAGTAGACCGAGGCACCCGCCTCGGAGACCACGACCTTGGTGATCGACGGCATCTTCGTGACCAGCTCGGCCGCGAGCTTGTCGGTCTCGCGCGAAGCCGTGCCGTTGCCGATCGCGATCAGCTCGACCCCGTGCCTCTGCGCCAGCGCGCCGAGCACGGCCAGCGACTGGTCCCACTGCCGCTTGGGCTCGTGCGGATAGATGGTGGCCGTGTCGACGACCTTGCCCGTCGCGTCGACCACGGCCACCTTCACGCCGGTGCGCAGGCCCGGGTCGAGCCCCATGGTGGCGCGCGTGCCGGCAGGAGCGGCGAGGAGCAGGTCGCGCAGGTTGGTGGCGAACACCCGCACCGCCTCGTCCTCGGCGGCCTGCCACAGGCGCATCCGCAGGTCGATGCCGAGGTGCACCAGGATGCGGGTGCGCCAGGCCCAGCGGACGGTCTCGTTGAGCCAGCGGTCGGCGGGGCGGCCCTGATCGGAGACGCCGAAGCGGGACGCGATGCGCAGCTCGTACTCGGGGCTGTCGTCGGGCTCCAGCGTGACGCTCAGAACCTCTTCCTTCTCGCCCCGGAACATCGCCAGGACGCGGTGCGACGGCAGCTTGGTGAACGGCTCACCGAACTCGAAGTAGTCGGAGAACTTGGCCCCCGCCTCCTCCTTGCCCTCGCGCACCTTGGAGACCAGCCGCCCACGGCTCCACAGCTGCTCGCGAAGCCCGCCGATGAGGTCGGCGTCTTCGGCGAACCGCTCGATCAGGATCGCCCGCGCGCCCTCCAGCGCCGCCCCGGCGTCGGCCACGCCCTCGGAGACGAACCCCTCGGCCACGGTCGCCGGGTCGAGCGAGGGATCGGCGAGCAACTGGTCGGCCAGTGGCTCCAGCCCCAGCTCACGGGCGATCTGCGCCTTGGTGCGCCGCTTGGGTTTGTACGGCAGGTAAATGTCCTCGAGGCGGGCCTTGGTCTCGGCCGCCATGATCTGCGCGCGCAGCTCATCGTCGAGCTTGCCCTGGGACTCGATCGACTCGAGGATCGCCGCCCTGCGTTCGTCCAGCTCGCGTAGGTAGCGCAGCCGTTCCTCGAGGGTGCGCAGTTGCGCGTCGTCGAGGGCGTCGGTGGCTTCCTTGCGGTAGCGGGCGATGAACGGAACCGTGGCCCCGCCGTCAAGCAGCTCGACCGCCGAGCGCACCTGCCCCTCGCGTACGCCGAGCTCTTCCGCGATCCGCTGGTGAATAGAGAGCACTTGCCTGCCTTTCGATGGTCCCGCCGGTCAATTGTGCAGGACCGTGCCGTCCTTCATGACCAGAGTGCGCGCTGGGTGAACGACCACCGCCTCCGCCGGCCCGCTCGCCGGCACCACGACGAGATCGGCCCGATCGCCCGGGGCGAGCCCGTAGCCGTCCAGCCCGAGGACACGCGCGCCCCCGTAGGTGGCGGCCTCCAGAGCCAGCTCGATGTCGTCGTCGGCGCGGAACGTGCTGCGATAGGCGAGGTGCATGGCCCGCTCCAGCATGTCGCCGCTGCCGTAGGGCCCCCACAGGTCGCGGACGCCGTCGTGGCCGCAGGCGACCGTGACCCCCGCCGCGCGCAACCTCTTGAGCGGGGGCACGGGAAAGCTGTAGACGGCGGCGGTGGCCAGGGCCACCCCGGCTTCGGCGAAGCCGTGCGCCAACCGGTCGAGATGGGCGTCGTCGAGCTGGCCGAGCGCGTAGGCGTGACTGACCGTCACCCTGCCCCCCAGACCGAGGACCCTGGTGCGCTCGGTGATGAGCTCCAGCTCCCAGCCGCCGAGGGAGCCGCCGTCGTGCAGGTGAATGTCGAGGTGGGCGCCGTATCTCTCGGCCAGGCCGAAGATCAGGTCGAGATGGCGGACGGGGTCACGGTCGATCCCCGCGGGATCGAGGCCGCCGACCGCCTCGACGCCGCCCTTCAGCGCCTCCTCCAGCAACTCCGCGGTGCCGGGATTGGTGAGCAGGCCGTGCTGGGGGAACGCCACCTGACGCACGTCGACCGGGACGCCCGCCGCCGCCTCGCGGACGGCCTCCACTCCGCGCAGACCCACCAGCGGATCGATGTCGGTGTGCGTGCGCACCTGCGTGGTGCCATAGGCGCTCATCCGCCGCAGCAGCGCGGTGACGCGCTCGACGCTGGGCACACCCAGCTCGGCCCGGCGGCTCAGATCGTTGCCGATGCGGCCTGCCAGCGTGTCGTCGGCGGAGTGTGGCACCCATGGCCCGCCGTAGAGGGTCTTGTCAAGGTGACAGTGGGCCTCGACCAGGCCGGGCAGGACCAGCTGGCCGGTGATGTCGATGACGCTCGCGTCGGGGGCGTCCACGCCGGAGCCCACGTGGTCGATCTGCCCGCCACGGATCAGGATGTCGGCAGAGGACTCCTGCCCCCAGGGGCGACCGCCCCGCAGCAGCACATCGGTCATGCCGAGAACCCTAAAGGGCGCCACCGACGATTTCCGATGCCCCGCCGAGCCGGATCCGCGTTGCCTGCCCGGCCTCCCGCGCCGCTGGGCGCGAAACACGGTCGGCCGTGTCGGCCATCGCTCAGGACGGGTTGTCCGCGAACAGCTCGAGATGGAAGCAATGCGGGCACCTATAAGCGGTTATCTCCCGCTTTGTCCGACCCAGCAGCTTGGCGCCGCCGAAGATGCCCCGCTCCAACCGGCCCTCGACCCATCGGGAGAAGCCCTTGCCGTGCTCCCCCGAGTCCATGATGAACCCGGCCTCAAGGCCGTTCGCGCCGCAGTGTGTGCACCGTAGGTCAGCCACCGGACGAGCATAGACCCGCCCACAGGGGAGCACCGGGGACAGCTCAGATCTCGTCGAGGTGGGAGACGTTCGCCCGATCGGCGTCGTCCGTGCTCGGACGGCCGGCGAGCCACGCGTCGAGGATCTCGTCGAGCACGACCTCGGAGGTGAGCCGCAGGCTGAGCGCCAGCACGTTGGCGTCGTTCCACTTGCGCGCGCCGCCCGCCGAATAGGCGTCGACACAGAGGGCGGCTCGCACTCCGGGCACCTTGTTCGCCGCGATCGACGCCCCCGTGCCGGTCCAGCAGCACACGACCGCCTGATCGGCCCGTCCCTCGCTCACGTCGCGGGCCGCCGCCTCGGAAGCCCACGCCCAGTCGTCACGCTCGTCGGCGCTGAGCGCCCCATGGGTGATCACTTCGTGCCCGCCGTCGCGCAGCCTCTCGACCACCCGCCGCGCGACACCGTCCACACTGTCGGCTGCCACCGCGATCCGCATGCCTGTCTTCCCTTCCCCGCGCCTCCGGCTGGAATCGAACCAGCGACCTCCTGCTCCGCAAGCAGGCACGCTATCCACTGCGCCACGAAGGCCTGGTGGCGGGTGCGGGAATCGAACCCGCCTGGAGCGGCTTATGAAACCGCCGGGCACGCCAGCGCCCCCACCCGCCGGGTCCCTGGATACTTCAGCTTCGAGTGCTCTCCAGGCACGCCGGTGCGGCGGTGCGTCGTCGCATTCGCCGCTCGGTCATGACGGGGTCCTTTCGGGGGCTGGTGCTCTTCAGCCTGCCGGGCCTGGGCTGGCGGGGCAACGGGTTTATCCCGCCGGGTCCGGTGCCTTGCCGTCCGGCCACAGGCAGGGAGACGTGGCGGCAAGATAAAGCCCATCCCCTTCGGTCCAGACCAGAGCCAGCGTGTAGCCGTCCGGCTGAGAGATGCCGTTGATGGTCGGGTGCCCTACGTCAAAGCCGCCGACCGACGTGATGGTATAACCACTATTTTCCCAATGCTGTTGGATCTTTCGTGCCACTGTAGTGATCTCTGATGTGTCGATTCCGCGCAAGTAGTATTTCCGATTGATCGTGAAACGTATCGGGATGCCATCCGCTGAGTATGCGCATGGATTGGGGGGAACGGAATAAGGGATGAGTTCGAGGTCCGGTCTAGGTTTCAGGGCGTCGGCGCTTGCGCGTATGAGGTGTTCAACACGCCCAAGGGCCTGTGTCTGGGTGGCTGATTTGTCGACTGGGTGTGGAGACATGCAGGCGCTCACGGTAGCTAGTAGGGCGATAAGGCTGATAATTGCAGTGGTATGAGGCTTGTCACTATCCCTTGGTCCGAGGATCCAGTTGAGGCATGAGGACTTGAGGGACCGAGGGCAGCGAATGCGCATTCTGGAGGCTCCCATACTGTCCATTGGTAATGCGGCCGAGATTATGAAGCGATGCCGAATCAACGTTCCAGTAGGAGGAGTGGGCGTCTTGGAGGAGGTTGCGGCCTACTGGGAAGTGGCGGGCGCCGAAGGCCGCGGAGCCGGGGTCTCGGCCGAAACGGCCGAGTTTGGCGACGGGGTCGTTGGCGTCTTCGCCGACCCATACGTGCCCGCGGGGCACGCCCAGCTCGCCGGCGTGGTCGACGCCCACGCCCGGGCTGCCGACGAAGATGAGCTCGTCGGCCAGCTTGCCGGGCCGGAGCCGGGCGGCCTTGCCGGTGACGAGGGAGCCGTAGCTGTGGCCGAGGACGACGTGTCGCCCGGGGGAGGTGCGTGCCGCCGTCAGACCGTCGGCGAACGCGGCCAGTTCGACGGCGCCGCGTGCGGCCGGGGCGTCGCCGGCCACCGAGGCGCCCGGGGTGAAGGTGCCGGCGAGCTGGGGGGCGTCGTAGCCGAGCCAGGCGATCGAGGCGATCGTACGGGCGCCGGCGGTGGCCTGGGACTGCTGCCACAGCAGGCGGGCGCGGTCGATGTCGCCGGCGAAGCCGCTCAGCCTGCTGTTGAGGCCGGGCACGTACGTGACGGTGATGTCGGCGGCGTCGGGGTCGCCCCAGGAGACCACGAGCCGGCCGGTGCCGGTGAGGTCGAAGGAGAGCAGGTAGGCGGGGGGATGGCCGGAGGCACCGGCCACCGCGAGGGCGTGTTCGATCATGGAGATGCTCGCCAGGCGCCGTGCCGCCTCCTCGTGGGCCAGCAGGGCGCGGGGCGGGGCCAGGGCGCGCAGGTCGGCGGCGATCGAGGCGAAGGCGGCCGGGCCGTAGACGGTGTCCAGCAGGGCCGTGAGCCGGGCCTTCTCGGTGGCGAGCCGGTGGCGGTTGGCCTGGTCGCGTACGGCGGCGGGCAGGCCGTCGAGCGAGCCGAAGCCGGGCAGGGTCGTGAGCCGTAGCCGCGTGCCGGGGGCGAGCGCGTGCCACCAGGCGTTGACCCGGGCGGGCAGTGCGGCGTCGCGGACGGCGAGCAGCTCGGGCAGGGACGCCGGGTCTCCCGCGGCCAGCCTGGACAGGAGGGCGTCGCAGGGGAGGGAGTGGGAGCCGAAGAGGTCGTGGGCGGCCACGCCGGAGGGGATCCAGGGGTGGGTGCGCTGGATCTTCGCCAGGCGGCGGCGCAGGTCGGGAGACTGGGTGGCCGACCATTCGGCGGCCCGCAGGACGGTCCAGGCGGGGGAGGCGGGAAGGGCGAGGGCGGTCAGTTCGGCCCGGAGGCGCTCGCCCGCCGCAGTGAGGCGATCGGCGGCGGAGTCGAGCGCGCTGACCAGGCCGGACATGGCCCGGGTGTCGATGCCGCGGAACGGCCCGTGCGCGGCGGGGGCGACCGCCACCTGGGGCGGCCGGGTGACGAGGTTCGGGATCGCGGGCGCCGGCGCGCCCGCTCGCGTCACGGCCTGGGACAGGGAGGAGAGCGCGAGGGTGAGCGCCGACTGGAGGGAGCCGCGGTGGGTGGCGAGGGAGGCGGCGAAGTGCGGCGCGCCGCCTCCGACCCAGGCGTGCGCGGTCATGAGCCGGGCCGCGGCGTCGAGATCGGTGTGGTGGTGGGCGGCGAGCAGCGCGACCCGGCGGAACGCGTCACTGGCTTCGGACATGGCCTGACAAGAGTCCCAGCCGGTGGTCATCCCAGACGGAGAAACGGGAGTTCACGGGCTTAAGTCGGCTCCGAGGGCGATTGCCCGACTGGCGTAATGAGTTGGTTTGTGCTTGGTTGTGTCGCCATATGAGCACCATTGATGTGGATGACATTCCGGCGCTCGCCCGAGGATGCGCCGTGCTGGGCACCGGAGGCGGGGGAGACGTTCGCACCGGAGCGCTGGCGGCGAAACGGGCGATCCAGGCGTACGGGGAGGTGCCGCTCGTCGCGCTGGCGGAGCTGCCCGACGACGCGCTGGTCGTGCCGCTGTCCGGCATCGGCGCGCCGACCGTCAGCCAGGAGATGATCCACGGCGAGGACGAGCCCCGGCGGATCGCCGAGGAGGTCGAGCGGATCTTCGGCCGGCCGCCGAGCGCGGTCATGTCGTCGGAGATCGGTGGCTCGAACGGTGTCGCGCCCGTCGCCTGGGCCGCGCAACTCGGCCTGCCGCTGCTGGACGCCGACGGCATGGGGCGGGCCTTCCCCGAGGTGCAGATGGTGTCGATGTACGTGGCCGGGCTCCCCGCCGACCTGGTCATCATGTCGGACATCGTGGGGAACGTCGTGACGATCCGCCCCATCGACGGTCTCTGGTCGGAACGGCTGGCGCGGGCCGTCTGCGTGGCCGCCGGTTCGCACGCGTTGATGGCCGACTACGTGCTCACCGCCGCCGGAGCACGCGGCGCGGTCATCGAGGGCACGGTCTCGCGCGCGATCGCCATCGGCAGATCCACGGAGCGTACGGCGGAGCCGCTGCGCGCGCTGCGCGCCGAACTCGGCGCCGTCAGGTTGATCACCGGAAAGCTGACCGACGTCGAACGCCGCACCGCCGGCGGGTTCGTCAGAGGCACGGCCACGATCGACGGCACCGGCGACGACCGCGACCGCGTCCTCACCCTGGAACTCCAGAACGAGAACCTCGTCGCCCTGGAGGACGGCCAGGTCAAGGCCATGGTGCCGGACCTGATCACGGTGGTCGACACCGAGACGGCCGCCGCCGTCCCGACTGAGGGGCTCAGGTACGGCCAGCGCGTCACGGTGCTCGCCTGGCCCTGCGATCCGCTCTGGCGCACGCCGAAGGGCCTCGACACGGCGGGGCCGAGGGCGTTCGGCTACGACCTGGACTACGTGCCGATCGAGGAACTGGCCAAGGAGGAGTCGGGTGGCTGAGGGGGCGCTGCGCATCGGGATCGACGTCGGCGGCACGAACACCGACGCGGTGATCCTCGACGCCGCCGACCGGGTGGTGGCCAAGGCCAAGCGGCCGACCACCCCGGACGTGACCGAGGGGCTGCGGGCCGCACTGGACGCCGTACTCGCGGAACTGCCCGGACGGGCCGCCTCGGATCCGCTCGTGTCCGGACGGGCCGCCTTAGACCCGCTCGGGTCTGGACAGGGCGCCTCGGATCCGCGCGGCTCCTGGGGGCGGGTCTCGCGGGTCATGCTGGGCACCACGCACGCGACCAACGCGATCCTGGAGCGGCGGAACCTGGGCCGGGTGGCCGTGCTGAGGCTCGGCGCCCCCGCCACCACGGCCGTGCCGCCGCTCTGCGACTGGCCGGCTGACCTCCGCGCGGCGGTGTCGGCGGGGGAGGCGATCGTCCCCGGCGGACACTACGTCGACGGCCGCGAGATCGGGCCGCTCGACCTCGGCGCGATCCGCCGGTTCCTGGACGGCCTGGAGGCGGACGCGGTCGCGGTGACCGGCGTGTTCAGCCCGGCGAGCGCGGAGCACGAGCGGGCGGTCGAGGAGCTGGTCAGGCGGGAGTACGGGTTGCCCGTCTCGGTGAGCCACGAGATCGGCTCGCTCGGCCTGCTGGAGCGCGAGAACGCGACGGTGCTCAACGCGGCCCTGTACGGCGTGGCGGCCCACGTCACCGAGGCCCTGGTCACCGCGCTGGCCGAACGCGGGCTGGCGGCGCGGCCGTACCTCGCGCAGAACGACGGCACGCTGATGACGGTGGAGCACGCGGCGCGGCTGCCGGTGTCGACCATCGGTTCCGGCCCGGCCAACTCGTTGCGCGGCGCGGCGTTCCTGTCGGGCGTGGGCGACGCGATCGTGGCCGACGTGGGCGGGACGTCCACCGACCTGGGCGTGCTGGTCGGCGGGTTCCCGAGGGAGTCGGCGGCGGCGGTGGAGATCGGCGGGGTGCTCACCAACTTCCGCATGCCAGACATCCTGGCCATCGCGCTGGGAGGCGGCACCGTGGTCAGGCCGGAGGGCGTCGGCCCTGACTCCGTGGGCTACCGGATCGCCGAGGAGGCGCTGGTGTTCGGCGGGACGACGATCACGATGACGGACGTGGCCGTGGCCGCCGGCCGTACCCCTCCCGGCACGTCCGGCTGGCGCGAGCGCCTGCGGGTGGCCGCCAGGGCGGCCACCGGCGGTGCCCCGACTGGCCAGATATCCGACATGTCGGAAATATTCAGAGACACTGTGGAAAGGGCGATCGCGATCGCCGACGGCATGGTCGGCGACGCGGTGGACCGCATGGCCCTGCGTCGGGCCGACCGGCCGCTGGTGGCGGTGGGGGGCGGGGCCTTCCTGCTGCCCGCGGAACTCCCCGGCGCGAGCCGCGTCGTCCGGCCGGAGCACGCCGAGGTGGCCAATGCCGTGGGGGCCGCGATCGCGCTGGCGAGCGGCAGAATCGATACGATCTTGCCTGCGGGCGAAAGCCGGTCGAAGGCGATCGAAAGGGTCAAGGAGGAGGCGGCGGCCCGAGCGGTCGCCGCCGGCGCGGACCCCGGCCAGGTCGAGATCGTCGACCTGCTCGAGGTGCCGCTGAGCTACCTCTCGGAACCCGCCGTGCGGGTACACGTCAAAGCCGCCGGACCTCTCGCCCGGTGACGAATCGAAAGGATCCCCCCACCATGCGCTGGCACAAGCGTCTGCTCGTAGCCGGAGTGACCGGGGCCGTGGTTCTGGCAGCCTCCGCGTGCGCGGGCGGCCAGGTCCGGGGCGCCGGCGGCACACCCCAGCCGAGCGGCAGCACCACGCAGTCCGCGGCCGCGCAGGCCAACGACGCCACGTTCGTCTACGCGCCGAACCTCGACGTCGTGACCGACTGGGACCCGGCGAGCTCGTACTCCAACGAGATCGTCGCCATGTCCAACATCTACGAGGGCCTGACCAGGTACAACGCCGAGTCGCAGAAGCCCGAGCCGCGCCTGGCCACCGAGTGGTCGTCGGCCGCCGGTGGCAAGGAGTGGACGTTCAAGCTGCGCGAGGGGGTCACGTTCCACACGGGCGCGAAGCTCGACGCCGAGGCGGCCAAGAAGGCCATCGAACGCACCATCAAGACGAACGCGGGCGCCGCCTACATCTGGGCCGCGGTCGACAAGATCGACGCCGTCGACGCCTCGACGCTCAAGTTCACCCTCAAGTACGCCGTCCCGCTCGACCTGATCGCCTCCTCCGGCTACGCGGCCTACATCTACGACACCGCGGTCGCCGACAAGCTGGAGAAGGGCGAGATCGACGCCGGAACCGGCCCGTACACCATCGACAGCTGGCAGAAGGGCAAGGAGACCGAGCTCACACTGAAGGCGTACGAGGACTACTGGGGCGGCTGGAAGCCCGAGCAGTACAGGAAGGTGGCCTTCCGCGTCACTCCGGAGATCACCACCGCCTGGCAGCTGCTGCAGAAGGGCGAGGTGAACTTCGTCCAGCGGCTCAACCCGCAGCTGTTCGAGCAGGCCGGCATGACCGAGGGCGTGCGCACCGCGCAGCGGCCGTCGTTCCAGAACCTGCTGATGCTGTTCAACACGGCGGCAGGCCCGGCCAAGGACGTCAAGGTGCGGCAGGCGCTGCAGCTCGCGGTCGACTACGACGGCCTGACGGCGGCGCTCAAGGGCGCCGGGCAGAAGGGCTCCGGCCTGGTGCCGCAGGGGCTGCTCGGCCACTCCTCGGGCCTGGAGCCCAAGCAGGACCTGGCCAGGGCGCAGGAGCTGCTCGCCGAGGCGGGCTACGGCCCCGACCTCAAGGAGCTGAAGCTGACCCTCACCTACGCCCAGGGCGACGAGGACCAGAAGCTGCTGGTGACGTTGCTCAGCACGACGCTCAAGCAGCTCAACGTGACCCTGCAGGCCAAGCCGATGGCCTGGAACGCGCAGTGGGACCTCGGCAAGAAGCAGGGCCAGGACGTGTTCGTCATGTACTGGTATCCGGACTACGCCGACGCCTTCTCGTGGTTCTTCAACGTCTTCAGGAGCGCGGACAAGCCGCAGTTCAACCTCTCCTACCTGAAGAACGCCGCGATCGACAAGGCGATCGACGCGCTGCCGGAGCTGTCGGCCACGGACCCGCTGGCCGCGAGCCAGGCGTACACGGACCTGCAGAAGAAGATCATCCAGGACGAGGCCGCCGTGGCGGTGCCGTACGTGCAGACCTACCAGCGCGCGCTGTCGGCCGACGTGCAGGGGTACACCGACAATCCGGCCTACCCCAACGTGGTCTTCTTCCACGAGCTCTCGTCCGCCGGCTGACCGATGCCGCGTTACCTGACCCGTCGGCTCGGCCAGGCGTTCCTGGTCGTGGCCGGCGTGGTCGCGCTCACCTTCGTCATCATGCGGGTGGTGCCGGGCGATCCGGCGGTGGCCTTCGCCGGGCCGAAGGCCACGCCCGAGCAGCTCGCCGCCGCGCGGGAGAGGTTCGGGCTGGACGACCCGCTGCCGGTGCAGCTCTGGAACTACGTCCGTGATCTCGTGACCGGCGACTGGGGCACCAGCCTGCGGACCCGGCAGCCGGTCCTGGACGACCTGTTCCAGGCGTTCCCGGCCTCACTGGAGCTGGTCGGCGCGGCCCTGCTCCTCGCGATCGTGGTGGGCGTCCCGGTCGGGGTGCTCGCCGCCCGCTATAAGGCGAAATTTCCGGACCTGGGGGTACGGGTCACCAGCATGCTGGTCGTCTCCGTCCCGGTGTTCTGGCTGGCCCTGACCCTGCAGACGGTGTTCGCCGGCCACCTCGACTGGTTTCCCGTCGCCGGGGAGTACGACCGCGTCCTCGACACCACGAGCCCGCTCACCCTGTGGACCAACATCACCATCGTGGACGCGCTCATCACCGGCAACTGGCCCATCTTCACCAGCACGCTCGAACACCTGGTGCTGCCCACCCTGGTCGTCGCGGCCTACCCGATGGGCGTGATCGCGCAGATGACCAGGGCCGCGCTCATCGAGGAGGCCGGCCAGGACCACACCCGGCTGGAGCGCGCGCTCGGCTTCACCGAGACGTCGATCCTGACCAGGTTCTCGCTGCGGCCGGCCCTCGGCCCGGTGCTGTCGCTGATCGCCCTGGTCTTCGCGTACGCGATCGTCAACGGGTTCCTGGTGGAGGCGGTGTTCAACTGGCCGGGGCTCGGCAGGTACGCCGTCCAGTCGATCAGCCACGCGGACACGCCGGCGATCGCGGGCGTCACGCTGCTCGTCGCGGTGATGTACGTGGTGGCCAACCTGGTGGTCGACGTCCTGCAGGGCGTGGTGGACCCGAGAGCGAGGGCCCGGTGAGGGGGGCGCTCGGGCCGGCGGTGGACGTGCCGCTGCGCCGTACGCTGCCGAGGATCACCGATCGGCTGGCGCTGCTCGGCGCGGTGCTCATCGTGCTGATCACGCTGGCCGCCGTCCTCGCGCCATGGCTCGCCCCCTATCCCGCCGACCGGCTGGATCCGGTCCTCGGGCTGTCGCCGCCGAGCGCCGAGCACTGGTTCGGCACCGACAGCCTGGGCCGCGACCTGCTCACCAGGGTCATGCACGGCGGGCGGACCTCGCTGATCATCGCCGTGGCGACGCTCGCCCTGTCGGCCGGCGTCGGCGTCACGCTGGGAGTCGTCGCCGGATACGCGGGCGGCTGGATCCGCGACGTGATCATGCGGATCACGGACGTGTTCCTGGCGTTCCCCGCGCTGCTGCTCTCGGTGGCGCTGGCCGTGGTGCTCGGGCCGAGCGTCACCACCGTGATCGTGGCCATCGCGGTCACCTGGTGGCCCTGGTACGCCCGGCTGGCCGCGTCGACGGCCGCCTCGATCGCCACCCGCGGCTACGTGGACGCCGCGCGCTGCCTGGGCGTGCCCGCGCCGCTGATCATCCTCAGGCACGTGCTGCCCAACGCGCTCACCCCCGTGCTGGTCCAGATCTCGCTGGACGCGGGCGGCGTCATCCTGATCGCGGCCGCGCTGTCGTACCTGGGGGTGGGGGCCCAGGAGCCGACGGCGGAGTGGGGGCTGATGGTGGTTCAGAGCCAGACGCTGTTCACCACGAACTGGTGGGCCGTCACCTTCCCCGGCCTGGCCATCCTGGTGACGGCGTTCGCGTTCAACGTGCTGGGCGAGGGCCTGCGGGGCGCCCTGGACCCCCGGAGCGTACGGACATGATCGAGGTGCGCGACCTCCAGGTGAGGTACGGCGAGCGGACGGTCGCCCGGGTCCCCGAACTGGACGTGCGTGAGGGGGAGTGCGTGGCGATCGTGGGGGAGAGCGGCTCGGGCAAGTCGACCACCCTGCTGTCGCTGCTGGGCCTCACCGAGGGCGCCCACGTCTCGGGACACGTCCGGGTCTGCGGCGTCGACGTGCTCCAGGCCGCTCCGCGCCGGCTGCGCGAGATCCGCGGCGCCCGGGTCGCCCTGGTCATGCAGTCCCCCCAGGCCGCGCTCAGCCCGGCGACCCGCCTCGGCACCCTGATGCGGCGCGCGCTCAAGCTGCACGGCGTCGGCGGCGGGCGGATCGAGCAGGTCATGCGGGACGCCATGGAGACGGTCATGCTGGAGCACCGGATCCTGCGCCGCTATCCGCACGAGATCTCCGGCGGGCAGGCGCAGCGGTTCGCCATCGCGCTGGCCATCGCGCTCGGCGCCGAGGTGATCCTGGCCGACGAGCCCACCAGCGCGCTCGACGTGACCGTGCAGGCCGAGGTGGTGGGCGTGCTGCGGCGGCTGCGCGAGGAGCGCGGGCTGGCCCTGCTGCTCGTCTCGCACGACCTGGCGCTCGTCTCGACGATCGCCGACCGGGTGCTGGTCATGAAGGACGGCGAGGTCGTGGAGGCCGGCGAGGCGGCCGTCGTGCTCGCGGAGCCGTCCCACCCCTACACCCGCGAGCTGCTGGAGGCGCTGCCGTGACGATGCTCAGGGCGGAGGGCGTGACGCTCGGCTACGGCGGGACCCCCGTCGTCCACGACGTCACCCTCGACATCACCGAGGGCGGCGTGGGGCTGATCGGCGAGAGCGGCTCGGGCAAGACCACGCTGGCGCGCGCCTTCCTCGGCCTCCTAACCCCCATGTCCGGAAATATCTGGTACGGCGATCAAACGCTGAAAAAAGCTGACCAAAGGCGGTTCCGCAAGGACGTCCAGCCCGTCTTCCAGGCCGAGGCCCTCGACCCCAGGATGCGGATCGGCGGCTCGGTCGCCGAGGGCCTGTCCAGAGGCGAGCGGCACCGGGTGCCCGAGCTGCTCCGCCAGGTCGGCCTGGCTCCCGAGCTGGCCGAGCGCAGGCCCCACCAGCTGTCCGGCGGCCAGCGCCAGCGCGTGGTGATCGCCAGGGCGCTCGCGGTCGGCCCTCGGCTGCTCATCCTGGACGAGCCCACCAGCGCGCTCGACGTCACCGTCCAGGCGCGGATCCTCGACCTGCTCGCCTCGCTGGACACCGAACGCCTGCTCATCACGCACAACCTGGCCGTGGTCGGCCGGCTCTGCCGCACCTCGCACGTCCTGTTCGCGGGGCGCGTCGTCGAGGCCGGGCCCACGGCCGAGCTGCTCGACCGGCCGGCCCATCCCTACACGCTCGCGCTCCGCGACGCCGTACCGAAGCTGGGCGGGCCGCCGCCCGTGGCACGGGGCCGGACGGAGGCCAGGCCGGCCGAGACGGGCTGCCCCTTCCGGCTGCGCTGCCCGCTGGCCGCGGCGGCCTGCGAGCGGGCGCCCGCCCTCCGGGAGGTGGCGGGCCGTCAGGTGGCCTGCCACCGCGCGGAGGACGTGCTGGGCGGCTGAGCGGCGCTCAGAGGGCCTTCAGCCCGTTGATCACCTCGAGCAGCACGGTGGCGTCGGGCGCCGGCGGCGGCAGCTCGACCTGGACGAGCTTCTGCGCGTGCAGGTCGCCGACCAGCACCCGCACCACGCCGATCGGCAGGTTGAGCTCGGCCGCCACGTCGACGAGCCGGGTCGGTTTCGTGCACTTCTGCATGATGATCAGATGTTCGGGGCCGAGGCCGACCGGCGGGGTGAGCCCGCCGGACGTGATGATCACCGCGATGAGGTCGATCGACTCGCTCGCGGGGATGGTACGGCCCTTGGTCAGCAGGTAGGCGGGGACGATCGGCCCCGCGGCCTCGTCCAGCCAGCGCTCGTCATTCACCCTGCACCACCCGCATGGGACGGCCGGGCTCCTTGGCGGGCTCCGTCGGCTCGGCAGGCGGAGCGCTCACGTGTTCTGCCGGGATCAGCACGATGGCGGTGGTCCCTCCATATGGTGAACCGCGCAACGTTACGCGGATGTCATGCCTGGCGGCCAGGCGGGAGACGACGAAAAGGCCGAGCCGGTCACTGTCGGCCAGGTCGAACTCCGGTGGGCTGACCAGCCGCTCGTTGAAGTCGGCCAGCTCCTCAGAGCTCATTCCGAGCCCGCGATCCTCGACCTCGAAGGCGAAGCCGCGGGCCGCCACCTCGCCGCGCACGTGGACCGTGGTGTGCGGCGGCGAGTAGACGGTGGCGTTCTCGATGAGCTCGGCGATCAGATGGATCATGTCACCTACGACCGGTCCGGCCAAACGGTGGCCGGGCATCGGTTCGATGACGACCCGCTGGTAGTCCTCGACCTCGGCGGTCGCGCCGCGCGCCACGTCGAGCAGCGACACGGGCTTGCTCCAGCCCCGGCCGGGTGTGGCGCCGGACAGGATGATCAGACCTTCGGCGTGGCGGCGCATCCGGGTGGTCAGGTGATCCAGGCGGAACAGGTCGTCGAGGTCGTGCGGGTCCGTGGCCCGGTGCTGCATCCCCTCCAGCTGGATGCGCTGGCGGTGCAGCAGGGTCTGGCTCCGCCTGGCCAGGTTGCGGAAGACGTGGCCGACGCCCTCGCGCAGCTGCGCCTGGCCGACCGCGGCCTCGACGGCGGTCTGCTGGACGGTGGAGAAGGCCTTGCCCACGTCGTCGATCTCGGCCGTGGTGCTGGCCACCGACAGCTCGGGCACCTCGACGGCCTCGCCCCTGCGCAGCTTCGCCACGACCTGCGGCAGGCGCTTCTCGGCCACCTCGAGCGCGGCCAGCCGCAGCGCGCCCAGCTCCTTCGACAGCCGGGTGCCCATCCGCAGCGAGAACACGATCGACACGATCACCAGCACGAAACAGGTGCCGGCCAGCACGAAGGCGCGCGTGAGCACCGAGTCGGCCACCGGCTCGGCCCGCTCGGACAGCAGCGCGCTGGCCCGCATCTGGGCCTCCAGGAACGCCTTGCTGAGCTCCTCGGTCGTGCTGAGCCAGGCGCGCGGAGTGCCGCCCGCGCTGATCTGGTCCTCCATCAACCGCATGCGCTGGTAGGCGGGCGAGGTGATGATCGAGACCTGGGTGTTGCGCAGGCCGGGGTCGAGCTCGGTCAACGCCTGGTCGATGAGGAATCGGCGGTTGCCGACCAGCTGGGTGAACAGGCGGCGCTCGACCTCCGTGGTGGGCCCCGCGGCGAGGGCCTGCTCCCGGGTCAGCAGCTCTCTGGCGTAGCTGAGGTCGATCACGACGCGTGACTGCTCGTAGATCGGGATGTCGTCGATGAACGCGACGTGCCGGTGCAGGCCGAACAGCGCGTCGGTGATGCCGTTGTACGCCTCGATCGCGTGCATGCGGTCGGACAGGCCCGCGTCGATCTCGCCTCTGAACACGTCGAGGCGGTTGAGCTGCGTGAGCACCGCTTCCACCGAGGTGCCGATCTCCTCGGAGGTGTTCATGGAGCGGCTGGAGAGCTGCCGGAACCGATCGACGGCCGTGTTGGTGCGGGAGCGCTGCGCGGTGAGGGCCGACTCGCCGGTCGAGCCGCCGGAGCGGAGCAGCTGGACGGAGCCCAGACGTTCGCGCTGGAGTTCGGCGGTGAGCTGGTAGGCGGGATGACGAAGATTGGTCCAGAATGTCTTGTACTGGCGTAATTCAAGGCCCTCACCTGCCGTGACGACTGTGAGAACCCCCCAAAGCACCACCATCGAGGCCAGTGGGACCAGCAGGAGGCCGATGATCTTCATGCGGATCGTGCGGCTGCGACCCATGGCACCTCTTCCGGTCGGTCCCCTGCACGTGAACCCCGGACGGGACGATCTCGGCTAGCGGGACGAGAATAGCAATTCGATCTCCGGAAGTCCTAATTTTTCAGGACTTTTGAGCACTCCAATATGATCTTGCAGTAGGTTTCGCCTACATCCGTCACAGAGGGAGTTGCGTTGCGCCGTCGTCTCGTAGCGGTTGCCGCGCTGGCGCTCTCCATCGCGGCGTGCTCAGCCCCCGCAGAGGTCGCGCAGGCGCCGAAGGCGGAGTCGGCGTTCGTCATCGTGCAGAATCTCGACGTCATCACCGACTGGGACCCCGCCACCTCCTACTCCAACGAGATCATCGCCCACCAGAACATCTACGAGACCCTGACCGTCTGGAACCCGGTGACCAAGAAGGCGAGCCCCCGCCTGGCTACCTCGTGGCGCTCGTCCGGCGACGGCAAGGTCTGGATGTTCACCCTGCGCCCCGGTGTGACCTTCCACACCGGCAGGCCCTTCGACTCGGCGGCGGTGAAGTCGTCGATCGAACGCACGATGAAGCTCGGCGAGGGCGCCGCCTACATCTGGGACGCCGTGTCCGACATCAAGGCCGACGACCCGCTGACCGTGACGTTCACCCTGAAGTATCCGGTCCCCCTGGATCTGGTCGCCTCCGCCGGCTACGCCGCCTACATCTACGACACCCAGGCCGCCGCCGACCTGAGCACGTGGTTCAAGGCCGGCCGGGACGCCGGCACGGGCCCCTACACCGTCGCCTCCTGGGCCAAGGGCAAGGAGGAGGAGCTCACGCTCACCTCGTACCAGGACTACTGGGGAGGGTGGGAGCGCCCGCACTACGGCACGGTGAAGTACCGCGTCGTGCCCGACGAGGACCGGGCCTGGCGCCTCCTGCTGCGCGGCGAGGTCAGCTTCGTGGACCGGCTCAGCCCGCGACTGCAGGCCAAGGCCGAGGCCAACCCCGGCGTGCGGACCTCACGGCGCCCGTCGTTCCAGACCGCGATGCTGCTGTTCAACACCGAGAGCGGGCCGATGGCCGACCTTCGGGTACGGCGGGCCGTGCAGAAGGCCATCGACTACCGGGGTGTCATCAAGGCGCTCCGGGGCGCGGCGGCGCCGATCAGCGGTGTCATCCCGGAGGGTCTGTTCGGGCACGTGCCCGACCGGGCGCCGAAGCAGGACCTGGCGGCCGCGACCCGGCTGCTGGAGCGGGCCGGTTACGGCCCCGCCGGACGGCCGCTACGGCTCAGCCTCACCTACGCCGAGGGCGACGCCGACCAGGAGGTGCTGGCCACCCTGCTGACGGAGACGCTCAAGGAGCTGAACGTCACGCTGGAGGCCCGGGCGATGCCCTGGCTCGAACAGTGGGACCTCGGCAAGAAGCGCGGGCAGGACATCTTCCTCATGTACTGGTGGCCCGACTACGCCGACGGCTACTCGTGGTTCGGCAACGTCTTCCACAGCGAGTCGCCGACCGTCTTCAACCTGGCCTACCTCAACGACCCGGCCACGGACAAGCTGCTGGACACGCTGCCCCAGCTCTCGGTGACCGACCGGGCCGCGGCGCAGCGCGGCTTCGTCAGGGCCACGACCCGGGTGCTCGACCAGAAGGCCGCCGCGGCCCTGCCCTGGGTGGTCAACTATCACCGGGCGTTCCTCGGCGGTGTCCAGGGCTACGACGACAACCCGGCCTACCCGGACGTGGTCTTCGTCTACGATCTGCGGCCCTCGGGCTGATCGGGCTGATCGGGCTGAGGCGGCTCGACGCGGCTGCGCAGCCGCTGCCTGATCTCTTCGGGCGTGTAGGCCCGGCGGCGGCGTTCGGCCCGCGCGATCGCCACGCCCGTGGCCGCGACCCCCGCCATCCCGGCCAGACCGAGTATCTTCCACCAGCGCATGTGCCTAGGCTAGCGGTGTGCTGACTCTCGACGAGGCCGTCAACCTGACCAGGACCGGCGATCTGTGGGTCTTCCGGGGGCGCTCGGTGCCCGACCGCGCCATCCAGACGATGACCAACAGCCCGGTCAACCATGTGGGCATGGCGATCGTGATCGAGGATCTGCCGCCGATGATGTGGCACGCCGAGCTCGGCAGGTCGCTGCCCGACCTGTGGGCCGGCGACCACCACCGCGGGGTCCAGCTGCACGACCTGCGCGACGCGGTCACCGTCTGGGCCAACCGCTACGGCCAGCGCGCCTGGCTGCGCCAGCTGGAGCCGCAGGCGACGGCCGAGATGGAGGACGCCGCCCTGCGCACGGTGGCCCGGCTCGACGGCACCCCGTTCCCCAGCACGGCGCGGCTGGCGGCGCGCTGGGCCCGCGGCCGCGTCCCCCGCATGCGCCGCCGCATCAGCGAGCACACGCTGGAGCGCGCCTACTGCGCCGAGGTCGTGGCCGTCACCTACGAGGAGATGGGGCTGCTGCCGGCCGGCCGCCGCCCCAACTGGTACGACCCGGGCAGGTTCTGGAGCGGCGACGACCTCGGCCTGCTGGGCGACCACAAGCTGGGCAACGAGATCACCGTGGGCGTCGAGCGGGCTAGGTGAGCCTGTCGCGCAGCGGCACGTCGCGGATGATCGGCCAGCTGAGCGCCAGCGCGAGGGCGAACGCCACGCATCCGGCCCCGATCGCCTCCGCGGGCGTGGGCGAGAGGTTCAGCCCGAACCTGAAGTTGTTCAAGGGCAGACCGTAGTAGGTGCCCAGCCCCTCCGCGGCGAGAGCGATCAGGCCGACGCCGAGCGGGATCGACAGCAGCAAGCCGCCGGCCCGCCAGCGGTAGTACGCGGACGCGATGAGGATCCCGGCGCCGGTCCAGGCCAGGAACTCCGTCAGGTACTCGACGAGGACCAGCGGCACCTGTGTGGGCTCGGTGAAGAGGTGGGGCCGGTCGAGCGCCTGCGTCCAGCCGGCCAGGTCGTACAGGAGCCACTCCAGCAGATAGCCCACGACCATGAGCAGCGCGTAGAACCCGGAGAGCAGCAGCGCGGTGACGGCCGCGTGCAGGCCGAAGACGCGCCGGGTCTGCCCGTTCGCGATGTACATCGGCATGAACCGGGTCACCAGCGACACCCCGACGGACAGTACGAACCAGCGGGGCACCTGCATGGCCTGCTCCCACACGCTCTGCGTGAGCGTCCCGAAGGTCGCGATGGCCACGGTGATCACGACGACCAGGACGTAGAAGCCCGCCCAGACCATCGCCCCGAAGAACGACAACGCCGTCAGCAGGCGGGTGGGGAACCTCATCGGGAGCCTCCGGTCAGGTGGATGAACAACTCCTGCATGCCGACGGGGCCGAGCTCCAGGCCGGCCGCCGCGGCCTTCGCACGCTGGGCCTCGTCGAGCTCGCCGTACACCATGGCCGAGGAGGTCGGGCCGAGCCGCCTCTGATCGAGCACGGTCAGCCCGGTGGTGAACGCCTCGACGTGGGCTGCCGGGCCGATGACCTCGGTGCCTCTGGACAGCAGCGTCTCGCTGTCCTCGTGGGCCACGAGCCGCCCCTGGTCGATGATCAGCACGTCTTCGAACAGCGGGCCGAACTCCTGGATGAGGTGGGTCGACATGATGATCGTGCGCGGGTGCGCCAGGTAGTCGGCCAGCAGCGCGTCGTAGAACGCCCGGCGGGACGGGGCGTCCATGCCCAGGTAGGACTCGTCGAACATGGTCAGCGGCGCCCGGCCGGCCAGCCCGACCACCACGCCCATGGCCGAGCGTTGCCCCTTGGACATGGCCTTGACGCTCATCTTGGGCCTGAGCCCGAACAGGTCCATCAGCGAACGGGCGTAGCCCGCGTCCCAGCGGGGACGCAGCCATTCGGCGAAGTAGAGGGCGTCCTCGGCGGTGCCCAGATCGACGGTCTCCCCGGCGTCACGGATCAGGCTGACGTCGCGGGTGACGGCGCCGTTCTCGAACACCGGCCGGCCGCCGATCCGTACGGTGCCCGCCGACTGCCTGCGGAAGGCGGCCAGCACCGACAGCAGGCTCGTCTTGCCCGAGCCGTTCCTGCCGAGTAACCCGTGGATCTTCTCGCCCTCCAGCGTGAAGCTGAGCCGGTCGAGCGCCGTGACGTCGCCGTAGCGCAGGACCAGGTCCTCGACCTCGACCCTCATGCCTTCAGCTCCTCGATGCGCCGGATGACGTCGTCCAGCGGGATGCCGATGGTCCTGGCCTCGGCCACCATCGGGTCGACCACGTCGGTGAAGAACGACCGCCTGCGCTCGGTCCTGAGCGCGTCTCTGGCGTCGGGGCTGACGAACATGCCGATACCTCGCTTCTTGTAGAGCACGCCCTCGTCGACGAGGTGCTGGAACGCCTTGGCCGCGGTGGCCGGGTTGATCCGGTAGAAGGCGGCGTACTGGGTGGTCGACATCACCTGCTCGTCGCCCTTCAGCGTCTCGCTCAGGATGTCGGCCTTGATCCGTTCCGCGATCTGCCGGTAGATGGGGCTCCGGTCGTCGAACATCGCACCTACTTCTATGGTTCATTACTCTACTAATGAACCATAGAAGACCGGTGGGCCCGCGTCAACGCGGGGAGGGCCGTGGCGAGGCCCGCGCAGGGGCCCACCGGTCCGGGCGTCACCGCCGGAGGGCCCTGACCTCCTCGGGGCCGAGGGCGACGGGCCAGGCCTGGACGTCACTGATCTGGCCGGGGAAGAAATCGGTCCTGGCCCCGTTCCACTTCCCGTGCCCGATGGCCAGAGGGCCGGTGGCGCTCCACGCGTTGGCGACGGTGACCGGGGTGCCGGCGGGCGCACCGTCCACATAGAGGCGGACGGTCCTGTCGGTGGCGTTGTAGACACCGGCGAGATGCGTCCAGCCGGTGGTCGGAGGGGACGTCCCGTACGTGCTGGTGTTGTTGGCGGGGTTGGCGACGTCGGCGCTCATGCGGGTGAACCCCCAGGCGTTCATGCTCCTGGAGTACTGAAGGTAGAAGCCGCTCTGCTGAACGCCGTCCTGGCTCACCGCGGTGACATTCCGGGTGGGCGTGGCGGTGAGTTTGACCCAGGCGGACACGGTGAAGCTCTTGGAGGTGTCGACGACGGGCCCGGTCGCGGTCGCGCAGGACCGGCTGCCGTCGAACTGGGCCACGGTCCCCCGGGCCGCGTCGTTCGCCCACGTCACGCCGGAGGCGCAGGTGGCGTGGGCGGCGTTTCTGGAAGCGTCCTTAACCGTGGTCCCGGCGCCGTCGTCGAGCTTCCACCGGCCGGTCGGGGCGGTCGGGAGACTCCAGCCCTGCGCCAGGGCCGGGCCGCACTCCCGGACTTCGAGCCGGCTGCCCGTCGAGGGGACCTGCAGGCACTTGGCGCTCGCGAGGTGGTAGAGCTGGGCCATCTTCACGGTGGCGGACTGGGCGGCGGCCTCCACCCGCCACTGCTGGGTGTCCGCGCCGCTCGCGCAGGTGCGCAGCTCGGCTCCGCTCCCCGCCGCGCCGCCGAGCACGGTGAGGCACTTGCCGAGCGCCCGGACGGTGCCGTCGGTGGCCAGGGTCCAGGTCTGGGCGCCGGTGCGGTTGCAGGCGTACTGCTGGACGGCGGTTCCGTCGGCGGTGCCGGCGGCCGCGACGTCCACGCACTGGTCGTTGTGGTTGGTGATCGCGCCGATCGCGTCGACGAGGGGAGTGGTCGCCTTGAACACCCGTACGTAGTCGATGTACATCCTGCTGGGGAACGGTGTGGTCTCGTCCGGCGGGCCCGGCCAGTCACCGCCCACGGCGAGGTTGAGGATCAGGTAGAAGTCCTCGACCAGCGGCCACTTCCGTCCCGACTGCTCGACGGCGTTCCTGTAGATGGTGTGGTAGGAGACGCCGTCGACCGAATAGTTGATGTGGTCGGGATACCAGTCGGCCGCGAACAGGTGATAGTCGTCGGCGAACTTCCCGCTGGGCAGGGTGTAGGTGCCGTTCAGGTGGAGGTCGTCGGTCCCGTGCAGCGCGCTGTGGGCCCGGCCGGCCTCGCTGCCGCGGTTGCCGATCTGCTCCATGACGTCGATCTCGTTCACCCGGGTCCCGGTGCCCTTGGCCCAGAACGCGGGCCAGAGCCCTCGTCCGTCCGGCACCTTGATCCGGGCTTCGAACCGCCCGCCCTGCTGGGAGAACTTGCCGAAGGTGTCCAGCCGCGCCGAGGTGGCGGCGCAGACGGTCGGGCTCTCCTGGTTGGGGCAGCGCAGGTTCGGATCGGTGTTCTTGTACGCCGTGATGACGAGGTGGCCGTCGCCGTCGAGTGAGGCGTGTTTCTGGGCGGCGCCGTCGGGATCGCCGAGCTTCACGTAGCGCTCAAGCTCGTTGTTGCCGACGCCGCCCTCGTAGAAGTTCCACTTGTCGGCCCGGGGCAGTGTCCCCGCCGCCCCGGAGAACTCGTCCGACCAGGTCAGCTCCCAGGTGGTCGGACCGCTGGACCGACTCTCCACCCAGGTGCTGACGGCTTCCGCGCGCCGTGCCGTTATGAAGACCATCGTGGCGGCCAACACGACGGCCATCGTTAAGCCGAGACCGCGCCTGCCATGACTTATATGCATGATCGGGAACTTTAGCTCCACCCGCCCTCGTTCCGGGCTTCACCCACATCCGGGGTTGTCTCAGCGCCGCAGCCGCCACGCCGCGACCACCGCGATGGCGGCGGCGGCCAGCCCCACCGCCCTCGTGAGGCGCACGGCCCGGCGGATGTCCCGCACCTCGGGCGCGGGGCCGTCGCCCATGACCGGGCGGTGCTCGGTCCGGCCCCCGTAGACATTCGTGCCGCCGAGCGTGACGTCCAGCGCTCCGGCGAACGCCGCCTCGCATCGCCCCGCGTTGGGGCTGGGATGCCGGTGGCCGTCCCTGGCGAGCACGGCCAGCGCGCGGCGCGGATCGGGCCCGGCCACCGCGGCGAGCAGCCCGGTGAGCCGGGCCGGGACATAGTTGGCCAGGTCGTCGAGCCGCGCCGCGGCCCAGCCGAACCGCTCGTACCGGGCCGACCGGTGCCCGACCATCGCGTCCAGCGTGTTGATCGCCCGATACGCCAGCAACCCCGGCACACCCGCCACCGCACCCCAGAAGAGGGGCGCCACGACGGCGTCGGAGGTGTTCTCGGCCAGCGACTCGACCGTCGCCCTGGCCATCTCGGCGGCCTCCAGCCCCGAGGGGTCGCGACCGCACAGGTGGGGCAGCCGGGCCCGTGCCCGGTCGAGGTCGCCGGCCTCCAGCGCCCCGGCCAGGTAGGCGCCCTCACGGGCCAGCGTGGTGCCGCCGAGCACGGCCCAGGTGGCGACCGCCGTCAGCGCCGCCCGCCCGGCCGGATGGGCCACGCGCTCGGCCGCGACGCCGATCCCGGCCGCGCCGCCCACGCACAGGAGCACGTGCACGACTCCGTTCGGCCGCGCGTCGCCGTACAGGAACTCCTCGACCCGGGAGGCGGCCCGGCCGAACAGCGCGACCGGATGCCCGGCGCGCGGGTCGGCGACGAGCGCGTCGAGCGCCACGCCCATCGCCAGGCCGAGCGCGCGGGGATGATCAGACCAGATGGGCATGCAGCTCATCTTCGTGCGTGTCCAGCCACGCGGCCGCCCGGCGGATGCGCTGGCCCGCGCCCTGCGCCCACATCCTGCCCCAGCCGCCGCCCGCCGCCGCCCGGTCGCGCATGACCGCGTAGGAGCGGTGGAGGCGGAGCCTGGACAGCTCCACGAACCGCCGCCGCTCGCGGGGCGGAACGCCGTACGCGTCGCAGAACAGCCGCACCCGCGCCCCCACGTCCAGGCCACGCTGCAGCGGGTGGAGGTCGACCGGATCGGCGATCGGCACCCAGTGCCGCAGCGTCGTGACGATGTCGAACAGCCTGGTCGTCGGCCGCGCCAGATCGAAGTCGATCAGCGCGCGCGGCGTCGCCCCCTCGAACACGACGTTGTCCGGGGTCAGATCGCAGTGACCGATGACCTCGGGCGGCGCGTCGTCGTTCGACCCGCCCTCCCAGCCGTCGCCGCCCAGCGGAAAGCCCGCCGTCGCGTCGTGGAAGCCGCGCAGCAGCCCGGCCAGCTCCACCAGCGCCTCGTCCGTGACGGTCGTGCGGGTGACCCCGGTCGTGCCGGGGAGGTAGGTGAGGACCTCGCGCCCGAGCCCGTCCATGCCCACTACGCGTGGCGCGCCCTCGAAGCCCGCGGCTTCGAGGTGGCGGAGCAGGGCGTGCACGGCGGGGGTGGACGGGCTGACGGGCCGGCGCACGGTGTCACCCACGCGCACCACACCGTCTGTCACGTCCCCGCCCTGCAGGGGGATCTCATGCAGGAGCGTCGCGACCATGGGACGAGAGCTTAGACCTATTTGTACCGCTCCCGCCTGGAGTTTCGGTCAACCCTTCGCGGCTTCACGAGCCCTCTGGGCCTGCCCCGGCGGGGGTGCGTGTCGCGAAGGTGGGACGTGGAATGATGTTCCCGGTAGGCGCGCAGCGGCGTCCGGAGCCGGTCGGCGACTCCCAGGCCAGAGACGGTAATCGAGTGGGCCGTCAGGGTTGTGGTGATCTATCCTGTTTGGGGTGCGCGCATGCCTGGCATCGCATGCTTTACCCTTAGCGTGCGCGCGACGTTTCCGTGCGGGGTCCCCGCCTGGTCGTCCGCCTTCACAACTCCATCAGGCGCCCTTAGCTCAGCTGGATAGAGCACCGGACTTCTAATCCGACGGTCGCAGGTTCGAATCCTGCAGGGCGCGCAACCGAGACCAAGCAATCCACGAGTTGACCTGGTCTTTTGCATGATCGGCCCGGTTGCCCCGTAGGCAGCGGGAGGCGACCGAAAGCAGCCCTGTGCCACTGTTCACGGAACATACGCGGAATGCTCACAGCCGCGTTTTCCCAGGTCAGTGCGGGGGTTCGGAAGCTCGGAACGGCGAAAGGACCCCGAGGTGTCCCGGGGTCCTGCCACGGCTCGTGTGTCACGCCGCGAGTGCTTCCAGGATGCGCTGATTGGCGATCTCCTGTTGGCCGTCGATGCACTTGGCGTAGACGCGGAGCATCACGTCCACGCCGTGTCCCGCTCTCTCGGCCGCTTCTGGGGCGTGCACACCCGCGTTGAGCCAGAGCGACACAGCCGCGTGCCGGAGATCGTACGGCCGGTCCGCCAGGGGAGAGGCGACCTGGTCAGGTGTGAAGGCGTACGTCCGGGCTTCCTGCCAGACCTTCGCGTACGCCGAGCCCGACATCGCACCGTCCGTGCGCGTACGGAAGAGCCGGTCATCCCCGCAGACTCCGAACGCCGCGATGTGATCCGCAGGGTGGCCACGAGTTCGGGGGGATGGGGCTGACCACCGAGCGCCGATCGATCTCGCCGCTCACCTCGGCCTTGCAGAATTTGACCTTGTGCAGCGGATTCGCCGTAAGCTCTTCCAGCTCCGCGGCGTACTCAAGCGCGTGATGGAAGACGGCCCGCCTCGAGCACGGCGAGGTCGCGCATCGCATAGCGGTGATGCTCGGCCTCCTCCTTCAGCACCACCTTGAGGCAGCGGCGCACGAGGTACTCCTGGTCGGGATACGGGTCGGCTGGCTTGCGACCGCATACCCGATCGAGCTCGGCCTCGGTGAGCCCGTCGACGACCCGCCGCATCGTGGCCATGCGGGTGAGCCGCGGCGCGAGCACCTCGTCGAGCGTCGGGGTGGCGTCGAGGGCGAGACCAAGCTTCGCCATCGCCTCGGACGGCATCCCGCCGGCAGGGAGGCCCAACGGGTGGTACGGCGTTTTCTCCTCCAACACGGCATTGCCGAGCCAGGCGTCGCCGGCGAACAGCAGGTGCCGCAGGGTCTCGACCAACGACCACTCGCCGTTGACCTGCTCGTGCAACTTGGCCTCGGGCAACAGCCTGGCGCGGTCGAGCGTCGCCGCCCACAGCGTCTCGATGGCATCCCAAGCAGCCCGAAAGTCGTCTGGGGACGCGGCGTCACGCGCCAGCACCCGCGTGGGGTGCCGGCGGTCGAGCTCGGCCTCGACGTAGGCGGTCACGTCGACGTCGTTGACGACGAGACGCTCGAAGTCGCCACCGAGATAGACGTCGCTCCCGTAGCAGTCGACGATCTTCAGACCGCTGACCTCGCAATCGCGGATCTCCAGACCGGCAAGGTCGCACAGGTGGATGCGGGCACCGCGGAACTGGTCACTCTGGGCGTACTCAGCAGTCATTGAGACAGTATGCACGGCCACGGCGCCGATCTTCAGCAGTGAATCCCGACTGAATGGCCGAGATCAACGTCGTAGGAGAGGACCCGATCCGTGCCGGTCGTGTCGTCCTTGATGGTCAGTTGTCGCCGAGTGCCGTCGATCGCGATCAGTTCCGACTGCAGCCGCACCTCGATGCCGTATCGGGCGGCCGCGTACGGCCGTCCCCTGCGCACGAGCAGGTACGTGAGCCACGCTGCGGCGGCCACGGCGCCGGCCAGCAGGGAGTCGATGCTCCACGTGGAGTGGAACAGTGCGGGCGGGGCCTGCTGGATGAGCACGAAGCCGCCCATCACGAGGACGAACCAGCCGAATCCCTTGCGGAGGCGGTCGGCGGGGACGCGCCCGGCGAGCCACCGACCGCTGCCGCGGTGGCGGGCAGGGCGATCGACCAGTCGACCGGGATCGTCTGCAGGTAGCCGGCCAGCCCGGCGAACGACTTCATCGCGATCACCACCAGGGAGGTGGCGACGGCCATGCTCATCGGCATGCCGCCGAGCAGGACCAGCGCGGGGACGACCAGGAAGCCGCCGCCCGCACCGACGCCCGCGAGGTAGACGAGCAAGGGAACGGTCAGGATCGATCCTCCACCGCCGAACAGGCCCAGGGTCAGGCCGACGGTGACGGCGCCGATCAGAATGAGAGCGGTCATGTCGTTCGTCCCGCCCCGTCAGGCGGGGTTGCGACCGGGGCGGCGGATACAGGCGAGCGCGGCGTCCATGTCGGCGCCCGTGCCGCGGTTGTACGGCAGGTGGGCGAGCAGTGAGCCCATGGCGCAGGTGTCGGTCAGCCCGGCGAATACCAGGCCCGCGCCGACGAAGGCGCCGACGAAGCGCGCCCCGGGCAGCCACAGGTCGGCCACGATGGACGTCAGCACGATGCAGCCGGCGACCACGCGAACCTGACGCTCCAGGCTCCATCGCTGTCGGCGTCGCAGAGCCTCTTGTGCGCATGCCTGGCCCGGCCGCCGGACTGGCAGATGAGCAGCATGCGGCCGCCGGCGTCGGTCACGATCTGCCGCAGATGGGTGTCGACCTGGTCAAGCGGCAGGTTGATCGCCCCGGCGATGTGCGCGGTCTCGAACTCGGCGGGGGTCCGGACGTCCACGACGAGCACGTCCGGGTTGGAGGCGATCAGCGCGCGGGCCGTCTCCATACCGTCTCCACGCGGGTCTCCATGGATGCGGCTCTGATCACCCAGCCGAGGCCAGCGCTCGGCGGGCGGCTTCAACGGTGAACCGGGCCGGGTCGAACTCCTGCGCGCTCTCCAGACCCGCCCAGTGGACATATCCGTCATGCTCGTCGTGTCCGGGATCGGCCAGCACCAGGCGGAGGTATTCGTAGCCTCCGATGCCGCCGACGTCCTCTGGCGGGCAAGCGCCCGCCCCGTCCGCCAGCACCGGGTAACGGACCCCTTCCTCCGCGGTGCGGATCTCCTCCAGCACGATGTCATGCCGCCAACTGTCACCCAGGTCATACTCGTACTCCATGGCTGCCCCGACCTGTGCGAGCACCTTCGCCACCGAGGTCTTCTTCTCGTCCACCATGTCCAGATCCCACTCGGGTGACGGTTCGCCGTACAGGACACCGCCCTCTGTGAACAGGTGGAGATGGCAGTCCTCCCAGCCCATCGCCGCGACCAGGATGGCGTGCAGCCTGCCGAGCGTGATCCCGGGGGAGACGAGCAGGCGCCGCCAGATCACCGGATCCGCACTCTCCTGGAGCGTCACCCGGATCTGATAGATCGGCTCTCCCGGCGCGGCCTCACCGAGGCTGCGCCGCACGGCGTTCACCGCCACCGGCGTCAGAGCCGCCGTCTCCTCCGTGAGCTCGACCGCGCCCAGCCGGACCAGAACGGTCAGCAGTCGATCGATGTCCTGGTCGGTCATCCGCCGCTGCGATCGCGGGTCGCGCATCTCGTAGTAGGGCGACGCGATCTCCCAGGCCAGCTCACGCAGATCCGCGACGGGCACCGGCCCGCCGTACAGCCTGCGCAGCAGCGCCGGCCAGATGAGCGTGAACTCCTCGCCGACCAGCGACGTGTACCAGTAGCTCTGAGGGAAGAGCGCCCCGCTCATCTTTCCCAACGCGGTGAACGACGCCTCCCACAACCGCTCCGAGTCCTTCAGCAGTGGCGCCGCCTTCTTCACAGGTAGCAGCCGCCCCTTGACCACCCGGACCAGCCCAGCCGCCTTGGCCCATTCCACGATCAGGTTCAATCCGGGCAGTTCGGTGCTGCTCTTCGTCCTGAACACCCGGTCGCCGATCTTCGGGTCGATCTCGTCGCCGGTCTCCAGCAGCGCTACGAGCGCCCGCGCGTCCGACAGCGTTAGGTTCCCCGTCTGGGTCAGCTTCCGGCCTTCGCCCACCCACTCGGTGAACGCTCGCAACTTTTCCCGCATAGCGTTCAGAGTATGGCGCGGCGTCCGGCCTCAGCTGCCCGCATCGCGAACGAGTCCTTCTGGCCCATGAGACACCCGTAGGCTCAGGTGCTGTGGCGAAGAAACGTAGAGCGAAGGCAAACCCCACGCGGGGAGTCAGCGGCAATCCTGCCCGGCGCGCGCAGCAGCTCGCCGCCCGTCAGCCCTCGCCCGACTCTCGTTCTGGGCTCTTCGAGTCGCTGCTGGGGACCGCTGGGGATCAGTGGTGGCCAGACTCCCAGCATACGATCATCGAGCGCCTCGCTGACCTGCCCGCTCACTCGCCGCTGCGGCTGGAGAACGCCGTCGTGGACCTGGTCGGCGAGGAGCTGTGGACGCGCATGCAGACCGAGACCATGGGTTTCCACTGGGACCAGTACCTGGCCTCCCTGGCCGACCTCGTCCACGACGAGATCCAGATCGCCGCGCGCACCGGCGGGCAGACGGACGACCTGTGGCGGATGCTGCACGGGCTCGCCGCGATGACCCCGCCGTCCAGCGGGGAGATGCTGCGCCGTGACCCCGGCCTCGCAGTCCGCGAAGCCATCAAGGACACCACGACGGCCTTGGCCAAGGCCGGCATCGCTCCCGCGTGGCCGAGTGAGATTCTCTGGGCCACTCCGGCCGGAGAGCCGCTGCTGCTGGCCGACGAGTACGGCTCGCGGTACGCGCTCCTCGCCCCCTTCTCCTGGGGCGGTGAAGACCCGCACTGGTACTGCTGGGACATCGACCGCTGCACCGGAGACCGGGTCGTGCACGCTGCCGTCTTCGCCTCGCCGGAGGAAGCGCTCGCCGAGTGGAGAGCCGCCGTTGGGACGCACGCGGCACCCGCCTCCACCCAGCCGGCCCCGTGCGACCAAGCCGCCGCCCGCGACCTGCTGGATCCGCTGTGCCGTTCTGACCTCCTGGGCGCCCTGCTGCTCGGCACTGAGTCGCAACGGCTCATCGCCGAGCGTTTCCGCCTGCGCCAGCGTGCCAGAGCTCTCTGCGAGTCGTTCACCGTCGCTCCCGCACCCAGGCCCAAGCAGGACCTTAACCCGATCATCGACGACTTCGCCGCCTGGCTGCGCGATCGAGATGACCACAGACCCGAACGAGAAGACATCGCCACGCTCGCCGACGCCTGGTCCAGAGACTCCGGACCCGGCTACTATGCCTGCTCCCCGCATCGGATCGAGCACACCGTGATCCTTATCGGAGACGGGTACATCAAGAAGTACGCCGAGGCCATCCTCGATCTGCTACCCCAGTGGGCCGAATGGTGCATTGAACGCACCGGCCTGGCCGGCGAACTGGCAGAGCGAGCCCGCCGAGCAGCCGCGAACAACCGGTGGGACGGATCCGACAGCATGGACCTGCGCCGTACCGAATAGGTGAACCGCTCCCGCATGTCCGGGCTGCGCGACCAGACAGGCGACCAGGCACGAGCCCACGACGGTCTCGCCCATGCCCATGCCGCGCTCGGCCGGCATGACCGGGTACACCATCACTGGTCCAGGGCTCTGAACATTCTCGTCGTCCTCGGCGCCGACCGCACCGAGGAGAGCGGCGCCGTCAGCAGGAGCGGGTCGGCCGCGGCGATCGCCTCGTCGCCGGGAGAATCGCCCGTGCGGGGCTTCGCCCCTTTCCGGGGGCCGGTCAGGGCACTTCGCGGCGGCCGGCGGACGCCAGGACCCGGTCCACGAGTTCTGCCACGAACTTCCTGCTCGGCGGCTGGGCCTGGAAGACGCCGCGGACGATCACGCCGCCCACCAGGAGCGCCAGGGACGGCTCGACGTCCTGCGGCGGCAGGTGGGAGCGCAGGATGTCCTCCAGCGCCCTGGTCCCGGCTTCGTACAGCCGGCGGCGCAGCTCGTCCACGACCGGATCGCTGCCGGACCGCTCGAAGACCCCGCCGAGGACTCGGTCGAGGTGCCCGCCCGCGAGGTCTTCGGCGAAGTCGGTCAGCCCGCTGATGAGGTCGGCCCGCAGGTCGCCGGTCGGCTCGGGATGCTCCATCGCGTCGCAGATCTGGCCGACCGAGGCTCGTACCAGGTCGAGGCGGGTCGGCCAGTGCGCGTAGACGGTCACCTTCGAGTAGCCCGCCCGGCGGGCGACCTCGGCGTGGGTCATCGCGTCCCAGCCTTCCTCGCGGAAGAGCTGCGTGGCGGCGTCGATGACGTCGCGGCGCGTGCGCAGGACGCGTGGGTCGACGTCGCCGCTTTCCCCCTGCCCCATGTCGGACGATCCTATCCGACTTCCACACCTGACGGTAACTTCTGAACAACTTGTACAGTACTGTTTGAATCGTCAAGCGGGCCTGCCCATGCACCTCGGGTGAGCGGCATGCCCGCCTGCCCCGACCCCTTCGAGAGGCGACCATGACGACCACGACCACCCCCGCCCGCAGAGGGCTCAACCTCGGACTCTGGACCGCCCAGGGGCTTCTGGCGCTGATCTTCGTGGGTGGCGGCATCTGGAAGCTGGCCATGCCCCGGCCGGAGCTGGCCGAGATCTTCCCCTGGACCGGGGGGACTCCGCCGGCGCTGCTCTACGTGACCTCGGTGTTCGACGTCCTCGGCGGGCTCGGCGTGCTGTTGCCGGCGCTCACGCGGATCAAGCCGGGGCTCACCGTCCTGGCGGCGCTCGGCTGCGTCGCGCTCCAGGCGTCCGCGATCGTCTTCCATCTCTCGCGCGGGGAGACGGACGTGGTGATCAACGTCGTGCTCATCGCGCTCGCGCTCTTCGTCGCCTGGGGCCGCCACCGCGCGGCGCCGATCCCGCCGCGCGCGTGACGGGGCGAGGCCGTCCTGGCCCGTGAAAGCTGGGGGCACGCGCAGGTCCCGGGCCGCCGGCTGGTCTACGTCGTGGCGAGGTCGCTGGCGGCCACGTAGCCAAAGGTCATGGCGGGGGCTCACCTTTGGCCGCCGTCCTGCGCGTGCTCGCTGCCGGTCAGCGCCAGCAGTTCGTCCAGGTCGTCGGAGATCAGTACGACGGCCGTGCCGTCGGGCGAGCCGCTCGATCTGGCGGGCGATCTCCGCCTTGGCGCCCACGTCCACGCCCGCGATCGGCTGGTCCAGGAGGAGCACCTTGGGTTCGGCGGAGGCGGCGCGCCGCACCGTGACAGTGCATCCGTGATCTTCGCGGATGCACTGCTGGTGTTTCCGGGCCCCGGGCTCGCGCCGCCTCTGGATTGTCGGTGCCCGTTGATAACTATGGCCTGTCACGTTGCCCCCCGACGACGATGGAGCTCCCCCATGGCCACGGCCACCTTCAGAGACGAGAGCGCCACCGGCAGGTGCTCAGTTGAGATCGCCCCTCCCTCTCGGCTCGACGCGCGCCCGGCGCGTGAGCTCGTCCGTCTCGTCCCGCGGGCCGGAGGCTGACATGGGTGTCCTCGACAACTTCCCCAAGTCCCAGGGCTACCTGCTCAACCACCACATCGCGGAGCTGCCGCGTGCGCTGTTCGCCCGGTAGGGGGCGGGCGGACGGCCCGGCACCGGGCGCAGGGCGTTCGGCATGTGGGCGCAGCTGCGGCTCAGCCTGGGCGACAAGGGCGGCCACGAGCACCCTGAGGAGGTGCTCCGGCTGGTGTACGAGGTGGCCGGCGGTGACATCCCCTGGACGTTCGAGGACACGCGCTCTCTGTGGGAGATCGCCGACGCGCTGTCGAGTTGCGGTCACACCAGGCACGCCGAGCTGTACCGGATTCCGCTGGCCGCCATCGCGACGCTCGGATACCCCGAGCGCCGTCAGATCCTTGGTGACGCGCCGCCGTGGCACCCGGCCCACCGCAGCGCGGGCCGGGCCGCGCATGCGGGTCGCCTCCGACCCCCATCAGGACGACTGGGGCACGGCCTCCTGCGCCGCCACCGACGCGATCCGGTTCCGCCACGCGGATCTTCCCGGCGACGCGCCGCTCACCGACGTGCCGCCGCTGGTGTTGTCGGAACTGCTGCGCGACGCCGACCTCACCGTGGGGGTCGGGTCCCTGGGGCTCGACCAGCAGGCGACGGCCGGGCAGCTGAAGATCGCCGACCGAGCGGAGCTGACCGACCGGTTCCTGCGCGTGCGGGGGCAACTGCGCACCTACCGGATTCATCTGGGGTCGGGCAACATCCTGATGGAGCCGAACGACGCCTACCTGTGCATCGTCCCCGGCCACGACCGCTCCGCCCCATCGGTGTTCCTGCCGTTCGAGGAGGACGGCGGAATGTTGTCGGTCATCTTGTCGAAGGCGTTCCTGCTGGCCGACGACACCACGATCAGCGATCCCAGCATCACCCGCCAGCTCGTCGCCACCTTGCCCGTGGCCATGTAAAAGCGGGTCAGACCCACACGCACTTGGCCGTTGACACGGTGTTGGCGTCGGCCGCAGGTTGCGCCTCTGGCAGTTTCTCCAGTATCTGCGCGACTAAGAGTGCGTTCCGCCAGCTGACACGATCAACAGCCACACCGGAGGTGTCTCAATCGTCCCTACCCACGGAAACGGCATCAGCGGCGGACCGGGTACCAGCGGCTGTCCCAGCTCTCCTGCCAGCAGGCTGGTTCGCCGCCCGTCAATGCCGCCACGCTCAGCCGCCAGTCCGAGCCCTGCGCGATCGAGACGTGCGAGGCGGGGGCGGTGGCCAGGTGCGAGGTTCCCGACGGGGTGCTCACCCACACCCCCTCGGGTCCCGCCCAGGCCGCGCAGAGACCACCACGCACCGACAGGAGAGCCACGTCCTGCGCTCGCGAGGCATCGGGGCCGCTCTCGGGTTCCCACACGCCATCGGAATGCTGCGCCCACCAGCGCACGGATCCGTCCTCGGCCACGGCGACCGCCTGAAGCTCGTCCCAAGGTCCGGGACAGATGGCTGCCGAGGCGACGGGGAGCTCGCACACGGTGACGGAGGAGGGCAGCGCCTTCAGCGGCCAGCGCCAGTGCGCGAGCCGTCCTGCCTCGCGCACCAGGACGGCGGCGTCGCCGTTGTCGTCCCAGGCAGCGGCCAGAACCCGCGCCCGCCCGGCCACCGCGAAGGCCAGACGTGCGTCCGAGCCGGAGCGCGTCATCACGAGCTCCCCCGGCGAGGCCGTAAAGGCCAGCACGTCGCCCTGGGGTGAGGCCAGCACCGCCACGCCGGAGGCCGATTCAGCCACCTGACGCCAGCCGTCCTCCGTGCCCAGGTGGAGCGCGCCCCCGGCGGTCAGCGCGGCCACCGCCACCCGGCCGTCGCCGCCGCGCGCGGTGGCCACCTCACGCACCCCGCGCGGCCCGCCCGAGCGAGAGGGCAGCCGGGCGTTGAGCCGGTCGTAGTCGGCTTCGTGCTGGTAGTGCACCCCGGCGGGCCCGCAGGAGACGATCACCGGCCGCCCCCTGACGTCGGTGAACAGGCTAACCCCCGTCCGTTCCCGCTCCTGTACGGCCAGCAGCGCCGTCAACCGCCGAGCCCACGGCGTCAGCGGCCGTGGACGGAGCTCGGGGTCACGGTCGAGCGCCCGGACCAGCTCATCGGCCAGCACCACCGGATACCCTGCCGCCACCAGCGCCTCGTGCGCGAGGCTCGCCGCGTGCTGCGCTGAGTCCAGCCTGCGCGTGCCCGGCAGCAAAAGCCTGTGGGCCAGCGCCCCAACCGCGTAGCAGTCGACCGCCTCCGACTTGGCCTCGCTCTCTCCGGGGTGGAAGCCGGGAGTGGCGACGTGAGCCAGCCTGGTGGTGTGCTCGACGGCGCCGAGCGCGGTCAGGTCGATCACCGTCACCCGGCCGCCGGGGTCCACCATGACGTTGCCGCCGGAGATGTCGCGGTGCACGTATCCCTGGTCGTGTACGCCGTCCAGGATGCGGCACACCTGGGCCAGCGCCTCCAGCCGCTGCGCGACGGGCTGCCGCTCGGCCCAGTGCAGGATGGGTTCCGCCTCCCCCAGCCAGGGCGTGACCTGGTAGGCGGCGGTGCCCGTCCCGGTGGTTCCGGCCGGATGGGGCGCGGGGCCGAGGAAGCAGTCGGTGGGGGCGAGCAGACCATCGACGCGCAGCTGGGCGGCCCGATGCCGGGCGTCCTCCCAGCGCCGCCTGTCGTCCTCGGTGCCGGGGTTCTTGATCTTGAGGGCGATCGGGTAGCGGCGGCCGTTGTGGTCGAGGCGAGTGGCACGCCACACCTCGCCCTCGCCACCGGTGGTCAGGTAGCTCAGCAGTTCGTACCGCCCGTCGGGGCCGCACTGCCAGCCGGGCGGCCAGCTACCGTTCACACCTCCCCCAGGTAGCTGAAGCCCACCGACTTGGTGTCGGTGACCGTGGAAGCCGGCGCGGGGGCGGGAACGGGGGCCGCCGCCAGCCGCCTGGCGAGCTCCTCGATCAGCTCGGCCAGCCGCCCCAGCCAGGCAACGCGCCGCTCAACGTCACGCACGGTCTGCTCATCCAGCGCCTCCAAGTGGGAGTCCAGGTACGTCATGACCTCCGCCGGCTCGGCGCCCTCCCTGCCGGTGCGCTTAGGACGGAAGACCGCGACCACGTCCCGCATGAAGTCGGCGTCCTGCACCGAGCGCACCCTGCGGTTGATGACGGAGGTGGTGCGTGAGGACAGAACCTCGGCCTGCAGGAGAACGTCGCCGCAGGCAGTGTGCAGCCGGTCGGCGAGCTGGTCCAGTGTGTGCTCCCACCGGTCGGAAGTCGGTTTGATCCTGCTCAGCGCAGTGGCCACCTCCGGCGGCAGAACCCGCCCATGCGGTACGGCGGCGCGCAACGGCACCCGGCGCGACATGCCCGAGCCCAGGCCGGAGAAGTAGTGCCGCAGCACCTCCACCCCGCCGATGGCCGCCGCGTCGCCGCCGCCGACGTGTACGAGTTCCTGCAGCAGCCCGTGGTTGGGCTCCAGGACGCTGGACTGGGTCCCGCCCGCGCGGACGTAGTCGTGATACAGCTGCGGGGTGCTGATGCCGACCGCGTGCAGCCGGATCTTCATGTCGCGGTGCAGGTGCTCCATGAGGCTGACCGGCTCCTCGGCCGCCAGCACCACCTCACCCAGGCCCTGGTCACCCTTGGGCGCCCAGTGGGCTCCGTCGCTGACCAGCACGATCAGGCGGTCGTTGCCCGGCTTGCCGTACAGGTAGAGCAGGTTGGCCGCCTGGTGAAGGGCGTTGCCGATGTCGGTGCCGCCGTCCATGGCGCGCAGGCTGGTGATCGCCATGCGGAACTCCTCGGCCGCGGCAGCCGAGGAGCTGTCGAGTTCGGCCATGCCGGGGATGCGGGGGAAGATCTGCGTAGTGCGCTCGGTGAAGGCCACCATCGCCAGCCGGGAGATGCGCCCGCTGATCTGCAGCCGCATGTCCAGCAGGTGGTACAGCGCCATCCGCAGCGACTCGTCGCGCCGCTGGCGGCGGGTGTGCGGCGAGTAGTCGCCCGGCTCGCCGTACGGGGGGATGTCGGGCACGCTCATCGAGCCGCTGCAGTCGGCGAGCACGACGATGTCCACCCCGTTACGCGCGCCGGGCGCGAACAGTTCGACCTCGGTCTCGGCGGTCAGCTCGGCCAGGACGGCACGCTGACCCGCCACGTCGAGATGCTGCACCCGGTACGGAAGACCGTTCACGTCCAGCCACGCCTCGCCCTGCTCGCCTGGCGGCACCCACAGCAGCCGACCGGCCAGCCCGGCCTCGGCCAGCTCGCGCACAGCGTGGTCCAGCCGCGTCTCGGTGGCCATCTCCAGCCGCAGCCGCCTGATCGGCGTCACCGGCGGGAACTCCAGCCACCAGCCTGCCGGTTGCCTGCCGCTGTCCAGGCCGACGGCCGGGGCGAGCTCCTCGCTGACCGCCAGGCCGCCGGTGGGCACCTCGGGCAGCGGCAGCAGCCGCACGGGCGACAAGGCAAGCCCCATCCCGGTGTCGACCTTCAGCAGCGCGGGCCGCTCGCCGCCCGGCAGGTCGCCCGGTGCCGCCCCGATCCGCTGGCCGGCCAGCGGGCCGCCAGTGGGCACCACATGCAGCAGGTGACTGACGGAACCGAACTGCGGCGCGGTCATCGCCGTCCTCCCCGCGTGTTGCCCTCCAGCCTGATCACAACGCCTAGCCGCTGCTGGTAGTCCTTGATCCGCGCCCCACCCCTACCGATGAAGGCGCCCTGCAGGTCCTCGGGCAGGTGGACCCAGAGCGTGGCCGACCGGCCGCCGGAGCGCTCCGGTTTGTACTCGGCCAGCCGCAGCCCGGCGGCGATTCGGTCGCCGAAACCTGGGTCGGTCTCGCGGACCAAGCGGCGCAGCCGGTCGGTGAGCTGCTCGCCGGTGGCGGCGTGTCCGCCCAGCCGTTCCAGCTCGCGGTCCCAGTCGGTGGCCGCCTTGGTCAGGGCCCTGGTGAGGGCTTCGCCGTACCGCTTGCCGGACGAGCGGGGGCGCAGGGCGGCCAGCTTGGCGCGGATCGAGCGGTAGTCCACGGCCAGCTCGCGATGGCCGCTGTTGCGCAGGTTGAAGCCGAACGCGGCCAGCGACGGCATCCGCAGGCGGCGACTGGCCGCCGCCGAGCAGATCTGCATGAGTAGTTCCTCGGGCGGGAGCCCGCGCACCGCGGAGTGCCTGCCGCACAGGCCCAGGCCGAGTTTCTCCGCGCCGAACACCTGCCAGCGGCGGGCGTGCTTGGTGCAGGCGGCCAGCTTGCACGGCTTGCCGGAGCTGTCGAGCCAGTCGCAGAACACCGTGCCCACCGCCGTGCAGGAGGGCTGCCGGCACACCGGGAAGGCGAGCTGGTAGCAGCCCGCGCAGTAGTCGACGTCGTTGTCGTGCGGGTGTGAGCGGCGGTGTTGGGCGCAGAAGGCCACCTTGGCCCTGCAGGACTCGCCGCCGCACCAGAAGGCGGCGGGCCTGCGGCACTCGCGGCAGGCGGGGTGGTGGCTGGGACAGCTCGGGGTCAGCGCGCCGTCGAGGATGACGGCGTGTTCGACGCAGCAGCGCTCGGGCTGTCCCGCGTCGGCGCACCAGCGGCAGCGGAAGGAGGCGTACCCGGTCCTGCCCTGCTTGGCGCAGGTCGCGCACCGATAGACCAGATCTGCCTGCTCGCGTATGGCCGCCAGGCCGAACCTGGTCTCGGCCGTGACCGGGCCTTGGCCGGGGGCGAGCCGGAGGATCTCCAGCGAGATCGTGCCGTGCTCGGCCTGCCAGCTGTGTGTTCTGCCGGGGACCAGGTCGCGGCCCAGCAGCGTGGGCTCCAGCCGGGACCAGAGCTCCACCAAGCCGTCGGGGCCCTTGGCCATCGGCTCGGCCCACTGGCGCAGATCCAGCACGGCCTCGACCTGGCAGTCGGGACGGGTGATCATTTTCCGCCCTTCTTACGGCGGGCGCCGCCATCGGCCAGGGCCGTGCGCCACTTGTCCAGCACGAGCTCCGTCCTGCCCGGGTGGGTGGTGCGCAGCCAGTGCAGCAGGCCGCCGCCGGGGCGTGGGTCACATAGCTCGTACTCGGCCTGCCTGGCCAACGCCTGCTCGCCCTGGCGCGTCATGCCCGCCATGAGGTCCTGGGTGCGCAGCGGCGGCAGGCCCACCTCGGGCAGCTCCAGCGGCGCGAGCACCGGGATCAGCTCTTCGGCGGTGGCCTCCAGCAGGCTCAGTACCGGCAGCAGGCCCTCCAGCAGCCGCCGCGCCGCGCGGGTGGCCTGGACCGGGCGGCGGTCGGCCTCCTCGGTGAAGCGGGCGCGCAGCCCGTGGGTGATCGCCCGTGCCCTGTTGCCCTCGATCAGGGTCTGGGGCACGTTGCCCTCACGGCGTCCGGTCTTGACCAGGCGGCGGGCGTGCAGGGCAAGCGCGGCCAGCAGCACCGCGTGGGCGCGCAGGTCGGCCAGTGAGACCTGTCCGTCCAGGCAGCGCACCAGCACCTCGGCCGGTTCCGTGGCGCGGGGGGCGACGTCCATCCTGGTCAGGTCGGCGATGCCGTCGCGGCGGCGCAGGTCGGCCTTGACGTGGTGGAGGTGCCTGGGGTCGGCCGAAGCCAGGTAGCGGGTGGCAAGGTGTTCGCGGGAGTCGGCCAGCCAGCGCGAGCCGATCCTGTCCTGGGTCGGTCCGATGGTGGCGCGGCCGGCCAGCGCGATGAGCACCGGGCTGTGGCGGCGCAGCAGGTTCGTCAGCACCTCCTGCTCGGTGGTGTCCACCGTGCGCAGCGCGTGCACGTCGCCCGCAGCCACGGCGGGGGTCGTGCCGAGCTGGATGCCCGGCGCAGCCACGGTCGCGCCGTGCTCGCGTGCCGTGTTGGCCAGTGCGGCCAGCACCGCACCGAGGTAGGAGAAGACCTCCTCGCGTGCGCTGTGGGTGCCCAGCCAGACGCCATCCAGGCCGGCTCTGATCAGACCGGCCTGCCGGGCATCCGGCTCCAGTACGGCGGGAGCGAGGTTGACGGGCGGCGTGGGCAGGCGTACCTCGGCCACCACTCTGCGGTGGTCAGCCCCGGTCAGTACCACCGCCTTCGCGACTGACTGCCGGGAGGCGCCCACCCGGACGAGACTCACTAACATGGAGAATCCACCTGTCCGGGGAAGTACTTCAGCCCCGACTGACGCAACACGACCAGACGGCCGAGCACCAGTTGGTCCTTGGGTCCGACGTTCATCCGCTCGCCAGGGTCCATCTTGCGTTTGTTTGTGCCGCTGACTGTGCCGCGCAGCACCTCGGTACCTCCGGACGAGCCGAGATCCACCGCCACCAGGCGGGCGTCCGCGTGGCTGCCGGTCAGCTCCAGCTGCAGGTGCTCCCTGCTCACCCGCCTTCGGGCCTCCGGGTGCGGCAGCGTCTCGTCGCCCAGGTCCACGCTGTACGGTTCCACGCCGTGCCCGATGGTCACCGCCTGGCCCGCGTGCACGGGGAAGCGCAGGATCTCCTCCCCTGAGCGCGCCTCGAGCTCGGCGAGATACTGCTGGGTCGCGATGTAGGCCGCGATCAGCTCCTCGTCGCCGGCCTCGCCGCCGAGGAACTTGTCGATGTTCTCCTGGAAGCGGCCCCGGTCCTCGTACGGCACGCCCAGCAGCTCACAGATGATGACGGCGGGGATGGGCTTGGCGAACGCGGTCACCAGGTCAGCCGTCGGGCCGGCCTGCTCCATGGCGTCCAGGTGCTCGGCCGTGACCTGCTCGACGCGTTCGGTGAGCTGCCGCATCCGGCGGACGGTGAACTTGCCGACCAGTGGTTTGCGGTAGCGGCCGTGCTGGGGCTCGTCCATGAGCAGGAACTCGCCGGGCGGCGCCGGGGGGACCTCGAGGTCGCCGTAGTCGATGGTCGGGTGGTGGCGCATGAGCTCCTTGCGGGAGCTGAACCGCGAGTCGGCCAGGATCGATCGGACCAGGTCGTAGCCGGTGACCAGCCAGCCTTGGTGCCCGTCGGGGAAGGGGAAGCGGCTGATCGGGCTCTGCTCGCGGGCCTCGATCAGCTCCTTGGGCGGGTCGAAGGGACAGCCGGGCTGACGCTCGGTCGGCATCGTCGTGACGGTGTGGGGAGATTCAGCGTGATCTGGCGTGGAACCCTGGGCGTTCACGCCCGGGAGGAAACGACAGCGCGGGAGGGCCGCCAAGGCCCGAGCGGTGCGGTGACCGGTAGGCCGTGGAGCGGCTCAGCCCGGGCGTTCTTCG
>NZ_BMNH01000004.1:0-201021 GCF_014646355.1 Nonomuraea cavernae
CCTCAATGCCGTTATCTGGCACAACTGGAACATCGGCGCACCCGTGAAACGATCCCTGATCGCCTACGATCACTAAGCCGAATTTCACATCAGCGATCTAGCGGATGCCCTCCCGCCTGAGAGTGGCGGCCAGCTTGCGGGTGTGGTCGATGACCGCGTCGGTGATCTTCTCGACCTCGGCGGGAGGCAGGCTCACCGGCATCGAGCAGCTGATCGCGTCCGTGGCGGGGATGCGGTAGTCGACGGCGACCGCCACGCAGGCCACGCCGGGGGTGCCCTGCTCCCGTTCGTAGGCCCAGCCTCGGGTGCGGACCTGGTCGAGCTCACCGGTCAGCTCGGCCAGGTCGATGATCGTGTGCTCGGTCATGACCGGCATCGGGTCGGGCATGAGGGCGGTGACCTCGTCGTCGGTGAGCTGGGCGAGCAGCGCCTGCCCGAGCGCCGTCACGTGGGCGGGCAGCCGGCGGCCGACCCGGGGGATCACGTGGTGCGCCTCGCGCGACTCGCGGGTGGCCAGGTAGAGGACGTGCGCGTCGTCGCGGCGGGCGAAGTGGGCGGTCTGGCCGGTCTCCGCGCGGAGGTCCTCCAGGGTCTGCTGGGCGAACGGCAGCGCCGGATCCTTGTCGAGGTAGGCCGTGCCGGTCAGCAGGGCGTGCGGGCCGATGCCGAACACGCCTCTGGCCCTGTCGGTCTCCACCCAGTTGAGCTCGACCAGCGTACGCATCAGGGCGTGCAGGCTGCTGCGGGGGAAGCCGGTGCGCTGCTGGAGCTCCGACAGGGTCAGGGGCTCGGGGGAGGTGGCGAGGGCCTCCAGGATGCGTACGGTCCGCTCGGCGGACTTGACCAGCTGCCGCTCCATGATCGCCCCATCTAGCCGACAACTCCGAAATGTCAGGATAGAGGATGGCGTCCAGATATCTGGACGCCATCGTTCGCGCTCAACGATCTGGGCGGCAGCCGGTCAGGGGCCGCGCCTCCGGCGAGGTTCCTGTCGGCGGTCACGCTCCCAGTGTGCAACCGGTTGTAGGACATCCGAGTATGAGCAAAAACGTTAACCGCGTCCCGCTGGCTGCTGTGCGCATCTGAACAGGGATTTCTTGGTTAACGATATATCGGTAACGGGTTTGTAACGCCTGCAAAGGGTTGACGGAACTTTCGCGTCCCCTATAGGAAGGCGCTATCCGATCCCGCCGCGCCGGGCAGGCCCTGGAATGAGGGATGTATGCATCCATGTCCGACTCAGTCTCCGTAACGCCGGAACGCGCGCCCGTGGCCCAGCCGCCTCCGCAACCGCCCGGGAGGCGGCGTCGCGTCAGACAGGTGAACGTTCACAGGAGGCGCGAGGCCCGCACCGCCTACGTCTTCCTCGCGCCCTGGTTCATCGGCCTGTTCGTGATCACCGTCGGCCCGATCCTGGCCTCGCTGTACCTGTCGTTCACCGACTACAGCCTGCTGGAGCCGGCGACGTTGGTCGGGCTGGACAACTACGACAAGATGTTCACCGAGGACGATCGGTTCCTCGCCTCCCTGAAGGTGACCACGATCTACGTGGTCGTGTCGGTGCCGCTCCAGCTGGCCTTCGCCCTGGCACTGGCACTGGCGCTGGACCGGGGGCTGCGCGGCCTGCCGTTCTACCGCTCGGTCTACTACCTGCCCTCGCTGCTCGGCGGCAGCGTCGCCATCGCCATCCTGTGGCGCAAGATCTTCGGCACCGAGGGCCTGGTCAACTCGCTGCTGGGGCTGTTCGGCATCGAGGGCACGGGCTGGGTGTCAGACCCCGACACCGCGCTCGGCACGCTGATCATCCTGCACGTGTGGACGTTCGGGGCGCCCATGGTGATCTTCCTGGCCGGGCTGCGGCAGATCCCGCAGAGCTACTACGAGGCCGCGGCGGTCGACGGGGCCAGCAGGATCCGTCAGTTCTGGTCGATCACGCTGCCCCTGCTGACTCCGATCATCTTCTTCAATCTCGTGCTCGAAGTGATCAAGTCGTTCCAGTCGTTCACCCAGTCGTTCATCGTCAGCGGCGGCTCCGGAGGGCCGGCCGACTCCACGCTCTTCTACACGCTCTACCTCTACCTGAAGGGCTTCAAGAGCTACGAGATGGGCTACGCGGCCGCCATGGCGTGGGTCCTCCTGCTCCTCATCGCCGGCTTGACCGGCGTGAACTTCATCGCGTCGAAGTATTGGGTCTTCTATGGCGACACGAAGTAACGCGGCCCCGTTCCTGTTCCGCCCGTTACCGCGGGGCGGCCGGCTGCTCAAGCACCTCCTGCTGATCGGGTTCGGCCTGATCATGCTCTATCCGTTGTTCTGGATGGTGTCCAGCTCGCTGAAACCGGAGGAGCTGATCTTCCGGGAGCCGGGCCTGTGGCCGAGTGAGGTCACGCTGGACAACTACGGCGAGGGCTGGACCGCGCTCAAGCACACCTTCGGCTACTACCTCTGGAACTCCGCGGTCATCACCGGCCTGTGCGTGGCGGCCAATCTGGTCGCCTGCTCGCTGGCCGCCTACGCGTTCGCCCGGCTGGACTTCCCGCTGAAGAGGCTCTGGTTCGCGATCATGCTCGGCTCGATCATGCTGCCGCACCACGTGACGGTCGTGCCGCAGTACATCGTCTTCGCCGAGCTCGACTGGATCAACACGATCTGGCCGCTGGTCGTGCCCAAGTTCCTGGCCACGGACGCGTTCTTCATCTTCCTGATGGTGCAGTTCATCCGCACCCTGCCGAGAGAGCTGGACGAGGCCGCCGCCATCGACGGCGCCGGCTACTGGCGGATCTTCCTGCGGGTCATCATCCCGCTGTGCACGCCGGCGCTCGCGACGACCGGCATCTTCACCTTCATCTGGACCTGGAACGACTTCTTCAGCCAGAACCTCTACCTGACCAACAGCGACAACCTCACGGTCGCCGTCGCCCTGCGCCAGTTCCTGGACTCCAGCGGGGAGTCGTCCTGGGGGCCGATGTTCGCGATGTCCATCGTCTCGCTCGGGCCGATCTTCGGGTTCTTCCTGGCCGGACAGAAGTACCTGATCCGTGGCATGGCGACCACCGGTCTCAAGTGATCCTCCACACCCCCCAACTCTCCAAGAGGAGGTAGAGCTGTGAATCCCAGCTCTCGCAAGAAGATGTGGACGGCCGTGGTCGTCTCCGCCGCGCTCATGACCGGGGCCGGCGCCTGCGGCGGCGACGGCGGTGGCGAGGCGGCGGGCGGTGACAAGGTCCGGATCACGTTCGCCTACTGGGGCAGCGACGCCCGGCAGAAGCTCACCGACCAGGTCATCCAGAAGTTCGAGGAGAAGAACCCGACGATCGACGTCGAGGGCGACTTCTCCAACTGGGACAGCTACTACGAGAAGATCGCCACCAAGGTCGCCGCGAACGACGCCCCCGACGTCATGAGCATCGAGATCCGCGGCCTGAGTGAGTACGCGGGCCGTGGCGCGCTGGCCGACCTGTCCGGCAAGGTGCCCGCCGCCGACCTCGACCAGCAGGTCCTCACCAGCGGGCAGATCGACGGCAAACAGTACGCCATCCCCACCGGCGTCAACGCGTTCTCCATGATCGCCAACCCCTCGGTGCTGGAGAAGGCGAAGCAGAAACTGCCCGACGACAGCTCCTGGACCTGGGACCAGTGGATCGGCCTGGCGAAGGACATCTCCGGCGCGGGCGGCGTGACCGGCGCCGAGTACAACCCCAACCCCGCCTGGCTGCAGATCTTCGCAGCCCAGCGCGGCGAGAAGATGTACGACGGCACCAAGATGGGCGTCTCGGCCGAGACGTTGAAGGCCTGGTGGTCGATCCACCAGCGGCTCATCGAGACCAAGGGCTCGCCCGACGCCGCCAAGAGCGCCGAGATCGGCGCGACCGGCCCGGAGCAGTCGCTGCTCGGCACCAACGCCGGCGCGATGGGCATGTGGTGGAGCAACCAGCTCAACGCCCTGTCCAAGTCGTCGGGCCAGGAGCTCACCCTGCTGCGGATGCCCAAGGCGGAGGGCGCGAGCACCAGCGGGATGTTCCTGCAGCCGGCCATGTTCTACACCGCCTCGGCCAAGTCGGAGCATCCGGCCGAAGCCGCCAAGCTGATCGACTTCCTGGTCAACGACCCCGACGCGGCCGGCATCCTGCTGAGCGACCGCGGCCTGCCGACCAACGCCAAGGTGCTCGCCGCGGTGAAGGACAAGCTGCCACCCGTCGACCAGAAGACGCTGGCCTTCGTCGACCAGGTCAAGAGCGAGCTGAGCCCGATCGTCGCCCCGCCGAAGGGCGCGCTCCAGATGGAGGACATCCTGAAGCGCAACACCGAGGAGCTCCTCTTCGGCAAGGTGACCCCGGACCAGGCCGCCCAGAAGTTCCTGGCGGAGGCGAACGCCGCCATCGCGGGCTGACCACCTCCGCCCGGCCGGGGGCCCCGCACGGCTCCCGGCCGCCATCCCGGACTCGGGGAGAGCAGTTGAGCACCAGGTACGCCTTCGTCGGGCTCGGCCACCGTGCCCAGATGTACGTCGACGCGCTGCTGGGCGACTGGCGCGACACCGGGACGATCGTCGCCTTCTGTGACACCAACCAGACCCGCATGGACTACTACGTCGAACGCGTCGGCCGCCCGGTGCCGTGCTTCGCGCCGCACGACTACGGCAAGCTGCTGGAGACGGCCGACGCCGTGGTGGTCTGCACGATCGACGCCACGCACGCCGGCTACGTATGCGCGGCGCTGGACGCCGGGCTGGACGTCATCGTGGAGAAGCCGCTGACCGTCGACGCCGAGAGCTGCGCGGCCATCGCCGAGACGGCCGAGCGTGCCCCGGGCCGGCTGGTCGTGACGTTCAACTACCGCTACTCGCCGCGTAACTCGGCGGTGAAGCGGCTGCTCGGCGACGGGGCGATCGGCGACGTCACGTCCGTGCACTTCGAGTGGCGGCTCGACACCATCCACGGCGCCGACTACTTCCGGCGCTGGCATCGCGACCGCGCCAGCTCGGGCGGGCTGCTGGTGCACAAGTCCACTCACCACTTCGACCTGGTCAACTGGTGGCTCGGCGCGGTGCCGGAGCTGGTCTTCGCGCAGACGGAGCTGCGCTTCTACGGCCAGGCGCTGCCCCGGGGGCCGCGTCCGGCGCGCGGCCAGGGTGCGCCGGGCCTCGGTACGGACCCGTTCATCCTGGACATCTCCGCCGACGAACGGTTGCAGCGGCTCTACCTGGACGCCGAGCACGAGGACGGCTACCTCCGTGACCAGGACGTCTTCGGCCCCGGCGTGACCATCGACGACACCATGGCGGTCCTCGTCCGTTACGCGAACCGGGCCACGCTCACCTACTCGCTCACCGCGTACGCGCCGTCCGAGGGGTATCGGGTCGTGTTCAACGGCACCGAGGGACGCGTCGAGCTGGAGGTGTGCGAGCGGCCCTGGACCCCGCCGCATGCCGCCGTGGACCCGAGCGCGGCGAGCAAGGAGCACGTGACCGGTTCCTGGGAGCGGCTCACCCTGCACCGTCACTGGCACCCGCCGGAGGAGGTGCCGATCGAGCAGGGGGGCGGCGGCCACGGAGGCGGCGACCGGCTCCTGCTCGACGACGTCTTCCGCGGTCCCGGCGACGACCCTCTCGGCCGCCCGGCCGGTTACCGCGACGGCATCCGGAGCGTCCTGGTCGGCGTGGCGGCCAACCGCTCGGCCGCCACCGGCCGCCCCGTCCGCCTCACCGCCGACGGCACCCGCCTGACCGGCACGTGAGCCGCGCCGGCGGCGGAAGCGCCCATCGGCTCGCCGGAGGGCCGCGCGATCCAGCGGTCACGCACCGGGCCGGCCGCCGAGCCGGGCCGGTGGCGGGCTCAGAGCTCGGCGGCCAGGGCAGCGGCCTGCTCGGCGGACAGGCGGCCGTCGGCCACCGCCACCGCGACGCCGCGGGACAGCTCGGCCCCGAACTCCAGCGGCGTGTCCCAGGCCAGGGCGGTGCCGACCCCCGGATACTCGGCGACCCGGACGAACCACGGGTCGCCCGAGTCCTGGGCGAAGACGCGGTCCTGGGCGAAGACGAGCGTCCAGTCGTCGGACGCCAGCGCCAGCCAGGGCGCCCGGGAGCCGTGGACGCGTGACTCCCCCTCGGCCGAGGCGGTGAACACGCGCACCCGGCGGGAGGCGACGGGCGCGCGCCAGAAGAAACCGCCGTATCCGGCGCCCGCCCGGCCCTTGGTGGCCGAGCTCCGCACGGTCAGCGGCCGGCCGGTGAGGTTGCGCAGGGTGAAGGCGAACCGCAGCGCCCAGCCGCGCGACAGCGGCGCGGCCCGGACGGTCCGTTCCTCCCGGACGAGCGGTTTCTCGCCCGGCCGCTCCCACAGCAGCGTCTCGGTGAACCCCGTGGCGTCGCGCCCGGCGAACGACACGTGCCGCTGCACGCCGTGGTCGTCGAGCCAGGTGGGGCCCTGATCGCGGACGTACGTGCGACCGCCCCAGAAGTTGCGGCCGCCCAGGTCGGTCACGGCGAGGCCCGCGCCGAGGTGATGCGGATGGTCTTCGGGCCGCTCCTCGGTCACCACCACGCCGCCGAGGGTCCGTACCGGATGCAGGTAGGGGCGGGGCGCGGCGGTGAGCGGCAGCTCCGGGCGGGTGACGTACTCCGCGACGACCGCGCCCGAGACGGCGAGCGGCACCGCCCAGCTCACCCCGAGCTCGGAGAAGAGAGCCAGCCGGTCGGCGCAGGCGCCGACGACGCCCGCGATGCCGGGCAGCACGGGGCCGTCACCGGAGCGGTCCTGGTGGTCCTCGGCGATCGGCAGCGGGTCGGGCGCCAGCCTGATGGCCTCCATGACCCGCATGAACCCGCCCGTCCGCTGGATCGGCACGAGCAGACCGGCGCCCGAGCGGACGTGCTCGACCAGGTTCTCCAGCAGGTCGGTCCGCTCGTAGCGGCGCACCGGCCCGTCGTCCACCTGGACCTCGTCCGTCGTGTACGTGAGCCTGATCCGCCCCCGCTCACCGTGGACCAGCACGTATGGTTCGTCCCGCTCGGCCGCGCAGAGGGTCACGGCGGCCACGATCGGCAGGCCGCTCACCGTGATGATCCGGACGGCCGACGTGTCGTCCGACTCGATGGCGTTGGCGTGGAACAGCTCGGCCTCCACCGACGCGATGGCGTCCCGGTCCTCGGCTCCCGCCACGGCCAGCGCGGTCGCCAGGGCGTGCGCGAACGGGTTGGTGAGCGCGCCGTCCACCACGTCGGCGCCGTCCAGCCGGCGCCGGCCCGACCAGGCGCTCCGGGTGAAGTAGGAGGCGGGCCGCGGCCACGAGCCGGCCACCCCGACGCCGGTGACGCGGCCGATCGCGCCGCTCGCGACCAGCTCGCGCACCGCCGGGACGGCCGCCGAGCCGAGGCTCTGGAACCCCACCTGGCAGGCGAGCCCGGCCTTGGCGGCGGCCCGCTCCATCCGGTCGAAGTCGGCCAGCGTGGCCGCCGTCGGCTTCTCCACCAGCACGTGCGCGCCCGCGTCGAGCGCGGCCAGCGCGAGCTCGGCGTGCGTCGGGATCGGGGTGGCGAGGATCGCGATCCGCGCGCCGGTCCGTGCGAGCAGGCCGGCCAGGTCGGCGGAGAACTCCGGCGTGCCGAGCCCGGCCAGCGACGCCGGGTCGACCGGCCGCACGTCGCAGATCCCGGCGAGCTCGATGTCGGGGGCCAGCCGCCGCAGCCGGTCCAGGTAGTGGGAGCCGTAGCCGTGGGCCCCGGCCAGCACGACACGCGTCGTCACCTGGTCACCTCTCTCAGCGCCTCTCTCGTCGTCAGGGTTCTGTGGTCAGGGCTCTTGTCGTGAGGGCTCTTGTCGTGAGGGCTCGTCGCTCCAGTGGAACCCGAGGCCCCGGTGCTCTCCGGCTCGCAGCTCCGCGCCGCGGACCTGGACGGGGTACGGCTCGGCCAGCAGGCCGAGGGCCGCGAACGAGGCGTCCTCCACCTCCTCGGCCAGGCACGGCAGCGGCAGCGCCAGCGCGAGCTGCCCGGACAGATCGGGCAGCAGGTGCGGATGGACCGGCACGTCGAAGGCCCGGGCCAGCTCGGCGATGCGCAGGAACGGGGTGATCCCGCCCACCCTGACCACGTTGGGCTGCACCACGTCGCACGCGCCCGCCACCAGCAGGTCGCGGAAGCCGTAGACGGTGTAGACGTTCTCGCCGACCGCGAGGGGCACGCCGGTCGCCCGCCGCAGCTCGACGTGCGCGGCGACGTCGTCGGCGGGCAGCGGCTCCTCCAGCCAGTGCGGGTCGTAGGGGGCGAGGGCCTCGGCGGCGCGGCGGGCGCGGTGCAGGTCCCAGCGCTGGTTGGCGTCGATCATCAGCAGCGTCTCCGGCCCGATCACCTCGCGGACCGCCGCCACCCGCTCGACGTCCTCGCGCAGGGCGGGCCGGCCCACCTTGATCTTGACCGCCGGGTAGCCGGCCGCCTTCCACCGCCCGGCCTGCGCGACCAGCTCCTCCAGCGAGTAGTGCAGGTTCACGCCGCTTCCGTAGACCGGCACGCTGTCCCTGCGCCTGCCCAGCACCTCGACCAGTCCGCGTTCGCCGCAGCGCAGGTCCCACAGGGCGAGATCGAGCCCGGCCAGCGCGATCGTGGTGACGCCGCCGGCCCCGGCCTCGCGCAGGTGCCGCCAGAGCAGGTCCCACACCACCTCCGGGTGCGGATCGAGGCCGATGACGGCCTCCCGGATGTCGTGCTCCAGCAGCGCGTGTACGGCCCGCGCCCCGATCCGCGGCGTCCAGGAGAACCCGGTGCCCGTCCGGCCGTCGTCCAGGGTCACCTCGACGACCAGGACGTGGTTGGCGGGTACGTCGGGCCCCCACGGGCGGGGCAGCGTGGCCGTGCGCGACCGTACCGTGAGGTCACGAATCACGGGCACCCGCCAGCGTCCGCCCGTGCGCGATCAACGCCTCCAGCTCGGCCACGTGCTCGGCCGTGGGATCCACCAGCGGCGGCCGGACCGGCCCGGTGTCCAGGCCGCCCAGCCGCACCCCGGCCTTGACCAGGGACACCGCGTAGCCGGGGACCTTCGAGCGCAGCCGTACCAGCGGCTCGTAGAACTCGGTGAGCAGATCGGCGGCGCCGTCGCGGAAGGCGGTGGCGATCTCCGGAGCGAAGGCGAAGACCGCGGAGGAGTAGAGCTCCACCCCGATGCCGCGGTAGGCCCCCATGGTCAGCTCGGCCGTCGGCAGCCCGTTGAAGAACCGGAAACCGTTGCCGACCTCGCGGCGCACGGCCAGCACGGTGCGCTGGATCAGGTCGATGTCGCCCACGCCGTCCTTCAGGCCGATCACACCCGGGATCCGGGCCAGCTCCACCACCCGCTCGGGCGAGAGCACCACCGCCCCGCGCTGGTAGACGATGAGCGGCAGGATCTCCGCGACCGCCCGCACGTAGGCGGCGAATCCCTCCTCGGTGCCCGTCGACAGGTACGGCGGCATGAGCAGCAGCCCGTCGGCCCCGGCCTCGCGGGCGGCCCTCGCCTGCCGCAGCGCCGTGCCGAACGGCCCGCCCGCCCCCGCGAACACCGGCACCCGCCCCCGTGCCGTCTCGACCGCCACCCGCACCACGGCCGCGTGCTCCGACTCCGACAGGGCGGCGAACTCACCCGTGCCGCAGGCCGCGAACACGCCGCCGGGGCCGTGTTCGAGCCCCCGCCGCAGGTGCTCGGCCAGCACCTTCTCGGCCAGCTCGCCGTCGTTGTCGAAGGGGGTGATGGGGAAGAAGAGGATTCCGCTGAGGTTCATCTGATCTCCAGTTCGCTGCGCCAGCTGCGCTTGGCGGTCCAGCCGAGCATGCGTTCGGCCTTGGCCGAGGTGAAGGCGGGGGAGGTGCCGGTCAGCCGCGCGGCGGTCGCGGCGGTCGCGGGGTTGACCGTGGGAAGCAGCTCCGCCAGGGGCTCACGGGCCAGCGCGTCCGCCGCGCCGGCGAAGAACACCTCGCCGCTGGGCAGCTCGAAGAGCCGCTCGGCCAGTACGGCGATCAGCTCGGAGGCGTCCCGGGCGTCGATGTAGTTGAAGAGCGACGCCCCGGCGATGTCCGGCCGGTCGAGTCGTTCGGCCATCGTGTGACCGGACTGGGTGGGCGCGCCCGCCCACTCCTCGGGGGCCACCACGAAGCACGGCCGCACCGCGGCGAACCGGGTGGCCGAGCCGCGCGCGAACGCCGCCATGGTCTGCTCGGCGGTGAGCTTCGACAGGCTGTAGGAGTTCCACGGCTCGGTGGGGTGCTCCTCGTCGATCGGCAGGTAGCGGGGCCGCCAGCCGCCGGGGGCGCCGTAGCCGATGACGGTCGGGCTGCTGGCCACCACGACTCTGCCGACGCCGAGGTTGCTCGCCGCCGCGCACACGTTGAAGGCGAGTTGCGTGTTGGTGCGGAAGGTCAGGCCGTCGGTCCGGCTGAACGGGGTCGCGATCGCGGCCAGATGCACGACGACGTCGGGCCGGAAGCGCGCCATGACGTCGTGGGTCTCGCCCAGGTCGGTCAGGTCGGCCGGCAGCGTGACGGCCGCCTCGTCGGGGGTGCCGGAGCCGACGTCGACGCCGACGACCTCGTGGCCCGTCCGCGCCAGGGTGGCGACCACACTGCGCCCGAGTCGGCCGGCGCTGCCGGTCACCAGTGTTCGTGTCATCGGGTCTTCCACCACTCCTGGGATCTTGCAGCAACCGGTTGCAAAAAGTATTGAGGTTCGGCTTCGAAAACGTCAAGCAGTGAGACCGTCACCAGAGCACGACGAGTGGTCACATGAGGGATAGGATGCGAGGCAGGGCGGGTCGATCGTCGATTGACAACGATACAAACGCTTGCACTAAAGTACAGGTCATGGTCGGAGGAGGCCCAGCGTGGCGGTGACGATTCGCGACGTGGCCCGGGTGTCCGGAGTGCACGTCTCCACGGTGTCACGCGCCTTCTCCGCGCCCCACCTGGTCAACCCCGAGACCCGGGTCAGAGTGCTCGCCGTCGCCGACGACCTGGGTTACCGGCCCAACCGGGCGGCCCGGGCGCTGACCACCGGCCGCACCCACAACCTCGGCCTCATCGTGGCCGACATCGCCAACCCGTTCTTCCCGCCCCTCATCAAGGCGGCGCAGGCGCAGGCCAGACTACGCGACTACCACGTGTTCGTGGCCGACACCGATGAGGACCCCAAGGTCGAGGAAGAGCTGATCCAGACCCTCACCAAGCAGGTCGACGGCGTGCTGCTGTGCAGCCCCCGCCTCACCAACCGCACCATCGAGCGGCTGCGCCAGGAGGTGCCGTTCGTCCTGGTCAACCGCCGGGTCAAGGGGATGGCCACGGTCCTGATGGACGTGGGGCGGGGGGCGCGGCTCGCCGTCGAGCACCTCACCGGGCTCGGCCACCGCCGGCTCGCCCTGGTCACCGGCCCCAGCGGGTCGTGGACCAGCAAGGAGATGCAGGAGGCGGCCGCCGCGATGAGCGAGGTCGACGTCGCCTTCCTCGGCCCCAATCCGCCGACCGAGCAGGGCGGCCGGGCCGCCGCCGCCGAGGTGATCGCCTCCGGCGCGACCGGCGTGCTCGCCTACAACGACCTGGTCGCCATCGGCCTCATCGAGGGGCTCGCCGAGCGCGGCGTGCACGTGCCCGGCGACATCAGCGTGATCGGCGTCGACGACATCGTGGCCGGACGCCTCGGCCGGCCGAAGCTGACCACCATCGCCATGCCGACCGCCACCGCCGGGCGCATCGCCGTCGACATGCTCCTCCAGTCGGTCGATTCCGAGGTGGCCACCGGGGTAACGATGCTGGAGACCGCGCTGATCATCCGCGAATCCACGGGAGAGGCACACTCATGACGTTCGGAACCATGCCGTCGGGAGAGCGCGTGGAGCGCTTCGAGTTGTCCTCCGGGCCGTTGCGGGCCGCCGTGCTCAGCTACGGCGCCGTCCTCCAGACACTGGAGGTGTACGGCCTCAACGTCGTCCTCGGGCTCGACACGCTCGACGACTACCTGACCCGCAGCCGCTACTTCGGAGCCGTCGCCGGCAGATACGCCAACCGCATCGCGGGCGGCCGCTTCGCCCTCGACGGCACCGAATACCAGGTGCCGGTCAACGACGGCCCCAACAGCCTCCACGGCGGAGTCCACGGCTTCGACAGCAAGGTGTGGACCGTCGCCGACGTCACCGGCTCGTCCATCACGCTCACCCTCACCAGCCCCGACGGCGACCAGGGCTATCCGGGCACCCTCAACGCCTCGGTCACCTACACGCTCGAGGCCGAGGCGATCCGCCTCGACTACACCGCCGAGACCGACGCGCCGACCGTGCTCAACCTGACCAATCACTCCTACTTCAACCTGGCCGGCCGCGGCGACGTGCTCGGCCATGTGGTCCGCATCGACGCCGAGCACTACCTGCCCGTCGACGCGGTCAAGATCCCCACGGGCGAGCTCGCGCCGGTCAAGGGCACGCCGTTCGACTTCACCGAGCCGCACGCCATCGGCGAGCGGCAGGGCGGCGCCTACGACCACTGCTTCGTCCTCGACGGTGGCGTCACGGTGGTCGAGCCCGAGACCGGCCGCACCATGGAGGTCACCACCACCGAGCCGGGCGTGCAGTTCTACGCGGGCGGCATGCTCGACCCGGCCGCCACGCCCTACGGCCCGCACGCGGGGCTCTGCCTGGAGACCCAGCACTTCCCCGACTCGCCCAACCAGCCCGGCTTCCCGTCGACCGTGCTGCGGCCGGGCGAGCGCTTCACCTCCAGCACCACCTACCGGTTCACCGGCTGACCGGCGCGCAGCGTCGCCGTGGCCCGGAGCACCAGCAGGGCCACGTCGTCGCCGACCGGCTCCGGGCCGAACGAGTCGACCGCCTGTCGCACCCGCTCCGCGACGGCGTGCGCGCTCAGCCCCGTACAACCCGACAGCAGCCGGGCCAGCCCGTCGTCGTCGTCGAGCAGCCGGTCGCCGTCGCGCCGCTCGGTCACCCCGTCGGTCACGCACAGCAGCACCTCACCGGGCGCCAGCTCGAACGTCTCCACGAAGAACCTGGCCTCGTACTCGATGCCGAGCAGTAGCTGCGGGCTGGCCACGGCCCGCACCTCGCCGTCCGCGCGCAGCAGCAGGGGCGGCGGATGCCCCGCCGAGGCGATCGTGCACAGCGCCCCGCCCTGCGGCAGCGGGGTGAGCTCGCCGCACAGCAGGCTGAGGAAACGTCCCTCCTCGTTCTCCTCCAGCAGCGTCTCGTTCAGCCGGTGCAGGATGTCGGCCACCGTGTAGTGCTCCTTGGCGAGCAGGCGTACGGCATGGCGGGCCAGCCCCGTGACGGCCGCAGCCTCCGGGCCGCTGCCGCACACGTCGCCCAGCGCGAAGCACCAGTGGTCGCCCACCGTGAACAGGTCGTAGAAGTCGCCGCCCACGTCGGCGCCCTCCTCGGCGGGCTCGTACACGACGGCCGACTCCAGGCCCGGCATGGTGGCCACGCCCATCGGCAGCAGGCTGCGCTGCAGCACCCGCGAGGTGGTCGCCTGCCGGGTGTAGAGCATGGCCGTGTGCAGGTTGAGCGCGACCAGCCGGCACAGGTCGGCCAGCAGGTCGGCCACCTCCAGCGGGAGCGTCGGCTCGACCCGTCCGATCACCAGCGCGCCGTGCGACCGGCCCTGGATGAGCAGGGGGAACGACAGCACGCTCTCCGCGCCGACCGGCCAGCTGATCTCGCCCAGCGTCGCCTGCGGGACGGACGGCAGCGACGTGCGCAGCGCGGCGTTGTGCCGCTCCTCGGTGTGCCAGACGTGCGCCAGCCTGGTCATGCCCGTCAGGTCGGTCAGGTAGACCGCCGCCCAGTTGGCGATCTTGGGCACGACCAGCTGGGCCGTCAGCGCCGCGATCAGCTCCTCGTCGTGCACGCCCGCCAGCAGCTCGCCCGCCTCGGCCAGGAACGAGAGCCGGCCCCGGTGGGCGCGCTCCTGCTCGGCGGTCCGCTCGCGCTGCACGGTCACCGCCACCTGGTCGGCGATGTGCTGCAGGCTGACCGTGAGCTCCTGGTCGAACCTGCCCGGCTCGGCGGCCGCCGCCACCAGATAGCCGATCACCTCGCCTGACACGCGCAGCGGCGCGCACACCAGCGACCTGGCCCGCAGCTGCTCGGCCAGGGCCACGTCTCCGGCCAGCAGGTCGTCGACGACCGCGGGCGCCGTGCGGTCCACGCCGAACAGCCCCGCCGCCACCAGCCCGACCAGCCCCGCCGTCGCGCCCGCCCCGGCCGCGACACCGAACCGGTTGCCGCTCTCACCGCGCAGCAGCACGTACGAGGCGTCGCCGCCGCTGGACGTGTGGACGATCTGGGCGATGGTGTCGAGGACCTCGGCGAGCGGCCGGTCGCGGTCGAGCAGGTCCTTGATGCGCCTGCCCGGCTCCCGCCTGAGCGGTGCCGGCGGGCCGGCCAGGACGTACCTGTGGTCGTTGGCCACCACCATCCAGATCGCCCGGCGGTCCCTGGCGCGGCCCTCCGTGCGTAGATGGGAGATGTAGACCGGGACCAACCGGCCATCGCGGTGGCGCATCCGGGACTCGCCGCGCCAGCGGCCGAGGTTGAGCGTGTCGGCCAGCGACAGCGAGTAGGAGCCGTGCCCGCGCCAGGCGACCAGCTCCGCCAGCGGCCTGCCCGTGGCCTGCTCGGACGGCCAGCCGAGCAGTGCCTCGGCTTCGGGATTCCAGGAGACCACGCGCCCGTCGAAGTCGGCCACGATGACCCCGACGTGCAGGGTCTCGACGGGCGCGGCGGCCGCCGCCGGCGCCGCGGCCGGAGTGCCCAGCGCGACCTCGTGGGCGCCCGATCCGTCGGCGAACTCCATGCGGACCCACACCCGTTTGGCGGTGCCGGAGTAGGTGACGCCCCACGCGTCGGCGAGCAGGCCGGCCAGCGCGAGCCCGCGCCCGGAGGTGGCCATGGCGTCGCCGGGCGGCGAGCCGGTCGCCGGGATGGTCCGCGTGGGGTGGTGGTCGTCTACCTCGATCTCCAGCCTCGGCGGCGCGGCGTGCGCGTCCAGGCGGCAGGTCAGCTCGATGCCGGTGCCCGCGTGCACCACCGCGTTGGTGACGAGCTCGCTGGTCAGCAGCACGGCGTCCTCGGCCAGGTGGCCCAGGTGCCACTCGCCGAGCACCTGGCGGACGAAGCGGCGGGCGGCCGCCGGGGCATGGGGCGTGCCGTCGAAGCCCGTGCTCGACACGCGGGTGGTATCCACTATCCGTCCTAGAACATCACTCGATGTGGCAGTTCGGTCACTCTCAGGGTGGCAGACTGTGGGCCGTTCATGCCTCCACTTGTGAAGAAGGCAGCCGTGGTCGCGCAGCTGGAACCCCCTCTCGCCCCCGACACCCTGCGGCAGGCGGACCTCAGGCCGCTGCTCGTGGCCCTTCAGCGGCTACGTGACGGCAACTTCCGGGCGCGCCTCGACCTGCCCTCAGATCCCTTCCTGGCCGAGCTGGCGATGGCCTTCAACCAGGTCGTCGACCGCAACGAGCACCTGACCGGCGAGCTCACCCGGGTCCGCGTCGAGGTGGCCAGGCAGGGCCACCTCGACGAGCGGCTCACCCCGAGCCCCGGCGCGGGCGGCTGGGCGGTCAACGTGACGGCCGTCAACGCGCTGATCGACGCGCTGGTGATCCCGGCAGCCAAGGCCACCCGGGTGCTGAACGCCGTCGCCGACGGCGACCTGTCGCAGCGGGTCGACCTGCAGGAGGACAACCGCCCGCTGCGCGGCGGCCTGCGTCTGATGGGCAAGGCGGTCAACCGGATGGTCGACCAGCTCGCGCTGTTCTCCGGCGAGGTGACGCGGGTGGCGCGCGAGGTCGGCACCGAGGGGCGGCTGGGCGGCCGGGCCAAGGTGCAGGGCATGTCGGGCAGCTGGCGCGACGTGACCGAGGCGGTCAACGCCATGGCGGCCCGGCTGACCGCGCAGGTGCGCGACATCGCGGTGGTCACCACGGCCGTGGCCAGGGGCGACCTGACCCGGCAGGTGACGGTCGAGGCCACCGGCGAGCTGCTGGAGCTCAAGCTGACCGTCAACACGATGGTCGACCAGCTGTCGGCGTTCGCCAGCGAGGTGACGCGGGTGGCGCGCGAGGTCGGCACCGAGGGGCAGCTGGGCGGCCGGGCCGAGGTCAAGGGGGTGCTCGGCACCTGGAAGGACCTCACCGACAACGTCAACTTCATGGCGTCCAACCTCACCACCCAGGTCCGCTCGATCGCGCAGGTCACGACGGCGGTGGCCAACGGCGACCTGTCGAAGAAGATCACGGTCGACGCGCGGGGCGAGATCCTTCAGCTGAAGGACACGATCAACACGATGGTGGGGCAGTTGTCGGCGTTCGCCGACGAGGTGACGCGGGTGGCGCGCGAGGTCGGCACCGAGGGGCGGCTCGGCGGTCAGGCACAGGTGCGCGGGGTGAGCGGGGTGTGGAAGGACCTCACCGACAACGTCAACTTCATGGCCTCCAACCTCACCACCCAGGTGCGCGACATCGCCCAGGTGGCCACCGCGGTCGCCCAGGGCGATCTGAGCCGCAAGATCAGCGTGGACGTCAAGGGCGAGATCCTTCAGCTGAAGGACACCGTCAACACGATGGTCGACCAGCTGTCGGCGTTCGCCGCGGAGGTGACCCGGGTGGCGCGCGAGGTCGGCAGCGAGGGCCGGCTCGGCGGTCAGGCGCAGGTGCGGGGGGTGAGCGGGGTGTGGAAGGACCTCACCGACAACGTCAACTTCATGGCCGACAACCTCACCACCCAGGTGCGCAGCATCGCCCAGGTGGCCACCGCGGTCGCCCAGGGCGACCTCAGCCGCAAGATCACGGTCGAGGTCAAGGGTGAGATCCTGGAGCTGACCAACACCATCAACACGATGGTCGACCAGCTGTCCGCGTTCGCCGACGAGGTGACGCGGGTGGCGCGCGAGGTCGGCACCGAGGGGCAGCTGGGCGGGCGGGCCGAGGTCAAGGGCGTCTCGGGCACCTGGAAGGACCTCACCGACAACGTCAACTTCATGGCCGACAACCTCACCAGTCAGGTGCGCAACATCGCGCAGGTCACGACGGCCGTGGCCGACGGCGATCTGTCGAAGAAGATCACGGTCGACGCGCGGGGCGAGATCCTTCAGCTGAAGGACACGATCAACACGATGGTCGACCAGTTGTCCGCGTTCGCCGGCGAGGTGACGCGGGTGGCGCGCGAGGTCGGCACCGAGGGGCGGCTCGGCGGTCAGGCGCAGGTGCGGGGGGTGAGCGGGGTGTGGAAGGACCTCACCGACAACGTCAACTTCATGGCCTCCAACCTGACCAGCCAGGTGCGCAGCATCGCGGCGGTCGCGACCGCCGTGGCCAACGGCGACCTGTCGAAGAAGATCGACGTCGACGCGCGGGGCGAGATCCTCGAGCTCAAGACCACCATCAACACCACCGTCGACCAGTTGTCCGCCTTCTCCGGCGAGGTGACCCGGGTGGCCCGCGAGGTCGGCACCGAGGGCAGCCTGGGCGGTCAGGCGCAGGTGCGCGGGGTGAGCGGGGTGTGGAAGGACCTCACCGACAACGTCAACTTCATGGCGTCCAACCTGACCAGTCAGGTGCGCAACATCGCGCAGGTCGCGACCGCCGTGGCCAACGGCGACCTGTCGAAGAAGATCGACGTCGACGCCCGGGGCGAGATCCTCGAGCTCAAGACCACCATCAACACGATGGTCGACACCCTGTCCTCCTTCTCCTCCGAGGTGACGCGGGTGGCCCGCGAGGTCGGCTCCGAGGGCAGGCTCGGCGGTCAGGCCGAGGTCGAGGGGGTCTACGGCACCTGGGAACGCCTCACCAAGAACGTCAACGAGCTGGCCGGCAACCTCACCACCCAGGTGCGGGCCATCGCCGAGGTGGCCAGCGCCGTCGCCCAGGGCGATCTGAGCCGCGCCATCAGCCTTGAGGCCAAAGGCGAGGTCGCCGAGCTGAAGAACAACGTCAACCTGATGGTGGCCAACCTGCGCGAGACCACCCGGGCCAAGGACTGGCTGGAGAGCAACCTGGCCCGCATCGCCGGCCTCATGCAGGGCCACCGTGACCTGGTCGAGGTCGCCGACCTCATCCTGCGGGAGCTCACCCCGCTGGTCAGCGCCCAGTTCGGCGCGTTCTTCCTGGCCGGCTCCGGGTCGCTCGACGGCGAGCTGGCCTTCATCGCCGGCTACGGCGCCGCCCACGACAGGGACGTGCTGCCCGGCACGGGCACGCCGGGCCCCGGCCTGATCAGGCAGGCGGCGCTGGAGAAGAAGCGCATCCTGCTCAGCGACGTGCCCTCCGGCTACATCAAGGTGCACACCGGGCTCGGCGAGGCGGCCCCCGCCAGCGTGGTCGTGCTGCCGATCCTGTTCGAGGACAACGTGCTCGGCGTGATCGAGCTGGCGTCCTTCAGCCGGTTCAGCGACGTCCACCTGGCCTTCTTCGACCAGTTCGTGGTCACCATCGGGGTGGCCATCAACACGATCATCGCCAACGCCCGCACCGAGTCGCTGCTGTCGGAGTCGCAGCGGCTGGCCCAGCAGCTCCAGGGCCGCTCCGACGAGCTGCAGCGCCAGCAGGCCGAGCTGCGCAGGTCAAACGCCGCCCTGGAGGAGAAGGCGCACCTGCTGGCCACCTCGTCGCGCTACAAGTCGGAGTTCCTCGCCAACATGTCCCACGAGCTGCGCACGCCGCTCAACAGCCTGCTCATCCTGGCGCGGCTGCTCGCCGACAACCCCGAGGACAACCTGTCGGCGCAGGAGGTCGAGTTCGCCACCACCATCCACAACGCGGGCAGCGACCTGCTCCAGCTGATCAACGACATCCTCGACCTGTCGAAGATCGAGGCGGGGCGGATGGACGTACGGCCCGAGAAGCTGCCGCTGAGCAAGCTCCTCGACTACGTCGACGCCACGTTCCGGCCGCTGACCGTCGACCGAGGTCTCACCTTCGAGATCGAGATCGCCCCCGGCGTGCCGCGCGAGCTGTTCAACGACGAGCGGCGGCTCCAGCAGATCCTGCGCAACCTGCTGTCCAACGCGGTCAAGTTCACCTCCGCCGGCGAGGTCAGGCTGGCGGTCTCCATCGCCCGCGGCCTCGACAGTCCGGCGCTCCGCGACGCCACCGACGTGGTGGCCTTCGCGGTCAGCGACACCGGCATCGGCATCGCGCCCGACAAACTGCCCGCCATCTTCGGCGCGTTCCAGCAGGCCGACGGCACCACCAGCCGCAAGTACGGCGGGACGGGCCTCGGCCTGTCGATCAGCAGCGAGATCGCCCGGCTGCTCGGCGGCGAGATCCACGCCAGCAGCGAGCCGGGCAGAGGCAGCACCTTCACGCTGTACGTGCCCGCCCGCTGCCTCACCTCGACCGTCACGGCCGAGCAGGCGGAACACGATGCCGCGCAGGCGACCGGCCGGCGGGCCGAGCCGGTGCGCGGGACGGTCGAGACCCGCGCCGTCCAGCAGCAGGCCGAGTGGCCCAGTGCCGATGCCGACGACCTGTGGCACTCCGCGACCAGGCTCGGCGAGATGAGCGACGGCCCGGCCGGTGAGGCGTTCGCCGGCGAGCGGGTGCTCATCGTCGACGACGACATCCGCAACGTCTACGCCCTCACCCATGTGCTCGGCCGCCTCGGCATGGAGGTGATCTACGCCGAGAACGGACGGGAGGGCATCGAGGTGCTCGAACGCGAGGAGAAGATCGCGCTGGTCCTGATGGACGTGATGATGCCCGAGATGGACGGCTACGAGACGCTGGTCGCCGTGCGGTCCATGCCGAGGTTCGCCGACCTGCCGATCATCGCCCTGACGGCCAAGGCGATGCCGGGCGACCGGGAGAAGACGATCTCCTGCGGCGCCTCCGACTACGTGCCCAAACCGGTTGATCTGGATCATCTGCTGGACGTCATGCGCGGCTGGCTCGCGGGGGAGAGGAAGGCCGCCGAATGAACCGCCAGGTCAAGATCCTGCTCGTCGACGACAAGGAGGAGAGCCTGATCGCGCTCGACGCGGTGCTGCGCCCGCTGCAGCAACGGCTGTTCAAGGCCAGGTCGGGGCAGGACGCGATGAAACTGATGCTGCGCCACGACTTCGCGGTGGTGCTGCTCGACGTGCTGATGCCGGGCATGGACGGATTCGAGACCGCGAGCCACATCAAGCGGCTCGACCAGACCCGCGACGTGCCCATCATCTTCCTGACCGGCACCGACTCGGGCAGCGGCGCGGCCTTCCGCGGCTACGCCGTCGGGGCGGTCGACTACATCACCAAGCCGTTCGACCCGTGGGTGCTGCGCTCCAAGGTCACCGTCTTCATCGAGTTGTTCCGCAAGAACGCCGTCCTCCAGGAGCAGGCCGCGCTGCTGTGCGATCTGGTGCAGAACGACACCGTGCTGTCGCGCGACTCGCGCGCGCTGGCCGACTTCGCCGACCGGCTGTCCGCCGTCGAGGCCCGGCTGGCCGGCCTGGCCGGCACCTCCTCGGGCGACGAGGGGCTGCGCGACACGATCAAGGATCTGGCCGCCGAGGTGGCCGCCATGCGGGCCGCGTTCGACACGGTTCGTCTCTGATCGGCGTGCCTGAGTGCGCTCGGCCGTGTCTCCGACGTACCTTTGGCATCATGGCCACCCGTCCGCCGAAAAGCGCAGCGAAGGGGCCGGCGAAGCGGTCGACCTCACCTCGATCGACCCCCGCGAAGCGGGGAGCCACGTCGTCGGGGCGACCGAGGGCGAAGGGGGCTGCGTCGGCTCGCAAGCCGCCCATGACCCACCAGGACCCGATCAGCTGGGTCTTCACGATGATCGGCAAGCTGGTCGTCGGCCTGTGGATGCTGCTCGCCAACGGCATCGGCAGCACCGCGCGGGCGCTCGGCAAGAACGCCCGCGAGCTCGACCCGGTCCACCGGCGCGACGGGGTGGGGCTGGCGGTCCTCGCGGGCGCGATCGTGGTCGCCGCGATGACCTGGCGCACGTCCGAGGGGACAGTGCCCAGCGTGGTCAACGCCGCCGTGCACGCCGTGTTCGGCTCGCTGGCCTGGGCCCTGCCGCTGCTGCTCGGCCTGCTGGCCTGGCGCTACCTCCGCCATCCCGACCAGAACGCCGACACCGGGCGGATGGTGATCGGCTGGAGCGCGCTGCTCGTCGGCGTGCTCGGCGTCATCCACGTGGCCAACGACGTCCCCTACCCGGCGGGCACGGCCAACGACGGGATGGAGCGCATCTCGCAGGCGGGCGGCCTCGTCGGCTTCCTCGTCTCGGCGCCGCCGATGAGCATCCTGCCGTCCTGGATCACCATCCCGCTGCTGCTCATGCTGTCGGGGTTCGGCGTGCTGGTGATCACAGCCACGCCGGTGCACCGGATCCCCGAGCGGCTCGCGGAGCTCCGTCACCTGCTGTTCGACCGGCAGGCCCCGGCCGAGGAGCGGCAGCAGCCGGGCAGGAAGCGGGCCAAGCCCAAGAAGCCCGCGTCATCCGAGGTCGGCGACCTGATCAAACCGTACGACACGCCGGTGATCGCCGACCAGGACAAGCGCGGCGACCACTCGCCGGAGATCGTGCCCGGTCTGACCGACGACGAGGAGCCGCCCGCCTCGGCGCGCAGGCAGGAGCCGCCGCAGCCCACCCCGGCGCCGCGCAAGGTCGAGCAGCTCGTGCTGTCTCCTCAGGCCGGCCCGTACGGCCTGCCCGACCTGCAGCTGCTCAAGCCAGGCAGCCTGCCCAAGCCGCAGACCAAGGCCAACACCACCGTGGTCAACGCGCTGACCAGTGTGCTGGAGCAGTTCACCATCGACGCGCAGGTGATCGGCTTCACCCGCGGGCCGACCGTGACCCGCTACGAGATCGAGCTCGGGCCGGCGGTCAAGGTGGAGAAGGTCACGGCTCTCACCAAGAACATCGCGTACGCCGTCAAGTCCGCGGATGTCCGGATTTTGTCTCCCATCCCCGGCAAGTCGGCCATCGGGGTGGAGATCCCGAACGCCGACAAGGACCTGGTCGCGCTCGGCGACGTGCTCCGGGCCCAGGTCGCCCAGGCCGACCACCATCCGATGATCGTCGGCCTCGGCAAGGACGTCGAGGGACGCACCATCGTCGCCAACCTCGCCAAGATGCCCCACCTGCTGATCGCGGGCGCCACCGGGGCCGGCAAGTCGGTCTGCGTCAACGGGCTCATCACCTCGATCCTCATGCGGGCCACGCCCGACGAGGTGCGGATGGTGCTGGTCGACCCCAAGCGCGTCGAGCTGTCGGTCTACGAGGGCATCCCGCACCTCATCACCCCGATCATCACCAACCCCAAGAAGGCCGCCGAGGCCCTCGAATGGGTGGTGGGCGAGATGGACCGCCGCTACGACGACCTGGCGGCCAGTGGGTTCCGCCATGTCGACGAGTTCAACAAGGCCGTCCGGGCCGGCAAGCTCCAGCCGCCGCCGGGCAGCGAGCGTGTCTACCAGCCCTACCCCTACCTCCTGGTCATCGTGGACGAGCTGGCCGACCTGATGATGGTCGCCCCGCGCGACGTCGAGGACTCCATCGTCCGCATCACCCAGCTGGCCCGCGCCGCCGGCATCCACCTGGTCATCGCGACGCAGCGGCCCTCGGTGGACGTGGTCACCGGCCTCATCAAGGCCAACGTGCCCTCCCGGCTGGCCTTCGCCGTCTCCTCCCTCACCGACTCGCGGGTCATCCTCGACCAGCCCGGCGCCGACAAGCTGATCGGCCAGGGCGACGCGTTGTTCCTGCCGATGGGCGCCAGCAAGCCCATCCGCATCCAGAACGCGTTCGTCTCGGAGAAGGAGATCGCCGAGATCGTCGCGCACTGCAAGACGCAGATGCAGGCCGAATACCGCGACGACGTCGCCGCCACGCCGGTCAAGCGCGAGATCGACGAGGACATAGGCGACGATCTCGACCTGGTCATCCAGGCCGCCGAGCTGATCGTGACGACCCAGTTCGGCTCGACCTCGATGCTGCAGCGCAAGCTCCGCGTCGGCTTCGCCAAGGCGGGCCGGCTGATGGACCTGCTGGAGAGTCGCAACGTGGTCGGCCCGAGCGAGGGGTCGAAGGCCCGCGAAGTGCTGGTGAAACCGGATGATCTGCCGGGTTTGCTGGCCGACTTGCGTGGCGAATGACCCCGATGCGACCCTGCCCGGCGATGACTGATTGAATGTGAACGACTACGCATCGTCGGGGGCGGGGAGGCGTGCGCCGTGGAGGAGCAGAGCATAGGGGCCATACTGGCGGCTGCCAGGCGGTCGGCGGGCTTGACGGTCGCGCAGTTGAGCGCGACCACCCGCATCCGCGAGGCCATCATCTACGCGATCGAGCGAGACGACTACGCCCAGTGCGGGGGCGACTTCTACGAGCGCGGGCATGTCAAGGTGCTCGCGCGGGCGGTCGGGCTCGATCCCGACACCCTGGTCCATCTCTACGACGAGCAACACGGCGGCGCGCCGGTGCCGGTGCGGGCCGCGGCGGTGTTCCAGACCGACCGCAAGCTCCGCATCCGTGAGCGACGGGCCCCCAACTGGTCGATGGCGCTGGGCGTCGCGCTGGCCATCGTGGTGGTGTTCGGCGTGGTCAGGGTCATGGGGGGCGCCACCGAGCAGGGCCGGTCCGTCGGGGTGCAGCCGATGTCGGCGTCGCCCAGCGTGCCGCCCAACTCTCCGATCACCGAGGAGCCGCGCGGGTCCGCGCTGTCCGCCGGCCGGGGGAGCGACAACGAGGTGGTGGTCAGGGTCAAGGCCGAGCGCCCCGCGTTCCTCAATGTCCGCGACTCCAGCGGTCGCAAGCTGTTCTCCGGCACGCTGGAGGCGGGCAAGAGCTCCACGTGGCGGGCCGCGTCCCGGGTGAGCCTGCTGATCGGCGACGCAGGTGCGGTGGCCCTCCAGGTCAACGGCCAGGATCTGGGCCATCCGGGGCATAGCGGCGAGATCGTGCGCCGTTCTTTCGGGCCTCCCGCGGCACCTCGGCGGTAGCCCGTGCATCGGGGGTGTCCAACTCCCGATACCGTAGGGTTCACCATGTCATCCCGCCGAACCGCATCGCTGATAACCCTGGGTTGCGCCCGCAACGAGGTCGACTCCGAGGAGCTCGCCGCGCGTCTGGAGGCTGCCGGTTGGCAGCTGGGCGACGACGACCCCGATGTCGTCGTCGTCAACACGTGCGGCTTCATCGACTCGGCGAAGAAGGACTCGATCGACACGCTGCTCGCCGCCGCCGACTCCGGAGCCAAGGTGGTGGCCGCGGGCTGCATGGCCGAGCGCTACGGCAACGAGCTGGCCGAGGCGCTGCCCGAAGCCAGCGCGGTCATCTCCTTCGACGACTACTCCGAGATCGGCGGCCGTCTCGACGACGTCCTCGCGGGCCGGCCGCTCAAGCCCCACACGCCGCGCGACCGCCGCACGTTGCTCCCCATCTCGCCGGTCGAACGAGCCGGCGCGTCGAGGGCCGGCATCCCCGGCCACGGTGACCTGCCCGAGGGGGTGGCGCCGGCCAGCGGCCCCCGCGTCCTGCGCAAGCGGCTCGACGAGAGCCCGGTGGCCTCGCTCAAGCTCGCCTCCGGCTGCGACCGGCGCTGCACGTTCTGCGCCATCCCCGCCTTCCGGGGCGCCTACGTCTCACGCGACCCGGACGAGCTGGTGGCCGAGGCCGACTGGCTGGCCCACCGCGGTGTCCGCGAGCTCGTCCTGGTCAGCGAGAATTCCACCTCCTACGGCAAGGACCTCGGTGATCTGAGGGCGCTGGAGCGGCTGCTGCCCCGGATGGCCGCCGTCGAGGGCATCGACCGAGTCCGCGCGAGCTATCTCCAGCCCGCCGAGCTGCGGCCGGGGCTGATCGACATGATCGCCGGCACCGAGGGCGTCGCCGCCTATTTCGACCTGTCCTTCCAGCACGCCAGCGGCCCGGTGCTACGCCGGATGCGCCGTTTCGGCGACCCCGAGCGCTTCCTCGACCTGCTGGAGACGATCCGCGAGCGAGCTCCCGAGGCGGGGGTCCGCTCCAACTTCATCGTGGGCTTCCCCGGCGAGACCGAGGAGGAGTTCGGCGAGCTGGTCGGCTTCCTGGAGCAGGCCAGGCTCGACGTGATCGGCGTCTTCGGCTACTCCGACGAGGACGGCACCGAGGCGGCGGGCTTCGACGGCAAGCTCGGCCAGGAGGTCATCGACGAGCGGGTGCGCGTGCTGACCGAGTTGGCCGAGGAGCTGACCTCGCAGCGCGCCGAGGAGCGCATCGGCACCGAGGTGGACGTGCTCATCGACGACGACCTGGGCGACGGCGGCTACGAGGGCCGGGCGGCGCATCAGGGGCCCGAGGTCGACGGCTCCGTCACGGTTCAGGGCATCGGCCTGGTCCGGGGCCAGATCGTGCGCGCCGTCGTGGTCGACGCCGAGGGGGTTGACCTGATCGCGCGCATCAAGGCCGGTCCATGACCAGGGACGAGCGCCGCGTGGTGAGCCCGTGGAACATCGCCAACGTGCTCACGGTCCTCCGGTTGGTGCTCGTCCCGTTCTTCGTCATCTGCCTCTTCCTGCCGGGCATGGGCTGGCGTCTGGGCGCGCTGGCGGTGTTCGCGGTGGCCTCGATCACCGATCATCTCGACGGTGAGCTGGCCAGGCGCTACGGGCTGATCACCGACTTCGGCAAGATCGCGGACCCGATCGCCGACAAGGCGCTCACGGGCGCGGCGCTGGTGAGCCTGTCGGTCCTGGGCGAGTTGCCGTGGTGGGTCACGCTCGTCATCCTGGGCCGGGAGCTGGGCATCACGCTGCTGCGGCTGGTGCTGATCCGGCACGCCGTCATCCCGGCCAGCTATGGCGGCAAGGTCAAGACCGTGCTGCAGATCGGCGCGATCGTCCTCTACATCCTGCCCTGGGGGCCCGACCCCGTCCGCTGGGTGGTGATGGGCGCCGCGCTGGTCGTGACCGTGGCCACGGGCGTCGACTACCTCGTACGGGCCGTCAAACTCCGCCAGGTGGCCCGACGCGCACGCGGGGAGTGACCATGTCCGGCGTGGCCGAGGTGCTGTCCCTGCTGGTGGATCGGGCGGCCACGGTGGCCGTGGCCGAGTCGCTGACCGGCGGGCTCATCGGGGCCGCGTTCACCTCGGTCTCGGGGTCCTCCAAGGCGTTCAGAGGCGGGGTGATCTCCTACGCCACCGATCTGAAGCACACGTTGCTGGCCGTGCCCGAAGATCTACTCAATCGGGAGGGGGCCGTGCATCCGGAGGTCGCGGAGGCGATGGCGCTGGGTGTGGCCAGGGTGTGCGGCGCGACCTACGGCCTGGCCGTGACGGGAGTGGCGGGGCCGGAGCCGCAGGACGGCCGCCCGGTCGGCACGGTTTTCGTCGCGGTCAGCGGGCCCGGCGGCAGATTCTGGCGACGAGAACTGAGTCTGAGAGGGTCACGCGAACGTATCAGGGTAAAGACGGTGGACGAGGCTGTAGATCTCCTAGCAAGTGTGCTGAAGGCGAACAAGGGGGAACATTCCGGATGATTACCGTGTTACGTCCCGAGCGAACATGCCAACCACGGTCTCACGCGCTGTCCGTGGATACGGGTACGGTGGAGCTGTGAGTGAGGTCCGTGAGCCAACTGCAAGCACCGAGCGCCCGGCAGGCGGGCCTGATGAGTCACGCAAAGAGCCACGCGCGGCGAGCCAGGGGCGGCAACGCCCGATGATGACGGCGAGGAGTATGTACGAAGCGAAGAAGAAGGATGTGCGGCACGATCCGATCGCGCGGGGCGTGGTGAAGACATCCGCGCCGGGGAGGGAGCGACAGATGATTTTGCTGCGTCAGCTGCTCGGCGACGTGTTGAGGCGGCTGAGGGTGCGACAGGGACGCACTCTCCGCGAGGTGTCCACGCTGGCTCGTGTCTCGCTCGGCTACCTGTCAGAGGTGGAGCGCGGCCAGAAAGAGGCGTCCTCCGAGCTGCTCGCGTCCATCTGTGGTGCTCTCGGGGTGCCGCTGTCGCAGGTGCTTCGTGAGGTTTCCGACCAGTTCGCGCTGGCCGAGCTTCAGGCTGCCCCTGTGCTCGCCGACGCGCCCGAGCACGAGCGGATCCCGCTTGCCGAGTCGGTCCCCGGATCGATCTCCGATTCCGTGTTCCCCGAAGTCAAGGACATGGTGGCCGCCTAGCGCGGCTGGCAGTTGTCACACCACAGGATCAGACGTTCCTGTGACCGTGTTCCCATCTCCCCGCGACTGATGCGGGTGCCGCATCGGCGGCAGGGGCGGCCGAACCTGCCGTAAACCCACGTCTGGTCGGTCGGGCGGCGATCGCCCGTGGTGACTGTCCCTCCGTGTGCCTTGTTGGCGTCCAGCAGCCGGTGCGCCAGCGTGACCACTCCCTCCAGGTCGTCGATCTCTCTCACCTTTCGCCACGGCCAGATGCCGCGCAGGAACAACGTCTCGGCACGGTAGATCGTGCCGATGCCGGCCAGGTTGCGCTGGTCGAGCAACGCCTCACCGATCGTCCTGTCGGGGTCGCCGCGCAGCCTCCGTACGGCCTCGGCGGGGTCCCAGTCGTCGCCGAGCAGATCGGGCCCCAGATGGCCCACCACCCGTGCCTCCTGCGCGGTCTTCAGCAGATCGACCACGCCCAGCCTGATCCCCACGGCCTGCCACTGTTCGTTGGCCAGCACGAGGCGCACCACGTCACCCGGAGCGGGGCGGCGTCCGGCCGGCATGACCCGCCAGCTCCCGTCCATCCTCAGGTGGGTGTGCACGGTCAGCCCGCCCTCGACCCGGGTGAGCAGGTGCTTGCCCCGCGAGACGGTCGTCAGCACCCTCCGCCCGCTCAGGTCGGCGGTGGCGTGCCGGGGGACCCGAAAGTCGGACCGGGTGAGCACCCGCCCGTCGAGGGCCTGCCGCAGCCGCGCGGCGGTGCGGTAGACGGCGTCTCCTTCGGGCATGCGCCCAGTCTAAGAACCCGCCGGAATCGCCTCGCCGCCTCCCTGGCGCCCCGCGCGGTCGCGCTCTGCGCGCCGGGCCGGCTCGCGCTCTGTACGCCGGGCCGGCTCGCGCTCTGTGCCCAGGGAGGCTCGCCGCTCTGTGCGCCGGGTGGTTCGGGCGCTGTCAGTCCCAGGCGGCGGGGTCGGCGGCGAGCTGGCGGACCCGCTCGGGGAGGGCGCCGCCGGCCACCTGCTCCAGCGTGACCTCCTCCAGGATCGACCGCTCGGTGGCGCGCAGCGCGATCCACACCTGTTGCAGCGACTCGGCCGGGCCCCGGTAGCCGACATGCTCGGGACGCTCGCCGCGGACGTTGGCCAGCGGCCCGTCGACCGCCCTGATCACGTCGGCGAGCGAGATCTCCGCAGCCGGCCTGGCCAGCACGTAACCCCCCTCGGGCCCTCGCTGGCCACGCACCAGACCGGCACGGCGCATCTGGAGCAGGATGTTCTCCAGGTATTTGGGCGGCATGTCCTGCTCTTTGGCGAGCTCGCCCACCGTGGTCGGGCCGGCCCCGGCGGCGGCGAGTTCGGCGGCGGCACGGAGGGCGTAGTCGACCCGAGCGGAAAGGCGCATGTTGTCGATTATCCCTCCTGGTCAACAGTGGTTAGCCGCAACGTCGTCAGAACGGGCAGATGATCGGAGTACGGCAGGCGCGGAACCTGCGCGGAAACCGCGGTCACACCCGGGCTGATCAGCACGTGGTCGATGCGCTTGACGGGCTCCTCGGCCGGTGAGGTGGGCGGATCACCCAGCGCGATCAGCGGATCGGACAGGCCGGCCGCCTCCAGCACCCGCATCTCGGGATCGGCCGGTTCGGTGTTCAGGTCGCCGGCCAGGACGACCGGCCTGGGCGCGCCTCCGGAGGTCCGCGCGTCGCCGGCCTGCCCGGCCTGCCCGGCGTCGAGCCCGGCGGCCAGATCGCGCACGATGGCCGCCACCTCGGGCGCCTGCCCGGACGGGGCCTGCAGGTGGGTGTTCACGATGCCCAGCTCCCTGCCTCCCACGTCCAGGACGGCGGCCTGGGCCTGGGCGCCCGTCGGGTAGTCGTGCCGGCCCAGCTGGTACGAGGCGATGCTCTTGATCGGCAGGTTGGTGAGCAGGGCGTCACCCCAGACGTGGTCGGCGGCCGGGGCGAAGTGGTAGCGCATGCCCAGCCCGCGGGCGATCCGGGCCAGGTCGTCGTGGCCGCCGTTCAGCAGCCAGCCCCGGTCGACCTCGCTCAGCAACACCACGTCCGGCCGCTGGGCTGCTGCCCAGGTGGCGATGTCGTCCAGCGACAGCCGCCCGTCGAGCCCGTAGCCCATCCGGATGTTGTAAGTGATCAGCTTGACCGTGTCACCCTCGGCGGGCCGTACGGCGGGCTGGGGTTGCCAGGCGATGTTCGTCGCGACGAGAGCGATCAGGACGGCCAGCACGGTGTTCTGGCCGGTCGCCCCGGAGCGAGGGGCGTGGGCGTGGAGCGGGGTCCGTGACGGCCGCAGGCCCACGGCGACGGCCAGCACCGACACCGCGATGGGGATCGCCTGATTCGGGAGGCCGAGGTCCAGGTCGTAGGCGGCGTAGTAGGCGAACATCGCCACCAGGAACACGATCCCGCCGCCGATCACCGCCACCCCCTGCCGCCGGCCCTCGCTCCCGGTGCCCGACTCCCGTCCGGTGCCCGATCCGCGCTCGGTGTCCGATCCGTTCGGGGTCCCGGCGCCGGTCGCTGTCTGCGCCCGCGCCTCGGGTCCGGTCGTGTTGCGGGAGAGTTCGGCCCCGGCCTCGGCCCCTGATCGGGAGGAAGAGGTGATGAGGGGGGCGAGGCAGAGGATCGTCACCGCCGCGGCCACCGAGCCCACGCCCGGCCAGGGCATCGTGAACAGGCTCGCCGTGGCCGCCACCAGCCCGAGACCGCAGGCCAGGAGGACGGCCGGCCGGTGCCTCGGCCGCAGGGTCGTCGTGATCGCGGCGACGGCCGCCGCGGCCACCGGCCCGACGCCCAGCGCGGTCCACACGAGTGAGGGCCCCTCGGCCGCCTTGGTCCAGGAGGTGGCGGCCATCCCGAACAACAGCAGGGCCGGGCCGAACAGGAACCAGGTGGCGGCCGGCGCGGGCTCAGCCTTCTCGGCAGAAGCAGACAGCCGCACCAGGGCCAGGAACGCGGCGCAGAGGGTCAGCACCGGAAGCCACGGGAACACCCCGTCCCGCCAGACCAGATCAGCCCCGTCGAGCACCAGATGCGCCACGATCGAGAACGACAGGCCTCCCACGATCCCCGCGGGCGCCGCCGCTCTGGGCACGGTGCGGGCGCAGCCCGTGAGGAAGACGAGGCCGGCCGTGACGCCCGCCGAGGCGACGTACAACTGCTCGACGCCGGCCTGTAGCAGCACCCGCGCGAGGACGAGCGCCACCGCGCCGCCCAGGAGCGCCCAACGGGCCGGCAGGAGCAGCGCGAGGAACGGCAGCGTGAACCAGGTGGCCGCGTAGAGGCCCATCAGCTCGGGCGGGGTGGAACCCGCCTGCCCGAACAGCGTGATGAGCGACGGCAGGAACACGCGGAGCACGTCGAACAGGAGCACGATGCCGACACCCAGCGTCAGGGCGGGCACCCGGGGGATGGTCATGAGCCATCCTCAGGTTCGACGTGACTCCGGGGCAAGGGGCGGCGGGCAGGATATCCGGCGACCCGGCAGGTTCGGGTCTTGCAAGTCCCCGGTCTTCCAGGTTCGCGGTCAGGCAGGTTCGCAGTCCGCCAGACTCGCGGTCCAGTGGGTTTCGCGGTCTGCCAGGCCCACGGTCAGGCAGGCCGGCCATCCGGGGATGCCGGTGGTCAGAGCTGCCATTCATCGCCGCGGAGCAGCTCGACCGTGGCGCCGTCGTGCCGGATGCCGGTGACGGTGACCTCGGGACCGCCGACCATGAAGTCGACGTGCACCCCGGAGGTGTTGACCCCGGCCGCGTCGAGCGCGGCGGCGTCCCGATCGCGCAGATCGGCCGGGACGCCGGGTGGCAGGCCGGCGCCCCAGGCGAGATGGCAGGTGGCGTTCTCGTCCAGCAGGGTCTCGAGATAGGTCACGCCGGACCGGCCGACCGGCGAGGTGCCGTCGACGAGCGCCAGCTCACCGAGCCGGGCGGCTCCGGCGTCGGTCGCCTGGTGGGTACGCACGACGTCCGCGCCGGTGCTGGCCCGCACCTCGGTCACCACGCCCCCGGCGAAGGTCAGCTCCAGGTCGCGGATCACGCTCCCGGCGAGAGCGAGTGGCCGCGTCGACCGGATCGTGCCCTCCACCCGGCGGAAGTCGGGGGTGGTGAACACCTCCTCGGTGGGGAGGTTGGCCTGGAATCCGTGTCCCTTGACGGAGGTGAGCCGGGCCGCCGTCCAGTGGGCGCCGGGCAGCAGGCCGATGGTCAGGTCGGTGCCCGGCCCCTCGAACCGGACCCGGTCGAGGCGCAGCTCGGTGAGCAGCTCCGCGCGGGCCAACAGCTCGGCCAGGCGCTCCTCCCAGGCGGCCCGGGGATCGGGGCGGTCGAGTCGGAGGATGGTGCGCAGGTGCTGCCACAGCCGTGCCTCGTCGGGCTCGCCGAAGACCGCGCGCGCCCATTCCGGTGTCGCGCACGGCACCATGGTCCACCGGACCAGGTTGCCGAGCTGTAGCCGTTGCCGCGAGGAGAGGTTGGGCATGCGGTCCAGGCCGGACCGCACCGGGTCCTCGCCCGCGAGCAGGTCGGGGGCCGCGAAGCCGCGGATGTTGACGAGGACGCCATGGTGGCGCTCCAGCTCCTCGTTCCGCGCGTCCAGCCAGGACGGAACCTCGGCCAGCGTCGTCGCCTCCGCGTGGCGGACCCGGGAGCGCTTGGCGTACGGGTCGAAGTACCAGATGTCGGCGTGGCGGGCGCCCCGGGCGTACGCCGCCTCGGCCAGGGCCCGGGCCAATGGGGCGTGCTCGATCTCGGCGTTGATCAGCACGCGGTCGTCGGCGTGGATCGGCACGGCCACGTCGAAGACGATGTCGGCGTAGTCGGCCAGCTCAGCTGGGGTGATGGTCAAGGCTGCCTCCAGAGGGGACGACGGCTCGCGCGCGGCGAGCCATGGGGACGAACAACAGCAGCGCCAGGACGGACACCCCGCCCGCGATGGCGAAGCCGGATGCCAGGCCCAGCGACTGGGCGACGGCGCCGAGGGTGAGCGCCGCGGACAGGAAACCGAGGTCGAAGAACGCGGTCGTGGTGGCCACCGCGGAGCCGCGCTGCCCGGCGGGCAGGCCGGCGACCGCGATCGCCAGGAACGCCGGGAGCCCCAGCGCCTGCCCGGCCCCGATCACCGCGCTCGCGACCAGGGTCCCGGCCATCGAGGGCCAGACGGCGAGCCCGATCAGCCCGGCCGCCGTGAGCGCGAGGGAGGCGAAGCCCCTCCTGCGCGGATCGATCCGGGCCAGCGGGCGGTGTCCGCCCAGCCGTACGGCGAGCAGCACGCCGCCGTAGACGAGGAAGTGGGCGCCGCTGGCCCCGTGACCGAGCGTCGCGACGTGCAGCGGGATGAAGGCGCTGAAGGCGGTGTAGCCCCACACCGCCGCGAGGTAGGCGAGGCCGGGGAGCACCGCCGCGCGGTGAACGAGCGGCCCGCCATCGCGCCGGCCGGTGGGTTCGGCGGGGTCTCCGAACAGCCAGGAAGTGGCGGCCACGCCGGCGGCGGTGACGCCGGAGAGCACCCACACGGCGTCGAACCCGGCGGCGGAGTGCACGACCTCGGCCAACGCGGGCCCGGCGAGCAGGCCCACGTTGACGGTGATGGAGAACAGGTTCATCGCCGCGCCCGGACGCCCCTGGTCGCTCGCGGCGGTGGCCAGGCCGACGTAGGCCAGGGCCTCGCCGACGCCGGCCACGGCCCGGGACGACAGCAGCGCCGGCAGTGAGTCGGCGAGGAGCAGCGCGAAGGAGGCGCCCGCGAGCACCACGGCGCCGGCGCGGGCGGTCGCCGCGCGCCCCCAGCGGTCGGCCAGCCGGCCCGCGAGCGGCCGGGCGAGCACCGCGGTGACGGCCGCGGTCGCCAGGCAGACGCCCACCGTGCCCGTGCCCTGGCCGAGCGGGCCGGTGACGAACCTCGGGATCATCGGGATGAGCAGGCCGACCGACAGGAAGCACAGTCCCGTGCCCAGCAGCAGGGAGCGGTTCAACGATCGTCGCCCATCTCCAGGAGCAGGGCGGTCATGCTGACCTTGACGCTGTCGCCCGAGCGCGGCGGCCGCGCCTTGTCGTGGACCATGGCCACGGCCTGGTCGATCAGCCCGACGACCTCCTCCCACACCGACCTGTCCAGCCACACCTCCGCGTCCATGGACGTCCGCTGGGCGCGGGCTTGCTCCAGACGGCGAGCGAGGTCGGTGAACAGCGCCTCGTGCAGCAGTTGCCTGCCGGTCGAGCGGTCCATGCGCAGCCAGCTGGACGGGTCGTAGCGGTAGCGCCGCCGGGGCCGGCCCCGGCCGCCGGGCGACGGCAGCTCGTCGACCTGCTCCAGGAATCCGGCGTCGGCGAGCTGGCGCAGGTGGTAGCTGGCCGAGGCGTGGGCGATGTCCAGCTCCCTGGCGACCTCGGTGGCCGACATGGAGGCGCCGGTGAGCAGCGACACGATCCGGATCCGCAGCGGATTCGCCAGCGCCCGCAGCGGCACCAGCTCGTCCTTTTCCCAAGACATGTTGGGATTATGCCATTCCCAAGAGTTCTTTGGAAAGTCTGGAACGGGCGAAGAGCGCTAAACTTCCAACAACCTTTTCGAAATGACGGTGGGATACAGCGTGGAGCGACGTCCTGGTGTGCCCAGATTGCTCAGGGAGATCAACGACCGGGCCGCGCTGGAGTTGCTGCTCGCGACCGGGCCGATGACGCGGGGGCAGATCGGCGACCTCACCGGGCTGTCCAAGGTGACCGCCTCGCAGACACTCTCCCGGCTGGAGCAGCGTGGCCTGGTCCAGGTGGTCGGCACGCAGGCGGGCGGGCGCGGCCCCAACGCGGCCCTCTACTCCGTCATCCCCTCCAGCGCCTACGTGGCCGGGCTGGAGGTGGGGCCCGAGCTGGTCTCGGCCGCCGTCGCCGACATCCACGGCCACACGGTGGCGGAGGTGACGTTCGAGCCCGACGGCCAGGACGACCTGGTCCCCGTCGTCCACGATGCGATCATGAAGGCCTGCCGCAGCGCCAAGATCGGCGTCAGCAGGCTGCGCGGGGTGGTGATCGGCACCCCGGGCGTGGTCGACCCGCGCACCGGCGACGTCCGCTACGCCTTCGACCTGCCGGGCTGGCACGAGGGCAGCCACGAGGCGCTGGCCGGCGACCTCAAGCGCGAGGTCACGATCGAGAACGACGTCAACCTCGCCGCGATCGCCGAGCGGGTCGACGGAGCAGCCAAGGGGCGCGACGACTTCGTGCTGCTGTGGGCCAGCCGCGGCCTCGGCCTCGCGGTCGTGCTCGGCGGCAAGCTGCACCGGGGCCGTTCGGGCAGCGCGGGAGAGATCGGCTACCTGGCGGTGCCCGGCGTGCCGCTGCCCGCGGACATCCGCACCGCGCCGGGCCGGCTGCCCTCCCTCGCGGGCGGCCTGCAGTCGCTGGTCAGCGCCGAGGCGGTGGCCGAGCTGGCCCAGGGCTACGGCTTCGCGGCCGGCAGCGCGGGGGAGTGCGTCGAGGTCGCCCTGGCGGCCGGCTCCAGGGGCGAGCCGCTGCTCGACGAGATAGCCCACCGGCTCGCGCTGGGCGTCGCCGCCGTGTGCGTGATCCTCGACCCCGGCCTCGTGGTGCTCGCCGGAGAGGTCGGTCACGCCGGCGGCACCGCGCTGACCTCCCGGGTGGAGGAGGCCGTGGCCCGCGTCTGCCCCGTACGCCCGCAGGTGGTCACCACCGCCGTGACCGACCGCAACCCGGTGCTGCGCGGGGCCGTGCTCGCCGCCCTGGAGCAGGCCCGGGAGTCGCTGCTCAGGCCGTGAGCAGCTCCACGGCCGCCTGGGCGTTGGCCCGGGCCGCGCCGTACGTCGCGATGTAGGCGGCGCTGCCCGGCCGCCAGATCGGCAGCCCCATCTCGATCACCGTGGCGTCGGGGCGGGCGGCCACCAGGGCGGAGACGAGCGACCTGCTGGCCTCGTACCTGTGGGCGTCCTTGACCACCACGACCAGCGACCGCCGGCCGGCCTTGGCCAGCAGCGCGGCCACGTCCGCGGCGGCGGGCTCGATCCGGACGACCTCGGCCTGCGGCAGCCACGGCCCGACGCCCCACGGCACGTCGCCCACCGCGATGGTCGGCGGCGTGTCCACCTCGATCACCAGCGGCTCGACGAGTGGTGCGGTGGAGCCGGTGAGCCGCACCGCGCGTCGGGCGGCGTGCAGGCCCACGCCGTTCTGCTCGGCCGCCGGTTCGCCCGGGGCGGCGAACCAGGCGCGCAGGTCCGCCAGCCTGGCCGCGGCCTGCTCCAGTCTGACCGGCGGCAGCCGCCCGTCCTCCACCGCGGCCACGATCTCCGCGATGATCCGCAGCACGTCGTCGTAGCCGGGGCGCGGTCCCAGGCAGAGCAGGTCGGACCCGGCCGCGAGGGACTGGACCGCGCCGCCGCCCAGTCCGACGCCGCCGGTGATCGCCTCCATGTCCAGCGCGTCCGTGATCACCACGCCGTCGTAACCGAGCTCATCCCGGAGCAGCCCGGTCAGCGCCGCGCCCGACAGCGTCGCCGGCAGGTCGCCGGTCAGCGAGGGCACCGCCACGTGCGCTGTCATGATCGATCTGGTGCCCGCCTCGATCGCGGCCCGGAACGGCACCAGCTCCCGCTCGCGCAGCACGTCCGGCGTGACGTCCACGACGGGGATCGCCAGGTGGGAGTCGACCCGGGTGGCGCCGTGCCCCGGGAAGTGCTTGACGCAGGCGGCCACGTGCGTCGACTGCAGGCCCTGGACCGCGGCGACCGTGTGCCGGGCGACCAGGGCCGGCTCGTCGCCGAACGACCGGGTGCCGATCACCGGGTTGTCGGCCTCGGTGTTGACGTCGGCGTCGGGCGCCATGTCCAGGTTGACCCCGCAGGCGGCCAGCTCCGAGCCGATCGCCCGGTAGACCCGGTGGGTGAGCTCGACGTCGTCGACCGCGCCGAGGGCGGCGTTGCCCGGATACGGGCTGCCCACGTGGTAGGCCAGCCGCGTGACGTCGCCGCCCTCCTCGTCCAGCGAGACCACGGGCTCCCCGGCCCCCCGGAGCGACGCGGTGAGCGACCTCAGCTGGTCCGGGCCGGCCACGTTGAACCCGAAGAGCGTCACCCCGCCCAGGCCGTTCTCCAGCTCGCGCAACACCCAGCCGGGCGCCGTGGTGCCCTGGAAGGCGACGAGCAGCGTGCCGGCCGCGAGGCGGCGCAGCCCCCGATCACTCTGACTCATGGCTCCTCATCAGATGGAAGGTGTGCGGCGTCGGGCACGGCGAGGTGCCGCGCGCCGTACGAGATCCGCGGGGTGTCAGCCCTTGACGGCGCCGGCCACCAGGCCGGAGACCATGCGGCGCTGCACCAGGAGGAAGAAGACGACGACCGGGATGGTCATCATCGTGGAGCTGGCCATGATGGCCCCCCAGTCGGTGCCCTTCTGCCCGAAGAAGTACTGGATGGCGACGGGCATCGTGTAGCCGGACGACTCGCTCATCAGGACCAGCGCGAAGATCAGCTCGTTCCAGGCGGTGATGAAGGAGAAGATGCTGGTGGCCACCAGGCCGGGCGCGACCAGCGGGAAGAGCACCTTCCAGAACGTGGTGAACCTGCTCGCCCCGTCGATCCAGGCCGCCTCCTCCAGCGTCTTGGGCACCGCGGCGACGAACGTGCGCAGCATCCAGATGCCGAACGGCAGCGTGAGGCCCACGTTCACGACGATCAGGCCGAGCAGCTGGTCGTACAGGCCGAGCCGCTTGACGCTGAGGAACAGCGGGATGAGCAGCGCCTCCGCCGGGATCATCTGCACGACCAGCAGCAGGATGAGGAACGTGTTGCGCCCCTTGAACCTGAACCTGGCCACCGCGGTCGCCGCGAGCAGCGAGAAGACCGCGCCGATGAGCACCGTGCCGAGCGCCACGATCGCGCTGTTGCGCAGGTAGACCCAGATCGAGTTGCCGGCCACGCCCTCGGTGAGCACCCGCTCGACGTGCTCGAAGGTGAAGTGGGTGGGGAACGGGATGAACTCGGTGGTGAAGATCTGGTCGTTGGCCTTGAACGCGGTCGAGACCATCCAGTAGACGGGGAAGATCGCGAACGCGAACACCAGGAGGGCGGTGGCGTTCAGGACGACCTTGCCGAGCCGTTTGCGGGCGAGGGGGGTCATCACAGGTCCTCCTGCCTGACCAGTTGCCGGACGTACACCGCGGTGACGATCAGCAGGATCACCGTCAGCACCAGGGCGATCGCCGCGCCCGACCCCATCCGGGGCGGCGACCGGAACGCCTCCGCGTAGGAGTAGACCGACAGGTTGAACGCCTCACGGTTGGCGGGGCCGCCCATGAGCACGTACAGCTGGCTGAAGACCTTGAAGTCCCAGATGATCGAGAGCACGGTCAGCACCGCGAAGACGGGCTTGAGCAGCGGGAAAGTGATCTTTCTGAACGTCCGCCAGGCCGACGCCCCGTCCACCTTGGCCGCCTCGTACAGCTCGGACGGAATGCCCTTGAGCCCGGCCAGCACCGACACCGCGATGAACGGGAAGCTCGCCCAGACGACGGTGAGGGCCAGCACCATGTAGATGGACCAGGCGTCGTTGAGCCAGGGCTCGCCGGTCCAGTCGGCCCGGCCGAAGAGCAGGCTGGACAGCCAGTCGGGCAGCAGGTTGAGGGCCCAGTTGATGACGCCGGCCTCGGCGTCGAACAACCACTTCCAGATGATGCCCTGCGCCACCGGCGGCACGGCCCAGGCGAACATGATGCCGACCACCAGGAACGTGGACATCTTGCGGCCGAGGTTGTTGAGCAGGACGCCCACGGCGGTGCCGACGACCAGCGTCAGCGTCACCGCGACGACGGCGAAGACGACCGTGTTGCGCAGCGCGGACCAGAAGATCTCGCTGTCGAAGATCCGGGTGAAGTTCTCCAGGCCCACCCATTCGGTCGGCCGCCTGCCGCTGATCTGCGCCAGGCCGACCTTCTGGAAGGCCATGATCCCGACCTGGACCATCGGGTAGAGCAGCAGCGCCCCGATCACCAGCAGGCCGGGGATCAGCAGCACGTACGGGATCGACCAGACGGGCAGGCCGCTCGCCTTGGTCCGGCCACGAGGGCGGCGGGGCCGCCCCGGGGTGGAGGAGCGTTCTCCACCCGGGGCGAGCGTCGACATGTCGGTCATGGTCAGGAGGCGTTGAGGATGTCTTCGATTTCGTTGTTGGCCTTGGCCAGCGCCTCGTCGGCCGTCGCCTTGCCCTCGATGACCGTGCGGGCCGCGTTCTGCAGCACCGCCTTGGTCTCGTTGGCCTCGGTCCAGTTGGGGCTGGCCGGGAACGCCTTGGCCTTGGCGAAGGCGGCGGCGAACGGCGCCTGGGCCGGGTCCTCGGCCAGCTTGGCCAGGGCGTCCGGGTAGACCGGGAGCAGGCCGCCGTCGGTGGCGTACTTGACGCCCCACTCCTTGCCGGAGGCGAGCTTCACGAAGTCCTTGGCGGCGTCCTTCTCCTTGGCTCCGCCCCACACGGCGATGTCGTTGCCGCCGAGGAAGGACTGGGCCTCGCCGCCGTCCTTGGACGGAAGCGGGAAGAAGGCCAGCTTGTCGCCCTTGAGCTTGCCCTTGCTGTCCTCCTCGATGCCGGGCAGGTCCCACGACGCGGTGAGGTACATGCCGACCTTGTTGTTGGCGAAGCGGGTGCGGATGTCCACGGTGTTCTGGGTCAGCCGCGCCTTGCTGGACAGGCCGTCGGTCACCAGGCCGGTGTACTGCGCGAAGCCGGCCTTGAAGCCCGGCTCGGTCAGCTTGCCGACCCACTTGTCGCCCTCCTTGACGGCGTACTCGCCGCCGGCGGTCCAGGCGAGGGCGCCGAGCAGGTGGTTGGCGTCGGAGCCGCCGTTGAAGGCGAAGCCGTCGACGTCCTTGCCCTTCTCGGCCTGGATCTTCTTGGCCGCGGCGACCAGCTCGTCCCAGGTCTTCGGGGTCTCGAGTTTGAGCTCCTTGAACCAGTCGGCGCGGTAGAGGACCGCTCGGCTGCCGCCGCCCCACGGCACGGCGTACGTCTCACCGTCGATGGTCTCCAGGCCCATGAGGTTCTTGGGGATCTGGGCCTGGTCTCCGGCGCCGACGACGTCGGTGATCGGCTCCAGGGCGTCCTGGCTCTGCCAGAGCGGCACCTGGTCGTTGCCGATCTCGGTCACGTCGGGCCCGGCGCCGCCGGCCGCGGCGGCGGTGAACTTGTCGTTCACCTGCGGCCACGGGATCCACTCGACCTTCACCTTGGCGCCGGTCTGCTGCTCGAACGCGGCCACCAGCTCGTCGGTGTACTTCTGGGCGGCCGGGTTGCTGTCACCCAGGCGCCAGAAGGTCAGCTCCTTGCCCGCGTACTTCGGGCCGGAGGCGGACGCGGCCGTGCTCGGCTCCGCGTTGGGGGCCTCGCTGGAGCCGCAGGCGGCCAGACCCAGGGCCAGCGCGGCCGTGGTGACCGTAGTGGCTGTGATCTTCGCGATCTTCACAGGGTTCTCCCTTCCCGGGTGCTGGCCTACGGTCGGCACCTGGCTGAACGTCGATCTCGCGGACGAGTGCTGTTAAACTAACAAGAAACTTTCCTTTAAGAAACGCCTGTTAGCCGATCGTGACGAGAGGGGCGGGGCGGATGACCAAGAGCCCGGGCACACCCAGGCTGCTGCGCCGGCTGAACGACCGCTCGGCCCTCGAACTCCTCCTCGCCGACGGCCCGCTCACCCGCGCCGAGCTCGGCGAGCTGACCGGGCTCTCCAAGGTAACCGCAGGTCAGCTGCTGTCTCGCCTGGAGGAGCGCGGCCTGGTCGAGGTGGCCGGGGAGCGCGCGGGCGGCCGGGGTCCGCACGCCACCCTCTACGCGGTCGTCCCCTCCAGCGCGTACGTGGCCGGGCTCGAAGTCCTGCCCGACAGCCTCAAGGTCGGTGTGGCGGACATCACAGGCCGCATCGTGGTCGAGATCACGCTCAACCCGTCGGACTTCAGGGACCCGGTCAAGGCGGTGCACGCCGCCGTGCAGCGGGCCTGCGCGACCGCCGGCGTGGACAGCTCCCGGCTGCACGCCTTCGTGATCGGCACCAGGGGCGTCGTCGACCCGCGCGGCGGCGACGTCCGCTGGTCCTACGACCTGCCGTCCTGGCACGTCGGCGTGCTCGCCGGCCTGCGCGAGACGCTCGGCGTCCCCGTGACGATCGAGAACGACGTCAACCTGGTCGCGCTGGCCGAGCACCGCTACGGCGCGGCCGTCGGCCATGACGACTTCGCGGTGATGTGGGCCGGCGTCGGCCAGGGCCTCGGCGTCATGCTCGGCGGCAGGCTGCACCGGGGGATCAGCGGGGGAGCGGGCGAGATCGGCTGGCTGCCCGTGCCGGGCGAGCCGCTGCCCGCCGACGTCTCCCAGCCCCAGTCGGGGTCCTACCAGCGCCTGGTGGGCCAGGCGGCGCTGCGCGAGCTGGCCGAGGCGCACGGCGTGCCCGGCCTGTCGGTGGCCGATCAGGTGCGCCACGGCGACGACGGCTTCCTCGGCGAGGTGGCGGCCCGGCTGGCCGTCGGCGCCGCCGCCGTGGCCGTGGTGCTCGACCCCGGCCTGATCGTGCTGGCCGGCGACGTCGGCAGGGCCGGCGGGGCGAGGCTGGCGGCCAAGGTCGAAGAGGCGGTCGCCCGGATCTGCCCCAGCCAGCCCCGGGTGCTCACCACCGGCGTGGCGGGCAACCCCGTGCTGCGCGGCGCTCTGGTGGCGGCGCTCGAACAGGCTCGCGAACAGGTTTTCTCCGACACTGTGTGAGAATTTCTGCCCATGTGGCAGCCATCGAGCGACATTGTGCTCATATCCGACCCCCGGGTGGCCGCGATCCCCCTGTGGGAGTCCGGCGAGGCGTTGGCCGACGCGCGCCAGCGGCTGCGCGTGGATCGGCGCCTGGCCGACGACACCGGAGCCTACGCCCACCTGCGCGCGGGCCTGCTGGCCAGGCTCGAACGGGCCGAGCGGCGCCTTCCTGACGGATACCACCTGCTGGTCGTCGAGGGCTACCGGCCCGTCGCGACGCAGCGCCGGTACTTCGAGGAGTATCGGGACGAGCTCCAGGCCACCTTCCCCGACATGTCGCCTGACGAGGCTTTTATCGCGGCGAGTCGGTACGTGTCGCCCGTGGAGGTCGCCCCGCACACCGCCGGCGCCGCCGTCGACCTGACCCTGTGCGCCCCCGACGGCACCGAGTACGACATGGGCACCGAGGTGAACGACAACCCGGAGGACAGCGGCAACGCCTGCTACATGGCCGCCCCCACCGTCTCCGCCGAGGCCCGAGCCCACCGCAAGATCCTGGCCGCCGCCCTCGAACCGGCCGGCCTGGTCAACTACCCCACCGAGTGGTGGCACTGGTCGCACGGCGACCGCTACTGGGCGTACACCAAGGGTGTCTCCGCCGCCCGCTACGGTCCCGTAGATTCCCCGGTGTAGCGCCTCAGCCGGGGAATGACTGCCCTCATGGAGCTCTTCCCCGCGATGCCACTGGCCGGCTGGCAGCCCACCAAGGCCACGATGCACAGGTTCTGCCAGGTGGTGGGCAAGATCCGGCTCGCCGCCGGGGTCCGGCGCAACCACTGGTGGAACGCGCCGTTCCACCTCACCGGCCGCGGGCTGACCACCCGGCCGATGGGACAGGCCGACGGCAACCCGATCTTCACGATCGACTTCGACCTCGTCGGCCACCGGCTGGTCGTGACCACGCTCGACGGGCGGGAGGTGTCCTTCCCGCTGTACGGCCAGTCCGTGGCGTCGTTCTACCGGGCCACCATGGAGGCGCTGGCGTTCCTGGACGTACGGGTCGAGATCGACCTGCCCCACCCGTTCGACCTGCCCGACGCCGGCCGGTCGTTCGCCGAGGACACCGAGCACGCCCAGTACGACCCCGTCCAGGTCACCCGCTACTGGCAGGTGCTCAGCCAGGTCAACCTGGTGCTGGAGGAGTTCGCCGCGGGCTACTCGGGCAAGGTCAGCCCGGTGCACCACTTCTGGCACACCTTCGACATCGCCTGCACCAGGTTCTCCGACCGGGTGATCGACCAGCCGCCCAGCGTCGACCCGGTGACCCGCGAGGCCTACTCGCGCGAGGTGATCAGCTCGGGGTTCTGGTTCGGCGACGACGCCTTCCCCGAGCCGGCCTTCTACTCCTACACCGCTCCCGAGCCCGAAGGACTGGACCGCGAACCCCTCGTGCCGGCCGCCGCCGGCTGGATCGAGCAGCGCGGCGGCCACCTGGCCGTGCTGCGCTACGCCGACGCCCGATCCGAGCCCGACCCGCGGGGCGCCGTGCTCGCCTTCTACCAGAGCGCCTACGAGGCCGGAGCCCGGCGCGCGGGATGGGACATCGAGCGGCTGGCCTGCCCGGGCGGAGTCACCGATCCGGTGCTGAGCGGCGACCGCTGACACCTGCCGAGGGCAGTGGCCGCAGGGGTGGGGTTCGGTGTCCTGCGTGGTCTGGGGAGTTTCGCGGAGATCTGACAACGGGCACAAACGGTACGGAGGCTCCCTGACTACCCTGCGAGGTGGGTCGTGGTTCCGTTGATCGGGATTGAAGAGGAGTACCTCGTCGTCGATCCGCACACCCGCCACGTGGCTCCGCGAGCCGCCGACGTGCTGGCCGCGGCGACCGACGTGCTGGACGTGGTCCACGAGATCACCCGCTTCCAGGTGGAGGCCCGCACGGCGCCCTCCGCCGACCTCACCGAGCTGGGCGCGCAGCTGCGCGCCACGCGCAAGGAGGTGGCCGGGGCCGCCCGGTCGTGCGGCCTGGCCGTCGTCGCCAGCGGCATCCCGGTGCTGGGCAACGTCATGCCGCCCCCGCTGAGCGACGACGTCCGCTACGAGCAGGGCCGGGTGCTCTACCGGGCGCTCCACGACGAGATCAGCATCTGCGCCCTGCACGTGCACATCGACGTGCCCGACGAGGAGCACGCCGTCTACGTGGGCAACCACCTGCGCCCGTGGCTGCCCACGCTGATCGCGCTGGCCGCGAACTCGCCGTTCTTCGTCGGCCGCGACACCGGCTACGCGTCCTGGCGGGTGATCAGCTGGGGGCGCTGGCCGGTGTCCGGGGCGCCGCCGTACTTCCCGACGTTCGCCGACTACGAGCTGGCCCTGCGCGCGCTCTCGGAGTCCGGCGCGCTGATGGACCCCAAGACGGTGTTCTGGGACGCCCGGCCGTCGCCCAAACTGCCCACCGTCGAGGTACGGGTCGCCGACGTGCCGCTGGACGTCAGCGACAGCCTCACCATCATCGGCCTGATCCGCGCCCTCGTCGTCACCGCGCTGGCCGAGGTGCGGCGCGGCGACCGGGGGCTGCCCATCCCGTCGGAGGTGCTGCGGGCCGCCTACTGGCGCGCCGCCCGCGACGGCCTGCAGGGCGACAGCCTCGACGTGCGGGCCGGCACGCTCGTGCCCGCCCCGGTCATGGCCGGTCGCCTCTTCGAGCACGTACGGCCCGCGATGGCCGAGGCGGGCGACCTGGCGTACGTCCAGGAGGGCCTGGACCGGCTGCTCCGGCGAGGATCCGGAGCGACGCGCCAGCGCCGGGTGCACGCCCGCGGCCACGACCTGGCCGAGGTCGTGGACGACCTCATCGAGGCCACCGTGGCCTGAGAGGGCCATGGTCCGAGAGGGCCACGGCCCGAGAGGGTCACAGTCGGCCACGGCCACGGCCCGAGAGGGCCACGGTTTGGCACGGCCACGGTCGGCAGGGGCCGTCACGGGCCCGGCTCAGCGGCCGGCCGCGTAGCCCTGGGCGCCGCGCGGGTTGGCCGCCGCCTTCAGGAACACGCCGTCACGGGCGACCGCGCTCAGCCTGCCGAGCGACCACGAATCCCGCACCTCCACCTCGTGGCCGCGCCGGCGCAGCTCGGCCACCACCGCCGCGCCCACCCGGTCCTCGATGTGCATGACGCCGGGCCGGGACTCGCGCGGGAAGAACGAGCTGGGAAAGTGCTCGGAGTGGAACATGGGGGCGTCGATGGCCTCCTGGAGGTTCAGGCCGCCGTGCACGAGGGCCAGGAAGAGGTTGAGGCTCCACTGGTCCTGCTGGTCGCCGCCCGGCGTGCCGAACGCCAGCCACGGCCGGCCGTCCCGCAGCGCGAACGACGGCGACAGCGTGGTGCGCGGACGCGCGCCCGGCCGCAGCGAGGCGGGCAGCCCCTCCTGCAGCCAGAACATCTGGGCCCGGGTGCCCAGGCAGAAGCCCAGCTCGGGGATCGTGGGGGAGCTCTGCAGCCAGCCGCCGCTGGGCGTGGCGGACACCATGTTGCCGTGCCGGTCGACGACGTCTACGTGGCAGGTGTCGCCCCGCACGGCGCCATCTGGGGAGACGACCTGCTCGGCGCCATCTGGGGAGACGACCTGCTCGGCGCCACCGGCGGAGACGACCTGCTCGGCGCCACCGGGAGAGGCGATCCGCTCGGCGCCGTCGGGGGGCATGACCCGCTGGGCGCCGTCGGGGGAGACGATCCGCTCGGCGCCGTCGGGGGGCATGACCCGCTGGGCGCCGTCGGGGGGCATGTCCCGCTGGGCGCCGTCGGGGGAGATGATCCGCTTGGCGTCGGGGGAGATGTCCTGCTGGGCGACGCCCCGTCCGACCGTCGGCTCGCCTACACCCGCCACCGCCCCCGGAACGCCGGGCGCGTTCGTCGCCGGCGGAGGGGCAGGCAGGCGGGGGATCCGGCCGCCGGGGCTGCCGGGACGCAGCTCGGTGCTGGCCTCGGCCCCCACGAGCGCGCGCCGCCCGGCGTTGTAGGGCTCGCTCAGCAGGTCGGCCAAGGGCACGTCGGTGTCGCCGTACCAGGCCTCGCGGTCGGCGAAGGCCAGCTTCGCCGACTCGACCACCGTGTGCACGTAGTCGGCGCTGAGATGTCCCATCCCGCCCAGGTCGAACCCGGACAGCAACGCCAGCTGCTGCAGGAAGACCGGGCCCTGGCCCCACGGCCCCGTCTTGCACACGGTGTGCCCGTGGTAGTCGAACGTGACCGGCTCCTCCACCGACGCCGTCCACCCGGCCAGGTCGTCGCCGGTCAGCAGCCCACCGTGCACCTCGCCCGAGCTGTCACGCCAGGCCGTCCGGGCGCTGAAATCCGCGATCGCCTCCGCCACGAACCCCTGGTAGAAGGCGTCACGGGCGGCCGCGATCTGTCCTTCGCGGGTGCCCGAGGCCGCCTGGGCCTCCGCCACCAGCCGGCGGTAGGTCGCGGCCAGCACCGGATTGGCCAGCGACGTGCCGGGCACCGGTACCTGGCCGCCGGGCAGCCACGTCGCCGCCGACGTCGGCCAGTCAGCCGTGAACAGGTCGCGTACCTGCTCGATCGTGGCGGAGATCCGCTCCAGCACCGGGACACCGCGCTCGGCGTAGTGGATCGCCGGCGCCAGCACGTCGGCCAGCCGCCAGCTGCCCCACCGCTCCAGCATCAGCATCCAGCCGCCGAACGCCCCCGGCACCGTGGCCGCGAGCAGCCCGGTGCCCGGCACGACGTCGAGCCCGAGCCCGGCGAACCGCTCGATGGTGGCGGCCGACGGGGCGACGCCCTGACCGCACACCACCGCGACCCGCTGCTCCTCCTCGCTCCACAGCAGGATCGGCACCTCGCCGCCGGGACCGTTCAGGTGCGGCTCGGCCACCTGCAGCACGAACCCCGCGGTCACCGCGGCGTCGAAGGCGTTGCCGCCGCGTTCGAGCACGCTCATGCCGGTGGCGGCGGCCAGCCAATGCGTGCCGGCCACCATGCCGAAGTCTCCGGTCAGCTCAGGTCTGGTGGTGAACAACGCGTGTTCCTCTCAAGGGGGCAAGGGGGATGACCGCCGCGCCCAGCCGGTCGCGGAACACGTCCAGCACGTCGGCTTGGACGGTCAGGTCCGGGGTCGTGGCTCGTCGGCGATCAGCAGGCGCGGCAAGCGGGCCACCGTAATCGTGATCATTACGCGCTGGCGTCTGCTCATGAAGGGGAGGGTTTTGGGAGACTGTATACAGACTACACTTCGGAGAACTTGTCACCGCTGGTGGCGAACCCGTCAGTCGCCGAAGCCGGGCGGCTGACCTGCCACATGCGCTCGAACTCCGCATGGAAGTGCTGGTACCAGCGGTGGTCGTGCCGTGCGCGGAGAGTGAACACCGGATCAGGGCCAGGGGATCGGTGCGTCCCCAACTCGACGTCGATGATCCCGTCGTCACTGTCGACGTCGATCAGGACGAGGCCGAACGCGGGCACGAACGACATGAACCGCACCTCGATCCGGCCCGGCACGTCGGGAGTGCCGGCCAGGTGGCGGAGCAGGTCGATCGTGGACTTGATGCGGTGCTCGAAGACCTCTGGACGATCGGGAATCGTGCTCCGGCGAGCCGCTTCCAGAGGCGCCGTCCCGTCGGGATCGATCAGCAGGACCTTGATGGAGGCCCCCCGGCGCAGCCGGTTCTCCAGCTCGCCCACGTGGTTGCGGATGGTCCGGTTCAGCGTGACGCCGGCGATGCGGATGTCATCGGCCCGGACGATCCGCTGCTCGAGCCCCTGCCGGGTGGTCGCGAGAAAGGCGTCGGCGGCCACCTCGCCGGCGATTCTCTTCTCGACCAGTTCGTTGAGACGCATGATCCGGGACTCCAGCTCGGCCACATGATGTCTCGGCCCGAGCGCGTTGACAGCCAGCAGGGCGAGCGTGGCCAGTGTGGCGGCGCCCACCACCTTCGTATCGACGACGTCGAAGACGCCGAGCACGCCGACCACCAGGGCGATCAGCGCAGTGAGGTAGATCTCGAGATTCTTGCCGGTGCTGAGGTCGGCACGTAGCCGTGCCAGGAGGCGCATCCTCCCATCCTCGTCCGCCGGCACCTTCCGTCAAGATCGGGAGTATTCGCGCCTGATCACGGGTGACGATGACCGGGGTGAGCGACGCTCGCCGGACGGGACAGGAGAGTCATTCGCCGACCGAGAGGAGAGAGTCAGGAGAAATCATCCTCGACCTCGACCCCTTCCTGCTCCAGCGCCTCCCTGATCACTCGGAAGGCCAGGCCGGGAGGGTAGCCCTTGCGGGCCAGCATGCCGGCGAGGCGGCGGGTGCGGGCCTGGGAATCGAGGTGGCGAGTGCCGGAGAGTTTGCGGCCCACGAGGCGCCGGGCGGTCTCCAGCTCCTGATCCGGGTCGAGCCGTTCGACGGCCTCGTTGACCGTCTCGGAGTCGACGCCGCGGTGACGGAGCTCGGCGGCCAGCGCGCGTTTGGCCAGGCCCCGACCGTGGTGCCGGGAATCGACCCAGGCTTCGGCGAACGCCTCGTCGTTGATCAGCCCCAGCTCGGAGAACCGGTCGAGCACGGCCTCGGCCGCTTCGTCGGGCACGTCGCGCTTGCGTAGAGCCTCGGCCAGTTGGGCCCGGGTCTTCGGGGCCATGGTGAGCAGTCGCAGGCAGATGGCCCGTGCCACGGCCTCCGGATCGGCAGGAGGTGTGGCGGCGGCTGCCGAACCCTCGTCAGGCCCATCGGGGGTCCATCCACGGCCTCCCTCCGTTGACCGCCCCCTCTTTCCACTCCGGCCACCCGACCCTCGCCTCTTCGCCGCCCGCCTACCGCCCGGCTCCCCGCCATAACCGCCTGGACCAGCCTCGTCGTAACCGGCTCCGCCATGCCTGTCCCCGCCATGGCCAGTCTCGCCGTAACCGGCTCCGTTATGGCCGGACCTGCCGTGACCATCTCCGCCATATCCGGCTCCGCCGGGTCCGGACTCGTGGTGCGGGGTGTTGGCGGGTGGGGTGTCGGGCCATGAAGAGGGAGCACCGGGACTGGCGTGGTCTGCGAGGCCGGTGTCGTCGGGGGATCCGGAGGAAGGGGGGCCGCCGCGCTTGCGTTTGCGGCCCCGCGACGGGGTGGGGACATCAGGCCAGGCGCCCCAGTCGCGAGACGCCTCTGGCGGGTCGGTGGCACTCACGCGGCTACCGATCAGACGTCACCGGGCTTCGGCGTGGCGGCCTTGGATCCGCGGCCCGAAGGAGCGGCGGCGGCTGGCGCGGGCGCCGGGGCGTCGGTGGGCTTGTCGAGGCGCGGCCCCACCCCCAGCTTGTCCTTGATCTTCTTCTCGATCTCGTTGGCCATGTCGGGGTGGTTCTTCAGGAAGTTGCGGGCGTTCTCCTTGCCCTGGCCGAGCTGGTCGCCCTCGTAGGTGTACCAGGCGCCGGACTTGCGGACGAAGCCGTGCTCGACGCCCATGTCGATCAGGCCGCCTTCGCGGGAGACGCCCACGCCGTAGAGGATGTCGAAGTCGGCGACCCGGAAGGGCGGGGCCATCTTGTTCTTGACGACCTTGACCCTGGTGCGGTTGCCGACCGCCTCGGTGCCGTCCTTGAGGGTCTCGATGCGACGGATGTCGAGGCGTACGGAGGCGTAGAACTTGAGCGCCTTGCCGCCGGTCGTGGTCTCGGGCGAGCCGAACATCACGCCGATCTTCTCGCGCAGCTGGTTGATGAAGATCGCGGTGGTGCTGGTGCTGCTGAGGGCGCCGGCGACCTTGCGCAGGGCCTGGGACATCAGGCGCGCCTGGAGGCCGACGTGGCTGTCGCCCATCTCGCCCTCGATCTCAGCCTTGGGCACCAGGGCGGCCACCGAGTCGATGACGATGACGTCGACGGCGCCGGACCTGATCAGCATGTCGGCGATCTCGAGCGCCTGCTCGCCCGTGTCGGGCTGGGAGACGAGCAGCGCGTCGGTGTCGACGCCGAGCTTCTTGGCGTATTCGGGGTCGAGGGCGTGCTCGGCGTCGATGAACGCCGCGATGCCGCCGGCCCGCTGGGCGTTGGCCACCGCGTGCAGGGCGACCGTGGTCTTGCCGGAGGACTCGGGACCGTAGATCTCGACGATCCGGCCACGCGGCAGGCCGCCGATGCCCAGTGCGACGTCAAGGGAGATCGCCCCGGTGGGGATCACCTCGATGGGAGCTCGGGCATCGTCGCCGAGGCGCATGACTGAGCCCTTGCCGAACTGCCGCTCGATCTGGGCGAGGGCGGTCTCGAGGGCCTTCTCGCGGTCGTTGATAGCCATGGGAACTCCCCTGGAGGGTCGTGGTCCGATCAGTCGAGTGAAAGCTATGGCCTGCCACCGACATTTTCCTGCGATCGCCGGGGAAGCCATGGCCCGGCGGAGTCAATCGTAGCCGAACGACTGTTCGATCACATCGGCAACACGCTGCCCGGCCCGCGCGATCGTACGGGCCGGCGCGCGAACGCCTCGCGCGTGACGGCCCATCCGTTCATCCGCGAGCGGACGAGCGTGTTGTGATGCGTCATGAGCTGGGAAGACTGGTGCAGAGGGTTGGAGGCGGCGACGTGGCCAACACGTACACCGAGGAACGACGCACCCATCTGGAAGCTCTCGCCGAGCTGCTGCCCGCGCAGGGCCTGGTGAGCCGCATGCTGGGCGGAGACGATCCGATGCTGTGGGTGTGGCACCCGGGCAGCGGCCGTCAGACGATCATATTCGCGACACCCTCACGAGCCGGCTGGGTCTTCCTGTGGTCGCCGGGCGGGAAGAGCGGTGTCGACGATCTCACGCGCACGGCCCGCACGCTCGGGGAGACGCTGGCCTCACCGAAGCCTGGGTGAGACGTCCTCCACCTGGCAGACCGCCCGCCAGACCGTCTTGGCGCTCTCGCCGTCGGCCAGTGCCTGCGTCACCGTGCGGCCTTCCAGCGGGGCCAGCACGTAGTCACGGGCCCACGAGTCGGCGTAGGTCTCGCCGAAATGGGCGCGCATCCGTCTCCAGAACTCGGTCAGGCGCATCAACCAAGTATGGAACCGCCGGGTGCGTGGGTAGGACAGGCGCATGGCAAAGACCCCCAAGTCCTCCCCGTCCAAGTCCGCCAAGGTGAAGGCCAACCGCCTCAGGCGCCGTGCGTTACGTCTGGTGCGGCGGCTGGCCGTACAGAGTGAGAAGGCCGAGAGATCCGAGCGACACGCGGGCATCAGGCAGACGCCCCGTACCGGCAGGCCGCGGACGCGCCGGGCGTCGCGGCGCTAGCCACGAGAGTCACATCACGCGCGAGCCGTACATCTCCCCGAGATGGTCGGCGAGCAGCTCCAGCCGGGTGCCGTCGGGGTCCTTGAAGTAGATGGAGGCACCGCTCTCGATCTGGTGCGGCACGCCGGCCATCTCCAGCTTGCCGCGCAGGCGCTCCCAGGTGGCGGGGTCGACGGAGATCGCGAGGTGGTGCAGCCCGCCGAGCACCTCCTGGTAGGGGCCGAGGTCGAGCCCTGGGAAGTCGAAGAAGGCGAGCAGGTTTCCGTTGCCGATGTCGAAGAAGAAGTGGCTGGAACCCTTGAAGTCACGGTTCTCGAAGATCTCCGTGAGCGGAAACTCCAGAAGCTCCTGGTAGAACAGGATCGTCCGCTCCATGTCTGATGAGATCAGGGCGAAGTGGTGCAGGCCGCGCCCGCTGCTCAGAGACCGGCGCGGTAAGACGTGGCGCTCCCTGAGGTCCTCGCGGCGAGCCCCAATGGCTGCGTAGTCGATGCCCACGGTCGCTGTATGTCCGCCGATGCCCCGGCTCAACCGCTCCACGCGGGGACAATGCGTTTTCTGTCGGTGAGGCGAGGCACTATGGGCAGGTGAGCTCGCTCGACCAGTTCAGCCAGGTGACCAGGCGATGGTTCACCAGTTCCTTCGCCGCGCCCACCACCGCCCAGGAGGGCGCGTGGGAGTCGATCGCGCGCGGCGACAACACGCTGGTGGTCGCGCCGACCGGGTCCGGCAAGACGCTGGCGGCCTTCCTGTGGTCGCTCGACCGGCTGGCGGCCGAGCCCGCCGAGCCGGGTGAGCGCGCAGGCACCCGGGTGCTCTACGTCTCACCGCTCAAGGCGCTGGCCGTCGACGTCGAGCGCAACCTGCGCGCTCCGCTGGCCGGGCTCAAGCAGACGGCCAGGCGGCTCGGGCTGCCCGTGCCGGAGATCTCGGTGGCGATCCGGTCCGGCGACACCCCGGCGGAGGATCGCCGGCGGTTCGCGGCCCGGCCCTCCGACATCCTCATCACCACACCGGAGTCGCTGTTCCTGCTGCTGACGAGCCAGGCGCGCGACGCGTTGCGCGGTGTGCGCACCGTGATCGTCGACGAGGTGCACGCGGTGGCCGCCACCAAGCGGGGCGCCCACCTGGCGCTCAGCCTGGAGCGGCTCGACGCGCTGCTCGAACGGCCCGCCCAGCGGATCGGGCTGTCGGCGACCGTGCGTCCGGTGAGCGAGGTCGCGGCGTTCCTGGGGGGCGCGCGGCCGGCGACGGTCGTGCAGCCGCCGTCGGACAAGCGCATCGAGGTCGAGGTCGTGGTGCCGGTCGAGGACATGACGGAGGTGGAGGCGGGGCCCCGGCCGGGCGAGGGCGAGGAGCTCGTCCCCGATCCCGCCGGCCGGTCGATCTGGCCGCACGTCGAGGAACGCCTGTTCGACCTGATCGAGGCGCACAGTTCGACCATCGTGTTCGCCAACTCCAGACGGCTGGCCGAGCGGCTGTGCACCCGCCTCAACGAGCTCGCCTTCGACCGTCGGCAGGGCCCGGAGGCGATCGATCTCTCGATCTGGGAGACGCCCGAGCCGCCGGGCCCCACACCCGACCCGCCGCACCCCACGGCCGGTCCGCCGCGGACAGCCGCCGAGTCCCCGCGACAGACACCCGCCGACGCCTCGCGGCCGGCGGCCGAGGGCCCGCCGCAGCGGATGCCCGCCGAGTTGATGGCGCAGGCGGGGGCGAGCAAAGGCGTCGTCACCGAGGTCGTGCGCGCTCACCACGGGTCGGTGTCCAAGGAGGAGCGGGCGCAGATCGAGGAGGCGCTCAAGTCGGGGCGGCTGCCCGCCGTGGTCGCGACCTCCAGCCTGGAGCTGGGCATCGACATGGGCGCGGTCGACCTGGTGGCCTGCGTCGAGTCGCCCCCGAGCGTGGCCAGCGGCCTGCAGCGCATCGGCCGGGCCGGACACCAGGTGGGCGCCGTGTCCAAGGGCGTGATCTTCCCCAAGTACCGTGGCGACCTGGTTCAGACGGCCGTCGTCGCCGAGCGCATGCGCACCGGCCAGATCGAGGAGCTGCGCTACCCCCGCAACCCGCTCGACGTGCTGGCCCAGCAGATCGTCGCGATGACCGCGCTCGACGAGTGGACGGTCGACGAGCTGGAGGCCCTGGTCAAGCGGGCCGCCCCCTACGCCACGCTGCCGCGCACCGCGCTCGAGGCCACACTCGACATGCTGGCCGGGCGCTACCCGAGCGAGGAGTTCGCCGAGCTGCGCCCGCGCGTCGTCTGGGACCGGGTGACCGGCACCCTGCAAGGACGGCCCGGCGCCCAGCGGCTGGCCGTCACCAACGGCGGCACGATCCCCGACCGCGGCCTGTTCGGCGTCTTCCTGGTGGGCGAGAAGTCCTCCAGGGTGGGCGAGCTCGACGAGGAGATGGTCTACGAGTCGCGGGTCGGCGACGTGTTCGTGCTGGGCGCGACGTCCTGGCGGATCGAGGACATCACGGCCGACCGGGTGCTGGTCTCCCCGGCGCCGGGTCAGCCGGGCAAGCTGCCGTTCTGGCACGGCGACGCCCAGGGCCGCCCGGCCGAGCTGGGCAGGGCGATCGGCTCGTTCCTGCGCGAGCAGGCCGAGCACGGCTCCACCGAGCGGCTGACGGCGGCCGGGTTCGACGAGTTCGCCTCGGCCAACCTGCTCTCCTACCTGGCGGAGCAGCGCGAGGCCACCGGCTACGTGCCCGACGACCGCACCCTGCTGATCGAGCGGTTCCACGACGAGCTGGGCGACTGGCGGGTGGTCATCCACTCGCCCTACGGCGCGCGGGTCCACGCTCCGTGGGCGCTGGCGATCAACCGGCGGCTGCGCGAGCGTTACGGCGTCGACGTCCAGGCCGTCCACTCCGACGACGGCATCGTGCTGCGCATCCCCGACACCCTGGCCGAGCCGCCGTCCGACGTGGCCGCGTTCGACGCCGAGGAGATCGAGCAGATCGTCACCGAGGAGCTGGGCGGGTCGGCGATGTTCGCCTCCCGGTTCAGGGAGTGCGCCGGGCGGGCCCTGCTGCTGCCGCGCCGCACGCCGGGCAGGCGCAGCCCGCTGTGGCAGCAGCGCCAGCGGGCGGCCCACCTGCTGGGGGTGGCCTCGCGTTACGCCTCGTTCCCGATCGTGCTGGAGACGATGCGCGAGTGCCTGCAGGACGTGTTCGACGTGCCGGGGCTGGTGCGGCTGATGCGTGACATCGCCGCGCGCCGGGTGCGGCTGGTGGAGGTGGAGACGTCGCAGGCGTCGCCGTTCGCCGCGTCGTTGCTGTTCCGCTACATCGGCGCGTTCATGTACGAAGGTGACGCGCCGCTGGCCGAGCGGCGGGCCCAGGCGCTGGCCCTCGACACCGCCCTGCTGGCCGAGCTGCTGGGCCAGGCCGACCTGCGCGAGCTGCTCGATCCCGACGTCATCGCCGAGGCCGAGCGTGAGCTGGCCAGGCTCGACCGGCCGCTGCGTGACGTCGAGGACCTCGCCGACCTGCTGCGCTCGCACGGGCCGCTGCTCGCGCCCGACGTCAGCGTGCGCGGGGGTGATCCGGCCTGGCTCCAGGAGCTCGTACGCGCCCGCCGGGCGATCAGCGTCCGGATCGCGGGCGAGGAGCAGTGGGCGGCGATCGAGGACGCGGCGCGGTTGCGTGACGCGCTGGGCGTGCCGCTGCCGGTCGGCGTCCCGCACGTGTTCCTGGAGCCGGTGGCCGATCCGCTGGCCGACCTCGTCGCCCGCCACGCCCGCAGCCGCGGGCCGTTCCACGCGGACACCGCGGCGGTCAGGTTCGGCCTCGGCGTGGCCGTGGTGGGCGACGCCCTGCACCGGCTGGCCGCCTCGGGACGGGTGGTCAACGGCGAGTTCAGGCCGGGCGGCCGGGGCGAGGAGTGGTGCGACGCCGGTGTGCTGCGGATGCTGCGGCGCAGGTCCCTGGCCAGGCTGCGCAAGGAGGTCGAGCCGGTCGCGCCCGAGACGCTCGCGCTGTTCGCTCCCGCCTGGCACGGCATCACCGGCTCGTCCGGCGCGCCACGTCCGGTGGCCGGCGCCGCCGGGTCGGCGCGGGCGATGGACGCGCTGGTGCGCTCGGTCGAGCAGCTCCAGGGGGCGGTGGTGCCCGCGTCGGCGCTGGAGACGCTGGTGCTGCCCTCGCGGGTGCCCGGCTACCATCCGGCGCTGCTCGACGAGCTGACCTCGTCTGGGGAGGTGATGTGGGTGGGCCAGGGCTCGCTGCCCGGTGGTGACGGGTGGGTGTCGCTCTTCTTCGCCGACACAGCGCCCCTGCTGCTGCCCGAGCCGGCCGAGATCACCATGACCCCGCTGCACACCCAGGTGCTCGACGTGCTCGGCGGGGGAGGGGCGCTGTTCTTCCGGGGGCTGTCCGACCAGCTCGGCTCGCTCGACGACCCGGCACTGGCCACGGCTCTGTGGGACCTGGTGTGGTCGGGTCGGGTGTCGGGAGACACGCTCGCGCCGCTGCGCGCCACGCTCGGGTCCGGCCGCCCCGCGCACCGTCCGGCCACGACGCGGCGCCGCCGGGCGGTGCTGCCCAGCAGGACCGGCCCGCCGACCGTGGGCGGGCGGTGGTGGCTGCTGCCGTCCCCGGCGGCCGACGCCACCCAACGGGCCCAGGCGCAGGCGGAGGCGCTGCTCGAACGGCACGGCGTGGTGACGCGGGGGGCGGTGACGTCCGAGCGGCTGCCGGGCGGGTTCACGCCCGTCTACCAGGTGCTGCGGGCCTACGAGGAGAGCGGGCGGTGCCGCCGCGGCTACTTCGTCGAGGGGCTCGGTGGCGCCCAGTTCGCGCTGCCGGGGGCGGTCGACCGGATGCGGGCGATGGCGCCGGGCATCGCGCCCGGCTCGGTCGGGCCCGCCGGTGAGGGTTCGGCCGACGCGTTCGGTCCCGGAGGATCCAGGGCGTCAGGCGCATCCAGGGACCCGGCGCGCAGGGCCGTGGTGCTCGCCGCCGCCGACCCGGCCAACCCCTACGGCGCGGCCCTGCCGTGGCCCCCCCGTTCCGGCGACGCGGGGCACCGGCCGGGGCGCAAGGCCGGGGCGCTGGTGGTGCTCGTCGACGGGTTCCTGGTGCTCTACGTGGAGCGGGGCGGCAAGACGCTGCTGTCGTACGCCGACGACGAACGACTGCGGCCCGCGGTCGACGCGCTGGCGCTGGCCGTGCGCGACGGCGCGCTGGGCAAGCTGACCGTCGAGCGGGCCGACGGCGCCTCGATCGTCGACTCGCCCTTGGCCGCGGCCCTGGAGGAGGCCGGATTCCATCCGACGCCGCGGGGGCTCCGGCTGCGCGCTTAGCGAACGGTGAGACGCCTTTGACCGACCGTCCGCACTCACCGCCGTGCCCGCCGTGGTCGCGACGGGCGACGATCTTCAAGCTGGCCGACCTGCCCGAGCGGAGCCCGGATGTGCGGGGCTTTTACGGAGATGGCTGCCAAATGGAGAGATGCCAGCCCGTTAGACACGCTTGATAACTCGTTTGCTTGCTCGTGACCTGTTCGACGCATAACCTCGACGGCAGTGAGGAGTTACTCCGCGCAGTGCGGATTGCCATACCGGTGAACAACGGACGAGCGAGCTTGGTTGATCGAGACAGGCGAGGTGTCGGCTATCGGAGTCGACGCCCGGTCAGTCTTGGCTTGATATCCGTCGTGGTGATGCCGCCGATCGGGCTTTCCGCGCCGCGTACGTGACCCCTCCCGTTTTGAGGCCGCGTTATGGGTGATGGGGACGCGAGGAGGGCGGGGCGCACATGGGGCCGCTTGTCGTGGTGCTTTCGGTGGCGGTGCTCCTGCTCACGTTCGGAATGATCGCCGCGCTGCTCGTCGTGGTCCGGCGCACCTCGGGCGGCGTCTCAGGTGGCCTCTCGCGGGGTGGCGAGCCCAGTCCAGAGCAGTTGCAGGCCGTACACGAAGAGCTCGAACAGGCGCGTGCGGAGGCCGGGGAGATCCGTGACAAGGCCGAGTCCGACGCCGAGGAGATCCTGCGCAGGTCGGAGGCCGCGGCCGAGAGCGCGGCGCAGATGCGGCGCGAGGTCGAGCAGGAGAGCCGGATCCTCAAGAACGAGCTCAAGGAGCTCAGGTCCGACCTCGAACGCAGGGAGACCCGGCTGGCCGAGCGCGAGCAGCGGCTGGACGAGGAGGCCCGGCGGCAGTCCGAACGTGACCGCAAGCTGGCCGAGACCGAGATCGAGCTGGCCGACCGGCGTTCCGAGCTGCTCAAGGTCGAGGAGGAGCGGCGGGTCATCCTGGAGCGGGTGGCCGGGCTCACGGGCGAGCAGGCCAAGGCCGAGCTGGTCAGGGAGATCGCCAACCAGGCGAAGCGCGAGGCCGCGCTGATCATCAGGGAGATCGAGGGTGAGGCGCGCAAGGAGGGCGAGAAGCGCGCCACCAAGATCGTGACCCTGGCCGTGCAGCGGGTGGCGGCGGAGCAGACGGCCGAGTCGGTCGTCAGCGTGCTGCACCTGCCGGGCGACGAGATGAAGGGCCGCATCATCGGCCGGGAAGGCCGCAACATCAGGGCGTTCGAGTCGACCACGGGCGTCAATCTGATCATCGACGACACTCCCGAGGCCGTGCTGCTGTCCTGCTTCGACCCCGTACGCCGGGAGACCGCCAGGCTCACCCTGGAAAAGCTGGTGCTCGACGGCCGGATCCACCCGCAGCGCATCGAGGAGGCCCACGAACGCAGCCGGGCCGAGGTCCAGGACCTGTGCGCCCGGGCGGGCGAGGACGCCCTGGTCGAGCTCGGCATCACCGACATGCACCCCGAGCTGACCCTGCTGCTCGGCCAGCTCAGATATCGCACCTCCTACGGCCAGAACGTCCTCAAGCACCTCATCGAGTCCGCGCACATCGCCGGCATCATGGCCGCCGAACTCAAGATGGACCAGACGCTGCTGAAGCGCTGCGCCCTCCTGCACGACATCGGCAAGGCGCTCACCCACGAGGTCGAGGGCAGCCACGCGCTGATCGGCGCCGAGATCGCCCGCCGCTACGGCGAGCAGGAGGACGTGGTGCACGCCATCGAGGCCCACCACAACGAGGTCGAGGTCCGCACCGTCGAGGCGGTGCTCACCCAGGCGGCCGACGCGATCTCCGGCAGCCGCCCGGGCGCTCGCCGCGAGTCGCTGGAGGCGTACGTCAAGCGGCTGGAACGCCTGGAGGAGATCGCGCAGTCCTACGAGGGCGTCGAGAAGGTCTTCGCCATGCAGGCCGGCAGGGAGATCCGGGTGATGGTCAAGCCCGACGCCATCGACGACATCCAGGCCCAGGTCATCGCCCGCGACGTGGCCAAGCAGGTCGAGGAGGAGCTGACCTACCCGGGCCAGATCCGCATCACGGTGGTGCGCGAGTCGCGCGCCACCGAATTCGCCCGTTGACGCCCCGGGCCGGCTGAAAGCCGCTGGCAGAAGACCGCCGGCCCAGGCGGAGCCAGGAGCGGGCGACGCCGGTGGTGGAGATGGGGGACGGCCAGATGGGCATGGCCGCTGAATCCTGCCGGAAGATCGGCGGGCGCGCGGAGCGGTCACCCTACTCGGGTGACCACTCCGCGGCGTCAGCCTCCGGGTACGCCTCCGGCGGTTTGGTCCAGCCCGACCGCTCCGGGAGGCGCGATCGGTGTCGCCGCGGACTTGCGGCTGCGGCGGCTGCGCCGCTCCAGCCGGGTCGCCAGATAGCTCAGTGCCAGGTTGAGCGTCACGTAGATGATGCCGATGACGATGGCCGCCGGGATCAGCGAGCCGAAGAAGGCGGCCGGCAGGATCTTGAAGCCGGTGTTGAGCAGGTCGACGTAGGCGATGATGTAGCCGAGCGCGGTGTCCTTGAGCAGGACCACGAGCTGACTGACGATCGCCGGCATCATCGCCGTGACCGCCTGCGGCAGCAGCACCAGCCGCAGCACCTGGTTCTTGCGCATGCCGATCGCGTACGCCGCCTCCGACTGTCCCTTGGGCACGGCGTTCACGCCCGCTCTGACCACCTCGGCCAGGACCGACCCGTTGTACAACGTCAGGCCGAGCACCACCGCGGCGAACGCGTAGTCGCCGCCGCCGAACAAAGTCGGCGCGAGGTAGAAGATGAAGAAGATCAGCAGCAGCAGCGGGACGGCCCGGAAGACCTCCACCACCAGGCCCGCCGGGACCCGGATCCAGGCGTGGTCGGAGAGCCTGGCCAGACCGAAGATCGCACCGAAGGCCAGGGCGAGCACCGCGGCCACCGCGGCGGCCTTCAGCGTGCCGATGAGACCGGGGATGATGAAGAACTCCCAGGTCTCGGCCTCCAGGAACGGCTGCCAGATCTTGCCCTCGAACTGGCCCTTGGCGTCGAAGCCCCGGTAGACGCCGTAGACGGCGGCGCCGACCACCACGATGCTGACCAGCGTGAGGAGATGGTTGCGCACTCTCGTGCGCGGCCCAGGGGCGTCGAACAGGACAGAGGTGCTCATCGGACCACCGCCAGGCGTCGGGCCAGCCAGCCGGTGTAGTAGCCGATCGGCAGGGTGAGGGCCATGAAGGCCACGACGATTCCGAGGAAGATCGGAATCGAGGCGCCGGTGGTGTCGAACGTCTCCTTCATCACGGCCGCGGCGTCGGCCAGGAAGCCGCCGGCGGTGGCGACCGTGGTGTTCTTGATCATCGCGATCATCACGCTGCCGAGCGGGGCGACCACCGCGCGGAACGCCTGCGGCAGGATGATCAGCGTCAGGGACTGGAAGAAGGTCAGCCCGATCGCCCGGGCCGCCTCGGCCTGCCCCAGCGGCACCGTGTTGATGCCGGCGCGCAGCGCCTCGCACACGAAGGCCGAGGTGTAGACCGCCAGGCCCAGCGCGACGATCCAGAACGAGTTGGTCCTCGGCACGTCGGAGAAGACGAGGCCGAGCGTGTCGCTCAGGCCGAGCGCGGAGAAGGCCAGGACCAGGGTCAGCGGGGTGTTGCGCACCACGTTGACGTAGACGGTGCCCGCCGCGCGCAGCACCGGCGTCGGTGAGACCCGCATCGACACCAGGATCGTGCCGAGGAGGAGAGAGACGACCCCGGCCACGAGGGAGAGCTTGACGTTCTCCAGGAACCCCTCCGCGAGGGCGGGGGCGTACTTGATCAGTTCGTCCATCGTGCTCCACCACATAGGAGGGCGGCGGCCGGGTCACCGGCCGCCGCCTCTGGTGTGACTAGGCGCATCCCTCAGCCGGCGGTGCGGCCTCCGACACCTTCAGTCCTTCGATGCCGCCGAACCACTTGTCCAGCAGCTGCTTCATGGTGCCGTCGTCCCACAGCTTCTTCACCGCGGTGTTGACGGCCTCACAGGTCTTGGTGTCGCCCTTCTTCAGGCCGACGCCGTACTTCTCGTCGGTGAAGCCCTGGCCGAGGACCTTGAAGTTGCCTCCGGCCTGCTTGGCGAAGCCCGCCAGGATCAGGTCGTCGGTGGTGACGGCGTCGAGGTTGCTGCCGCCCAGCTTCTGCACGCACTCGGAGTAGTTGGCGGCGTCGACCGTGGTGGCGTCGAGGTCGAGCTCACCGTCCGGCGGCGGGTCGGTGATCCGCTTGTAGGAGTTGGAGCCGGCCGCCTTGCAGATCTTCTTCCCCTTCAGGTCCTGCGGGGTGTTGATCGAGGTGTCGTCCTTGCGGACCATCACGTCCTGGTGGGCGATGACGTACGGCCCGCCGAAGGTGACCTTGCCCTTGCGCTCCTCGGTGATGGAGTAGGTGGCCACGACCAGGTCGACCGTGCCGTTGGCCAGGAACGGCTCACGGTTGGACGAGGCCGACTCCTTCCACTCGATCTCCACGTCCTTGCCGCCGGCCAGCTCCTTGACCAGGGCCTTGGCCACGTCGACGTCGAAGCCCTCAGGCTCGGCGCCCTTCTTCAGGCCGAGGCTCGGCTGGTCCCACTTGGTGCCGACCACGATTTTGCCGGCCCCTTGGACCTTGTCGACCACGGTGGAGTAACTCTCGTCACCGCCGCCGCAGGCGGCCAGGCCGGCGACCAGGGCCGCGATGGAGAGCGCGGCTCCCATTCGACGCATGTGCATGTGTACCTACCTCAATAGTCAGTGCGTGAGGATCTTCGAGAGGAAGTCACGCGCTCGGTCGGTCTGCGCGTTGGTGAAAAACTCGTCGGGGGTGTTCTCCTCCACGATCTGTCCCTCGGCCATGAAGACCACCCGGTTGGCCGCCCGGCGGGCGAACCCCATCTCGTGGGTGACGACCATCATGGTCATCCCGTCACGGGCCAGCCCGACCATGACGTCGAGCACCTCCTGCACCATCTCGGGGTCCAGCGCGGAGGTCGGCTCGTCGAACAGGATCATCTTGGGGTCCATGGCCAGCGCTCTGGCGATCGCGACCCGCTGCTGCTGGCCGCCGGAGAGCTGGGCAGGGTATTTGTCGGCCTGCGCCGCGATGCCGACTCGTTCGAGCAGCTCCATGGCCCGCTCGTCGGCCGACCTCTTGGCGACTCGGCGCACCTTGAGCGGCCCCAGCGTGACGTTCTCGCGGATGGTCTTGTGCGCGAAGAGGTTGAACGACTGGAACACCATGCCGACGTCGGAACGCAGCCTGGCCAGCGCCTTGCCCTCCTCCGGCAGGACCTCGCCGTCGAAGGTGATCGTGCCGCCGTCGATGGTCTCCAACCGGTTGATCGCCCGGCACAGTGTGGACTTACCACCGCCCGAAGGACCGATGACGACAAGGACCTCGCCACGGGAGACCGTCAGGTTGATGTCCTTCAGAACGTGGAGGGCCCCGAAGTGCTTGTTGACGTTCTCCAACTGGACCAGTGGAGTGACGTCCCCGTTCTCCGTCATGGTCAAAACCTAGGGGGCCTTAGGACGCTGGTCACTAACCGAGCGGTACCGATCCGATCACATCATGCCACCGAGCTGCTGTTTTGTATCGTAGCGGCTGGCGCAGGACGGACAGCGACTACCCTTGGACATGCCATGACTGTGACCCAGGAGAGCGCCCGCACCTACGAAGTGCGCACATACGGGTGCCAGATGAACGTCCACGATTCCGAGCGCCTGTCAGGACTGCTGGAGGACGCCGGTTACGTCCGCGCGGCCGACGGCGAGAGCGCCGACGTGGTCGTCTTCAACACCTGCGCGGTGCGCGAGAACGCCGACAACCGCCTCTACGGCAACCTCGGCCATCTCCGGCCCGCGAAGATGAGCAACCCCCGCATGCAGATCGCGGTGGGAGGCTGCCTGGCGCAGAAGGACCAGGGAGAGATCGTCCGCAAGGCGCCCTGGGTCGACGTGGTCTTCGGCACCCACAACATCGGCTCGCTGCCGGTGCTGCTGGAGCGGGCCCGCGTCGAGGGCGAGGCGCAGGTCGAGCTGAAGGAGTCGCTCGAGGTCTTCCCCTCGACGCTGCCCACCAAGCGCGAGTCGCCCTACGCCGCCTGGGTGGCCATCTCGGTCGGCTGCAACAACACCTGCACCTTCTGCATCGTGCCGTCGCTGCGCGGCAAGGAGAAGGACCGGCGGCCCGGCGACGTTCTCGCCGAGGTCCGCACCCTGGTCGACCAGGGGGTGCTGGAGGTCACCCTGCTCGGCCAGAACGTCAACACCTACGGCGTCGAGTTCGGCGACCGGCTGGCGTTCGGCAAGCTGCTGCGCGCCTGCGGCTCGGTCGAGGGGCTGGAGCGGGTCCGTTTCACCTCACCGCATCCGGCCGCGTTCACCGACGACGTGATCGCCGCCATGGCCGAGACGCCCAACGTCATGCACCAGCTCCACATGCCGCTGCAGTCGGGCTCCGACCGCGTGCTCAAGGCCATGCGCCGCTCCTACCGGGCCGAGCGCTACCTCGGCATCATCGAGCGGGTCCGCGCGGCCATGCCCGACGCGGCCATCTCCACCGACATCATCGTCGGCTTCCCCGGCGAGACCGAGGACGACTTCCAGGCCACCCTCGACGTCGTACGGCAGAGCCGCTTCGCCAACGCCTTCACCTTCCAGTACTCCATCCGTCCCGGCACCCCCGCGGCCACGATGGACGACCAGATCCCCAAGCAGGTCGTCCAGGAGCGCTACGAACGCCTGGTCGCCCTCCAGGAGGAGATCTCCTGGGAGGAGAACAAGAAGCAGGTGGGGCGCACCCTGGAGGTGCTCGTCGCCGAGGGCGAGGGGCGCAAGGACGACGCCACCCGGCGGCTCTCGGGCCGGGCGCCCGACAACCGGCTCGTGCACTTCGCCGTCGGCGACGTGACGCCGCGGCCCGGTGACATGGTGACGGTCGAGGTCACCTACGCGGCGCCGCATCACCTGGTGGCCGACGGCGCCGTCCGGGAGGTGCGCCGCACCCGGGCCGGCGACGCCTGGGAGATCCGCCAGGGCGCTCCGGCCAAGGGCTCCGGCGTGCTCCTGGGGATGCCGTCCATCGGCCGTCCCGAGCCCGTGCCGGCGTCGGGCGGCTGCGCCGCCCACTGAGCCCGTGGGCGTGCGCGGCGCCCTCGGAGTTCGCGGCTCACGGAGCTCGCGACGTGCGCGTTGAGCCGCAGGGGTCAGCGGTGGAGGCCGTCGAGCAACTGATCGCAGTACGGCCGGCGGAAGTCGTCGAAGGTGGCGCACGGGTCCGCGCCTCGTATCTGTGGCGCGGGCGGCTCCGGTGGCGGTGTGCGCCTGGCCGTGCCGGGTGGCTGGGTGGCGGCCGGACGCACGGGCGGAGTCATGCTGGGGAGCGCCGGCAGCGTGGTGACCGTGGTGATCGTGGGGGCCGGCTGGGTGGCGGCGGCGCGTGGTTGCGTGGGACCGGGTGCGGGCGACCCGGCAGGGCCCCGCTCCGCGGTCGCCGATGTCGCCTCGCCGTCGCGAGCCGGCGGGACGGTCGCGTCCACGGCGGCCTCCGGCGGCAGGGCCCCGGCGGCGGTGGCCCCGGGCGGGGGGAGGACCTCGAGCCAGCGGGTGACCGGAGCCGGGTGACCGCCGGACGAGACCGTGCGGACCTCGGCGGGACGATTCGCCTGCCCAGCCGCTCCTGTGTGCTCGCCGGGAGCCGGGACGGTGGGCGAGGGGGCCGGATATCGCGCCTGCGGTGTCGGTGAGGGAATGCTCGACGCGCCGGAAAGCACGGCTTCCTGGTCGTTTATCGGCGCCTTTTTCGAAGCCGGCCTGGAGGTGCCGGTGAACGCGAGGAATATGCCGAGACCGGCGATGGCGAGTACTCCGGCCACGCCCGCCACGGGCGCCAGGCGCCCCCGGCTACCTGGGCGAATGGATCTAAGGGAGGACAAGTCGTGATTCCTTTGTGATGGGTGCGCGAGCATTCCACTGCTGCGGCTAGTGTGGTCCAACACCCGCGGAAGCCGGAGAGCTTTCCCGATACGACCGCAGGGAGTTGTCACCCATGCAGGATCCGACCGAGCCGGATCGCCAGGAGATCCTCACCGGGCCGGGCGATGCGCCCGGCTCCCCCCGCAAACGCAAGCCTCTCGTCCTCGCCGCCTCGGCACTCGTGGCCGTCCTCGCCGCCGGCGGTGTCGGCTACGCGCTGGCCGGCAACACCCCCGCCCAGGTGGGCCAGTCCGTTCAGCCCCCGTCCACCGGGGATGCCCCGGAGGAGGTCCCTGACGCGGACGACGGCGCCACCGGTGATGCCACCACTGACGTCCCGCAGGACGGCACCGCCTCCGACGCCGACACTGACACAGGTGCCGACACGGGCACCCGCCCCGACACGGGCAGCCGCCCCGACGCGGGCCCGGCCGACGAGCCGGCCGACCGGGGCTCGGCGGGCACCGACGCCAAGCGCTCGACCAACGTCGGCACCGGCAAGAAGCCCACGTCACCGCCCAGTGCCCCGGTCGAGGATGATCCGGCCGACAACCCGGCCGACGGTCCGGCGGGCCTGGTCAGCGGCGAGTGCGCCAAGAGCGGCTGCTGACGGCCGCGGCGGCCGGTTCGCTGAGACCAGGTGCGAAGGCCATGCGGCGGCCGGTCCGTCGAGAGTGGGTGCGAAGGCCATGCGGCGGCCGGTCCGTCGAGAGTGGGTGCGGAGGTCACGCGGCGGCCGGTTCGTCGAGAGTGGCCTCGAAGAGCCGCGCGGCGGCCGGTCCGCCGGCGCGGGGCCGCCCTCCGCATGGGCCGGACGCCTGGTCAAGTGGCTCACCGCTTTCAGCCCGTACTGGATCTACGGCGAAGGCCACTTCGTGCGTAGGGTCCCGGTATGACCACTGACAGAGCCGCTGCGCTGCGCGAACTCCATGTGCCGGGAAGGCCGCTGATCCTGCCGAACGTCTGGGACGCGGCCTCCGCCCGCGCCGTCGTGGAGGCGGGTTTCCCGGTGGTCGCCACCGGGAGCGCCGCGGTCGCCGAGGTGCTCGGCTACGACGACGGCGAGGCGACGCCGGTCGCGGAGATGATGGCCGCGATCGCCCGCATCGCCCGGGCCGTCGCCGCGCCCGTCACCGCCGACGTGGAGCGTGGCTACCGGCTGCCGCCCGCCGAGCTGGCCGAGCGGCTGATCGCCACGGGAGCCGTGGGCTGCAACCTGGAGGACACCGACCAGGCCACCGGTGCTCTGGTCGACGTCGAGGAACAGGCCGCGTTCCTGGCCGCCGTACGCGCCGCCGCCGGGCCGGGCCTGGTGATCAACGCCAGGGTGGACACGTACCTTCGGGGCGAGCGCGCCCGTGAGGTCGCCGTCGCGCGGGCGCGGCGCTACCTGGAGGCGGGCGCCGACTGCGTCTACCCGATCGGCCTCGCTGACGAGAAGGAGATCGAAAGGCTGGTCACCGAGGTCGGGGGCCCGGTCAACGTGCTGTTCCGGCCCGGGACACCCTCACTCGCCCGGCTGGCCGAGCTGGGGGTGGCGAGGGTCAGCTTCGGCCACGGCCTGCACGCGGCCGCGCACGCCCACGCCCGCGCTCTGTTCCAGGCGGTCGCCGAGGGCCGCGACCCCTACGCGTAGGCATACCCTGGCGTTGTGCTTGCCGCCGCGGCCGTCTGCCCGCACCCGCCGTTGATCGTGCCCGAGCTGGCCGGCGCCGCCGCGCCCGAGCTGGACGAGCTGCGTTCGGCCTGCCACGCCGCGATCACCGGGCTCCTCGCCGCCGACCCCGACCTGCTCGTCGTGGTGGGCGGCGCCGACACCACCAGCCGTTACGACGGCGGAGCCGCGGGCACGCTGCGGCCCTGGGGCGCCGACGTCACCGTGGGCCACGGCGACCCTGTGCTGCCGCTGTCGCTCACCATCGGCCGCTGGCTGCTGGAGGACCACGACGTGGCCGCCTTCCAGGCGGTGGCCTTCGACGCCGCCCCCGGCGACTGCCTGGCACTGGGCGCGGATCTCGTCAGGGACGGCCGGGTCGCGCTGCTGGTCATGGCCGACGGCTCCGCCCGCCTGACCGAGAAGGCGCCGGGCCACCACGATCCGGCGGCGCAGCCGTACAACGAGGTGATCGCCCGCGCCATCGCCGACGCCGACGTGTCCGCGCTCGCCCACCTCGACCCCGCGAAGGCCGACCGGCTGTGGGTGGCCGGGCGGGCCGCGCTCCAGGTGCTGGCGGGGGCGGCCGGCCCGGGTGACGTCAAGGGGCAGCTGCTGGCCGACCTCGCCCCCTACGGCGTCGGCTACTTCGTCGGCCTCTGGCGCTGACCCGCCGCACGTTCGTGACGGCCGCCGGGGTTTCGCCCTTGTAGCGTGGGTGGCGAGGTCGGGGGCCGAGATGGGAGAGTTCGGCATGCGCTGGCAGGTCCACTCCGAAAAGTCCCTCTATACCGACCGTTGGCTGGACGTCCGGGTGGCGGATGTCGAGCTGCCCGACGGCGGGCGGCTGGACCACCGGCTGATCCGGACCGCGCCGGCGGCCGGGGCCGTGGTCGTCGACGACCGGCACCGCGTGCTGCTGCTCTGGCGGCACCGCTTCATCACCGACTCGTGGGGGTGGGAGATTCCCATCGGCAAGGTGGAGGAGGGAGAGGAGCCGCGCGCCGCCGCCGCTCGGGAGGTGGAGGAGGAGACGGGCTGGCGGCCGGGCCCGTTGCGCCCGCTCCTGTACGCGCAGCCGTCCAACGGCATCTCCGACGCGGCCCACCACATCTTCCGTGCCGACGGCGCCACCCACCTCGGGCCGCCCAGCGACCCGTGGGAGGCCGAACGGGTCGAGTGGGTGCCGCTCGCGGACGTCCGCCGGCTGATCGACCGGCGCGACCTGGTCAGCGGCACCAGCATCGCCGCCCTGCTCTACCTGCTGACCGAGGGGCGGTAGCGCTACGGGACGGTGAGGTGGCGCCGGCGTTTGGGGACGGGGACGGTCATCAGATCGCGGGCGAGGGTGACCGGGCCGTCGTAGCTCTGGCGGACCTCGTCGAGGAAGGCGGGTTCGTCGGCGAAGCCGTAACGTTCGGAGAAGTGGGTCAGGACCAGGTGACGGGTACGGGCCTCGGCGGCGACCAGGCCGGCCTGGTGAGCGGTGAGGTGGCCGTACTCCTTGGCGAAGGCGGCCTCACCGGACAGGAAGGTCGACTCGATGATGAGGAGGTCGGTGCCGGCGGCGAGCTCGAAGACGGCGTCGCAGAGGCGGGTGTCCATGATGAAGGCGGCGCTCTGACCGGGCCGGGGGACGCTGCACTGGGCGAGGGTGACGCCCCGGACGGAGCCGCCGCGCTGCAACTCGCCCACCTCCGGGCCGCGGATGCCGAGGGCGGCGAGCCGGTCGGGCAGTATGCGGCGGCCGGCGGGCTCCTGGAGGCGGTAGCCGTAGGACTCGACGGGATGTGACAGACGGCGGGCGGTGAGGGGGCCGATGGCGGCATGGTCGCCGGTCACGGGGTGCTCGGTGATGACGTCGGTGTCGGCGAAGGCGGCGGCGTGGCGCAGGTTGCGCCAGTAGCTCTCGCCGGAGGCCGGGAAGACGGCCTGGACGGGGTGGCGCACCTTGTCGCGGGCGATGCGCTGGACGACGCCGGGCACGCCGAGACAGTGGTCGCCGTGGAAGTGGGTCACGCACAGCCAGTGCACGTCGGTGGCGCTGACCCCGGCGTGTGCCATCTGGCGCTGGGTGCCCTCGCCGGGATCGAACAGGAACCCCTGGCCGTCCCAGCGCAGTAGGTAGCCGTTGTGGTTGCGGTGCCGGGTCGGGACCGCGCCGGCCGTGCCGAGCACCACGAGTTCGCGAGATGACACGAGCGCGATGCTAGACGTTCGGGACGGATGTCGTCAGATGGCGGGCGTACGATACGACCGGAATGCCACGTACGACGACTTCACCTGAGGACATGATGGCCACGGTCGTGTTCGCCGAGCTGGCGACACCGGTGGGGCGGTTCGTGCTGGCCGTCACCGAGGACGGCCTGGTCGCGTCGGGATGGGGGTCGCGGGCGCGCCTGAGCGAACGTCTCGGCCTGCCCGAGGTGCACGACCCTGCCCGTGCCGCCTCAGCGGTCGCCGAGCTCGACGCCTACTTCGCCGGTGAGCTGCGGGTGTTCGAGACGCCCGTCGACTGGCGGCTGACGTCGGGGTCGCGGCGGCAGGTGCTCACGGCGCTGCACCGCGTCCCGTACGGCACGGCCGTGACCTACGGCGAGCTGGCCGGCCTCAGCGGGTCCCGGGTGCCGGCCCGCGGCATCGGCTCGATCATGGGCTCCAACCCGATCCCGATCGTGGTGCCGTGTCACCGGGTCGTGGCGGGCACCGGCCTCGGCGGTTTCAGCGGCGGCGAGGGCGTCGAGACGAAGCGCTGGCTGCTCACCCACGAGGGCTACCTGCAGCCAACGCTCCTCGACCTCTGACCGGTCAGACCTCCTCGTCGCCGGTCTTGTCCTGGGCGGCCGGTCCCGTCTGGCCGCCGCCGGCGGTCTCCTCACCGTGTGCGCGAGGCTCGCCGGGCATGTCGCCCGGCTTCTCCTGCCTGCTCTGCTTGGGGATGTGGTGCGCCTTCTCCTGAAGGCCGCCGAGCATCTCCTTGACCTTGTCCAGAATCGACATCTGACCCCCCGATCAGTCGGCCCTGGCCGGCGCCAGGGCGCCGTCTGTCACCCCCTACCCCGACTCTTGACACACTTACCGGTGTGCGCCAGCAGCCAGTCATCGCCGTCGTGGGTCCCACCGCGGCCGGAAAGTCCGACCTCGCCGTGGACATCGCGCTCCGGCTGGGAGGTGAGTGCGTCAACGCCGACTCCATGCAGCTTTACCGAGGAATGGACATCGGCACCGCCAAACTCTCCCTCGCCGAACAGCGGGGGGTCCCGCACCATCTCCTGGACGTCTGGGACGTCACGGTCACGGCCAGCGTGGCCGAATACCAGAAGCTGGTCCGGCCGCTCATCGAGTCGCTGCCGGTGCCCGTGCTCGTCGGCGGCAGCGGCCTGTACGTCCGGGCCGCGATCGACGACCTGCGCTTCCCGGGCACCGATCCGGAGATCAGAGCCAGGCTGGAGGCCGAGCTGGCCGAGACCGGTCCCGCGCCGCTGCACGAACGGCTCACGCGACAGGACCCGGCCGCGGCCGCCGCGATCCTGCCGAGCAACGGCCGCCGCATCGTCCGTGCGCTGGAGGTGATCGAACACTCCGGCCGGCCGTTCTCGGCCACCATGCCGTCCTACCAGGCGGTCTGCCCCAGTGTGCAGATCGGGCTGCTGGTGCCGAGGCCCGAGCTCGACGAGCGGATCGCGGTCCGTGTCCGGCGCATGTGGGCGGCGGGGCTGGTCGAGGAGGTGCGGGGGCTGCTCGGGCAGGGCCTGGCGGAGGGCCGTACGGCCGGCCGAGCCCTCGGCTACGCGCAGGTGCTGAGGTTCCTGGAGGGGGAGTGGACCGAGGAGGAGGCCCTGGAGGAGACGATCAGGGCCACCCGGCGCTTCGCCCGGCGCCAGGAGTCGTGGTTCCGGCGTGACCCCCGGGTGCGCTGGCTGCCTTATGACGCTCCCGACCTGCTCGAACGATCCCTGGCGCAGATCGCCCGGCCAGACTCGGCATAAAATTCGGATATGCGCTTCCTCAAGGGCCACGGCACCGAGAACGACTTCGTCATCCTTCCCGACCCCGACGGCGAGCTGGACCTGCATCCCGCGCTCGTCGCCGCGATCTGCGACCGGAGGGCCGGCATCGGCGCCGACGGCGTGCTGCGCGTGATGCGGACCAAGCTCAGCCCCGAGGTCTCCGACCAGGCCGGCCAGGCCGAGTGGTTCATGGACTACCGCAACGCCGACGGCAGCATGGCCGAGATGTGCGGCAACGGCGCGCGGGTCTTCGCCCGCTACCTCGTCGAGGCCGGCCTGGCCGAGCCGGGCGAGTTCGCCATGGCCACCAGGGGCGGCGTCCGGAGGGTACGGCTCGGCGCCGACGGCGACGTCTCGGTGGAGATGGGCAAGCCCGTCGTACGCGGCCGGAGCGTCGCGGGCGTCGGCGGCCACGAGTACGAAGGCGTGCACGTCGACCTGGGCAACCCGCACCTGGCCTGTCCCATCGGCGACCCGGTCGTCCAGCTCGACCTCGGCCACCAGCCCGCGTTCGACCCGGGCGTCTTCCCGAGCGGCGTCAACATCGAGCTGTTCAACCCCGTGGGCGAGGCGCGCGTGGTCATGCGGGTCTTCGAGCGGGGCGTCGGCGAGACGCGCTCGTGCGGCACCGGCGCGGTCGCCACGGCCGTCGCCGCGGCGGGGCTGAGCGGCGAGACCACCGGCACCTGGGCGGTGGAGGTGCCCGGCGGCACGCTCACGGTCACGCTGGAGGCCGAGACCAGCTATCTGTCCGGCCCCGCGGTGCTCGTCGCGGCCGGAAACCTGACGCTTGCAGAATGATGTTCTCCTGAGGGATGCTGAGTCCACTTTTTGAACCGAAGGGGTGGACATGGTGGACCCGCGCACCACGGCGAAGAGCGTGAAGGCGCCCATAGGCCAGTACGGCGGCGGCTTCATGATCTCCAGGGAGGCCAAGGCGGTCTGCGAGGAGTACGGCCTCGGCGCGCGCGAGTTCTACTTCCGCGGCCGGTGCGGAGTGCTCGGCGAGTGCGACGCCGGCGTGGTCGCCGCGGTCGCGGTGTTCTTCCCGCCCGGCCACGTCGAGGAGAGCTGGAACGGCGGCCGCAAGCTCCCCGTGGACAAGGCGGTCGAGCTCTACACCGAGGTCTGCCACGCCTGGGGACGACGCAGGCTCGGCCACTTCGACGGCTGCGCCAGGCTCGCCGAGCTGCTCGAACCGGTCGTCCGGCGGGCTTCGATGATCGGGGCGCCGCTGGCCGCCGGTTGGCGGGCGGTGCCGCTGCCCGAAGATCCGCCCGCCCGCGCCACTCAGTTGATGCACGTCGTGCGGGAGTTGCGCGGCGGCCTGCACGCCAACCTGGTGATCGGGGCGGGGCTCGGTCCGCTGGAGGCCGCGCTCGCCACCGGGCACGACGCCACGCCGTTCGGGCAGGTGACAGGCGTCGACCTCGCGAGGTTCTTCCAGTGGCCCGAGCCCTATCCGACGCCGGGGCCGGACATGGTCGCCCGCCGGGCGGCGGTGGAGGAGGCCACAGATGACCTGATGGCATCGGTATTTTCGGTTCTCAACGACACCGAATCGGACGAGCTCATCGAGCTTCTGCGTTTGGGGCACGCGCATTGACCTGGCAGACTGACCTGCCATGGACGTGGACATCTGGGCCTGGGTCGGCGAAACCCAGCAGCAGCTTTCCGAAGCGGGCAACGTGGGGCTCGCCATGGCGCTGGGAGACCTGCCCGCACAGGCCTACGAGGGCCGTTTCCCGCAGCTTGACGTGATGGCCCCGGCCATCGCCCAGCAGGCGGAGGGGCTGGAGCTGCCCTGGCTGGAGTTCTACGCCCGCTACTGGCATCTGCTCGGCCGGGTCGGCGACCGTGCTCAGGGCGCGGTCGCGATCGGCGACGCGGAGCAGTTGCTGGCCTTCGCCCAGCGCGAAGGGGTGCGCGACTGCCCGTCCGCTCCGGCGGCCGTCGAGGCGCTCGCGATGGCGTGGGCCAACGCCGACGGCCCCGGCTACGCCACCGAGCGGATGGAGACGCTCGGCGCGGTCATCGAGGGACTCCAGCCGGCCGACCCCGCCTACACCGGTCTGGTCACGCAGTACGTGGCCGCGCTCGTCGACGCGGGCAGGGCCACCGAGGCCGTCGGCTACGCCGAGGCCGCCGTCGAGCGGCTGCGCGCCGCCGACCGCCAGGCCAGCTGGGAGCTCGGCGCCGAGAGCGCCCGCGCGCTGCTCGCCGCCGGCCGCGCCGAGGACGCGCTCGCCGCGCTGCAGGCGGCGACCGACTTCCAGGCCGACGACCCGGTGGCCAAGCCCCGCCGCGACGGCGTGCGCCGCGCGTTGATCCTGGCCACGCTCGGCCGCATCGCCGAGGCCGTCGACGCGCTGCCCGACCTCGACGTGGTCGGCGAGCACCCGCGCTCCTGGGTCGAGTGGTCCGAGGCGGTCGGCAAGCTGGCCGGCTCCACCCAGATCACCAACACCTGGCAGCTCGGCCGGGTGCTGCGCCAGTGGATCGACTACTTCGGCATGATGGGCGGCTACCGCGCCCGGGTCGAGCTCTCGCTGATCGCCGGCCACCTGGCGCTGGCCAGGCAGGGCGCCTGGCAGGCCCGGCTGCTGGCCGATCTGGCCGAGTCGGGCACCGCCGAGCTGCGCGAGAGCGCGGGCCTGGCCGAGCGCATCGCCGCGCTGCGCGCCGCCGCCGACGCGACCGCCGAGCCGGAGGCGCCCGGTCCGCTCGACGAGCGGGTCGCCTACTTCGACGCCGCCGACGGCTACAACGCCGACCCCGAGCGCTGGGTCGGCTGGCTCGCCCCGCTCTCCGGCCAGGATCTCGAGACGACCCGCCGGCACACCACCACGCTCGGCTTCCTGGGCTACCCGGCCACGGGCGCCGACATCTACTGGAAGCTGCTGGTCGACTCCGGCGACATCGCCACCGCCGACCCCGAGGACATCGGCTACCTGACCACGCTGCTCACCGAGGCGAGGCAGGACGAGCGGCTGGAGCAGATGGCCGCGATGCTCGCGCACGACCAGCAGCACCTGGCGCTGACCCGGCTGCACAGCGCCCGCGAGCGCTGGGCCGAGGCACTGGACGCCGCCGAGCACGCCGTCGCCGCCGGGGCCGGCATCGAGGCCCGCCGCCTGGTCGCCTCCGCCGCCCAGCAGCTCGACCAGAACGCCAGGGGCGCCGACGTGCTGCGCGAGGTCCTCGACGAGCTGACCGAGGAGGACGTCTGGCGCATGATCGTCATGGCCACCTCGGCCGAAGACTGGGACACCGTACGCAAGGGCGCGGCCAAGATCGGCATGCCGGTCAAGTCGGCCGAGGGCCCGATCGAGGAGGAGATGGGCCTCATCAGGGTCATCCTGCCCGCGCCCGACGGCGGCCAGCGCCAGGTGCTGTCCATCCGCACCGGCCCCGCCACCGCCAGGCTGGCGCTGCCGCAGCCGCGCGGCATGGACTACAACGCCGGCGACCTGGTCGTGTTCGACCCGCAGCTGCTGGAGCCGCTCCCCGAGGACCCCGAGGAGCAGCAGAACTTCGTGCCGCCCTTCGCCGCGGTGCGCATCCTGCGGCCCGGCGGCTACACCAGCTACTTCTTCGACGGCGCCGCGCCGAGCGAGGCCGACTGGGCGGAGTTCACCGAGGTCATGGCCGAGCGCGGCTGGCCGATGTGGGTCTACAGCGACGAAAACTACACGGTCACCCACCCGACCGGCGGCGACCCGCTGCCGGGCGTGTTCGGCTGGGTCGCGGTGCCGCCCAACGTGTCGGCGGTCGAGGTCGACGCCCTGCTCGACGACGCGACCGAGCGCTGGTCGCACCCGCTGGCCTGGCTCGACCTGGCCCGCGAGGTCGATGTCGAGGTCGAGCGCCACGAGCGCATCGTGAAGGAGTACGGACTCTAAAATGCTGCGCAGCTTCAGCCTTGAGGGCAAGGTGGCCGTCATCACCGGGGCGTCCTCCGGGCTGGGCGTGGCCTTCGCCCGGGGGCTGGCCGAGGCCGGCGCCGACGTGGTGATCGGCGCCCGGCGCCTCGACCGGCTCGCGGACACGCGGCGGCTGGTGGAGGAGGCCGGTCGCCGGTGCCTGGCCGTGCGCACCGACGTGACGCGGGTCGAAGACTGCGACGCGCTCGTGGCGGCGGCGGTCGCCGAGCTGGGCGCGGTCGACGTGCTGATCAACAACGCCGGCGTGGGCACCGCGGTGCCCGCCCTGCGGGAGACGCCGGAGGAGTTCCGGCAGGTGATCGACATCAACCTGCTCGGCACCTACTGGATGGCCCAGGCGTGCGCGCGGGTGATGCGGCCCGGATCGTCGATCGTCAACATCGGCAGCATCCTCGGTGAGACGACGGCGGGGCTGCCCCAGGCGGCCTACAGCGCGTCGAAGGCCGCGGTGATCGGGCTGACCCGCGACCTGGCCCAGCAGTGGACGGGACGGCGCGGGATCCGGGTCAACTGCCTGGAGCCCGGTTTCTTCGAGTCCGAGATGACATCCCAGTACAAACCGGGCTACCTGGAGGAGCTGCTGGAGCGGCGGGTGCCGATGGGCCGGGCCGGCGACCCCGCCGAGCTCGTGGCGGCAGCCGTCTTTCTGGCGAGTGACGCCTCGTCGTACATCACCGGTGTGACGCTTCCCGTGGACGGCGGGATTTTGATCACCTGATAGCTTGCCCTCTTGGCCCGGGCGTTTCGGGTTCGTCGGGTTGCGAAGCGGGAGGGACGATGCAGGAGATCGACAGGCTGGCCGCGGTGATCCGGGACGAGCGTCCGTGGGGCGGCTTCGAACGGTTCACGCTCAACGAGACGTCGACCGTGAAGATCATTGATGTCGCGCCCGGCCAGACGCTCAGCCTGCAGCGCCACGAGCACCGCGACGAGCTCTGGGTCGCCCTCGACGCGGGCTGCGTCTTCGAGGTCGACGGGCAGCGGCTGGAGCCCGAGGTGGGCGAGCGCATTCTCATCCGTCGCGGGCAGACCCACCGGCTCAGCTCCTCCGGTCCGGCCACCCGCATCCTGGAGATCGCCTTTGGGCACTTCGACGAGGACGACATCGAGCGTCTTGAGGACGCCTACGGCCGTTCCTGACGGTCAGCGATCGGATCGGCGGCAGGGCGACGATCGCATCGAACGGCGGATCGGCGGCGGATGGGCGATCCCATTGAACGGCGGATCGGACATCGGGCCGGCGGTGGATCGGCGGAAGAGCGGATCAGCGGGCGTAAAGGCCGGTCAGGGCGGTTTTCACCACTGCGTCCGCGTAGTCCGATGTCAGCGGGCCGCTGCGATAGAGCCAGCGCCGGTGGACCGCGCCCCACAGCAGGTCGACGGCCACGTCGAGGTCGAGGTCGGCGGGTAGCTGGCCGGCCTCCTGGGCCTTGCGCAGTCGGGTCTTCTTGAGCTCTTTCATGGGCTCCTCCAACTGCTCGGCGTAGCGCGCGGCGAGCTCCGGGTCGGTCGCGATCTCGGTGTTGAGCGCACGCATCGGCTCGTCGAACCGGGGGTCAGTCAGCTCGGCGACCGTGGCGCGGAGCACTTCCTTGAGATCGGCCTCCAGGTCGCCCGTGTCGGGGAGCGCCGCGTCGCCCTCCTGGCCCTCGGACAGCGACAGGAAGGCGTCGAACAGGACCGCGCCCTTGGACGGCCACCACCGGTAGATCGTCTGCTTGCCCACGCCGGCGCGGGCGGCGATGCCCTCGATGCTGAGCCTGGCGTAGCCCACCTCTCCCACCAGCTCGAACGCGGCCATGAGGATGGCCCGCCTGGACGCCTCGCTGCGTCGGTTGGCGTCGGGAGGTGTTTGTCGGCGGTCGGTCATGGGGGGCAAAGTATCACGAGACGAGACGGTTCGGCTTGACAGCTCCATGGCGGGGAGGCGTAGTTCAGGACACGAGACGAACCGTCTCGTCTAAAGAAGGAGGTGCAGGCCATGACCGCTGGACGTGTGTGGTTCGTCACCGGTGCCAGCCGCGGGCTGGGCAGGGCGTTCACCGAGGCGGCGCTCGGCGTCGGAGACCGGGTGGTGGGACTCGCCCGTGACGTGGAGCCGCTCGCCGGACTGGCCGGGGACCGGTTGCTCGCGCTGCCCGTGGACGTGACCGATCGCGACGCGGTGTTCGCTGCCGTGGAGGTCGCCGTCGAGCAGTTCGGGCGGCTGGACATCGTGGTCAACAACGCCGGCACCCTGCACATGGGCATGATCGAGGAGTTCGGCGAGGCCGAGGCCCGGGCGCAGATGGAGACCGACTTCTTCGGCGCGTTGTGGGTGAGCCAGGCCGTGCTGCCGCGGTTGCGGGAGCAGGGCTCGGGTCACCTCGTCCAGGTCTCCAGCATCGGCGGCCTCGGCGGCCACCCGATGACGGGGATGTACAGCGCGAGCAAGTTCGCCCTGGAGGGGATGAGTGAAGCGCTGGCGATGGAGGCCGCGCACGACCTCGCGTTCGACCTGTCGCGGCGGCGGATGGCCACCTGCGAGGCGTGGGAGGCGGCCGAGCACGCCGTCCCGCAACCGCCTGGCTCGTGAAATCCAAGATCCGCAGTTCGTTACCGACAGCGGCCTGGCTGACCTGACCGTACGCCGGAGAGGCCCGCGCCCGCCCGCGTTCCGACACCACCTCGTACGTCTACCTGGGTGCCGTCCGGCGAATCCTCGAGAACTGGGTGACCACCGGCAGGCACCCCCGCTGGACCAGGCGAGCGTTCTGGACATTGCGGGCATGGCCGTACTCGCCATCGGGCGAGCTGATCGACATCGCGTTCGATCGCGTCAGCGGGCAGGAGGCGGCCCGGATTCTGAGCGAGGTGCTCGGCCGCCAACCTGATCATCCACCAGACCCGATGAGCGGGAGCAGCAGGTCATCGACGACCGCTTCGATCTGCTCGCCGGTGCTCTTGGGTTGTCCGCTGATGCAGTGGTAGAGGAGCATCGCTGGCCCGGCTGCGGCGATCGCCGTCTCGCTCGCACCCGATGCGGCGCCGCCGTATCTTCTGATCAGCTCGATGATGCGTGTCTCGCAGGGCACGGTGACCGACTCATGGAAGAGAACACGTAGCTGGGCGGTCTGCTCATCGCCTGCGGCCGCCACCGCCTGGAAGGCCGTGCCCTTGGAGTCGAACAGTGCCTGATTGAGGTAGCCGAGGAATATCACCAGGCCGTCGCGGAGCGGTGTGTCTGCGGGGATCTCCGGCGGGGCGGGAAGCAGGTCGCGCAGCGCATCGCGTACCAGTTCCTCCTTGTTGCGCCACCGCCGGTACAGGGCCGCCTTACCGGTGCCGGCCGCGGCGGCGACTCGGTTGGTGCTCAGCTTGGCGTAGCCGACGGTCCCGAGCTGCTCGATCACCGCGTCGAAGATGACCCGGCGCAGCGCTTCACCACGCCGCCGCGAGATGGGCGGCTCCGGCCGCGCCGCCTGTTCCGCCGATGTGGTCATCGACCCCTCCGTACGCACTCGACCGTTGCGCTCTCACCCTACTGGCCCCATATAGTGAACCACCTGGTTCCCTATATGGAGATCGCCCAGTCTGAGGAGGAGAGATGTCGAGCCCACCCGAAAGATCCCCCGCTGCAGCACCGGCGCCCGCCACCGACGCGGCGCCGCGAGCCGCTGACGCAAAGCTGACCGGCTTCGGTGTGATGACACTGGCCGTGATCGTTTCCTGCGAGCTGATTCTGATGCTCGACGCCACGATCATGAACGTCGCGCTGCCTGAGATCCGGGGCGGTCTCGGGTTCACCCCCGTCGGGCTGTCCTGGGTCACCAACGCCTTTCTGCTCGCCTACGGCGGCTTGATGCTGCTCGGCGGCCGTGCCGGTGACATTCTCGGCCACCGTAAGGTGTTCCTCATTGGCATGGCGCTGTTCACCGCCGCCTCCCTGCTGGGCGGCTTAGCCCCCACCCCCGAGGTGCTCATCGTCGCCCGCGCCGTGCAAGGTCTGGGTGCGGCGTTGGCCGCGCCGAGCACGCTTGCCCTGCTGACCACCAACTTCCAGGGCAGCCTGCAGGCCAAGGCCCTCGGTGTCTACTCCTCGGTCACCGCTTCTGCCATGACCTTCGGCCTGGTCCTGGGTGGAGTCATCACCACCGCGCTGTCTTGGCGCTGGGTGCTGTTCATCAACGTCCCCATAGGGCTGTTCGCGATCCTGGTCGCACCGCGATATGTCGCCAAGTCGCCGACACGGGCGGGCCGTTTCGATGTGAGCGGGGCGCTGACGTCGGTGTTCGGGCTGGTCGGGGTGGCCCTCGCGCTGGCGCGTACAGTCGAGCACGGCTGGCAGGACCCGGTCGCGCTCGCGGCGCTGACGACCGGGGTCGTACTGCTGGTCGCGTTCGTGCTGATCGAGTCACGGGCGAGGCAGCCGATCATGCCACTCCGGCTGTTCGCCGACCGTACCCGCGCCGCTGCCTTCGCCGGCCTCCTGCTGATCCCCATGGTGACGGTGAGCATGCAGTTCTTCGTTGTCCAGTTTCTCCAGGAGGTGCTGCACCACAGCCCACTGCAGGCCGGGTTGGCGTTCCTGCCCATGGCGATCGGGATGTTGCTGACCGCGCAGAACGCATCGAAAGCGATTGCCAAGTTCAGCGCCAAGACCGTCGCGCTCGTCGGTGTGGCGTTGCTCGTGGCCGGCGTGGCGTGGCTGGTTCCGATCTCGGCGATGACAAGTTACGTGGCCGGCATCGCCGGTCCCCTGCTGCTGGCAGGGGTGGGGCTGGGCTTGGTCGTCGTACCGTTCAACATGGCGATCATGTCCACCGTCGACCCTGCCGAGTCGGGAGTTGCCGCCGGGGTGCTCCAGACCGCGATGCTCATCGGCGCCTCGGTCGGCCTTGCGGCACTGTCCACTGTGTACGCCTCGACCATCGAAGAAAACAGCGCCTCCGTGACGCGCCCCACAGTCGATGCCATCGCCGCGGGCATGGGGGCAGCCTTCGCCGTCAGCCTTGGCTTCGCGGCCACGGCACTGCTGATCATCTTTTTTGTGATGAAGAGAACACGCCTGCCCTGAGGTAGTGAGCGCCGACCAGATCCCTCCGACTGAGGATGAGAGCACATCGCCGCGCGCCGGCGGCGGCCTGACCCTCGCCTGGCCCGGGACAGAGGAGTCCCGGACCAGGCGGGTCACTTGATCCCTCGCGTGTCCGAGGGAGGGACGCGGGGCCTTGTCCGGCGGTGTTCTGGGCTCTATGTTCGTTCCGTAGTCCGGTTTTTGTTGCGTAATAGGGAACAACCGGAGGGTGCATGGGGAGCCGGCCTCGTTTGGTGATCATTGGAGCCGGCATCGTGGGCTGTGCCCTGGCCGACGAGCTCACCGGGCGGGGGTGGACCGATGTCACCGTCGTCGACCAGGGGCCGCTCTTCGCCACCGGCGGGTCCAGCTCGCACGCCCCGGGCCTGGTCTTCCAGACGAACCCGTCCAAGACGATGACCGAGTTCGCCTCCTACACGGTGCGCAAGTACACCCGGCTCAGGCTCGCCGGGCGCCCCTGCTTCGACCAGGTCGGCGGGCTTGAGGTGGCCACCACCCCTGAACGCTGGACCGACCTGCACCGCAAGGCGGGGTGGGCCGAGTCCTGGGGGGTGGAGGGCGAGCTGGTCGACACCGACCGGTGCCTGGAGCTCTGGCCGATGCTCGACCGGCGCCTGGTGCTGGGCGGCTTCCACGTGCCGAGCGACGGGCTGGCCGCCGCCCTCAGGAGCGCGGAGGCGCAGGCGGGCCGGGCCGCGGAACGCGGGGCGCGGCTGCTGGCGAGGCACACCGTGGTGGGCGTCGAACAGCGGGGCGGCCGGGTCACCGGGGTCGCGGTCGAGACCGGGGACGCGAAGTACCGGGTCATCCCGGCCGACGTGGTCGTGTGCGCCGCCGGGTTCTGGGGGCCGTCCGTCGGGAAGATGGCCGGGCTCACCGTGCCGCTGCTGCCGCTGGCCCACCAGTACGCCAAGTCCGGGCCGCTGGCCGTACCCGAGGGGCCCATCCTGCGGCACCAGGATCGCGACCTGTACTTCCGCGGCCACGGCGACCGCGTCGGGATCGGGTCCTACGCGCACCGGCCGATGCCGGTCGGGCAGCACGAGATCGGGCCGAAGGGCACCGTGATGCCCTCGGTGCAGGCGTTCACCGAGAAGGACTTCGAGCCGTCCTGGCGCGACGCCGTCGAGCTGCTGCCCGCGCTCGGCGAGTCCACCTGCACCGACGGCATCAACGGGATCTTCTCCTTCACCCCCGACGGCTTCCCGCTCATCGGGGAGGCGCCGGAGCTGGACGGGTTCTGGCTGGCCGAGGCGGTCTGGGTGACGCACTCCGCGGGCGTCGCCAAGGCCGTGGCCGAGCTGCTGGTTGATGGGTGTTCGAGCTTCGACCTGCACGAATGCGAGCTCAGCAGGTTCGAGAAGGTCCAGCTGGCCCCGGCCTTCGTCGAGGAGCGCGGCAGGCGGAACTTCGTCGAGGTCTACGACGTGATCCATCCGCTGCAGCCGATGGAGTCGCCGCGGCCGATGCGGACCAGCCCGTTCTACCAGCGCCAGACCGAGCTGGGTGCGGCCTTCCTGGAGGCCGCCGGGTGGGAGCGGCCGCACTGGTTCGAGGCGAACGTTCCGGCGCTGGAGGAGCTGATCCGGCGGCGGGGCAGCGACGGGGAGGTGCCGGAGGCGGCCGCCGAGCCGCTGGTCGGCCTGGCCCGGCGGGGGGAGTGGGCCAGGAGGTACTGGTCGCCGGTGGCCGCCGCCGAGTCCTACCTGACCAGGGAGAAGGTCGCCCTCTACGACATGACGCCGCTGAAGCGGATCGAGGTGCGCGGGCCCGGGGCGGTCTCCTTCCTGCAGCACCTGACCACCAACAACGTGGACAAGAAGCCTGGCTCGGTCACCTACGCGCTGCTGCTCGACGCCCGTGGCGGGGTCCGCTCCGACCTGACGGTGGCGCGGCTGGCGGAGGACCGCTTCCAGGTCGGCGCCAACGGCAACCTCGACCTCGACTGGCTGACCCGGCACGCGCCCCGCGACGTGCGGGTCCGCGACATCACGCCGGGCACCTGCTGCGTCGGCGTGTGGGGCCCGCTGGCCAGGGAGCTGGTCCAGCCGCTCACGGACATGGACCTGTCCCACGCGGGCTTCCGCTACTTCACCTGCAAGGAGGGGTACGTCGGGCACGTGCCGGTCATCGCGATGCGCGTGTCCTACGTGGGGGAGCTGGGCTGGGAGCTCTACACCACGGCCGACCTGGGCCTCAAGCTCTGGGACACGCTCTGGGCCACCGGCCTGCCGATCGCCGGGGGCAGGGCCGCGTTCAACAGCCTGCGCCTGGAGAAGGGCTACCGGCTGTGGGGGGTCGACATGACGCCCGAGCACAACCCGTACGAGGCGGGGCTGGCGTTCGCCGTCCGTGACGACAAGGACTTCCTGGGCCGCGACGCGCTGTCCGCCGACATCACCCGCAAGCTCGTGCCGCTGCTCAGCGCCGAGGTGGTCATGGGCAAGGAGCCGGTGCGGCACGCGGGCCGTACGGTCGGATACGTCACGAGCGCCGCCTACGGGCACACGATCGAGCGGCCCATCGCGTACGCCTGGCTGCCGATCGAGCTGACCACCCCAGGCACACATGTCGATATTTCATACTTCGGGCGGCAAGTCCCCGCCGAGGTCGCCGCCGAACCGCTGTTCGACCCCAAGATGGAGAAGATCAGACGTTGACCCATCCCGACTTCCTCTGGCGCGACCCCGACCCCAAGCCCTCCTACGACGTGGTCATCGTGGGCGGCGGCGGACACGGTCTGGCCACCGCCTACTACCTGGCGGCGAACCACGGCCTGACGAACGTGGCGGTGCTGGAGAAGGGCTGGCTGGCCGGCGGCAACATGGCCCGCAACACCACGATCATCCGCTCCAACTACCTGTGGGACGAGAGCGCCGCGATCTACGAGCACTCGCTCAAGCTGTGGGAGGGGCTGAGCGAGGAGCTCGACTACGACCTGATGTTCAGCCAGCGCGGCGTGCTCAACCTGGCCCACAGCCTGGGCGACGTGCGCGAGGGCAGGCGCCGGGTCAACGCCAACCGGCTGAACGGGGTCGACGCCGAGTGGCTCGACGCCGACGAGGTCAGGAAGTTCTGCCCGATCGTCAACGTGTCCTCCTCCGCTCGCCATCCGGTGCTGGGCGCGACCCTGCAGCGGCGCGGCGGCATCGCCAAGCACGACCACGTGGCCTGGGCGCTGGCCCGCAAGGCCGACGCCTACGGCATCGACCTGATCCAGGGCTGCGAGGTGACCGGCTTCGACATCGAAGGCGGCCGGGTGCGGGCCGTGCGCACCTCGCGGGGCCGGATCGCGGCCGGGAAGGTCGCGCTGGCCTCCGCCGGGCACACCTCGGTGCTGGCCGAGCGGGCCGGGATCCCGCTGCCGCTGCAGTCGCACCCGTTGCAGGCGCTGGTGTCGGAGCTGCTGGAGCCGGTGCTCGACTGCGTGGTCATGTCCAACGCCGTGCACGTCTACGTGAGCCAGGCGCACAAGGGCGAGCTGGTCATGGGAGCGGGCATCGACGCGTACAACTCCTACGGCCAGCGCGGCGCGTTCCACGTGATCGAGGCGCAGATGGCGGCGGCGCTGGAGCTGTTCCCGATCTTCAGCCGGGTGCGGGTGCTGCGGACCTGGGCCGGCATCGTGGACGTCTCGCCCGACGCCTCGCCGATCATCGGCCGCACTCCCGTCGAAGGTCTGTACGTCAACGCCGGCTGGGGCACCGGCGGGTTCAAGGCCACTCCCGGCTCCGGCTGGGTCTACGCGCACACGATCGCGCACGACGAGCCGCATCCGCTCGCCGTGCCGTTCGCGCTCGAACGGTTCACCACGGGCGCGCTCATCGACGAGCACGGCGCGGCCGCCGTAGCGCACTGAGAGGGGAGCGCCGATGCTGCTGATCGACTGCCCGCACTGCGGGCCGCGCGACGAGAACGAGTTCCGGTACGGCGGCCAGGCCGGGATCGCCTACCCAGAGCGGCCCGCGGAGCTGACCGACGACGAATGGGCCGGGTACGTGTTCCGGCGCGACAACCCCAAGGGCTGGTTCCACGAGCGCTGGTTCCACGCGCACGGCTGCCGCGTCTGGCTGACCGTCGAGCGGCACACCGTCACCCACGAGATCCGGAAGCCACGATGACCCGTCTCCCTTCGGGCGGTCTGGTCGACCGCTCGGTCACGCTGTCGTTCCGCTTCGACGGCCACGCGCTCCAGGGGCACCCCGGCGACACCCTCGCCTCGGCGCTGCTCGCCTGCGGGGTGCGCGTGGTGGGCCGCAGCGTGGAGCTGGGACGGCCGCGCGGCGTCTTCTCCGCCGGCGCCGAGGAGCCCAACGCGCTGGTCCGGGTGGGGGCCGACCCGATGGTGGCGGCCACCACCGTCGAGCTGCGCGACGGGCTGGAGGCGTGGAGCCTGCGCGGCAAGGGCCGGGTGGACCTCGACGCGGCCGACGACCGGCGCTGCGACAAGGGCTACCTGCACTGCGACGTGCTCGTCGTCGGCGGCGGGCCCGCCGGGCTGGCCGCGGCGCTGGCGGCGGGCCTGACGGGCGCGCGGGTCATCCTGGTGGACGACCAGCCGCGGCTCGGCGGCGACCTGCTGAACAGCCGCGTGCGGCTCGACGGCGCCCGGGGCCTGGACTGGGCGGCGCTGGTGGCGGCGCGGCTGGCCACGCTGCCCGAGGTCAGGGTCATGACGCGGACGACCGCGATCGGCTACCACGACCACAACTACCTGGTGGCCGTCGAACGGCGGCCCGGCGGTGAGCGACTGTGGCACTTCCGGGCGCGCGGGGTGGTGCTGGCGACCGGCGCGCACGAGCGGTCGCTCGCGTTCCCCGGCAACGACCGGCCGGGCGTCATGCTCGCCTCCGCCGCCCGCGCCTACGCCAACCGGTACGGCGTGCGCCCCGGCCGCCGGGCCGTCGTCTTCGCCTGCGCCGACTCCGGCTACGAGGCGGCCCGCGACCTGGCCGCCGCCGGAGTGGAGGTCGCGGAGATCGTGGACCCGCGCGCGCCCGGCGGCGAGGTCGTCACCGGCACCACCGCCGACGCCGGCGGGCTGCTCGACGGCGTCCGGATCGGGTCGCGGCGGGTCGAGGCCGACCTGCTGGCCGTGGCGGGCGGCTGGAACCCCGCTGTGCACCTGTTCAGCCAGTCGCAGGGCACGCTCCGCTTCGACGAGGGGCTTCAGACGTTCGTGCCCGACGTGTCGGCGCAGGCCGAACGGTCGGCGGGGGCCTGCCGGGGGCTGTACGGCACGGCCGAGGCGATCGAGGACGGATTCGCCGCCGGGGCGCAGGCCGCCGAGCAGGCGGGGTTCGGCCCCGTTCACCTCCCGAGGGTGCCGGACGGCGACGAGCGGGCGCTGCGGGCCCCGGCGGCGCTCTGGATGACCGGTCCCGGCGCGACCCAAGCCGGTGGCGGCGAGCCGGTCCGCGCCGAGCCGGTCGGCACCGAGCCCGGCCTCAGCGAACCCGCGTTCGTGGATCTGCACCGCGACGTCACCGTGGCCGATCTGGCCAGGGCCACGGGCGCCGGGATGCGCTCCCCCGAGCACGTCAAGCGCTACACCACCGCGGGCACCGGAGCCGACCAGGGCAAGACCTCCGGGGCCGTGGTGACGGGGGTGATGTCCGCGCTGCTCGGGGTCGGGCCTGGCCAGGTGGGCGGCACCACGTACCGGCCGCCGTACACGCCGGTGTCGTTCGCGACCCTGGCCGGGCGTGACCGGGGGCCGCTGTCCGACCCGGTGAGGACGACCGCCCTGCACGCCTCGCATCTGGCCAGGGGAGCGGTCTTCGAGGACGTCGGCCAGTGGAAGCGCCCGTGGTACTTCCCCCGCGACGGCGAGGGCCTGAATGAGGCCGTGCGACGGGAGTGCCACGCGGCCCGCACCGGGGTCGCCGCGATGGACGCCTCCACGCTCGGCAAGATCGACATCAGAGGCGGCGACGCGGGCGGGTTCCTCGACCGGATCTACACCAACCTGTACTCCACGCTCCCCGTCGGAGCCTGCCGCTACGGGGTGATGTGCGGCGCCGACGGGATGGTCTTCGACGACGGCACCACCAGCCGGCTCGGCGACGACCACTACCTGATGACCACCACGACGGGCAACGCGGCGGCCGTGCTCGACTGGCTGGAGGAGTGGCACCAGACCGAGTGGCCCGCGCTCGACGTCTCCTTCACCTCGGTGACCGACCACTGGGCGACGGTCGCGGTCGTGGGGCCCCGAGCCCGCGAGGTGCTCTCCGTGATCGCGCCGGACGCCGCCGGGCTGGCGTTCATGAGGCACACGGCCGCCGAGGTGCTCGGGGTGGAGGGGCGGGTGTTCAGGATCAGCTTCTCGGGCGAGCTCGCGTACGAGGTCAACGTGCCCTCCTGGTACGGCCGGAGCCTCTGGGAGGCCGTTCTGGGCCTGGGCGCGGTGCCGTACGGGACCGAGACCATGCACGTGCTGCGGGCCGAGAAGGGGTTCGCCATCGTCGGCCAGGAGACCGACGGGACCGTCACCCCGCAGGACCTGGGCCTGTCCTGGCTGGTGTCGAAGCGCAAGCCCGACTACATGGGCAGGCGCTCGCACGCGCGGCCGGACACCTCGCGCGACGGTCGCAAGCGGCTCGTCGGGCTGCTCGCCGACGACCCGGCGGAGCAGGTGGAGGAGGGCGCGCAGCTGGTGGCCGGGCCCGGCGACCGGGTGATGCTCGGCCACGTCACCTCCGGCTACACCAGTGCGGCGCTCGGCCGGACGTTCGGCCTGGCCATGGTCCGCGACGTCACGACCGGCGACCGGCTCACGGCCGTCTCCGGCCAGGCGGCCGTTCCGGTGACGGTGGTGGAGCCCGTCTTCTACGACCCGGAGAACACCCGCCGTGACGGCGACCCGTCCGTGGCCCGGCGCGGAGGAGACGCGAGCCCTTCCCCGGCCGGTCCCTCAGCGGAGGCGTGCCGGGCGGAGAGCCCGGCGGCCGGGTTCGCGGAGCGCTTCGCGGCGGCCGGCGACGACCGCGTACGGGTGCGGGAGGCGCCGTTCATCCCGATGTGGGAGGTGCGCGGCGCGGATCCGGGCACCGGGCTACGGCTGGGACCGGCCTGGTGGCTGGTGACGGGCGAGCCTGAGGGGCGGCCGGGCTGGGTGGACGTGTCCGCCCAGCGGACGGTGCTGGAGCTCGACGGGCCGGGCGCGCTGGACGTGCTGATCACCGGCTGCCCGGTCGACCTGCACCCCTCGGTGTTCACCGCACCGGTCCAGACGCTGCTCGGCCAGGCCCCGGTCATCCTGGAGCCGACGGCCTCCGGCTACCGCGTCTACGTGCGCGCGTCGTTCACCGCGTACCTGGCCGAATGGCTTCTCGATGCTATAGCGGGGAATTTGGTGATTTTGGGGTAATAGCTCTACCTAGACTTTACGAAAAACTATAAGTCTGGGAGACAGTGTGCGGTTTCGTGTTGGATTGGCCGGATTAGCTGCTGCGGCGTTGCTCACCGGATGCGGGGAACTGGAAGCGCGGATCGATGCCGACACCGGCTCCGCCGCCGACTCGAAAGGCTCCCATTCCAAGAGCGACATCACCGACGCCCTCAAGAAGCTGGACAAGCTGGCCGTCAAAGGCCGTGCCCCGCGCACCGGGTTCGAACGCGAGAAGTTCGGCCCCGCCTGGGCGGACGTCGACCGCAACGGCTGCGACACCCGCAACGACATCCTCAAGCGTGACCTGACCGACGAGACCTTCAAGCCCGGCACCCATGACTGCATCGTGCTCACCGGCACCCTGAAGGACCCCTACAGCGGCAAGACCATCTCCTTCAAGCGTGGCCAGGACACCAGTACGGCGGTCCAGATCGACCACCTGATCCCGCTCTCGGACGCCTGGCAGAAGGGCGCCCAGCAGTGGACGGACACCAAGCGCAAGGAGTTCGCCAACGACCCGCTCAACCTGCTCGCGGTCGACGGCCCGCTGAACGGCCAGAAGAGCGACGCCGACGCCGCGACCTGGCTGCCCCCGCGCAAGGCGTACCGGTGCGCGTACATCGCCCGTCAGGTCGAGGTGAAGGCGAAGTACGACGTCTGGGTCACCGCTGCCGAGAAGACCGCGATGAAGGACATCCTGGACACCTGCTGACACAGCCCGGATCGCGCCGGAGAACCGGCGCGATCCGGGACGGTCCATGGACGGCGGAACGGCGGGACGTCAGGGCGCCGAGCCGGACGGAACTCCCCGCCGCTCGGCCTTCGACGTCTCACGGTGGTCAGTCGTCGTCGGAGTCGTTCGAGTCGTCGGAGTCGTCGGAGGCGGTCGCCTTCGCCGTCTCGTGCTTGAGCACCTTCCCGCTCGTCGCGTCGAGGTCGAACTCGTGCTCCACGTCACCCTTGACCAGGTCGACCTCCCACTTCGCCGTCTTCGAGTCGTCCCGGTCGAGGGACACGTCGTCGATCCACCCGCCGGGCACCTGGTCGTGGGCGATCTTGATGGCCTGCTCCGCGGTGACCTTGGGGGCCACAGGCGGGGCGGTGGCGGACGTGGCGGCGACGGCGACCGCCGTGCTGCCGCCCGCGATGAGGAAGACGATTCCGGTACCTACTGCGATGACTCTGTTTGTGATCCGCATGGCCCCACCTCATCGTGATCGCCGGTAAGAGCGCGCTAAGGACCGGTTAACACCACGTCCACGACCGCCCCGCCCCCGGCGGCGTACGAGACCGACAGCGACCCGCCCGAGGACTCGGCCGCGCGGCGGGCGATGTCGAGCCCGAGACCGGTCGAGCCGCCCGCGCTGTCACCCCGCCTGGCCAGGGCGGGATCGAACCCCGGCCCCCGGTCGCTCACGGTCAGCGCGGCGCCGGAGCCGCGCGGAGCCAGCCGCACGGCGAACGGGACGCCCTCGGGGGTGTGCGCGAAGACGTTGCCCAGCAGCGCGTCCACGCAGGCCGCGAGGTCGGCCGCGCCCACCGCCACGGGCAGCTCCGCGTCCGGCAGGGACACCTCCACCTCGCGCCCCTGGTCCTCGGCCAGCACCGACCAGAACCGCACCCGCTCCCGCACCACCGCGGTCGCGTCGCAGCTCTCCCGGCCGGCCGAACGCCGCCGGGCGTCGGTGATGACGGTGCTCACCGCCCGCTCCAGCGCGTCGACCCGGGCCGCGAGCCTGGCCGCCTCCTCCGGGTCGCGCAGCGCCTCCGCGTCCAGCCGCAGGGCCGTCAGCGGGGTGCGCAGCCGGTGCGACAGGTCGGCCACCGACTCCCGCTCGGCCGCCAGCAGGTCATCGATGCGGGTGGCCAGGTGGTTGAGGGCCAGGGCCACCGACCGGACCTCGGGCGGTCCGCCCGGCTCGGCCCGCGCGGCCAGGTCGCCGCTCGCCAGCCGGTGCGAGACGCGGGCCAGCCCGTCGACCGGCCTCGTCACGGCCAGCGCCAGCCGGTCGGCCAGCACGATGCCGAGCAGGACCAGCCCCAGCCCCAGGACCAGCAGCGCCGCCCAGGCCTCGCGGACGCCTCGCGTCAGCTCGGCGTCGCTCACGAAGACCCTGATCACCGCCGTGCCCTCGGAGGTCTGGGCGGACGACAACACCTCCCTGCCATCGGGCGCCTCCGCGGTGACGCTGCGGCCGGTCGCGGCGAGGCGTACGGCGGCGGAGCGGGGAGCGGCGGCGCCCAGGACCCGCCCATCCGGCAGGAACACCGTCACCGGCCGGGGCACCTGCTCGACCGCCAGCGCCAGGTCGGGGGTGCCGACGGCGACGCTCACCGACTCGGCGGCGGCGGTGGCGCGGTTCATCGCGCCGTTCTCCGCCACCGACCGGATCAGCAGCGCCATCGGCACCAGCAGCGCGATCAGCACCAGCGAGGTGGTGGCCGCCACCAGCAGCGCCAGCCAGCGCCTCATGACGGCTCGGTCAGCTTGACCCCGACCCCGCGCACGGTGTGCAGATAGCGGGGGTCCGCGGCGGTCTCGCCCAGTTTCCTGCGCAGCCACGACAGGTGCACGTCGACCGTCTTGTCCGCGCCGCCGTAGGGGAGCTGCCACACCTCCGTGAGCAACTGCCGCTTGCTCACCACCTCGCCGGGCCGGGCGGCCAGGTAGTGCAGCACGTCGAACTCACGCGGTGTCAGATCCAGCTCCTGTCCGTCGAGCGTGGCCGCCCTGGCCCGCGGGTCGACGCGCAGCCCGCCCACGAGCAGCGGCTCGGCCGCGGGCTCCGCTCCCGCGCGCCGCAGCACGGCCCTGATCCGCGCGTCCAGCTGCGCCGCGCTGTACGGCTTGACGACATAGTCGTCGGCCCCCGCGTCGAGCACCGGCACCATCTCGGAGTCGCCTTCGCGCGCCGTCGCGACGATCACCGGCACCCGGCTCACCGCGCGCAGCATGCGCAGCAGGTCCACGCCGTCGAGGTCGGGCAGCCCCAGGTCGAGCACGACCAGATCGGGCCGGTCGTCGACGGCCAGCCGCAGCCCCTCGAAAGCCGTGGGAGCCGAGGAGACGGCATGGCCGAGGTCCCGCAGGCCGCGGCTCAGCGCGCTGCGGATCGCCACGTCGTCCTCGATGAGCAGGATGTCAGCCATATGGGGAAACCGTAGACGGTGAAACACCATGCGAGGAGCGCTCTTAGCGTTGCCTTAACCAGGCATTAGCCGCAGATGGCGGAAACTGGCGCAGTGAAGAGACTCGTGCTGGCCTGGGTGGTCACGGCGGTGGCGGCCACCGGCGCGGCCGTGGCGGTGCTCGGCCTGCTCGGCAGTGCCCTCACCGGCTCGTCCGGCCGCGTGCTGAGCCAGGGGGAGATCCGCGCCGCGCTCTCCTCCGTGACCCCGCGCCCGGCCGCGCCCTCCACCACGCCACCGGTCACACCGTCCGCCACACCGTCGACCGCGCCGTCGACCGCGCCGTCGACCGCGCCGTCCATCCCGCCGTCCGCGACCCCGTCGGTCACGCCGCCCGGGGCGAGCTCGCCCCCCGCGCCCCGCGAGGAGCTGATCCGGACGCGCGGCGGCACGGTCGTCGCCGCCTGCCAGGGCGACCAGGTGACGCTCCGGTCGTGGAGCCCGGCCCAGGGCTACTCCGTCGACGGCGTCGAGCCGGGCCCCCGCCACGAGGCCACGGTGGAGTTCGAGCCCGACGAGGGGGAGGACGTCGAGGTGACCATCGGCTGCTCGGGCGGCCGGCCGGTCATGCTTCCGCGCTGAGCGCCGCCTTCGTCAGCTCGGCCTGCCGCCGGATCTGCCCCATCACGATGGGGTTGATGCCCTTGGCCGCGAACCTGGACACCATCTCGTCCAGCACCGTGCCGGCCCGGCCCAGGTCGCCCTGTCTGGCCTCGGCTCTGGCCAGGCGGCGCATCACCAGGTTCAGGGTGATGTTGTCGATGCTCGCCTCACGGGCCACCGCGGTCAGCTGCTCGATGCCCCGCTTGGGGTCCGGCGGCCGGATCCGCAGCCGCTTGCCGGCGGTGAGCGTTTTGAACTCCCGCTCGGCGTTCAGGCCCTTGACCAGGCGGGCGTAGACGGCCAGGGGATGCCCGCCGTACCTGTCGACCAGCTCGTCCAGCGCCTCGTTGCCGGCGCGCAGCGACGGCGAGTCGGAGCCGAGCAGCGAGAACAGCTTGCCCTGCTCCTCGCCCAGCATCAGCTCCGCCACCCGGTGATCGTCGCCGGTGACCGGGTAGCGCACCCTGACCAGGCAGGAGGGCGAGACGATGCGCGAGCCGTCGGCGGCGATGTACTGCCCGCGGACGTGGTACTCGCCGGGCTGCTGGAAGTAGTGGCCGTCGCGCCCGTGCCCGATGTAGGCGCTCCGGTACATGGCCGGGTTGCCCTCGTCGAGCCGCACCTCGTTCGACGAGTCGACGCAGTGCCGCATCATCGGCCGGTAGAGCAGGGTCCGGCCGTCGGGACGGGTGACGCAGATCTGGGTGAACTCGGTGTCGGGATGCAGGTGGCTGTGCGTGGTGCGCGCCTCGCCCGTGCCCGACAGCTTGAGCTCCACCACCACCGGCTCCCCGAAGCCGAACGCCTCCTTGGCCCGCACCTCCAGCCGCAGCCCGGAACGGTCCTCGACGGGCTGCTCGAAGGGCGTGATCTCGGCGGCGCCGGTGCCGAACGCGTTGGCGCCCATCGCCACGTCCCGGTAGAACCCGTGGCGCAGGTGCACCAGCTCGGGATCGGTGAACTGGAAGGGGAACGCCGACCAGTAGCCGATCTCGCCCCCGGGCCGGTAGTTCTGCACGTAGTTCATCCACGACAGGTCGCCGAAGCCGCCGCTGGGGCCGAGCGGCTGGGGCGGCGTGGCGAGGTTCTTCTGCCACGAGTGCAGCAGGTTGAACGCGTGCCCCAGCTCGTGCACGTACGTGCGCAGTTGCGCCCGCTGCGCCTGCGGCGAGTCGCCCTTGATGGCGTCGTAGAACACCGCGGACCCCTGCCGCTGGTGGGCGTCGTTGTAGTCGAACATGATGCCCCGGTAGCCGCCCACGTGCCTGCTCGCCACCAGCAGCCACACCCGCCAGGCCACGGCGTCGCCGAACCCGCTGAACTGCTGCGTCATCGCGTGGTGCAGCTCGGCGTCGTCCCACGCCAGGTCGGCGCCCGACCCGTCGACCGGGATCACGCCCGGCCGGGCCACGGTCAGCCGGACCCCGGCCTCCGCGAACGCCTCGACGACGCCGAGATCGCGGGCCGCGGTGCCCGGCGGGCAGGGCAGCGCCCCGGTGTTGTAGGCGGTGAACGGCTCGGCGCCCGTCACCGAGTCCTGTTCCAGCAGCACGCTGCGGAAGTACGGCGAGTCGTAGGACACCGGGTAGGACCGCCCGGCGACCACGGCCCGGCCGGTGCCGTGGCTGATCGTCACGCTGACGTCCCTGACCGGCGCGTCGAAGGTGAAGACGCCCCGTCCCTCGATCCGCGCCTCGTCACCCTCGGCCCGTACGGCGACGGAGTTGACCACGAACGAGCCGACGTACGCGGTGGTCGAGCCCGCCACGGAGAACACGTCGCCGCTGACCCGGCCGGTCGGGCGCAGGCCGTCCACATCGATCCGGAGCTCCAGGCGCGCGTCGCCGTCCTGACCCTGATACAGCCCGCTGATCATGGGATGCTCCCTGGAATCGATGTGGGGGTACATCGGGGAGACTTATCCCGGCGGTCGGCCCTGTCAACGGCCTCCACGAACATGCAGCGCCCCGAGCAACTCCTCGGACGCCCTGGTGATCGTCTCCACCGCCCGGTCGAACGCCTCCGCGTTGTGCGAGGCGGGCGCGCGGAACCCGGAGATCTTACGGACGTACTGCAGGGCGGCCGCCCGGACGTCGTCTTCGGTGACGTCCTCGGTGTAGGGCGGGCGGAGGGTCTTGATGCTTCTGCACATGCCTCTAACGGTAATGGCCGAGCTGCCGCCCGATCTCCCGCGCGCCCTCGGCCAGCAGCTCGCCCACCTCCGGCAGCCGGTCCGGAGTGAGCCGGTAGGACGGCCCGGAGGCGCTCACGGCGGCCACCACCGAGCCGTCGCCGCCCACGATCGGCGCGGCGACCGCGTTCAGCCCGGCCTCCAGCTCCTCGACCGTGCTCGCCCAGCCGCGCCGCCTGATCAGGTCGAGCTCCAGCCGGTCGGCGTCGGTGATGGTCGCGGCGGTGTAGCGCTCCAGCCGGGGCGGCAGCGGCAGGGTCCCGAACGCCAGCAGCACCTTGCCGCTCGACGTCGCGTGGGAAGGGGTGCGCTGCCCGACCCAGTTGTGGCCGCTGATCGCCGAGGGGCCGCGTACCTGGGTGATGTTGACCGTGTCGCCGTCCTGCGGCACCGCGATGTTGACCGTCTCGCCGACGGCCTCGGCCAGCCGCAGGCAGACGGGCCTGCTCGCCCGCGACAGGTCGAGCTGGGCCGTGGCCGCGCCCGCCAGGCGCACCACGCCGAACCCGAGCCGGTAGCGCCCGCGCGAGCCGTTCTGCTCCACCAGCCCGCCCTGCTCCAGCGCCGCGAGCAGCCGGGACGCCGTGGACTTGTGCACGTCGAGCTCGACCGCGAGATCGGTCACCCGTGTCGAACCCTCCCGGGCCAGAATCTCCAGGATCGTGATCGCCCGGTCGACTGACTGAACGGAGGTGCTCATAACGCAACACACTAATCCGCGGCGGGCGCCGGGCTGAGCTCGGCGCCGAAGTCGTGCGCGATGCCCCGCAGGCGCTCGGCCAGCTCGTCGCGGTCCAGCGCGTCGATGCGCTCGGCCGGTCCCGACACCGACATCGCGGCCACCACCCGCCCACCGCCGCGCACCGGCACGGCCAGGCAGTGCACGCCCAGCTCCTCCTCGCCCAGGTCCATCGCGTAGCCACGGTCCCTGACCAGGTCCAGCTCGGCCAGCATGGCGTGCACCTCGGTGATCGTGTTGGGCGTGCGGCGCGGCATCCCGGTCCGTTCCAGCAGCGTGACGGCCTCCTCGGCGCTCCGGTCGGCGAGCAGCACCTTGCCCACGGCCGTGCTGTGCGGCAGCACCCTGCGGCCCACCTCGGCGAACATCCGCAGCCTGCGCGGTGACTGCGCCTGCGCCACGTACACGATGAAGTCGCCCTCCAGCACCGCCAGGTTCGCCGTCTCGCCCGACAGCTCCACCATCCTGGTCAGGTACGGCTGCGCCCACTCGCCGACCATGCCCTCGGCGATGCCGCCCAGCCGCACCAGGCCGCCGCCCAGCGCGTAGCGGCGGCCTGAGTCCTGGCGCACGTAACCCCGGGTGAGCAGCGTCTGCAACAGCCGGTGGATCGTCCCGTACGGCAGGCCCGTCCTGGCGGCGATCTCCGACAGCCCCGCCTCGCCGCCGTGTTCGGCCAGCGCCTCCAGCACGTCGAGCGCCCGCTCGACCGACTGCACGCTCATGCGGTCACCGGGCTCACAGGGAGACCCCGCGCAGCGAGGCGTCCAGCACCTCGGCCGTGTGCGCCACCCTGATCGTGGCGCCGCCGCGCCGCATGGCGGCGGCGATCTGCATCGTGCAGCCCGGGTTGGCCGACACCAGCAGCTCGGCGCCGGTCGAACCGACCGCCTTGGCCTTGCGGTCGCCCAGGTCGCGGGCCGCCTCGGGCTGGAAGATGTTGTACGTGCCCGCCGAGCCGCAGCAGATGGCCGCCTCGGGCACCTCGCGCAGCTCCAGCCCCGGGATGCCGCGCAGCAGCTCGCGCGGCTGGGCCCGGATGCCCTGCGCGTGGGCCAGGTGGCAGGCGTCGTGATAGGCCACGGCGAACGGCAGCGGATGCCGCTCGGCGACCGGGCCCAGCTCGACGAGGAACTCCGACAGGTCCATCACCCGGAAACCCGGCTCGGCGCCGAGCAGCTCGGCGTACTCCTTCATCGACGACCCGCAGCCGGCCGCGTTGACCACGACCGTGTCGACCCCGGCCTTCCGGAACGTCCGCACCGTCCGGCGGGCCAGCCGCCTGGCCTGATCGGCCCGTCCGGCGTGCACGCTGAGCGCCCCGCAGCAGCCCTGACCGGCGGGGATCAGCACGTCGCAGCCCTCCAGCGCGAGCACCCGCGCGGTGGCCGCGTTGACCTGCGGGAAGAACTCACCCTGCACGCATCCCGTCAGCATGCCGACCACGGCCCGGCGCTCGCCTCTGGCCCTGACCAGCCGCGGCATCCGCTGCCGCCGTTCGACCCGGGGCGCCAGCCCGGCCATCGCGCCCAGGCTCGGATGCGCCCGCTCCAGGAAGGGCGCCAGCCGCTCGGCCAGCCACATGCCGGGCCGCAGCAGCCGCAGCCTGCGCGGGTAGGGGAACAGGCCGAAGACCAGCCCGCGCACCGCCCGCTCCCGGGGGTCGCGCTCGTGCGCGCGCTCCACCTCGGCCCTGGTCTGCTCGATCAGCCGGTCGTACTTCACGCCCGACGGGCAGGCGGTGACGCAGGCCATGCAGCCCAGGCAGGCGTCGAAGTGCCCGGCCATCTCGGGCGTCACCGGGGTGCCCTCGACGTGCTGCTTCATCAGATGGATCCGGCCGCGCGGCGAGTCCATCTCCTCTCCCCACAGCACGTACGTGGGGCAGGTCGGCAGGCAGAAGCCGCAGTGCACGCAGTCGTCGATCAGCTCCGGATCCATCTCAGATCCCTCCCACGAAGCGGCCGGGAGACATCCTGCGTCCCGGGTCGAACCGTTCCTTGACCCGCCGCATCAGCGGCAGCGCGCCGACGGGCCCCCACCGCTCCACCCTCTCGTACGGCGAGGCCGGCACGGTCACCACGGCCACCCGCTCCCGCAGCCCGGCCACCGCGGCCGCCAGCGCCTCCTCGGTGACCTCGCCCACGGGCGCCAGGTGCAGGCGGCCGGACACCGGCGAGCCGCGCAGCCGGAACCCCGCGTCGCGGGCGGCGTCGAGCACCCCGTTCAGAGCGTTCGGCGGGAACCGCACCTCGACCAGCACCTCACCCGCCGGGCGGGCGGCATCCGGTGTCTCGCCCGCCGGGCCTGTCCCGTGCGGCGGCTCATCATCCGGAAGCAGGCCCCACCACGGCGGCGGCCCCGGCGCCACCTCGCCGCCCGCGACCTCCCGCAGCGCGAGCGCCCGGAGGTCGGCCGCCGACCCCTCGACCAGCGCGGCCACCGTGACCGGGCCGCCGGGGTCGGGCCGGTCGATCTCCACGGCGCTCGGCTCGGCCTGCGAGGCCGCCAGCGCCACCGCGAGCTCCCGGACCCGCTCGGGAGCCACCCGCGTCACCAGCCAGCGCCGGTCGGCCGGCAGCGGATGCAGGCGGAACGTGGCCTCGGCGATCACGCCCAGCGTGCCGTAGGAGCCGGTGAAGAGCTTGCCCAGGTCGTAGCCCGCGACGTTCTTGACCACCTTGCCGCCGGAGCGGGCGATGGTCCCGTCGGCCAGCACGACCGTGATGCCGATCAGCAGGTCGCGCGGCGTGCCGTAGCGGAAGGAACGCGGCCCGGCCGTGGCGGTGGCGAGCGTGCCGCCCACCGTCGCGCCCGGTGCGGCGTCCAGCGCCAGCTCCTGGCCCTCGGCGGCGAGCGCGGCGGTCAGCGCGTCCATGGTGACCCCGGCCTGGGCGCGCACCACCAGGTCACCCGAGGCGTGTTCGAGGATCTCGTTCAGGCAGCACAGGTCGAGCAGCACGTCGCAGCGCTCGGGCGGGCGGCCCCAGTGCAGCTTGGTGCCGCCACCGACGGGCGCCAGCGCGAGGTCCTGCTCGGCGCAGACGCGCAGCACCGCCGAGATCTCCTCCACCGTCTCGGGCAGCGTCACCCAGCGTGGCACGACCCCGGCCACGGCGTCGCCCTCGTCGGCGTCCCTGATCGTGACCCCGGTCTTGTCCAGCGACTCGCGTGATTTCAGCTGTGACATCAGAACTGCTCCGCCTTGCCCGACTCGACCAGCGGGTGCGCGCCCTTGCGCACGCCCGGCACTTCACCGCACAGGCGCGGCGTGGGGAACACCTTGCCGGGATTGGACAGGCCGCGCGGGTCGAAGGCGCACCGGACCAGCTGCATGGTGTCGAGGTCGGCCTCGGAGAACATCCTCGGCATGTAGCGGACCTTGTCGACGCCCACGCCGTGCTCGCCGGTGATCGATCCGCCGTGCTCGACGCACAGGTCGAGGATGGCGCCGGAGACCACCTCGGCCCGCTCGCCCGCCCCGGGCTCGCCGTCGTCGAACAGCACCAGCGGGTGCAGGTTGCCGTCGCCGGCGTGGAACACGTTCGCCACCCGGATGCGGTGCTCGGCCGACAGCCGGTCGATGGCGGCCAGCACCTCCGGCAGCGCGGTGCGCGGCACCACGCCGTCCTGCACGATGTAGGCCGGGCTGATCCGCCCCACGGCGGCGAACGCCGACTTGCGGCCCTTCCAGATCGCGGCCCGCTCGGCCGGATCGGCCGCCACCCGCAGCTCGAACGCCCCCGAGCAGATCTCCTTCAGCCGGTCGAACTGCCGGGCCACCTCGGCGGCGGGCCCGTCGAGCTCCACGATCAGCACCGCGCCCGCGCCCTCGGGATAGGAGCAGGCCACCGCCGCCTCCGCGGCCTCGATGGACAGCGCGTCCATCATCTCGATCGCGGCCGGCACGATGCCCGCCGCGATGATCGCCGACACCGCGGTGCCGCCCTGCTCGATGCTCTCGAACGCCGCCAGCACCGTGGTCACGCTCTCGGGGGCGCGGCTGAGCCGTACCGTGATCCTGGTGGCGATGCCGAGCGTGCCCTCGGAGCCGACGAACGCGCCCAGCAGGTCGTAGCCCGGGTCCATCCGGTCGAGCGTGACCAGGTCGCCGTCGGGGGTGACGATCTCACAGGCCTCGACGTGGTTGACGGTGAAGCCGTACTTCAGGCAGTGGGCGCCGCCGGAGTTCTCCGCCACGTTGCCGCCGATCGAGCAGATCTGCTGGCTGGACGGGTCGGGGGCGTAGTAGTAGCCCTGCTCGCGCACCGCCTCGGTGATGGCCAGGTTGGTGACGCCCGGCTCGACCACGGCCCGGTGGTTGGGCAGGTCGATCTCCAGGACGCGGCGCATTTTGGAGGTGACGATGAGCACGCCGTCCTCGCGGGGCAGCGCGCCGCCGGACAGCCCGGTGCCGGAGCCCCGGGCCACGAACGGCACCGCGAACTCGTTGCACAGCCGCACCACCCGGGCCACCTGCTCGGCGGTCTCCGGCAGCACGACGACGCCCGGGGTGGCCCGGTGGTAGGTGAGGCCGTCGCACTCGTAGGTGCGCAGGCGTACCGGATCGGTGATCACCGAGTCGGCGGGCAGCGACGAGCGCAGCGCCGCCGTCAGCGGGTCGAGCGCGGCGGTCGCAGGCGGGGCGTCTCCAGCATGCAAGGGGTCTCCAGGTCGCCCGTTTCCGGTCTCAGTTCATCTTTGGTGATACCCGTCCGCTTATGTCCGGTGCCGATCCACCGGACATAAGCGGAAATTTCTTTACATAGGGGTTTCTACGGCATTCGAGCGTACGCGGGCAGGGTCAGGAACTCCGCGAAGTCGTCGTCCAGCGCGACCTCCTTGAACAGCGCCGTCGCCTGGGCGTAGAGCTCCTCGTCGTAACCGGGCTCAGTGGCGATCTTGGACAGCTCGTCCTCGATGATCTGCTCGACCAGCGCCTTCGTCACGGTCGCGCCGGTGTCGGCGAGCGTGATGTCGTTGTGGATCCACTGCCAGATCTGCGAGCGGGAGATCTCGGCCGTGGCCGCGTCCTCCATCAGGTTGTGGATGGCCACCGCGCCCAGCCCGCCCATCCAGGCGGCCAGATAGCGCAGCGCCACGTCCACGTTGTTGCGCAGGCCGGCCTCGGTGATGTCGCCGGGCGTCTCCGACACGGCCAGGAGATCGGCGGCCGAGACGCTGACGTCCTCGCGCTTCCGGTCGAGCTGGTTGGGCCGGTCGCCGAGCACGCCGTCGAAGACCTCACGGCAGATCGGCACCAGGTCGGGGTGCGCCACCCACGAGCCGTCGAACCCGTCGCCCGACTCGCGGGTCTTGTCGGCCCGGACCTTCTCCAGTGCCACCGCGTTGACCTCGGGATCGCGCCGCGACGGGATGAACGCCGCCATGCCGCCGACCGCGTGCGCGCCGCGCTTGTGGCACGAGCGCACCAGGAGCTCGGTGTAGGCCCGCATGAAGGGCGCGGTCATCGTGACGGCGTTGCGCTCGGGCAGCAGGAACTCACGGCCCCGGGTGCGGAACTTCTTGATCACGCTGAACAGGTAGTCCCACCGGCCCGCGTTGAGCCCCGCCGAGTGCTCGCGCAGCTCGTACAGGATCTCCTCCATCTCGAACGCGGCCGGGTACGTCTCGATGAGGACGGTCGCCCTGATCGTCCCCTTCGGGATGCCGAGGAGCTCCTGGGCGCGGACGAACACGTCGTTCCAGAGCCGCGCCTCCTGGTGCGACTCGATCTTGGGCAGGTAGAAGTAGGGGCCCTTGCCCTTGGCGAGCTGCCGCTGCGCGCAGTGGAAGAAGTAGAGGCCGAAGTCGAACAGCGAGGCCGAGACGGGCCGAGAGTCGACCTGGGCGTGCTTCTCGTCGAGGTGCCAGCCGCGCGGCCGGACCACGATGGTGGCCAGCTCGTCGTCCGGCCTGAGCGCGTAGGACTTGCCGCCCGACTCGAAGTCGATCGTCCGGTCGAGCGCGTCGCGCAGGTTGAGATGGCCGCTCACGCAGTTGGCCCAGAGCGGGGAGTTGGCGTCCTCGAAGTCGGCGAGCCAGACCTTGGCGCCCGAGTTGAGGGCGTTGATCGTCATCTTCCGGTCCACCGGGCCGGTGATCTCGACGCGGCGGTCCTCAAGGCCGGGGGCCGGCGTGGCCACGCTCCACTCGCCCTCCCTGATCTCCTTCGTCTCGGGCAGGAAGTCGAGCGTGCCGCCCGCCGACAGCTCGGCCTGCCGCGCCTGCCGGGCCTCCAGCAGCTCCAGCCGCGTGGCGCCGAACTCGCGCTGCAGGGTGCCCACGAACTCGAGCGCCTGAGGCGTGAGGATCTCGTCGAACCGTTCGAGAATCGGACCGGTGATCTCCATGTCTCCTCTTTCCGCTATGTGGAAAACAAGTTCTGGATTATGGAAGTGGAAGCTACTGTACCCCGGCGTCACCCGGTTAAAGTCCGGGGGGTCGCCCGAGGGGGATGTCGGGGGCATCCCCGATGCGCGCGAACCATGCCCGGGAGAAGATCCAAGGCATGAAGACAATCGTGATCGCGGGCGGACTGCTCGCCTCGGCGGTCCTGCTGACGGGCTGCGGGCTGCAGAGCCTCGCGGGCCCCGCCAACCAGGACGTCGTCAACTACGAGGTCGCCGACAAGGTGGCCAAGCTGGACCTCAGGACGGCCTCCGGTGACGCCGTGATCACCGAGCACGACGGCACCGCCGTCCGGGTCACCGAGACCCTCCAGTGGAGCGACACCAGGCCCGAGGCCGAGCACCGGGTCGACGGCGACACCCTGTTCATGACCTACACCTGCAAGGGTGCGGTCAACTTGGGCAGATGCGCCGTCAACTACAAGATCGAGATTCCCAAGGGCCTGCGCGTCATGGTCGACACCGGTTCCGGTGACATCACGCTCAGGTCGCTGACCGGCCCGCTGGAGACCTCCTCCGGCTCCGGCGAGGTGTCCGGCACCGGCCTGGCCGGCAAGACGCTCGTCGTCGAGACCGGCTCGGGCGACCTCGACCTGAAGTACGCGTCCCCGCCCGACAGCGTCGAGGTCAAGACCGGTTCGGGCGACGTCGTGCTGCACGTCCCCGACGGCTCCTACGCGGTGTCCACCGAGACGGGCTCGGGTGACGTCGCGGTGTCGGTCAAGGATGACGACGCGTCCCCGCACAAGATCTCCCTCAAGGGTGGTTCGGGCGACATCAGCCTGCTGCCCGGATAACTAGGTGCTTACGCGGGGATGTCATGCCACGATCGGGGAAGACACTGCGGTGTCCAGACGTTCCCTCATAGAGATGACACGAATGCACGAATACTCCGAGCTCGACGAGTTCGAGACCGGCGACATGGACCTAGAGGAGCGCCAGGCGCTGCGCCGCGTGGCCGGCCTCTCCACCGAGCTGCAAGATGTCTCCGAGGTCGAATACCGGCAGCTGCGCCTTGAGCGGGTCGTGCTGGTCGGCGTGTGGACGTCGGGCACCGCCGTCGACGCCGAAAACTCGCTCCTCGAGCTGAAACTCCTGGCCGAGACCGCCGGATCCGAGGTGCTCGAAGGCCTCGTCCAGCGCCGCCAGAAGCCCGACCCGGCCACCTACATCGGCTCCGGCAAGGCGCTGGAGCTGCGCGACGTGGTCGAGTCGACCGGCGCCGACACCGTGATCTGCGACGGTGAGCTGACCCCCGGCCAGCTCCGCCAGCTGGAGGAGACGGTCAAGGTCAAGGTGATCGACCGCACCGCGCTGATCCTCGACATCTTCGCCCAGCACGCCAAGAGCCGCGAGGGCAAGGCCCAGGTCGAGCTGGCCCAGTTGCAGTATCTCCTTCCGCGTCTGCGCGGCTGGGGTGGCAACCTGTCCCGGCAGGTCGGCGGTCGCGCCGCGGGCGGCGTCGGCATCGGCGGGCGTGGTCCCGGTGAGACGAAGATCGAGCTCGACCGGCGCCGCATCCGCGAGCGGATGGCCAAGCTGCGCCGCCAGATCGGCGGCATGTCGACCTCTCGCGAGACCATGCGCCAGCGGCGCAGCCGGCGCGAGGTCCCGGCGGTCGCCATCGCCGGCTACACCAACGCGGGCAAGTCCTCGCTGCTCAACCGCATCACCGGTGCCGGTGTGCTGGTGGAGGACTCCCTGTTCGCGACCCTCGACCCGACGGTCCGCAGGGCGCGCACGCCCGAAGGCAGGGTGTTCACGATCGCCGACACCGTCGGCTTCGTCCGGCACCTGCCCCACCAGCTGGTCGAGGCGTTCCGGTCCACGCTGGAGGAGGTCGCCGACGCCGACCTGATCCTGCACGTGGTCGACGGCTCACACCCCGACCCCGAGGGGCAGCTGGCCGCCGTACGCGAGGTCTTCGCCGACATCGAGGGCGCCTCCGACGTGCCCGAGATCGTGGTGATCAACAAGGCCGACGCGGCCGACCAGGACGTGCTCGACCGCATCGCGAGGCGCGAGCGCGACAGCATCGTGGTCTCCGCACGCACCGGCGCCGGCATCCCCGAGCTGATGGAGCTCATCGAGCGTGAGCTGCCCAGGCTCGACCACGAGGTGCTGCTGCTCGTTCCCTACGACAGGGGCGACCTCATCTCGCGGGCCCACAAGGAGGGCGAGGTGCTCTCGGTCGACCACGGCGGCGACGGCACCGTCCTGCACGCCCGGGTGCTGCCCGGCCTGTTCCAGGAGCTGGTGCGCGTGGGCAAGCCGGTCGAACGCGTCTCGTAGGGCTCTCAGAGGGGCGGCTGGGGGCAGCTCTCGCCGATAAATAGCGCAGAGTTGCCCAAAAGCGACAGTGGTCCTCGCATCGCGGGATTGCTAGGATAAGCCAAGCCTTTCGACGCTAATGACGCGGGTTCCGGATGATGGCTGGTGTGAATCATGTTGCCTGCGGGGGCCAGAGGGGGAAGCCGGGGCATGGTGGTGCCTGGGATGATTGGGCTATCTTCCGAATAACCCTGTACAGCGAGCCAGCCTGTGAAATAACGTAACTGAACTGAAATCGCCGGATCATGAGTCCGGCGATACGGTCACCGCACAGCCTTACGCGGATGAGAGCAGGAGACCCCCCATGTCGTCCGTACCCGGAGCCGGCTCAGCGGGCGCGGCGTCAGCCGTGCGCTGGGTGCTGTGCTCGTGCGGGGCGGTGGTGCGGTGACTGTTCGGCTCCTGACCAACATCGGCCGCCTCTGGACCGGCAACGAGGTCCTCAGCAACGCGGCCATCCTCGTGCACAACGACCGCATCGCGTGGGTCGGGCGAGCGCCCGACCTGCCGCAGAGCGTGCCCGGAGTCGTCGACGACATCGTCGACGTCGACCACGTCGAAAACCTGGGCGGCGCCCTGGTCACGCCCGGTCTCATCGACGCCCACACGCATCCCGTCTACGCCGGCAACCGCTACGCCGAGCTGGCCATCCGCACCGGTGGCTCCACCTCCTCGGCGATCACCGCCGCCGGTGGCGGCGTGGGCTCCACCGTCACCGTGACGCGCGGCACCGACCCGTGGACCCTGTGCAACGGCGTGCGCGAGCGGCTGCGCGGCTGGCTGCTCAACGGCACCACGACCGTCGAGGCCAAGACCGGCTACCACCTGACCCGCGACGGCGAGCTGGCCGACGTGCGGCTCCTGCGCGAGCTGGAGAAGGAGCCGATGATGCCGCGGGTGCACGTCACCTTCCTCGCGGCGCACGTGGTGCCTCCCGAATACTTCGGCCGCCAGCGCGAATACGTCGAGGCCGTGGGCGCCTGGTGCGCCGACGCCGCGGCGGCGGGTGCCGACAGCGTCGACGTCTACTGCGACGAGGGCCACTTCACCACCGAGGAGTCCCGCTGGGTCCTCGCCTCGGGCCGCAACGTCGGCCTGCTGCCGCGCATCCACGCCGGCCTCTTCAGCCGGCGCGGCGCCGTGCAGCTGGCCGCCGAGCTCGGCTGCGCCTCCGCCGACGGGCTGCACCACATGTCCGACGAGGACATCGCGATCATGTCCCGCTACGGCGTCCCTGCGGTCGTCTGCCCCGCGACGGCGCTCCAGCGCGGCAAGGTGCCGCCGGTCCGGCAGATGATCAAGCACGGTGTCCAGATCGCGCTCGGCAGCGACCACAACCCCGGCTACTGCGGCATCACCTCGATGTCGCTGGTCATCGCGATGGCCGTGTCGGCGTTCGGGATGAGCGTCAACGACGCGCTGCGGGCCGCCACCCTGGGCGGCGCCACCGTCCTGGGCGCGCCCGACCGCGGCGTTCTCGCTCCCGGCCGGCTGGCCGACATCGTCCAGTGGGACGCCGACCACGAGGGTGCCTTCGCCTGGTCCTTCGGCCTCAAGCCGCGCCGCGTCTGGCGGGGTGGGACCCCGGTCCAGTAGTTAATCTCGGTGTATGCCGCAATCGGTCGCCGTAGTCACTGATTCCACCGCTTACCTGCCGTCTGTCTCCGATATCTCGGTTGTGCCCGTGCAAGTGATCTCGGCCGGCGTCTCCTACGACGAGGGTTCCTTCACCGGCGACCTGACCGGCGCGACCACCTCACGCCCCGCGCCCGCGCGCTTCGCCGCCTGCTACTCCGCCCTCGCCGCCGACGGTGCGGCGGCCATGGTCTCGATCCACCTCTCCGGCGACCTCTCCGGCACCGTGGAGGCGGCACGGCTGGCCGCCCAGGAGGCGCCCGTGCCGGTCGAGGTGATCGACAGCCGGTCCATCGCCATGGGGCTCGGCTACCCCGTGCTGGCAGCCGCCCGGGCCGCCTCCCTCGGCGGCACTCTGGAGGAGGTGGCGGGCGCCGCCCTGCGCTGCGTGTCGCGGACGCGGTCGTTCTTCTACGCCGACTCGCTCGATCGGTTGCGGCGCGGCGGGCGGATCGGCGCGGCCGCCTCGCTGGTGGGCTCCGCCCTCGCCATCAAGCCGCTGCTGCACGTCGTGGACGGGCGGGTGTCGTTACTGGAGAAGGTACGCACCTCCGCCAGAGCCATTTCGCGCCTGGAGGATCTGGCGGTGCAGGCCGCCGGGCCGCAACCGGTCGAGGTGGCCGTGCAGCACCTGGAGGCGCGGGAGCGCGCCGAGTCGCTGGCCGAACGGCTGCCCAAACGGCTGCCGGGGCTCGTGGAACTACGCGTGGTCGAGGTCGGCGCCGTCATCGGGGTCCATGTCGGGCCCGGCATGCTGGGTCTGACGGTCTCCCTGCCCGGCTGACCCCTTCCTGGCCGCGGATCCCCCGGCGTCGCGCGGTCCATGGCGTCCGTTTTCCGCCCCCGCCGTCTCGGTGACGACCGTCCGGGCCCTGGCGGGAGACACAGCGTCAGCGCGTGGCGCCGGTCTTTGGCGCCCGCCTTCAGCCGGCTGGGCTGTCCGGGCCGTTGGTTCTGGCTTGTCCACAGGACCGTGACCCCCTGCCGGGTTGTCCACAGAACGTCGTTCGCCCCAACGCTCCAGGACCCCGGGCTTCTACGTTCGTCCGCGTGCGCACCCACGACCCGACGGCCGAGCAGACCATAGCCGAGTCGCGCCTCCGGTCGATCACCACGCCCGAGCGCCGGTCCCAGCGCGCCGCTGTGCCGTCACTGGCTTCACGTTCCCAGGCTCCGATCGCCACCCCTGGCATCGCCACCCCCGGCATCGCCACCCCCGGTTCGGCTCCCCGCCCTCCGGCCGTGCCGCCCATCTCCGTCCCGCCGTCATTCGCGGCCTTCCGCACCGCCATCGCGACCCAGGCTCCGGCGCTCGACCCCGGCCGTCCAGGGCTCCGCGTCCTGCTCGTGCTGGGCGTGTTCGCGGCGGTGGTCGCGGGCGTCTTCCTCTGGCGATCCCAACCGGCCCCGGAGCCCCTGACCGCCCCCTCGCCCATGCAGCCACTACCCATGGCCACGCCCGCCGCCTCCACCCCTACGGCACAGCTGACCGTCCACGTCACCGGCAAGGTGCGCAAACCAGGCGTCTACACCCTCCCCGTGGGCGCCCGGGTGACCGACGCGGTGACCGCGGCCGGGGGAGCACGGCAGACGACCGCCACGGGCTCGGTCAACCTGGCCAGACGCCTGGTCGACGGCGAGCAGATCGTCGTCGGCGCCCCGGCGGGCCCCACGGCCCCCGGCGCGGCGCAGGCAGACCCGGCCACCGCCGTGCTTGATCTCAACGCGGCCACACCCGACCAACTGGAGCAGTTGCCGGGCGTCGGCGAGGTCCTGGCCGCCCGCATCGCCGAGTTCCGCACCGCCCACGGCGGATTCACCAGCGTCGACCAGCTACGGGAGGTGAGCGGCATCGGGCCGCGTACCTATGACGAGCTCAAAGGCAAGGTCCGCGTCTGACATGTCCCGCGATCTACCTGCCACCCCATGCGGCGAGAGCCGACCAGGAGACCCTCCCGCGAGCTCCCTGGGCGACGCCGCGAGCGCCTGCGGCGACGCCGCTCTGAGCGGGCTCTCGCCGCACCTGCTCGGTGACGGCTCTCTGAGCGGGCGCTCGCCGCACCTGCCCAGTGACGCCCCTCTCAGTGAGGACGCACCGCCTCCGTCTGGTAGCAGTGGTCTTCTCAGCGAGCATTCCTGGGTTCTGGTCCTGCCCGCGCTCACGGTGTGGGCCGGTGCGCTGGTCCTGCTCGGGTGTTCCGCGACGGTCAGCCTGATCGTCTTCGCTGTGACCTCGCTTGGAGCCCTGGCCACGGCATGCCTCCGGCGCACAGGCAGGCAAGCCCCAGCCTTCCGGGGCACGGCATGGTTCCGGCGCGCGCGTGGGGTGGCTCCAGCCTCCCACCCGCTTCGCCATGTCCGCCCGACCTGCGCCCAGCTGAAATCCTGGCTGGCCGCCTCACCTGGCCGGAGGATCGTCGGCGCTCGCGGGCAGCGCTGGTTCACCTCCTCGGCCCCGTGGCCCTGGCGCAACGTGACCATCGCGGTGCTGGCGTGCCTGGCGGCCACCTCGGCGGCGGTGGGTCTCCGGGTATACGCCGTCAGCACCGGGCCGGTGGCCGAGTTGGCGGCGAAGGGGGTGACGGTCACCGCAGAGGTCACGTTGACGGACGACCCCAGGGTGATCAGTCGCGGGCGTTTCCACCGGGAAAGGGTGGTGGTTCCCGCCGAGCTCGAGGTCTATCGCACCGCCCGGCAGCGCGTGGTGACGCGGACGCCCGTCACCGTCTTCGCCAACGGCGCCGAGTGGCGTTCCCTGCTCCCGAGCCAGCGTCTGGAGGTCACCGCGAGGCTGGCCCAGGCGACCCCTGGCGACCTGGTGAGCGCCGTTCTGCTGGTCCGGGGCCCACCCAGGGTCCTCACCACGCCCAGCCGGCTGCAGGCCGTGGCAGGCACGCTCAGGGCCGGTCTGCGCACCGCCGCGGACGTGCTCCCCGCCGACCAGCGTGGTCTCCTCCCAGGGCTGGTCGTCGGTGACGTCTCCCGGATGGATCCTCAGGTCAGCGCTGACCTCAAGGAAGCGGGTCTGAGTCACCTCAACGCGGTGAGCGGCACCAATCTGTCGATCGTGGCAGGTGCGGCTCTGGCCCTCTCGCGCCTGGCGGGCCTTCCCCTCGTTCTGAGAGCCGTCTTCGCCGCCATCGCCATGATCGCGTTCGCGGTGGTGGCCCGGCCGTCTCCCAGCGTCCTGCGCGCACTCCTCATGGGCCTCGTCGCCGCCGTCGCCCTCGCCACCGGCCGCGCCAAGGACGGCGTGGCGGCACTTTCGGCGGCGGTTCTCCTGCTGATCCTCTTCGCCCCCGAGCTCGCCCGTTCGTACGGCTTCGCCTTGTCCGTCCTCGCAACCGCCGGAATCCTGCTCCTCGCCCCTCGCTGGCGCGACCGCCTGTCGAAGCCGTCACCTCAACCGACTCCGCCGGCCGGTCCACATCCCGACGACGGACTCCCGCCACGGACGAGTCCACGGAGCATCGCCTATCTGGCACGGCCGATACCGTCCGACAACGGCGAAACCACGCCTGAGCCCGACGCGGCGGACTTGGGGCGATCGGCAAGGCGTCGCGAAGTGCGGGCGCGACCGGCCGGCTGGGATTGGCTGCGGGCACGGCTGGGTCACGAGCGTGGAGTCGGCGTGCCTTTGGGTCATGAGCGCGGAGTGCGCCTGCGGCTGGGTCATGAGCGCGGAGTGCGTGTGCGACGGGGGCATGAGCGTGGACTCCGCGTGCGTTCGGGTCATGGGCGTGGAGTGCGTGAGCGGCTAGGGCACGAGCGTGGAGCGCGTGTGCGGCGGGCCGGACGACAGGTACCTACGCGGTTGGCCTGGCGCCGGATATTCGTGCGGTTGGCCGGGCGCTGGACACCCGCCTCGGTGGCGGAGGGCCGGATGCCCGCGCGGGCGGCGGAGGGCCGAGTGCACCTGCGGGTGGCGGGGCGACGGACGCGGATGCCGAGGTGGGTGGCTGAGGCCGTGGCGGTGCCCGCGGCGGCGCAGGTGGCGGTGACGCCTGTGCTGGTGTTGATGGCCGGTCAGCTGTCGCCGGTCGCGGTGCCGGCCAATCTGCTGGCCGGCCCGGCCGTGGCGCCCGCGACCCTGCTGGGCTTCGCCGCCGCGCTGATGGCCCCCTTCTGGCCCGAGGCCGCCCGGCTGCTGGTCGTCCCCGCCGGTTACGCGGTGGGCTGGATCATCACGGTCGCACGGGGGGCGGTGAACATCCCGATGGCGACCCTGCCGTGGCCGGGTGGCGTTGAAGGGCTGGGTCTGCTCGCGATCACGGTCACCGCTGTGGTCGTCCTCTGGAGACGCCACGCCTGGCGAGCGGTGACCCTGGCGGTGGCCGGGGGAGCCCTGGTCGCGGTGTTCGTCATTCGCCCCATCGCCGCGCCCTGGCCGCCCGAGTCGTGGTTGATGGTGATGTGCGATGTGGGGCAGGGCGACGGCCTGGTGATCGCGGCAGGGCCCGGGCGAGGCGTGGTGGTCGACACCGGTCCCGACCCCGTGGCCATGGATCGCTGCCTGCGCACGCTGGGGATAGACGAGGTGCCTCTGGTGATCCTCACCCATCCCCATGCCGATCACGTCGACGGCCTGCCAGGTGTCCTCAGAGGCCGGCGCGTCGGCGCGGTGGTCGTGAGCCCTCACCGCCCCGGCTCCGGCGATCCGGCCCCCGGAAACTCCCCCTCACATTCGCCTCCGAAGGGTCATGAGTCCCACTCCTACGAGTCCCTCGGGTCCGACCGGTCCCGTCCGTCCCGGCTGTCGGACGATCTGGCCAGGCGTCGCATCCCCGAGTGGACGGCGGCGCCAGGCACCCGGTGGCGCCTGGGCCCCTCGGAGCTGACCGTCCTCGGCCCGGCGCAGGGGCACGCCAACAGGGGACAGGGCGAGGGGAGCGAGATCAACAACTCCAGCGTCGTCGTTCACGTACGCTGGCGAGCCGGTTCGGCCCTGCTCAGTGGCGACATCGAGATCGAGGCCCAAGACCGGCTGCTCCATGGTCCCCTGCCCGTCGCCGACATCCTCAAGGTCCCGCATCACGGGTCCCCCCGGCAGGATCCGGCCTTCTTCGCCGCGGTGGGCGCCCGTGCGGCACTGATCAGCGTGGGCGCCGGCAACGACTACGGCCACCCGGCCCAGCCCACGATCGCCCTCCTCAACCGCCTAGGCGCCCGCGTCTACCGCACTGACAGGTCCGGCGACCTCGCGGTGGTCGAGCAGGACGGCGCCCTCGCCGTCGTGGCCCGAGGACGGTGACGGTCGAGTACCAGATTGGCGGCGGGGCGTGGCATGCTGCTCGACATGGCGCGTACCGATCCAGCACTCGTGACACTGGTCATCGGCGACGAGGAGCTGCTGGCCGAGCGGGCGGTCGCCGCGGTCGTGGCGGCGGCGCGAGCCGGTGAGGCGGGCGCCGAGGTGCACGATCTCGTCGGGTCCAAGGTGACGCCGGGTGAGGTGACCCAGCTGACCTCGCCGTCCCTGTTCGGGGACCGGACCGTGGTGGTGATCCGGTCCGCGCAGGATCTGGTGAAGGACGTCATCGCCGAGGTCGTGGCCTACGCCGCGCATCCCTCCGAGGACGCCGTTCTCGTCCTGGCGCATCCCGGCGGAGTCAAGGGCAAGGCGCTGGTCGACGGGCTCAAGAAGGCCAGAGCCGAGGTCGTCACCGTCAACAAGGTGACCAAGGCGGGGGAGCGGCTCGACTTCGTCAAGGGTGAGATCAAGCGGGCGGGGCGGGGCATCTCCGCCGACGCCGCTCAGGCGCTCCTCGACGCCGTGGGCAACGATCTCCGGGAGTTGGCGGCGGCCTGCAGCCAGTTGGCGTTCGACACCGAGGAGAAGACGATCGACCTCGCGGCCGTGGGCCGCTACCACAAGGGGCGGGCGGAGGTCACCGGGTTCAACGTGGCCGACTCGGCGATCGAGGGGCGGCTCGGTGAGGCACTTGAGCAGCTGAGATGGGCGCTCGGCACCGGTGTGGCGCCGGTGCTGCTGGTGAGCGCGCTGGCCGGCGGGCTGAGGTCCGTTGCCAAGGTCGGTGGAGCGCCCCGCAATCTGCGCGGCGGGCAGCTCGCCAGCCATCTGGGCATGCCGCCGTGGAAGATCGACCGGGTCAAGCGCCAGCTCAACGGCTGGGGCCCCGAGGGCCTGTCCCGGGCCATCCAGGCCGTGGCCGAGGCTGACGAGCAGGTCAAGGGCGGCGGCGCCGACCCCGCCTACGCGCTGGAGCACACCGTCCAGGTCATCGTGGCCAACCGCACGGGCCGCTGACCCGCCTCTCGGCTGACGCGTCCCGCACGGGCTGCCGACCCGCCTCTCGGCTCACGCGTCCCGCACGGGCCGCTGACCGGCCACTCGGTTGACGCGTCCGCCATGCGGTGCGATCGCGTGACCTGACCCGTCGGCGCCGACTGTCAGGACTCCTGCAGCGCGGCCTCTCGGAGCACGCCGTCGCGGATCTCCAGCACCCGGTCCGCGAGCGTGATGAGGCCGGGGTCGTGCGTGGCGACCAGCGCGGTGACGCCCTCGCTGCGTACGAGGGCGCGCAGCAACTGCATGATCTGGCGGCCCGTCTGGGAGTCGAGCTGCCCGGTCGGCTCGTCGGCGACCAGCAGCTTCGGCCGGTTGGCCAGCGAGCGGGCGATCGCGACGCGTTGCCGCTGGCCGCCGGACAGCTCGTACGGGCGTTGGTTGGCGTGCTGCTCCAGCCCGACGAGGGCGAGCAGCATGCGGATCCGCTTCTCCCGCTCCGCCACCGGCGTACGGCGGAGCCGCATGGGCACCCCGACGTTCTCGGCAGCCGACAGCACGGGGATCAGCCCGAACGACTGGAACACGAACCCCACCACGTCACGGCGCAGTTCCAGCAGGTCGCCGTCGGACATGGAGGTGACCTCCCGCCCCTCCACGACGACCCGGCCGGCGTCGGGCCGGTCGAGGCCGCCGATCTGGTTCAGCAGCGTGGTCTTGCCGGAGCCCGACCGGCCCCGGATGGCGATCAGCTCACCGGGGAACGCCTCGAACGACACCTCGTGTAGCGCGACGACCTCCTTGGGCCCGCTCCGGTAGACCTTGCGCAGGCCCTCCACCAGGACCAACGGCTCACTGCTCATGGGAGGGCTCCTCTCGGGCCGGCCATACGCCGATATGGTCGGACTCGAGTTCGAGGCGTACCCGGCGTTCCATCTCAAGGGCGTTCATGAAGTCGCGGGGGAGCTGTAGCCGGCCCACCCGGTCGAGCACCGCGTACTCCTCCGCCACGAGCCGGCCCTCGGCGTCCTCCCGGCGCAGCGTCTCGCTGCTGGTGCGCCCGTCGCGGATGCCGATCGTACGGTCGACCTGCTCCGACACGAGCGGGTCGTGGGTCACGATGACCACGGTGACGCCCAGCTCCCGGTTGGCCTTGCGCAGCGCGTCGAACACCTGGGCCGAGGTCTCGCTGTCGAGCTCACCGGTCGGCTCGTCGGCCAGGATGAGCTGGGGGGAGTTGGCCAGGGCGACCGCGATGGCCACCCGCTGCTGTTCGCCACCGGACAGCTCGGCCGGTCCGTGCCCGGCGCTGTGGCCCACGCCGAGCAGGTCCAGCAACTCCAGCGCGCGGCCTCGGCGGGCCTTGCCGGCCAGCTTCATCGGCAGCTCGACGTTCTCCCGCGCGGTCAGGTAGGGGAGCAGGTTGCGCGCGGTCTGCTGCCAGATGAACCCGACCACCTCGCGCCGGTAGCGCAGCCGGTCCTTGGCGGTCATCGCGAGCAGGTCCATGCCCGCGACCCTGGCCACGCCGGCGGTGGGCACGTCGAGGCCGGACAGCACGTTGAGCAGCGTCGACTTGCCCGAGCCCGACGCGCCCACGATGGCGACCAGCTCGCCGCGCTGGATGAGCAGGTCGAGCCCCTGCAGGGCGACCACCTCGACGCCCTCGGTCTTGTAGATGCGCACCAGGTTGTCGCAGACGATGTGCGCGTCGCCGCCGAAGGCGGCCCGTTCGACGCTCGCCTGGGCTTCCAGCTCGGACAGGGTCGGATTCACGTGAGCTCACCCACTCGAAGCGTGGCGCCGAGGGCGCGGCGGCGGCTGATGGCGGTGTGGACGTAGGCGCCGAGCACGGCCGCGAAGGCGAGCCCGGCGGCCAGGAACGCGGGCGTGACCAGGTCGAGGTCGAATTCGCCGACGGCCACTCCGCCCGCGTAGGAGGACAGGTCCACGCCCGGCCCGAGCGCCGCGGGCAGGCCGAGGCCGAGCGCCAGGCCGACGACCGCGGTGATGAGGATCATCGGGAGCACCTCCAGCACGGTCAGCCGTTGCGCCTGCCGGTCGGACAGCCCGAGGGTGCGCAGGAACGACAGCGCTCTGGCCCGCTCGGCCGCGCCGATCACCAGCGTGACGACGACCGCGACGAGCGCGTACGCGGCCAGCGCGATCGTGGTGACGAGCAGCACGCTCCGGACGGTGGTGGTCAGCGGCCCGCCCTCGATCGAGGCCAGCTCCGCGGCCTGCGTGGTGACGGTGGCGCGCGGCGATCCCGACGCCTTGAGGACGGCCGCCGGATCCGCGTCGCCCTTGATGAGCAGTGCGTTGACCGACGGGCGTTCGTTCACCTCGAAGGGCAGCACCAGGAACGGCTTGCCGGAGAAGAACCCGGGCACCGAGGAGACCACGCCGCGCTCGGTGACCTTGGCCCGCCTGAGCCAGCCGACGTCGATGGTGCCCCGCCCGCGTAGCTCGGGTGAGACCAGCGCGGGGACACCGGACGGCACGCCCGGCATGGCCGGCACACTGATCGGCGCGCCTGCCAGCACCCGCCGCCACCCGTCCAGGTCGACCGCGATGGCGTCGGCCCGCTCGCCGCCGTAGCCGAGCTGAACCTGGGCCGTCTGCGCGGGCACGACGAGCTCCACGCCCGGCACCCGGCGGACCCGTTCGACGGCGTCGGGCGGCAGCTCGACGGCCGAGGTCAGCCTGATGGGCGCCCCCGCGTTCTGCCAGGAGGCCAGCCGCTGGGTGTCGGCGATGCCGCCGGAGATCACCGAGGCGAACACCGAGACACCGAGTGCGGGCAGCAGGATGAGCACCGGCAGCACGCTGCCGGACCGCGCCCGGGCCGCCCTGGTCAGCCCCAGGAACGGAACGGCCGGTCGGCGGCGGGCGGCCAGGCGTACGAGCAGGCGCAGTGGATACGGGTAGCAGCGGATCGTGATCAGCGCGGCGGCCACCGTCAGGGCGATCGGCACGAACAGCAGGAACGGGTCGTCCCCGGCGCCCTCGGCGGTCAGGCCGCGGCTGCGCAGCAGGTAGGCGCCGGCCAGTGCGAGCACCACGACCAGCGCCTCCAACGTGATCCGCCGGGCCGAGGGCCGGGTGGTGACCACGTCGTCGCGGCGTTCGTGCAGCGGCGCGCGATGCGTGAGCGCCAGTCGCGCGGCGGCGAACCCGGCGGCGGTGACGACCACCAGCGCGGGCCCGGCGTGCACGATCCACGTCACCGGCCCGGGGATCAGGAAGGACAGGGCGTAGCCGGCCAGCGCGGCGGGCGCCACCGCGCAGGTCGTCAGCGCCGTGCCCGCCCCGGCGACCTGCCGCAGCGACCCGCCGCGTGCCCGCGCCAGCGCCAGCGAGTGGTCCATCCGGTCGGTCAGCAGGTGCACGGACAGCACGATCACGCCGAGGGCCACCGCCAGCAGGCCGCCGAGCACCAGGAACATCACGGTCCGCGCGGTGGCCATCGCGGCGCTGAAAGCGGTCAGCAGCTCGGGCAGGTGGGTCTCCAGCCAGGTCCGGGTGGACACGCTCACCGACCGCAGCGCGACCCCGCGGTCGAAGACGGTGATCGCGGTGGCGATCTCGGACGTCCCGAGTGACGAGAACGCCTCCGGGTCGACCGGCAGGACCCAGCCGTAGCGCAGGTTGCGGTCGGCGCCGCTCAGCTTGGCCAGGCCGCTGTCGGAGATCAGCGCGGTCGTGCGCCTCTCCGGGTCGAGCTTGCCGGGCGGCTGTGTCTCGGTGACGCGCAGAACGTCGCCGTGGTGGCTCCAGTAGCGGTCGGCGGGGTCGGTGGCCGCGAACACACCGACGATCCTGACCGCCGCGGGGTGACTCTCCCCGATGATCGCCACGTCGCCGAGCCGGAGGCCCATCTTGGCGCGGGCCTCGTCGACGACGCCCACCTCGAACACCGGGATGGTCGCCTGCTCGTACGCCATGGTGGAGGGCGCGCCTGGAGCTCGGCCGTCGATCCAGCGGACCCGCCGGTCGGCGTCGGACAGCCAGGCCAGGTTGACGAACCGCATGCCGCCGGACCCGCGGACCGGCGTGTCGTACGTCTTGGCGCTGGCGTGGCCGGTGGAGGCGCCGGCCGGGACCACGAGCGGACGCAGCGGCCCGGGCAGGAGCGCCCGGTACTCCGCGTCCCTGGAGTCGAACTGGGCGCGCTCGATCAGGTCGTCCTCGCGGGAGTTCGCCGCGACCCGTACGGTGAGATCGACCTGCGAGGCCCCCGCGCCGCGCAGCGACTCGCGCAGCGCGTCGTCGAACGAGCCCTGCACCAGCCGGGGCAGCCCGGCGACGAGCAGGCAGGCGCTCAACGTGAGCACGGCGAGCACCGCCATCGTGCCGAGGTGCGCCCGGGCGAGCGGCAGGATCCTCACTGGTCCTCCCCGATGCGGAGCACGCGGCCGAGCCCCTGACCCCGCAGGTGCCGCGCCAGCCCGGCGACGATGGCGAACAGCAGCACGGCCACCCCTGCCAGCAGGCCGCCGGTCGCGAGCCACGGAATGTCGAGGACCACGCCGGGCGTGACGGCAGCCGCCTGCCCGGTGAGCACGATGTGCGGCACCACGAGGACCCCGACCACGACCGCGAGCACGGTCCCGGCGATCAGCGACAGTCCGATGACGAACGTCTGCTCGATGGCCAGCAGTCCGAACACCTGCCGGAAGCTCACGCCGAGCGCCCGCAGGATGGTGAACTCCGACATCCGCTCCCTGGCCGCGACCACGGCGTTGACCAGGAACCCGAGGGCCGCGAACACCAGCGCCGCGACGAAGCCGAGGATCAGCGCCCCCTGCAGGCCGGTGGCCAGCGGGTCGTCCTGGAGTTGGGCGGCGAGCGCGCGCTGCTCGACGACGGTGACGTCCCACCCGGGATTGCGCTTCAGCGCCGCGTGCGCGGGCCCGGCGTCGCCGCCCTCGGCGGCGAGCCACCACTCGGTCGCGGGCCGGGCGAGCTGCCCGGCCGCGAGCCCGATGGCCTGCAGGTCGCTCCAGTCGACGAGCACCGCCTGCTGGTCGGGCGCCGTCGCCGGCATCCGGTCCACGATGCCGGCCACCCTGATGTCGACGGTGTTGCGATCCAGGCTGACGCGTCCGACCTCGCCGGTGGCCAGGTCGAGCGTGGCGGCGAGGTCGGCCGTGAGCACCACGGGCAGCGCCCAGGCCGTCGAGGACGCGCCGAGGGCGAGCGCGACCGGCTGCGATCCGACGACGCCCAGGGTGGCGGGTAAGGGGATCGGCCCGCCGTCGGCGCTCAGCCCGGTCAGCGTGACCGTCGGGGCGCCGCTCTGGGGCCGGCCCGTGACCAGGCCGCGGATCGACAGCGGGTAGCTGATCTTCCCGCTCCGCCCGGCCAGCGTCGTGAGGTCCACCTCGATCCGGTTGTCGCCGGTGCGCAGCACGCCCAGCGGCAGCTCGCGCCACACGTCGAGGGCGTCGGAGACGACCAGCCGGAGCGGCGCGTCCATGTCCGTCCGCGCCCGTACGGTCAGCGTGGCCGGGCGGCCCGGGAGCTCCAGGGTCGCGGCGCGCGGGACGCCCTCACGAAGCGCGCGGGACAGGTCGGCGACCGGCCGCGCCGACAGGTCGGGACGGAGCTGGAACACGTCCTCCAGCTTGGCCGCGTCGAGCCCGAGCAGGACGGCGTCCTCGCCGCCGAACTCGACCTGGCCGCGGAAGGCGGGCGAGAGCGCCGTGACGCCCGGCAGCGCGGCGAACGCCGTCCCCCGGCCGAACGTGCCCAGCTCGGGCCCGTTCGGCGGCCCCGAGATCCGCAGGTCGGCCCCGGCCTGATGGCGGGCCTGGTCCTGCTGCGAGGTGCGCCAGGTGGACGCCGTGGCCATGGACACGATGCCGATCGCGATCGCCATGGTCAGCAGCAGCGCCGGGCCGGCGTACCTGAGCGGGCGCCTGCTCACCTGCCGGGCGCCGAGCGCGGCGGCGAACGTGGGCCGCCCCTCGGTCAGCCGTTCGGCGAGCTTCGACACGCGCGGGACCAGGCGCAGTCCCAGCATGCCGCCGGTGAGCAGCGCCAGCGCCGGCCCGGAGATGATCAGCGGGTCGATGCCGAGGTCGCCGCCGGCCGTGGTGGTGACGGGGGCGCCGTAGTGGCGCAGCTGCCAGATGGCCAGCCCGGCCACCACCAGCAGCGCCAGGTCCGCGCCCGCCCGCTCGATCAGCCCGCGCCCGCCGCCGCGCCCGCGCGCCGACTGCTCCTCCACATAGGTACGGCGCGCGCCCGCCAGAGCCGGCAGCACGAGCAGCACGGCCGCCGCCAGGGCGACGCCGAACGAGACGAGGAACGTGCCCAGGTCGACCGGCGGCGCCAGCCGCACCCCCGAGGCGCTGATCCACGGCAGCGAGTTGACCAGCGCCAGCAGCGGCGGCCCGAGGAACGGCGCGATGATCGCGCACGGGATCGCCACCAGCAACGCCTCACCCCCGGCCAGGGACGCCAGCCGCGGCGTGCCCGCGCCCCGCGAGCGCAGCAGCGCGATCTCCATCCGGCGGTGGTCGGCCAGCAGCCGGGCGGTCAGCATGAGCGCGTACGCGGACAGCAGGAGCAGTTGCAGCACCGGGATCAACATGGTCGAGCGCGCGACCAGGGAGGCGGTGCCGAGCTGGGTGAGGAGCTCGGGCAGCCGGCTGGCGGCGGTGCAGGAGCCACAGCCGTTCGCGTGCAGCGCCGACCGCAGCTCGGCCACCCGGGCGGCGAGCGGACGCAGTTGCTCCGGCGTCAGCGCGCGCAGGTCGGGGACCGCCGTCCAGGTCGCGTTGACGTTGGTGGCGAAGCGGCCGAGGAACGTTTCGCGGGGCACCATGAGCGGGCCGTAGGTGGTGTACTCGCCTGTTTCGAGGCCCCGACTGAGCAGCTCCTCGCCGCTCCAGCGGTCGCCGAAGGGGTCGTTCAGCTGGAAGACGCCGGTGACGCGGACCTTGACCGGGTCGCCGTCGAGGCGGCTCTCGGTGGTGAACTCCTGGCCGGCCTTGAAGCCGGTCGCGGAGGCGGCCGACAGGGAGATGGACGCCTCGACCGTGTCGCCCTTCCCGGCGGCGGCGCCGGGCCAGGCGCCGGAGACGAGCCTGGCGTGCCGGTCGAGCCCGTCGTAGCCACCGAACCTGAGCAGCTCTGGCCGCTGGCGGCGCTCCTGGCCGGGCAGCACGTAGGAGTCGGAGCGGAAGCTGGTGGTGAGGTCCGCGGGCGCTCCGGCGTACGCCTCGCCGAACCGGGCGCGTACGGCCTGGTCCAGCCGGGGGAACGTGGCCGCCGTCACCGGCGCGCCGACGGTCGCGGCGACCTGGCCGAGCGAGGCGGTCTCCATGGTCCGGCGCACGCCCGCCTCGGCGATGGAGGAGGCGTACATGGTCAGCGCGACGAGCGTCGTGGTGGCCAGCAGAATCGAGCCGAACGCGGCCAGCAGCAGCATGGGCTGGCTGAACGCGCGCTTGACCACCAACGGCCCTCGCATGTGCCCCCTCTCGCCCGTCTAGATGAACTCTGGGCAAGGGCCGGACGGAGGGCAAGGGATCTTTCCATCGGTGACACAGCCGATGCGCCGCGGCGACGCGCGTGTGATATCGAAACTGTGACACAACCTGGGCAGTACGCCCATGTCGCTGAGCTAAGGAGACACGGAAACGCCGCACCCCTGAGGGAGTGCGGCGCTCGAAGAGACCAGGATTACTTGGCGGCCAGGGAGGCGGCCTGCTTGGCGATCGCGGACTTGCGATTGGCAGCCTGGTTCTTGTGGATGACGCCCTTGCTGACGGCCTTGTCCAGCTGACGGGCGGCGACGCGCTGGAGCGCGACGGCCTGCTCGACGTCACCCTGCTCGGCGGCCTCGCGGAACTTGCGGACAGCCGTCTTCAGGGAGGACTTGACCGCCTTGTTGCGCAGGCGGGCCTTCTCGTTCTGCTTGTTGCGCTTGATCTGGGACTTGATGTTCGCCACGAAGAAGCCTCGGTGAAAGTCTTGGTGATGGATGGGGCGCGCGGGCTCGAGAGAGGGCGCGCCACACGCAGTTGACCAGAGTACCAATAACCCAGGTCGTCGCTCAAATCAACGGCCCGGGGCGCTGGACTCAGGTCAGCCACTCGGTAGCGTACTCCCTCCAGTCCTCCTCCGTGGCGGCGAAGTCGACATAGAGGGCCAGCCCGAACCTTTCGCGCGCGCCGTGCGCCGACAGGGCCAGCTTGGCGCCCCGCGCGGCCGTGGCCACGCTCTCGGCCGCGTCGCTCCACGCCACGCCGTGGTCATGGTAGGCGGGAGCGCCCACGAACACGTGCTTGTCCTTGGGGGTCAGGTCGAGGGCCAGCTCGGCCTGCCGTACGACGTGGCCGCCGTACAGGGACTCCAGGGGCATGGCCGAGTCGTAGGTCATGATCGCCACCTGGTCGACCCGGTCGGCGACCTGCTTGAAGTACGCCTGCGACCAGTACTTGTCGTGGCCTCTGGCGATCCTGAACGCGGTGCGGGTCAGGGGATAGGGCTCGATCTGCGGGGTCGAGGTGGACAGCAGCGCGGTGTGCCGCCTCGTCTGCTCCAGCAGGTCGAGGAACTCGTTGTCGTCGTCGCCGATGGGCTCGAAGTTGTAGTGGACGCCGTCGAAGCCGGTCTTCATGACCGCGGCGACGCCGTCCAGCACGTTCGCCCTGGAACGGGGGTCGTCGAGGTCGAGGCGGCCGCCGTTGACCTTCTGGCCGAGCCAGGCGGAGACGCGGACACCAGGGAGATGCTTCTTCACCCATAGGACGAAATTTCGGGCGTTGGGGTAGCGGGCGGGATCGAGGCGGCCGTCGTGGCCGAACGGCCCGGAGTGCACGTACAGGTCCTTGATCCCCGTACGGCCGAGCCGGGCCGCGAGGTCCTTGACATCCTGCTCCGTACGCCGGCCGTCGACCCACATGTGGCCCATCCAGAGGGCGTCGTCGCCGGTGCTCTTCGCCCATGCCGCCGGGTCACCGGTAAACTGGACGCGGTACGCGCCGGCCAAGAGGCCGAGCAGCGCGACCACGACGACCATGGCAAGCGCGATCAGGCGCAGGCCGCGGCGAATGACGGTTCGGGCAATCATCCGAGCATGTCACCATGAAAGACGCTTGACCTCAACCCTGTCGAAACGAGCTTCGGTGCGCACTCAGCCTGGCCAGACCGACCCCGCGTTGATCCGCAACTTCTGCATCATCGCGCACATCGACCACGGCAAGTCGACCCTTGCCGACCGGATGCTGCAGATCACCGGTGTGGTCGACGACCGTTCCATGCGCGCCCAGTACCTCGACCGGATGGACATCGAGCGCGAACGCGGCATCACGATCAAGTCCCAGGCGGTCCGGCTGCCATGGGACGGCCACGTGCTCAACATGATCGACACGCCCGGCCACGTCGACTTCACCTACGAGGTCTCGCGGTCGCTGCAGGCCTGCGAGGGCGCCGTGCTGCTGGTCGACGCCGCCCAGGGCATCGAGGCGCAGACGCTGGCCAACCTCTACCTCGCCATGAACGCCGACCTGCACATCATCCCGGTGCTCAACAAGATCGACCTGCCGGCCGCGCAGCCCGAGAAGTTCGCCGACGAGCTGGCCGGCCTGATCGGCTGCGATCCCTCCGACGTGCTGCGCGTGTCCGGCAAGACCGGCGTGGGCGTGCGCGAACTGCTCGACCACGTCGTGCAGACGGTGCCCGCCCCGGTCGGCAACGCCGACGCCCCCGCCCGGGCACTGATCTTCGACTCGGTCTACGACACCTACCGAGGCGTCGTGACCTACCTGCGGGTGATCGACGGTCACCTGGGCAAGCGCGAGCGCATCCTCATGATGTCCACCAAGGCCGCGCACGAGACGCTGGAGATCGGCGTCATCTCGCCCGAGCCCAAGCCGTCGGACCTCGGGCTGGGCGTCGGTGAGGTCGGCTATCTGATCAGCGGCGTCAAGGACGTGCGCCAGTCGCGGGTCGGCGACACCGTGACCACGGTCGTCAAGCCCGCCGAGGAGATGCTGGCGGGCTACGACCATCCCCGCCCCATGGTCTTCTCGGGCCTCTATCCGATCGACGGCGACGAGTACCCCGAGCTGCGCGAGGCGCTCGACAAGCTCCAGCTCAACGACGCCTCGCTCATCTACGAGCCGGAGACCTCGGCCGCGCTCGGGTTCGGCTTCCGGGTCGGCTTTCTGGGCCTGCTGCACATGGAGATCATCCGCGAGCGGCTGGAGCGGGAGTTCGGCCTGTCGCTGATATCCACCGCGCCCAACGTCGTCTACCGCGTCGTGATGGAGGACGGCTCCGAGCTGACCGTGACCAACCCGTCGGAGTTCCCCACCGGCGGCAAGATCGCGCAGGTCTTCGAGCCGGTCACCAAGTCCACGATCCTGGCCCCGGCGGAGTTCATCGGCGCGATCATGGAGATCTGCCAGGGGCGCCGCGGCCAGCTGCTCGGCATGGACTACCTGTCGGAGGACCGCGTCGAGATCCGCTACACGCTGCCCCTCGGCGAGATCATCTTCGACTTCTTCGACCAGCTCAAGTCGCGCACCCGCGGTTACGCCTCCCTCGACTACGAGCCCGCGGGCGAGGAGGAGTCCGACCTCGTCAAGGTCGACATCCTGCTGCAGGGCGAGGCGGTCGACGCCTTCAGCGCCATCGTGCACAAGGACAAGGCCTACACCTACGGTGTCGACATGGCCAAGAAGCTGCGTGAGCTGATCCCCCGGCAGCAGTTCGAGGTGCCGATCCAGGCGGCCATCGGCGCCCGGGTCATCGCCCGCGAGAACATCCGCGCCATCCGCAAGGACGTCCTGGCCAAGTGCTACGGCGGCGACATCTCGCGCAAGCGCAAGCTGCTGGAGAAGCAGAAGGAGGGCAAGAAGCGGATGAAGATGGTCGGCCGGGTCGAGGTGCCCCAGGAGGCCTTCGTCGCCGCGCTGTCCACCGACTCCGGCGGCGACAAGCCCAAGAAGTAGCCGCGCGCGCCTGTCCTCGCGGCCCGGCGAGGCCAGGCGGCGAACGAGCCAGGCCGGCGAACGTGGCCAGGCGGCGAACGTGGCCAGGCGGCGAACGTGGCCGGCCTGCTACGACCGTCGCGCGCGAGATCTCCTTCCGCGCCGGGGATTCTGTCGGTGCGGTCGTCTACCTTCTGTCTCGAACACTCTTGCGACTGGAGTTAACGAGTGGAGGGTCCACAGTGATGCTTGACGTGATGGCCACTGAGCGGTTCGAGCGCGCCGCTGTGCTGGGGGTCGCGATGGCCGAGGAGTTGCGCCGGTTGCTGAGGCTGCACCTGACTCCCGCCGAGGTCGCGGAGGACGGCACCGTCCTGGTCGACGTGCCCTATCCCGACGCGGCGGTGGTCCTGGCGGTGCTCGACGTGGCCGCCGACTGCTTCGGCGCGCGGGGTGAGTCGGTCGAGGAGATACGCCAGGCCGCGCTGGAGACGCTCTTACAGCTGGCGGGATTCGAGACCGGGTCCCGGCTCCAGCTCGCCGGCTCCGGTGCCGCCACCTCCGGCCCGTGGGGGCGGGGTTGACGGCGGGCCCCGCAACCTTCCGGCCCGCGAGGGCTGACGCTCAGCGCGCGCCCGGGATCGGGGACACGAGAGAGAGGCCATTAACGGATCGCCGTCCAGGCGGAGCCTCGGTTAGCGTCTGAAGTATGCGCGTTATCTCGGTAAATATCGGGCGATCAGTCAAGGCGGAGTGGGCAGGCAAGGCTGGATGGACGGCCATCGGCAAAACGCCGGTGAGCCATCGGGTGGCGGTGCACGACAACGGGCTGACCGGTGACGAGCGGGCCGACAAGGAGGGCCATGGCGCGCCCAGCCATGCGGTCTACTCCTACGCCAGGGAAGACTACGACTGGTGGGAGGGGCAGCTCGGGCGTGAGCTGCCCGACGGCAGGTTCGGCGAGAACCTCACGACGTCGGGCCTCGACGTCAACGGCGCGCTGCTCGGCGAGCGGTGGCGGGTCGGCACCACCCTGCTGGAGGTGACCGGCCCCCGGGTGCCGTGCGTCGTCTTCCGCAACTGGATGGACGAGCCCGGGTGGATCAAACGGTTCACCCAGGCCGGGCGTCCCGGGGCCTACCTCAGGGTGGTGGAGCTGGGCGAGCTCGGCGTGGGTGACGAGGTGGAGATCGTGGCGCGGCCCGCCGAGAGCGTGACCGTCGCGGAGTCGTTCCAGGCCTACCACGGAGACAGGGAGCTGATGCGGCGCATCGTCGCCCTCCCGGGCCACGCGGCCTCCTGGGACAAGGCCGCGGCCCGCGTCCTGGGTGTCGGCGCGTCCTGACGCCCGTGCGGCGCGCCCCGGAGGGCGCGCCGCGAAGGATCACTCGGCAGGGATCACTCGGCAGGGATCACTCGGCAGGGATCACTCGGCAGGGATCACTCGGCAGGGATCACTCGGCAGGGATCACTCGCGAGGAGTCACCCGCGAGGGGTCACCTGAGCACCGAATACAGGGCGGTGGTGAGCGAGGCGCGGTCGTCGTCCTGGTCGAGCGACCACATCATCGACCCGCCCAGGTTCTTGAGCCGGATGTAGGCGGCCTTCTGCACGAGCACCGCCGGATCGTCGTACGACCACAGCTCGTTGCCGTCGTACGACCAGAGCGTGCCGGTGCGCAGGTCGCGGTGCCGCTCGCCGGGTTTGGCCACCAGGTCCTTGTAGTCCTCGGTGCCCGCGGCCCACTTGCCCGGCGCCGGGCCGGTGGCGGGCTGGTAGAGGCCGTCGCCGCCGCCGGTCACCCCGGTCCAGCCCTGGCCGTACGCAGGCACTCCGATCACCAGTTTGCGTCCGGGCGCACCACGTGACAGGTAGTCGCGTACGGTCTGGTCGACGCTGTAGCGCACCGGGTTGGGGTCTCGCCGGTCGGTGAGCAGGTTGGCGTTGTGCCCGGTCCGGGTCTCCCAGCTGCCGCGCAGGTCGTACCCCTGAACGGTGGCGAAGTCGAGCTGCCCGAACACCCGCGCCACCTCGAACCCCGCGTCGATCTTGGCCGTGGCGGCGGGCAGGAAGGCGGTCAGCAGCGAGGAGGCGGAGAAGGCGCGCAACTGGGCGCGCAGTTCCTCGACGAACAGCGTGAAGTTACGCCTGTCCTCGGGCCGGACGGTGTTGCCCTCGGCGCCGGACGAGCCGGGCCACTCCCAGTCCAGGTCGATGCCGTCGAACACGCCGGCGGCGGCCCCGGGCTCCAGGCCGGGCAGGTTGCCGCGCATCCACAGGTCGACGCACGACCGGGCCAGTCTGGCCCGGGACTCGGCGGTCAGCACGGCGTCGGAGAAGTGCGCGGACCCGGTCCACCCGCCGAGCGAGATCAGCGCCTTCAGGTGCGGATGCCTGGCCTTCAGCTTGCGCAGCTGGTTGAGGTTGCCGTTGAGCGCCTGGCCGGCTTCGTCGGCCACCCCGTCCACGCTCTGCTCGGCGGGCACCGGGCGCTGCCAGTCAGCCCACGGGTCGGCCGAGAAGCAGTCGCCTTCGGCGTTGACGAAGCCGAAGGCGTAGTTGAGGTGGGTGAGCTTGGCCGCGGCGCCGCTGGTGTCCACGTCTCTGACGTGGAAGTCGCGGCCGTACACACCCCATTGGATGAAGTAGGCGACCCGTTTGAACCCGGTGTGCGCCTCGGCGGGCACGGCGACCGCCGAGAGGCCGAGTAAGAGCGAGAGTACGAGCAGAAGCTTCTTCACGAGGCGGCTCCCGGAGACCTACTTATAGGAAACTTTCTTATAAGTAGACCGGATCGTAGGCCGGTGGGATCGGGCAGTCAATGGCAACGGGCAGACTGGAGGGGTGCCATCCATCCTCCCCGACGGAGATCCCGCGCCCTCCACCGGCGAGCTGCCCGAGAGCGCGCTGCGCGGCCTCGGCTCACGCCCGTTCGGCTTCTACGTGCACGTGCCGTTCTGCGTGACGCGCTGCGGCTACTGCGACTTCAACACCTACACCGCCGACGAGCTCGGCCCCGGTGCCGCGCACCGCGACTACGCCGATACGGCGATCGCGGAGATCCGCCTCGCGCGGCGGGTGCTCGGAGACGCCGACCTGCCGGTGCGGACCGTGTTCTTCGGGGGCGGCACCCCCACCCTGCTGCCCGCGGCCGACCTGGGCAGGATCCTGGCCGCGATCGACGCGGAGTTCGGCGTCTCGCCGGGCGCGGAGGTGACCACCGAGGCCAACCCGGAGTCGGTCGACCCCGCCTACCTGACGGAGCTCCGCGGGGCCGGCTTCACCCGGGTCAGCTTCGGCATGCAGAGCGCCCGGGAGCACGTGCTCAAGGTCCTCGACCGGCGCCATACCCCCGGCCGGGCCGCGCAGGCCGTCCACGAGGCCAGGCGGGCCGGGTTCGAACACGTCAACCTCGACCTGATCTACAGCACGCCGGGAGAGACCGACGACGACTGGCGCGCCTCGCTGGACGCCGCGATCGAGGCCGGGCCCGACCACGTCTCCGCCTACTCGCTCATCGTCGAGCAGGGCACCAGGCTGGCCGCCAGGATCCGGCGCGGCGAGCTGCCGATGCCCGACGACGACGTGGCCGCCGACCGCTACCAGCTCGCCGACGAGCTGCTGGAGAAGGCCGGCTTCCGCTGGTACGAGGTGTCCAACTGGGCGACCTCCGACGAGGCGAGGTGCCTGCACAACCTGCTCTACTGGACCGGCGGCGACTGGTGGGCGGCCGGCCCCGGCGCGCACAGCCACGTCGGCGGCACCCGCTGGTGGAACGTCAAGCACCCCGCCGCCTACGCCCGGCGGCTGGCCGAAGGCGCCTCACCCGCGCACGCCCGCGAGGTGCTCACCGCCGACGACCGCGAGACCGAACGCCTGATGCTGGAGCTCCGGCTCGCGTCCGGCTACCCGCTCGCCGACGTGGCCCCGGGCGCCCGCACGACCGTCGCGACCGCGCTCGGCGGCGGGCTGCTGGAGCCCGAGTCGTTCAAGACGGGGCGGCTGGTGCTCACCCTCAAGGGCCGGTTGCTGGCCGACGCGCTGGTGCGTGACCTGGTCAGCTGACCAGGCGGATGGCGATCGGGTAGCGGTAGTTCTCGCCCTTGTTGGCGGCTATCGCGGCCTGGATGTGGAAGATCAGCGACACGATCCAGACGACCGGCAGCAGCAGGAGCCCGATCAGGACGATCGTCAGCAGCCCGGCGACCATGTAGCCGATGAACATCGTGATCTGGAAGTTGAGCGCCTCGGCCGCCTGGTCGCGGACATAGGGCGACTCGTCCTTCTTCATCAGGTAGATGATCAGCGGGCCGACCCAGGACACGAGCAGGCCGAGCAGGTGGGCGAGCATCGCCATCGTGGTGTCGTCGGAGCCGGGGCGCGGGCCGTATCTTCCGGGCACATGCGGCGGCCGTTGCTGCGGGGCGCCGTAGCCCTGGCCGGGGTGCTGCTGGTAGCCGTATCCCGGCTGCTGGTAACCCGGGGGCGGGGTGGGCGGCTGGCCGTAACCGTAACCCTGCTCCGGGCTGGAGCCGGGCTGCTGCTGGTAACCCTGCCACTGGTCGGCGGGAGGCTGATGACCGGGCCGCTCGAACCCGGGCTGGGGCTGGTAGCCCGGCGCGGAGCCGGGTTGCGGCTGGTAGGGCCCTTGCGGGCCCGAGCCCTGCGGCGGGATGTCCGACTGTGAGATGCGCCGGGTGGCGTCGTCGTCCGGCTGCTGTTGGGGCGGGTCCTGGCTCACGATGCCTCCGTAACGAAGTCGATCAGTTCCTCGACCCGGCCGAGCAACTCGGGCTCCAGGTCGGCGTAGGTCGAGACGGCGCCGAGGATCCGCCGCCACGCGTCGGCCGGCTCCACGCGCCAGCCCAGGGCGGCGATCACGCCCTCCTTCCACGGTACCCCTCGCGGCACGTCCGGCCAGGCCGGGATGCGCAGCACGGAAGGCTTGACCGCCTGCCAGATGTCGACGAACGGGTGCCCGACGACCAGCACGTCCGGGGAGGTCACCTGGGCGGCGATCCGGCTCTCCTTGGACCCCGGCACCAGGTGGTCGACCAGCACACCCAGCCGGCGTCCCGGCTCCGGCCCGAACTCCTCAACGATCGCGGGAAGATCGTCCACGCCTTCGAGGTACTCGACCACCACCCCTTCCACGCGAAGGTCGTGACCCCAGATCTTCTCCACCAGGGCGGCGTCGTGCACGCCCTCGACGTAGATGCGGCTCTGCCTGGCCACCCTCGCCCGCAGCCCCTCGACGGTGATCGAGCCGGACGCGCTGCGCCTCGGCTCGCGGGCCGCGGCCGCCGCGGCCGGGCGGGTCAGCGTCACCACCTTGCCGTCCAGGAGGAACGCCGCGGGCGCCAGCGGGAACAGCCGCCGCCTGCCGAAGCGGTCTTCGAGCGTGACGGCCTCCTTGTCGCAGGCCACCACCGCGCCGCAGAAGCCGCTCTCGGCGTCCTCGACGACCAGATCGGGCTCCGCGGGCACCTGTGGGATCTTGCCCTTGCCCGGGCGCCGCCAGTTTTCCCGGAGAACATCGCCGTCGTACACACGGGGACCGTAGCAAATCACCCCGCCATCGCGAGTCGCTTGCGGCTGCCGCTCCGCCGTACCAGCACCACGATCGTCACGACGACACCGACGAGCAGACCGAGCCCGGGGATGAGCAGCAGCGCCGCCACGCCGCCCACGAGACCGCCCACCGCCGAGGAGGCGTCACGGCCCACGCCGAAGCGCGCGTCGGCCTGCTCCTGCGTCGCGCAGGTGAGCTGGTAGTCGCCCTGCGCGGGCGCGTTGATCACCAGGATGAGCTCCCAGCGGGTGGAGCCGACCGTGACCGTCTGGTTGGCCGCCGTGTTGGCGAGCCTGGCCGGAGCCGGTCCGCCGGAGATCTGGCAGGTGTAGTGCACCCGCGCGGTGCTGGCCAGGTAGATCACCGGCTTGTCGGCGGGGTTGATCGGCACCGTCACGCTTTCGCCGGCCGCGAACGTCGTGGTGGGCGCCAGGTGGCTGACGGTGCTGAAAATGCCGGTGACGAACAGCACCGCCCCGGCCAGCACGCAGACCAGCGCGACGCCCCAGCCGGCCGCGATCCACCACAGCTTCGGCCTGACCTGCTTGGGATCCACCGGCCCGGCGAACTGCGGCGAGCCGCTGAAGGGGCCCGGCAGGTAGGGCTGCTCGCCCTGTGGTGGTGGCGGGCCGCCATACTGCGGCTGACCATACCGCGGCTGCTCGCCGGAAGGCTGACCGTACGAGGGCGGGCCGTACTGGGGCTGGTCACCGTAGGAGGGCTGACCGTACTGCGGCGCCTGGTCACCGTAAGGGGGCTGACCGTACTGGGGCTGTCCGTACGGTGGTCGGCCCTGCGGGTGCTGGCCGTACTGCGGCGGCCCCTGCGGAGGCTGGCCGTATTGGGGCTGCCCATAACCCGGCTGCTGCCCGTGGAGCGGCTGGTCGTACGGGGGCCCCTGCCCGGGTTGAGGACCCGGCCCTGGCGGGGGGCCGGAGGACGGAGGCTGGGATTCGTCGGTCATGTCGGCCAGTCTGAGGCCTTTGGGCGGACGTACGCCAGCGGCGGGATGGAGATGTGTTATCGCACCTTGTGGGAGAGAGCCGTACACTTGGCACTCGGGAACACAGAGTGCTAGACCTGTCGTTTCCGTTGGGCAAGAGGCAGGAGGTGAGCACGTGCTCGATGATCGGAAACTGGCGGTGCTCCGCGCCATTGTCGAAGACTACGTGTCCACCAACGAACCGGTGGGCTCCAAGGCGCTCGCCGAGCGCCACAATCTGAAGGTCTCTCCGGCGACGGTCCGCAACGACATGGCCGCGCTGGAGGAGGACGGCTACATCACCCAGCCGCACACCAGCGCGGGCCGGGTGCCGACGGACAAGGGCTACCGTCTGTTCGTCGACCGGCTCTCGCAGGTCAAGCCGCTCTCCGGGGCGGAGCGCAGGGCGATCGAGACCTTCCTCGCGGGCGCCGTCGACCTCGACGACGTGGTGACCCGCACGGTGCGGCTGCTCGCGCAGCTGACCAGACAGGTCGCGGTGGTGCAGTATCCGACGCTGACCCGCTCGACGGTCAGGCACGTCGAGCTGGTGCCGCTGAGCGAGCGGCGCGTCATGCTCGTGCTCATCACCAACACCGGCCGCGTCGAGCAGCGCGTGATAGAGCTGCCCGAGGTGGTGGAGGACACCCGCATCGCCCACCTGCGCGCTGTGCTCAACTCCTGTCTCGACGGCTGCGGCCTGAGCAGTGTGCCCGAGCAGGTGGCCGACCTGCCCGAGCGGCTGCCGGTCGAGGACCGGCCCGTGGTGGCGACGATCCTCTCGGTGCTGCTCGAGACGCTCGTGGAGCGCCACGACGAGAAGATCGTGTTCGCCGGCGCGGCCAACCTGGCGGGCGCCGACTTCACCACCGGCCTGCGCGACGTGCTCGAGGCGCTGGAGGAGCAGGTCGTGCTCATGCGGTTGCTCGGCGAGACTTCCCCAGACATCCCGTCCGCGCTCACCGTGCGCATCGGCTCCGAAAACCCCTATCTCCACGGCACGTCCATCGTCGCGACCGGATACGGTTCTGGCGACAAGCAACTGGCCCGGCTCGGCGTGCTGGGGCCCACAAGGATGGACTATCCCGTGACGATGGGCGCCGTACGCGCGGTGGCACGCTACGTCAGCCAGATCCTGGCTGCATCATAAGAGGTCGATAAGTGGCAAACAGCGACTACTACGCCACCCTCGGGGTGCGACGTGACGCCGGTCAGGACGAGATCAAGAAGGCCTACCGGAGACTTGCCCGCGAGCTGCACCCTGACGTGAATCCCGACCCTGAGACCCAGGAGCGGTTCAAGGAGATCACGCAGGCCTACGAGGTGCTGTCCGACCCGAACAAGCGCCAGATGTACGACCTGGGCGGCGACCCCTTCGGCGGTGCGGGCGCGGGCGCCGGAGCGGGCGGTTTCGGTGCGGGCTTCCCGTTCAGCGACATCATGGACGCCTTCTTCGGCACCGCCGGCGGTGCGCGCGGGCCCCGGTCGCGGGCGCGCAGGGGCCGCAACGCCACGATCCGCGTCGAGCTCGACCTGCGCGAGACCGCGTTCGGCACCACCCGCGAGCTGGTCGTCGACACGGCCGTGCTGTGCGAGGTGTGCCAGGGCGCCGGCGCCGCGCCCGGCACCCACCCCGACGCCTGCGACATGTGCAACGGCCGCGGCGAGATCTCCCAGGTCACCCGCTCGTTCCTCGGGCAGGTCATGACCTCCCGGCCGTGTCCGCAGTGCGGCGGCTTCGGGTCGATCATCCGGCACCCGTGCCAGGAGTGCTCGGGCGACGGCCGCGTGCGCACCCGCCGCACCATCAAGGTCCGCATCCCCGCGGGCGTCGAGGACGGCACCCACATCCAGCTCGCCGGCGAGGGCGAGGTCGGTCCCGGTGGCGGCCCACCCGGAGACCTCTTCCTGGAGATCGTCGAGCGACCGCACGAGATCTTCGAACGGCGTGGTGACGACCTTCACTGCACCGTCCAGATCCCGATGACCGCCGCCGCGCTCGGCACCATCCTCGCCGTGGAGACGCTCGACGGCTCCGAGGAGGTCGACGTGCGGCCGGGCACCCAGTCGGGCCAGGTCATCACCATGTACGGCCGGGGTGTGCAACGGCTCAACGAGAGCGGCCGCGGTGACCTGCTGATCCACGTCAACGTCGAGACCCCGTTGCGTCTCGACCCGGCGCAGGAGGAGCTGCTGCGCGAGCTGGCCAAGCTGCGTGGCGAAGAGCGCCCTCCCGGCAAGTTCGCCCCTGGGCAGCAAGGTTTTTTTTCCCGTCTGCGTGACGCGTTCAACGGGAGGTGAGGTCGCCGCGCCGCGGCCGGAAGGATCGTCTCCGCGGGTCACCACCCGCGGAGCTGGGCGGGCGCCGGGTGGCGAGCGGGGCGATCGGCCACATCGCCGACCCCGCTTGAAGTGACGACGCGCGCCGATTCGCCGGGTGCTCGATTGACCGCCCATCGTGAGGATTCGAGGTGATCGCCGGTGACCGTGCCGGTTTTCCTGGCCGCCGATCTCGCGGAGCTCAAGGGACCCGAGGTGGTGCTCGACGGCCCCGAGGGGCGGCACGCGGCCGTGGTGCGCCGGATGCGGGCCGGGGAGCGGGTCGATCTGACCGACGGTGCGGGCGCGGTCGCCGAGTGCGTCGTGAGCGAGGTGCTGAAGGACGCGCTGAGGCTTGAGGTGACCGTTCGCCGGCAGGTGGCGGCCCCGAGGCCCCGGCTCGTCGTGGTGCAGGGCCTGCCGAAGGGCGACAGGGGTGAGCTGGCGGTCGAGATGATGACCGAGGTGGGCGTCGACGTGATCGTCCCCTGGGCGGCCTCGCGCAGCATCACCCAGTGGAAGGGCGACAAGGTGGCCAAGGCGCTCGGCCGGTGGCGCTCCACGGCCCGTGAGGCGGGCAAGCAGGCGCGCAGGTTCCACCTGCCGGAGGTGACCGAGCCGGCGTCCACGGCGCGGGTCGAGGCCCTGCTGGCCGAGGCGGCCCTGGGGTTGGTGCTGCACGAGGAGGCGGCCGAGCCGTTGTCCGGCAGGGAGTTGCCCGCCGATGGCGACGTCGTCGTGGTGGTGGGGCCCGAAGGCGGGGTCTCGGAGGACGAGCTGGCCAGGTTCACGGCGGCGAAGGCGGTGCCGGTGCTGCTCGGGTCCACGGTGTTGCGGACCTCGACCGCCGGGGTGGCGGCGGCGGCCGTGCTGCTGACCCGCAGCGGCCGCTGGTGAGCGCGGCCCTCAGGGCGTCGCAGGCGGCGAGCCGCCGAGCGGGCTCGCGATGTCGCCGGGGGTGGGGATCGGGTCGGCCGGCGGGCACTCGGTCTCGGGGCAGGCGCTGACGGGCGAGTCAGGCTCGGTGAGCGTCGGGGTGGGCGTGGGGGTGGGAGTGGCGGTCGGGCAGTCGTCACGCGGCTCGGCCGGCGTCTCCGGGACCGTGGGACATGGCGTGCGGGTCGGCGTCGGGGTCGGCTTCGGCTTGCTGGTCGACTTCGCGGTCTCGGACGGCTGCTGAGGCGGACGGCTGGTCGGGGGGACGATCACGACGTTAGGTGGTTCGGTCCGCTCCGTCGGCTCGGGCGACACGGCCCGGTTGGTGGAGGAGTTGGCAGGGGGAGTGGAGGTGTTCCTGATCTCCTGGACGGTCTCCTGCAGGACCTGCTGGCGCAGCTCGGGGACGACCATCACGATCGTTCCGGCCACCAGCACCGCGCTGGCCGCGGCCGCGCCCGCCCGCCACCAGAACAGGTTGCGCATCCCGCGCCGCTCGATGCGGGCACGGATGATCTCCAGACCTTCCGGCGAGGGCACGACCGTGTCCGCCTCCGCGCGCAGCACACGGCGTAGTACGTCGCCGTACTCGTCGGGGGGCTGGGTCATGACATCTTCTCCAGGACAGCTCGCAAGGCGGCCATGCCACGCGCGGTGTGGCTCTTGACCGCGCCCTTGCTGATGCCCATGGCGTGGGCGATCTCAGCCTCGGACAGATCACCGTAGTAACGGAGGACGAGTGCTTCTCTCTGACGTGTCGGCAGGGATCGGAGGGCCTCGATGACCGCTGAGCGTTCGAGCTCGCCGATCGCGCCGTTCTCGGCGCTCGGGGCGTCGGGCAGACCCTTGGGAGCGTACTTCTCGACGACCGCGCGGTGACGCAGCACGGAACGGGACCGGTTGACGACGGATTGTCGTAGGTAGGCGAGTGCTTTGTCGGGATCGCGCAGCCTGCGCCAGGCGCCATGAATGGCGACGAACGCGTCCTGCACGACTTCCTCGGCGGTTGCCATGTCGCGCACCAGCAACACAGCGAGACGCACTAAAGACCGAAAGTGCGCGCTGTAGAGCGCGGTCACGGCCATGTCGGCATCCCACCCGACCGGCACCGCCCCCATCGACCTGTCGGCCAGAAGGGTTTCGGTGGTCACATCAGTGGGACGCGCGGCCTTCCCAGTGGGTTTACGCTCTTCCGGTTCCTTTGGGGGCATTACCCAGTCGTGTCCTCGCCAGGTGGCCTCGCCCGACCCTGAATCGTCCTACTTTGCTGAAGTGTGGCACACCCACCCTAACCGCGAGGATCTTCCGGCGCACGGCACGCGGGATTACCGATTCGCAACGAGGCGCGGCGAATCGGACCCGCCAAGGTGGCGACGGGTCCGGTCGGTAAGGTGCTCCTGTGACCGACTGCCTCTTCTGCAAGATCGCGGCCAAGGAGATCCCAGCCGAGATCGTACTCGAGACCGACAGGGCTGTGGCGTTCCGTGACATCAACCCGCAGGCCCCCACCCACGTGCTGGTCATACCGAAGGAGCATCACGCGGACGCGGCGGCGCTGGCCCAGGCCGACGACGGGCTCGCCGACGATGTGATCAAGGCCGCGCACGCCGTGGCCGTCCAGGAGGGCGTGGCCGAGGGCGGCTACCGCATCGTGTTCAACACCGGGCCGGGCGCGGGGCAGACGGTCTTCCACGTGCACGCGCACATGCTCGGCGGGCGCGGCCTGTCGTGGCCGCCCGGTTGATATTGGCGCGAATGCCAGGCCTGGTCCCGGCTACGATGTGTGGAGAAGTACATCCGAACAGACCGGGAGGCATCAGGCCACGGGCCTGCCCATGTCCGAACTACACGAATCCCGACGGACTGCACCTCCTTCGCGCACTCAGGCCAAGGTGCTGATCCCAGACGATTATCCGATGGTCAGCCTCCTGGGCTCACGTGACGAGCTGCTGCGCGTCATCGAGGGCGCTTTCAGGGCCGACATCCACGTGCGTGGCAATGAGATCACCGTCACCGGCAGCCCCGACGAGAGCGGCGCCGTGGTGCGGCTGTTCGAGGAGCTGGTCGAGGTGCTGCGCAGTGGGGGCGAGCTGACCCCCGACGCGGTCGAGCGGAGCATCGCCATGCTGCGGATGACCTCCGACCGGCCCGCCGAGGTGCTGTCCCTCGACATCCTCTCCTCGCGGGGCCGCACGATCAGGCCCAAGACGGTCAACCAGAAACGCTACGTCGACGCGATCGACAAGCACACGGTCGTCTTCGGCATCGGCCCCGCCGGCACCGGCAAGACCTATCTCGCGATGGCCAAGGCCGTGCGCGCGCTGCAGGAGAAGCGGGTCAACCGGATCATCCTGACCCGTCCGGCGGTCGAGGCCGGAGAGCGGCTGGGCTTCCTGCCCGGCACCCTCTACGAGAAGATCGACCCCTACCTGCGGCCGCTGTACGACGCGCTGCACGACATGGTCGACCCCGACTCGATCCCCAAGCTGATGGCCGCCGGCACGATCGAGGTCGCGCCGCTGGCCTACATGCGGGGCCGCACCCTCAACGACGCCTTCATCATCCTCGACGAGGCGCAGAACTCCTCGGCCGAGCAGATGAAGATGTTCCTGACCAGGCTCGGCTTCAACTCCAAGATCGTGGTGACCGGTGACGTCACGCAGGTCGACCTGCCCGCGGGCACGACCAGCGGGCTGCGGGTCGTCCAGCAGATCCTCGACGGCATCCCCGACATCCACTTCGCCCGCCTGTCCAGCGCCGACGTGGTGCGTCACAAGCTGGTGAGCGAGATCGTCGACGCCTACGGCCGCTACGACGCGCTGCAGGAGCCGAGTGCCGCCAAACCCATCCAGCAGCGGGGCAGACGGCGATGAGCATCGAGATCAACAACGAGTCGGGCGCCGAGGTCGACGAGGAGGGCATCGTCGAGCTGGCCGGCTACATGCTCGGCGAGATGGGCATCAACCCGCTCGCCGAGATGTCCATCATGATCGTCGACGAGGCGGCCATGGCCGAGCTCCACGAGAAGTGGATGGGCGAGCCGGGTCCCACCGACGTGCTGGCCTTCCCGATGGACGAGCTGCGTCCCGGCGGCGGGGCGCGCGGCGACGCCGAGGGGCCCACCGACCCGGCGCTCCTCGGCGACGTGGTGCTGTGCCCGCAGGTGGCCGCCCGGCAGGCGGCCGAGGCGGGTCACGACACCCGTGACGAGCTGGAGCTGCTGTGCACGCACGGCATCCTCCACCTGCTCGGATACGACCACGCCGAGCCTGACGAGCACAAGGAGATGTTCGGTCTGCAGGCCCGGCTCCTCGAGTCGTGGCAGGAGGTGCGCAGCTCGCGGTGAACGTCTGGTTGCCTCTGGCCGTCGTCCTCGTGGTGATCGGCGGACTGATCGCCAGCGTGGAGACGGCACTGACGCGCATTTCCCGGGTGCGGGCCGAGGCGTTCGTACGTGACGGCAGGCGCGGCGCCGAGCGGCTGCAGGCCATCGTCAACGATCCGCCGCGCTACCTCAACCTGCTGCTGCTGCTCAGGCTGAGCTGTGAGCTGGTCGCCACGGTGATCGCCACTCTGTTGTTCATCGACCTGATGAGCGACCAGGGCTGGGCCTACTTCGCCGCGGCGGCCATCATGATCGTGGTCAGCTACGTGATCGTCGGCGTCATGCCCCGCACCCTGGGCCGCCAGCACGCCGGGCCGATCGCCCTGGCCGGCGCCCCCGTGGTCTACGGTCTGACCCGCATCTTCGGCCCGCTGCCCAAGCTGCTCATCCTGCTCGGCAACGCGCTGACCCCCGGCAGGGGCTTCCGCGACGGCCCGTTCACCTCCGAGGCCGAGCTGCGCGACCTGGTCGACCTGGCCGAGGAGCGCCGGATGATCGAGCCGGACGAGCGCGAGATGATCCACTCGGTCTTCGAGCTGGGCGACACGCTGGTCCGCGAGGTCATGGTGCCCCGCACCGACATGGTCTTCATCGAGCGGGGCAAGACGCTCAACCAGGCGCTGTCGCTGGCGTTGCGCAGCGGGTTCTCCCGCATCCCGGTGGTGGGCGAGAACGAAGACGACGTCATCGGCATCGCCTATCTCAAGGACATCGCCCGCAGGGTGCACGAGGCGGGCCAGGACAGCAGCAAGGAGAAGGTCGAGTCGATCATGCGTCCGGCGACGTACGTGCCGGAGAGCAAGCCGATCGACCAGCTGCTGCGCGAGATGCAGGCCCGGCAGATCCACCTGGCGATCGTCATCGACGAGTACGGCGGCACCGCCGGGCTGGTCACGATCGAGGACGTCCTGGAGGAGATCGTCGGCGAGATCACCGACGAGTACGACCAGGAGGCGCCCCGGGTCGAGCCGATGCCCGACGGCGCGCTCCGTGTGACGGCCCGGATGCCGGTCGACGAGCTGGCCGAGCTGTTCGACACCGAGATCGAGGTCGACGACGTGGAGACCGTGGGCGGGCTGCTGGCCCACGCGCTCGGCCGGGTGCCGATCGCCGGGTCGCAGGCCGACGTGGCCGGTCTGCGGCTCACCGCCGAGAGCCTGGCCGGCCGCCGCAACCGCATCAGCACCGTGGTGGTCCGCCGCGTCGCGCCGCCCGAGACGGACGTCAGGCCGGTCGCCGCCGCGCAGGACTGACCGTCGCCTCCGTCGGCAGCCGACGCTGTAAGGATGCGGCAGGTGTCAGTGTTGCGGGCGATTGTGGCAAGTGTTCTACAAGTCTTCTGCAAGCGGTCTGTCCCAGTCTGTAGCTCGACACCACAGTGCGGTGGGTGTCACGAAGGGAAGCGTCCCGAGCGCCGGGTGGGGTTCGCGGTGGGAGGGACACTCTCTTGGGGGGTGACGGCATCTCGGTCAGCTAGCCGATCGAGATGTTGCTTTAAGGGGTGTTCTCGTCTGATAAGCCAGGCGAGGGCACCCTTTTAGCGTTTGGACCTTTATTGACAGGTCTGGTGGATTGCCGCGCTCGGCCCCCGGGGTAGATCGGCTGCGGGGGGAATCATGAAGCGCGGACTGCGGATCACCGGCCTGGTCGTCGCATGCGGCCTGGTCAGCGGGCTCCTGATCGGATGCCTGGTGGGGTGCGGCAGCGAGGCCACCGAGGGCCACGCCGACCCACGGGCCCTGGCGGCACTCCGGGGGGCGCTGGGCACGCCCGCCCGGCTGCCGGACGGCTTCGCGCCGAGGCCCCAGGACGCGTGGCGGGCGCCGTTCACCGCCGCCAACCGCAACTGCCGGGTCCTGCTCGCACCTGTCGGCGGCCGGGCCCCCGAACGGGCGCTGACCGCGCAGGCGGCGGTCAGCTATCAGGGTGACGAGCTGGGCGAGCAGGTCGGCGTCGGGCTCGCCCGCTACGTCGGCTCCGAGGCCGAAGGGCACATCGACGACCTGGCCACGGCCCTGTCGGAGTGCCGGAAGGTGCGCTCGCGCGGCGGCACCCGCCTGCGGCTGCGCGAGCTGCCGCTGCAGGACGTGGGAGACGAGGCGATCGGCGCCGAGCTGCGCGGAAAACTCAACGGCTACCCGTACGCGCTGGACGTGGTGCTCGCCCGCTCGGGTGACACCCTGGTCTCGCTCGTGCACACGGGCATGGCCGGGGTGGACCGGGAGCGCACGCGGCAGCTCCTCACCGCCGTGATGGGCATGGCCAGCGCCTAACCTAGTGCCTGTGACTCTCGATCCTGAAGACAGCAAGCTCATCACCCTGGCCCGCGCCTCCAGGACGCGTGGTGGCTCCGCTGAGGGCGCCGCCGTGCGCGACGAGACCGGGCGCACCTACTCGGCCACCGACGTCGCACTGCAGGCGCTCCAGCTCTCCGCGGTGCAGGTGGCGGTCGCCATGGCGGTCTCCAGCGGCGCGCGGTCGCTCGAGGCCGCGGCGCTGGTCACGGCGGCCGACGGGCCGAGCGCCGCCGACGAGGCGGTGGCCCGCGAGCTGGGCGTCAAGGCTCTGCTCGTGGCCGGCCCCGACGGCACCCCGCGGAGCTGACATGCCGATCTCCCCTCATCTCGCCAGAGTGCGCGCCAAGGTCGGTTCCGATCTGCTGATGCTGCCGTCGGTGTGCGGCTGCGTGTTCGACGAGTCGGGGCGGCTGCTGGTCGCGCGGCACGGCGACGTCGACCTCTGGGCCGCGCCGGGCGGCTGCCTCGACCCGGACGAGCGGCCCGAGGACGCCGTGGCCAGGGAGCTGCGCGAGGAGCTCGGCATCGACATCGCCGTACGCGGTCTCATCGGCGTCTACGGCGGGCGGGAGTTCCGCACCGTGTACCCCAACGGCCACCAGTGCGGCTACATGGTCGCGGTGTACGGCTGCGTGGTCGCGTCCGGCGTCCCCGTCCCCGACGGCGACGAGATCACCGACGCCCGCTGGATCACCGAGCAGGAGCTGACCGGGCTCACGATGACCCCGTGGTCGCCGCACGTGCTGCCCCACGCGTTCGCCTGGTGGCGAGACCAGGGCCGATGATGGGCCAGAATTGCGGGGTGACTTCGCCAGACAGCCATCGCGCCGGATTCGCCTGCTTCGTGGGGAGGCCGAACGTCGGCAAGTCCACGCTGATGAACGCCCTGGTCGGCACGAAGGTGGCGATCACCTCGTCCAAGCCGCAGACCACCCGCCGGGTCATCAGGGGCATCGTGCACCGGCCCGACGCCCAGATCGTCGTCGTCGACACCCCGGGCCTGCACCGCCCGCGCACGCTGCTCGGCGAGCGCCTCGACAGTCTGGTGCTGTCGACGCTGACCGAGGTCGACGTGATCGGTTTCTGCCTGCCCGCCAACGAGCCGATCGGCAAGGGCGACCGGTTCATCGCCGACAAGCTGTCGGCGGTGAAGCGCACTCCGGTGGTCGCCGTGGTCACCAAGACCGACCTCGCCGGCAAGGAGCAGATCGCCGCGCAATTGCTGGCGGTGTCACAGCTCGCCGAGTTCGCCGCGATCGTCCCCGTGTCGGCGCAGCACGGTGACCAGCTCGACGTGCTGGCCGACGTGCTCGTGGAGCACCTGCCCGAGTCCCCGCCGCTGTACGAGGGCGGGCAGCTCACCGACGAGCCCGAGCAGGTGCTGGTGGGAGAGCTGATCAGGGAGGCGGCACTGGAGGGCGTGCGCGACGAGCTGCCCCACTCGATCGCCGTCGTGGTCGACGAGATGATGCCGCGCGAGGGGCGTGACGACCTGCTCGACATCTACGCGCACCTGTTCGTGGAGCGCCCGTCGCAGAAGGCGATCGTGATCGGGCACAAGGGCGAGCGGCTGCGCGACGTGGGCACCCGGGCCCGCAAGCAGATCGAGGCGCTGCTCGGCACCCGCGTCTATCTCGACCTGCGCATCAGCGTGGCCAAGGACTGGCAGCGCGACCCCAAGCAGCTGCGCCGGCTGGGCTTCTACGACTGATCGGCGCGGCTCGCCAGCGCCGGCGTCAGCGTGAGCAGCGCGAAGACGATCAGCGCCAGGGCGCTGGCCAGCGCGGCGAACCAGCCGTAACGGATCACCGGCTCGACCGACAGCACCCTGCCCAGATCGACCGACACCCGGTCGGCCGCCCCCGCCGGATCGGTCACGTACAGCACCAGCATCAGCGTGGCCAGCGCGCCCGGCAGCGCGGCCAGCGCCGCGATCCAGGGGCGGGTGATCAGCCCGGCCAGGCCGAAGGCCAGCGCCGCCATCCCGGCGATCAGCGTGTAGACGCCGAAGCCGTCGTCGGTGCCGCGCACGTCACGGGAGACGGCGCCGCCGATCAGGTCGCTGCTGGCCTCGACGCCCGCCCACGGCAGGATCGCGCAGAACACGAGCAGCGCCGCGGCGATGGTGACGGCGAACGCGTGAGCCCGCCGCGGCCGGCGTCGCGCGGGACCCGGCGAAAGGTAGTCGGCCACACGGTCACCATAGGACGACCGGACGCTCCGGGCCAGGCCGGCGGGCCTTCGGCGGGTCACCCGGCGCCGGACGGGGCGGACGCCAGCGCCTCGCCCCACTCCAGGCGGTCGCGCAGGGCGACGGCGTCCGGGGCGAGCGCGGACACCAGGACGCCGGGGCCGGCCAGCGGGAGCACGGCGACCCCGTCACCGACGACCGCCTCCCGGCAGGCCGGTCCGGGGGTGACGAGGGGGGTGACGAGGGTGGTGCCGACGCAGCGGGCGGTGCCGTAGATCGCCGATGAGGTGTCGAGGGCCGGGTCGCCGACGACGTGCTCCTGCCTGAGCAGGGGACGGCCGTCGCTGGTGGCGTCGAAGCGGGCGTGACAGCGGCCCGGACGCTCGCCGTACCGGCCGAACACGATCTCCTCCCGCCAGAGCACGCGCGCGTCCGCCGCCAGGGCCAGCCGTACGGTCAGGCGGTGCGCACATCCGGCGGCGAGGACCGTCGGTTCGGGCGCGAACCGGAGCGAGGCCCCGGCGCCGACCCGCGCGGTGATCAGCAGGTGTGACTCGCCCTCGCCGGGAAGCACCAGCGTGCTCGCCACCGAACCGACGTCCAGGCTGGTGCCCGGGGCGACGTCGAGGTCGAGCCGGAGCCGGTCGCCGCCGAGCGGGCCCGCCGCGGTCGAGACGAGGTGCACGGTCCGCGCGCCGGTCTGGCGGAACGTCAGCGGCGGCGCCGAGCCCAGCCCGCTGACGACCGTTCGCCCGCCGGACAGCGAGGTCGCGACGAAGGCGCGGGCCCGCATAGCGTGGCGGTCGGCGGGCGGGAGGGCGTCGGCGGTCACGGTCAGCCCGCGGAGACGGGACGCTCGGACCAGGCGCGCAACTGGACGGACACCCAGGCGGCCACCTTGGCCACCTCGGGCTCCCGCCTGATCGAGGTGAAGAGCACCGGCCGGTCGCCGCGCACGGCGGCCGCGTCGCGGGCCATCACCCCGAGGTCGGCGCCGACCATCGGCGCGAGGTCGGTCTTGTTGACGACCAGCAGGTCGGCCGTGGTGACACCGGGACCGCCCTTGCGCGGCACCTTGTCACCGCCGGACACATCGAGGACGAAGATCTGCCGGTCGGCCAGGCCGCGGCTGAACGTCGCCGTCAGGTTGTCGCCGCCGCTCTCCACGATCACCAGGTCGAGCGGGCCGAAACGGTGTTCGAGGGTCTCCACGGCGTCGAGATTGGCGGCGATGTCGTCGCGGATCGCCGTGTGAGGGCAGCAGCCGGTCTCGACGGCCAGGATGCGTTCGCCGTCGAGCACCCCGGCCGCGCGCAGGAAGTCGGCGTCCTCGGTGGTGTAGATGTCGTTGGTCACCACGCCGAGGCGTGTCGACGGGCCGAGCACCCGGCACAGCGCCGCCACCAGCGCCGTCTTGCCGCTGCCCACCGGCCCGCCCACGCCCAGCCGCAGGGCCCGGCCGTGCCCGTCAGGGGCGTGGTGGTGGTCGTCGTGGTGGGCGCTCATGGCGGAGTCCTTTCCTAGGAGACGAACAGCCTGACCGCGGCCCTCGCGTGCCGTTCGGCCAGCAGGTCGAGAGCCGGCGCGGAGTGGGCGGACAGCTCCGCCCACGCGGTCTCCGGACCGGAGACGAGGGAGGCCAGCTCCTTCAGGTCAGGGGCCAGGTCGGCGAGCAGCCGGTGGACCTCGACCGGGTCCAGGCCGAGCAGGCGCGCCGCCGCCGTGGCCGGGCCCGTGACGGCGTGGTAGGCCGCCGCCAGGGCGGCGTCCCCGGGCGAGGCTCCCGCCGCGTGCGCCGCCGCCCCCAGCGCGACGGGATGATGCGGATCGGGTACGGCCAGCGCCAGGGAGTCGAGCGCGGGTGCGGGCCAGACACGGCGTGCCACCCGGAGCAGCAGCCGGCCCTGGATCCTGGACGCGGCCCGCTGCGCCGGTGACGCGGTCCGGGCGTCGGCCTCGGCGTCGAGGCCGGTCCACGGCGGCGTTCCCGGCGGAGCGTCCGGCGCTGCTCGGGCCGCACCGCAGGCCGCGCAGCAGGCGGCGGCGAAGGCGGTGGCGACGCGGCCCGAGGTGTGCAGGCGGCCCCTCAGGAAGGCCGAGAGAGACGGGAGGTCATGGACGGCGCCGGAGGCGACGGCCTGCTCGGCGCCACCGGAGTGGGCGTGCCCCCCGGCCGGGAGCCGGGAGTCGGTGAGGAGGAGCAGCGCCGGGTGCATCAGAACAGGAAGTAGCGCTGCGTCATGGGCAGCGCGGCGGCCGGCGCGGGTTCGACGAGGTCGCCGTCGATGAGCACCCGGAAGGTGTCCGGCTCGACCTCGATCCGGGGGAGCGCGTCGTTGAGCGGCATCGCCTCCTTGCCGCGCCCGCGCACGTCGGCCACCGGGACCAGGCGGCGGCGCACCGCCAGGCGGTCGGCGAGCCCCTCGTCGAGCGCGAGAGGGGAGACGAAGTGCAGCGACGTGGCCGCCGCCGTCACGGGGACGGCGCCGAACATGGGGCGTGAGAGCACCGGCTGAGGGGTCGGAATGGAGGCGTTGGCGTCGCCCATCTAGGCCCACGCCACCACGCCGCCCTTGAGCACCAGCGCCGGCTTGACCCCGAAGAACGCCGGGTCCCACAGCACCAGGTCGGCCAGCTTGCCTCGTTCCACCGAGCCGACCTCGCTGTCGAGACCGTGCGCGATGGCCGGGCAGATCGTGTACTTGGCGACGTAGCGGCGGGCCCGCAGGTTGTCGGCCGGACCACCGCCGAGCACGCCGCGGCGGCCCTTCATCACGTGGGCCGTCTGCCAGGTGCGGATGACGGTCTCGCCGATGCGGCCCATCGCCTGCGAATCAGAGCCGATCATGGAGATGGCGCCCAGGTCGTGGAGCACGTCCTCGGCCGCCATCGTGGAGGGCCTGATGCGCGACTCGGCGAACGCCAGGTCCTCGGGGATCGACGGGTTGAGGTGGTGGCAGACCATCAGCATGTCGAGATGCTCGTCGAGGGTGTTGACGGTGTGCGGCCTGGTGGGATTGGTGGAGGAGGGCAGCACGTTGGCGTAGGACGCCACCCGGATGATGTCCGGAGCGTGCCCGCCCCCGGCGCCCTCGGTGTGGTAGGCGTGGATCGCGCGGTCGCCGATGGCGGCCAGCGTCGACTCCACGAACCCGGCCTCGTTCAGCGTGTCGGTGTGGATCGTCACCTGCACTCCGGTCGCGTCGGCCACCGTCAGGCAGGCGTCGATCGCGGCGGGCGTGGTGCCCCAGTCCTCGTGCAGCTTGAAGCCGGACGCGCCCGCCCTGAGCTGCTCCATCAGGCCCTCGGAGCTGACCGTGTTGCCCTTGCCGAGCAGCGCGAAGTTGAGCGGATAGGAGTCGAGCGACTCCAGCATCCTGGCCAGGTACCAGGTGCCGGTGACCGTGGTCGCCTTGGTGCCCTCGACCGGCCCGGTGCCGCCGCCGACGATCGTGGTGACGCCCGCGCCGATCGCCTCGTCGAGCAGCTGAGGGCAGATGAGGTGCACGTGGGAGTCGACCGCGCCGGCGGTGAGGATCTTGCCGTTGCCGCTGAGGATCTCGGTGGACGGCCCGATCACGATGTCGACGCCGTCCATGGTGTCGGGGTTGCCGGCCTTGCCGATCGCGCTGATCCGGCCCCCGGCGACGCCGACGTCGGCCTTGACCACGCCCCAGTGGTCGAGGATCACCACGCCGGTGATGACCAGGTCGGCCGCGCCCTCGGCCCGGGTGGCACGGGCCTGGCCCATGGACTCGCGGATCACCTTGCCGCCGCCGAACACCGCCTCGTCACCAGCGCCGGCCGGGCCCATCGCCAGGTCCTCGGTCACCTCGACGAACAGGTCGGTGTCGGCCAGCCTGATCCGATCGCCCGTGGTGGGGCCGTACAGCGCCGCGTAGCGGGCGCGGGAGATGTCAGCCATCGAGCGGACCAGCCCATTCCGGTCGCAGGCCGGGCACCACGCGGCCTCCGGCGATGGACACCAGCGTCACGTCACGCTCCACGCCCGGCTCGAACCTGATCGCGGTGCCCGCCGGAACGTCGAGCCGCATCCCCCAGGCGGCGCCGCGGTCGAACTCCAGGCCCGGGTTGGCGGCGGCGAAGTGGTAGTGGGAACCGACCTGCACGGGCCGGTCAGCCGTGTTGACGACCCGCACCGTCACCCGCTCGCGTCCCGGGTTGAGCGTGATGGCGCCCTCGGGATGGAGGTACTCGCCGGGGATCACGGGATGGGCCTGTGGACGGTGACCAGCTTGGTGCCGTCGGGAAAGGTGGCCTCGATCTGCACGGTGTCGAGCATCTCGGGCACGCCGTCCATGACGTCGTCCCGGGCCAGCACGGACCGCCCGGACTCCATCAGCTCGGCCACGGTCCGGCCGTCCCGGGCCCCCTCCATCAGGAACGACGCGATGATCGCGGTGGCCTCGGGGTGGTTGAGCCGCAGGCCCCTGGCCTGACGCTCGCGCGCGACCCCGGCGGCGACGTGAATGAGCAGGCGCTCCTGCTCGTGTGGGGTAAGCCGCATGGCCGGACCCTAGGAACCGGCCGTTTCGCGAGCGTTGCCGGGGGATGTCGTGTTGGTTTCCGGTGCGTGGATCAGCCCGCGGTCCATGCTCTGGCCGACTCCACGATCTCCTCCAGGTGGCCGCTGTGGGCGCCGTGCCAGTAGACCTGGCCGCAGGTGCGGCACTGGCCGTAGGCGTCGAAGGTGCGCCGGGTGCCCGCCTCCAGCAGCGGCTCCACCTCGTGTTTGGCGGCCGGGATCAGCAGGCCGTTGCAGGCCGTGCACCTGGTCCAGGGGCGCAGCGGGGGAGAGAAGCGTTCGAGCAGGTCGCGCAGCTGGTCGCGCGGGCTGGAACCGCGTACGTACGCCCCGAGCCAGAGGGCGCGGCGGCGCAGCAGGCCGCGGTCCTGGGTGAGCAGCACCCGGCGCTCCTCGTTGGCCTGCGCGACGAGAGCCGGATCGTCCATGTCGTTGTGGTAGGCCGTGTCGAGACCGAGCAGCCGCAGCCGCCGCGCCAGCGTGCCGAGGTGCACGTCGAGCAGGAAGCGGGGCTCCTCAGGCAACTGCTGCGGCCGTGGCACCGCGGGCACGTCCACGATGTCGCCCGCGACCGGCAGGTAGGACGGGGTGACGCCACGGTCGCCGATGGTCATCGGGCCGACCTCCGTGAGCGGGACCCCGATCGACTCCACGTGATGGCCCAGGGTCGAGGTGCGGTCGAGCGTCACCCGGTGCCACTCCTGCCGGCGGCTCACGGGCAGGAACATGAGCAGCTCCGGGGCGATGCGAAGGTGCGCCTCCCGTTCGGTCACGATGTCCATTCTGCGCGATCGGATGGGTGCCTCCTCAGATCGGGAGCTGCCAGATGTGCCATTCGTCCAGGAGCGTGAAGCCCATCGCCTCGTTGATGGCCAGCATGTGCGCGTTGGACGTGGCGTTCCACGTGATGATCCGCTCGACCTGCGGCTCCAGCTCGCGCAGGCGGAGCAGGTTGGCCAGCTTGAGCAGCAGGCCCAGGCGGTGGCCGCGATGCGGGCCGAGCACGACGGTGTCGGCCTGATGGGCCCAGCCGTCGGCACGGTCGGCGTTGACGTACAGGCGGGTGAATCCGGCGGGCGCGCCGTCGGAGACGCGCCTGGCGATCGCGGTGTGGCAGTCGGAGCCGCCCGGCACGATCAGCTCCTCGCGCGCCCGGATGCGCTCGATGTCGTAGACCGCGTCCTCCATCTCGGCGCCGAGCGGGGCGTCGTTCATGCCGGCGGTCAGTATGGCCAGGTCGGCGAGCCGGTCCGGCCCGGCGGGGCCCTTCCAGAGCTCCAGTTCGTAGCCCTCCGGCCGGGGCAGCATGTCGCGGAACCGGCGCCAGTCGACCTCGCGCAGTTCGAGGGTGCGGCGGGCCTCCGTGAGCGACACCGTGAAGCCGTGCGCCTCCGCGAAGCGCGCGCCCGTGCCCACAGCGGGCGTCTCGACCAGGAGCAGCCGCCTGCCCTCGGCGCGCAGCCGGTCGCGAGCCGAGCCGAGCAGCCTGCCGCCGAGCCCCCTGCCGCGCCGGTCGGGGCGCACGAACAGCGGATCCACCCAGCCCAGATGCGTGTTGTCGAGCGTGGGCAGGACGATCCGGTAGCCGCCCACGACCTCGTCGCCGTCGCGCTCGACGTGGGACTCGATCTGCGAGCCCCGCTGCTCCCGGGTGAACATCACCTCGAAGCGGCGCGATGACAGCACCGGACCGGGCTGGTCGGCGACGGCCTGGACATAGGCGGCGTGCAGTCGGCCGAGGGTCGCGCCGTCGATCGTCGTCATGGATCCAGGCAAGCGCATGGGCCCCGGACCCGGCCACCGGTTTACTGCCGGTAGTCCTCGACCTCGCTGACCGGCCGGGGCGCCGCGTTGTCGGGGTCCTCGCCCGCGTGGCGGCGGGCCCTGCGCTGCCGCAGCAGGTCCCAGCACTGGTCGAGCGCCACTTCGAGCTCCTTCACCCGGGCGTTCTCCTCGTCGGAGGTGACCTCGCCCGCGGACAGCCGGCCGCGCAGTTCGTGCTCCTCGTCGACCAGGGCGCTGATCCTGCTGAGAATCTCGTTGTCCCGCATGTCCGAGACTCTACTGACTTCGTGATAGAACACGCCCTATGTCTGGTATCGCGCTGGTAAGAAAGCCCGGCCCCCGCCTCGCGGACGGCCTCCTCAGCTACGTCCAGCGCGAGCCCGTCGATCCCGGCCTGGCCACGCGGCAGCACGACGCGTACGTGGCCGCCCTCGCCGACGCGGGCTGGCGGCCGGTGTACGCCGAACCGGCCGACGACCTGCCCGACGCCCCCTTCGTCGAGGACACGGTGGTGATCTCCGGGCGGCTGGCCGTACTGACCAGACCCGGTGCCGAGGAGCGGCGGCCCGAGGTGGCGTCGGTGGCGTCGGTGGTGCGCGGGCTGGGGCTGAAGGCGGTGCGGATCACCGGCTCGGGCACCCTCGACGGCGGTGACGTGCTCCAGGTGGGGCCCACTGTCTACGTCGGGAGGTCGGCCCGGACGAACGACGAGGCCATCTCCCAACTGGCCGCCCTGCTCCCGGAACGCCGGGTCGTGCCCGTCGACCTGGACGGAGTGCTGCACCTGAAGTCGGCCGTCACCGCGCTGCCCGACGGCACGCTCATCGGCCTCGCCGCGCACGTGAACCTGAGCGGACTCCTGGAGCCCGCCGAGGAGGCCGGGGCGCACGTGGTGCCGCTCGGGGGAGACCGGGTCCTGATGGCCGCCTCCGCCCCGCGCACGGCCGCCGCGCTGGAGAAGCGAGGGCTCAAGGTGATCACCGTGGACATCTCGGAGTTCGAGAAGCTGGAGGGGTGCGTCACCTGCCTGTCGGTTCTCATTCCCTAGACGCCGGGCCTGATCCGGTCGGGTCGGATGCGGTCGGGTCGGATGTGGCCGGGCCCGATCCGGCGGGGCCTGAGGCCGGGCCGATCTGGCCGTCGGATGCGACGGAGCCGGATCGTCCACCGCGACACGTCTGGTAACGTGCAGAGCATGCTGCGTGTGCTGCTTCTTAGCTGCCGCGGCGGGGGCCACTGAGGCCGGCTCCCTCGCCGCGGAGCCTGTCATGCGCGTCGGCCGTTCTTCATCGACCGACGAGGAGCCCCAGAGATGACCGCTCAGCAGCCCAGTTCCATGCCTTATCAGCGCTATCAGCCGTTCGAGCCGATCCGCCTGACCGACCGCACCTGGCCCGACCAGGTGATCACCAAGGCTCCCCGCTGGTGCGCGGTCGACCTCCGTGACGGCAACCAGGCACTGATCGACCCGATGGACTCACACCGCAAGCTGCAGATGTTCGAGCTGCTGGTGCGGATGGGCTACAAGGAGATCGAGGTGGGCTTCCCGGCCGCCTCGCAGACCGACTTCGACTTCGTCCGGCAGATCATCGAAGAGGACCGCATCCCCGGCGACGTGGTCATCCAGGTGCTGACCCAGGCCCGGCCCGAGCTGATCGAGCGCACCTTCGAGTCGATCCAGGGCGCCCGGCAGGCGATCGTCCACCTCTACAACTCCACCTCGACCCTGCAGCGCCGCGTCGTGTTCGGCCTGGACAAGGAGGGCATCACCGCCATCGCGGTCGAGGGCGCCAAGCTGGTCAAGAAGCTCGCCGACGCGAGCGACGTGGACGTACGGTTCCAGTATTCTCCCGAGTCGTTCACCGGCACCGAGCTGGAGTACGCCGTCGAGGTGTGCGACGCGGTCAACGACGTGTGGCAGCCCACGCCCGAGCGCAAGGTCATCGTCAACCTGCCCGCCACGGTCGAGATGGCCACGCCCAACATCTACGCCGACCAGATCGAATGGATGCACCGCAACCTCAGGCGCCGCGACTCGATCATCCTGTCGCTGCACCCGCACAACGACCGCGGCAGCGCCGTGGCCGCGGCCGAGCTGGGCTACATGGCCGGGGCCGACCGCATCGAGGGCTGCCTGTTCGGCAATGGCGAGCGCACCGGCAACGTCTGCCTGGTCACGCTCGGCATGAACCTGTTCTCCCAGGGCGTCGACCCCGAGATCGACTTCAGTGACATCGACGAGATCCGCCGCATCACCGAATACTGCACCCAACTGCCCGTGCACCCGCGCCACCCGTGGGGCGGCGAGCTGGTCTACACCGCCTTCTCCGGCTCCCACCAGGACGCCATCAAGAAGGGCTTCGAGCACCTGGAGCGCGACGCCCACGAGGCGGGCGTGCCGGTCGACGACTTCACCTGGGCCGTCCCCTACCTGCCGATCGACCCGAAGGACATCGGCCGCACCTACGAAGCGGTCATCCGGGTCAACAGCCAGTCGGGCAAGGGCGGGGTCGCCTACATCATGAAGTCCGACCACCAGCTCGACCTGCCGCGCCGGCTGCAGATCGAGTTCTCGAAGGTGGTGCAGGCCCACACCGACACCGAGGGCGGCGAGATCAGCCCGGCCACGATGTTCGCCATCTTCCAGGACGAATACCTGCCCAACCCGGCCAACCGCTGGGGTCGGCTGAGCCTGATGGCCCACCGTCACGAGTCCACGGTCGACGACAAGGACCGCATCAGCGCCGACGTACGCCTCAACGGTGAGATCCGCGAGGTGGAGGGCATCGGCAACGGTCCGATCTCGGCGTTCATCGACGCCATCTCCAGGGTCGGCTTCCAGGTGCGGGTGCTCGACTACGTGGAGCACGCGATGAGCGCGGGCAGCGACGCCAAGGCCGCCTCCTACCTGGAGTGCGACATCAACGGCCAGGTGCTCTGGGGGGTCGGCATCGACGCCAACACCACCACGGCCTCGCTCAAGGCCATCATCTCCGCGGTCAACCGCGTCTCTCGCTGACCGCACTGCTCGCTCCACCGCCGGGCCCCGCATGATCTGCGGGGCCGGCACCTGGGATGCGCCCACAAGGCCACACACCCGACCATTTGACCGCCTGCCCGTGATCACGGGGCGAGGCGGTCGAGTCGTTTCAGCTGGGCTTGTTACTTGCCGGGCGTGCAGTCGTACAGCTCGCCGTAGCGTTTCTGGGCGATGCGCATGAGCTCGATCAGATCCTTGATCCCATCTCTGCCCTTGGCGACCTGGGACAGGTCGATGTCGATCAAGCGGGCTTCGTTGTCGCAGCGAAATTTCGCACTCACCCGGTAGGGCTGGTCCGCGAAAATCGAATCCGGCATGTACCCGACCATGCCATCGCCTAGATCGCGAGGGAGCGGAACTCCTCCATGCCTCGTGAATACTGCTCGTCTGTCATCCAGCAAGAAGTTCAGGTGCTCTTGAGGCATGCCCGGGCCCTCGTGCATCCACCACACCTCCAGAGGCGGAGGGGTTCTGTCAGGAGCCGAGCAGTTACCGTTTCTCTTAGTTCCAGCAGTCTCTTCAGCGAGTGGTTCGGTTACGCCAGTCACGGAACGAAATGCCTGCTCGGGGATAAGACTGCAGACGTATGGTGAGGAATCTACGATCGGCAGAGGAGGAGCCAGTGTAGAGACGATGTCGCTCTCCGGAGTGCAGGATACGCCGAACAGCACAAGGGCTGTCAGAGTAAGAGACAGGCCCCTCATTCTTTTCTCCTGGAGGATGAGGGAATCTGGAGGTCGAGATAATCGTCCACCTCGCTGGTCCTATGGAATGTGCTCTTGAAGCGATCAAGCAGGTCGTTGCTTCCTCCGGCGGCCCGAGTCCACGTGAGGAATTCGCTGTATTCTTGAGGAGTCATTTCGGAGAAGCGCTTGATCGTTCGCCCATCACCGGCAGCGAATTTCTGCTTTCCGAAGCCGAGTCCGTCAAGCATCCCTTTGTTCAGCATGGCTGTGGCCAGCATCTGCTCTGCAAGTCTTTCTACCGCCAGTCGGTTGTCCGCCAGCGTCCGGTGTGTCTCGTCCAGCCCCTGCCCGTGTTCGGAGATCTGCAAGGCAATCTGCTTGGCGACCTCGTCGTACGCGGCTCCGGCGATTTTGTCGTACTGCGTATTGATCAGGTTGCCGAAGGCTCCGGTGGCCAGCTCACCGACCTGTTTGGCCCCCGGCACGGGGAGCAGGCCGATCGCATCGCGCACCATGGTTTTCAACGACTCGTCCACCTTCTTGTCGTTCAGCCCCTGGGCAATCAACACCTGGCGGCGGATTTCCACGATGTGGCTGAAGGGACGTGCCTCTGCCACGGTCCGGTCTATTAGAAACTGTTTGATGTCGGCCTTGTCGACCCGGCCGTCCTCATCGAAGTCGAACTTCTTGACGTCGGCCTTCGTGAAACCGAGCCGCTCGGCGTTGGATGCGGTCAAGCCCACTGGTGCCACGGTGTCGAGTGCCGCTCGCATGTGTTCGGTCTGCGCTCTCACCAGTGCTTCGAAGCCGGCGTCGTGGGAGGCGGCCAGCACGAGTGCGTAGGACATGTCCTGGGCCGCGACCTTGCCGAAGGTGGCGTGGTTAAGGAGGAGCCGGGAGAGTTGGTCGATGTTGGCGGAGATGGCACGAGCTACCGGGTAGCTCAGGGGCGCGAGACGATCGAACGTTTCTCGGTTCCTGATCTCCAGGTTGCCGTCGTCGGCTTTGCCGAAGGCGCCTCGCACCTCGTCAGCGACGATTTTGGTCAGCTCGGAGGCCAGTTTTTGGGAGGTTGCGTCCTGGCCGGTTGTCGCGGTCACCAGCATGTCGTTGAACGGCGCATGGTCCTTCAAGTAGAGAGAAGCGCCCCACCGGGTCGTGAGCAGATAGTCCAGCACGGATGTCTTCCACTCGGCCGGGGTGTGGTCCAGCAGGGTGTGGGACGCCTCGCGGCTGGACTTCGCCGCGTGGAACAGGTCGTCCAACACCGATGATCCGCCCTTCGCGCCTGGAACACCGGCTTGCGTCCCCGGTCTCAGCAGGGTGCCGAGGCCGAGTGCGCCGGCCAGGTCGATGACGGGGATCTGGGCGCTCGCGAAGGCGCTGCCCAGTGGGTCCTTGCTCGCCGCCCACGCGTCCTTGCGCTGCTCGTGCTCGTAGGCGATCACGTCGCGTCCGATGACCTCCATGAACTCCTTCGAGAACGGTGTCTTCCCGTCGTGGGCACGCCAGATGAGCGCCTGCGCCTGGTAGCCCGAGTGGGTCGTGTCGCCGGTTCTGTGCTCGGCGCGGCCCTCCTTCGCCAGGTCCTTGAGGAAGCCGGCGCCCATGTACGCCGGATCCTTCGGGTTGGTTCCCTTGGCCAGGGCGGTGGCCAGCATGCTCAGGGCCTTCTGGCCAGAGACAGAGAGCCGGTCCGCGCGGCCCGCATCTTCACGATTCATGGCATCGCGCAACTGTGTGGCGAAGGAGCCGGGCGACCGCGTCACGCCTCGGCCGCCCAGCGTGCCCAGGAACGCCTTGACGAACTCGGCGTCCCCGGTGCGTGACGCGTACTTCCGCAACTCCGCCAGCGCCTTGGCATCCCCGTCGGTGGCCTTCAGCGCGGCACGACCCGCCAGCGTCCCGTCCAGGAGTCCCTTCGCGATCTCCAGCCGGTCAGGAATCTCCAGGAAGCTCCCCGCGGGTGTGCTCCTCCCGAAGGTGACCTTCTGCCGCTGCAGCTCGTGAACCAGTCGCTGGCGTCGCCGCAGGTCCTCGGCCTGCGTGGTGACCCGTTCGGCCAGCTCACGCAGGCGCGTGGCCGGAGCGGTGTCGAGCCCGGCACTCCGCAACTCGCCGTACAGGGTCTGCGCCAGCTCCTCCAGCAGCCCGGCAGCCTGGGCATGCTTGCCCGCCATCGTGTCGAACTCCGGCAGCTTGACCCCGCTGAACTCTGTCATGACCTGTCCGGCAGCGATGCCAGCTCTTGCTTCGCGCTGTGTACGGCCTGGGTGAGCATGTCGCGCAGCTCCCGCTGGTCGGCGTGGACCTGGGCGTCGAACCGGGCACCCGTCGGTCCCACCCACGCGTCGTTCTCCATCAGGCGGCAGGAAGGGTCGAGCGCCCACCAGTGCTCGTCCGACAGCCGCTGGATCCGCTCTGCCACGGCCCGCATCGCCTCGCGATCGACGTTAGCCACGATGATTCCTCGCATGGCTCGCTGCACAAGAACCAGATCAGGAGGCGGCGTCCCCCACGGGCTCACACGGTATGCAACATCACGTCAACAAACAAGCTGAAACTCAGTGAAAGTATGGAGCGCATTCCGAGGATGTGCGCATTGGTCTGTTTGTCTGACTATGAGCAAGACTTCGGTTCCGCTCGACAAAGGGAGGTGGCGCGGTCTCGGCGAGGGGGAATGGGCGGTGATCTATGGATCTTCTCCCGCCAAAATTGAAACCGGCTGGATGCGTTGAACATCAACTGAAACGGCCGGGCTGGGAACGGGGCCGGAAGGGCGGCCAGTGCGCCATCGCCAACAGAAAGATCATGGCCGCCGGAGTAGAACAGATGCGCTGACTGTGCCGTTTTGCGCGTTCGAACATCGTCCCGGCGACTCGTCGTGGTGGCGGCGGTCAAGCAGGAATTTGTCGCGAGCGACGGCACCTAGCAAGCCAAGGCCATCAGGAGAGGGGAAGATCGTGCTCACTGGGTTCGGGCCGCTGGTCGCCTGTGCCTGGTCGGAGCGATGAGTAATCGACAAGAAACTGTTGCGGATGGCGTTGCTGAACGCCGCGTTCCGCAGGTTGTTCTCATGTCTTACGGCGGATCCGCACGCTTGTGGCGTCTCACGGATGACTCTCCGTGAGAGTGGAAAGCCCCTGCTCAGGCGTGTTGATCAGTCGAACTCGCCGTTCTTCACGCCGGCGATGAAGGCGTTCCACTCGTCCGGAGTGAAGATCAGTGCTGGGCCGGTGAGATTCTTGCTGTCGCGGACGCCTCGGCGCCCTCCGGACAGTTCGGCGACCTCAACGCAGTTGCCGCCATCGGGTCCCGAGTGGCTGGATTTGCGCCAAATGGCTGTGTCGAGTTCTCGAGTCAGCTCGTCCATCGCTGCAGCGTCTCCTTGATCACTTCTAGGGATTCGCGCTGGGGCAGTGCTTCGGAACGAATCCCCTCATATCTGTATGTTAGGACGCTGACGTCCTCTGGTCGCTCTGTTACTCGGCTCATGACTCCAGCGGATTCGACATACGCCGTGTCGAAAACTCCGTGAGCTTGAGCAATGGCGAATCCGCCGGCCAGACCGGTCGTGGAGTAGGCCGTGAAAGGCAGGATCTGGATGGTGGTCCGGGGAGTTCGGCCCGCTTCGAGGAGGCGGGTGAGCTGCGCCGACATTATCTCGGGGCTGCCGATTGGGCGATGCAGGACTGCCTCATCGATCACGACCCACAGCAGTGGCGGCTTGGGGCGCCGGAGAATGCTCTGCCGTTCCATTCTGGCGATCACATGCTCCTCGATCTGTTCGGAAGTCACGCCGACCTCGCCGCTCAGCACGGCGCGCGCGTAGTCCTCGGTTTGGAGCAGGCCGGGCACGACCAGGGGCTCCCAGGAGCGGATCGCCTCCGCCGTGGCCTCCACGTCGAGCCAGGGCCGAAACCAGGGCGGAGCCGATGCGTGGCTGACCATCGGCCAGAGCCGCATCAGTGCTCCCTCGGCCTCCAGGGCCTCGTCGCAGTGACGGGCGAACTCCTCCGTGGGCGACCGTCTGGCTGTCTCGATCATGCTGATCGTGCCGACGGAGTAGGAGACCGCCTTCGACAGGCGGATCTGGGACCAGCCCCGGGCCTTGCGGTGTCGCCGTAGCTCGAAGCCGAAGAGCGCGGTCGGCGAGTCAGCAGGGCACAGCTCGCTCTCCTTGGGCATCTGACCTCCCGGGGGGACTGCCACCCGTTTCAATGAGACTTTCACCGAAACGGTTGATGGCATAGCGAAGTCAATCAACTACTCAATGTAGCCGCGGCTTGGGATGGTGGGAAGGCCGATCCAGGCCGACTTCTTTGAGTGGGTGAAGCCATGAAAGCAGCGAGCGCGGAGCCGAGGATCATCGGTTCGATCCATCTGGCCGGCATTCGCGAGTCCGTCCCGCACGCTCGCTCCGAGGTGCGCAGATGGCTCGGCGAGGATCATCCCGCGGTCGAAGACGCCGTGCTGGCGGCGTCCGAGCTCGTGACGAACGCGCTCCGGCACTCCGACGTCAGGCCGTACGACCTCATCGGCCTCACCGTCGCCGCGACGGAGGAGACGGTGTATGTGGAGGTGTGTGACCCCGGGTCCGCGTTCTCCGGGCCGCACATCCGGCAGGAGCCGGAGGCGGAGGACGGTCGTGGTCTGCTGATCGTCCGTGAGATCTCCCAGGAGTGGGGCACCCGAGAACACGGCCGTGGGCTGGGCCGCACCGTCTGGTGCGCGATCCGGGTCGTTCATCCTTCTGGCCTGTCCGCTTCGAGCCGCTCTCCGGCCGGCGGACGCGTCCCTGGCTGACCGTACGGTCGGCCAGGGGCAGGCGGCGCCGTCTCCCCTGGGAGGGGTGTCGCGGAAAACGTCCGGCCCGGGGCCTTCCCCCGTGGGCCGAGCCGGGCGCGGCCCCCGAAGAGCGTGCCGCCCACCTCTTCGGGGGCCATCTCCATGGCCGGATGGCCTGTTGCGCGGCAGCGGTGCGGCCGCAGGGGTTGGCCGAACAGGTCGCCACGCAGGTGCTCGGCCTTGGCGCGTCGCAGGCCGTACTGGCTCGATGGAGGGTGTTCATCGACGTCATCGGCAGAGGTGGGCTTGGCAGGGTTAGTGAACGTTGCGTTTCTTAAGGCGGGGCTCTATTCTCCTTAGAGAACGACTCGTTCTCTAAGGAGCGGTCATGAAGTTCGTCCTCCCCGGACTGCTGCTCGCGATGCTGCTCGGCGCGCTCGACCAGACGATCATGGCGCCCGCCCTCCCGGCGGTGGCGACCGCGCTCGGCGGGCTGGGCCAGATGCCCGCCGTGATCACCGCCTACCTGGTCGCCGCCACCGTGGTGATGCCCGTCTACGGCAAGCTCGGCGACCGCTACGGGCGCAAGCCGATGATGCAGGCGGCGATCGTCATCTTCGTCACCGGCGCCGTGCTCTGCGCGCTGGCCGGGTCGATGCCGCAGTTCGTCGCGTTCCGCGCGCTGCAGGGCGTCGGCGGCGGCGGGCTGATGATCGGCGCACAGGCGATCATCGGCGAGCTCGTCAGCCCCCGCGAGCGCGGCCGCTACCTGGGCCTCATCGGCGCCGCCTACGTCGTCGCGGCCGTCGGCGGACCACTGCTCGGCGGGTTCATCGTCGACCGGTTCGACTGGCGGTGGATCTTCGCCGTCTACCCGCCGCTCGGTCTGATCGCGCTGGTGCTTCTGACGGTCACGCTGCGACTGCCCAAGCCGGTGAGTCGCGCGCCGATCGACGTCGCCGGCGCGCTCACCCTGGCCGTCGCCGTGGTCGGCGTCGTGCTGCTCGGTCAGACCCGAGAGCCCGTCTTCCTGGCCGTGGCGCTCGCCGGCGCCGTCGCGTGGCTGGTGAGCGCGAGGTACGCGGCCGACCCGATCCTGCCGCTGCGGCTCTTCCGCGACCGGGCCTTCGCCGTGCCCGTGACGATCAGCATGCTCGTCGGGTTCGCGCTGTTCGGCACCGTCACGTACCTGCCGGCCTACCTGCAGATCGCGCTGCGCTCCACCGCCACCCAGGCCGGGCTGCTGGTCACGGCGTTGATGGCCGGCGTGCTGATCACCACCATCGTCTCCGGCCGGCTCATCACCCGGACCGGCCGCTACAAGCCCTATCCGGTGGCGGGCACCGCCGTGGCCGCGCTCGGCCTGGCACTGCTGCCCTTCGCCGACGGTGCCGCGGTGTTCGCGGCCGTGATGCTGCTGATCGGGCTCGGCATCGGGCTCGTCATGCAGGTCATGGTGCTGGCCGCGCAGAACGCCGTCGAGTACGCCGACCTCGGCACCGCCACGTCGTCGGTGACGTTCATGCGCCAGATCGGCGCCTCGGCCGGGGTCGCGCTGGCCGGAGCGCTGATCACCTGGCGGATCGCGGGCGACCTCCCCGTGGCCGGGCCGGCCGGCCTGCCCGAGAGCGTGCGGGCCGCGTTCGCCGAGGCCGTGCCGCCCGTCCTCGGCGGCATGGCGCCGCTGCTCGCCGTGGCCTTCGTCCTCGCGCTGGTCCTGCCGGCGCGTCCCCTGCGCACCACCGCTTACGTCGAGGAGAGAGCATGACACTCGTCGCGCCCCTGCGGGCGTTCGGCCGTGACGACCTGGCACTGGCCGGCGGGAAGGGAGCCAATCTGGGAGAGCTGGTCCGCAAGGGCTTCCCCGTCCCCGACGGCTTCGTGATCACGACCGCCGCCTACGACCTGGTCGCCGGCGGCCACGACACGCGCGACCACTTCGAGCGGGTGGAGTTGCCCGCCGAACTGCGCGAGGCCATCGCCGCCGGCTACGCGGCGCTCGGCCGCGGCCCGGTCGCCGTCCGCTCCAGCGCCACCGCCGAGGACCTGCCCGGCGCCGCGTTCGCCGGCCAGCAGGACACCTACCTCAACGTCGTGGGGGAGGAGGCCCTGGCCGACGCCGTACGCCGGTGCTGGGGGTCGCTGTGGGGAGACAGGGCCGTGGCCTACCGGCACCGGCTCGGCATCGACCCGGGCGAGGTGCGCATCGCGGTGGTCGTGCAGAGCATGGTCGAGGCGGAGACGGCCGGCGTGCTGTTCACCGCCGATCCGGTCACGGGCGACCGCGCGCGGATCGTGGTCGACGCGAGCAGCGGGCTGGGGGAGGCGGTCGTCTCCGGTCTCGTCACCCCCGACCACTACGTGCTCGACGCCGCGGGGGAGGTCACCGCGTACACGCCGGGCCGGCGCGAGGTGGTCATCCGCGGCGCGGCGGGCGGCGGGGTCGTCCGCGAAAGTGGTGCCGGCGCGTCCGGCGAGCGGCTGCCCGGCGAGGCGCTGCGCGAGCTGGCCCGCCTGGCCGGCGAGGTCGCCGGACACTTCGGCAGGCCGCAGGACATCGAGTGGGCCTATGCCGGCGGCCAGGTCAGGCTGCTGCAGGCGCGTCCCATGACGGCGCTCCCGCCGCCGCCGCTGGGACGGCTCAACCCGGTGCGGCGCAAGCTCGGCGCGATCCTGCTGGAGTACATGCCGGTGCGGCCCTACCCGATCGACATGTCCACCTGGGTTCCGTACGGCCCTGCCGGGCTGATGGCCAGAGTGACCGGCCACTTCGGCATCAGGGGCGCCTTCGAGGACTTCCTGGTGGAGGAGGAGGGCGTGGTCTACGCGTTGGTGCCGCCGCGCCCCCGTCCGTCAATCCGGATGCTGGTCACGCCGGTGCGGATCCTCCGGCTGGCCAGGCGCCACGACCCTGCCCGGTGGACCGAGGACCCGCGCTTTCGCGCCTTCGTCGCGGCGACCGAGGAGCTGGAGTCCCGCGACCTGGCCGCGCTGCCGTGGCCGGAGCTGGTCCGGGTGCCCAGGCAGGCGCTCGACCTGGTGCAGCCGGTGGCCGACCTGCGCATCGACTACCTGCCGGGCAGCGGCCTCGCGCTGCTGAGACTGCTCGTGTCGCTCAAGCTGCTCGGGCGCGGCAAGGAGTTCGGCGATCTGATCGCGGGCGCTCGCACCCGCACCTCCGACGCCAACCAGGCGCTGGAGGAGCTGGCCGAGGAGGCCCGGCTGACGGGCGCACTCGACGCCGACCCGCCCCCCGCCGCCTTCGCCGCCAAGCTGCGGGACTTCCTCGCCGAGTACGGCCACCGCGAGACGGCGAGCCCGCTCCTCGTCACCCCGCCGACCTGGGCCGACGCGCCGGAGACGGTGCTCGGCCTGGTCAGGGTGCTCGCGGCCAAGCCGCCTGCTCCCGCCGCCGGCGGCGACGCGCTCGAACGGCTGCTCGCCCACCCCCGGCTGCGTACGGCGGCCCGCCGGGCCAGGATGACGCGCCGGGTCCAGGCGGCGCGCGCCGGCGTCGCCTTCCGCGAGGACAGTCACTTCTTCTTCACCGAGCCGCTGCCCGTGCTGCGCCGCTCCCTGGTGGAGATCGGCCGCAGGCTGCGCGACGCTGGGCTGCTCCAGGAGCCGGAGGACGTCTTCCATCTGCGGCTGGAGGAGCTCGAAGGGATCGATGACGTCAGGACGCCGGCCGAGCCCGACCGTGAGCGGTTGCGCGCGGCCGTGCTCCGGAGGGCGGCCAAGCGGGAGGAGTTCGCGGGCGTGCGGCTCATCGACCCGGCCGCGATCTTCCCCGCGCGGCCGGCGGGTGACGCGCTCGTCGCCGGGACGCCCGCGGGCGGCGGCACCGCCACCGGACCGGTGAAGGTCATCGCGGATCCGGCCGAGTTCGGTCGGCTGACCGAGGGCGACGTGCTCGTCTGCCCCTACACCAACCCGTCGTGGACGCCGTTGTTCCAGCGGGCCGCGGCCGTGGTGGTGGACACGGGCGGCAGCGCCTCGCACGCGGCGATCGTGGCCCGCGAGTACGGCATCCCGGCCGTCATGGGCACCGGTGAGGGGACCTCGGTGCTGGCCGACGGGCAGCTGGTGACCGTCGACGGCGGCACCGGCCTGGTCTCCGCGGCTTCGTAGGATGCGTGACATGGTGACCGACCACCGCAAGCTGCCCCGCCGTCGCGGCGAGGAGCTCAGCGCCGCCATCTTCCGGGCGACGCTCGACGAGCTCGCCGACGTCGGCTACGCCGGGCTGACCATGGAACGGGTCGCCGAACGGGCCAAGGCCAGCAAGGCGTCGCTCTACCGGCGCTGGCCCACCCGCATCGAGCTGGTGATGGACGCGGTCTACCACCTGCTGCCCGCCCCGCTCTCGGTGCCCGACACCGGCACGCTGCGCGGTGACGCGCTGGCCGGGCTGAGACGTACGGCGGAGTTGCTGACCGGACCGGCGGGCGAGGCGCTGCGCGGGCTGCTCGGCGAGGCGCTGGGCGACGAGTCGCGCGCCGCCAGGTTCCGGGAGAACTCCCAGCGGGCGGGCAGGCGGATGATGGAGGAGGTCACGCGCCGGGCGGTCGAGCGGGGTGAGATCGATCCGGCCGCCGTCACCCCGCTCCGCCTGGACGCCGGGCAGGCGCTGCTCAGGCAGCACTTCCTCTTCGCCGGCCCGTCCATCCCCGACGAGCTGGTCGTTCGGATCGTCGACGAGGTGATCGTGCCGTTGTTCGGCTCGCGGTGAACGGCTCAGCGCCAGGCGGCCGGATCGGCGTGGCGGGCCCGTCCTGGCCATGGCCGATGTCGTGGCCGGCCCGTCGGCCGGTGGAGCTGTGACCGGCCCGTCGGCCGGCGGAGCTACTGAGCGAGGCCCATCATCCCGGCCAGCAGGCGCGCCGAGTGGTCGAAGACCGCCCGCCTGTCCTCGATCGTGTTCTCGAACTGGCCGAACACCTCGAAGTTGATCCACCCGTACAGGCCGGTCCACGCGGTGACGCAGCGCAGCAGCACGTCGCCGGGCACGCCGGGCATGAGCTCGCCGATGACCGCAGTCTCGGCGACCGCGGCCGGTGGCGGGGCGGGCGCGGGGGGCGGCGGGGTGAGCGCGCCCGCGTGGTACGCCTCCGACAGGATGCGCCCGTACACCGCGACGTCGCGGACTCTGGCGGAGACCGTGTCCTGCGGCGCGTGATAGCCGGGCACCGGCGAGCCGTACAGCAGCGCGTACTCGTGCGGGTGCGCCACCGCCCAGTCGCGGACGGCGTGGCAGGCGACCAGCCATCGGCCCAGGTAGTCGTCCGGGGAGCAGGCGGCGTCGGCCCGTTCGACCGCCTCGCCGAGCGCGTTGTAGCCGTCGATGATCAATGTGGTCAGCAGGTCATCGCGGCTCGGGAAATATCGGTAGATGGCCGATGAGACCATGCCCATCTCCCGCGCGACGGCCCGCAGGGACAGGCCCCCGGCGCCTTCGGTGGCCAGCTGACGGCGGGCGATGTCGGCGATCTCCCTGGTCAGCTCGGCCCTGACTCGTTCTCTGGCGGTACGGCTGGCTGTCATGCCCCGCACGCTACCAGAGCGGCGGCAAAAAACGAGAGCACCGCTCTTGACGACTGTCGCTCACGTGAGAGAGCATTGCTCTCACAAGAGAACGGCAGTCACGAGGAGAATGCGATGCCCACCCTCGCCAAGGGGGCCAACCTGGCCCTGATGTTCCTGCTGGAGCTCGGTGTCCTCGCTGCCGCCGGCTACTGGGGCTTCACGCTGAGCGAGAGCTGGGGCGTCAAGCTGCTCGCCGGTCTCGGCGGGCCCGCCCTGTTCGTGGCCGTGTGGGCGCTGTTCGGCGCGGGAGGCGGCGCCAACGCCGTCTTCCCCCTGACCGGTCCCGCCCGCGCCGCGCTCGAGATCATCTGGTTCGGCGGCGGAGCGCTCGCCCTGCACGCCGCCGGTCTGACCACCCCGGCCGCCGTCCTCGCCGCCCTCTTCGTCGTCAACGCGGTCCTCCGTCTCGTCTGGAAGCAGGTCTGATCATGGGTAAGCACGTCGTCGTAGGTTCCGGCCAGGTCGGCAACCACCTGGCCGGCAAGCTCCTCGCCCGGGGACATGAGGTCACCGTGGTGACCCGCTCGGGCAGCGGCCCCGCCGGGGCGACCAGGGTGGCGGCCGACGTCGCCGACCAGGCCCGGCTGATCGAGGTCACCAGAGGCGCCGACGTCCTCTACAACTGCGTCAACCCCCGGTATCACCGCTGGCTCACCGACTGGCCGCCGATGGCCGCCTCCTTCCTGGGCGCGGCCGAGGCCACCGGCGCGGTCCTCGTCATCCTCGGCAACCTCTACCCGTACGGCCCGGTCACCGGCCCCATGACCGAGGACCTGCCGCTCGCGTCCACCAACCCCAAGTTCCAGGTCAGGGCCAAGATGTGGGCCGACGCGCTGGCCGCGCACGAGGCGGGCCGGATCAGGGTGACCGAGGTGCGCGGCTCCGACTACTTCGGCCCCGGCGCCACCGACCAGTCCTACCTCGGCGACCGGTTCCTCGTGCCGCTCCGCGAGGGCAGGACGATCCAGCTGGTCTGGCCCGCCGACATGCCGCACAGCTGGACCTACCTGCCCGACGTGGCCGACGCGCTGATCGTGGCCGGCGCCGACGAGCGGGCCTGGGGGCGGCCGTGGCACGTGCCCACCGGCGAGCCGCGTACCTTCCGGGAGATGGGGGAGCGGATGGCCGCCCTGCTGGGCCGGCCCGCGCCCCGCCTGATGCGGCTGCCGTGGCCGGCGGTGCAGGCCGCGGGCCTGTTCTCGCCCATGATCGGCGAGCTGCGGCACACCCGCTACCAGTTCGTCGCGCCGTACGTGCTCGACTCGTCGGCGTTCCAGCGTACGTTCGGCCTCGCGCCGACCCCGCTGGACGAGGCGCTGAAGGCTACGCTCGTGGCGTGAAGATCGCCATGATCGGCCTGGGCGACATAGCGGAGAAGGCCTACCTTCCCGTGCTCGCCGCCCAACCCGGCCTCGACCTGCACCTGTGCACCCGCGACAGGCACACGCTCGACCGGCTCGGCGACGCCTACCGCGTCGCCGCCCGGTTCTCGTCCGTGGACGAGGTGATCAAAGCCGGGGTCGACGCCGCCTTCGTGCACGCCGCCACGGTCGCGCACCGCGAGGTGGTGGAGCCCCTGCTGGAGGCCGGGGTGCATGTGTACGTCGACAAGCCGATCGCTGACAACCTGGCCGACTGCGGGCATCTCGCCCGGCTGGCCCGGGCGACGGGCAGGTCGCTGATGACCGGCTTCAACCGGCGCCACGCTCCCGGCTACACCGGGCTCGCCGAGCTGCCCCGTCACCTCGTGCTGATGACCAAGCACCGGGCCGACCACCCCGACGTGCCCAGGCGGGCGGTGTTCGACGACTTCATCCACGTGGTCGACACGCTGCGCTTCCTCGCCCCCGGCGAGATCACCGGCACCAGGTTCCGCACCCGCGTACGCGACGGGCTGCTCGAACACATCGTGCTGGAGCTGTCCGGCGACGGGTTCACCGCCATCGGCCTGATGAACCGGGTGAGCGGCGCCGCCGAGGAGACCTGCGAGGTCATGGGCGACGGGGTCAAGCGCCGGGTGGTCAACCTCGGCGACGTGATCGATTACGCGGGTGGCGAGACCCTCACCAGGCGGCCCGACTGGACCCCGGTCGGCAGGCAGCGCGGCATCGAGCAGATCTGCCTGGCCTTCCTCGACGCGGTCCGCGACGGCCGCACGATCACCGCCGACGATGCCCTGCTCACCCACGCGATCTGCGAGGACATCGTCAGGCAGGCCGATGCCGCCGCATCCACCGGTCCGAGCGGGTCAGCATCTGGTTGAACGTCCCGCCGCCGAGCCGGGCCAGCACGGTGAAGCCGCTCTGGTCATGCAGCGGGCTGGAGGACGAGACGACGCCGGCCACCAGGTCGCCGTACAACGCGGGCCCGCCGCTGGCGCCCGCCGGAGCGTGGCAGTTGCGCGTGACGAGCAGCCCGGGCTCGCGCGAGATGGCCTCGACCGCGTCGCCGACGCAGTGATAGAGCTCGGTGCCCGGGTAGTGCCGGCCGGCCGGGTAGCCGAGCAGTTCCAGGCCGCCGAGCGAGGTGCCCCTGCGGGTGCGCAGCGTCCGCAGCCCGCGCCCGGTCACGTCCTCCAGCGGGCGCCTGCCCCTGGCCACCCCGACCAGTCCGACGTCGTACGGGAGCAGCTCCGGAGAGTACGGCTCGCTCCGCCAGCGATCCGGCACCCACGTCCGCACCGCGCGCCAGGCGCCGAACGGCGGGCGGCCCTCCTCGTAACCGGGAAGGAACGTCACCCGCTTCAGCGTCCGGCCCTTGTCGTGCAGGCAGTGCGCGGCGGTCAGCACCAGGCTGCGGCTCTTCGACCTGATCACCGAGCCGCCGCACAGGACGGTGCCGCCGGTGACCGGATCGCGCGACAGCAGCACCCCCGACAGGCGGTGGTCCGAGGTGTGGGGAGCGGCGACCGGCGCGTAGCCGAGCCGGTCGCCGCCGGGTGTCAGGACCCGTTGCTCCGGCACGGACCGTAGGGACAGCTCCGAGGCGCCGGTGGGGTCGAGTAGGGCGAGGGACAGCACCAACCTGAGCACGGACCACACTCTAGGGGCGTCATGATCAGCATCCTGACCTGCGACACCTTGGCTTTACCAACCTGTGGACCGGGCGGGTGACCGGTGACGAGCCGGGCCGGCTGATCCGCCGGACGTCGCTCGACGGTCCGTGAGCGTCCACGCCGCCCCGCCTCCTCACCGGCAGGCGGGGCGCGCGTCACGTCGTCAGGGGTAGAGGCCGCGCATCTGGTGGGCCTCGGCGACCCGGCCCACGCCGATGACGTGCGCCGCCTGCCGGAGCGTGAGGCCGCGGTCGGCCGACAGCGACTTCACCTCGCCGTAGGCGCTCTCCATCAGGTCGCGGAGCCGCATCTCGACCTCGGCCGCGCTCCAGGAGTAGGCCTGCATGTTCTGCACCCACTCCAGGTAGGACACGATCACCCCGCCCGCGTTGGCCAGGATGTCGGGCACCACCGTCGTGCCGTGCTCGGCGAGGATCTCGTCGGCCTCGGGAGTGGTGGGCCCGTTGGCGCCCTCCACGATGAGGCGGGCCCGGATCCGGGGCGCGTTGGCGGCGGTGATCACGCCTTCGAGGGCGGCGGGCACCAGCAGGTCGACGTCCAGCTCGAACAGCTCGTCGCGGTCGAGCGCGTCGGCGTGGCGGTAGCCGCGCACGCCGCCCGTCTCGGCGACCCAGGCGCGCAGGTCGGCGATGTCGAGGCCGCTGCTCGCGTGGACCGCGCCCGACACGTCGGAGACGGCCACCACGGTGCAGCCGGCGTCGGACAGGTACTGGGCGGCCAGCGCGCCCACCTTGCCGAACCCCTGCACGGCGACGGTCACGCCCTCGGGCGAGCGGCCGAGGGCGGCCAGGGCCACGATCTGCACGCCACGCGAGGTCGCGCCGGCCCGGCCGAGCGAGCCGCCGAGCGCCGTCGGCTTGCCGGTGACGACGCCGGGCACCGAGTAGCCGGCGTTGACGCTGAACGTGTCCATGATCCAGGCCATGGTCTGCTCATCGGTGCCGACGTCGGGGGCCGGGATGTCCTTCTCCGGGCCGATCAGCGGCAGGATCTCGTTGACGTAGCGGCGGGTCAGCCGTTCGAGCTCGCGGGTGGTCAGCGTCTCGGGGGCGACGGCCACGCCGCCCTTGGCGCCGCCGTAGGGGATGCCGACGAGCGCGCATTTCCAGGTCATCCACATCGCGAGCGCGGTGACCTCGTCGAGGTCGGCGCTGGGGTGGAAGCGGATGCCGCCCTTGGCGGGGCCGCGCGAGACGTTGTGCTGGACCCGGAAGCCCTGCACGACGTCCAGCCGGCCGTTCTCACGGCGGACGGGGACCGAGACGGTCAGCGAGCGGCGCGGCGTGGCGAGCATGAGACGGAGCCCGTCGTCGAGCCCGAGATGGTCGCCGGCCTGGCCGAGTTGGTGGAGAGCGGAGTCGAGGGCCTGGCGGCCGGGAGTGATCGGAGCCGGCGTCTTTGACGGCACCACGAGGGTCATGGGAACGCATCCTCCTGTTTTGGATGCCCAACTACGGGTAAAGCGCCGTTGCTTTAATCCTTTTGGGCGTACTTGTTGTGATCATCTCAAGCGGGGGTCAGTCGTGCACGGCCAGATCGGCGAACACATCGAGACTGATCTGTTTCCGATCAATCCAAGCCGACGATCGATGTGCTGGATACGTGCCACTCTGGCACGCTGATGATCCGGAGTGTGCCGAACTGTCGAATTGAGGGATATGCATGGCCGCGCTCGTGATCGGCCCGATGCTGCGCTACGTCGACGCGTCCAGCGCCACGATCTGGGTGGAGACCAGCGATCCGTGTACGGTCGCCGTGCTGGCCGGCGACCGGTCGTGGCAATCGCCCACGTTCGCCGTGCACGGCCACCACTACGCGCTGGTCGACCTGACCGAGTTGTCCGGAGACATCGACTCCTACGCGGTGGAGCTGGACGGCGAGCGGGTGTGGCCGCTCGAAGGGCGGCCGCCGAGCCGCATCCGGCTGCTGCCGGCCGAGGGGCCGCGCCGGCTGGCGTTCGGCTCGTGCCGCACCAGCGTCCCCCATGACACCGCGCACGTCCTGACCCACGGCGAGGACGTGCTGCGCGCCTTCGGCGGCCGGTTGATGACGGCCGGCGAGGAGGAGTGGCCCGACCTCCTGGTGCTGCTCGGCGACCAGGTCTACGCCGACAGCCCGTCACCCGAGATGCTCGACTTCATCCATGAGCGCCGCGACACCGAGCCCCAGAACGAGATCGCCGACTACGAGGAATACTGCGAGCTCTACCGCCAGGCCTGGAGCGAGCCGGAGATCCGGTGGCTGCTCTCCACGGTGCCGAGTGCGATGATCTTCGACGACCACGACCTGCGTGACGACTGGAACACCTCGCAGACCTGGCGCGAGCAGATGGCCGAGGTCTCCTGGTGGCGCCGCAGGGTGATCTCCGGACTCGGGGCCTACTGGGTCTACCAGCACCTCGGCAACCTGTCGCCGGCCGAGCGAGCCGACGACCCGCTGCTGCGCGCGCTGATGGACGGCGACGGGGGCGACGCGCTCGACGCCTTCGCCGACAAGGCCGACACCGAGCCGAGCAGCAACCGCTGGAGCTACTCCCGCGACCTCGGCCACACCCGGCTGATCATGATCGACACCCGGTGCGCCAGGCAGCTGACCCCGGGAGACCGGCGGATGCTCGACCCGGGAGAGTGGGAGTGGCTGCTCGACGAGGTGGCCAAGCCCGCCGACCGGATCGTGATCGGCTCCTCGATCCCCTTCCTGCTGCCCGAGGGCGTCCACTCGGTGCAGAACTGGAACGAGGCCCTGTGCGACGGAGCCTGGGGCAAGGTCGTCCAGCGGCTGTCGGAGAGGTTCAGGCAGTTCGTCGACCTGGAGCACTGGGCCGCCTTCCGCCGCTCCTTCGACGACCTGGCCAGGCTGCTCGCCCGCATCGGCAAGCCGGTGCTCATCCTGTCGGGCGACGTCCACTACTCCTACGTGGCCAAGGCCCGCACCGCGCCCGTCTGGCAGATCGTCTGCTCGCCGATCCGCAACCCGCTCAGCCCGGTGCTCCGCTGGGCCAACGTGATCACGCAGTTCGGCGTCGCCACGGTCGTCGGCGGCCTGCTCGCCCGGCTGGCCGGCATCCGGCGGCCGCCGTTCCGCTGGCGGGTGACCGAGGGGCCGTGGTTCCAGAACGCCCTGGCCACGCTCACCTTCCCCGACGAGGCGACCTGGTTCGAGTCGTCCGGCAACACCCTCAAGCAGATCGACTCCGTACGGCTCCGCTGACCGCCACCGCGGCCGGACCGGTCAGGTCCGGCCGCGGGCCGCGTCACCGGCGGTCACCGGAACGCGGGCTCCGGCCCTCAGGCCGGAGAGCGGGTCACCGGCGGAAGGAGGCGATCGTCTCGGCGAGCTGGTCGACCGCCCAGAGGAGGTCCTCCTCGGAGATCGTGATCGGCGGCGCGAGCCGGATCGTGGAGCCGTGCGTGTCCTTGGCCAGCACACCACGGGACATCAGCGCCTTCGACACCTCACGCCCGGTGGCCAGCGACGGGTCGATGTCGACGCCCGCCCACAGGCCGCGCCCGCGCACGGTGACCACGCCGTCGCCGACCAGCTCGGCCAGCCGGGCGTGCAGCACCTCGCCGAGCCGGGCGGCCCGGTCCTGGTACTCGCCGGTGTTGAGGATCTCGATCACGGCGTTGGCGACGGCGCAGGCCAGCGGGTTGCCCCCGAAGGTGGACCCGTGCTGCCCCGGCTTGATCACGCCGAGCACGTCGCTGTCGGCGGCGATCGCGGAGACCGGCACGACGCCGCCGCCGAGCGCCTTGCCCAGGACGTAGATGTCCGGCACGACGCCCTCGTGGTCGCAGGCGAACGTCTTGCCGGTGCGGCCGAGCCCCGACTGGATCTCGTCGGCGATCATCAGGATGTTCTCGGCGGTGCACAGCTCGCGCAGCTGCGTCAGGTAGCCGTCCGGCGGCACCAGCACCCCCGCCTCGCCCTGGATGGGCTCGACCAGCACCGCCACCGTGTTGGAGTCGACCGCCTCACGCACGGCCTCGATCGAGCCGTACTTCACCACGCTGAAGCCCGGGGTGTAGGGGCCGAATCCGTCGTGGGCGTCGGGATCGGTGGAGAAGCTGACGATCGTGGTGGTGCGGCCGTGGAAGTTGTCCTCCATCACGATGATGTTGGCCTGGTCGCGCTCGACGCCCTTGACCTCGTAGCCCCACTTGCGGGCCACCTTGATCGCGGTCTCCACGGCCTCGGCGCCGGTGTTCATCGGCAGGATCATGTCCTTGCCGGTCAGGTCGCCCAGCCCGGAGCAGAACGCGGCGAACTGGTCGTGGTAGAACGCCCGGCTGGTCAGCGTGAGCTGCTGCAACTGCCGCTGCGCCGCCTCCAGGATCTTGGGGTTGCCGTGGCCGAAGTTGAGCGACGAGTAGCCGGACAGGAAATCGAGGTAACGCTTGCCCTCGACGTCGGTGACCCAGGCGCCCCGCGCCTCGTGGATCACGATGGGCAGTGGGTGGTAGTTGTGCGCGCTGCGGCGCTCACTGAGCTCGATCAGCTCCGCGCTGGTAGTCATCTCAGAATTCCCCCCTGATCTCCAGTGTGCAGCACTTGGGGCCGCCACCTGCCTTGCGCAGCTCCGACAGGTCGACCGGGATCACCTCGTAGCCGCGCCGCTCCAGCTCCCGCCGGAGGTCGACGGCCTCGGAGTTGATCACCACGTTCGTGCCGTCGCTGACCGCGTTGAGCCCGAGCACCTCGGCGTCGGCCGCGCCGGCGAGCACCGCGTCCGGGAACAGCCGCCGCAGGACCTCCTGACTGCCTTGGGAGAAGGCGTCAGGGAAGTACGCGACATTACGCCCGTCTAGTGAGAATAGTGCCGTATCCAGGTGGTAGAACCGCGGGTCTACCAGCGACAACGACACCACCGGGCGGCCGAGGAACTCCTGTGCCTCCTGATGCGCGGCGAGGTGGGTGCGGAAGCCGGTGCCGGCCAGCACGACGTCGTCCAGCGCGAGGAAGTCGCCCTCACCCTCGTTCACGTGCTCCGGCTCCCGGACCGGATAGCCCCGGTCGGTGAACCAGCGCAGATAGGCCGGGCCCTCGGGCCCGCGCTGCGGGTAGGCGAACCTGGCGCCGTAGGCGCGCCCGCCCACGACCAGCGCGCCGTTGGCGGCGAACACCATGTCCGGCAGCCCTTCCACCGGATCGATGAGGCTGACCTTGTGCCCGAGGTTCTCGTACGCCGCTTTGAGTCCTTCCCACTGCCGGATCGCGAGGTCGCGATCGGCGCCCGCCTCGGGACGCATCCACGGATTGATCGCGTACTCGACCGTGAAGTGCTCCGGACGGCACATCAGGAAGTGTTTGGGCATGCAGGTCTCCGTCATGGTTTAAGGCAGAGAGATGACGGGGCCAGCCTAGGAAGAGATGTTTACGCAGGCCAAGCGGGCAATATTGCGTGTAGGTTAATTTCCGTTGCGACTCTCAGCCGCCCACCGGTGATCCGTTGCGTGGGTCGGACGCGACGGCTCCGGTCGGCAGATCCACCAGCCTGGACAGCACGATCGAGCTCTTGGTGCGCACCACGAAGGTCTCCGCCGCGATGCGTTCGATCACCCGCTCCACGTGGCGCACGTCGGTGGCGCGGATGTGCAGCAGCGCGTCGGCCTCGCCGGTGATCGTGGCCGCGGCGACCACCTCGGGGTAGCGCGCCATCGCCAGCGCGATGTCGGACGGCTTGGTCTTGCCCTGACAGAACAGCTCGACGTACGCCTCGGTGTTCCAGCCGAGCGCCCGCGGCGCCACCCTGGCGCTGAACCCGGTGATCGCCCCCGTCTCGCGCAGCCGGTCGACCCTGCGCTTGACGGCCGACGCGCTCAGACCGACGTCGTGCCCGATCTCCGCGTAGGTCGCGCGGGCGTCCTCGACGAGCGCCGCGATGATGTCACGATCCAGCCGATCCAGTTCCACGGGGCCTGTATATCGCCTAACCCCACCACCGCGCGATGCGGCAGACTGTGGCCCCGCCAGGTCGCCGGAGGGTTTCGGCAAATGAGATCATCATCGACATGAGCACAGCGCGGTTCCCGGAGGGGTTCATCTGGGGAGTGTCGACGTCGGCCTACCAGATCGAGGGCGCCTCCGGCGAGGACGGCAAGGGTCCGTCCATCTGGGACGCCTTCCCCGGCGGGCGCGACGGCGACCCCGCCTGCGACCACTACCGGCGCTACCCCGAGGACGTCCGCCTGATGCGCGACCTCGGCATGACGGCCTACCGGTTCTCGGTGAGCTGGTCTCGCGTGCTGCCCGAGGGCGCCGGCCGCCGCAACGACCTCGGCCTCGACTTCTACGACAGGCTGGTCGACGAGCTGCTGGGCGCCGGCATCACCCCCTACGCCACCCTCTACCACTGGGACCTGCCGCAGGCCCTCGAAGACCGCGGCGGCTGGACCTCCCGCGACACGGCCCAGCGGTTCGCCGACTACGCGCGGGTCACGCACGAGCGACTCGGCGACCGGGTCGACACCTGGTTCACCCTGAACGAGCCGTGGGTCGCCGCCTTCATCGGTCACGGCTCCGGCGTCCACGCCCCCGGACGGCGCTCGGCGGCCGACGCCTTCGTCGCCGCCCACCACATGCTGCTGGCGCACGGGCTCGGAGCCGAGGCGCTGCGCTCGTCGGGCGCCTCTCGGGTCGGCGTCGTGCTCAACCTGTCGCCCGTCCTGACCCCGGCCCAGCTCGGTGACTTCGCCGTGGAGCCGTCCGAGGAGGACGCCGAGGCCGTGGCCAGGATCGACACGCTGCTCAACCGGCAGTTCGTGGAGCCGATCCTGCGCGGCCGCCACCCCGGCGACCTGCTCCCCGTGATCGAACGGGAGGCGGGGCTCGGTCACGTCCACGACGGCGACCTCGACGTCATCGGCCGGCCCATCGACTTACTCGGCGTCAACTACTACACGCCCGTCGTGGTGCGGGCGCAGCCGAGCGCCGCCGCCGACCCCGCCTTCCCCGGCAGCGAGGGGATCCTGTTCTGCAGCGTGCCGACGGCGGTGACCGCCATGGGCTGGCCCATCATGCCGGGTGGCCTGTCACTGGTCCTGCGCCGCCTGACCCGCGAATACCCGGACACCGAGCTGATGATCACCGAGAACGGCGCCGACTTCGTCGACGTCGTCACCGGTGACGGCATCCACGACGTCGACCGGACGAGCTACCTCGAAGAGCACCTACGGGTCCTCCGCGCCTCGCTCGACGAGGGGGCCCGGGTCCGCGGCTACCTCGTCTGGTCGCTGCTCGACTGCGTCGAATGGGCCGACGGCTACCAGCGCAAGTTCGGGCTGGTGCACGTCGACTTCGCGACCCAGCGACGGCGGCTGAAGGACAGCGCGCTGTGGTACCGCGACGTCATCAAGCGCAACGGGCTCGGCGTCGACCGGCCGAAACGGCCGACCCTGGAGACCGTCGCCGCCCGCGCCCAGGTCTCCAGGGCGACCGTCTCACGGGTGGTCAACGGCGAGGCGTCGGTCAGCCCCGAGGTCCGCGCCGCCGTGTTGCGGGCCGTCCAGGAGCTCGGCTACGTGCCGAACGCGGCCGCCAGGAGCCTCGTCACGCGGCGCGCCAACGCGGTCGCGCTGATCCTGTCGCCCCCTCAGCCCGGCGGCGAGGCGCTGGTCTCCGCCGTCGTCCAGTACGTCACCAGCCTCCTGGAGGGGGCCGGCAAGCAGATCGTGCTCATGCTGGCCGACACCGCCGAGAGCCAACGCCGCATCGTGCGGCACGTCGAGACCCACCAGGTGGACGGCGTCGTCCTCGTGCTCCCCGAAGGCGCCGGGCCGCTCGCCGAACGGCTGGCCCGCACCGAGGTGCCCGTCGTCCTGCTGGGCAGGCCCGCCATCGCCTCCCTCGTCCCGTACGTCGACGTCGACAACACAGGCGGCGCCCGAGCCGCCACCGCCTACCTGCTCGACCAGGGCCGCCGTCAGCTCGGCATCATCTGCGGGCCGACCGACCTCGTCGCCGTCCAGGACCGGCTCACCGGCCACCGCGACGCGCTGCACCAGGCCGGGCTGCATCCGATCACCGCGCCGGCCGGGCTCGACCGCGAGTCCGGCGCGGCGGCGGCCCGCCGGCTGATGGGCGACGTGCCGGGGCTGGACGCCGTGCTCGCCACCTCCGACCAGCTGGCCATCGGCGCCCTGCGCGCCGCCCGGCAGGCCGGGCGGCGGGTGCCCGACGACCTGGCGATCGTCGGCTTCGGTGACATCGACGCCGCCTCCGCCACCACCCCGGCGCTCACCACGGTCCGGGTGCCGGTCAGCGAGCAGGCCCTGGCCCTGGCCCGGCTCCTGCTGTCGCGGCTCGACGGCCGCCACACCGGCTCGGTCGTCCTGCCCACCCACCTCGTGGTGCGCGAAACCACCTGACCGTCGCAGCCAGGGCTCAACCGGCCCTGAGCTGCCCGACCCGTTGCCGTGACAGTCCGCCGAGCAGCCGTCCCGTGTCTTCGTCGGTGACTTTTTCCTTTTTGAGCCGGGTCGCTACCCGACTGCCGATCTTCCGGAGGCTCTCTTCGATCTGGTCACGCTGTTCGCGCAGCGTCCGGAACCGTTCCAGGTCCTGCCGCACCTCCTGCGGCAGGCCCGTGTAGTTGTATACCAACTCGACCTCGTCCGGTTCGCAGCCGAGCATGAGCGGCATGATCGCGCTCAGCTCCTCCTCTAGCTCGGCCAGCGTCCGGCCCGCGCCACTACCGGGGGTGTCGCGCGGAATGCCGTTCCAGTAGCCGTCTTGGCGGGTGACGTCGATGATGACGCTGATCTGCTGGGTCACAGGAGCCATCCTTCCCCGAAGAGATGAGCGAGGTCGCGTTCGAGCTTCGCGAGCTTGGTCTGATCGATGAACTGTGTCGGGACGAACGTCCTGGCGACGATTACCTGGGTGACGTCATACAGGAACAGCACACGGCCGAACTTGGTGTCCGCGGCCCAGTCTGGACGTGGCTCATGCTTGCGGCACAGCTCGTAGACCCGATCGCGAATCTCCTGGTACGTGGAGAGCACACGTGGACGCTATACCCCTAGCGGGATCGTCGCTACCGAGCTTGCGCGAACTCTGCAGGGAGCTCGCTGGGGAAGCGGTCAGCCGAGGTTGCCGGCGAGGTGGGGGAAGACCTTGGAGACCTTGGCGAGCAGGTAGTCGCCGTAGGTGCCGCTGAACGCGCGCAGGTCCTGGCCGTCCCAGCGGGCACGGCCCCCCGGAGAATAGGGCAGGGGCGGCACCTCGCTGTCCCAGCCGGGGTCGAAGAAGAATGGGAAGCTCAGCCGCTCGTTGCCGCTGAGGTTGCGCACCCGGTGCGGGGTCGACCGGTAGAGGCCGCCGGTGAGCTTGTCGAGCATGTCGCCGATGTTGCAGACGAACGTGCCGGGCACCGGCGGGGCGTCGATCCAGCCGCGCGAGGTGTGCACCTGGAGGCCGCCGTTGTCGTCCTGGAGGAGCAGCGTGAGCAGGCCGTAGTCGGTGTGCTCACCCACGCCCCAGGAGTCGGTGTCCGGCGGCGCGGGCGGATAGTGGAAGATCCGGAACAGGATGGTCGGATCGGCCGTGTAGCCTTCACGGAAGTAGCCGGCCTCCAGCCCCAGGCTGAGGGCGATGCCCGACATCACCGTCTGGGCGACGCCGGTCATCGCCGTGAGGTAGGCGAGCACCGCCTCCCGCAGCTCCGGCACCTGCTCGGGGAACAGGTTGGGGCCGTGCAGCGGCAGGTCGCCCGGCGGCTCCTCGGCGCCGAAGTAGACGCCCTCCTTGAGGTCGGGACGGCCGGAGGTGAGCTCGCCGCCGACGGGGAAGAAGCCGCGCCAGGCCCGGCCGCCGCGGTCCATCGAGATCTCGTTCTTCAGCTCGTCCGGAAGCGCGAAGAACCTCCTGCTCGCCGCGTCCAGCCCGGCGACCAGGTCGGCCGGCACGCCGTGACCCGAGACGTAGAAGAACCCGTTGTCGCGGCAGGCCGCCCCGATCCGGTCCGCCACGGCGCGGGGGTCACCACCCGTGCGAAGAGGCGTTATGTCGATCACCGGCAATTCGCTCACGGCCCCATTGTTCCGCATGCCCGTTGTTCCGCATGAGAGGCGATCGGCGATGGCGAGGCGATCGGCATCGACGCCAGGACCGCGTTGGAGGCACGGACTTCTGCAAAACCCTTCTGCAAAGGCCTTCTGTTACGGCACCGCCAAGGAGAGCCCAGCCGCCGTTCGTGGCTGGGCGCCTCCAGGGATACGGCCGCTAACCGGCGCGTGGCCGGGCGCCGTTACGACGCCCGGCCAGCCGTCTGAGCGGTCACCCGGTCACCACGTCGAGTCACCACGTCGAGTCACCACGTCGAGGCTGCGACGTGGGTTTCACGACCTGGGGTTCACGACCTGGGGGTCATGATGTCGAGGCCGTGACGTTGGGGTCATGGCGTTGGGGTCAGGACGTTGAGAAGGTGAACCAGTTGACGTTGACGAAGTCGGCCGGTTGGCCGCTGCTGAACGTCAGGTAGACGGTGTGCGTCCCGGTCACGCCTGAGATGTTCGCCGGGATGGTCCGCCAGCTCTGCCAGCCCCCTGTGTTGCCCACGGCGAAGTCGCCGATCGGCGTGGCCGTGGGGCTGTCGAGGCGGACCTGGACGAGGCCGCTCACACCGCCGGCCGCCCCCGAGGCCACCCGGGCCTTGAACTGCCGGGCCGCCACGGTGCCGAAGTCGACCCCGTCGTAGCGGAGCCAGTCGCCGCCCGAGATGCCGCCGACGTTCTGGCCGCCGCCGGAGTCGGTCGTGGTCTCCACCATCGTCCCCGACTGGGCCTGGTAGCGCTCGGCCTGGATGGTCGAGCGGGCGTCCACGCCGCCGGGCACGGTCGGCGTGATCGTCGGGGTCGGGGTGGAGCCGGTGCCGCTCTGCCACACCGCCACGTAGTCGACCAGCATCGACCGTCCGGGCACGGTCGCCGCGGTCGGGGTGCCGAACCCGGCCACCCCATTGGGGAACGCCCCGCCCATGGCCACGTTCAGCAGCAGGAAGTAGCCGGCGTGGCCGGTCATGTTGTTCCACGTGGCCGCGTCGAACTGCGACTGGTTGACGCTGTGGAACTGCTGCCCGTCCACGTACCACCGGAGCTGGTTGGGGCTGACGCTGCGGTCCCACTCGAAGCGGTAGGTGTGGAAGGCGGACTGGCAGGTCGAGCCGGGGCAGGCCCGGCTGGCACCGAGGCCATTGGTCTCGTTGCACGGCCCGCCGGGGTTGACGCCGCAGTGGAGCACAGCCCAGACGGAGTTGAGGCCGTTGACGTTCTCCATGATGTCGAACTCGCCGATGGCCGGCCAGTTCCAGTAGTTGCCCCGGTAGGGCGAGCCGAGGGCCCAGAACGCCGGCCAGTAGCCGAGGGCGGCGTCGCCGGTCACGTTCGGCATCTGCACGCGGCCCTCGATGCGCAGGATGCGCCCGTCGGCGGGCTTGAAGTCGCCCCGCCGGGTCTCGATGCGCGCCGACGTCCACTCGCCGGAGCTGCTGCGCTGCGGCGTGATCCGGAGGTTGCCCGAGCCGTCGAGGCCGAGGTTGGCGGAGTTGGCCGTGTAGTTCTGGATCTCACCGGTGCCCCAGTTGGCGGGGCCGCCCGGGTAGGAGTGGCCGGTGTCGACGATCCAGTTCGCCGACGAGGGCGCGGATCCCGACGCGCCGTTGAAGTCGTCGGACCAGACCAGTGACCAGCCCGAGGGGGTGGTGGGCACGGCCGCGGAGGCACTTACGGCGACGTGCGTGAACAGGCCGGTGAGGGTGACCAGCGCCGCGGCCACGGCCGCCAGTCGTCTGCGCCGGGTGGGATTGCCAGCTGTCATCGCTGCTCCTGGGGGGAGGGAGGCGGACTGAGAGAGCGCTCTCTCAGGCAGATCTGAACACAGAGCTAACCTGGGTGTCAACAAACTGCACTGTCGGCTTGACAGGGCGGTGAAGCGGGCGCTATCAATGCCGGAGAGCGCTCTCATGATCGCGACCCGAGTCGCGCTGGCCGCGCGGCCGACCACCTTCCGCGCCCCGGCGGAGCTCCCATGGCGCGTGGCGGTGATCCGCTTGACCCGGTCAGGTGCCGGATGCCGGATGCCCGGATGGCTGTGGCCTGTGGTGTCGTTGTGGTGAAATCGGCCGGTTTCGCGGGCCGGTCGAAATGGCGCGGGGCCGGTCCGCCGGTGGACGCGATGCCGAACTCACGGTGCGTCGTCGCGGCGGCCGGCCCTGTGCGGGTCAGCGGCCGTATCCCTGGAGGCCCCCGGCCGTGGTCGGCGGGTGGGCCCTCCCGTGCGTGCCGTAAAAGATGGAACGGCTTTTCAGCGCGGTGCCGAACCAGAAAGAGCTGCTCGGCCGTGCCGCGCGGGAAAGAGAAAAGAGAAGAAGCGGAACAGGTGGGCTCTCCGCCGGTCAGGCCTTTTCGGCCTCGCCGGTGGCCTGTTCGAGGACGTCCTCGGGGGACGCCTCCAGGTCCTGCTCGGCGTCGGCGCCCGCCTGGGCGGAGGCCTTGTCGAGGCGCACCCAGCTGGTCACGCTCTCCACCGCGAACAGCACGAACAGGTAGGCCGTGAGCATCGCCAGCACCACCGTGAGCCAGCCGAGCGCCGCGCCCACGCCGATGATCAGCAGCCGCAGCTCCCAGCCGAGCCCCGCGTAGAACACCCAGACGGGCGGCCAGATGCTCTGCCGCGTGCGGTAGACGGTGTCGTAGGTGTGGTAGCCCACCACGTACACCAGCACGAACAGCAGCCACTTCGGCGCGTCGGCGGCGAGCCCCACCACGATGATGGTGAGGAACTCGGTGCCGCGCAGCAACGGCGGAGTGAGCCAGTCGAGCCTGCCCAGGTGGTCGCGTGGCGCCGTCGGCAGCACGAGCAGCACGACGACCAGCACCGGCAGCAGGAGCGTCGGCCCGGGCCGGAGCACCCCCGAGGCGGCGATCGCGATGACCGCGACCAGGGCGGCGAGCGTGGCGGGCACCGGCGGCAGCCCCTTGCCGACCTTTCCGGCGACGGCGTTGACGAGGGGCCCGTCGTCGCGGTAGGCGAGCAGGCGGGCGGTCTGGATGCGCCGGCGCTCCTCGTCGGGGTCCGGCGTGGTGGCGGCGGCCTGCGGCTGGGTGATCATGCGAGCGACCTCATGAGGCGTCCGGTGAGGGTGTAGATGGCGGCGACGGTGCCCCAGATCACCAAGGTGAGGAAGGTGATGCGGGCGTCGAAGAGGGCGGCGGTGATCGCGATGGCCGCGAACCGCTCGCCGATGGGGAACACGATCATCTTGCGGGCCCAGTGGACGGCGCGGAACCGGCCGGCCTTGCTCCACATCTTGAGCAGGCCGCGGATGCCCTGAGCCCGTTCGACCTTACGGCTCTGCAGCGCCCGGCGCAGCTCCTTGTCGGAGGGCGCGGTCAGCGGCAGCGTGGGCAGCTGACCGGGCGGCTTGCGGCGGTTGGCGATGCCGAAGGAGAAGTCGAGCAGGTGGCGCACCGACTGCAGGCCGATCGCCGCCAGGGCGAGGATCCAGATGTCGTCGCCGTTGCCCGAGACGACCCAGCCGATGGCCAGACCGGCGAAGACGACGTACTCCTTGAAGCGGTCGAACGTCGCGTCGAGCCACGCGCCGAGCACGCCGAACTTGCGGGCGTAGCGAGCGACCTGCCCGTCCACGCAGTCGAAGACGAACGCGAAGTAGATCAGCACTCCGCCCGCCACCATCCACGGCCGGTCACCGGTCGCGAAGCAGGCCGCGGCCAGCACGCCCAGCGCGATCGAGATGAGCGTCACCTGGTTGGGCGTCAGGCCGCGCCGGGCCGCCCAGCGGGCGATGAACCGGGAGTAGGTGGAGACGAAGTAGGTGGTGAAGAAGCCGTCGGCGCCCTTGACCGCGTTGTCGAGCCGGGCCCGGTCCTCGTCCATGCCGACCATCGCGGCGCCGGCCTCGTCGGCCTCCTGCTGGGTGGTGACCCTGCGGTAGAAGAGGTCGCGGCGGCCGCGGATGCCCACCGAGACGCCGTTGCGGACCAGGCCGAAGACGATCAGCTGCACCAGGTCGTCGTCGGCGCCGAACACGTCGGCCATGCCGGCCAGCTCGCGGCAGGTGGCGGCCAGCGTGGGCGCGTGGCGCGGGCTCAGGTGGAGGGGGCCGAGCAGCACGGCGTTGGGCCTGGTCACCGCGTGGTGGGCGGTGCCGACGGAGATGATGCGCGACTTGCCGGCGCGCGAACGGATCGGCAGCCCTTCGAGCCGGCGATCGCTGATCTCGGGCTCGGCCTCGTCGATCGGGACGATGTCGGGCTGAGCCTCCTCGACCGTCTCGGGACGCGGCTCCTTGGCGATGAGCGCCAGCGCGCCGCGTTTGGTCTTGGTGATCTGGTAGATCAGCTCGTCGTGGATCACGGAGTCGGTGGGGAGGATGAGCAGGCTCTCCGTCGCCGACTCGGCGACCTCGGCCAGGGCGCGCAGGGCGGCGGCCACGTCGCCCGTGTCGATCGTGGCGGGCCGCGGATCCAGGGAGAGGATCTGGCTGCGCAGCCGCTCGGAGACGGTGGGACTGCCTGGGAGAACGGCGAGCCTCAGTCCGGTCGGAGCGGTGTCGGGGCCGGGCGAAGAGCCCAGCAGGACCACGCGGGTCATGACTCCCTTTCGAGGCGGTGGCGGGGGGATGAAACAACGGGTATTGCGGGGGACAGGCGACAAAGTCTAATGAGAGTTGCGCAGAGCCGCGTCACCCGACGCGTGCCCGTAACGAAAAGAGCGCGCGCCCCTAAGATGGACAGGTGAGTCTCTACCGTGACGAAGGCGTGGTCCTGCGGACACAGAAGCTCGGCGAGGCCGACCGCATCGTCACCGTCCTGGCCAGGCGCACCGGCAAGGTGCGCGCCGTCGCCAAGGGCGTGCGCCGCACCACCTCGCGCTTCGGCGCCAGGCTGGAGCCGTTCACGCACGTCGACCTGCAGCTCCACGCCGGACGCACGCTCGACGTCGTCACGCAGGCGGAGACGATCAGACCGTACGGCGAGACGCTGGCGGCCGACTACCCCCGCTACACCGCGGGCACCGCGATGCTGGAGACCGCCGACCGGCTGACGCACGGCGAGAAGGAGCCGGCGCTGCGGCAGTTCCTGCTGCTGGTGGGCGGGCTGCGCACGCTGGCCGACGGGACGCACGAGGCCCGGCTGGTGCTCGACGCCTACTTCCTGCGCTCGCTGGCCGTGGCCGGCTACGCGCCCGCGCTGGAGGCGTGCGCCAAGTGCCAGGCCCCGGCGATCAGGGCGTTCGCCATCGTGGCCGGCGGCGTGGTGTGCGGCGCCTGCAAGCCGCCTGGCTCGGTCGTGCCGGCGTTCGAGACGGTCAGGCTCATGACGGCGCTGCTGCGCGGCGACTGGGCGGCGGCCGACGCCTCGGAGTCACGTCACCGCGGCGAGTGCAGCGGTCTGGTCGCCGCTTATCTGCAATGGCACCTCGAACACGGAATACGCTCTCTGCGACACGTCGAAAGGGAGCCAGCGTGAACGTCCGACCACCGTCCCCGCATCCCTCGGGTGCGACGCCGCCGCCGATCCCGCGTGACCTGGTGCCCCGGCACGTGGCGATCGTCATGGACGGCAACGGTCGCTGGGCCAAGGCGCGCGGGCTGCCCCGCACCGAGGGGCACAAGGCGGGCGAGGCGTCGCTGTTCGACGTCATCGAGGGCGCCATCGAGCTGGGCGTCCCCTATCTGAGCGCCTACGCCTTCTCCACCGAGAACTGGAAGCGGTCGCCCGACGAGGTGCGCTTCCTGATGGGCTTCAACCGCGATGTGATCCGCCGCCGCCGCGACGAGTTGCACGCGATGGGCGTGCGGGTGCGCTGGGCGGGCAAGCCGGGCCGGCTGTGGAAGAGCGTGATCGACGAGCTGCGGACCGCCGAGGAGATGACCGAGGGCAACCGCAGGCTGACGTTGCAGTTCTGCGTCAACTACGGCGGCCAGGCCGAGATCGTCGACGCCGCGGTCAAGCTGGCCGAGGACATCGCGGCGGGCCGGGTCAAGCCGTCGAAGGTGAACGAGAAGGTCTTCTCGCGCTACCTCGACGAGCCCGACATCCCCGAGGTCGACCTGTTCGTCCGCTCGTCCGGTGAGCAGCGCTTCTCCAACTTCCTGCTGTGGCAGTCGGCCTACGCCGAGATGGTCTTCCTCAACCGGCTCTGGCCCGACTTCGACCGCAGAGACCTCTGGGAGGCGTGCGAGATCTACGCCAAGCGTGACCGGAGATACGGCGGAGCCGTCCCCAACCAGGTCTGACGGCCCCGGGCAACGTACGTCGTGGACGCTCGGGGGTGTACTCAGGTACACCCCCGAGGGACACTCAGCACGATTCCCCGATGCGGCCCCGATCGCCTAGCGTGACGTACATGAAGGGCACAGAGGCATCTCACGCGCATCCGTCCACCGAGCCGGGGCCTGGCGTCTACCGCCTGGATCCGGAGGCCACGGAGATCACCTTCGGCACGCGTCACCTCTTCGGCCTCCTGCCGGTGCGCGGCTCGTTCGCGCTGGACCGCGGTGAGGTGCGCGTCGCCGAGCCCCTCACCGAGTCGACGGTGGACGTGGTGATCAGGGCGGGCAGCGTCGACACCGGCCTGCCGGTGCGCGACGGCAAGGTCAGGTCGGCGGTCTACCTCGACGTCGCCGCCCATCCCGAGATCATCTTCCGGGCCCGCGCCGTCGAACGCGCGGCCGACGGGACCCGCGTCCCCGGCGAGCTGACCGTGCGCGGCGTGACCGGGCCCACGGTGCTCAGTTTGACCTACCTCGTCGCCGAGGGCAGCACGCTGCGGGCCCGGGCCGAGGCCACCGTCGACCGCTACGCCTTCGGCCTGACCCGGGAGAAGGGCATGACCGGCCGTTACTTCCACCTCGTCTTCGCGGTCACCGCGACCGCGATGTGACCCGGCCCGCCGCGCGCCCGGACGGGGGGTCAGGCGCGGCGGCGGGCACGGTAGGCGGCCACGTGCATGCGGTTGCCGCAGGTGCGGCTGTCGCAGTAGACGCGGGAGCGGTTGCGCGACTCGTCGACGAAGACCCGCTCGCAGTCGGGGGCCGAGCAGGTGCGCAGCCGCTCCCACTCGCCGTCGACGATCAGGTGGGCCAGGGCCACGCCGCAGTCGGCCGCGAGGTGCTCGGCCAGGGTCGCGTCGGCGGCGAAGTAGTGCATGTGCAGGGGGTGACCGTCGTGCTCGGTCAGCCGGGGGGTGATCCGGGTCTCCGACAGCATCGCGTTGAGCAGGCGCACGGCGGTCGGCTGGTCGGGGGCGGTGAAGACACGGTGGAAGGACTCGCGCACCAGCCGCACCTGCCCGAGGTCGCGGGTGGTGAGCGTGTCCACGCCGCTGACCTCGCGTGACCGGGTGAAGGACTGCAGGTCGGCCAGGCCGGCTAGCTCGTCGCCGCCGCCGGTCGAGGGGGAGGTGTTGACCAGCTCGACGACGGTGGCCAGCGCGTGCGCCATGTCATGGCCAAACAGCATGTTGACTCCTGTCGGGACCGGTTCTAGCGTGGTCGCAGCGTATCTCTAGCCACGGCCGTCGGGGGGTTCCGTGAGTGCATATCGGCGTATTGTGCTGATCGCGGTCGTTGGAGCGTTGATCATCTCCACGTCCGCGCCCCTGGTGCGGCTGGCGGACGTGGAGCCCGCCACCTCCGCGTTCTTCCGGTGCGCGTACGCCGTCCCGCCCATGATCGTGCTGGCCCTGCTCGAACGCCGCAGGCTGGGCCCGCTGCCCGCCCGCAGCCGCACCCTGGCCTGGCTGGCGGGCCTGCTGTTCGCCCTCGACCTGCTCTTCTGGCACCACGCGATCGACTACGTGGGCGCCGGTCTGGCCACGGTCCTCGGCAACCTGCAGGTGTTCATCGTCGCGTTCGCCGCCTGGGCCTTCTTCCGCGAGCGGCCGTCGAACCCGTTGATGATCGCCACGCCGGTGGTGTTCGGCGGAGTCGTGCTGATCTCCGGAGTCTTCGACAACGCCGCCTACGGCTCCGACCCGATGCTGGGGGTGCTCGCCGGCATCGCCACCTCGGTGTCGTACGCCGCCTTCCTGCTGCTCATGAAGGCGGGCTCGCAGCGCACCGCCGGGCCGCTGGCGCATGCCACCGTGGTGGCCACGCTCGCCATCGCGGCGCTGAGCCCGCTCTTCGGCGGCGCCGACTTCGCGCCCGCCTGGCCCGCGCACGGCTGGCTGCTGCTGCTCGCGCTCGGGCCGCAGGTGCTGGGCTGGATGCTGATCACGTACACGCTGCCCAGGCAGCCCGCCGCCCTCACCGCGCTGCTCCTGCTCGTGCAGCCCATGACCACGGTGGCGCTGTCGGCGGTGGTGCTCGGTGAGCGCCCCTCGCCCCTGCAGCTCGCCGGCTGCGTGGTGATCGTGCTCGGCGTGCTCTACGGCTCGCGACGCGCTCAGCCGGCCCGGACCGTGGGCGAGCACGACGAGCAGGTGCCGAAGACCTCGACCGTGTGAGTGATGTCGGTGAAGCCGTGCTCGCCGCCGACCGTCTCGGCCCAGCGCTCGACGGCGGGCCCGGCCACCTCGACGGTGTGGCCGCAGCGGCGGCAGACCAGGTGGTGGTGATGGTCGCCGCTGGCGCACGCGCGGTAGACCGACTCGCCGTCGTCGGTGCGCAGCACGTCGACGTGGCCGCCGTCGGCCAGGGCCTGGAGGGCGCGGTAGACGGTGGTCAGCCCGATCTTGGCGCCGTGCTGGCGCATCTCGGCGTAGACGTCCTGGGCGCTGCGGAAGCCCTCGCTGCGGCGGAGGGTGTCGTGCACGGCGTCGCGTCTGGCGCTCATGACGCCCCCTCCGCCGGCCCCGTGACCACGGCGCTCCGTCCGTCGACGCCCTCAGTTCGTACGGTCACGTGACCTCCCTCGCGCTGATCGGCTGCTCGCCCACCGGTGACTCCTGGGCCCGGCCTCGGCGTACGAATCTACCCACACCCAGGGCCAGGACGAAGCCCGTCAGGGCGAGGAGCACGATCGCGGCGCCGGGTGGCACCCTGGGCGACAGGGTGGAGCCGAGCAGCCCGCCCACCGCGGCGACCACGCCGAACAGCATGGCCAGCGCCATCGTGGTGCGGAAACCCTTGGTGAGCTGCTGGCTGGTGGCCACCGGGATCACCATCAGCGCGCTCACGAGCAGCAGGCCGACGACGCGCATGGCGATGACCACGGTGAGCGCGGCGGTGACGGCGATCACCAGGCTGAGCAGGCGCACCGGCAGGCCGCTGGCCCGGGCCATCTCCTCGTCCTGGCAGAGCACGAACAGCTCCCTGCCGAAGATCAGCACGACCGCGATCACCGCGACGGCCAGCGCGCCGATGATCCAGATGTCCTGCGAGGTGACGCTGGCGATGGCGCCGAACAGGTAGGAGTTGAGCTTGGCGTTGCTGCCGCCGGGCGCGATGCCCATGAGCATGACTCCGCCCGCGATGCCACCGTAGAACATCAGCGCGAGCGCGACGTCGCCACTGGTGCGGCCCCGGGCCCGGACGATCTCGATGGCCACGGCTCCGCCCACGGCGACCAGCACGGCGGTGAAGACGGGCGCGGTGCCGGTCAGGAAGCCGAGCGCGACGCCGGTCAGGGCCACGTGCCCGATGCCGTCGCCGAGGAGCGAGAGCCGCCGCTGCACGATGAACGTGCCCACGGCCGGCGCGCAGAGCCCCACCAGCAGGGCCGCGATCAGCGCCAGCTGGAAGAACTCCTTCTGCAGAAGCGAGATCATGCTTCCCCCTGCCAGCCGTTCAGCGGCCCCGCGGGCGCTCCCCGGCCGATGGTCTCCGGCGCGTGCGGGTGCACGTGCTGGTGGCCCGGCCTGGCGCACTCGCCTTCGGGCTGGGGCGGGCTGCCGTCGTAGGCGATGCGGCCGTCGCGGATCACGATGCCGCGGGTGATGAGCGGCTCCAGCGGGCCGAGCTCGTGGGCGACCAGCACGATGGTCCGGCCGTCGAGCGTCAGCCGGGCCAGCGTGTCGGCGAGCAGTTGCTGCGTCGCGGCGTCGACGCCCGCGGTGGGCTCGTCCATGACGTAGACGTCGGGCTCGCCGGCCAGCGCGCGGGCGATCAGCACCCGCTGCTGCTGGCCGCCGGACAGCTCCTGCACCGGATCGCCCGCGCGGTCGGCGAGCCCGACCGCCTCCATGGCCGCGGCCGTGGCCGCGCGGTCGGCGGGGCTGGTGGGGCGCAGCAGGCTCTGCCGGGCGATGCGGCCCGAGCCCACCACCTCGCGGACCGTGGCGGGCACCCCGCCGCCGACCTGCAGCCGCTGGGGCACGTAGCCGACGCGCCACCAGTCGCGGAAGCGGGCGGGCGGCCGGTCGTACAGGAGGGTCTGGCCGCCGGACAGCGGGATGAGGCCGAGCAGCGCGCGGACCAGCGTGGACTTGCCGGAGCCGTTGGCGCCCAGCACGGCGACGACCTCACCGGGGCGGATGGTCAGGTCGACGCCCCGCAGGATGGGCCGCCGGTCGATGGTGATCCGGCCGCCGGTCATCGCGAAGACGGTCTCGTTCATCACGCGCATCCCAGGGCGGAACGGAGGGCGGTCAGGTTGGCCCGCATGGCCGACAGGTAGTCGCCGCCCTCGGGCCGGGTCTCCAGCGGGTCGAGCACCCCGGTCCTGGCGCCGACCTCCTTGGCCAGCACCTCGGCGACCTTGGGGCTGACCAGTGACTCGGTGAAGATCGTGTTGACCTTCTCGGCCCTGGCCAGGCGGGCGACCTCGTCGACGCGGGCGGGGGAGGGCTCGGTCTCGGGGTCGAGCGTGATGCCGATCTGCTTGAGACGGTAGCGGTCGGCCAGGTAGCCGAACGCCTCGTGGGCGGTCACCATGGTCCTGCTCGCGCAGTTTTCCAGGCCCTTGGTCAGCTCCTGGTCGAGCGCCCGCAGCTCGGCCGCCGTGCGGGCGGCGCGCTCGCGGTAGCCCTGCGCGTGGGCGGGGTCGGCGGTGGCCAGCCGGTCGCCGAGCGCGGTGGCGACGGTGGCCAGGCGCGAGGGGTCGAGCCAGAGGTGCGGGTCGTAGGAGACCTCGTGCTCGTGGCCCTCCTCGCCCTCCTCGGCGTGCCCGCCCGCGGGAATCGTCTTGACGGCGGTGGCGGCGTCGAAGGCGCGGTCCTCGGCGACCGCCTCGTCCACGGCGGGCTGCACGCCCCTGACGTAGACGGTCAGCGTGGCGTCCTCGAGCTCGGCCACCTGGTGCGCGCCCAGCTCCAGATCGTGCGGCTCGACGCCGGGAGCGGTCAGCCCGACCACCTTCGCGTCGGGCCCGGCCACCTGCTCGCTCAGCCACTGCAGCGGATAGATGGACGCGACGACCTCGGGTTTGCCGCCGGCGGGGGTCTCGCCTCCGCCCGCCCCGCACGCGCCGGCGCTCAGCAGGAGGGCGCCGGTCAGGAGACTTACAGCAAGCATTCGGGGCGTTCGCGACATCACGCCCCCAGTATGAGGGAAAATGAAAATGATTGTCAAAATCTATCGGGGGAGCGACTGAAACGCCCCGAACCGGTCGGCCGCCAGCACCACCAGGAACGCCAGCATCACCACCCGCAGCAGCCGCCCGCCGATGCCCAGCGACGGCCATGACAGATAGGCCAGCCAGGCCACGAACGCCAGCACCGGCAGCACCGCGAGCGCGCCCGGCCAGGCCGCCACGGCGAACCCCGTCAGCAGCAGCACCACCAGCACGGCCGGGACCAGCCACCGGGGCACCTGCGTGAACAGGTAGGCCATCGGGGCCGCGCTGCGCGTCTCGACGCTCTTGCGCAGGCCGATGGCGCCCGGCGTGAAGAACTGCTCGCCCGCGGGCAGCGGGCGCTTCTGCCGCGGGGCCCGCGGGCCGCCGGGGCCCTGCTGAGTGCGGGAACGTCGGCGGCGGTCGTCGTTGGTGGCCACGGGCCCGAGCCTAGCGCCGCCGGAAACGCCCAGGGCAGGGTGATCCTCTGACATCCTGGTGACGTGCTCGCCGTCATCCGTTACATCGTTCCGGAGTCGCAGTCCCAGGACTTCGTCAAGCAGGGCCACGCGATCCTCGACACGCTGGCGGCCCAGCCCGGCTACCTGCGCGGCAGGCTGGCCCGCTCGGTCGACGAGCCCAACCTGTGGGCGCTGGTCAGCGAATGGGAGGGCGCCGGCTTCTACCGCCGGGCGCTGTCGGCCGCGCGGATGGCGATGTACCCGCTGATGATCCTCATGGTCAACGAACCCAGCGCGTTCGAGGACGTCTACCCCCAAGACGGGACGTAGCCGCGGCCGGGCGGCAGCGGTCGCGCGCGAGGGCTCGCCGATGTCCCCTAAGCTGGGAGCTCACATCCCCTCGCCGACCTCCAGCCGGAAAGAGATCCAACGACATGGCACGCCGTACAGACGTCATGGACACCATCGTCAGCCTCGCCAAGCGGCGCGGGCTCGTCTACCCGTCGAGCGAGATCTATGGCGGTCTGCGGGCGTCGTGGGACTACGGCCCCCTGGGAGTCGAGCTCAAGAACAACGTCAAGCGCCAGTGGTGGCAGAGCATGGTCCAGATGCGCGACGACGTCGTGGGCCTCGACTCGTGCGTCATCCTGGCCCGCGAGGTCTGGCAGGCCAGCGGTCACGTCGAGACGTTCACCGACCCGCTGACCGAGTGCCAGTCCTGCCACAAGCGCTTCCGCGCCGACCACCTGGTCGAGGCGTACGAGGAGAAGAACGGCCGGGCGCCCGAGCGGGGCCTGGCCGACATCACCTGCCCCAACTGCGGCAACAAGGGCGCCTTCACCGAGCCCCGGCAGTTCAGCGGCCTGCTCAAGACCTACCTGGGCGCCGTCGAGGACGAGTCGGGCCTGGCCTACCTGCGGCCCGAGACCGCGCAGGGCATCTTCATCAACTACCTCAACGTGCAGCAGTCGGCGCGCAAGAAGATCCCGTTCGGCATCGGCCAGATCGGCAAGTCGTTCCGCAACGAGATCACGCCGGGCAACTTCATCTTCCGCACCCGCGAGTTCGAGCAGATGGAGATGGAGTTCTTCGTCAAGCCCGGCACCGACGAGGAGTGGCACCAGTACTGGATCGACGAGCGCTTCCGCTGGTACTCCGACCTGGGCATCAACAAGGACAACCTCCGGCTCTACGAGCACCCCAAGGAGAAGTTGTCCCACTACTCCAAGCGCACGGTCGACGTCGAATACCGCTTCAACTTCACCGGCGGTGAGTGGGGCGAGCTCGAAGGCATCGCCAACCGCACCGACTTCGACCTGACCGCCCACTCCAAGGCGTCGGGTGTCGACCTCAGCTTCTTCGAGCAGGACACCGGCGAGCGCTACGTCCCGTTCGTCATCGAGCCGGCGGCCGGGGTCGACCGGGCGACGCTGACGTTCATGCTCGACGCCTACACCGAGGACGAGGCGCCCAACGCCAAGGGCGTCATGGAGAAGCGCACGGTCATGCGGCTCGACCACCGGCTGGCCCCGGTCAAGGCCGCGGTGCTGCCGCTGTCGCGCAACGCCGACCTGTCGCCCAAGGCGCGCGACCTGGCGGCCCAGCTGCGCAGGCGGTGGAACGTCGAGTTCGACGACGCCGGCGCGATCGGCCGCCGCTACCGCCGCCAGGACGAGATCGGCACGCCGTTCTGCATCACGGTCGACTTCGACACGCTCGACGACCAGGCCGTGACCATCCGCGAGCGCGACTCGATGGCCCAGGAGCGCATCGCCCTCGACCAGGTCGACTCCTACCTGCGCCAGCACCTCAACGACTGAGAGCCGGCTCCGCGATCAGGCCCTGAGTCAGATGACCCGTCGAGGGACATCGCCAGGGCCTGCCGCGTCGTCAGGTGGCGCGCACCTCAGCGGGCCCGGCGAGTTCGCGCCCGAGCACCCGCGCGTCTTCCAGCGTCTGGGTCGGCGCCCTGGCCCAGGGTGGGCGGCATGATGTGGGCGGCGTCCCGAGGCCCATCGCACGGCCAGCAGGGAGCCGCGTGAGAAGACGGCCTGACCTCCCCGGCGAGCGCGGCTCCAGATCCTGGCTGTACTGCCACGATCGGTGTACGCGCCGTCGGAGGTCTTGAGCCGGTCGAGCCGGGCCTCACTCGAAGTCGTCGGGATTGAGCTCCTCGAGTCGCCTGAACTCGTCGTCGCTCTCCAGTCCTGGCGTGGACCCCCACGGCCGGCGCCAGGTCTCCTCTTCGGCCTGTTCCTTCTGCGGGTCCTGTTCCCGGACGGCCTTGTCCCGGAAGGCCTTGTCTCGAACGGCCTGTTCCTGGACGGCCTGTTCCTGGACGGCCTGTTCCTGGACGGCCTGTTCCTGGACGGCCTGTTCCTGGACGGCCTGTTCCTGGACGGCCTTGTCTCGAACGGCCTGTTCCTGGATGGTCTTTTCCTGGTCGGCACGGTCGGCGCTGGCCGGCGCATGCTCTGGTTGCCTGCGCATTTCTCCCCCTATGCCACCCTTACTCCCTCCCCTGAGAGCGCGGGTCGAACCGTCGGAGGCCGGCGCCGCCATGACGCCGCCGGCCTCGGCGTCAGAGGGCCAGGGCGCGGCCGACCAGGACCTCGGCGAGGTGCGCGCGGTAGGACGAGCTCGCCACCGCGTTGTCGGGCGGTTCGCAGCCTCGCGCGGCGAGCGACCTGGCCTCGGCGGCGGGCGTTCCCGCCGCCAGCGCCTCCTCCACCGCCACCGCCCGCAGCGGCGTCGGGCCCATGCCGATCAGCGCGACGGCCGTGCGCCCGCCGGGCCGCGACTGGACGGCGACCCCGACCACCGCCCAGTCCAGGGCCCGGCGGCTGAACTTCTCGAAGGCGTGGGCCAGGCCCGCCGCGGCCGGCAGCCGGATCTCGGTGAGCAGCTCGTCCGCCGCCAGCGCGCTCTGCCGCGGGCCGGTGAAGAACTCGCCGGCCGGGATCTCCCGGACCCCCGACGGGCCGTGGGCCACCAGCACGCCGTCCAGGGCGAGCACGGCCGCGGCCAGGTCGGCGGCCGGGTCGGCGTGGGCCAGCGAACCGCCGATCGTGCCCCGGTTGCGGACCTGCGGATCGCCGATCCGGCGCGCGGCGGCGGCCAGCAACGGCACCTGCTCGGCGACCACCGGATCCCGCTCCAGGGTCCGGTGACTGGTCAGCGCGCCGACCGCCACCTGATCGCCGTCCAGTCTGACGTACGAGAGCTCGCGCAGGCGGCCGATGTCGACCAGGACGCCCGGCTCGGCCCGCCGCAGCTTCATCGCGGGCAGCAGGGAGTGGCCACCCGCCAGCAGCCTCGCGGCGCCGCCGTGCCGGGAGAGCTCGGCGAGGGCCTCCTGGACGGAGCCCGCGCGCACGTAGGAGAAGCCCGCCGGGATCATCGTGCTCCTCCGTTCGCGGCCGCCCACTGGACCGATTCGACGATCATCTGGTAGCCGGTGCACCGGCACATGTTGCCCTTCAGCCCGTCGCGGATCTCCTGCTCCGACGGGTCGGGCCGCTCGGTGAGCAGCGCGGTGGCGGCCATGACCATGCCCGGCGTGCAGAAGCCGCACTGCAGGCCGTGACACTGCCGGAAGCCCTCCTGCACGGGGGACAGCCCGTCCGGCCCGCCCAGCCCCTCGACCGTGGTGACCGAGCAGCCGTCGGCCTGCGCGGCCAGGACAGTGCAGGACTTCACCGCCACGCCGTCGAGCATGACCGTGCAGGCGCCGCAGCTGGAGGTGTCGCAGCCGACGTGGGTGCCGGTCAGCGACAGCGTGTCGCGCAGGAAGTGGACGAGCAGCAGCCGGGGCTCGACCTCCCGGCTGTGCGGCTGCCCGTTGACGGTGATCTCAACTCGCACGATCTCAACTCGCATGGTGCATGGCCTTCCAGACTCGTTCCGGCGTGCAGGGCATTTCCACGTCGCGCACGCCGAGGTGGGCGAGCGCGTCCACGATGGCGTTCACCACGGCCTGTGGCGCGGCCGTGGCACCCGCCTCGCCGAGCCCCTTGGCGCCGAGCGGGTTGAAGCTGGACTTGGTCTCGATGTGGTGGGTCTCGTAACCGGGCAGGTCGAGCATGCCCGGCAGCATGTAGTCCTCCAGCGAGGCGTTGAGCGGCCGGCCGTCGGCGTCGAAGGAGACCTTCTCGTACAGGGCCTGGGCGATGCCCTGCGCCACCCCGCCGTGGATCTGCCCGCGCGCCGTCATCGGGTTGATGACGGTCCCGCAGTCGTCGACGCACACGTAGCGCAGGACGTGCACGTGCCCGGTCTCGCGGTCGATCTCCACCACGCAGCCGTGCGCGCCGCTCGGGTAGCTCAGGTTGGACGGCTCGTAGTACGAGGTGCACTCCAGGCCGAGCCCGGTGCCGGCGGGGAGCAGGTGCGGCTTGAAGGAGCGCTCGGCCACGGCGGCCAGGCTCACCTCCGCCGTGGGGACGCCCTTGACCTGGAAGCCCGCCTCGACCCGCACCAGGTCGTCGCCCTCGGCCTCCAGCATGTGCGCCGCGATCAGCCTGGCCTTGGCCGCCACGTCCGCCGCGGCCTGCCGTACGGCGTTGCCCGCGACCGGCATGCCCCGGCTGCCCATCGTGCCGATGCCCTCCTGCACGACCGCAGTGTCGCCGTAGAGCACGCTGATGGCCTCGAAGGGCACCCCCAGCTCGTCGGCCGCGATCTGGGCCAGGGCGGTCTGGTGCCCCTGCCCGTGCGGCGCGGTGCCGACCAGGATGATCGCCGAGCCGTCCGGCTGCAGCCGGACGTTCGCCGACTCCCAGCCGCCGATGTAGCCGAACTGCTCGAACAGCGGCGTGGGCCCGAACCCGCCCATCTCCACGAACGTGGACAGCCCGACGCCGAGCAGCTTGGCGCCGGGGTCGGCGCGCCGCCGCTCCTGCTCCTCGCGCAGACCGGCGTAGTCCAGCCGGTCGAGCAGCAGGTCCAGGGCGGCCGGGTAGTCGGCCTCGTCGTACACGATGCCCTCGAAGGGCGTCTGGTAGGGCATCTCGCCCGGCTGGACGAGGTTCACCCGCCTGACGTCGGCCGGGTCCTTGCCGAGCCGGCGGGCGACGAGGTCGACGACCCGCTCGATCAGGAAGCTCGCCTCGGGCCGTCCCGCACCCCGGTAGGAGGCAGTAGGCGTTGTGTTTGTAACGACGCTTCTGAACCGTGCCGCGATCTTCGGGATCCGGTAGCAGCCGCCGAGCATGTACGAGGTGAGCGTGGCGAGCGCGATGCCCACCGGGTCGGGCACGCCGCCCGTGTTGACGGTGAGCGTCACGTCCAGGGCGAGGATCGTGCCCTCGTCGTCGAACCCGACCTCGACCTCCTGGATCTGGTCACGGCCGTGGTAGGTGTGCACCATGTGCTCGCCGCGCGTCTCGACGAACTTGACCGGCCGGCCGAGCCTGCGCGACAGCTCGGGTGCGAGGAACAACTCCGGCATGAACGACGACTTCACCCCGAAGGCGCCGCCGACGTCGGGCGCGATGACCCGGACGAGGTGCCTGGCGAGCCCGAACCGCTCGGCGATCTCCGCCCGCACCCGGTGCGGAGCCTGCACCGTGGCCCAGATGGTGGGACCGGCCCCGGTCCAGTCGGCCAGCACCCCGTACGGTTCGAGGGGCGCGCCGGCGCAGCGCTGGTTGACCAGGCGGGCGCGCAGGCGGTGCGGCGAGGCGTCCAGCTCGTCCGCCACGTCGTGCGGCGTCACCTGCTGCTCCAGGGCGAGGTTGCTCTCCAGCGGCGCGAAGATCGGGACGGCGTCCGGCGCGAGGGCGTCGGCCACCGTCGCCATCACCGGCAGCGGCTCGTACTCCACCCGCACGGCCCGCGCCGCGTCCGCGGCGAGGTAGCGGTCGGTCGCGACCACCACGGCCACCGGCTCGCCCACGTAGTGGACCTTGTCGCCGGCCAGGTAGCCGCGTTCCAGGCCGGGTACGGACGGCCTGGCCGGGAGTTCGGCGAAGTCCCTCGCGGTCCACACCCCGACCACGCCCGGCAGGGCCCGGGCGGCTTCGGTGTCGATCTGGGTGATGAGCGCGTGGGCCTCACCGCTGTGCACGTAGACCATGTGGAGCAGTCCGGGACGATGGATGTCGTCCACGAACGTGCCGCGTCCGGTCAGCAGCGCGGCGTCCTCCTTGCGCGGTACAGCCGAGCCGATCATCGTCACGGGCCACCTCCGTGGCTGCCAAAAAGCAGGCGTCGTTAGGAGTATGGCCACTTATCTTGTCCGTGCTGGGCCTCCCCGGCAAGACCTCCGGGCCATCTCGCGGGTGGACCCTGGAATTGACAACCGCCGGACCGGCACGGTAAGGACCGTGTTCCTACTCCAGCACCCGGCCGACCAGCTCGCCCTCGCGGGGAACCGCCAGGCAGTACGCCGTCCGCGCGCCCGGCCACTCGTGCTCCAGAGGCAGGAGCACGCCGGCCTCGACCGTCTCGCGCATCGACGCCTTGATCCGCAGTCTCGGGGCGCACCAGGCCAGGGCCTGCCGCCTCGCCTCCTCCTCGCCGGGCCAGGGGCCCTCGGGCAGCACGAAGATCGAGGCGTACTCGGCCGCGTGCGGGTGCCCGCACGGCACGAGCGTCGCGACGAGGTCTTGGGGGAGGTCGAGCAGGCAGTCACCGGGACGCAGGTAGGTCGCGTGGTGACGCGACGTCTCCGGGGTGGGGCCCGGCCCCGGATTCTCGGCCGCGCTGCTCGGGGTGTCGTGCACGGCCGGGGCCCGGGTGGTCGAGGTGCCGGTGGAGCATGCCGGAGCCGTCCAGAGAAGACAGACCGTGAGAACGGTCAGGCGATGGCGTGCGCGCAGGGGCATGAAGACCGAGAATCGCAGTTCCCGATCACCGTCCGGTCGCGGAAAAGGTGGCAAAGGGTCACACCGGGCGGCGCGCGGCCCGGCGGCGGCAGTGCGCCAGGGTGACGGCGTAGGCGATCGGGGGCAGCAGGAACACCGCGGCGCGCAGGCCGTACACGATGGCCAGGTAGGTGTCGTGCGGGGCGGCGAGCAGCGGCGACGGCGCGGCCGGATCGGGCGGGATCTCCGAGACCCACGTCGCCGCCCAGACCACCGTGAAGAACGTGATGACCGCGACGCCCGCGGCGGTGCGGACCGGCGCCTGGGAGGGGCGGTCCAGCAGGTGGTGGGAGCGGCGGTCACCGGTCAGCCGGCGGTCTATGAACGGATAGCAGAGCAGCACCAGGAAGAACGCCGCCAGCACGAGCATCGGGATCCAGAGCCCTACCTGCAGCACGTACCCGCCCACCGTGATCTCCCACGGAGGGGTCAGCCGCAGGCCGCCGTCGAGCACGCCGAAGTACCAGAACGGCTGGGCCGACGGCGGCGGCCTGCCCGGCTGGTAGGCGCCGTGCTCCCAGACCGGGTTGACCCGGACGAACGTGGCGAGCAGCGCGATCGCCGCCATGGTGAACAGGGCGGTGGCGCCGTTCTTGACCGCGAAGTAGGGGAAGAAGGGGCCGCCCGTCACCTTCGACTCGTCGGAGCCGGCGAGGCGGCGCTCGGTGTGCTTCTGCCGCCAGGTCAGGATCAGCCCGTGCAGCGGCACCACGGCCAGCAGGATCCCGGGGACCAGCAGCACGTGCGTGACGAACAGCCGCGGCACGACCTCGCCGGGGAACGTGCCGTCGAAGAGGAACCGCGACAGGTAGGTGCCGGCCAGCGGGATGGACAGCAGCAGCCCCTGCGCCTCGCGCAGCCCGGTGAACGCCAGTTGGTCGGCGGTGAGCGAGACGCCCAGGAACGACTCGAACAGCACCAGCCCGAACAGCAGCACGCCCAGCGTCCAGGTCAGCTCGCGCGGCTTGCGGAAGGCGCCGGTGAAGAAGACGCGGAACAGGTGGGCCACGATCGACAGCACGAACACCGTCGCCCCCCAGTGGTGTAACTGCCGCACCAGCAGGCCGCCGCGCACGTCCAGGCTGATCTCCCGCACCGAGGCGAACGCCAGGTCGGGGTCGGGCTGGTAGAAGAACGTCAGGAAGGTGCCGGTCAGCACGATCAGGACGAACGAGTAGAGCGCCAGTTCGCCCAGCAGGAACGACCAGTGGCTCGGGAAGAGCTTGCGCAGGTTGGGCCGGAGCCAGCGGCCCAGGCCGAGGCGGTCGTCCAGGTAGAGCGCGCCACCCCGCGCCGCCCGCGTGGAGCCGGCGGACAGGCGGACGCGGCGCTTGGGCTTCGTCGGAGTGGCCACGGCGCCTCCTGTGGGGGTGCCCCGATTGTGCACCGGTCCTTAGGGTTTCTCAAGAATTGGTGTAAACCAATTGGTATAAACCACTTCGCCAGGCATGCGAGTATCAATTGGATTAGACCGGTCTATGGCCGTTTACCTGCGGAAACGATGACTTAACCGATGAGTGCAGTTTCGTCATCAAAGTCACCGGTAGAGTCCGATCAGAGGCGTTGATTGGAGCTGTGGTGGCCAAGTTCGTTTACGATTTCACCGAGGGCAACAGGCATCTCAAGGATCTGCTCGGCGGCAAGGGAGCCAACCTCGCCGAGATGACCAACCTTGGGCTGCCCGTCCCGCCCGGGTTCACGATCACCACCGAGGCCTGCCGGCACTACCTCACGCAGGGCACGGTCCCCGACGGCTTCGAGCAGGAGGTCGAGGAGCATCTCGCCGCCCTGGAGCGGCAGATGGGGCGCACGCTCGGCCAGGCCGACGACCCGCTGCTCGTCAGTGTTCGCTCGGGCGCGAAGTTCTCGATGCCCGGCATGATGGAGACCGTGCTCAACATCGGGCTCAACGACGAGTCCGTGCACGGCCTGGTCAAGCAGGCCGGAGGCAACGACCGCTTCGCCTGGGACTCCTACCGCAGGCTCATCCAGATGTTCGGCAAGACCGTGCTCGGCATCGACGGCGACCACTTCGAGCACGCGCTCGACACCCTCAAGGGCGACCGCCAGGACACCGACCTGGCGGCCGCCGAGCTGCAGGCGCTGGTCGAGACCTTCAAGGGCATCGTCCGCGAGCAGACCGGCCACGACTTCCCCGCCGACCCCCGTGAGCAGATGCGCCAGGCCGTCATGGCGGTCTTCGACTCCTGGAACGCCCCGCGCGCCATCCTCTACCGCCGCCAGGAGCGCATCCCCGCCGACCTCGGCACCGCCGTCAACATCGTCGCCATGGTCTTCGGCAACTGCGGCAACGACTCGGGCACCGGCGTCGCCTTCACCCGCGACCCCGGCTCCGGCCACCAGGGCATCTATGGCGACTACCTGCAGAACGCGCAGGGCGAGGACGTGGTCGCGGGCATCCGCAACACGATCCCGCTGCAGGACCTGGAGCGCCTCGACAAGAGCAGCTACGACGAGCTGCTGGCCATCATGGAGAAGCTCGAGAACCACTACCGGGACCTGTGCGACATCGAGTTCACCATCGAGCGCGGCAAGCTGTGGATGCTGCAGACCCGGGTCGGCAAGCGCACCGCCGCGGCCGCCTTCCGGATCGCCACCCAGCTCGTCGACCAGGGGCTCATCAGCCTTGACGAGGCCGTCACCCGGGTCACGGGCGACCAGCTGGCCCAGCTGATGTTCCCGCGCTTCGACACCGGCGCCGAGAAGAAGAAGATCGCCAAGGGCATGAACGCCTCGCCCGGCGCGGCGGTCGGCAAGGCGGTCTTCTCCTCCGAGCGCGCCGTCGAGCTGGCCGCCCAGGGCGAGGAGGTCATCCTGGTGCGCCGCGAGACCAACCCCGACGACCTCTCCGGCATGATCGCCGCTCGCGGCGTCCTCACCAGCCGCGGCGGCAAGACCTCGCACGCCGCCGTGGTCGCCCGCGGCATGGGCAAGACCTGCGTCTGCGGCGCCGAGGAGCTCGACGTGTCCACCTCCGAGCGGAGGTTCACCGCGCCGGGCGGCGTGGTGGTCACCGAGGGCGACGTCATCTCCATCGACGGCAGCACCGGAGAGATCTTCCTCGGCGAGGTGCCCGTCGTGGACTCCGCCGTCGTGGAGTACTTCGAGCGCGGCGGCGTGCTCCAGGAGGACGGCCGCGATCGCGAGGGCGAGCTGGTGCGGGCCGTCGACCGGATCATGCGGCACGCCGACGCCACCCGGCGGCTGGGCGTGCGGGCCAACGCCGACACGCCCGAGGACTCGGCCAGGGCCCGCCGCTTCGGCGCGCAGGGCATCGGGCTGTGCCGCACCGAGCACATGTTCCTGGGCGAGCGCCGCCAACTGGTCGAGGACCTGGTGCTGGCCTCGGGTGAGCAGGAGCGGCAGGCGGCGCTGGACGCGCTCGAACCGCTGCAGAAGGCCGACTTCATCGGGATATTTCGGGCGATGGGGGACCTGCCGGTGACGGTGCGCCTCATCGACCCGCCCCTCCACGAGTTCCTGCCCGACCTCACCGACCTGTCCGTCAAGGTCGCGCTGGCCGACGCCGGCCACGGCGAGGTCTCCGTCAAGGACCGCGAGCTGCTGACCGCCGTCAAGAGACTGCACGAGCAGAACCCCATGCTCGGCCTGCGCGGGGTACGCCTCGGGCTGGTCATCCCCGGTCTGTTCGCCATGCAGGTACGGGCCATCGCCCAGGCCGCCAAGGAGGTGCCCGGAGCCCGGCCCGAGATCATGATCCCGCTCATCGCCGCCGTACAGGAGCTGGAGGCCGTCCGCGAGGAGGCCGCCGCGATCCTGGCCGAGACCGGCGTCGACGCCCTGATCGGCACCATGATCGAGACCCCGAGGGCGGCGCTGACCGCCGGCCAGGTGGCCGAGGCGGCCGAGTTCTTCTCCTTCGGCACCAACGACCTGACCCAGATGGTGTGGGCCTTCTCCCGCGACGACGTCGAGGCCGCGTTCTTCTCCCGCTACCTGGAGCTCGGCATCTTCGGCGTCTCCCCGTTCGAGACCCTCGACCAGGAGGGCGTCGGCCGCCTCGTCAGGCTCGCCACCGAGGAGGGCCGCGCCGCCCGTCCCGACCTCAAGCTCGGCATCTGCGGCGAGCACGGCGGCGACCCCGGCTCGGTGCGCTTCTGCCACGACGTCGGGCTCGACTACGTCTCCTGCTCGCCGTTCCGCATCCCGGTCGCCCGCCTGGAGGCCGGCCGGGCGGCGCTCAGCGAGAACGACTCCGACAGCCGCTGACGGGTTCACCCGGGCGCGTGCCGTACCCGCCGCGGGTACGGCACACGCCCATGCGGCCGGCCGACCACCAGATGGAACACCGCCGTCATGGAGGAGGACTCCCTGGGAAGGGGGTTCTCGCGAACCTGACTTGGCGGAGACCGAAAGGTGGATAAAATCGCTGCACTAATGGGCCGCTACGACGAGCACGACCAGGCACGATGGGTTCCCGAAGCACCCGGCAACCCCGAGCGCAGCGCGTTCGAGCGCGATCGCGCCCGCATCGTGCACAGTGCCGCGCTGCGCAGGCTGGCGGCCAAGACCCAGGTGGTCGGCCCGGTCGAGACGCTCGGCGGCGGCCAGCACATCCCGCGCACCCGGCTGACCCACTCCCTCGAATGCGGCCAGGTCGGCCGGGAGATGGGCGCCACGCTCGGCGTCGACCCCGACCTGGTGGAGACCGCCTGCCTGGCCCACGACCTCGGCCATCCGCCGTTCGGGCACAACGGCGAGGTCGCGCTCAACGAGCTGGCCGGCACCTGCGGCGGGTTCGAGGGCAACGCGCAGAGCCTGCGCCTGCTCACCCGGCTGGAGGCCAAGGTGCTGACCGAGGGCGGCAGGAGCGCCGGCCTCAACCTGACCCGGGCCGCGCTCGACGCCTCCATCAAATACCCCTGGACCTGCGAGAAGTCGCCGAAGTTCGGCGTCTATGACGACGACCTCCCGGTCTTCGAGTGGATCAGGGAGGGCGCGCCGCCCGGCAGGGTGAGCTTCGAGGCCCAGATCATGGACTGGGCCGACGACGTGGCCTACTCCGTGCACGATCTCGAGGACGCGCTGCACTCCGGCCACGTCACCCCCGACGCGCTGATGTCGCCGATCGAGCGCAGGCAGGTGTGCGAGCTCACCGCCTCCTGGTACGCCCCCGACGCCGCCCTGGGCGAGCTGGAGGAGGTCTTCAGCAGACTGATCGCCTCACCGCTCTGGCCGCGCCGCTTCGACGCCACCCTCGCCGACCTGGCCGGGCTCAAGGCTCTCACCAGCGGCCTCATCGGCCGCTTCTGCCGGTCCGCCGAGACCGCCACCAAGGACGCGGACGTCGCGCGGCACCGCGCCGACCTGGTGGTGCCGCGCACCACGCAGCTGGAGTGCGCCCTGCTGAAGGGCATCACCGCCCACTACGTCATGACCACCGACGACCACCACGCCAACCAGGCGCGGCAGCGCGAGCTCATCACCGAGCTGGCCTCGCTGATCACCCTCGGCGCGCCGCGCACCCTGGAGCCGGCGTTCCGTCCCGACTACCTCGCCGCGCCCGACGACGCCGCCCGGGTCCGCGTGGTCATCGACCAGATCGCCTCCCTCACCGACACGTCGGCCGTCACCTGGCACCGGCGGCTTTCCGGGTGATCGGCCGCCGCCGTCCGGAGGAGCTCACGTCGGATCGACCGTGATCGGGTCGGGGGTCTCCTCCTCGGGCTCCTTGGTCGGCTTGACCACCTTCTTCGACGTGCACTGGACCGTGCAGCGCGGCGTCTCGCCCAGCCTGCCGCGCAGCGCCATCGTCTCCTCCCTGGGGGAGAGCGTCCGGTTGCCCGACAGCCAGGAGTCGAGGTAGCTCCACGGGTTGACCATGCCCCGGCGGACCCACCAGGAGGAGGAGCCGGTCTTCCAGGAGATCGCGAAGTACAGGTTGGTGGCGGTGTCGCGGGCGTTGCCGGACGAGCCGACCCGGCCGAGCAGTTGCCCGGTGCCGACCCGCACGCCGGGCCGGATGCCGTCGGCGACCGCGTCGAGGTGGCCGCCGAGATAGCGGACGCCGTCGTCGCCGATGATCGTGACGAACCGGCCCTCGCGGTGGGCGCCCACGTCGGTCGTGGGGAGCCACCGGTTCCTGGTGTTGACCTCGTCCACCACGCCGCTGACGGGCGCCACGAAGGCGCACCCCCGGGCGGCCCAGATCGTCGTCTTGGGCAACGTGAGCAGTCTGCGCTGGTAGCTGACCCGGCATCCCTGGACGGGGAAGGTGTAGGTGTGCTTGGACAGCTTGGGCGGCGGCACCTTGACCGGGGCGTCGCCCTTGGGCGGCTCCACGGGCGCCTGCCGCGAGGGGGCCGCCTTGGGGATCGTCGCGGTCACCACGGGGGTGGCGGCCTGGGTGGCCTGCGTGGGCGGGGCCGACTCGGGCGACTGGGCGCTCATCCCGGCCACCCCGGGAGCCTGGGCGCAGGCGCCGGTCATCAACACGGCGCCCGCGACGGCCGCCAATCGTCCTATCTGCCCCGAAAGCATGATCTCCACCCGTGTCACCGTATACATCGCGAGCTTTACCTTTGTAGCCGACGAGGGCAACGGGGAGGACACGTTTTCCGCTTTACGGTCCTTGAGGTGATATCCGACTCTCTGTCGGGCTGTCTGCCGGACGGGCCGGAGGCTGGGAATGTCGGCCGGCCGCAATAGACTCACCGGCGTGGCTGGCCGTATCCGTGACGTCGACATCGCGCTCGTACGCGAGCGATCGCCCATCGCCGAGGTCATCGGCGAGCACATCCAGTTGCGCAACGCCGGCGGTGGCAACCTCAAGGGGCTGTGCCCGTTCCACGACGAGAAGAGCCCGTCCTTCAACGTCACGCCCGAGCGGGGGATGTACTTCTGCCTGGCTGGGGAAACCCGGGTTCTCACGTGGAACGGCGTGCGGCCGATCGCCGAGCTGGCCGGCGGCGTGCACCGAGTGCTGGCTGCCGACGGCACATGGGTGGACGCACCGTTCAAGTCCTTCGGCGTGCAGCGGCTCATGCGGCTGACGATCAGTCGCAACGGTCAGACGAAGGACGTCTTCGCTACTCCTGAACACCGCTGGTTCATCAGGGCAGGCAGAAGGCAGGACAAGCGCGCTGAGGTCACCACCGAGGATCTGAAGCCAGGACAACGTCTGGTGACGGTGTTCCCTGGAACTCGGATCAAGCGGACCACTCCTTCCCCGTTCGGCATTGCTCACGGCATCATCTACGGAGACGGAACCCGGGCCGGCACCGGTAGCCGCGCGACGTTGGACAGCGTCAAGGACGCGCAGTTGCTGAAGTGGTTCCCGCAGAGTTATGTGACGGAGACCCGGGCCGCCGCTTCAGGCAATAGGCAGTTGCTGGTTCATCATCTGCCTCGCTTCTTCAAGGAGTTGCCCCCGCTCGAGGAGTCGGTCCCCTACCTCTATGGCTGGCTCGCGGGATACCTGGCCGCCGACGGGCATGTGGCCAAGGACGGAACCGTCATGCTGCACTGCGCGGACAGAGCCACGCTCGAGTACGTCCGTGCCGTATGCAGTCGGCTGGGGATCGGCACTTACGGCATCACAGAGCAGGTGCGCATCGGATTTGCCGGTCGAGAGCCAAGCTCCCTTTACCGCGTTCACTTCGTCAACGACGATCTGACGGAAGACGCCTTCCTGCTGGACGAGCATCGGACGAGGTTCACGGGCGCGGCGAAGGCGTATGCCAGACGCGGCTGGGTGGTGAAGTCTGTCGAGGAAACGGAACGTCTCGAGGAGGTGTTCTGCGCCACAGTCGATCATGGTCATGCCTTCGTGCTGGAAGACAACCTTCTGACCGGTAATTGCTTCGGCTGCTCCGAGGGCGGCGACGTGATCACGTTCGTCGAGAAGATCGAGCACCTCGGGTTCGGCGAGGCCGTCGAGCGGCTCGCCCAGCGGGCCGGCATCCAGCTCCAGTACGAACAGGGCGGCTACGTCCCCCGGCGCGATCACGGCGAGCGCGCCCGGCTGGTCGAGGCGCACAAGGCCGCCGCCGAGTTCTACGCCGCCAAGTTGCTCGGCCCCGACGCCGCCGTGGGACGGCGCTTCCTGTCCGAGCGCGGGTTCGAGCGGGCCGACGCCGAGACGTTCGGGGTCGGCTTCGCGCCCGCCGAGTGGGAGGCGCTGGCCCGCCACCTCATGGGGCGCGGGTTCACCGCCGACGAGCTGATCAAGGGCGGGCTGGTCAAGGAGGGCCGGCGGGGGCCGATCGACCGCTTCCGCGGGCGGCTGATCTGGCCGATCCGCGACGCCACCGGCGACGTGATCGGCTTCGGGGCGCGCAAGCTGCTCGACTCCGACGACGGGCCCAAATACCTCAACACCCCCGAGTCGCCGCTCTACAAGAAGAGCCAGGTGCTCTACGGCATCGACCTGGCCAAACGTGAGATCTCCAAGCGCGCCCAGGCGGTGATCGTCGAGGGCTACACCGACGTGATGGCCTGCCACCTCGCCGGGGTCCCGACCGCCGTGGCCACCTGCGGCACCTCCTTCGGCGAGGAGCACATCAAGATCCTGCGGCGCTTCCTGCTCGACCAGGCGGAGTTCCGCGGCGAAGTGATCTTCACGTTCGACGGCGACGCGGCCGGCCAGAAGGCCGCCCTGCGCGCGTTCGCCGATGAGCAGAAGTTCGTCACCCAGACCTACGTGGCGGTGCAGGCCGACGGGCTCGATCCCTGCGACCTGCGGGTCAAGCAGGGCGACGCGGCGGTGCGCGACCTCATCGCCAGCCGCGAGCCGCTGTTCCAGTTCGCGCTGCGCAACACCGTCGCCCGCTACGACCTCCGCAGCAACGAGGGCAAGATCGCGGCGCTCGACGCGGCGGCGCCCATCGTGGCCGCCATCAAGGACGTCGGCCTGCGCAAGCGCTACGCCATCGACCTCGACCGGTGGCTCGGGTTCATGGACGAGCGGTTCGTCATGCAGCGCATCGCCGAGGTGGGCGGCGCCCAGCGCGGGCGTCCCCAGCCGGTGCGGCGGGCGGCGCCGCTCGATCCCGGCGTGCGGGTGGAGGCCGAGCTGCTCAAGCTGGCCGTGCAACGCCCGGCCCTGCTCGGGCCGCGGTTCGACGCGCTCGACCCGCAGGCGTTCACCGCCCCCGACCACGTGACGCTGCACCAGGTGATCGCCGCGGCGGGCGGCACGGCCGCGGCCGGCCACGGCGGCAGGGAGTGGGTCGACCGGCTGCTGGAGCACGCGCTCGACGAGGCGGCGCGAGTGCTGGTGACGCGGTTCGCCGTGGAGGCGATCCAGGCCGACTCCCACACCGAGGAGCGCTACGGCGCGGCCATGCTGGCGGCGATCGAGGCCATCGCGATCGACCGGGCCATCGCGCAGGTCAAGTCGCGCATCCAGCGGCTCAACCCGGTGGACGAGCAGCAGGAGTACAACCGGCTCTTCGGTGAGCTGGTCGCCCTGGAGCAGCAGCGCCGGGTGCTGCGAGACCGGGCCGCCGGCAGCTGATTTCCTCCCTCCGGCACGGCTGTGGCGCTCCGCCCGTTGCCGGGACTCCGTGCACCGATCCAGAGATGCAGCGGAGTCCGTGATGGGGATACGGGCGGCCATATCAACCCGCCCGACGGTTCAGGCGAGGCTCTTCGCCGTGCCGTGCGTAAGGATCAACCTTAGGGGGAAACGCGGGCCGTACAGAAGACCGCTGAAGGGCCCCGTGTGGCGCGACCGACGCTGCGAGGCCAAAGTGGCATATCTGGGTGGTTGTGCCGGAAAATTATTTTCAATGCCCTCGCCGGGTCCGCCCGGGAGCCGCGAGAGGCGGGGCAGAAGCCCTGGTAGACGCCCATTCGGGCAGGCCGCGAAGTGCGTCCGGCCGTGCTCGTGGCCGGGCGCGTGCAAACCAGATCGCGTAATTGACTTTACTTTCCTGATCAAACTTCGGCTAAACCTCTAATAGATCTCGATTCGGTAATGGCCACCGCCTTACCTTCGGTGACAAAAATGGGTCTGCCATTTTATGGAACCAATCCTGCAGACTGTCTCCCGTGGGTGCATCGGTGCTGCCAAGTGGACCGCCCTCCGTAGATCAGGTGGCGGACCTCGTCGCGAAGGGAAGGGAGCGCGGAAGCGTCACCGTCGATGACGTCGCGGCCGCGCTTGACCGATCCGAGCTGCCGTCCGACGCGCTGGAACGCGTCGTGCGGATGCTCGCCGAGAACGGTGTGGAGGTCCTCGAGCCCCAGGGCGACGAGGAGACCACCCGCGCCGATGAGGAAGATGTAGGCAAGCGGGCGCCGACCAGCGATCTGGTCCGGATCTACCTCCGGGAGATCGGGCGGGTGCCGCTGCTGACCGCCGAAGAGGAGGTGGAGCTCGCCAAGTCGATCGAGGCCGGTCTGTTCGCCGAGGACAAGCTGTCCAACGGGATCGCGCGGCTGGCCTTCCCGGAGTTCAGGGAGCTCGTCTGGCAGGGGACCCGGGCCAAGCAGCGCCTCATCGAGGCCAACCTCCGGCTCGTGGTGTCGATCGCCAAACGCTACGTGGGCCGCGGCATGCTGTTCCTGGACCTCATCCAGGAGGGCAACCTCGGTCTCATCCGCGCGGTCGAGAAGTTCGACTACACCAAGGGCTACAAGTTCTCCACCTACGCCACCTGGTGGATCCGGCAGGCGATCACCCGGGCGATAGCCGACCAGGCGCGCACCATCCGGATCCCGGTGCACATGGTGGAGACGATCAACAAGCTGGTCAGAGTCCAGCGCCAGCTGCACCAGGACCTCGGTCGCGAGCCCGTGCCCGAGGAGATCGCCAAGGAGATGGACCTGCCGGTCGATCGCGTGGTGGAGATCCAGCGCATCGCCCAGGAGCCCGTGTCTCTGCAGTCGCCGATCGGTGAGGAGGACTCCGACCTCGGCGACTTCATCGAGGACGCGGACGCGGTCGTGCCCATGGAGGCGGCGGCCTTCATCATGCTCCAGGACCAGCTCGACGACATCCTGGCCACGCTGTCGGATCGCGAGCAGCGCATCATCCAGCTCCGCTTCGGCCTGGCCGACGGGCATCCCCGCACGCTGGAGGAGGTGGGCAGGGAGTTCGGCGTCACCAGGGAGCGCATCAGGCAGATCGAGTCGAAGACGCTGGCCAAGCTCCGCCATCCGACGCGGGCGCAGATGCTGCGCGACTACCTGGACTGAGCTTCCACGCCGGCGTGCGGCGGCCCGGGCCCGCCGCACGCCCATGCGTTTCACCAGCCCGCCGAGCGGCGGCC
>NZ_BMNH01000004.1:201099-359067 GCF_014646355.1 Nonomuraea cavernae
CACGGCGATGATGGACAGGTCCAGGCCGGAGGCGCCGAACCAGTCGTGGAACAGCCGGGAGGCGGTGCCGTCCTGGTACATCGCGGTGATCGCCCGGTTGACCGCCTCGCAGCCCTCGACGTCGCCCTTGCGCATGCCGACGCCCGACCGCTGCTCGTTGAACTGCGCGTTGACCAGCCGCAGCCCGGTCCCATCCTGGGTGGCCAGGCCGGCCAGGATGACGTCGTTGGTGGTGATGGCGTCGACCCGGTCCGCCTTGAGCGCGGCCAGGCAGGCGGCGTAGTCGGGCACCGGCACCACCTGGGCCGCCACCTTGCGCTCCTCGACCACCCGCTGGGCGGCGTTGGCTCCCTGGACCTCGCAGATGCGCCGCCCCTTGAGGTCGCGCACGTTGCGGATGCCGGTCTCGTCCTTGCGCACCAGGATGTCCTGATAGGAGATGTGGTACGGCCCGGCGAACAGCACCTTCTGCTTGCGGTCCATGCTGATCGTGTAGGTGGCCACGACCAGGTCGGCCCTGCCGGAGGTGAGCACCCGCTCGCGGTCGGCCGCCAGCACCGGCACGAACTCCGCCTTCTTGCCGAGCTTGCGGGCGATGTAGCGGGCCACGTCCACGTCGAAGCCCTCGAACGTCCCGTCGGCCTTGCGCAGGCCGACCGAGGGCAGGTCCGGGCGCACCCCGATGACGACGGTGTCCTTGTCCAGGGCCGACTCCTGCCCGCCGGTGCCACAGGACCCGGCGAGCAGCGCGGCCACAGCCAGCACCACCAACGGCAGCCGCTTCATCGGTACTCCTTCAGCCGGGGCCAGACTCCCGCGAGGACCAGCAGGCCGATGCCGCCGATCGCGAACGGGAGCAGCCGCCACAGGTTGTCCAGCGCGCTCTGGCCGGCGCCGACGGCCCGCTCGAACACCTTCTGGTGCCGCTCGGCGATGGCCAGCAGCGTCTTGTCGTAGGCGTCGAACGCCTCGCGCACCGGACCCAGCCGGGCGGCGACCGCCTCGCTGTTCCGGCCGCTCATCGCGAGCGCGCGGAATCTCGTGTCGGCGGCCTGGAAGGCGGTGAACGCCTCCAGCGCCCGCCGGCCGTCCGGTCCGCCGAGCTGGGCGCCCATCAGGCCGAGGTAGCCCCCGCTCCCGCCCCGGACCGCGGCGTGGTAGGCGTCGAGGTTGCCGGCCGGCAGGTAGAACACGGTCTGCGCCTTGTCCAGATAGGTGTGCTCGTAGGTGTCGGCCCGCACCTTGTCCAGCAGGAAGCGGCTCTGGTCGCCCTGCATGCTGTTGCTGATGGCCCGCGCCCTGGCCACCGTGAGGATCGAGTCGAACCCCTCGGACTTGGCCGCTCGGAGGTCGCCGGTGTTCTGCCCGAGCACGTTCATCCCGGAGACGAGCGCGACGGCGGTCACCACGGTGGCGGCCAGCAGCGCGGGCCCGAACACCCGGCGGAACCGCCGGGTCAGGAAGACCTGCAGCCAGATCAGGCAGCCGAGCGCCAGCAGCCCCGCCACGACCACCGCGGCCCGCACGGCGGGCACCGTCAGGTTCTTGTCGTCGTAGGTCTCGCGGACGATCGTGCCGTTCTCGAGCGTCAGGTTGTACGCCTGGGGCAGCAGGACCCGCCGCATCAGGTCGGTGGCCTGCCGGTAGATCTCGACGACCTCGTCCGGCGGCGGCCCGGCGGCGTGACCGGCGCGGGTGTCGAGCAGCAGCGCCTGCCCGGCCAGCCGCTCGTAGCGGCCGAGCCCGTCGAGCACCGACTGCACGGTCCGCCGCTCGGCCGGGTCGTCGCCGGACAGCTCGAACGCCTTCATGAGCGCCTGGTTGGCCTCGGAGCGCCGCTGCTCGTACCTGGCCAGGGCGGCCCGGCGCTGCTGGCCGTACTCTCTGCCCATCAGCAGGGCGTCGGCGACCTGGGCGTCCATGTCGCTGAGCCCGAGATACAGGCCCGCGGTGGCGACGACCTGAGGGCCCGCGTCGCGTCCGATGACCCGCAGCCCGTCACCGGCGCTCGCACTGCCGACGGCCAGCGCGGCGAAGAGCAGGGCGAGCGAGGCGACCGTCACGCCGGTGATGACCCGGATCCGGCCGGGCACGCTGCGGCGGCGGGCCGGCGCGGCCGGGGGCCGGGTCTGGACCACGGTCACGGCGTGCCCTCCCGGATGGTGATGACGGTCCACGCGCCGACGTGGATCCGGTCGCCGGCGGCCACGGGGACGGGCACGTTGACCGCGACCGGCTTGCCGTTGACCCGGGTGCCGTTGGAGGAGCCGGGGTCCACCAGCGTCCACGAGCCGTCGTGCTGGGCGAGCAGCACCGCGTGCAGGTGGGAGACGCCCGGGTCCTCCGGCGGGCCGGTCAGGTCGATCTCCGGCCGGGCGTCGCGAGCCCGGCTGCGCCGCCCGATGCGCACCTGCTCGCCGGCCAGGGCGAAGGAGCGCTCGGGACAGTACGGCGGGAACGCCACGGCGCTCGCGTCAGGCCCGCCCTGGGCGATGATCTCGTCGTAGTAGGCCCGGTCGGCCGAGGTGACCGCCTCCCAGCGAGCGCCGGTGGACGGCACCTGGACGGGCGTGCCGCCGCTGTAGTCGTGGCCGCACACCTCGCAGAACTGCCCGGCGCGCGGCGTCCGGCAGATCGGGCAGCTCTCGGCGCCCGCCTCCGCCGGAGCCGAGGCGGGCGAGGCGGGCGAGGCGGGCGAGGCTGGCGAGGCGGCGGGGGCCGGGGCGCCGGCCATCTGGCTGCCGCAGGTGTCGCAGTAGTCGTCGGCGCCGGACGCGTGGCCCTGGGGGCAGATCGCCATCAGCTGCCCTCCCCGTCCTTGCGCAGCCGGCTGGTACGGACGGAGCCGGTGTCGAGCTCGATCTCGTCGGCCTTGTCCACGCCGCGCCGCAGCCGGGCGGTGCCGCTGTGCGGGTCGACCTCGACGACCTTGTCCAGCAGCCGCGCGGTGTCCGAGCGGCCCGACTCCGTGGCCAGCTGCCTGGCCTTGGCCAGGCGGGCGGTCGCGACCTCGACCTGGCCGGCGGCGCGCGCGCTCAGGCCGTCCTGGATCAGCTCGTGCAGCTCGGCCTGGCCGGTGTAGTGGGCGACCTTCCGGTTGATCTGGGTCGAGGCGGCCAGGTCGTCGGTCCACTGCGCGAGGACGTTGCCGCTGGCGAGGACCTCCTGCGTGTCGGGCCGCAGCAGCTTCACCCAACCGGCCCGGATCTCGCTGCCGACCTGGCCGGGCGGCACCTCGACGCACAGGTGGTACTCGCGTTCCTCCGCGCCCCAGGAGCCGGTGGGGTAGTCGCCGGTCAGCGGGTTCACGTCGGTGCGCTTGCCGGTCAGGTCGAGCAGCGTGGGGGAGACCTGCTTGACGAACTTGAGCGTCGCGGTCTGCGGCACCCACACCCGCATCACCAGCTCGGCCAGCGTCTTGCTCATCGACGTCTGGGTGATCTTGCGGAAGAAGTCGGCCAGGTCGCCCTGGTTCCTGACGAAGTCGAAGGTGCCGAGCAGCGCCTCGGCGACCTTTCGCAGCTCGCCGGGCGCCCAGTCGGCGCCCACGCCGAGGCTGTCGCAGACGAACGCGCCCTCACAGCGGGCCAGCGCGGCGGCGAACACGTCGGCGCGCTCGTTGTTCTGCCCGTCGGTCATCAGGATGGCGTGCCTGATCGCGTTGGGATGGGCGGCCAGCAGGTCGGCGGCCAGCAGCAGCCACTGCCCGATGGACGTGCCGCCGTTGGCGCTCAGCCGGCCGATGGCGTTCTGCGCCTCGGTACGGGTGGCGCGCGAGGCGCGGACCAGCTGCCGGCCATGCGGGTAGATCACCCTGGCCGTGTCGGTCCCGGACACCACGGCGAAGAACACGCCGTCACGCAGACTCTGCACGGCCGTCGCCGCGGCCTGCCGCGCCTCGCGGATCTTTCCGCCGCTCATCGAGCCCGACGTGTCCACGATGATCACTTCGGCGGCCTCGGCGGGGGTGGCGGACGTCGTGGTGACCGCTCCGGTGGAGCCGATGGTGAGGATGGCGTGGACCTCGCGCCCGTCGGTGGACAGGAACTTGTTCTGGTCGATGTGCAGGCTGAAGGTGGGCTGGTCACCCATGCGGTCCTCCTAGGGGGATCAGGACGATGGTCACGTTGTCTTGGCCGCCGGAGTCGAGCGCGTGGCGCAGCATCGCGCGGGCCATCTCGAGCGGCGTGCCGGACCGGGGGAAGGCGTATCCGGCGAGGTAGCGCCAGAGGCCGTCGCTGCAGACCAGCAGCAGCCCCGGTCCCGCCGGGGCCAGGGTCCGCACGCGCGGCTCGACGTCGCCCGCGTCGGCGCCGAGCCAGGCGGTGATCTCGCCGGTCGGCGCGGCGTCGTCCTCGGTCAGCTGCTCGCCGGTCGGCTCCGCGCCGGTCGCGGCCGGTGGCGCGCCCACCGGGCGGGTGTCGTCGGTGGTCAGGGGCTCGACGACCCGGCGGGTGTCGTCGGTGGTCAGGGGTTCGCCCGCGGGCAGCCAGTAGGCGCGGGTGTCGCCGGCCCAGCTGATCGTGATCTCGCCGCCGGTGACCACCGCCGAGACGTACGTGCAGGCGGGGGCGTGCTCCACGGAGCTCGCCAGCTTGGTCACCGCGTGTCCGGCCAGCTCGAACGCCTCCACGGCCGAGGCGCCGCGGGCCAGGGCGGCGGCCGCCGTCTCCACCGCCACGGCCGAGGCCTCGTCGGCGCGCGGCGAGCTGCCCACGCCGTCGCAGACCACCGCGACGGTCGCCGTGCCGGTGGACAGCAGCGCCATCGCGTCCTCGTTGCGGGCCCGGCGCAGGCCCTTGTCGGTCACCCCGGCCGCGCCGCCGGCGAGCTCGATCTCGGCGTGGTCGCGGCCGGTGGGCTGGCGCAGGCCGCACCGCTCGCAGTAGCCGTCGGCGTCCACGGCGGGCGCGCCGCAGCCGGCGCAGGCCGGGGCGTCGAGCCGCTGGCCGCACGCCTCGCAGAAGGAGTCTCCGGCCAGCACCGGAGCCTCGCAGACCGGGCAGTTCACAGCCACGTCCTGGGGCGTACGGCGTTGGCCTGGTCGATCAGGGCGTGCCGCTCGTGGCGGGAGTCGGCGGCGACGGCCAGCTTGCGGAAGATGCCCTCCAGCCGTCTGCGCACGCCGGGTTCGGTGAAGGCGGCGCCGGCCACCTTCAGCCCGGCGGGCGGGGAGCCCGCGGTGTCCAGCCAGGCCAGCGCGGTCTGGAGCAGCTCGGCGGTCATCGACTCGCGGCGGCGCGGGGCCAGGTCGGGCAGGCGCTCCAGCCGGTCGGCCGCGGCGGTCAGCTGCTCGGGCCGGACCGTGTCCGGCCGGGGCTGCCTGGCGACGGACGCCACGAGGGCGAGCTGGGCGGCGATCCGGTGGCTCGAAGTCGCGGGCACCTCGTCGAGCACCGCCACCCGCCCGGCCCGGGCCAGCCCGAAGGCGGCGCTGACGTGGCCGTGGTCGGTCCGCCACACCGTCTCGTACCAGCGGACCGGGTTCTGGCCGGAGCACTCCAGGGCGAAGGCCAGTGCCAGCTTGGCCGCGAGCTCGCCGGGCAGCAGGGAGACGCACGCGTCGAACAGCGGGACCGCCCGCGCGGCCTGGCCCTGGGCCAGGGCCAGCACGCCGCGATACCAGGTGACGCGCCAGTCGCCGGGCAGCGTCCGCTCGGCCTCGTCCAGGGCCTGGACGGCCTGGTCGGAGCCCTGTTCGGCGAGCAGCCTGGCCCTGGTCAGCAGGGTCTCCGGCGTCCTGGCCATCGCCGCCACCTGGGCGACGAGCTCCTCCGGCTCGTGGCCGACCAGACCGGCCAGCGCACCGGCCGCCGGATCCGCCGGGTCCGCGAGCGGCACCGGCAGCGCCTCGGCCGCCTCGCGCGGGTCGAGCGGGTCGAAGATCGTCCGTTGGTCGGCGGACAGCGCCGCCCCCGCCGCGACCCGCTCGGGCCCGAACAGCGGGGAGTGCGCGGGGTAGGGCACGCCGTCGGCGATCGCGCTGACCTCGCGCAGCACGCCGACGAGCTGGGCCTCCATCTCCTCCGCGCTCTGGAACCTGGCGTTCGGGTCGGCCGCGGTCGCCCGCCGGAGCAGCCGCGCGAAGGACTCGTTGCCGCAGTCGTCCGGCAGCGGGGCGGGCACGCCGCCCTTGGCCGGGCTGAACGACGGGATGGCCAGCACCGCGAGCGTCCTGGCCACGGTGTAGAGGTCGGAGGGCACCGACGAGGGGTGGGTGTCCAGCTCGGGCGCGTGGTAGCCGACCGTGGCCCACGACGTGCCGGGCGGCGAGCCGAGCCGCTGCACCGCGCCCAGGTCGATGAGCTTGAGCCGCTTGCCCACCCGGATCACGTTGGCGGGCTTGAGGTCGCAGTAGACCAGGCCCTGCTCGTGCAGGTAGCCGAACGCGCGCAGGACCTCGCGCCCGTACATGAGGGCCTCGCGCAGCGGCAGCGGGCCCTTGCGGCGCAGCTCGTGCAGTGACTGGCCGCCGACGTACTCCATGACGATGTAGCCGAGCCCGGCCGAGCGCTGGAAGTTGAAGATCTTGACGATGTTCGGGTGGTCGACGGTGGTGAGGAACCTGCGCTCGGCCTCGGCGGCAGCCAGGGCCTCGGCGTCGGCGGTGTTGAGCAGGCCCTTGAGCACCACCCAGCGGCCGTCCAGGTTCTCGTCGGCGGCCAGGTAGATCCAGCCGAGGCCGCCGTGGGCCAGGCAGCCCAGCACCCGGTACTGGCCGGCGACCAACTCGTCCTTGCCCAGCTTGGGAGTGAAGGAGAACTGCGTGCGGCAGTGGGGGCAGAACCCGTCGGGTAACCCGGGCCGCCCCTGCCGGGACCGTCCGACCGGCTTTCCGCAGGCCGGGTTGGCGCAGAACCGCTTCTCCTCGGCCACCTGCGGATCGGCCATGATGGCGCTCGCCGGGTCGCGGTAGGGCACCGAGGGCAGGTCGGCGAGCTCGGCGAGCACCCCCGCCCGGGACCGTCCGCTGCTGACGGGGCTCGTCATGGGCCGGCTCACCGGCCGGGTGTGCGGAGAGTCGCCTGCCGGGGACGACGAGGAGGCCGCCACGGGCGGCGGCGCGGCGCTCTCCGCGTGACCGCACAGGTCGCAGTAGCCGTCCTCGATGGTGCCGGTGCAGCCGGGCTGCCGGCAACTGGTCATCGTCCGCCTCCGTTGATCGAACTCTGGTAGAGGGCGACGGCCTCGGCCGCCTTCGTCAGGTCGCAGGGGGCGGTCCACAGGAGTGACCGCGCCCGCTCGTACAGCCGGGCGGCCTCCTGGTCCTCGGCCCGGCCCTTGCGCACCGCCATCGCCTGGCAGGCGCCGAGCCGCCCGCGTAGTTCGTCTCGCCGGGCCACCAGCCCGTACAACGCCTTCGCCGTGGTGCGCGCCTGGTCGGCCGCCTCTCGCGCGGCCCGCTCCAGGGCGGTCAGCCGGGCGGCCCGCCGCAGCCAGCCCTCGGTCGAGACGTCCAGGGCGTCGAGCTCGCCGGTCAGCTCGGACATCGCGCTCCTGGGGGCGGCCTGCGGAGGCAGGGCGATCTTGACGACCACCGCGCCGTGGGCCAGCCGGGCATCGCTCTCCGCGGCCCGTACCCGGTCGAGCGCGGCCGCCAGGTCCTCACGCCGCCTGCCGTACTCCTCCCTGGCCCGCAGGGCCTGTTCCAGGTCGGCGCGGCAGCGGGCGAGCAGGGTGGTGATCCGGTTCAGCTCGTGCTCCGCCGGGGGCGAGCCGAGCGGGTCCTCCAGGGCGGCGGCGCGCATCCGGCTCAGCTCGTCCGCCGTCAGGTCCAGGTCGAGCGGCTCGCCGAGCCGATCTCTCAGGCCGGTCACCGTCCGCAGGTCGGTGGCCGCGGCGTCGAGGCCCGGGAGGGCGGCCGACCAGGCGGCGTCGATCTCCGCCAGCGCGTCCGTGGCCTCCTGGAAGGCCGCGTCCATCCGGAGCACAGTCTGGTCGAGGGTGAGCCGCTCGTCCGTCGCGGGTAACAGGGAGCGCTGCTCGACGGGCTTGGCGGCGGCCTTCAGCACCACGGACGGCCCGGCGAGCAGCGCCGTCAGCTCGGCCAGTTGCTCGGCGCCCATCCGGCTGCGCGTGGCCCTGATCCGCTCGGCGTCCCGGAGCACGCCCCGGTAGGCGTCGTGGAGCACCCAGAGTGCGGCCAGCGCGGCCTGCGCCGAGGCCCACCGCCGCTGGGTCGCCCCGCGCAGGGACGAGCCCTTGAGCAGTTGGTACGTGGTGTGCGACTCCAGGTCGAGCAGGTCTCCCGAGATGCGGTCACGCTCGTCGGCCCGGGCGCGCAACGCGTGTTCGGCGCCCTCCCTGCTCATGGGTGGTCCCAGACTCATCACGCTCCCCGTGAACCGGGCCCCCGATACCCGCTCAACCCGGACAACGGCCGCCGTATCGGGTTGGTTCCTGCGTAGTACTCGGCGAACCCTGACTTGTCCCTGATTCAACCCTGTGTCGCCTGCAAATGACTTAAATGATCTCTTATTGTCACGGACATGGGACGCATCATCATGGTCGCCGCGGTCATCGTCGCCGCGCTCTTCCTCCTCGGCCCTCTCGTGGGCTTCGTCTTCACCCTGCTCAAGTGGGTGCTCATCCTCGGCGCCGCCGCGCTCGGCGTCGTGCTCCTCACGAAGTGGTTCGCCAGAACGTAGCTTCCGCTCGCATACCGGCGCATAGTGGGTTGATGGAGGCGCGGCCCGCGGTCGACGACGCCGCGCTCGGGCGCGAGGCCCTGTCCGTGCTCGAGGCGAACTGGACGGGCGCCGCCACGGTGCCCGCGCCAGGGCTCTACCCGCACCAGTGGAGCTGGGACTCCGCCTTCATCGCCATGGGGCTGGCCCGGTACCGCCCCGACCGCTCCCGTGCCGAGCTGCTCAGCCTGCTGCGGGGGCAGTGGGCCACCGGGATGGTCCCGCACATCGTCTTCCACACCCCCGAGGCGTACTTCCCGGGGCCGTCCGTCTGGCGCTCGCATGACCACGACGCCGCGCCGCGGCTGCTGACCTCGGGACTCACCGCCCCGCCGCTGCACGGGCTGGCCCTGTGGTGGATCTACCGGCACACCGGCGACGCCGACTTCGTCCGGCGGGCCTACCCGGCGCTGGCCGCGCAGGACGGCTATCTCGCCGCCGCCCGCGACCTGGGCGGCGCCGGGCTGGCCGCGATCGTGCATCCCTGGGAGTCGGGCATGGACGACAGCCCTGTCTGGGACTCCGCGCTCGCCGCCCTGCCCGAGATCAGGTACGGCTACCGCAACGTCGATCTGGACGAGCGGCACCCCGACAGCGACCACGACCGCTACGTCTGGCTGGCCCTGCGCTACCGCAACGCCGGCTACCGGGCCGAGTACCTGCGGGACGAGCACCCGTTCGCCATCGAGGACCCGATGTTCAACGGGATCTGGCTCGCCTCCTGCCAGGCCATGGCCGAGCTGGCGCCGCTCGCCCAGGCCGACCCCGCGCCGCACGCCGAGCGGGCCGAGCGCATCAGGCGGGCCCTCCTCGACCGCCTCTGGGACGGCTGCTTCTACGCCCGCGACCTGCGGGCCGACCGGCTCATCCGGGTCCGCACCGTCGGCGGGTTCGGCCCCCTGCTCGACCCGGGGCTGCCGGGCGAACACGTCAGCGCGATCGTCGAGATCCTCGAGTCGGCGCGGTTCATGGGCGCGACCGGCTACCCGGTGCCCAGCTGCGAGATCCGCGCCACCCAGTTCGACCGCACCCGCTACTGGCGCGGCCCCTCCTGGGTGAACACCAACTGGCTGCTGCGCCGGGCGGCCGCCGTGCACGACCTCGCGCCGCTGCGTGAGCAGCTCACCAACGGCACCCTGCGGCTCGTCCGGCAGGCGGGCTTCCGCGAGTGCTTCGACCCGTTCGACGGCAGCGGCCGGGGGTGCCGTGACTTCTCCTGGAGCGCGGCGCTCACCCTGGACCTGCTCGCGGATACCGTTGGGGCATGAGCTTCCTGCGCCGCCTGCCGTCCGACGTCCGCAAGAGCCTGGCCATCGAGCCGGGGGAGCGGGTGCTGACCTTCGCCGGCGCCGACGGCGGCTATGTGGTGGCGACCGATCGGGCGCTGTTCCTGTCCGACGGGACCCGCGTGCCGTACGAGACGATCGACCGGGCGAGCTGGGACGACGAGGGGCTGCGCGTGGTGACCGCGGACGGTCGGTCGCACCGTGAGCGGGTCGGCGAGCCGCGGCTGCTGCCCGAGACCCTCCGCGAGCGGGTCAACTCCACGATCGTGGTGAACAAGCGGGTCCTGCTGCCCCGGGGCGGGGTGCGGCTGGTCGCCCGGCGCAGGCCCGGCGGCGAGGTGCTCGGCTGGACTCTCGTCTTCGACGACGGTCTCGACCCCGACGACCCCGGACTTCGCGCTCAGGCGGAGCAGGCCCTGGAAGGAGTGCGGCGCAGCATGGGCGTGTGATGGCACACGCCCATGCCGCGCCCGGCCGTCAGTAGGGGATGCCGGTCTTGCCGGCCTGCTGTTCGGCCTTGTGCGGCTCGGGTCGGTCCTTGGGCCAGCCCGTGCCGTCGTCCTGCTGCTCCTTGTCGCCCAGGAACGGGATCCGATGCTGCAGTGTGTCACCCACCCTGTGTCTGGCCACGTCGGCCGCCTTCGACACCTGCGCGCCGACCACTCCCGCGGCCCCCTGGACCCTCGGGTTGTCCGCGACACGCTGGGCCGCTTGTTTGATCTGTTCATAGCGCTCGCGGCCGGCCTTGCTGCCCAGCACGTAACCGACAGCCAGCCCGACAACGAATGTCATTCGATAGCGCATTTTGCACCTCCGCTGTCTCCGGCTCTACCCCGATCAGGATGCGACACGCACTCCCCGAGTGCGCTAATGTAGTCGTGCGCCGACCGGAGGGGCCCTAACCCCCTGCAGGCAGCGCAGATGTTCGATCCCGCGTAGCTCAACGGCAGAGCAGCCGGCTGTTAACCGGCAGGTTATAGGTTCGAGTCCTATCGCGGGAGCTGTGATCAACTAAGAGGTTGGTAGCTCAGGCCCTCTCACCGGCAACAGGTGGGAGGGCCTGAGTCGTTCCGGGAGCCAGCATCACGGCCCTGACGCCAGGCGCGCGGCCGGGCAGCCTCGCGGCTGGCCCGCTACCCGGTGGGTGGGACGACGGCGGACGGGCAGGCCGGATGTGTGGATGGGCCGGCGCATGCTCACCATCCTCGGTCGTGCTTGAACTTCTCTGGATCTGAAAAGTACTGAGCAACGTCACTCGTGGCCTTGACGACAACGGGGTCCTCAAAGGGCGCGGGCCATATCTGAAGGTAGTGGTCGTCGACGCCGTCCTCCCTCGCGCCTTCCCAGTCCATGTCCTTGACGTGATACCGCATGCGGTAGGTCCCAGGCCCAGCATGGAGAGGAGGAAGGGGACACATCACAACGTCGTCATGGGCGAACCCGCTCATCTCCACTTCGCCCGACCTGGACACGTAGCTGATTTCCACGATGTCCTCATAGGTGGCGAGATCTGCCCCGGGGTCCCGGTCGGCGATCGTCACAGTGAAGTCGGCAGGCCCCCGCTGATGGGTGATGCGGAGGGTGACCCAACCCTTCTCGACCTCGATGAACCCAACGGACTGGGCTGGTGTGTCGGCATACCCGTCGAGTTCCCTGTCCTGCAGACCGGCGATGCCGCAGTCGGCGACTTCGACTGTCAGACGTACGGTGCGAGTCTCGTCGCTGCTCATGAACGGGGAGCGTAAACGCCACCACTGACAAGATCGTTTGAAGTCCTCGCGAGTTAGCCCTGTGCCAAGGCCTGATCGGCTGAGGGATCGAAGGGGGCCAAGTCGGGAGCCACGCCAGGTGAACGGGCTGGATCCAGGACGGGGGCAGTCGTTCCGGGAGCCGGTGAGATCGCCGCCGCGGGCGTCAGGAGGTCAGGGCGCCTCGGCCGGTGGGGGTGTGGGCTCCCACCCGGGCCTCGCCGCCGCAGTGGCGGCAGACCAGCAGCGGATCAAGGGGCTGACCACAGGAGTGGTGCCACCGGACGGGAGGATCGTCGGGGTGCAGGTGACGATCGCCCCACTTCATCAGCGCGATCAGGACGTCGCACAGCTCCACGCCGGCAGGCGTGAGGTGATACTCGTGCCGGACGGGATGATCGTTGTAGCGTTCGCGCTGGATGATCCCACCGTCCTCCAGCTTGCGGAGCCGGGTGGTGAGGATGTCGCGGGGCGCGCCGGTGTTGCGGACGATCTGGTCGAAACGCCGGACGCCGTAGCTGAGCTCGCGAATGGCGAGCAGGCTCCACCGCTCGCCGACCAGGTCCAGGGCGTCGGCGATGGAGCACTCGCGCGGTCGTGCGTCCTTCGGCATGCTGCGCAGCTTAGCCGGGGTGGATATCGGGCCTGACCGGGTCGTGATCAGAGCCTCTCGATGACAGTGGCGTTGGCCATGCCGCCGGCCTCGCACATGGTCTGCAGGCCGTATCTGCCGTCGCGGTCCTCCAGGGCGTGGAGCAGGGTGGTCATGATGCGGGCGCCGCTGGCGCCCAGCGGGTGACCGATGGCGATCGCTCCGCCGCGCACGTTGACCCGGGACGGGTCGGCGCCGGTCTCCCGGGCCCAGGCCAGCACCACCGAGGCGAACGCCTCGTTCACCTCGAACAGGTCGATGTCCGAAAGCGTCAGGCCGGCGCGGGCCAGGACCTTCTCGGTGGCCGGGATGATCGCGGTCAGCATGAGGAGCGGGTCGTCGCCCACGACGGCGAAGGAGTGGAAACGGGCGCGCGGCCGCAGCCCGAGCCGTTCGGCGGTGTCGGCGCCCATGACCAGCACCGCGGCGGCGCCGTCGTTGATCGGGGAGGCGTTGCCCGCGGTGATCTTCCAGCCGATCTCCGGGAAACGGCCGGCGATCGCCGGGTCGTGGTAGGCGGGCTTGAGACCGGCGAGGATCTCCGGCGAACTGCCCGGGCGGATGGTCTCGTCGACGCCGGCCCAGGTGACCTCCCGGTCGAACTCGCCGTTCTTCCACGCCTCGGCGGCGCGCCGATGCGACTCGCACGCGTAGGCGTCCAGTTCGGCCCGGGACAGGCCCCATCGGGCGGCGATCAGTTCGGCGCTGACGCCCTGCCCGACCAGGCCGTCCGGGTAGCGCCGGGCCGTCATCGGGCCGAACGGGTCGCTGCCCGGCAGGATGGCCGAGCCCATCGGGACCCGCGACATCGACTCGACACCGCAGGCGATCGCGATGTCGTACGCCCCGCTCCGCACGCCCTGCGCGGCGATGTGCAACGCCTGCTGGGACGAGCCGCACTGCCGGTCGACGGTCATGCCCGGCACGCTCTCGGGGAACCCGGCGGCCAGGACGGCCGTACGGGTGATGTTGACGGCCTGCTCGCCGGCCTGCGTCACGACGCCGCCGATGACGTCGTCCACCAGCGCCGGGTCGATGTCCGCCCGTTCGACCAGCGTCTGGAGTGTGCGGGCGAGGAGGTCGACGGGATGATCGTCGTGCAGCACCCCTCCCGGCTTGCCCCTGCCCACCGGAGTGCGAACCGCTTCTACGATCACCGCGTCGCGCATGATCCCGCCTTCCTTTCGTCGTCGAACTCGCTGTGCCGGGCTGGAGAGAACAAGGCTCACTCCTTCACATGGGCCGTACCAGGCGCAGTTGCCTGGCGCTGCCGAGATGGTCGCCGTCCGGTCCCCAGGCGTCGATGCCCTCGTCGACCCAGCCGTCGGCGCTCGCCCGATGCGTACGGGCCCGCAGCAGGACCCACGGTGAGGCGGTCCGCAGGAGTCCGATGGCGGGCCCGACGGCGAACTCCACGGTGGGGAGGAGGGCGAGCTCCGACAGGACGGCCGCGTAGGAGGGCGCCAGGCCGTCCATCAGGAGTGCCAGCCGGTGGACGTCCGGCGGCTCGTCGTCCTCCAGCAGCCTGATCCACGCGGTCAGCTCGGGCTCGGCGCCGCCCGCGTACGGCCGGTTCGTTCCTCGGGGACCTCGATCCTGAACTCGCCGCCGAGCGGCCGAAGACAGCGGGCCGTGACGTTCTGGAGCAGCGCGCCGGGTGCCCGTTCCGCCATCGCGGTGGTCAGCAGGGCGAGGGTCAGCCCACCGTGGACGCCGCCGGAACCCCGCAGATGCGCGCCGGTCTCGATCAGATCTTCCAAGGGGGCCGCTCGCAGCAGCGCGCCGGGAGGAGTCACGAGCCGCTCCGGACCGGATGCGCGTGCCTGGGGCCGGTCCGGCCGGCGGGGAGGGGCAGGGCCGCGAGCGCAACGGCGCAGGTGTTCAGGACCCAGAGGGCGGCCGGAGTGCCTGGGGGACGCAAGAGCAGCCTCCGAGTTTGATTTTCCAACTAACTGGCACGTGGACGATATCGCAGTCAGTTGGAAAAAACAACTGACTGCGCGGGTCGTCACCGCCAGTCCGGCGCGCCCTGAAGTCGAGCGGTGATGTCACGCTTTGTATCTCTAAGGTCACGCGATTTTCCATTTGCCGGGACAAACCTGGGATCACGAGGAAGGATGGGGAAGTCGTGCCCGGGAAGGGCGCGGCAGCCGCGGGCATCCATGTGGGCGGTGTGGAAAGGGCGCCGCCGGCAGGAGGGCGTCGCCGACCCGGAATCGGCGGGGTGCTCCGTCTACCAGAAAAGTGCTGGTTACTGCGTGCGTACCTGGATCAGGTCCCTGCGTTCCCTCGATGCCATCGCCGTGCCCACCGTCGACCGGGCGATCGACCTCCGTGAGGCGGAGCGTTTCGTCAGGCTCTTCCACGAGGAGAATCCCGCCGCGGGCGACCCGCGGCCACGGGTGCGGGAGGTCGCGGGCGAGATCGCCCGCCACGGCACCTACACGCACACCTACGAGGAGTTGCAGTTCGGTGCGCGGGTGGCCTGGCGCAACAGCAACCGCTGCATCGGGCGGCTCTACTGGCGGTCGCTGAAGGTGCGTGACCGCAGGCAGGTCCGCAGCGCCGAAGGTGTGGCGATCGAGTGCGTGGCCCACCTGCGCGAGGCGACGGGTGAGGGGAGGATCCGGCCCACGATCACCGTGTTCCCTCCCGACGCGCCCGGGGCGCCGGGGCCGCGGGTGCTGAACGAGCAGCTCATCCGCTACGCCGGATACCGCGACGCCGACGGCGCGATCACCGGCGACCCGCGCTACGTGGACTTCACCAAGCGGGTGCGGGCGCACGGCTGGCGCGGCGCGGGTGGCCGGTTCGACGTGCTGCCGCTGGTCGTCCAGACCGCCGAGGGCGGGCGACTGCTCTGCAACCTGCCCGGCGACGCCGTGCTGGAGGTGCCCATCGTCCATCCGGAGTACCGGTGGTTCGAGGAGCTAGGGCTGCGCTGGCACGCCGTGCCCGCGATCTCCAACCTGTGCCTGGAGATCGGCGGCCTCTGTTACCCGTGCGCGCCGTTCAACGGCTGGTACATGGGCGCGGAGATCGGCGCCCGCAACCTGGCGGACGTCACCCGCTACGACCAGCTTCCGGCGGTGGCCGAGCGGCTCGGCCTCGACACCTCGACCGAGCGGTCGCTGTGGCGCGACCACGCGCTGGTGGAGTTGAACGTGGCGGTGCTGCACTCGTTCGAGCGGGCCGGGGTGACGATGACCGACCACCACACGGAGTCGGCCCGCTTCCTCACGCATCTGGCCAGGGAGGAGAAGGCGGGGCGCGTGTGCCCGGCCGACTGGTCGTGGATCGTCCCGCCCATCTCGGGCGGGGTCACGCCGGTCTTCCACCGCTACTACGACAACCGCGCGCTCACGCCCGCCTACGTCCACCACCGCTGAGGAGCCCGCCTTGCGTCCGAGGGATAGAACATGGTTCTGTTACTCCATGGCTGAACTCGTTCTCTCCTCGGTCGATCGCGGCGTGCTCACCCTGACCTTCAACCGCCCCGACCGGCTCAACGCCTGGACGGACGCGATGGGGCGGCGCTACTTCGATCTGCTGGAAGAGGCCGAGAAGGACCCCGAGGTGCGGGCCGTCGTGGTGACCGGCGCCGGCAAGGGCTTCTGCTCGGGGGCGGACTTCCAGATGCTCAACGACATCCAGACCGGCGCGTACGACGAGGAACCCGACCCCCGTCCCAACACGTACCCGACCACGATCCGCAAACCGATCGTCGCCGCGGTCAACGGCGCCTGCGCCGGGCTCGGCATGGTGCACGCCCTCGTCTGCGATTTGGTGTTCACCGCCGCCGAGGCCAAGTGGACGACCGCCTTCTCGCGCCGTGGCCTGGTCGCCGAGTACGGCCTGTCCTGGATCCTGCCGCGGATCATGGGGCAGCAGCGGGCGATGGACATCCTGCTGTCCGGCCGCACGTTCACCGGCGCCGAGGCGTTCGAGCTCGGGCTGGTCAACCGTGCGGTGCCGGGAGAGTCGCTGCTGACCGAGGCCCAGGACTACGCGCGGGAGCTCGCGGTGCACAGCTCGCCCGCGTCCATGGCGATCATCAAGCGCCAGGTCTGGAACGACTGGAACGTCACCCTCGACGCGTCGGCCAAGACCGCCGTGGAGGAGATGGTCACCTCCTTCGGCCGGCCCGACTTCGCCGAGGGCGTGGGCAGCTTCCTCGAACGCCGTCTGCCCGACTTCCCGCCCCTCTAGACGGACACTCCTCCGGCGCGGCGCCGCGGGGAGGAGCGGTCCGGTCGGCGGCGGGTCAGAAGGCGACGGGTGAGGCGCCGGCCGAGGGCACGGCGGTGAGGAACCGAGGGGCCTGCCAGCCGCGCTCGGTGTAGGCGTCCTCGACGGACCGCCGGACGGAGTCGAGGCGGTCCTCGGCGACGAGCGCGACGGCGGACCCGCCGAAGCCACCGCCCGTCATGCGGGCGCCGCGCGCCCCGCCGCGCAGTGACGCCTCGACCGCGAGGTCCAGTTCGGGCGACGACACCTCGTACTGGTCGCGCAGGGACAGGTGCGAGGCGTTGAGCAGGGCGCCGATCTCGGTCACGGCGCCGGCGCGCAGCAGGCCGACGAGTGCCTCGACCCGGTGGTTCTCCGTGACGACGTGCATGACGCGCCTGCGCTCGGCGCCCTGCAGCCGGTCGAGGGCCCCGGCCAGGTCGGTGACGTCGCGCAGCGCGGCCACGCCGAGCTTGCGGGCCGCCGACTCGCACTCGGCCCGGCGCTTGGCGTACTCGCCGCCCGCGTGTTCGTGGTGCACCCGGGTGTCGATGACGAGCAGGCGCAGGCCGTGGGCGGCCAGGTCGAGCGGGACCCTGCGGTGGCCGAGCGAGCGGCAGTCGAGGAACAGCGCGTGGCCCTGCTCGCACAGCGCCGAGGCGGCCTGGTCCATGATGCCGCACGGCATGCCGACGAAGTCGTTCTCGGCGCGCTGTCCGAGCAGGGCGAGCTCCATGGGCGTCAGGCCGAGGTCGTGCAGGTCGTTGAGGGCGGCGGCGACGGACACCTCCAGCGCGGCGCTGGAGCTGAGCCCGGCGCCCTGCGGGACGTCGCCGTCGATCGCGATGTCGGCGCCCGGCACCTGGTCGCCCAGCATCGCGAGCACGCCCACGACGTAGCGGGTCCAGCCCTGGGCGTCGCCGTGCTCGGCGATCGTGATCGGGCCGGGGGAGGACTGGAGCGACAGCAGGCGGATCGTCCGGTCGGCGCGCGGGCTGATGGCGGCCGTGACGCCCCAGGGCACCGCGAACGGCAGGACGAAGCCGTCGTTGTAGTCGGTGTGCTCGCCGATCAGGTTGACCCGGCCCGGCGCGTGCCAGACCGTCGCCGGATCCGCGCCGAAGGCCGTACGGAAAGCTTCAACAACGCGCATAACCGAACACTCCTCAACAATCGACCTTCCGTAGACTAGCGCGAGTGGAGGAACTGCTGGATCCCGCGACCACCTCCGTCCGGGTGCTGCTCAAGCACGACGACAACAAGACGCGCAAGCTCAGGTACAACCTGGGCCACGCGCGCGTGCTCACCTTCGGCGGCGCCTACTCCAACCACATCCGCGCGGTGGCCGCGGCCGGTCGGCGGCACGGCTTCGAGACGATCGGGGTGATCCGCGGCGAGGAGCGGCTGCCGCTCAACCCGTCGCTCGCCTACGCCGCCGCCTGCGGGATGACGCTCACCTATCTCGACCGGGCCGCCTACCGGCTGAAGGACACGCCTGAGGTGCTGGCGCGGCTGCGGGAGCGGTGGGGGGAGGTGTTCGTCCTGCCGGAGGGCGGCAGCAACGCGGCGGCCGTGCGCGGCTGCGCCGAGCTGCCGGGAGAGATCGCGGACGACTACGACGTGGTCTGCTGTCCCGTGGGCACCGGGGGCACGCTGGCCGGCATCGCGGCGGGGCTGCCGCCCGGCAAGCGGGCGATCGGGTTCGCGGTGCTGAAGGGGGCGGGCTTCCTCGTGGACGAGGTGGCCCGGCTGCAGCGTGAGGCGTATGGGCGGGTCTGGGACAACTGGTCGGTGGACCTCGATTACCACTTCGGCGGGTACGCCCGGTCAACACCCGCCTTGGACGGATTTATCGCGAAATATCAGGTGGAGGGGGTGTACGTCGCGAAGATGCTCTACGGCCTGGTCGATCGCGTACGGCAGGGCGCCTTTGCCGACGGCACCCGCGTCGTCGCCGTCGTCACCGGTCAGCCCTCGGTCCCCGTCTCGCTGTGCGGCGCCCCGACCGGCTTCGACTCGGGTGACCCGCGCTGGCGCAGGTAGATGGAGAGCGCCACCATCGACAGCACGGCCAGCAGCTCCGACTGCCAGTTCTGCAGGGACCGGTTCCAGAACTCCGGCGAGGTGATGTACGCGCCCCAGGAGATCGGGTCGCGCAGGTCGGTCAGCCGTTCGGCGTTGCCGGCCGCCAGTCCCGACACCGACTGCGCCAGCCACGACAGCACGAAGACGGTCCCCATGGTGAGCCCCAGCGAGTTGCCGAACAGGTGGAGCCTCAGCCCGGTCGACTTGGCCCACGCCGGGGAGCGGGGCTTCGCGTACGGGCCGACCAACTGCTCCTCGTCCGAACCGGGGCCCTCCTCGCCGGGCTGCTTCGACTCCGGCGACCCCTTCTGGACCAGCCAGACCGTGAGCATGATGAACAGCAGGAACTGGAGGTATTCGGACTGCCAGTTCTCCGACACGTCCACGGCGAACGGCGACGACGTCACGTACGCGAGCAGCGAGACCGGCTGCAGGCCGTTGACCAGCTGCTGGTCGTTGAACTCCAGCATGCCCGCGACCGCCTGCCCCGCCAGGGCGAGCACGAACAGCGTCATGAACGTCAGCGAGAGCGCGTTCTCCCGGATCCATCTCACAGATGAGCCACCCCCAACGCGAAGAACCACACCAGGCCCGCCACGATGATGACCAGGGTCAGCACGAACACGACGCGCATCAGTCCTCCAGGGCGCAGTCGTAGGGCAGGTCGCGCTCCGGCTCGCACCCGGCCGCGCGCACCCGCCAGCCGTCGGTGAACCGGTGCAGGAACACCGTGTCCCCGGCCAGCCTCACCACGGCGTCGTCGCCCCACACCTCGACCGAGGTGACCCGGCCACCGGGCCCCAGCCGCAGGTCCCCGAGGGCCGTGGCGCACGTCTCGCCGGGGTCGGGCAGCTTCCTCGCGGCCTGCCGGGTCAGCATCGCGCACGCGGCCTCGTCCTGGTGCGCGGCCACCGCGGTGTGGAACCGCGCCGCCGCGCGGGCGGGAGCGGCCGTGTCCACGGCACAGCCCGCGGCGAGCAGCAGGGCGAGTGCCGCGAGGGCGGTTCTCATGCGCCGCATCTACCCATCCAGAAACGCGGCACTCTGGAGCGGACGGCAAGAGTCGGCTGGCGTGCCGTTGGGGAACTGGCATCCTGTACGGATGCGGCAAGTGACTGTCCTCGGCAGTTGTGGTGCGTTTCCCGAGCCGGGCCGTGCCTGCAGCGGGTTCGCGGTCGACTGGGACGGTTACCGGCTGCTGCTCGACCTGGGCTACGCCACGTTGCCGCGGCTGCTCGCGCACTGGCCGGATGGCGCGGTGGACGCTGTCGTCGTCACCCACGAGCACCCCGACCACTGCATCGACCTGCACGGGTTGTTCCGGATGCGTTTCTACGGCGACCCCGGTGGCCCACGGCTGCCGTTGTACTGCCCGCCGGGCGTGCTCGACCGGCTCAGCGGGTTGGAGCCCGACGTCGACCTCCACGCGGTCTTCGACGCGCATCCGCTGCCGGGCGGTCACCAGGTGGGGCCGTTCGCCCTCACCGGATTGTCGCTGCCGCACTACGTGCTCAACGCCGGCATCCGCCTGGAGGCCGACGGGGTCGTCCTGGCCTATACCGGCGACACCGGCCCGACTCCCGCGCTCGCCGAACTCGGGCGCGACGCCGACCTGTTCATCGTCGAGGCCACCGACCGCGACGGCGAGGCCGACCGCCCCACCCGCAATCTGCTCACCTCCACGGAGGCCGGTCACTGGGCCCGCCGCTCCTGCGCACGCCGGTTGATGCTCACCCACTTCTGGCCGGGCAACGACCGGGCCGCCTCCGTGGCCGCCGCCCGGAAGGAGTTCGGCGGTGAGGTGCTGGCGGCCGAGGAAGGACTCATTGTCCCGCTCGGTTGATCAGCCCCGGTGAACGTTCGTGGTCATCCCACTAGTCGAGTTGGTCGAGGATCGGCGTGACGAGCGCGTTGAGCTCGCGTACCAGCACCACCAGGGCTCGCTCGGCCGACTCCTCGACCTTGTCGTGCGGCCCCTCCGGCTCCGGCGGCAGGTCGTCGAGCGGCACCGGCACCTCGACCAGCAGGGTGGCCCGCAGGAACGGGATCCTGGCCAGGTCCTGCTGCGTCGGCTCGACGTACTGGCCGAACGTCTCCTGCCAGCCCAGCCAGCCGCGGTCGCGCCACCAGGCGCGCGAGCGGGTGAGCTCCTCGGGAAGCGGCGAGACCAGCCTGACCCGCGCGTTCAGGGTGCCGTCCCAGGTGTTGCGGTGGCACGTCGCCTCAAGGACGCGCCGGTCCCAGCGCACGTAGCCGGGGTTGAGCGACGGCGGGGTGGCCAGCCGCCAGGCCGCGCAGGCGAACCTGACCGGCGCGATGTCGCCCCACTCGAACTCTTCGAGGTTCTTGCGTACGTGCACGGCATAGCGCCCGCCACGATCTCTGTCGAACTCCTGATCGATCCAGAACGCTCTACCCATGGGCACTACGCTACGGCCCTCCACCGGCTCCCGGCGCGCGCACACCAAAAGAGCGCGTTCGCCGCAAGCCACGGCTTGACCGGCATCCGGCCTTGTCTTGCATTAAATGACCAGATAGTCTGATTTAGTCAAATATTTGAGGTGGGGTGGAATGGTCAAGGCGGGACGGCCGCCGCAGGATCCGGCGCGCCAGCTGGAACGCGCGCACCGGATCCTCGACGCGGCGGCCGAGCTGATCGAGCGCTGGGGCTACGACAAGACGACGATCGACGACGTGGCCAGGCAGGCAGGGGTCGCCAAGGGCACCATCTACCTGCACTGGCGGACTCGTGACGCGCTCTTCGCCGCGCTGCTGCGCCGCGAGCGGCTGCGCATGCTCGAAGGGGTGCGCGAGCAGGCGCCCGCCACGCTGCGCGACCTGGTCCGGGAGCTCAGCGTGGAGCTGGTGCGCAGGCCGCTGATGAAGGCGATCCTGCTGGGCGACTCGGAGGTGCTCGGCAAGCTGAACCGGCAGAAGCGGCACAGTGAGACCACGCCGGAGCTGGCCGCGGCCTTCGAGGAGTATCTCGGCGAGCTGCGCGAGCAGGACGCCGCCCGCGCCGACCGCACGCCGCGCGAGCAGCTCACGGTGCTCGCCGCCGTCCTCTACGGGTTCCTGTTCACCCGCAACAACCTGCCGGAGAGCATGCGGATGCCGGACGACCGGCTCATGGAGCTGATCGCCGAAACCGCCGACCTCGCCGTCGGCACGGGCGTGACGCCGTCCGGCGCCGCCTCGCACGCCATCGCGCGGGCCACCGCCCGCTATCTCGACACCGTGGTGGAGATCGCGCGAAACAAGCTCGCGACCTCCCTGGGCTCGTAAGGAGCGTGTCACGTGGAGGCCTTAGTCCTTCCTCTGGACGACCCCGCCGCCGATCTCGCCACGGCGGGCGGCAAGGGCGCCTCCCTGGCCAGGCTGGCCGGGGCCGGACTGCCCGTCCCCGGCGGGTTCCTGATCACCACCGCCGCCTACCGCGCGTACGTGGCGGACTTTCACCACCGGATCGTCGAGGCGGCGGCCCGGGGCGACGCCGGCCGGATCGCGGAGCTGTTCGCCGCGCACGACGTGCCCGCCGCGCTCGCCGCCCGGATCCGCGAGGCTCACGCCGGGCTGGGCGACGACGTCCCCGTGGCCGTGCGCTCGTCGGCCACGGCCGAGGACCTGCCCGGCATGTCGTTCGCCGGGCAGCAGGACAGCTTTCTCAACATCAGGGGCGAGGCGCTGCCCGACGCGGTCCGGCGCTGCTGGGCCTCGCTGTGGAACGCCCGCGCCATCGCCTACCGCGAGCAGAACGGCGTGGCCCACGACGACGTCGCGCTGGCCGTGGTGGTGCAGGAGCTCGTCGACGCCGACGCGGCCGGCGTCATGTTCACCGCCGACCCGGTCACCGGCGCCCGCGACCGGACCGTGATCAACGCCTCGTGGGGGCTGGGCGAGGCCGTCGTCGGCGGCCACGTCACCCCTGACACGATCGTGGTGACCGCCGGCGCCGTCACCGAGGCTCGCGCCGGCGACAAGACCGTCATGACGGTACGCACGCCTGACGGCACCACCGAGCGGCCGGTGCCCGCAGATCTTCGAGAGGCGCCCGTCCTGGACGAGGCGGAGGCCGTCCGGCTCGCCGTGATCGGCTCGCGCGTCCAGGAGCTGTACGGCACGCCGATGGACGTGGAGTGGGCCAGGCGCGCCGGCGAGTTCCACATCCTCCAGGCCCGGCCCGTCACCGGCCTCACCGAACAGGTCGAGGAGTGGAACGACAGCCTCAAGGGCGACTACCTGTGGACCGGCGGCAATCTCGGCGAGGCCATCCCCGACGTGATGACGCCCGTCACCTGGTCGTTCGTCCGGCTGTTCATCCAGGAGGCGATGTCCGCCTCGGCGCTGCCCGGCTTCGACCTGGTCGGCAACATCGGCGGCCGCTTCTACATGAACCTCAGCGTGATCCACTCGGTCGCCGCGGCGCTGGGCATGCGCCGCAGGCTCGGCGCGGTCGAGCAGGTCTTCGGCAGGCTGCCGCCCGGACTGGACGTGCCGCTGCTGAAGGTCTCGCGCTGGGAGATCATCAAGCGGGTGCTGCCCATGGCCGTCCGGATCCGCGGGCGGGTCCGCGCCAACCTGAGGGAGATGCCCGCCTTCCTGGCCACCGCCGAGCGGCGCGGCCAGGCCGTCCGCGACCGCATCGCGGCCACCACGGATCCGGCCGAGCTGGCCGGCCTGTGGGGGAGCGACGTCGAGCCGTACCTCGTCACCGCCTCCCGGATGCTGGAGGCGGCCGGCCGGCAGGGCGGCACGACGCTCGTCTTCACCCGCGACCGGCTGCGCGCGATGATGGGCGACGTCGACGCCGAGGCGATGCTCACCGGCGTCAACACCGGCGGCGAGCTCGCCAGCCTCGGCCCCGTCATGGGCCTGAGCCGGCTGGCCAGAGGCGAGATCGACCGCGACACGTTCGCCCGCGTCTACGGGCACCGGGGGCCGCACGAGTTCGAGGTGTCGATCCCGCGCCCGGGGGAGGACCCCGCCTGGATCGATCGCGCGCTCGCCGGCCTGCGCGACCTGCGCGACGACACCGCCGCGCTGCTCGCCCGCCAGCAGGAGGCCCGCGACGCCGCCTGGGCGCGGTTCGCGCGCCGTTACCCGCGCCAGGAGGCCAGGATGCGCGCCCGGGTGGCGCGCTGGAACGCGGTCGTCCGCGACCGCGAGACGACCCGCTCGGAGGTCATCCGCGCGTTCTGGGCGCTCCGGGCGTTCACGGTGCGCGCCGGGGAGCTGACCGGCCACGGCGACGACCTGTTCCACCTCTATCTGGACGAGATCCTCGCCGTCCTGCGCGGCTCCGCCGAGCCGCTCGCCCGGATCCCGGTGCGGCGCGCGACCTACCTCAGGTACGCCTCGCTGCCGCCGTACCCGGCGCTGATCGTCGGCCACTTCGACCCGGTCCGCTGGGCCGCCGACCCCGGCAGGCGCGCGGACCTCTACGACGCGCGGGGCGGCGACGTGCCCGTCAGCGACACCGTGACCGGCTTCCCCGGCGCCCCCGGCGTCGTCGAGGGCGTGGCCCGGGTGCTGTCCGGCCCGGAGGACGGCGACCGGCTGCGGCCCGGCGAGATCCTGGTGACGACGCTGACGAACATCGGCTGGACGCCGATGTTCCCCCGGGCGGCGGCCGTGGTGACCGACCTGGGCGCGCCCCTGTCGCACGCCTCGATCGTGGCCAGGGAGCTGGGCATCCCCGCCGTGGTCGGCACCGGCAACGCCACCATGCGCCTGCGCGACGGCGACCGGGTCCGGGTGGACGGCGAACGGGGCACGGTGGAGTTGCTCGGCTGAAAAGTCTCCGCCAAGTCGGCCGTCACCGTCCGCGGCCGTGGCGCACCATGGCCGCCATGATCGAACCGTGCGACCTGCGCGAGCTCGAGGCCCGGTGCGCCGTCTTCAGACGTGCCAAGCACGCCCTCGACCGCGGCGCCACCGACGACGAACTCCGCGCGCTCCAGGAGCGGCCCCCGCCGTGGCCGGACCTCCTCGACGTGCAGGCACCCGCCGAGGGGCGAGCGCCGGGCGGGTAGTCGTACGTGGCTTCGCCGGCTACCAGAAGGGGAACCCGTTCAGCCGACAGGGCTCGGGCCAGGTCGGCGGCGGGAAGGCGCTGACACCGCGCACGCACCCGGAGAACGGCAGCCCCATCACCTTCCGTCCCAGGGCGCCGGCCGCCGGACCCGGCCGGGTGCCGCGCCGGGTGGAGCAGGTTCTCGCTCCCGGTGGGCTCGGCGGCATCCAGGAGCGCGCTCTGGCCGCGACCGCCGGCGGCATCCACGTCGTGCGGAGCGAGTCGTTCAAGGGCATCCGCGTTCCCTTCTCCCGTAGGTCTTTCGCGGACCTTCGGTAGGCCGACGCCCGCGCCGTTCGCCTGGGCGGGACCTGGGCGGGAACGGCGCGGGCGGGGCTGTCACGGGACGGGCTCTCAGGCGGGCATGGCCGCCATGGCCTTGCACGCCTCGGCGCAGGCCTTGCACTTCTCGGCGCAGCGCTTCATGGTCGCGTCGCTGCTCATGGTCATGCACGCCTCGGCGCACCTGGTGGCCACCTGGGCGCACATCCGAGCCATCTCCATCGCCATCGGCGACTGGCGCATCATCATGTCCGCACAGATGCGCGTGATGTCCGAACAGTCCATGAGCGCGCCCATCATCGCCATGTCGACGTGCTTGCCACCCTGCTGCAGGCAGTAGCTCATGGTCTGCTCGCAGGCCCGGTGGCTTTCCATGCAGGCGTCGATGCATCGCTGCATCTCGGGACTCATCTGCCCCTCATTTCGCATAATTTCCTCCTGTGTCGACGTCCGGCCGCGCCCGGATAGGGGAGCGACCGAAGGGTTTCCACGTCGTGGAATACCCCAAATCAGACAGAAGGGGTTGGAAGGGTCGGAAGCTTTGATCCACGATGACAGGACCTTGGACCAGTCGGACCAGTGCATGATCGTGACCGGTGTCGCCCTTGGGGCGGCTTCCTCGGCGGACCCTGCGGCACGTCAGGATCCACGCCACCTACGCGGTCAACCTGTGACCTGGGGATCCTCCTTGCCTTCACTTCGACATCCGAGAACATCATCAGCCCCGATCGGGGCTGATGGCCGGACCAACCCTGATGCCGCCGCTACCATGGATCGCGTAGAAAGGCTCTTATGCTCACGAGACTGGAAGCTGACGGATTCAAGAACCTTCTTGATTTTGAGGTGGATCTCGGCCCCTTCACATGCATCGCAGGTGTCAACGGCACTGGAAAGTCGAATATTTTCGATGTCATTCAATTTCTAGGTCTTCTGGCAGATAGGTCGCTGATCGAGGCTGCCCAGGAGGTCCGTGGCGTGCACGGTGAGCGCTTTGGCGATCCCCGCGACCTATTCTGGAACGGATACTCTCGAGCTGATCACACAATGCGGTTCGCGGCAGAAATGATCGTTCCCGGCGAGGTCGAGGACGATTTCGGCCGTCCGGCGAAACCTGCGATCACTTTTCTCCGTTACGAATTGGAGCTCGGGTACGTCCCTCCGGCGGGTATCGAAAAGATCGGACGCCTTAGCCTCCTTGCAGAGAGCCTTCGGCATATCAAGCTCGGCGACGCAGCTGATAGGCTGCGCTTCAAACATAACGCTGGCCATTTCCGTAAAGCCGTCCTGCATGGTCGTCGAGCGGGCACCGCGTTCATCTCGACGACAAAAGATGCCGACGGTCAGCCGATCATCAGCATCCATCAGGATGGCGGAAGCCGGGGGCAGCCAAAACCCGCCGCTGCTTCCCGGGCTCCCGCGACGGTCGTGAGCACTGTCACGAGTAGTGATGATCCTACGGTTCTGGCTGCACGGAGGGAGATGCAGTCCTGGCGTCGCCTGGCACTGGAGCCCTCTGCGCTGCGAACCGCAGATCGTTATGTCGATCCGCGCCAGATGGATCCAACTGGCCGCCACCTCGCGGCGACTCTTTTCCGTATAGCCTACGCGGCGGGCGATCCCGAGCGGATCTACGCGAGAGTCGCCGGTCGGCTGGCTGATCTATCGGGTATTGACGTGAGGGAGCTCGAAGTCGAACAAGATGATGTTCGCGAGCTCTTCACCGTGAAACTTGTCGAGTCTGGGGGACTTGCCCTGCCCGCCAGAAGTCTGTCCGAAGGGACACTTCGGTTTCTTGCGTTGTGTGTTCTTCTTGAAGATCCTTCAGTTGAAGGTCTGCTGTGCATGGAAGAGCCCGAGAACGGTATACATCCAGCCAATCTGAACGCAATGGTACAGTTGGTGCAGGATCTGGCGGTTGATGCCCATGAGGCCCCCGGGGAAGATAATCCATTCCGGCAGGTGATCGTAAACACGCACTCACCTGCGGTGGTGCAACTCGTGGATCCTCAGGACCTTCTCTTTGCGGAGGCGGATATTCGACGGGCGCCAGATGGCACAATGGCGCGTGCACTCCAGTTGCGGCCGCTCGCCGGGACCTGGCGCGATGACAGAGACGCGAGGCGCAGGGCGGTCACCAAGGCCGATATCCTTCCCTATTTGACGGCCCCACCCGGAGCCCAGCTCACCTTGGAGATTTCGTGAGCTTGCGCATCCTGTTCCTTGGCGAAGGGACCAGTGACAGTGGGATCACGACTCACGTCCGGCGCATAGCCATCGAGAACGGGTTGGACGTGGTCATCACGGATCCGATGATGGAAAGGCTTCCTCCGTCCCGGCGAAGGACCACCAAGTCCAAACTGGAGATGATTAAGGAGATAGGCGGGGCGTACGAACTCGTGATAGTTCATCGTGATGCGGACCGCGATGGCCGAGAGTGTCGCCTGCGTGAGATCGAAACGGCCGTTGCGGAGGTAATGCCAGGCATTCCTTTTGCTGGAGTGATTCCGATACGCATGACTGAGGCGTGGCTGATGCTGGACGAGCGCAACCTGCGGCAGGTCGCCGGGAATCCAAACGGTCGGATGAGCCTCGGCTTGCCCAAGCCTAGATCTGTGGAGTCGATTCCGGACCCCAAAGCCGTGCTTGCCGAGAAGCTCGCTCTCGCCTCTGGACTGTCCGGGAGGAAGCTGGAAAAATTCAAGAAGCGGTTTCCAGAGCATCGTCGTCAATTGCTGGACCGCATCGATCCTTCAGGGGTCATCTGCGAAGTCCCATCCTGGGCTGATTTCAACGCGGATCTTCTCTCGGGCCTGCGGCAGGCTTCCGACTAACGTACTTTCAGGACTGTGGCGTGAGGTCCGGTTCGAGCCCACCGCAGCCCTAAACGCCCTGGCGGCTCAGTCGTTCACGAGAGTGACGCGCTGGTCGGCTGAGCCGGTGTAAGGGCCGTAGAGGATGAACGCCGTCGGCGGGCGTTTACCGGCGAACTCTTTGCCGATGGACAGAGCCTTGCCGGAGGGGACGCTCACCAGCCGGCGCACACCGTCGCTGAAGGCCGGACGGTGCCAGCGCCGGGCCGGGGCGGTGGAGCAGCCTGGCTCAACCGCTGATGTTGACCGCCGTGCGGATCAGGTCAGGAGTCTGGACGGCCTGGAGGAGCAGGGCGGCGGCGTCCGCGCGGGAAAGGGCGCGCGGACGGGCGAACAGCTCGCGGGTGACCTGGGGTTCGCCGGTGGCAGGACCGTCGGTGAGGCGGTTGAGCCGGAGGATCGTCCAGTCCAGATCGCTGGACGACACGATCCGCTCCATCGCGGCCACGTCGGCGTAGGGCGTGGCCAGCAGCAGGCGCAGCAACCCCACCGCCGGCCGGGGACGGTCGGCGACGATGGGATACGCGCTGGTGACCACCACGCGCCGGACACCGAGGTCGGACATGGCGGTGACGATCGTCCGGGTCGCGTCGGCGACGAAGCGCGGCGCCCGGCGGTCGCCGCCGGGCAACGTGGAGATCACCGCATCGGCTCCGGCCACGGCCTCCCGCACGGCTCGCGGGTCGTGCGGATCACCGATCACCACCCGTGACGCGCCGTCGGGCGGCGGTGTGCCGCGGGTGAAGGCGACGACCTGGTGTTCCAGGCGAGCCGCTCGGCTCACCACGAGGCGGCCGGTCCGGCCCGTGCTCCCGAAGACGACGATCCTCATCGGAAGATCCGCTTCTTGACCGGGGGGAGGACGTTCAGCAGCCGCATCGCCGCCTTGGTCGCGGCGAAGGCGAACGGGTTGGTCATCGCCGACTGGCGGAGGGCCCGGTTGGAGGCACTGACGGCGGCGAAGCCGTACCCGCGCATCTCCCGCTCGTACTCGCCGATGGCCCGCACCAGCGCAAGGCGCCCATCGTGTACGGCCGCCAGCTTCTGGGTGAGGACCTCGGCATCGCGAAGCGCGATGTTGGCGCCCATTCCCAGGGAGGGCGGCATGCTGTGGATGGCGTCTCCGAGCACGGTCACGTTGCTGGGTGACCAGGCTTCGATCGGAACGGCCGTGCGCAGGAGGGTGGCGTTGACGGTGGCCGGGTCCGACTGCTCCACGAGCGAGCGCAGCCGCCGGTCCCATCCGTGCAGGTGGTCCAGCACCAGCCGGCGCAGGTCCTGGTGCGAGCGGTGGGCGATGGGCAAGCGGTCGCGCGGACCGGTGAACCCCCAGACGATCTGATCACCCGCGTCGGCCGGCGCGAGGTGGCGGTGCCGGTCGGACACGACGGCCTGATGGGTGGCGATGAACAGGCTGAGGCCGTGCGGGGCGAGGATGGAGGCGGGACCGCGCGCGAGGTGCGGCGGGAGCAGGGAGGCCGTCTCGCCGGTGAGCGGCAGGCGACCGCCGATGGAGACCATGCCTGTCTCCTGACGTCCGGCGTGCGGCAGGAGCTGTGCGCGCACGGCCGAGTGCCCGCCTTCGGCGCCGATCACCACGGTCCCGTCAGCGGTGGTGCCGTCGGCGAACCGAAGGGTGACCTTGTCGTCGTCGTGCCGTTCGTAGCCCGTGCACTCCTTGCCGAAGTGCATGGCGTCGTCGAGGCCGGAGAGCAGGATCTGCCTGAGCGTGTAGCGGTTGACCGAGCGGTGCGCGGCTATCGGGTCGGGCTCGGCCTGGTCGGGGAGTACCTCGACGGAGAGCAACTCGGCCAGACGCTCGGTCAGGAAGCTCATGGCCCTGGGCGGACGGCCCGAGGTCGCCTGGACGGTCGCGAAGAGGTCGGCGCTCAGGCAGGTGTGCAGGGCGCGGCTGCCTTCCGGGCTGATGTGCAGGCGGTAGCCCTCCCGGAAGGCGGCCGGGGAAGGCGCGCGTTCGAAGACGACGACGTCGATGCCCGCCTGACGCAGGCCCTGCGCCAGGCAGAGCCCGCCGATGCCGCCACCGGCGACGAGGACACGTAAGGACATGCTGAGCCTCCTGATAACTAACTCTTTTAGCTAAAAAGAATTAGCTATATCGTGGAGTAAAGTCAACCCCGTGACGGAGAGGGCGCAGGTGAGCACCGAGCAGGCACTGGCGCGCCTCGGGCGCGAGCTGGGCGGCCGGCTGGGCACCGGCGTGGTCCTGTTCCACACGGCCGTCGCCGAGCAGCTGGGCATCAACGTGACCGACTGGCGATGCCTGGAGCTGCTGCTGCGCACCGGCCCGGCCAACCCCACCCGGCTCGCCCAGCAGACCGGCATGTCCTCGGCCGCCATGGCGCAGCTTCTCGGCCGGCTCGAACGAGCAGGCCTGGTCGCCCGCAGGCCCGACCCCTCGGATGGGCGCCGCACCCTGGTTCACCCGATCGCGGACCCCGGGCGCGATCGCGAACTGGCGGAGAGCTTCACCGGCCTCACGCACCGCGTGGCCGATCTGACCTCCTCCTTCAGCGAGGATCAGCTTTCGGCCATCGTGACCTTCGTGACCGGCCTGGCCGACATCATGGAGTCCGAGGCCGCCGAGCTGCGCCGCCGCCAGTCGGGCGGTCACGACCAGCCCGGCCGGCCTCGCCGATGATCGAGGGGTGGGGCGCGTCGGTGGTCAGGGGGCGCGCAGGAGCATGACGGCGGTGGCCTCCAGGATCTGGTCGCCGTGGCCGTCGACCGCCGACCACCGGTAGTGCCGGAGGATCTTCCCGCTGCGGGTCTGGCCGGACTCGCCGGGCGTGAGGTCGACGCGCAGCGTGGTGCCCGCTCTGAGCATTTTCAGGAAGCGCACCTCGCGCAGCTCGACCAGCGCGATCGCGTCGTCCAGCAGGCCCGACTGCTCGACCAGCCCGCCCGCCAGCAGCAGCACCCCCTGGCCGGGCATCGGGGCGCGGATGCCCTGCGACAGCTCGCCGGCGGCCGGGTTGAACAGCGGATGGGTGTAGCCGCCGAGGCCGACGAGCCCGTCGATGAGGGGCTGGGTCACTTCCACGGACGGCGTGCTGAACGTCTCGCTCATCGGGGGTCGCCCCAGACCGGCTCGCGCTTCTCCACGTAGGCCCGGTAGCCCTCGTCGGCGTCGGCGACCTCCTCGTGGAAGCGGGTGAACAGCTCGCGCTCCAGGCGCAGGCCCTCGGTCAGCGGCAGGTCGGGGGCCGCGTTCAGGAGGTGCTTGATGGTCGCGGTGACCGTACGGGATCGGCCGGCCAGCGAGTCCGTGAGGCGGGCGACCGCGTCGTCCAGGCCGGCCGACGGGGCGCTGGCCAGGGCGAGCCCCCAGTCGACCATCTCCGGGCCGGTCAGCCAGCGGCCGGTGAGCAGCAGCGCGCGGGCCCGCTGGTCGCCCAGCTTGCGCGGGGCGCGCTGGGAGGCGCCGGCCCCGGGGATGATGCCGAAGTCGCTGTGCGTGTCGCCGACCCGCGCCTCGTCGGCGGCCACCACGAAGTCGCAGGCCAGCAGCAGCTCGAAGCCGCCCGCGCGGGCCAGGCCGTTGACGGCCGCGACCGAGGGCAGGGGGAACGCCTCCAGCCGGTCGAGGAACCCGTGAAACCTGCGGATGAACGGCACGAACACGCCGGGCGGATCCCCGAAGCACTCGCCGAGGAAGCCGATGTCCATGCCGACGCAGAAGGCCTTGCCGACGCCGGTGATCACGATCGACCTGAGAGACGTGTCCCGCTCGGCGGCGTCGAGGGCGGCGTGCAGGCCGTCGATGACCTCGGGGGAGAGGCTGTTCAGCCGGTCCGGGCCGTTGAGGGTGACCTTCATGACCGTGCCGGTCACGTGCGTCTCGACGGTGGTCATGAAAGCGGCTCCCTTTCCTCGGGCGTGATCTCGCGGGCGAACGCCAGGATCTCGGCGGCGTACCTGTCGGGGACGCGCAGATGGGGCTGGCCGGGCAGGCCGGCCAGGGTGAGGAGGCGGGCGTCGCGGGCCAGCTCCAGCGCGCGCGGGTCCTTGTCGGCGAGCAGGTCGAACTCCGCGTCGAGCAGCAGCACCGGCGCCGGCTCGGCCGCGAGCGAGGCGGCCGGGTCGTGCCGGAAGGCCGCCTGGTAGGCCCAGTCGTAGCGGTCGTGGGTGCGCATCAGCTCGACCACGGCCAGGTGCAGCAGCTCCGGAGGCACGTCCGCGCCCCAGATGCGGCGGTAGCGCTCGACGCCCCAGCCGAACTGGGCGCCGTGGTCGTCGAAGGGCACCTCGGGGGTCCACCGGGACAGGTAGGCGGCGCGTTCCGCGTCGTCGAGCAGCGCGACGCCGCTCAGCACCAGGCCGCAGACGCCGCCGGGCAGCGCGGCCGCCGTCTCGATCGCCAGGGACGCGCCCGTGTGCACACCGCCGAGCACGGGGCGTTCCATCCCGATGCGCGCGGCGGCCTGGGCCAGCACGCGGGCGTAGTCGGGGATCTCAGTGTGACGGCTGGGCGGCGGATCGGACGCGCCGTAGCCGGGCGTGTCGAAGGCGACGGCGCGCGCGTGCCGTCCGAGCAGCGGCAGCACGGCCTCGTAGACGCGGGACGAGAGCGGGGACTCGTGGAACAGGCCGATCCACGGGCCGGACTCGCCGTTGCGCCGGTAGTGGACCTGGCCCCACTCGGTGTCGGCGTAGCCGCCGATCGTCCTCATCGCGGTGATCCCACCTTGACGAGGAGAGTGGCGCCGCCGGCGCTGTCGATCGAGGGGCCGGGCGCGCCGGGCGGGATGTGCACGAGGGAGCACGGCTCCAGCGTCGCGTCACCGGCGGTGAGGGAGCCCTCCGTGAGGATGAGGAACCGTTCACGGCCGGTGGCGGCGACCGTGCCGGTCCACGCGGGCGGCACCTGGACGAGCACGGAGGCGCTGCCGGAGAAGGCGTTGTGGCTCAGCGTCTTGGACTTCAGGGCCGGGCCGTCCGCGGTGGTGAGCCGGGTCACCGAGTCGTCGTGGTCGCGCCACACCATGAAGCGGCTCTCCATCCGGCGTACGTAGCCGCGCGGCCCGATCGGGTCGCCGTCGTCGGCGAGGGGGTTGTGACCCGCCTCCTCGTCGGGGCGGATCACCCGGGAGACCCGGCCGCTGGCTTCGGCGGGCGCCTCGCCCTCCATCATCAGGACGCACTCGAAGCCCTGGTCGGACACGGCGGCGTGCACCCAGCCCGGCGGACGCCAGAAGTAGTCGCCGGCCTGGAAGTCGCCCTCGGCGCTGAGCGTGGCGTCGCCGCCGAGGAACAGGGCCTCCTCCACGCTGTCGTGGTACGCCTCGCACAGGTCGCGGTAGCCCGGCTCGGTCCGGACGTGGTCGATGCGGCGGGAGGTCGCCGGATCGAGCCAGAGCGACCGCATCCAGTAGCGGGAGAACAGGTCCAGGACCCGGTCCGGGTCTCCGAGGTTGTCCCGGAAGGCCGGCTCCATCGAGTCGTAGACCGCGCGGCCGTTCACCCAGGGAAGGGTCGAGCCGTCGACGATCGTCACCTCGCCCGCCATCTGCGCGCCCCTCTCTGCACCCGTATATGTCAGACGTAACGATATCGTCGGCTGACGCGGGCCTGTCAATGGGTGGAAGGCTCCAGCTGAAACCATCTCATCAGTGGTCTAGCCAGGAGACGGTAGCCCTTGACATTCTGTAGCACATACATCAGATTTTTGCTGAAAAGGAGGGGACGTGCTCAACACGAGGCCATTCCAGGAGTCGCCCGAACGGGCGGACCTGCGCGAGCTGGTGGAATCCCTCCTCGGCAGGCACCTGCCCGCCGACCGGGCGCTCGCGGTGGATCGTGAGGGGGCGTTCGCCTCGGCGGCCTGGGCGGCGCTGGGCGAGGCGGGGCTGCTCGGCCTCGGCGGTGACGAGACCTCGGGCGGCTCGGGCGGCACCGTCGGCGACGCCGTGGCCGTCGTGGAGGAGATCGCCCGCGTGCTGCCCAGCCTGGCCGTCGACTACGTGGTCTGCGGCATGGCGATGCGGATGCTGGGCGACGGGGCCGGCTCGCCGGTGGCCGGCTGGATGCCCGAGATCGCCTCCGGCGCGAAGGTCTGCGCGTTCGGGCTGAGCGAGCCCGACGTCGGCACCGACCTGCTGGGCCTGCGCACCTCGGCCCGGGTGGACGGCGACCGGTGGGTCGTCAAGGGACAGAAGCTGTGGATCTCGCTCGCCCACGAGGCCGAGGTCGCCTTCGTGCTGTGCCGTACGGACCCGGCCGAGGAAGGCCGGAGGTCCCGGGGCCTCAGCCTGATCGCGGTCCCCCTCGACCAGGAAGGTGTCACCGTCCGCCGGGTCCACCTGGCCGGCATGCGCGCCGCCGGGACCTGCGAGATCTTCCTGGACGACGCGGTGGCCCCGCTGGACAACCTCGTCGGCGCACGCGGGCGGGCGATGTCGATCCTCGGCAAGACGCTGGACGTGGAGCGGGTGCTCGCCGCCGGGCTGAGCCTGGGCATCGGACGGGCGGCGCTCGACCTGCACGTGTCGCACCTCAAGGAGCGGGAGGCGTTCGGGCGGCCGATCGGCGCCTTCCAGGCGCTGCAGCACGCCGCCGCCGACTCCATCGCCGACCTCACGGCCTCGCGGGCGCTGGTCGACGCGGCGGTCCGGTCCATCGAGGCCGGCGAGCCGTCGCTGGAGATGTCGGCCATGGCCAAGCTCGTCGCCGCCGAGTCCACCGCGCGGATCGTCGACCGCGGCATGCGGGCGATGGCGGCGTCCGGCCTGGCCGAGGAGTCGGCGATGCAGATGTACTTCCGGGACGCGCGGCTGCAGCTGTTCAGCCCGGTGAGCAACGACATGATCCGCAACATCCTCGGTGAGTCCATGGGCCTGCCGAGAAGTTACTGACCCTGACAGGAGACCCGGTGGACATCACCCGCGAGAACACGGCACTGCTGGTCGTCGACATGCAGAACGGCTTCATCGAGGCCAAGGGCTCGATGGCCGCGATCGGCATGCCGTACCAGGAACTCCGCCCGGCGGTGGCGGGCTGCAAGACGCTGATCGAGGCCGCCCACGAGGCAGGCGTGCCGGTCATCTACACCCGCTACGTCTACCACCCCGACTACACCGACGCCGGACTGCTCCCCACGGTCCTCGTGCCCGCGATGAAGGAGGTCAACTCGCTGGCCGCCGGCTCCTGGGACGCGGAGATCATCGACGAGCTGGCACCCGCCCCCGGCGACATCGTCATCGACAAGGCGCGGCCGAGCTCGTTCTACGGCACCCGCCTGGAGCCGATCCTCACCTCGCTCGGCATCCGGTCGCTGGTCATCGCCGGCGTGACCACGAACATCTGCGTCGAGACCACGGCCAGGGACGCCGGCCAGCGCGACTACCTCGCGCACGTGATCCGCGACGCGACCGCCGAGTTCGACCCGGCCCGGCACGAGCACGCCCTCACCACCATCGGCTTCACCTTCGGCTGGGTGAACTCGGTGGACGAGGTGCTGCGCGCCTGGGCCGCTCCGGAGCCCGCCGAGGGCTGAGTGGCTCGACGAACGGGCCCCACCTCAGGAGGGCCGGTTCCGCCTGCGCGGGCTGCCGTCGGACCTGAACGGGCCGCCCCCTCCAGGACGGCCCGTTCCGGGTGCGCGGGCTACCGGCGGGCGGCGGCCAGGCGGGCGATCAGCTCACGCGTCGCCGCCTGCTCGTCCTCGTCGCCGAAGATGTTCGCGGCGAACGTGGTCACCCCGAGCCCGGCCAGGCTCTCGATCTCGGCGGCCACGCTGTCGGCGTCGCCGATGACGGCCATCTGGCCCGGCGTCTCGTGGCCTTCCCGGTCGAGCATGGCCCGGTAGGACGGCAGCCCGCCGTACCAGCGGAGGTTCTGCTCCGCGAGCGCGCGGGCGGCGGCCGGGTCGCGGGTGACGCAGACCGGCAGCGGCACCACGATCTCGGGATCGGGACGGCCGGCGGCCGCGGCGGCCGCCCTGATCGTCGGGATGGTCAGCTCCTTGAGGGTGCGCGGGCCGACCATCCAGGTCACGGTGCCGTCGGCCAGCGTGCCGGTGATCTCCAGCATCTTGGGGCCGAGCGCGGCCACCAGCACCCGGGGGATCGGGGCGCCAGGGATGTCCAGGTCGCCGCGGGCCGTCAGCACCTCGCCCCTGAACCGCACCTTCTGGGTCAGCGCGCCGGTCAGCGCCTGCAGGTACTCGCGCATGTAGCGGGCTGGACGCTCGTACGACAGGCCCCAGCACGACTCCACCACGTTGGGGTGCGACGGGCCGATGCCCAGGGTCAGCCGCCCGCCGACCAGCAGGTTGGTGGTCAGCGCCTGCTGGGCGAGCGCCATCGGGTGGCGAGGGTGGACCGGCACCACCGCCGTGCCGACGCGCAGGCCGGGCAGGTCGCGGGCGACCGCGCCGATCACGTTGAGCGTGTCGGTGCCGAACGCCTGGGTGAGCCAGTAGCTCGCGATGCCGTCGGCGGCGGCCGAGCGCAGGTCGGCGGTGATCTGGTCGATGCTCTCGACGTGGCCGAAGATTCCGATGTCCAAGGCGTGCCTCTCTCAGGACGGGGACGACAAGCCGGGACCTGGCTCGCGGAAGGCGACCAGCGACCCACGCCGCGCGGCGTCGGTGGAGGCGCGGGCGAGCAGGGCCAGGCCGAGCGCCTCGGCCCGGGCCCGCTGGTCGTCGACCGCCGTCCAGATGGTCTCCAGGCTGCTCGCCAGCAGGCCGGAGGGGTGGCGGGCCACGGTCTGGGCGATCTCCATGGCGCGGGCGGTCAGCTCCGCCCGTGGCAGCACCTCGGTGACCAGGCCCAGCTCGCGGGCCCGCTCGGCGCCCAGCCGGTAGGAGCGTCCGCTCACCACCATGCGCAGCACCTCGGTCAGCGGCAGCCGGCTGAGCAGCCCGACCGCCTCCACCGGGTTGGCCAGCCCGACGTCGACGTGCGTGTCGAAGAAGGTGGCGTTGTCGGAGCAGAGCACGATGTCGGCGTCGTTGACGAAGTGCCAGCCACCGGCGCAGCAGAAGCCGTTGACGGCGACGACGACGGGCTTGTTCACCCTGAGGTCGCGGTGGGTGATCGCGACCCGGCCGTCCTCGTCGAGCGAGGGGCTGGCCACGCCGGTCGCGAGGGTGTCGTCGACGTCGAGGCCGGTGGAGAAGCCGCGGTCGCCGGCGCCCGTCAGCACGGCGACCCGCAGGCGGTCGTCGTCGCGGAAGGCTCGCCAGACCGCGCGCAGCTCGGCCACCATCCGCCCGTCGTAGGCGTTGAGCACCTCGGGCCGGTCCATCACCACGAGCAGGACCCGGTCCTCGCGGCTGACCCGGAGCGTGGTGAAGGGCGACTCCTCGACGGGCACGCTCACGCGGGCTCCTCCGCCGGCTTCTCGACCGGCTCCTCGACGGGCTCCTCGATGGGCTTGAGCAGGTAGCCGCGGCGCATCCGGAGCACCGCGGTGCCGTCCTGGTTGCGCAGCACGTCCTGGACCTCGCCGAACAGGGCTGAGCCGCCGGTCGTCGGCTCGAACCGGGTCACCTCGATCTCCACGGTGATCGTGTCGCCCACGTGGACGGGAGCCAGGTAGCGGACCTCGTCGATGCCGAGCGCCGCGTGGCAGTCGACTCCGGCGGCGGCCCAGCTCGCGTACATCGTGTTCGAGGTGAGCCCGGCGGTGATCGCGACCAGGCAGGGGCCGCCGAGGATCCGGCGGCCGAACGAGGTGGCGGTCATGTACTGGTCGTCGGTGTGGAGCGGGCCGTTCTCCCAGGTCGCGTTGATGATCGCGGAGAAGTCGCCGTCGGTCAGGGTCCGTCCCGGAGTGCGCAACCGGGCGCCCTTCGCGAAAGCGACGGGGAGCACCGGTCGCAGTGAGCCGGTCAGGTCGGCGGTCATGGGTTCCTCCCGGCTTGGGGGTGGGTGTCAGCTCTTGTACGTGTCGCGCAGAACCCGCTTGAGAATCTTGCCGTTGGCGTTCCTGGGCAGCTCGTCGACGGTCCGCCACTCCTTCGGCGCCTTGTAGGCGGCCAGGTGCTCGCGCACGGTCGCGTCGAGGGCGTCGAAGTCGACGTCGTGGCCCTCCCGGGGCACGACGAACGCCGCCACGCGCTCGCCCCAGGTCTCGTCGGGCAGCCCCACCACGGCCGCCTCGGCGACCTCCTCGCAGGTCTGGAGCACGTTCTCGACCTCGCGGGGGTAGATGTTGGCCGCCCCGGAGATGATCATGTCCTTCTTGCGGTCGACCAGGCGGATGAACCCCTCCTCGTCGCGCACGGCCACGTCACCCGAGGTGAGGAAGCCGTCGGGCCGGATCGCCTCGGCGGTGGCCTCGGGGTCGTCGAGGTAGCCGATCATGTTGTACGGCGAGCGGCCGAACAGCTCGCCCGGCTCGCCGGCCGGCACCTCCCGGCCGTCCTCGTCGAGCAGCTTGACCTCGGTCATGAACCAGGGGTGACCCACTGTGCCGGCCTTGCGCAGCGCGTCGGCGGGCCGCAGGTTGGACACGATGCCGGCCTCGGTCGAACCGTAGAGCTCGTGCACCCCGACATGCGGGAACGTCTCGACGACCCACTCCTTCAGCGGCACCGGCAGGGCGGCGGCGTTGAAGTAGAGGGTCTCCAGGCTGGACAGGTCGTACTTCCGGGACGACCCCTCCATCACCTGGCGCAGCGTCATCGCGTGGGTCGGCACCAGGAAGATGGTCTGCAGCCGGTCGCGCTCGATCATGGACAGGAGCTGCTCGGGGTCCCAGCGGCGCAGCATGGACGTCTGGCCGCCCATGAAAGGGCCCGCGTAGGCGAAGGCGAACCCGGCGCCGAGCGCCATCGGGGCGACCGCCGCGGTGCGCTTGCCCGGCCCGAGGCCGAAGTCGACGGCGCAGCCCAGCATGGTGAGGACCCGGGAGCGGTGGGTGAGCAGCGCGCCCTTGGGCAGGCCGGTCGTGCCGGAGGTGTACTGCACGCAGAACGGGGAGGTCTCGCTGACCCGGACCTTCGGGTCGACCGCGCGGGCGCCCGCCAGGGCCTGCTCGTACGGTCGCCCCCAGTCCTGCTTGCCGAGGGACAGGGCGAGCGGCAGGATCTCCGCCATCTCGGGCACGTTGGCCTCGAACGCGTCGTCGGCGATCAGGCCCCGCGCGCCGGACCGGGAGATCAGGGAGGCGTGCTCCTGCGCGGTGCCGCGCGGGTTGAGCGGCACCATGGCGACACCCGCCTTACCGGCGGCCGCGGCGATCTCGACGTACTCCATCCGGTTGCCGCACAGCACGGCGACGCGGTCGCCCGGCTCGAGCCCGGCGTCCACCAGCAGGGTGGCGACCCGGTTGCTGCGATCGTCGAGCTCGGCGAAGGTCAGCCGCCTGTCACCGTCGACCACCGCTGTGGCACCCGGTGTGCTGATCGCGAACTCGCGGATCCCGCTGGCAATGTTCATGTCCGCCATTGCTGCCTGCCACTCCTGTTCCTCTTGGGCCACGAGCCCTGACCCGCCGCCGCCAGGTTATCGTCTGATCTTTCGGCTTAGCTAGCCTCAAATGGCTAGTGCTTGGCGGTGAAAGACTATGGTCCGGATATGTCAGATCTATTTCGTCGAGATGGACTCGCCGGACGCGGTGCCGAGCGTCCGGCGGGCCAGCCGGATCACCGCGGCGTCCAGCATGCGGCCCTGGGAGTCGAGGACCACGCCCGAGCCGGCGGCCGAGGCCCGGTCGAAGGCGGCCAGCACCTCCCGCGCCTCGGCGATCTCCGCGGCGGACGGCGTGAAGACCTGGTGCACGATCGGCAGCTGCGCGGGATGGATGCACGCCCGCCCGACGAAGCCCTGCCTGCGCACCCGCTCGGTGGACAGCGTCAGAGCCTCCGGATCGCTGGTGAGCCGCGAGACCGGCCCGACCGGCGGGTCGATCCCGGCCGCCGCGCTGGCCAGCACGACCATGCTCCGCGGCCAGGCCAGCTCCGCCTCGTCCGGTCCGGGCAGCAGCCCGGCGTCGGCCGTGAGGTCCACCTCGCCGATCTGCAGCCGGTGCACCCGGGGAGCGCGGGCGATCTCCCGGGCGTCCAGGATCGACCCCGCGGTCTCCAGCAGCGGCATCACCAGGGTGTCGTCGTCGCCCGAGGCGGCGAGCAGCTCGGCGACGGTCGTCACGTCGGCCGCGTCCTCCGCCTTGGCCAGCACCAGCCCGGTCAGCGCGGGGATGCCGGCCAGCTCGCGTACGTCCGGCACCCGCAGGTGGCCGCTGTTGACCCGGACCCAGAGCTGGGCGCCGCCCGTGTCCAGGCCCGAGCGCAGCCAGGCGACGACGGCGCGCCGGGCCGCCTCCTTGCCCTCCGGTGGTACGGCGTCCTCCAGGTCGACGATCAGCGCGTCGGCGCCGCGCCCCAGGGCCTTGGCGAGCTTGTCCGGGGCGTCGCCGGGGACGAACAGGTAGCTGCGCGGCAGCGCTCCGGCGAGGCTCACCGCACCACCGTCTCGCCGCTGAGCACCGACTTCGCCACCACGGTGCGCAGGATGTCGTTGGTGCCCTCGCCGATGCTCATCAGGATCGCGTCGCGGTAGAGCCGCTCGACCTCGTACTCGGTGGAGTAGCCGTAGCCGCCGTGGATCTTCATCGCGTCGATCGACGCCTCCAGCGCGACCTCCGAGCAGAAGATCTTCGCCATGCCCGTCGCGCCGTCGGCCCGGCCCGCGCGGACCGCGTCAGCCGCCCAGTACGCCATCAGCCGCGCGGCCTGGATCTGCGTCGACAGGTTGCCCAGCTTGAGCTGGATCGCCTGGAAGTCGGAGATGGGCTGCTTGAACGCCTTGCGCTGCTTGGCGTAGGCGAACGCCTCGTCGTGGGCGCGCTGGGCGATGCCGACCGAGCGGGCGGCGATGTTCACCCGGCCCCACTCCAGCGCCGAGAGCGCGTGCTGCAGGCCCTTGCCCTCGACCCCGCCGAGCAGGTTCTCCTTGGGCACGCGGACGTTGTCGAGCACGATCTCGCACGACTCGGTGCCCTTGTAGCCGAGCTTCGGCAGGTCCTTGGTGACCTCGTAGCCGTCCAGGGACGACTCCACCAGCAGGATGCTCATGCCCTTGTGCGCCGGGGTGGTGGTCGGGTCGGTCTTGACCAGGACCGGCAGCGGGTCGGCGTAGCGGGCGTTGGTGATCCACGTCTTCGTGCCGTTGACCACGTAGTGGTCGCCGTCGAGCCGCGCCGTCGTACGGATGCCCTGCAGGTCGGTGCCCGCGTCGGGCTCGGTCAGGCCGATGCCGGTGCGGCGCACGCCGGCGGCGAGGTCGGGCAGGTACTTACGCTTCTGCTCCTCGGTGCCGCGCATCGCGATCATCCGGCAGGCCAGTGAGTGGCTGCCCAGGATGCCGGCGATGCCCATCCAGCCGCGCGCGATCTCCTCGAAGACCAGCGCGAACGAGACCGGGTCGAGGTCGAGACCGCCGTACTCCTCCGGGATGGTGATCCCGAACAGGCCCATCTCCCGCATGCCGTCGACGATCTCGGTCGGGTAGCGACCGGAGTGCTCCCAGTCGCGGGCCACCGGGATGATCTCGCGGTCGACGAACTCGCGCAGCAGCGCGCGGAACTCACGCTGGTCCTCGTTGAACTGGAAATCCACTTAGCTGCCTCTCTGCTCCGGAGCCGGCTCGGGCTCCGTCGTGGGTGAAGGGCCGGCGGGGACGAACACCGGCAGGGCGCGGCCGTCGTCGAGGTCCACCCAGGTGGCCCGGACCGGGTCGTCGATGGCCCACGCGCCGGGGTCGCGGCCTTCGAGCCGGGTGAGGAGGATGACGCCCTCCGCCAGACGGACGCGGGCGATGACGTACGGGACCTCCAGCTCCGGCCGGGGCGCGCGGTGCACGACCGTGAAGGAGTCGACGACGCCCAGCCCGGACGAGCCGGACCAGCCCAGGGCGTCGTGCCCGCAGTGGACGCACAGCGCCCGCGGCGGATGCTGCGCTCCGGCGCAGCGGACGCAGGTCTGCACCAGCAGCCGGTGCTCCCGGGTGGCCTCCCACCAGGGCGCGGTGATCTCGTCGGGCGCCGGGACCTCGGGCGGGTTCACGCCTCCACCCCCAGCACCACCGTGGCGTGCGTGGACAGGATGCCTCCCGTGCCGTGGGCGAGCGCGAGCCGCGCGCCCGGAACCTGGCGGGCTCCCGCCTCGCCGCGTAGTTGCGCCACCGCCTCGATCAGCAGCAGGATGCCGAGCTGGCCCGGGTGGCAGTAGGACAGGCCGCCGCCCGAGGTGTTGAGCGGGAGGTCGCCGCCGGGACGGATCCGCCCGTCCGCGATCCAGCCGAGCGCCTCGCCCCGGCCGCAGAAGCCCAGCGCCTCCAGCGTCAGCGCCACCGTGATCGTGAACGAGTCGTACACCTGGACCACGTCGATGTCGGCCGGGGTCACCCCCGCCCGGCCGAACGCGTCCGCCCCGGAGCCGACGGCGCCGGTCACGGTCAGGTCGGGCACGGCGGTCATGGAGGTGTTGGTGGTGCGCTCGCCGTAGCCGAGGATCTCGACCGGCTTCTTCCGCAGGTCGCGGGCCCGTTCCAGGGTGGTCAGCACGATCGCGCCGCCGCCGTCGGTGACCAGGCAGCAGTCCAGCGCGGTCAGCGGGCTGGAGATCGGCTTGGCGCCGACCACTTCCGCCGCGGTCAGCGGGCGCGTGCCGTAGCGGAAGGCGGCCGGATTCAGCAGCGCCCACTCGCGCGCCGCGACCGCGATCTCGGCCAGCTCCTCGTGCGTGCCGCCGAAGTCGTGCAGGTAGCGCTGCGCGGCCATCGCGTAGTAGGAGAGCGGGTAGAGCGGGCCGTACGGGGTCTCGAACTGCGCCTCCGGCGTGTGCTCCTCGACCACGCCGCCGAGCGAGCGCGAACGGGCCGAGCGCTGGTTGGAGGCGAAGCTGATGACGACCGTCTCGGCCTGGCCGGCCTGGATCGCCTGGGTGGCGCGGGCCACGAACATCTCGAACGCCGAGCCGCCCGCGAACGTCGAGTCGGTCCAGCGCGGCCGCAGCCCGAAGTAGTCGGCCAGCTGGGTCGCCGAGAACCGGGAGACGCCGGTCGTGGCGAGGCCGTCGACGTCGCGCAGGCTCAAGCCCGCGTCGGCGAGCGCCCGGCCGACCGCCTGCGCCTGCAGCCCGAGGATCGACTTGCCGGTGACGCCGAGGTCGCACTCGGCGGCGCCGACGATGGCGACACCTGTGCTCACTTCGCCCCCGCCTCACCTGAAGCCGAGTGCGTGCCGGAGTGCGTGCCGGACGTCGCGCCCGGCCCGTCCGGCGTGCCGAGCAGCACCCTGGCGTGCGCGGGCCCGGCGGCGACCCGGTCCACGCCGCCGTCGGCGCCGACCACGACCACCCGCTGCTCCAGCACCAGGTAGTCGTCGCCCACCTCGGTCACCGTGCCCTCGCAGCGGACGGTCTCCTCGGCGAAGACCAGCGCCTTGAAGGAGAAGTCCAGCTTGTGCACGAAGCACCGCGGGCCCAGCCAGTCCTGGATCTGCTCGACCAGCAGCGCGCCGAACACCTGCCCGTCGACGACCGGCGCCGGGAGCTTCTGCCTCGCGACGAACTCGGGGTCGTAGTGCAGGCGGTACCAGTCCCAGGTGGCCCCCGCGTAGGCGATCATGTCGGCCAGCCCGATCCGGCGTTCGAGCGGGGGGAGCTCCTGTCCGGCTTCGTACGTCATGCCCCGGCTCCCGATGCCCCTGGTTCCAGCGAAACGAAAATGATGGTCTCCTCGTTCTCCGCGAGCACCTCGCCGTGCTGGTCGGTGTACGTGGCCCGCGAGGTGATGATCAGCATCTCCGAGCCGGACCGGGTGGTCTTCTCGGTCGCGTCCGCGATCTCCCAGGTCGCCGTGATGACGTCCTCGGGACGGATCCGGCGGTGGAAGGTGTAGGAGTTGCCGCCGCGCACCTTGCGGGTGCCGGCGATCTCGATGCCCCAGTTGTGACCCGCGTCGCCGTCGGGCGTCAACGGCAGGTTGGCGTACTGGTTGGTCTCGCAGATCAGGGTCGGCGGCGCGGTCACGCCGGACAGGCCCTGCGCCCGGGCGTACTCCGGGTCGGAGTAGAGCGGGTTATGGTCGCCGATCGCGAGGCCGAAGTAGCGGCCCGACGCGGCGCCGAACTCCTCGGGCGCGGTGTAGACCTTCCTGCGGCCGACGAGCGCCCGGATGTCATCGGTGAGCAGCGTCATGACGCCTCCTCCGGGTAGAGCGCGGTCGGGAACACCTCAAGCAGGAACTCCGGCCGCAGCAGCTCCTTGCAGATGGCCCCGGTCGAGGCCGGCCACGGCGGCGACAGCAGCCGCTCGCGCACCGGAGCGACCACGCGGTAGTCGGGCAGCGCCGACTCGACGCAGAACTCGATCGTCGACAGCAGGTCGGCCGGGCCGAGCCCGGCGTGGGTGAGCAGGTGCAGGATCGCGCCGTAGGTCTCCTCGGCCTGGGCCCGCAGGTCGCCCGGGTGCAGCGCCTGCTGGGTCTCCATGTCGAGCGCCGCGAACCCCGACATGAACAGGGTCCGGCCGGCCCGGACACCGGGCGCGTAGGTGAGGGTGTCGTAGCGGGACCAGCCCGGGTTGACCAGCTCCAGCGGATGCCGCGACGCCGTCACGTCGATCGCGACCAGCGCCTCCGGGTGGTGCAGGCGGCTCATCAGGATGCCGCCGGCGCCCGGGTAGACGCCCGCGCCGCCGAGCCGCTCCTTGCGCACCCGGTGGCTCTTGCGGTAGACCTCGCGCGTCGCCGGGGTCGAGTAGTCGTACGTGGTGACCGCGTTGTCGAGCGACAGCCCGGCCTCGCGCAGCAGCGCGTCGGCCCGGTCCAGGCAGTAGGCGTACTGGCCGGCGAAGTCGCCGGGGCTCACCACGTCGCCCGAGGCGTCGATCGGCACCATGGTCGGCAGGTGCACCGTGCCGTCGTGGCCCTCGCGCACCGGCGACGACACCCACGTGCCGGCCTCGCGCGGCTCACTGGCCGCCAGCAGCTCCGCGCCGCCGCCGGGCATCGCGTGCAGCTCGACCTCCAGCAGGGCGGCCGAGCGCACCAGGCGTTCGACGACCACCGTCGTGACCGTCGGCCGGTGCGCGCCGAAGACCTCCTCGCGCACGGCCGCGGCCGCCGCGTAGTCGGCCAGCCCGGCGACCGTGACGTTCTCCGTCACGTGCACGACGTCGTCCGGGCCGAGCCCGGCGGCCTCGATGATGGTCAGCACCTTGCGGTAGGCGATGCGCGCCTGTTGCTCCATGGTGCCCGAGACGGTCATCTTGCCGACGGCCGCGTCGTGCGCGGCGGCCGTGTGGCCGGAGGACCAGGCCACGCCGTCCTCGGTCAGGCCGAGGCAGAAGGTGAACCCCTCGTACGGGAACCAGGGGAACTCGGCGGGTTTGATCGCTCGCAACGTCATCTGAACTCCTGCCTGCTGTGAATGAAGCCGGCCGCGGCACGCATGACCGCGGCGGCGTCCGGCTGCTGGTCGAGCGACTCGATCGTTTCGACCAGCTCGGTCGCCGGGCCGCCCGCGTTGCCCTCGAACTTGGCGATCAGGGAGGCGCGGCTGAGCGGGTTGTCGCCGCCGCCCTCGCTGCGCCGGACGGCCCCGGTCACCTCGCGACCGTCCTTGAGCGTGACGGTGACGCGGCCCGGGGCGTCGGCGGCGACGACGCCGGGGAAGTCGGTCACGTCCCAGCGGACCCGGGCGGCCAGCTCGCTCACCTCGGGCCGGGCGATGGAGCCGGTCTCGAACGTGCCGAGGCTCAGCCCGCCGTCGGTCACCAGCGCCGCCACGGTCCACGGGAGCGAGAACTTGGCGGCGTACGGGCTGGCCGGGCGGGTCAGGTCACGGGAGGTGTCGCAGACCACCGAGGCCGAGTCGGGGTGGACCTGGGCACGGATCCCGGCGACGTCGCCGGGGCCGAACGGCTCGCGCGCCATCGCCTCCAGCGTCGCGCCCACGGTCGCGTGCGAGAGCTGGCAGGCGGCGTACGGCTTGATCCCGATCCGGGTGGTCTCCCAGCTCTCGCCGAGGCCGGCGACGATCGACGGCAGGTCGGCCGGTGCGGCCGAGAGCGTGTCGAAGACGCCGTGCGGGCCGTCGAAGACCGTCTCGGGCCCGGTCGCGCCGGCCGCGGCCAGGCGGGCCGCGATGATGCCCGCCTGCGAGGCGAACCCCGGATGCAGCTGCTTGGTCGACGCCCCGGTGCCGAGGAAGGCCAGCAGGCCGCCCGCCTGGCTGCCCGCGATGCCCAGCGCGGCGACCGCCCGTTCGGCGTCGAGGCCGAGCAGCCGCGCGGTGACCAGGGCCGAGGAGAAGACGCCGGCGACCATGGTGGCGTGCAGTCCGCGGGCGTGGAAGCCGTGCGGAGCGGCGGCGGCCACCCGGCAGACGGTCTCGTAGCCGACCACGGCCGCGGTCAGCACCTCGCGGCCCGTCGCGCCGACCTGCTGGCCCACGGCGAACGCGGCCGGCAGCACGACGGCGGTGGCGTGCACGAGCCCGCCCGCGTGCGTGTCGTCGAAGTCGAGGGCGTGCACGAGCGTGCCGTTGGCCAGCGCGGCGGCGGGCGCCGAGAGCAGCTCGCCGGTGCCCAGGATCGCCGCCTCGGGCGGTCCGCCGAGTCCGCGCGCCACCTCGATCGCGGGCGTCGCGGCCCCGGTGCGGTAGGCGCCGAGCGCGGTGCCGAACCCGTCGAGCAGGTGCCGGACGGCTGCCCGGCGCACCGGCTCGGGGATCTCGGTGACCCCGAGCCCCCACACCGCCAGCTCCCGTGCGATCATCGCGCGGACGCCTCCGCCTCGACGCCGGGCACCGTGCCGGGGTCGCCGAACGCGCCCTGCGCGGCCAGCTCGCGGACCGTCGCCTCGTCGTAGCCGGCGATGTCGCGCACCACCAGCTCGAAGTCCTCGTTGCGGAGCGGCGCCCGGCGGTAGGACGGCGGCTGGTCGCCGACCCGCACGGGGGAGGCGATCTGCTCGACCGTGCCGAAGCGCGGGTGCTCGGTCGTCACCCGCAGGCCGCGCGCCTTGGTGTGCTCCTCCTCCATGGCCTGGGCCACGTCGTTGATCGGGCCGCAGGGGATCGCGGCCGCGTAGAGCACCTCCAGCCACTCGGCCACGGTGCGCCGCGTGAAGATCTCCTCCAGCAGCGGGAGCAGCTCGGCGCTGTTGCGCTGCCGGTCGGCGAACGAGCCGAACCGGGAGCCGGGCTCGGCCCACTCGGGGTGGCCCACGACCTTGGCGAGCCGGGCCCAGAACTTCTCCTTCGCGCAGCCGACCACCAGCCAGCCGTCGCTCGCCTCGAACGCCTGGAACGGCACCAGCGAGGGGTGCGCCGAGTGCCGGGTGCGGACCGGGGTGAACCCGGCGTTCAGGTGCCAGGTCGCCGGGTAGGTCAGCAGCCCGATGGCCGTGTCGTACAGGCTGACGTCGCAGTCCATGCCGACGCCGTCGCGGCGGGCCGCGTGCAGCCCGGCCAGCAGCGCGATGGCGGCGACGAACCCGCCCGAGTAGTCGACCAGCGACAGCCCCGACTTGGCGGGCGGCCCGTCGGGCTCGCCGGTCAGGTCCATCCAGCCGGCCAGGCCCTGCAGGATGTAGTCGTAGCCCGGCTCCTTGCTCCTCGGGCCGGTCATCCCGAACCCGGTGAGCGAGCAGCAGACGATGGCCGGGTTGAGGTGCTTGAGATCGTCGTAGGTGATGCCGATCTTCTTGGGCACGTCGCCGCGCAGGTTGGAGTAGACCACGTCGGAGACCTTCACCAGGTCCTCGAAGACCTTGCGGCCGGCCGGCGTCGACAGGTCGAGCGACAGGCTGCGCTTGTTGCGGTTGAAGGTCTCGAAGAAGAGGGAGTCCTCCTCCTCACCGTACGGCGGGACGTAGCGGCCGACGTCGCCGCCCACCCGCGGGTCCTCGATCTTGATGACCTCGGCGCCCAGGTCCGCGAGGTGGACGCTGCCGAACGGTCCGGCGCCGTACTGCTCGACGGCGATGATCCGGACGTCTTCCAGTGGTTTCATGAACCGCTCCCTGTGAGGTCTGCCATGAGGGACAGGAGCTCGTCCTGTGCCGCGCGCGTCTCGGCGGTGGTGAGCCCGTGGGTGGGCGGGCTCAGCTTGACCGAGTCGGCCTTGCCCTCGTACGCCGCGATGCGCTCGGCCACCTGGTCGCGGTCGCCCGCCATGGTGAGCGCGTCGACCATCTCGACGGACACGGAGTCGGCGAGGTATTCGGCGCCCTTGCCCTGGCGGAACGCGTCGATGACGGCCTGCTGCTGGTCGGCCAGGCCGTGGAAGGCGAAGAAGTCGGCGTAGGTGCGGACGCTCGCGTAGAACCCGACCAGGCCCGTCACGCGGCGCACGGCCGTGCTCCGGTCCTTGGAGACGGAGCAGCAGGCGGAGACGACGACGTCGACGTCCTCCCGCTTCTTGCCCGGCACGCCGGCGATCCCGGTCTCCAGCTCGGGCAGGATCCGCTCGCTCAGGTAGCGCGGCGAGCAGAGCTCGTGGCTGATCCAGCCGTCGCCGATGGCCCCGGACAGCCGGGTCATCGCCGGCCCCATCGCGGCCAGGTAGATCGGGATGTCCGTGCGCTGGACGCCGAAGGGCCGCTCGTAGCCGCGGATGCGCATCGGCTCGTACTCGCCGGGCAGGTCGATCTGCTCGCCTGTTGCGCATTTCTCCCAGAAGTGGCGGATGTTGCGCACCGCCTCGCGCATGTGGCCGACCGGCTTGCCGAAGCGGACGTTGTGCCAGTCCTCGTTCAGCCGCTGCACGCCGGTGCCGAGGCCGAGGACGAAGCGCCCGCCGGACAGCTCGTCGACGTCCAGCGCCTCCAGCGCGGTGATCATGGGACTGCGGGTGAACGCGAGCGCGATGGCGGTGCCGATCCGGGCCCGGCTGGTGACCGTGGCCAGCGCGGCCGCCGCCACGGTCGCGCTGCGGTGCAGCTCGGGGACCCAGATGACCTCGGCGCCGGCGGCCTCGGCTCGGCGGGCCACGTCCATGAGCTCCACCAGGGTCTCACCCCACGGGGCGAAGGTGATCCTCACGCGTCGTCCTCGGCCGTGAAGGGCTTCTTCGCCGTGGGGAAGATGTTCTCCAGCTGCTCGGCGCCCCGCTTGTAGACGTAGAAGGTGCGCTTGAAGGAGCACACCTCGTCGCCGTCCTGGTTGAGGGTCCGGGTGCGGATGGAGACGATGCCGGCGTGCGGGCGGCTCTTGGACTCGCGCTTCTCCAGGACCAGCGACTCGCTGTAGAGGGTGTCGCCGGCGAAGACCGGGTGCGTCATCTTGATGTCGTCCCAGCCCAGGTTGGCGAACGCGTTCTGGGTGGTGTCGGTGACGCTCTGGCCCACCGCGATGGCCACGGTCAGCGTGGAGACGACCAGCGGCTTGCCGAACTCGGAGCGCGCGGCGTACTCGCTGTTGAAGTGCATCTGGTTCGTGTTCATCGTGAGCAGCGTGAACCAGGTGTTGTCGGTCTCCGTGACGGTGCGGCCGAGAGGATGCCGGTAGACGTCACCCACCTCGAAGTCCTCGAAGAATCGCCCTTTCCACCCATCCTTGGCCGTCATCGGCTTCCCTTCGCTTCGCACCCTGAAAGGTTAAAGTCAGACATATAAAGTGTAGAGCATGCCAGGCAACCCTGTCCAAGGATCGGCGGGGGTTGACCCGTGCTGGAATCGGGCACTTCACCTCGTCCAGCCTGGAAGCGCTTGACGCCTACGTAGCTTATACATCAGAGGAATCTAGGTCGAGAGCTGCCAGGGCGGCGTTGACGATACTGCCGGGCAGCAGGTCGTGCAGCTCGTACAGGTCCCGCACCGTTCCGGACTGGCCGAACTCGTCGACGCCGAGCGGGACGCCCGGCACCCCGAGAGCCGTGCCCAGCCAGGACATCGCGTGTGAGGCCGCGTCGTGCACCGTCACCACGGGAGCCCGCGCCGGGAAGGCCGCGCGCAGCGCGCCGGGAGCGCGCCGCGTCGTGGCGGTCCGCACGCCCTCGCGCAGCGAGCGCTGCCACGACCGGTAGAGCCGGCCGGCCGAGGTGACGTCGACCACATGCGCGGCGATCCCCTCGTCGGCGAGCTCCGCCGCCGCCTCCAGCACCTCGGGCAGCACCGCGCCCGAGGCCGCCAGATGCACGACGGGCGCGCCGCCGTCGCGCAGCTCGGGATGGTCGTGGTGGGCGTCCCTCAGCTGGTACGCCCCCGCCAGCGCCTGCCGCCGGAGCGTCTCGTCGCCCAGCCGCGACCGGGCGGCCTCGAAGGGGGCCTGGTCCACGGGCCGGGTGCTCAGCCGGAAGTAGTAGGCGCCCTCCCGGTCTCCGTCGCCGGTGCCGCTCCCGCCGGGGTCGGCGGCGATCCGGCCCAGCGCGTCGCAGAGCAGCCAGTCGAGGGCGGTGGCGTAGGCCGGCTCGACGAACGTCACGCCGGGCAGCTCCATCCCGACCGAGGCGGTGATCGTCGACTGGTGCGCGCCGCCCTCGGGGGCCAGGGTCACGCCCGACGGGGTGCCCGCCACGACGAACCGCGCCCCCGAGTAGACGCCGTGGACGAACGCGTCGAGACCGCGCAGCACGAACGGGTCGTACACGGTGCCCACCGGCAGCAGCGGCTGGTCGGACAGGTCCCACGACAGCCCGAGCTGGCCGAGCAGCAGGAACAGGTTCATCTCCGAGATGCCCAGCTCGATGTGCTGGCCGGCCGGGTTCTCCGACCAGCGCACCAGCCGGTCCTCGGTCCACGACCGGCGGCTGGCCGGGGAGAACACGCCGGTCTTGTTGATGAAGCCGGCCAGGTTGGTCGACGTGGCGACGTCCGGAGCCGTCGTGACCAGGCGCGGCAGCACCGCCTCGTCGCGGGCGAGGTCCGTCAGCACCCGGCCGAACACCTCCTGCGTGGAGACCGGCTTGGTCACCCGTACGCCGGTCGCCGCGGGCACCTTGACCGGCTCGGCCGGCCGGCGTGGCGCCCGGGCCAGCTCCGCGCCGCGCCGGGCGGCCCAGGCTCCGGCGGGGGAGTCCGGGTCGAGCCGGTCCCACTCGGTGGCGACGTCCAGGCCGGTCCGCGTCCGCAGGTCGTCGATCTGCTCGCCGGACAGCAGGGCCGAGTGGTTGCGGGCGCCGCCGGCCATCGGCAGGCCCCATCCCTTGACCGTGTAGGCGAAGACCACGCTCGGCCGGTCGCGCACGGCGTCGCACTCGGCGAACGCCTCCAGCATGGCCGCGAGGTCGTGCCCGCCCAGGTCGGTGACCAGCGGAGCCAGCTCCTCGTCGGTGAAGCCGGCGGCGAACGCGGCGACCTCGGCGGGCGCCCCGTCCAGGAACCGCTCGCGCAGGCCGGGGCCGTGCAGGCCGAACAGCGACTGGTACTGCTCGTTCGGCATCGCGTCGATCCAGGCCCGCAGGTGGCCGCCGCCGGGGCGGGCGCAGACCTCGCGCAGCCGGTGGCCGTACTTGACCTCCACGACGTGCCAGCCGGCCGCCTCGAACTGGCCGCGCCACTGGTCGATGCGGATGCCGGGCACCACGCGGTCCAGGGACTGGCGGTTGAAGTCGACCAGCCACATGACGTTGCCCAGCCCGGCCGTGGACGGGTCGGCCACGGCCTCCCAGATGTTGCCCTCGTCCAGCTCGGCGTCGCCGATCAGGGCCACGAACCGGGACGCGGGCCGCTGGCCGAAGTGGGCGTCGACGTACCTGCGGGTGACCGCGGCGAACAACGGCGCGGCGGCGCCGAGACCGACCGAGCCGGTGGAGAAGTCGACCCCGTCGGGGTCCTTGGTCCGGCTGGGGTAGGACTGCAGGCCGCCGCGGGCCCGCAGCCGGGTCAGGTACGAGCGGTCCAGGTTGCCCAGCAGGTACTGGACGGCGTGGAAGACGGGGGAGGCGTGCGGCTTGACGGCGACCCGGTCCTCGGCGCCGAGGTGGGCGAACCAGAGCGCGGTCATCGCGGTGACGAGCGACGCGCTCGACGCCTGGTGGCCGCCGACCTTGACGCCGTCGCCGGTGTCGCGCTCGCGGTTGGCGGCGTCCACGATGCGCGTGGCCAGCCACAGCACCCGCCGCTGGATCTCGTCGAGCACGGCCGGGTCCGGCGGCCGCGGGGGGACGCTGAGCTCGTTCAAGACACCACCTCGCCGATCATGGTCCGGACTGAACTCGGATATGTCAGATTTTTATCTGAACCGAGGCTGATTGTCACGCTTTATCAGTGTTGGGTTGGTGATGTTGCGTCGTGTTCCGTCCAGCGGCGATACTCGGGCGAGGATACGTCAGAGATATTCAGCACAGGTACCGGAAGGGGTGCGGGCGTGGGAGCGTACGAGACCATGACGCTGGAGGTGACCGGCCGGGTCGGGCGCATCACGTTCACCCGGCCCGAGGCGCTCAACAGCCTGACCGAGCAGGTGCTCGACGATCTCGACGCGGCGCTCGACGCCGTCGAGGCCGACCCCGAGGTGCGCGCCCTCATCATCGGCGGCACCGGCAAGGCGTTCACCGTCGGGCTCGACCGGGCGCTGCTCGACCGGGCCTTCGACGACGGAGCCGTGTGGGAACGGGTCATCAGACGGGTCGCCGCGCTCACCCTGCGCCTGGAACGGCTGCCGGTGCCGGTGATCGCCGCCGTCAACGGCCTGGCCAGGGCGGGCGGCTTCGAGCTGATCCTGGCCTGCGACCTCGTGCTGGTCGCCGCCTCCGCGCGGATCGCCGACGCCCACACCACGTTCGGCGTGATCCCGGCCGGCGGCTCGACCTCCAGGCTGCCCCGGATCGTCGGCAGGCAGCGGGCCAGGGAGATCTTCCTCACCGGGCGGTGGATCCCCGCCGCCGAGGCGGTGGAGCTCGGCATCGCGCTCCAGGTGGTGCCGGACGAGCGGCTCGCCACGGCGGCGGACGAGCTCGCGGCCCAGTTCGCCGGCAAGTCCCGCGCCTGCCTGGCCGCGCTCAAGCGGCAGCTCGCCACGGCCGAGGGGCTGAGCGCCGAGGAGGCGCTGGGGCCCGAGATCGAGGAGTTCCTGGCCTACGTCACCCCGGCGGACTCCGACGCCCAGGAGGGCTACCGGGCCTGGCGGGAGAACCGCGCGCCGGCCTGGAGCTGACCCGTGTCGTGGTAGACGCCGCGCAGCGCGGCGAGGTGCCGGCGCATGGCGTCGGCCGCCAGGTCGGCCTCGCCCCGCTCGATGTGGCCCAGGATCCCGGCGTGCTCGCCGTCGATCTCGGGCCAGAACCTCGCGGGGATGTCGGGGCGTACGAACCTGGTCTCGAGCACCTTGAACACGGGCTCGGTCATCACGGTGAGGAGGGCGTTGCCCGCCGCGGCCACGATGAGCTTGTGGAAGCTGCGGTGCTCCCTGAACTTGGCCTCGCGCCCATGGGTGTGCGCCTCACGCTCCAGCGTGGCGCGCAGGAGGGCGAGATGGAGCTCGTCGTGGCGGGCCGCCGCCAGCCGGGCGGCGGGGACCTCCAGGATCTCGCGGGCCTCCATCATGTCGGCCATCGAGATGCCCTCGGAGCCCGACACGAGCCCGAGGCTCGTCTCCAGGTAGTCGCTCACCTGCGACGACTCCATCCGGCTGACGAAACTGCCGCCGGGCCCCACGGTGATCAGGCCGCGCGTGGCGAGCAGCCCGAGGGCCTGCCGCACCGTGCTCCGGCTGGCCCCGAACATGCCGGCCAGCTCGCCCTCGGCGGGCAGCCGGTCACCGGGGGCGAGCCCGCCGCTGATCACCAGGTCACGCAGCTGGTCGGCCACCTGCTGGTAGGCGGGACGGATGCGGTCGACCGGCAGGAGGGCCGCGCGTGAGCCGTCGCCCTCGGACCGGGCCCGCGATGTGGTCTTCACCTCTCGTACGCTCCCCAACTCGTCGGGGCCGGCGCTCCGGCCTCAGCCCTCTTGATAGGCGTCGCGGATGCGGCTGAGGTGGGCCTGCATGGCGGCGCTGGCGCCCTCGGCGTCGCCGGCCTCGATGCGGTCGATGATCGCCTCGTGCTCCTGGTCGACTCTCGCCCAGAACTCGGGCGGGGCGTCGGTGTTGAGGAAACGCGTTTGGAGCACCCGGAACACCGGCTCGGTCATCATCGCGAGCAGGCCGTTGCCGCTCGCCTCGATGATGATGCCGTGGAAGTGCCGGTGCTCGCGGAACTTCACGCTGCGGCCACGGCTGTGCTTCTCGCGCTCGACGGCGTCGCGCAGCGCGTCGAGGTGCCGCTGCTCACGCCGGCGCGCGGCCAGCGCGGTGGCGGGCACCTCCAGCAGCTCGCGGCCTTCCAGGATGTCGGCCAGCCGCAGCGCGGCCGAGCCGGACATCAGGCCGATGCTGGTCTCCAGGTAGTCGCTGATCTGGGCGGGCTCGATCCGTGAGACGAAGGTGCCGCCGGTGGTGCCCCGGACCGTCTTGACCAGCCCCTGTGAGGCGAGCACGCGCAGCGCCTCGCGGACCGTGCTCCGGCTCACCCCGAAGTTGCTCCCCAGGTCGCCCTCGGGCGGCAGCCGGTCACCCGAGGCCAGCGAGCCGTTGAGGATCAGCTCGCGGAGCTGGTCGGCGACCTGCTGGTAAGCCGGGCGCAACCGGCTCACCGGCAGTGTGTTCGGCGTCGGCGGAGAGGCCGCGCGCTCGGCGCCGCTCTCCTTCGCACTGGACGTGTTGCCCTGCCCCATGGTCTCGCCTTCGTGAATGGTCATTAATGCAGAGAAGCCGTGCATGAACTCTTCAGAGCCGGAACTCTCGCATTCCCCGCATTGCCCCGCCGTTTGGCGGCCCACGGCCCGCTGTGGCCGTGCGTTCCCTTGTCAGACGATCCTTCACATAGGTCTGACATCAAGAGTACGCGGCCTTGCCCAGCAGCTCCAGGGCCGTGGGTCATTGTTCCACAGCCGTCGCGAACGATGGGCCGTGATCGCCGTCAAGCGCGCCGTAAACACGCGGCGGCGAAGGCGTAAAGCAATCCTCAGACCTCCCGGGAACGCCGGTGCCCGAGTCGGCGGCGCGGGCGCGCCTCCCGGCGTGGTGGGCGCACCGGAGCCGTCCGCACGGCTCCGGTGCGGACGGTTCGCGGACGCGAAGCCGACCGGCCGGCGGAGTGCCGGGGCCGGCGCGACTGGTCTGTCCGGTATTAGCCCGGTAAACATCGGATGAAGGAAGGATTGACATGCTGAGGTCCTGGAGAAGTGGGGGAGTTTGAAGGTCGGCGAACGAAGGGCAGGGAACGCGGCGGTCGGAGCGCGAGCGGTCGAGGCGTGATTGACAGAGTTTGGCGATATACATCAGACTTATCAGCGGCCAGGCGACGTCCGCGCGGGCCAGGTGATCGAGGGAGTCCGCCTGATGTTCGACGGCATCGACGTCGTGGTCCTGCCCGTGGCCGACACCGGCCCGCTACGGCGGCTGTACGTCGACGCGATGGGCTTCGAGGTCGTCGAGGCCGGGCCGGTGCGCGAGGCCGAGGCGTGGGCGCGGATCTGGGACCTGCCGTCGCCGCCCGCGACCTCGCTGCTGCTCGGCAAGCCCGGCAGCCACGGTGGCTGGATCAGGCTCGTCGCGGTGCCCGGCCTGCCCAAACCCGACGCGGCGGGGATCCCCGACCGCCCCGGCCCGTACGCGCTGGACTTCTACCTGCGCCACCCCGGCGAGACCGAGGCCGTGATCGAGGAGCGGGGCTGGCGGTTCGTCAGCGACCCGGTCGACTACCTGCTGCCCGGCACCGCCCACCCGGTGCGGGAGCGGATGCTCGACCAGACCTCCTCGGGGCTGCTGCACGCGTTCGTCGGCTACCGCGAGGGCCGTACCCGCTGTGTCCTCGGCGAGCGGCCGGAGGTTGACGTGAGCGAGGTCAACGCCGTGGTGTTCGCCACCGATGACCTGCCCGCCGCGCGTACGTTCGCCGAGGACGTCCTCGGCGGCCGGATCTACTTCTCGGGCCGGTTCGAGGGCGAGGCGCTGGAGCGGCTGCTCACCCTCGGCCCCGGCGAGGGCTTCGACGCCGTGCTGACGCGCGGCCCGAAGTCGCGCAACGCCCGGCTGGAGTTCATCCAGCGGCTGCCGGGTCACCCGCCGCGCCCGATGACCGGAGCGCCCAGAGTGGTCGCCGAATGCGCGATGGACGATCTCGCCGCGCTGGCCGAGCGGCTGGCCCACGGTTCCCACGGCGCGTCCACCGGAATCGTCGAGACCGCCGACGGTCCCCGCCTCGGCCTGCGCTCCCGCTACGGCGCGCACTTCTGCTTCCGACAGCGCTGACGGACGCGGCGCTGACAGGCGCACTGACGGGCGCGGCGCCGACGGGCGCACTGACGGGCGCGGCGCTGATTCGTCTGGCGGTGCCGACCCCGCCGCCCCCGGCCGCCCGGTCACATCAGCCGCGCGATCTCGTCGAGCATGACCTCCGTCGAGCCGCCGCCGATGGCGAGGAACCGGGCGTCACGCGCGATCCGCTCCACCTCCGAGCCGGTCACGAAGCCCGCGCCGCCGCTGAACTGCACGCACTTGTAGACCAGCTCGTTGACCAGCTCCGGGATCGACGCCTTCAGCATGGCCGCGTGCGTGCGCGGGTCCTCGCCGGCGTCCGCCCTGGCAGCCGCGTGGTACAGCATGGTCTTGGCGGCCGACAGCCGCGCGGTGAAACGCGCCAGCTCGTGCCGGAGCGCCTGCAGGTCCCACAGCGTCCTGCCGTACGCCGGACGCTCGCGCAGCCAGCCGACCGTCGCGGCCAGGGCCGCCTCGCCCAGGCCGACCGCCTGGGCCGACAGGCCGATCCGCTCGTGGTCGAGGCCGCGCATCATCCACCGGAACCCCGCGCCCTCCTCGCCGAGGCGGTTGCGCGCCGGGATCCGGCACCCGTCGAACACCAGCTCGCCGGTGTCGGCGCTGTGCCAGCCGCCCTTGGTGAACGTCCGCCCGTTGGACAGGCCGGGCGTGCCCCGCTCCACGACGAACAGCGACAGCCCGTGCCGTCCCGAGCCGGGCTCACCGGTGCGGGCGACGACGAAGAACAGGCCGGCGAGGTTGGCGTTGGAGATGAACGTCTTGCGGCCGTCCAGCACGTAGTGATCGCCGTCCCTGCGGGCGCGCGTCGCGAGGCGGGTGAGGTCGGAGCTCACGTCCGGCTCGGTCACCGCGAGCGCGCAGATCCGCCGCCCGGACAACACGTCCGGCAGGAACCTCCGGCGCTGCTCGTCGTCGCCGGCCCGCGCCAGGTGCAGCGCGGAGAAGTCGGTGTGCACCGTGATCGAGGTCGCCACGCCCCCGTACGTCGAGCGTCCGAGCTCCTCGTTGAACACGACCGCGCCGCGCGTGCCCGCGCCGCCCCCGCCGAGTTCCTCGGGGAACGACAGGCCGAGCAGGCCCAGCTCGCCGAGCTCCCGGAACACCTCGCCGGGCACCCGCCGCGCCGCCTCCCAGTCGGCGGCGCGGGGGACGATCCGCTCGTTCACGAATCTGCGCAGGACCTCGCGCAGGGCGCGGTGCTCCTCGTCGAGGAAGGTGTCGTCGAGCCGGAGCGAGTCGATGACCCGGTTGGCGTCAGCGGCCATGGCGGGCGAAGGAGGTCATGGAGGTGATCAGCCTCTCGTCGTCGCCCGGCGCGGCCACCCACTGCAGGCCGATCGGCAGCCCGGCGGAGTCCACGCCGACCGGCTGGGTCGCGCAGGGGAGCGCGGCCAGGTTGGCCAGCACGTTGTAACGCAGGTGGGCCTCGGCGAGGCTCACCCGCGTCCCGCCCACCGGCAGCATGCCCTCGTTCGCGTCCTCGGCCAGGGGAGCGACGCACGGCATGGTCGGCATGGCGAGCACGTCGACGCCGGACAGCGCGGCCAGCGCCTCCGCGCGCAGCACGTGCCGCAGCCGCTGCGCCCGCACGTACGCTCCGGCGGGGACCCGCTCGCCGAGGTCGAGCATGGCGCGCACGTCCGCGCCGAACAGCTCGTTCCCGTCGCGGCGCCGATCGCGGTGGTAGTCGAAGCACTCCGCCAGGATGATCGTCATCCCGGCGGCCATGGCCGCCCAGCCGTGCGGGATCTCCACCTCGACGATCTCGCCGCCCAGCGCGCGAACCGTGGCGAAGGCGCTCTCCACGGCCTCGGCCACGTCGGCGTCGATGGGCTCGTCCAGCGCGCCGACCGGCACACCGACCCGCACCCCCTCGAACGTGGCGGGTCCGCCGAGGTCGACCAGCGGGCTGATGCCGAGGGCGTACGCCGAGAGGGCGAGGTCCTCCACCGAGGCGGTGATCAGCCCCACCCGATCCAGCGACCAGGACAGCGGCAGGACGCCGTCGCCCGGCAGCCGGCCCGGTGACGGGACCAGGCCGACCGTCCCGCAGTAGGAGGACGGGATCCGCACCGAGCCGGCCGTGTCGCTGCCGAACGCCACCCGCACGTGCCCGGCCGCCACGGCCGCGGCCGAGCCGCCGGAGGAGCCGCCCGGGATGCGGGCCGGGTCGTGCGGGTTGCGGGTCGGCGGGGTGGTGCCGCCGAAGGCGTACTCGTGTGTGGTGGTCTTGCCGACGATCACCGCGCCGGCCGCCCGCAGTCGCGTGACGCAGCCCGCGTCGGCGGCGGGGAGCCGCTCGCGGCCGGGGCCCGTGAGGTGCCGGGAGCCGCCGCCCGTCGGGACGCCGGCCACGTCGATGAGGTCCTTCACGCCGACCGGAATGCCCTCCAGCGGCCGTCCGCCCCAGCCGTCCTCCGGCCAGGTGGCGGCAGCCGGCTCCGTCCGGCCACGCTCCGCAGCGGCGTGATCCGCCGTCGAGCGCTCATATGTCGAGTGCTCCGCCGTCGAGCGTTGCGCGGCGGCACGCGCGCCGACGGGGTCGACGCGTGCCCAGGCCCGGATCTCGCCGTCCGAGCGGGCGATCCGCTCCAGCGTCCGGTCGAGCAGGTCGAGGGGCGTGAGCCGCCCGTCGCGCAGGGCCGCGCCCATGCCCAGCACGGACGCGTCCTCACCGCCCGCTCGCTGATACGCGACCGTACGGCCGTGCGGCGGGTCCGCGGGAACCGGCGCGGTCCCGTACGGGGCCGTCCGGCCGCCCGGCCGGCCCGCCTCGCCCGAGGAGATCTCGTACGGCGGGTCGCCCTGGTGGAGGGCGCCCGGCAGGCTCCGCTCGCCCAGGTCCAGCCGGCAGAGCCGTTCGTCGAGGTCGCGCAGCAGATCGCCGGAGAGCGGCGCCCCCGTGCCGGAGCCCATCACGCCCCCAGGTAGGCCGAGCGGACGACGTCGTCGTGGGTCAGCTCGTCGATGCTGCCCTCGACCACGACCGCGCCCTGCCGCATGAGGTAGCCGCGGTCGGCCAGCTCGAACGCCAGGGGGGCGTTCTGCTCGATCAGCAGGATGGACAGGCCGCCCTCGCGCAGGGACGCCAGCGCGTCGAACACCTCGCCGGTGATCTTCGGCGCCAGTCCCATGGACGGCTCGTCCAGGATGAGGATCTGCGGCTCGGCCATCAGCGCCCGGCCGATCGCGACCATCTGCTGCTCGCCGCCGGACATGGTCGAGGTGCGCTGGTGCGCCCGCTCCCTGAGCACCGGGAAGAGCGTCATGATCTTCTCCAGCCGCTGCTCGACGGTCGCCTTGTCCAGGCCGCTGCGGTAGCAGCCCAGCTCCAGGTTGGTCGTGACCGTCTGCTCGACGAACAGGTGGCGGCCTTCCAGCACGCTGCCGATGCCCCGGACCACCACGTCGTGCGGGCTCCGGGGCAGCGGCTCGCCGCCGATCAGCACCTCGCCCTTGGCCGGGCGGTACAGGCCGCCCGCGACCCGGGCCAGCGTCGTCTTCCCGGCGCCGTTGGGACCGATGACGCAGACCGCCTCGCCCTTGCGCACGCTCAGGTCGACGTCGCGCAGCGCGCTGATCGCGCCGTACTTGTAGACGATGCCCCGCAGTTCGAGCAGGGCGTGGTCCTGTGCCGTGGCGGTCATGGCTTCGACGTTCCTTCCAGGTCCTCCGGGATGACGGCGTCGACCTCGCTGGCCCGGTGGTGCTTGCCCCCGAGGTAGGCCTCCAGGACGACCGGGTCGCGGGTGACCTCGTCGGGCGTGCCGCGGCTGATCACCTTGCCGAAGTCGAGCACCGTGCAGTGCTGGCAGACCGCGTGGACGAGGTCCATGTGGTGCTCGACCAGCACCACGGTGACCCCGGAGTCCCGCATCGCGTGGAGGGTGTCGGCGAGTTCGCGGCGCTCCTGCGGGTTCAGGCCGGCGGCCGGCTCGTCGAGCAGCACCACCGCCGGGTCGGCCACCATCACGCGGGCCAGCTCGACCCGCCGCTGCAGGCCGTAGGACAGGGCGGTGGCGGGCTCGGGGGCCAGCGCGGTCAGGTCCAGCCGGTCGAGGGCCTCGTCCACGCGGGTCCTGGCCTCGGCCGGCCCGGCGACGATGCGGGCGGCGATCATCAGGTTCTCGTGCACCGACATGCTGGAGAAGAGACGTACGGTCTGGAAGGTCCGGACGAGCCGCGCCTTGGCCACCAGCTTGTGGCTGGGCCAGCGGGTGACGTCGTCGCCGCCGATGACGACCGAGCCCTGGGTGGGGCGCTGCAGCCCGCTGAGGATGTTCAGCAGGGTCGTCTTGCCCGCGCCGTTGGGGCCGATGATGCCGTGGATCTCGCCGGCGCCGACGGAGAAGCTCACGTCGGAGACGGCGGTCAGCCCGCCGAAGCGCTGGGTGACGCCGCGCGCCTCGGCCGTGCCTGGTGTCCTCACTTCGAGCCTCCGGTGATCGAGCCCTCCGTAGTGCGCCCGCGCAGTCTGCCGAGCAGCGACCTGGCCAGCTTGGGCAGCCCGGACAGGCCGTCGGGCAGGAGCGCCATGAAGGCGATGACCACCATGCCGAGGATGGTCAGCGCCCAGGAGCCGTTGCCGGGGACGGCCGCGATCAGCCAGGTGACGAGCGCGGCGCCGAGCACGGCGCCGTAGATGTTGCCCAGTCCGCCGAGGATCACCATCACGAACATCTGGATGGACACGGCCGGCGAGTAGAGCGACGGGTCGATGGCCGTCTGGAGCGGGCCGTTGACGCCGCCGGCCAGGGCTCCGATGACCGCCGAGAGCGCGAAGATCTGCACCTTGCGGGCGGTGATGTTGACGCCGACGGCACGGGCGGCCACCTCGTCGTCGCGGATCGCGGCGAGCTCCTTGCCGCCGCGCGAGGCCAGCAGCCAGTTGGAGACGAGCAGCACGAGGATCAGCGTCACCGCGACGAGCAGGTACTGGTCGACGGGGTCGATGAACTTGTGCCCGAAGATCTCCGGGAACGGGATGGGCGCGTAGCCGTTGGCGCCGCCCAGCTCGCCGGGCAGCACCAGCAGCGCGTAGATGCCGCTGCTGACCGCGAGGGTGGCCATCGCGAGGTAGTTACCGTGCAGGCGCAGCGCGATGTAGCCCACCAGTGCGCCGACGACCAGCGCCAGCAGGACGGCCGCGAGCAGCGCCCAGAGGAACTGCACCTCGTGGGCGAGCATCAGGTAGGCCGTGCCGTACCCGCCGATCGCCATGAAGCCGGCCTGTCCCAGCGAGAACTGTCCCGCGCCGCCGATGGCGAGGGTCAGCCCGACCGAGGCGATCGCGGCGACCGTGATGTTCACGCCCAGGGCCAGCCCGCTGGGGCCGGGATCGGTGAACACGTACCCGATGAGGATCACCGCGGCGATCAGGGTCGGCGCGAGATGCCGCCCCGCCCTGACGGCGAGTGCTTTGTCAGGCAAGGCGCTGCCTCCTCAGGCCGAACAGGCCGTTCGGCATCAATAGCAGAATGATGACCAGGGCGACGAACACCACCGGGTCCACGTTGCCGTTGGGCAGCACGGCGGCGAGCTGGCTCTCGACCACGCCGAGCAGGAGCGCGCCGAGCACCACCCCCTTGGTGCTGTTGAGCCCGCCGAGCACGGCGCCGGTGAAGCCCTTGATCGTGAGGGCCGTGCCGATGGAGCCGCCCGCGAGGGTGATCGGCGCGACCAGCACGCCCGCCAGCGCCGCCAGCCCGAACGCGAGGGCGAACGACAGCGCGCGCATGCGGGAGACGTTGACGCCCACGGCCGTGGCCGCGAGCGGGTCGGTCGCGGCGGCGACCATGCCGCGGCCGGTGCGGGAGCGGCCCATCAGCAGGGCCAGCCCGACGCCGACGGCGACGACCACGGCCCAGATCACCATGCTCTGGAAGCTCACGCGCAGTGGGCCGAGCTCGATGCCACCCGCGAAGACCGGCGGGAACGGCTTCGGGTCCGGCCCCCAGACGAGGTGGTGGCCGTGGGCGAGCACGAGGGTCATGCCGACCGTGGCGGCCATGGCGGCCAGGGCGCCGTTGCGCTGGGTCGGCAGGATGACGATCGCGTCGTAGGCGATGCCGAGCAGGAGCCCGGCCACGACGACGAGCAGAAGCACCACCATCACGGTGGACAGCCCCTGCTGGACGAGGGTCAGGCCGAGCAGGCCGCCGATCACGACCTTGTCACCCTGGGCGAAGTCGATGATCCCCGTCATCTTGAAGACGAGGTGGAAGCCCAGGGCGACGAGCGCGTAGATCGAGCCCAGCGTCAGGCCGGACACGAGAAGGTCAAGGATGTGCACGGGCACCTTCCTGCGAAGCGGAGGGTGACCGGGCTACGTGCGGCCCGGTCACCGGCGTCTCTGCTGGACCGGATCATTCGGCAGGAGGCGCGAACTCCCCGTTCTTGAAACTGACGGGCTTGAACGCGTCAGCGTTGGGGCCGCCGCGGTAGGTGTCGGTGTACTCCATCTTGCCGACGACGCTCTCGAAGTTGAGCGACTGGATCGCCGCGGAGATCGCCGGGCCCTCGAACTTGCCCGCCTTCTCGATGCCGGCGGCTGCCAGCTTGACCGCGACGTACGCGTACACGCTCAGCACCGTGGGCGTCTCGTTGTTGTACCTGGCCTTGTAGGCGTCGATCAGCTTCTTCGTCTCGCCCTCGGGCGCACCGTAGTTCACCGCGGTCAGGGAGACGACGCTGTCGGCGGCCTCACCGGCGGCCTCCGGGATGGTGGAGGTGGAGTAGGTCAGGTCGCCGATGACCTTGCCCTTGTAGCCGGAGGCGCGCACGGCCTTGAGCACCAGGGCGTCGGCGGCGCCGCCGGCGCCCCACAGGAAGACGGCCTCGGGGTTGGCGCTCGCGACCTTGCCGGCCTGGGCGGTGAAGTCGAACTTGGCCGGGTCGAAGCCCTCGGAGTTGACGATCGAGATGCCGGCGCTCTTCGCGGCGGCGGTGATGTCGCTGTTGCCCGCCTGGCCGTAGGGGTTGTTGGCCCAGATGATGGAGGCGTTCTTGATGCCCTTGGACGAGGCGTACTTGACCACGGCCTCGGCGTTGGCCTTGCCGGGCAGGGGGACCTCGAAGACGTTCTTGGTGCCGTTGGCGACCTCGGGCTGCGCGACCAGCAGGATCTGCGTGACGTCGTACTGGTCGGCGAGGGGCGCCACCGCCTTGGCGGTGGCCGAGATGCCGGGACCGATCACGATGGGCACCTTGCTGGAGGTGGCGAGCTTCTTGAAGCCGGCCGTGGCCAGGTTGACCGAGCCCTGGTCGTCGACGGTTTCGAGCTTGAGCTGGTGACCGTTGACGCCGCCGGCCGCGTTGATCTCCTCCACGGCCAGGTCCATGCCCTTGGCCTCCTGCTGGCCGACCGCGCCGAGCTCACCGGTGGTCGAGTTGAGCACTCCGATGGTGTAGGTGCTGCCGGCACCATCGCTGGATGCGTCAGACTTATTCGAATCAGACGTGCCGCAAGCGGTGGCCGTCAGGGCTGCGGCGGCGAGTACCGCGAGGGCCGAGCGGCCACGCATAGGTGCTCTCATGCTGTCTCCTCCATGAACGCCGGGTCGTCGACTCGTCGACCTCGCGCCCCCGCGAAACCCGGATGTGAATACGTCAGATCTTGCAGCATAGGTTTCGCGGAAAACAAGGCCTTGAATGTGACGTTCTTCGGCCGGTCCTGCTCTGGAAGATCCCGTCCGGCCGGGTGCCCGCGAGCCGGGGGATCTCCGCTGGGCCTGTGGGGCAGGGCCTCCATGCTTTCGGCGGGGTAGAGAAATCCCTGTTTGGGATCGGTCCCGGCGATATGTGACGGTTGGTTAAATTTCTGTTGCGATGACGGTCGCGTCCCCCAGGACGAAGGGACTGGGGCGCGGAGGGGGGCTCTCGACCGGAGGCGGCGGGTCGAGTAGCATGCAATACGTCAGGCTTTTACGGGTGAGTCGCCGTGCGCGCGTACCCCGATCACAGGCCGTCGCTCGCGAGGAAGACGACTTCCCTCGCCGCAACCATCCACCAGGAGGGACCCAACGTGCTTCGCACCCCCGACGCCCACGGCGAGGTGCTCGCCGACCTGCGGGAGAGTGTCCTGCGGAGCTGCCGCGACTACGGCCACGACTACTACGTGCGCTCCAGCGACGCGGGAGACAACGCCCGGGAGCTCTGGCACGCCCTGGGCCGGATCGGCGCGCTCGGCGTGGGCATCCCCGAGGAGCACGGAGGAGGCGGAGCCGGCATCGAGGCGCTCGCCGTCGTGGCCGAGGCGGTGGCCGAGGCCGGCTCGCCCATCATGCTGCTCGCCCTCTCCCCGGCCGTGTGCGCGACCGTCATCGGCAGGTTCGGCTCCGACGAGCAGCGGGCCGAGTGGCTGCCGGGGCTGGCCGACGGCTCCAAGGTGCTCGGCTTCGCCATCACCGAGCCCGACGCCGGGTCCAACACCCACAACATCCGGACCCGGGCCCGCCGCGAGGGCGACGAGTGGGTGTTGTCCGGCCAGAAGTACTACGTGTCCCACGTCGACAACGCCGACGCCCTCCTCGTCGTCGCGCGCGCCGAGGACGACGCGCTGAGGGCCTTCCTGGTGCCCACGGACGCGCCGGGCATCGCGACCAGCCCCATCGAGGTCGAGATCGTCTCCCCGGAACGCCAGTACTCCGTCTTCTTCGACGACGTCCGGGTGGCCGCCGACGCGGTGGTCGGCCCCGACGCCGGCCTGGCCGTCCTGTACGCCGGGCTCAACCCCGAGCGGATCGTGAGCGCCGCCCTGCTGAACGGCATCGCCAGGTACGCGATCGACATCGCCGCCGACTACGCCCGCAAGCGCACGGTCTGGAACGTCCCGATCGGCGCCCACCAGGCCATCTCCCACCCGCTGGCCAAGGCCGAGACCGCGCTGGCCGGCGCCCGGCTGCTGACCGCGGCGGCCGCCCAGGCGTTCGACCGGGGCGAGCCCGGTGGCATCCAGGCCGCCATGGCCAAGCTGTCGGCGTCCGAGGCGGCCTCCATGGCGCTCGACAGCGCCATGCAGACCCTCGGCGGCAACGGCATGTCCCGCGAGTACGGCCTGGCCACCCTGTCCGGCCTGGTGCGGTTGTTCCGCATCGCGCCGGTGAGCACCGAGATGTTGCTCAACCACATCGCGCACAAGCGACTGGCCCTGCCCCGGTCCTACTGATGGGCGAGCCGTTGCGGGTCCGGCGCGAGGGCGCCCTGGTCAGGGCGACCCTCGACCGGCCGCCGGTCAACGCGCTCGACTCCGCGACCTACCGGCGGCTGGCCGAGGTCGCGGCCGAGACGCGGCCGGAGGAGTGCCTGCTGATCGACGCGGCCGGTCGCGCCTTCAGCGCCGGCCAGGACCTCCGCGAACACGAGCGGGCCACCGCCGCCGGCCGGCTCGGTGAGAGCCTCACCGAGGGGGCCGGAGCGCTGGCCGCCGTCCTGCGCTGCCCGGCCCCCGTCGTCGTGGCCGTCCAGGGGCCCGCGATCGGAGCCGGGGCGCTGCTCGCCGCCGCGGCCGACCTCGCGGTCTTCGCCGACGACGCCTGGCTGCGGGTGCCCGAGCTCGACGTCGGGGTCACGGTCGGCTACGCCGTGCTGAGCCGCCTGCTGCCGCCCCCGATGGCCAGGCGGGCGCTGCTCACCTCCGAGCGCGTCGAGGCCCCGGTGCTCGACCGGCTCGGCGCGGCGGTCGTCGTGCCGCCCGCCGACCTCGCCGAGGTCGCCGCCGGTCTGGCCGCCGGGCTGCTCGGCAAGCCGTCCGGGATGGTCGCGCTGGCCCGCCGGAGCTGGGGCGGCGGCGAGCGCGAACGCGCGGCTCGGGCGTACGAGGCGGAGGTCCGTGACTTCCTGGCCCGCTGAGCGCCCTTGGGAGGTCTCTCGGACGGGTCCTCGGGAGGGCTCTCAGAGAGTGAGCGCGAAGCAGCCGGAGGCGGGGCCGATCGTGATCGTGATGCGGATCCGCCCGTCGGCGGGGAGCAGGACCGAGCCCGGGTAGATCTTGTCCTCGGTGGGCCGGCCGTCGTCGCCGAGCGTGGTGGCGGTGGCCGCGGCGTCCCGGACGTAGTAGGCGACCGTGCCCGAGTCGACGTGATCGACCTTGATCAGCGCGTCCGCCGCCCCCCGGTGGCGGGCCTGGGCGACCCAGAACTTGGCGACCCCGCCGCGCTGCCGCCGCAGCGCCTCGCCGAAGGGGCCGGCGCGGACAGCGCCAGCCGAGGCGCCCCTCTCACCCGCCTGGCTCGCGTCGACGCACGGCACGCCGTCTGCCGGGGTGGCCGGTGGGGAGACGGGGCTCGTCCAGCCGATCACGCTCGGCGCCTGCTCGGCCGACGGCGGTCCGGCCGCCTGTTTCGCGGGCGGCGGGCTCGCCGAACAGGCTGATTGGCAGCATGTCAGGGTAATTGCCGCTAGTAGCGGAATAACCTTTGATCTAGGCATTGATCAAAGTATCTCGTCGAATTACGATCACGTCCATGAACCCCGCCGATTTAGTCGGTCTCGGCTGCGGACTTCTCGCGGCCTTGTTCATCGCCAGCGGCATTCCCAAGATCAGGCGCCCCTTCGATCTCGCTTTGGCGCTCGTCCGCTTCGGTGTCGCCGGTCGGGTGCGCCCCGGTCTGGGGCGGCTCCTCGGGGCCGTCGAAGTCGCGGTGGGCGTGGCCGTCGCAGTGAGTCCCATGCTGCTCCCGGCGGCGGTCGCGGCCCTTCTGCTGCTGGTCGCGTTCACGGCCGTGGTCCTGCGGTCGCTCGCCGCGGGGCGAAGCGTGGAGTGCGCCTGCTTCGGCATCGGTGAGCGGACCTCGCCGGCCACCGTGGTCAGAAACCTCGTCCTGATGGGTGTCGCGTCGTACGTCGCGTTCGCGCCCGGACTTCCTACGCTGGATCAGCGTATTTCCGGAATTCTCGCCGGAACGCTATTGACGTGCGGATATTTACTGATTTCCGCGATGGCTGTCGTCAAGCCGTTCAGCGCCCGCCTCGACGGACGGGGATGACGCCATGGGATACACCGGGGTGACGCTCGCGGGGCTCGTCTGGTTACTCCTCCTGTCCTTCGGACTTCTCGTCGTACGGCGTGAGCTGTCGATCCTCCAGGATCGCGTGGCCGTGAGCGGTGCCGCGCCCGCGGACGGCCTCGCCATCGGCGCGCTCGCTCCCCGGTTCCCCGGACTGCGCGCCGATGACGTTGTCCTGTTCTTCTTCGGTGACTGCGCGCCCTGCCACGAACTGGCGACCGAGGTGGCGCGCTCGGCGGACCCCGGCCGTTACGCGTGCGTGGTCAGCGACGGCGCCATGCCGGGCTCGGCGGCCGGCGTCAGGGCCCTGCTACCCGCCGACGCGCGGGCGCTGGTGGGGGAGGAGGCCGCCGCCGTCCGGCAGCGGTACAAGGTCCACTCTGGACCGTTCGGCGTCGCGGTGTCGGACGGCCTGGTGGTGAGCAAAGGGGTCCTGCGCTACGCGGAGGACCTGGAACAGCTGCGGCGGGCCGGTTACGGCGCGGCGGCTTCCACGACGACCCCCTGACACCCCCTGACACCCCCCGACACCCCCGTGACGACTCCCTGATGCCCCCTCATGACCCCTGACGACACCCTGATCACCTTTTGAGGAGACGCAGATGGGCGGCCTGGCCTCCAAACCGCTGTTCAGGATGGCGCTGGCGATGCCGCTGGCGGGACTCGGGGTGCTCGCCGGGCACCAGGCCGGAGTGCGGCCGTGGGCGCTGCTCGTCACGGCCGCGCTGATCGTGGGCCTCGCTCAGCAGACCCTCCCTTGAGGCCCGAACGTGATCATCATGATCACGCGCGCCCGCGTGTCCGGGTGCTTCGGTTCCCCGGTGGTGGCCGGCGCCGTGCTCGTGCTGTGCGCGATCGGCGCGGCGGCGCTCACCGGGGCCCTCCTCAGCCTCCTCGGCGCGGCCCTGGAGCCGGGCATGCGGGCGCTGCTTGCCCTGGTCGCCGCGTCGGCCGTCGCCGCGGGCGCCGTCACCCGCCCGGTGCCGTGGCAACTGGACCGCGAGACCGACACCGACTGGCTCTCGTACGAGGACTGGCGTACCGCGGCGTTCAACGGGTTCGCGCTCGGGCTCGGGTTCACCACCCGGATCGGGTTCTGGCTGTTCTACCTCGTCCCGCTGACCGCCTTCGCCGTGGCCGATCCAATTCTCGGGGCGGCCGGTTACGCCGCCTTCGCGGTGAGCCGGGTCGGCGGCTCGGCGTTGCTCGCCGCGGCCGACATCTGGATCGACGGCGGAATCGTCCGCGCCCGCGTGGTCGCCGACCTGATCGCCGGCCTGGCCCTGGGCGCGCTCCTCACCGCTCTCGTCCCGCTGCTCTGACCCACCGAATGTGACCTGCCGAATGTGACCCACCGAAGTCGTGCCGCCACCCCCAACCAACAGAGAGGAAGCAGTAATGGAGGAAGGAACGAGCAGACGCGCCCTGTTCAGCGGGATCTTCCGCGACAAGGCCGACGACTCGCCGCTGCCCCCGGCGGACGCCCCGCTCGGCGTCCTTGTCACCGGCTCCGGGCGGGACGTCACCGTCCGCGGCTACGGGAGGTCCGCGAGCCTCATGGCGGCGGAGCCCGTCGCCGCCCAGGCCGAGGAGCTTCCGTACGGCTGGACGCTCCGGCCCGGTGACCTCGTCGTGCTCGACGAGACCAGCCCCGGGACGAAGGTCGCGGTGGCCCTGCACCGCAACGTCACCGGCCGCGTCACCGCCGTCGCGGCCGACCGGATCACGGTCGAGGGGCAGGCGTGCCGGCTCGACCCGCGAACGGTGCACTACGAGGGGATGGCGGGCGAACCGTCCGCCAAGCCGCTGGCCGAGCCCCTCAAGGTCGGGGACGTGGTCACCCTGGAGTGCTTCGACAACCGGGTCGACGGCACCCTGACCGTCCACTTCATGCGGCGCACAGGGCGGGCTTGATGGATCGCGTCCTCGCCGTCGCCGTGGTGGTGGCGTGCGTCGTCCTCACGGTTGCCTTCCTGGCCTGCCTGCGGGGCATCGCGGAGCTCAGGCTGCGCCTCACCGGGCGGGGGGTCGATCCGTCCAGCCAGCTGATCATCGGCAGGAAACTGCCCGATCGGCTCGTCGGGCTGATCCCCGACCCGAGGCTGGACACCCTGCTCGTCTTCATGTCCAGCACCTGTGGAACCTGCCTTGGCCTGGCCGCCGAGCTCGGCAAGCTCTCGGACCGCGAGGTGGTGGCGTGCGTGGTCGGTGACTCCGGCGCGGAGCTCGTCGCCCTGCTTCCGCCGGACATCACGGTCATCAGCGGAGAAGAGGCCGCGGCCGTGGACCAGGAACTGCCCATGGCCATCTGGCCGAGCGCCATCCTGCAGCGCGACGGATTCATGGTGGCCGTGGCCCAGGGCAGCGACGCCAACAGCGCCGCCGCCCTCGAGGTGTTGTGGGAACAGAGACCGGTCGTAGCGAAGGAGACGTCAGCATGATCGTCGAGCACGTACGGAAGACCCGGCTGTCGAGGAGCAAGTTCCTCGCCGTCGCCGGGGCGACCCTGGTGGGTGTGGCCACCAAGGCGTGGTTCCCGGGCCGGGCGGAGGCGGCTCCGAACGGCTGCTCCGGCGCGCCGACCTGCGGCTGCTGCAGCTCCACGAAGTGCTGCAGCAGCGGCTGCAGCAATGCCACCACCTGCGGTGGCAAACAGTGCTGGACGAGCTGCGCCTACATCGGCAGCACGCTGTACCGCTTCGACTGCTGCGACTACTGGAACAGCGGATCGTTGTGCATCTGCCGCGTCAATCTGCGGCCCTGCACCTGACGGACCGGCAGGCGCGGCGGGAACGGCCGCCGCGCCTGGGAGATGGCGGATTCGCCGTGGTGGAGGCTTGATCGCTAGTCTGGGCGGCGGAGGCGTCCGGGTGCCTGGTGGCCCCCCCGGTCTTCAAAACCGGTGGCGCCGAGCAGCTCGGCGCGGCGGGTTCGATTCCCGTCCGCCTCCGCTTCGCAATCCACCAGAGAAATCCCGCACACGGTGTCGATCCGGCCGGCGGGTGTTCGACGCGTTGATGAAGGACGGGGCGCACGCCCCCTGTTTCACCAACACGGAGGATCGACATGCAGAAGATCACCACATACCTCTGGTTCGACGACCAGGCCGAGGAGGCCGCCGAGCTCTACACCTCGGTCTTCAAGAACTCACGGATCGTCCAGGTCCAGCGCTACGGCCAGGGCGGTCCCGGCCCCGAGGGCTCGGCCATGATCGTCACGTTCGAGCTGGAGGGGCAGCGGTTCATCGCGCTCAACGGCGGCCCGCAGTACACCTTCACCGAGGCCGTCTCGCTCCTCGTCGACTGCGCCTCGCAGGAGGAGGTCGACGAGCTGTGGGACAGGCTGACCGAGGGCGGCGGCGAGGAGGGGCAGTGCGGCTGGCTGAAGGACAAGTTCGGGCTGTCCTGGCAGATCATCCCGCGCCGGCTCCAGGAGGCGCTGAGCGACCCCGATCCGGCCAAGGCGCAGCGTGCCGTGCACGCCATGCTCGGCATGCGGAAGATCGACATCCAGGGTCTCGTCGACGCCGCCGGATAGCCGGGCCTGACCAGGGCCTGACCAGGGCCTGAGCACGGGTCATTCGCGGGTCACGAGGATGCCGTCGTCGTCGCTGTAGAGCTCGGCGCCGGGCGCGAAGGTGACGCCGCCGAAGGTCACCGGGACGTCGCGCTCCCCGGTGCCCTCCTTGCCGCCCTTGCGGGGGTTGGAGCCGAGGGCCTTGAGACCGAGGTCCAGCTCCCGCAGGGCGGCGACGTCGCGGACCGCGCCGTTGACGACCACCCCGGCCCAGCCGCCGGTCACGGCGAGGCCCGCGATGACGTCGCCGACCAGCGCGCGGCGCAGGGAGCCGCCGCCGTCCACGACCAGCACCCGGCCCCGGCCGGGCTCGGACAGCACGGCCTTGAGCAGGGCGTTGTCCTCGTGGCAGCGCACGGTCGTGATCGTGCCGTGGAAGGCGCGCCGCCCGCCGTACTGGCGTAGTTGCAGCTCGCAGGAGCCGAGCTCGTCGCCGCGCTCGTCGTACAGGTCGGCCGTGACGATGTGCATGGTGCGCCTTCCCTGGGCGGAGCGGGAGATCTCCACCTTAGGGGCCGGTGCAGGTGAGGGTGACCCGGGGCGACGACCACGTCAGGTCGCCTTCGGGTCAGGTCGCCTTCGGGTCAGGTCGCCATCGGGTCAGGTCGCCTTCGGGTCAGGTCGCCATCGCGAAGCTGCGGTTCAGGCCGGTGATGTGCAGCAGCCTGGACATGTACGGGCGGGGCTCGGTCAGGGCGAGGACGATGCCCATGGCTCTGGCGCGGTTCTGGATGCCGATCAGGATGGTCAGGCCGGAGGCGTCACAGAAGGACACCTGGGACAGGTCGATGATCAGCGTGTTCGTACAGGAGCGGAGCGCGTCCAGCAACTGGATGCGAAGCGCCTTGCTGGTGAGGATGTCGATCTCGCCGGACAGGTGGACGATGGTCGGGGCCGAGGGGCCGGCTCTGCCGGCGGGTACGGTTTCGAGCATGGCCATCGGTTTTCCTTTGCTGGAGACCTCCGGGCTTCAGCCCTGGAGAGGAAGGCGAATCCGCCGCCGAGCGGCGTGAGAGAAGAAGAGAGGTGGCCAGGTGCCCGGAGCCGGCCATGCGGCCCGGTCGCCGGGGGTCGGTGGCGGATGGGCCCCCTGCCGGGCGGCGGGTGGTCAGGTGGTCGGGGTCCGAAGAAGGGCCGTACGGCCCGCGAGGTGCCCGCCCTCGTTCTCCCAGCCGGACGGATCGTTCTCGTCCGGCGTGCCGGCGCCCGTCATCACCGGGCGGTGGGCGGTGTCGAGGATGTCGGCCGGATGGAGGCCGGGCGTGCCGCCGGCCGCGAGTTCGAGCGCGGCCGAACCGTTCGGCGCGTCCGGTGGGATGACCAGCAGCGTGATGTACTCGGTGCCCGCGAGGATCAGCGTGATCACGCGGGGGTCGCCGACGCGGAACCAGCCGACCCTTACCTGGCGGCCTCGTGCCGGGACGCGGCGAGGGATGTGGTCCCACGAGTCGAGGTGCAGGCCGACGCGCAGCGTGGTGCGGCCGAGTCGCTGGTCGACGGCGGAGATCAGGCCGGGAAGTTGGGCGGCGGCGTCACGAGAGTAGGGCCACCAGGCCCCGTCCACCATGGTCCTCCGTCCGAGGCCGGGATCGAGGCTGACGCGGACCAGGGAGTCGGTCGTGGGAATCGCGGTGGCGACGGCGCTCATCGGCTTGAGATGCGAAAGGATGGTTGGCGTCATGATCGCCTGGCCTGTCCAGACCCTCGAAAGGGTCCAAAGCGGTGTATCGCCGCGGGCGACGCCAACCTGAATGCCAACGTACGGAATGTCCTCGGTCCCTTGAGTATACCCCGCGGAGCGGCCGACCGCCGTTGGCTGGAGCGCCAGGCTGGACCGTCAGGGCTTTCGAAGGCGAGGTCATCCACCTTCACGGACGTTCCATCGCCTTGATGAGGGTGCCGAGTGCCACGCGGGCGAACCCGACGCGGGTGTCGCTCGCCCCGTACGGCAGCCACAGAGCGCCGGCGTGCGACAGGCCCCCGCAGGAGTAGACGACGTTGGGCACGTAACCTTCGCGTTCGGTGTCGTCGAAGGTGAGAAGCGGGCGGGGGAGTTCGGCGATGACGCGGTGCGGCTGGTGCAGGTCGAGAAGCAGCGCTCCGATGGCGTACGCGCGCATGGGACCCACCCCATGGGTCAGCACGAGCCAGCCGAACCGGGTCTCGATCGGGGACCCGCAGTTGCCGGTCTGCGTGAGTTCCCAGCTTCGGCGGGGGATGTGGAGAGGCGCGACCGGTTGCCACCTGCTGTGCCGGTCGAAGGCGGCCAGGCCGATGGTCTCGCCGTCGGAGCGGCACAACGCGAGGGTTCGCCCGCCCACAGGACGCGGGAACAGCGCCATGCCCTTGTTGGCGGCGGCGGGACCGTGCAGCGGTGTGATCTCGAACCGGCGGAGGTCGTCGCTGGCGAGCAGGTGTGAGCGGATGCGCCGCCCGTCGTAGGCGGTGTAGGTGGCGCGGTACGACGGCAGGCCGTCTTCGTTGTGCGCCCATACGAACCGGGCGTCCTCCATGCCGTTGCTCTCGGCCGCCGTGGCCGGCCAGAGCACCCGCCGGTGGAGGGGCACGTCGGCGGGGAAGGTGACGGCGTAGGCGGAGCGCGTCGCGCGGCGCAGCTCCTCCAGAGTCCGGTGCGTGGTGGTGCGGGTGAGCAGGTCGGTGGGAAGACCGGCGACCGCGTGTTCGAAGTCGTCGTCGTCGAAGTGCTCGGGCAGGGAGTCGAGCACGGTGGCGGAGACCTCGTTGTCGCAGCCCTCGTCGGTGAGCCCGGCGGCGAACAGGTCGCGCCGGTGGTGGGTGCCGAGCCGGCGTCCGACGGCCAACGGTCCCGAGCGGTCGACGACGGTGAGGTCGGAGCCGGGCCCGAGCAGTGCCGTGGCGAAGCCGATGGAGGACAGGTGGCCCTCGCCGATCTGCCGGAGGCTGACCACCACACGGAGCTGTCCGGTGTCCAGGCCGGACTGATCGGGGTGAGGCGCCATGGAGGGATTGCACAGCGCGGCGCCCTCCACGGCGTACTCGTGACTGAAGTAGGCGCCGACGAGCAGCCGAGCCGGGAGCGGGAGGTCGACGTGGCGCCGGACCCGGTGCCGGACCAGGTCATAGTGGTGGGCGAAGGTGGCTTCGAGATCGTGGTGCCGCCCGGCGAATCGCCGCAGCGTGTCCTGGAGCATGCCGGTGGTCTCGTCAGGGCCGAGGAGGCCGATGCGGTCGATCAGGGCGGCCGCCCGGGTACGGGTCAGGGCGGCGTCCTCGCCGGGCACGAACAGCTTGATGATCACTCTTCGCGCGTCGGGAGCGAGTGTCGGGCCGAGCCGTGTCGCCAGGTCCCGGCCGGTCACGACTGCCACGAGGCGTGCTGCATGGTGGAGATCAGCGCGATGGTCGACTCCGCCCCCTGGTTGAGGTTGGGACCGTGCGCGGTCAGCCCGTCGTACCCGCCTCCGGTCGCCGCATCCCACATCGGCGCGCCGGCGTCGTTCGCGCCCTGGAACCAGGCCACCGGCCGCCGCAGACGCTCCTGCCAGAGCGGGTCGCCGGTGACGGCCGCCGCGGTGGCGCAGGCGTCGGCGAGCGCGGCGACCTCGATCGGCTGCTGGTCGTAGCGTTCGCGCGGCGCGCCCCGCCGCCAGCCGGTGACGGGGACGACCGTCAGTCGGCCGTCCCTCGTCTGGACATCGCACAGCCAGTCGAGCATCCGCAGGCCGCCGGTGAGCGACTGCCGGTCGCCGCCCAGGTGCCCGGCGGCGATGAGCACCTCGGCCAGGGCGGCGTTGGCATAGGTCAGGTACGGCTGCGGCCACGGCCAGCCGGGGTCCTCCGCTGGAGTGCCGATCATCCGGGCGGCGTCCTTCAGCAGGGCGGCGGCCACGCTGTCGTCCGGATGGACACGTAGGACCTCGGCGGCGCCGAGCCCCGCGAACGCCATGGAACGCGGATGCGGTGACCGCTGCGCGGCGCCGAGGGCGAAGGCGAGCTGCGCCTCCGCCCGGATCCAGGGGGCGGAGCCGCGGGCCGCCGCGGTGCCCAGCCCCCACAGCGCTCGTCCCCACCAGTCGCCGACGCCGGGCCGGTCACTCCAGCGCCGATCGAAGCCGAGCCGGTTGCGGAACCCGCCGGAGGCGTCCTGGGCGTGGGTGAGGAATGCCAGATAGCACTCGGCCAGCCGTCGCACTCGGGGGGCCGGGGCCGGCTCCCGGCTGGTGATGACGAGCCCGCGCGCGACGTCGTCGGTGCAGTAACCGTGCTCACGGCGTACGACGGCGTGCCGGGCGTGTTCGTACAGGCCGGTGTCGTCGCTCAGCCGGATCAGGTGCCCGAAGCCGGGTAGAGCGCCGTTCATGGCAGCGCCGCCGCCACGGCGACGGGGCGTTCGGCGAGGAGGGACCGGGCCAGGACGTGATAACGGGCCGCGACCGCCGGCCACAACAGCGCCGGGACCAGCGCCTGGGTCCGGGCGGCGAGTTCCCCGGCCAGGCCGGGCTCGGTGATGACGCGGCGGATGGCGGCGGCCAGCGCGACGGGATCGCCATGCGGGACGAGCAGCCCCGGCCCGCCGGAGAGCAGCTCCACGGCGTGCGGGAAGGAGGTGGCGACGACCGGCACGCCGGCGGCCACGGCCTCGATCAGCACGCCGGAGGTGACCTGCTCAGGTGAGTCGTAGGGGAGTACGACGATGTCGGCCGAGCGGACCAGCCGCCGCAGTGAGGCCTCGTCCCGGTAGAGGGGGTCGAACCGTACGGCGCCGGAGATGCCGAGTCGTTCGCTGATCTCGAACAGGCTGTCGCGGTAGGCCTCCCCCTGGAATTCCAGCACCTTGGGGTGGGTCTTCCCGGCAACGGTGTAGGCAGGAGGCGGTGTCAGGTCCGTCAGAAGGGCGAGCGCCCGCAACGCCCACTCGATGCCCTTGCCGGGGCCGAGCAGTCCCCAGGTGAGCAGGTGCGGCCGGAGGCGCCGCCGCGCCCGGACTCGCGTGTGGTCGGGCGCGCCGTGCGGGATGACGGACACCTTGCCGGCGTCGACGCGATAGCCGGCCAGCAGCCGGTCGCGGGCGGTTCCGGTCATGGTCACGATCGCGTCGGCGGCCGCCACGATCTGTTCGAGCAGCGCTCTCTGCGCCACGGTGGGCCCGGTCAGGACGGTGTGCAGGACCACGATGACGGGCACGGTCAGGCTGCGGATCAGCGGCAGGACGTCACGGCCGTTCGCGCCGGGGTAGATGCCGTATTCGTGCTGGACGATGGCCACGTCGAAGTCGCAGAGGGCGGAGGCGGCGGCCTGCCAGCCGCCGGGCCCGCCGGGAGCCCACGTGTGCACGACCTCGGGAAGAAGTCGTATGTCATCGCCTTCCGCGGCGACACGGACGATGCCGCCGGACGTGCCTCCCCTGGTGAGATGGGCGGCCAGGGCGGAGTTGAAGGTCGCGAGTCCGCACTGTGTCGGCGGATGGGTGCTGAGAAAGCCGTATGTGCAGGCCAACAGTCATGCCTTCCGGTATTCGGCCGCCCCGAAATGCGGTGCGGCCTCACGCGATGAAGACGTCCATCAGGCAGCGTGTGCGCGGATGGACCTGAGCCTGGCACCGGGGCCGCCCTCGTGCGGGCCCGGCGTAGCGACCCGTTGCCGACGGCAGGGCCTATATCACCTGAACGGTATCAGGCTCCTGTCTCGCCACTATGGCGTGGTAGATCCGGACATAGTCGGTCACCATCGCCCGCCGTCGACGTGCGGCGCGACCTGCTCATCGAAGTAGCGCTCATCCTGGACGATCCCGCAGACCGGCCATGTTCGGACACCACACGGGCCGGGCGGCCACGGTTCCGGGGGCGCCTGCCGGGCAGAGTCCGGATGTGAACGACGTCTGGGACCTGGTGGTGGTGGGCGGCGGGCCGGCCGGGGCGGCGGCGGCCCTGCGGGCGGCGCAACTCCGGCCGGACGGGCGGATCCTGCTGCTCGACAAGGCCGACTTCCCCCGGGACAAGGCCTGCGGCGACGGCATCGCGGCCCACGGCCGTGACGAGCTGGCCCTGCTCGGCCTGCCCGGTCTGCTCGACGACTACCGGCCCACCTCCCGCCTCACGGTCGTCGCCCCCGGCGGCACGCGCGTGTCGGCCACGGCGGCGCGGCCCAACCACGTGGTCCCGAGGACGGTGTTCGACGCCCGCCTCGTCGAGGCCGCCCGGGCCCGGGGCGTCGAGGTGCGCCGTCACCGCGTCCGCGCGCTCGCGGCGACCGGCCCGCATGTCGTGATCGACGGCTGCCTGACGGCCCGCGCCGTGGTCGCCGCCGACGGGGCCAACTCGGCCGTGCGCCGCCTCATCGGGCTGCCGGCCTCTGCCGACCGGCACACCGCCATCGCGGTACGCGGCTACTCCGACGTGGCCGCCTCCGACGACGTACAGCTCATCGCCATGCAGAAGGAGGGCTGGCCGGCCTACGCCTGGTCGTTCCCCATCGGCGACGGCACCGCCAACGTCGGCTTCGGGATGCTCCTTCCCCGGCTGCGCGCCACGGGGCTGCCGGGCCGGGAGGTGCTGCACGGGCGGCTCGCCCGCCTGCTGCCCGACCAGCCGGCCCGCGACCTGCGCGCCCACCACCTGCCGCTGTCGTCCGGCCGGCCGAAGGCCGGGGCCGGGCGGGTGATGCTGGCCGGTGACGCCGCGAGCCTCATCAACCCGCTCACCGGCGAAGGCATCTACTACGCCCTGCTGTCGGGCCGGCTCGCAGGCGAGGCGGCCGTCCAGGCGGCCGACGACCCGTTGCCCGCCTACCTGCGCAAGCTGCGGGCGGCCCTCGGGAGCCATCTGCGCACCACCGACGTGCTCGCCCGGCTCGCCCAGTCGCCCGGTTTCATCGACGCCGCCATCGGCACGGCCGCGCGCCGCGAGGAGATGTTCGACGTGCTCGTCGACGTGGGCCTCGGCGCGGGCCTCGTGCCCCTTCCGATCGCCCTGGCCGTAGGCCGCCGCTGGCTCCGCGACGCGTTCACCTGACCGTCCGCCGGCGGGCGGTCCGGGTGTCCGTCAGGTGGGCGTCCGGTGTCCGTCCGGTGTCCGTCAGGTGGTGAGGGCGGCGCCGTTGCCCAGCAGGAGGGCGACGTCCACCGCGGCCACGGCGATGGCCGCGGCGAAGGGGGCTCGGGGGAAGCGCCCGTGCAGCAGCAGCCCGGCGCCGGACAGGGCCGCGGCGGCGGCCAGGGCGAGCCACCCCGCCGTGCCGGGACCACCGGGCGGGGCGAGGACGAGCAGGAACGACGCGGCCAGCAGCGGGAGCGGGGCCAGCAGCCGGGCCCGTACCGGGCCGAGCCGCTGCGGCCAGCCGCGCACCCCGGCGGCCAGGTCGGAGGGGATGTCCGGGAGCGTGTTGGCCAGGTGGGCGCCGCACCCGAGCAGGGCCGCGGCCAGGACCGACCACCACGCCGGCCACGGCCGCTCCGGCAGGCCGAGCGTCACGAAGGCCGGCAGCGACCCGAACCCCACCGCGTACGGGACCCACGACAGGACGGTGGCCTTGAGCCCGAGGTCGTAGGCCCAGGCGGCGCCCACACCGGCGAGGTGGACGAGCCCCGCGGCCGGCCCGGACGCCAGGGAGAGCGGCACGCAGGCGATCAGGGCGGCGACGGCGGCGATCCACACGGTCCGCGCGCTCACCGCGCCGGCCACGACCGGTTTGCCGGTCCGCGCGGCCGTCGTGTCGAGCCCGGCGTCGACCGCGTCGTTGCACCAGCCGACCGACAGCTGACCGGTGAGGACGGCCGCGGCGACCAGCGCGACCCCGCCCGCGTCACGCCCGACGGCCACCGCCAGCGCCGTGACCAGGGCGGTGACCGCGAAGGTGGGGCCGGGATGGCAGGCGCGCGCGAGCCCGCCGACCGTCTGAAGGAGGCTCCACGCCCTGTCCGCCACAGCGACGATCGTAGATCCCGGCGGCCATTCCCACCCGCAGGTGGCTTAGCCAGTGCTGGGGCGGGAAGCGTCCCGGAGGTCGGAACCGTTCGGCGCCACGTGCCGGGGAGAGGCTAGATGACACGTATTACAGCCGTTCGCACTACTTTTCCCCCGAACCGTTACCCTCAGGCCGAGCTCACCGACATGGCGGCGCGGCTGTGCCTGCCTGAGGGCGCCGACCGCCGCCTCCTCGACCGGCTGCATCGGAGCGCCCGGGTGGAGTTCCGCAACCTCGCGCTGCCGATCGAGCAGTACGACAAGCTCGACGGTTTCGGCGCGGCCAACGACGCCTTCATCTCGACCGCCGTCGACCTCGGCGCCGAGTGCGTGGCCGCCGCGGTGGAGGCCGCCGGGCTGACCCCGGCCGACGTGGACATGATCATGTTCACCTCGGTCACCGGCATCGCCGCCCCCTCGGTGGACGCCCGGCTGGTCGAGCGGCTGGGGCTGCGGCCCGACGTCAAACGGGTGCCCGTCTTCGGGCTGGGCTGCGTCGCGGGGGCCGCGGGCATCGCCCGGCTCTACGACTACCTGCGCGGCTGGCCCGACCACGTGGCCGTGCTGCTGTCGGTCGAGCTGTGCTCCCTCACCGTGCAGCGCGGCGACGTCTCACCGGCCAACCTGGTGGCGAGCGCGCTCTTCGGCGACGGAGCGGCCGCCGTGGTCGCCTGCGGCGAAGGCAGGCGGCCGGGGGCGGGGCCGGCGGCGGGGCCGGGCGGCACCGTGCTCGCCACCCGCAGCCACCTGTATCCCGGCTCCGGGCACGTCATGGGATGGCAGGTGCGCGACACCGGGTTCGGCGTGCTGCTCGACGCGAGCGTGCCCGACGTCGTCCGGCGCCACCTGGCCGACGACGTGCACGGCTTCCTCGCCGACCACGGCCTGACGGCCCGGGACATCACCGCCTGGGTGTGCCACCCGGGCGGACCGAAGGTCCTGGAGGCCGTGGCCGAGACGCTCGCGCTGCCGGCGGGGGCGCTCGACCTGACCTGGCGCTCGCTGGCCGCCAACGGCAACCTGTCGTCGGCCTCGGTGCTCCACGTGCTGGGCGACACGCTCGCGCTCCGGCCACCCGAGCCCGGGACGTACGGCCTGCTGGTCGCGATGGGCCCGGGCTTCTGCTCCGAACTCGTCCTGCTGCGCTGGTGACCGGTATGTCCTGGTATCTGGTCCTCATTCTGCTCATCGGGCTGGAACGCCTCGCCGAACTGGTCATCGCCCGGCGCAACGCCCGGTGGAGCCTGGAACGCGGCGGCGTCGTCAGCGGTCAGGGCCACTATCCGTGGATGGTGGTGTTGCACACCGGCCTGCTGGCCGGTGCACCGCTGGAGGTCGCGCTGGCCGACCGGCCCTTCCTGCCTGCGCTCGGCTGGCCGATGCTGGCCCTGGTCGTGGCGGCCCAGGCGCTGCGCTGGTGGTGCGTCGTCACGCTCGGCCGCCGCTGGAACACCCAGGTCATCGTGGTGCCGGGCCTGCCGCTGGTGATCGGGGGCCCCTACCGCCACGGCTGGCTGCGCCATCCCAACTACGTCGCGGTGGTCGTGGAGGGGTTCGCGCTGCCCCTGGTGCACACCGCGTGGGTCACCGCGGTCGTGTTCACCGTGCTCAACGCGGTGCTGCTGACCATCCGCGTCAGGTGCGAGAACACCGCCCTCGCCGCGGCGGGAGCCGGGTCGTGATCGACGTCCTCGTCGCCGGGGGCGGACCCGCCGGGCTGGCGACCGCGATCCACGCCGCGCTGGCCGGGATGCGGGCGGTGGTGGTCGAGCCCCGCCCCGCGCCGGTGGACAAGGCCTGTGGCGAGGGCCTGATGCCCGGTGGGGTGGCCGCCCTGGTGGCGATGGGCGTACAGGCGCCAGGGGTGCCCCTGCGCGGCATCCACTACCTCGACGGCCGGCACCAGGCGCGGGCCGCCTTCCGTCACGAGACGGGCATGGGCGTGCGGCGCACCGCGCTGCACGCGGCGCTGGCGCGGCGGGCGGCGGAGCTGGGCGTCGAGACCGTCACCGGCCGGATCGCCGCAGCCCACCAGGGCGGCGGCTGGGTGGAGGCCGCCGGGCTGCGGGCCCGCTGGCTCGTCGCGGCCGACGGCCTGCACTCGCCGCTGCGCCGTTCGCTGGGTCTCGGCCTGCCCGATCGCGGCCCCCGCAGGTACGGCCTGCGCAGGCACTACCGGCTGGCGCCGTGGACCGACTTCGTCGAGGTGCACTGGTCGGGCCGCGGTGAGGCGTACGTGACGCCGGTGGGCGACGAGCTCGTCGGCGTGGCGATCCTCAGCGCGCGGCGCTGCGACTACCAGGAGCACCTCGGCGGCTTCCCCAGCCTGCTCGCCCGCCTCGACGGCGCGCCCGCGACCGCCGTGCGCGGCGCCGGGCCGCTGCGCCAGCGCGTGCGGGCCCGGGTCGCCGGGCGCGTGCTGCTGGTCGGCGACGCCGCCGGCTACACCGACGCGCTCACCGGGGAGGGGATCTCACTGGCGGTGCAGTGCGCCCGCGCCCTGGTGGGCTGCCTCCAGCGGGACCGGCCACAGGACTACGAAGGGGCCTGGCGCCGGCTGTCGCTGGCGCACCGGGTGCTCACCGGCGCGCTGGTGCGGGCCGCCCACCGGCCGGCGACGGCCCGCCTCGTCGTGCCCGCAGCGCAACGCCTGCCGGGACTCTTCACGACCGTGGTGCGCGCTCTCGCCTGAGGGAGTTGTCGGGCGTGCGTGTCCGTCGACCGGGCACGCGGTGATGGCCGCCGGGCCGGGCACGGCCGCGGACGGCTGGGAGCGCCGTCGCTCAGTGGCCGCCGGCCACGGGGAACCCGAGGTCTCAGAGCCTGAACAGCTTGTTGTAGGGGGCGATGATGCGGTGTGTCTCGGCGCCGAAGTCGACGAGCACGGCGACATCCTCCTCGACCCCGATGACCAGGCCGAGACCGTACTTGTCGTGACTGACCCGGTCCTGCAGCACGAACTGCTCGACCGGTGGCGGAGGGACCACAGGGACGTTGAAGGGACTTCCGGGCAGAGGACGCCGGGCCGCGGCTTTTCTGGGCTTCACTGGTATCAGTATGCGCCCCTCGGACCCGTGAGTCGAACTCCGCCCCCCGGTCACCGGCACGGCGGCGATCCTCGCGGTGGTCACGTCCTGGTGAGGGTCCAGGTGCCGTCGGTTGTGATCGTTACCAGAGAGGTCCCGGCCGGCAGCGGCACTTCGCCGTGGTACGTCCCGATCTCGTGCACCAGGATGCCGGGTGAGCCGTCCCCGTAGGCGTGGACGGTGACGTTGCCGCTGCCGGCGTGTTCGATCCTGACCGTGGTGGGTCCGGGGCTCGCGGGCGACAGCGTCAGCACCTCGTCGCCCCGGCCGGACACCGGGCCGCCCGTCCACGCGCGGGCCAGCGTGACCGGCTTGAGGGCGAGCGTCCAGGCGCCGTCGGCCTTGATCGCGAAGCCGTGCAGCACCTTCCCGTCGTGCCCGTTCACGAGGACCGTGCCCTGGTAGCCGCCGACGGCGTGCACGATCGGCGGCTGCTCGGGGCCGTTCCGGACGAGGGGGCGCACGATGAAGGTGGACGTGCCCCGGTGGGTGAGCGAGGCGAGGAACATGACCTCGGTGGTCTGGAGCAGGACGAGGTCGTCGCCGGCGCCGCTGTAGGTGCGCATGTCCGCCTCCGGGGGCGGCGAGATCCGCTCCGCCGCCGGAGCGCGCGTGGGCGTCCTGGTGGCTGACTGGACCGGGCCGTGTCCCGGCTGCGAAACAAGTGGAAGCGTGTCGCGCGCGGCCGGGCCGCCGTCGCTCCCGCGGGTGATCGCGGCGACGACCGTCAGGAAGAGGAGCGCGCTCACGATGCCGATCGCGACCTTCACTCCGGTGCGCCGGCCTCCGGGCGGCTGTGGATGGCCGTGGCCGGGTGGGGGAGGGCCCAGGGGAGGATGCCCGCCGCCTGAGGGAGGACCGTGGCCGAGCGACATGGCGGCTCCTTGGAAAGGGTGACCACAGATGGACGCGCCGGGACACGCGTTGGTTGGCGTTACGCGAGCGGCCTGCGTTCCTGAAGCACGGCAAGGTACGTGGGAGGGTGATGAGATCAGTGGAGGGTGGAACATGCGGAAATATGTGATCATGGGCGTGCAGGGGAGCGGCAAGGGCACGCAGAGCACGCTGCTCGCCGGCGATCTCGACCTCGTGCACATCAGCGTCGGCGACATCTTCCGCTGGCACGTGAAGCACCACACCAAGCTCGGCGCGCAGGTCCGCCGCCTCGTGGCCGCCGGCGAGCTCGTGGGAGACGACCTGGTCGAGAAGGTCGTCCGGGACCGGCTGCAGCAGCACGACTGGAACTACGGGTTCGTCATCGACGGCTTCCCGCGCAGCCGGGGCCAGGCGGAGTTCTTCCTGGAGAGCTACGACATCGACGGCGTGATCTACCTCGAACTGCCCGACGAGGAGGTACGGCGCAGGGTCCTCGCCCGGCGGCTGTGCTCGCGCTGCGGCATGGACTACAACCTGATCGCGGACCGTCCCGAGACCGAGGGCGTCTGTGACGTCTGCGGCGGCGAGCTCGTCACCCGCGCCGACGACACTCCCGAGGCGCTGACCAGGCGGTTGCGCGAATACCACGACAAGATCGACCCGGTCGTGGAGCTGTTCCGCCGCAAGGAGTACGTCATGACGATCGACGCCCGCGCGGACAAGATCACCATCCAGCGGATGATCCGCGCCCGCTTCGGCCTCCCCCCGTACGACCCCGGCACACCGGACGAGGCGCGGACACCGCCGGACTCCGCGACACCATCGCGTGCCAAGGCGCCCGACGGCTCCGACACCCCGGCCGGCTCCGGGACGCGTGACGGCTCCGGGACGCCGGGTGGGGTCAGGGCGCCGGGAGACTGACGGGCTCGCTCCCCTGTGTGAGCGGCCACGGTGTCCGCTCGGCCAGGGCCTTGATCGTGGTGAGCTGCTTCCGGACGTTGAGGAAGTTGCCCGCGTGCGACAGCAGCAGATAGACCAGCCCGAGCACACCCGGCCGGCACAGCACCCGGTGCCGGAACAGCAGCCGGGTGCGTGAGCCCTCGCCCGCCAGGACGATCGCCCACGTCTCGGTGACGTGGAAGGCGTGGACGGCCAGCACGATCGCCCGGCCGGGCTCCACCTGCTCGACCAGGTAGCCGGTGCCGCTGCCGGTCGGCAGCAGGTCACCCACCTTGAGCCGCTGCAGCCCGGGGATGATCCGGTCGGCGCTCGGGCCGCCGTCGTCGGCGAGGTCGTAGCCGTACCAACCGGCCCGGGGAGAGTCGCCCATCTGCGCCAGCCACGGCCAGACGGCCTCGGGTGGCGCGTCGATCGTGATGGCGCGGGTCGCCCGGATGTGCGGCTGGGGCACGATGGCGTCTCCCGGGAACGGCCGGCGGACCTCGTCGCGGGTGGCTCCCCAGCGCAGCAACCTCGGGCGGACGAACAGCAGGTATGCGGCCAGCGACGCCGCTCCGGCGAGCGCCACTCGTGGCCATCCGCGTATGTCACGACTCTCCATGCCCCTATGTCATCACCCGCGGGCGGGCGGACGGCAGTGCCGAAGGTCCAGGTCGCGTCGGCCTTTGGTCCTATTCCGGTCCGCCCGCGCGGCGCCGGGACGAAAGTCCCTCCCGGTGAGGAGGGACGGCCCTGACCGCCGTCCTCGCGGCGCCTGATCGTAAGGGGCAGGGAGGCGATCGTCATGCGAGAAGAGCTGGGAGTCGTGATCGGGGTCGACCGCTCGCCGTCGAGCAGGCGGGCCCTGCGCTGGGCCGCCGCCGAAGCCGAGGCCAGGAAACTGCCCCTCACCGTGTGCCACGCCTGGGAGTGGCCCTACCACGAGTGGCCGGGCGAGGTCGTGCCGCTCGAACTGGCCCGCCGCCCCGCCGCGCGCCTGCTCGACCTGGCCGCCGCCTGGGCCCGGCGCCATCACCCCGGGGTGCCGGTCAACACCGTGCTCGAACGCGGTGCGGCGGCCGCCCTGCTGATCGACCTGTCCCGTACGGCCGACCTGGTCGTGGTCGGCAGCCGTGGCTACCGCGGCTTGGCCGGCCTGCTGGCGGGATCGGTCAGCACCCAGGTCGCCACCCGCGTGGCCTGCCCCGTGATCGTCGTGCGCGGCCAGGTGGATCCGGCCCTCGACGTGGTCGTGGGCTTCGACGGGTCACCGGCGGCGATGGGCGCCCTGCGGTTCGCCGCGCACCAGGCGCATCTGCGGGAGGTGGGGCTGCGGGTGGTCGTCGCCCGCCGTGACCGTGGCGAGGAGGCCGGCCAGGAGGATCAGCTAGCCCGTGCCGACGACCGGGCAAGGGACGAGCTGGTGCTGCTGAAGCGCGACCATCCCGGCCTGGAGGCCGAGGTCGAGCTGGTCAACGAGCCCGCCCGCGAGGCGCTGACGGCGGCGGCGGAGAAGGCGAGCCTGCTCGTGGTCGGGCCGCGTGGGCTCGCCGGGTCGCGCGGGGTAGGCGGGGTGCGCGGCCTGCTGCTCGGCTCGATCAGCCAGGCCATGATCCAGCACGCGCCGTGCCCGGTCGCCGTCGTCCACCGCACCTGACGGCCGAAGCGGCGGCCCGGCCGCGACCCGTGGACGGCCGATACCGGCGGGGATGGCGATCGTCCCTGGTCACGGGCATCAGAGACCTTGGGTGTCTTCCGGACTGAGGGGCAGGGGGAGAGAGTGAAGCACTTCTGGCTGACGGCCTTTCTCGGAGGGACCATCGCGGCTCTGGTGGCCGGAGCCGTGCTGCACCTGGCCGGCCACCCGGAGGCCGGGGACGCCTGCTGGATGGCGGGCACCGTCGTGGCGGTGCCGCCCGCCGCGTGGTGGGTGATCTCCGCGCTCCGCGCGAGACAGCTCGGCGTGGACGCGATCGCGGTGCTGGCACTGGTCGGGACGCTGGCCGTACAGCAGTACGCGGCCGGCGCGGTGATCGCGGTGATGCTGGCGACCGGCCGCGCGCTGGAGGACTACGCGATGCGGCGGGCCGGTCGCGACCTCACCGCGCTGTACGAGCGCGCGCCCCGCTCGGCGCACCGCTACGGGGACGGCGGCCCGCACGTGGTGCCCGTGGGAGAGGTACGCCGCGGCGACCTGCTGCTGGTGCCGCCGGGCGAGCTGGTGCCGGTGGACGGCGTGGTCGAACGGGCCACGGCGGTCCTGGACGAGTCGGCGCTGACAGGCGAGTCGCTCCCGGTGGAGTACGGCGAGGGGCAGAGCGTGCGCAGCGGCGTCGTCAACGCCGGCCACGCGTTCGACCTGCGGGCGACCGGCACGGTCGAGGAGAGCACCTACACGGGAGTGGTCAGGCTGGCTCGCGAGACCGAGGCCGGCACCGCGCCGGTGGTGCGGCTGGCCGACCGGTTCGCCGCCTGGTTCCTGCCGGCCACGCTGCTGATCGCCGGCCTGGCCTGGGCGCTGTCGGGTGAGCCGGTGCGGGCGGTGGCCGTGCTGGTGGTGGCCACGCCCTGCCCGCTGCTGCTGGCCGCGCCCGCCGCGATCGCCTCCGGAATGTCACGAACGGCCCGTCACGGCGTCGTGGTCAAGGGCGGAGCGGCGCTGGAGACCCTCGGCCGGGCCCGCACCCTCGTACTGGACAAGACGGGCACCCTGACCGAGGGACGGCCCGAGGTGGTCGACGCGGTGGCCGCCGGGGAGTACACGTCGGCGGACGTGCTGGGGCTGGCGGCGGCGGTCGACCAGATGTCGTCACACGTGCTGGCGGCGGCCATCGTGCGCGCGGCCCGCCGGCGCGGTGTCGAGCTGCCCGCGGCCAGGGAGGTGCGCGAGCGGGCCGGGGTCGGCACGACCGGGGTGGTCGACGGGCGCAAGGTGAGCGTCGGCAAGGCTCCGCCCGGCCTCTCCACGCCCTGGATGGCCGCCGCGCGGGCCAGGGCGGCCCTGGACAGCGCGATGACCGTCTGGGTGTGCGTCGACGACGACGTCGCCGGGGTGATCCTGCTGCGTGACGCGGTGCGCGCCGACGCGGCCCGGACGCTGCGCAGGCTGCGGACGGCCGGCATCGAGCGCGTGGTCATGCTCACGGGGGATCGCGCGGAGGTCGCCGAGAGCGTCGCGGGGATCCTCGGCATCGATCGCGTGCTGGCCGAGCGCAGCCCCGCCGAGAAGGTGGTGGGGGTACGCGAGGAGGCCGAGCGGGCGGTGACCGTGATGGTGGGCGACGGGATCAACGACGCCCCCGCGCTGGCCGCCGCCCAGGTCGGCGTGGCCATGGGAGCCCGAGGGTCGGCGGCGTCGGCGCAGGCGGCCGACGTGGTGCTGACCGCCGACCGGCTCGACCGGCTGGCCGACGCGATGGACGTGGCCCGCCGCACCCGCCGCATCGCCGTGCAGAGCGCGGGCGTGGGCATCGGCATGTCGCTCGTCGCCATGGTCGTGGCCGCCCTCGGCTGGCTGCCGCCGGTCGCGGGCGCCTTCCTGCAGGAGGGCATCGACGTCGCGGTCATCGTCAACGCGCTGCGCGCCCTGCGTCCCGTGCAGGGCACGCGGTTGCGGGTGGACGAGGCCACCGGCGAGCTGCTGCAGCGCTTCGACCAGGAACACGCCGGCCTGCGGCCCGTGCTCGACCTGCTGCGCGAGACCGCCGACGCGCTCGACCGGCCGGACCCGGACTCCCTGGCCCTGCTCCAGCGCGCCTACCGGCTGCTCACCGAGGAGGTCCTCCCGCACGAGCAGGAGGAGGACACCCGCCTGTATCCGGCGCTGAGCAGGCTGCTCGGAGACCCGGAGGCGACGGTCACCATGAGCAGGGCCCACGCGGAGATCATCCGGCTGACCAACCGGCTGGGCGCCCACCTGCGTCTCGCCCACGACCACGGGCCGATCCCGGAGCAGCTCGACGACCTGCGCGCCTGCCTGTACGGGCTGCACGCGGTGCTGACCCTGCACTTCGCGCAGGAGGAGGAGGCCTACTTCTCGCTCACCGGCGGCGAGCCGGCCTAGCGACGAGCGCCCACGGGATGCGCTCTCCGGCCGCGGCACCCTGTCGGGACGCAGACCTACGGCTGTGACGGGAGAGGCCGGGCGGCCTCCTGTTCCCCGAAGGTGATCACCATGTATCTGCCGTTGGTGTAGCTGACCACGGACCGTCCGAGCGCGTCACTCACCCTGCGGGCGACCCTCTGGAACAGCTCCACCAGCTCCGGCGTGTCGGCACTCACCCTGAAGCGTCCGTTGTCGAGGAGCTGTTGGGCGACCAGGGGGGCGAAGTTGGCCTCGCCCCGATTCTTCTCCTCCGCGCTGAGCGGGGTGCGCCGGAGCGCGGGCTGGGCGCCTGTGAAGTGGCTCATCCGGCTGATCCTGCCATTCCCACACCTGGAACGGGGGCGGTTGAGGACCAATGGCCCGCGAATCGGTGACTTCGTCCCCGCGTGCCGGGTCGTTCACCTGGCAAGGCTCAAGGTGAGGAGGTTGTCATGACTGGACGGATCGTGGTCGGCGTGGACGGGTCCGCGTCGGCGGCAGCGGCGGTGGAATGGGCGGCCGGCGACGCCCGGCGGCGTGGCAAGGCCCTGCGGCTCGTGCACGTCTGCGAGAAGTGGGCGCGCGGCCTGGGCGGCACCCAGTACTGCGCTGGGATGCTGGAGGGCGCCCAGGACCGGGCGCGCGAGGTGGCCCCGGACGTCGAGCTGAGCACCGAGATCCTGACCGGGAACCCGGTCGACGCGCTGATCGGCGAATCGGTGGCGGCCGATTCGGTGGTGCTCGGCAGCCGGGGCCTCGGCGGGTTCGCCGGGCTGGTGCTCGGGTCGGTCGGCATGGGCGTCGCCGCGCACGGCGAAGGGCCCGTCGTGGTGGTGCGTTCGGCCACGGGCGGCCGGCACGGCCGGATCGTCGTGGGCTACGACGGGTCGGAGCCCTCCCGCGCCGCCATGGCCTACGCCGTCGAGCAGGCTCGCGCCCGCCACGCCGAGCTCCTGGTCGTCTACGGCTGGCGGCTGCCGCTGTTCTCGCCGTACGCCGCCGCCTACGGCAGCCTCCTGGAGGAGGCGTACCAGGAGGAGGTACAAGCCGCCCGCGAGCGGGTGGTGCCCTGGCGGGAGCGGAACCCCGACGTCCGGATCCTCGACGAGGAGGTGGGCGAGCACCCGGTGGCCGCCCTGACGAAGGCCGCGGAGTCCGCCGACCTGGTGGTGGTCGGCACGCGCGGGCGGGGCGGCTTCGCCTCGGCGGTGCTCGGCTCGGTCAGCCACGGTGTCCTGCACCACGTGCACTGCCCGGTGGCCGTCGTACGGCCCCGCGTGCAGGCGCACGAGGGCCGGCTCCGCGAGGAATAGGCACAGGGAACGGACGAGGGGAGCAGGACATGCGGTGGAATGAGATGTCCAAGGAACGGCAGTTCGTCATGCTGACGCTGATCTCCACCGAGATCGCGCTCACCGCGACCGCCGTCGTCGATCTGTGGTTCCGTCCCCGGGACCAGGTCCGGGGGCGGAAGGAGCTGTGGTGGCCCGCCATCTTCGTTCAGCCTGTGGGTCCGGTCGCCTACCTGTTCTGGGGCAGGAGACGGCCCTCAGCCGAGTGACCTCCCGCGATCGCCGCGCGGCGACTGACGAAAGTCCCGGGCGCGGGGGAGCAACGGCCCTACCGGCCCCCTTCCGCCGCGCGCGACCATACGGGCATGAGGCTTCGTCGCATCGTCGTCGGCACCGACGGCACTCCGCAGTCCGAGACCGCGCTCGTGTGGGCGGCCGACGAGGCGGTCCGCCGCCAGGCCGAGCTGGTGATCGTCCACGCCTGGGGCGCGCCGGCCGAGCACCACGCGCCCTACGCGCGCTACACCTGGCATCGTGACCTGGCCTTCCAGCGGTCGCGCGCGTCCGCCGCTCTCGACCGCGCGGTCGCGGCGGTCCACGACGCCCGTCCCGGCCTGTCCGTACGCCCCGAGCTCGTCAGGGGACGGCCGGAGGTCGTGCTGGCGGGCGGCGCCGAGGGAGCCGAACTGCTCGTGCTCGGCTCGGCCGCGAACCAGGCCGGAGACGGGCACCTCGGCCCGGTGCTGCTGGCGTGCCTGCGCCGGCCGCCGTGCCCGGTGGTCGTGGTGCCTCCGGTGCCGGCCGTCGTCTCCCGGCTGCCGGAGGTGACGCTCGTCGGCTCGGCCTGACAGGCGATCGAGCGCCGCGGGGCAAGCCCGGGAGGGGTGGTCGAGCGCCGCGGGGCAAGCCCGGCAGGGGTGGTCGAGCGCCGCGGGGCAAGCCTGGGAGGGGTAGGCCGTCCGAGGCGCAGGGCTGGTCAGGCCCGGACGCTCGCCAGCGGGCCGGCCTGCGGCCCCTGCCCTGAGGTGAGCGCCTCGTCCAGCTCCTGCGCGATCTCCCGCTCCAGCGCGGCCAGGTCCGCGGGGGCCGGCGCGATCCGGGCGAGCGGATCGCCCCCGTCCGGGCCGGGGGCGAAGGCCGGGGAGGCGGGGGCGGTGCGAAGATCCAGGAAGCGAGGGCCGGAGCCGGCGCGCAGGGACGCGCACTCCTGCTCGGCCGCCGAGATGACCGCCCACACGTCCACCCCGTCGACCGTCCGGGCCGTCAGGCCGCCCGGCCAGGGCACGAGGCCGGGCCGCACGCCTCGCGCCGGGGAGGGGCGCCGCGGGTCGTCGCTCTCCCGTACGAAGAGCATGGGAAGCCTCCACTGCGCGGCCAGGGCGAGCCATTCGGCGTCGGCCGGGGCGCAGTCGCCGAAGAAGCAGGCCGTCACCCGGCGGCGGTCGAGGAGCTGGTCGGCGATCGCCAGGCCGACGGCCACGGGCAGGCCACCGCCGTGGAAGCGGCGACCGGCGTCGGAGACGTGGGGAAGGCCGTCGTGTCCGAGAGGGACCCGGGCGGCGTGGCGCAGCGTCGCTGCGATCTCCCGGACCGGTACGCCCCGGGCCAGGGCCGGGCCGTACTCGTGGTGGGTGCAGACGATCGCGTCGTCCGGGGTGAGCGCCTGGCAGACGCCGACGGCCACGGCTTCCCCGCCGGCGTACGGAGGCAGCAGATCCGCGCAACGCTCCGCGAAGCGCCGGATCCGGAGCATCCGGCGCAGTAAATCCCGCTCCAGCGACGCTGGAGCGGGTGAATCGAGTGGCATCCCCACACGGTCGGCCATGGCGGGGCTCCGGCGACAGGGACCAAAGTCCTTCACTTGAGGGAACATGGGACTTGTCCGGCCCCCTTGGTCCGTCGTTCTGGACATTGGACGTGTTCGGCCCCATAGGTCCGTCGTTCTAGGGTGGAGCGATGTATCCCCCGATTGAGCCCTACGACCACGGACACCTCGACACCGGCGACGGTCATCTCGTCTACTGGGAGGTCAGCGGCAACCCCGAGGGCAAGCCCGCGCTGGTCGTCCACGGCGGTCCCGGGTCGGGCTGCACGCCGGGCCAGCGGCGCGGCTTCGACCCCGAGCGCTACCGCATCATCCAGTTCGACCAGCGCAACTGCGGCCGGAGCCTGCCCCACGCCAGTGACCCGGCCGCCGATCTGACCACCAACACCACCCACCATTTGGTCGCCGACATGGAACGGCTGCGCGAGCACCTCGGCGTGGACCGGTGGTTGCTCTACGGCGGCTCATGGGGCTCGACGCTGATGCTGGCCTACGCCGAGGCCCATCCCGAACGGGTGTCGGAGATGGTCATCTGTGCCGTCACCATGACCCGCCGCTCCGAGATCGACTGGCTCTATCGCGGCGTGGGCCGGTTCTTCCCCGAGGAGTGGCGGCGCTTTCGCGACGGGGTCCCCGAGGCGGAGCGCGACGGCGACCTGCTCGCCGCCTACGCGCGGCTCATGTCCGACCCCGACCCCGACGTGCGGGCCAAGGCCGCCCACGACTGGATGGCGTGGGAGGACGCGGTGATCTCGTTGGAGGCCAACGGCAAGCCGGGCGCCTACAGCGACCGGCCGTCCGCCGCGCTCCTCGCCTTCGTCCGCATCTGCAGTCACTACTTCTCCAACGCCGCGTGGCTGGAGGAAGGCATCCTGCTGCGCGACGCGCACCGGCTGGCCGGCATCCCGGCGGTGCTCATCCATGGACGCTTCGACCTGGGCTGTCCACTGGAGAACGCCTGGGAGCTGGCCGAGGCCTGGCCAGACGCACGGCTCGTGGTGGTGGACGACTCCGGCCACACCGGCAGCGACACGATGCGCAAGGCGGTCCCCGCCGCCCTGGACGGCTTCGCCGGCCTGGGCAGGGCCGCCGGATGACCGGGTTCACGCCCATCCCTTGGGGCGAATCCGGACAGACCTGGATCATAGGAGTGAAAGTCCTAAATTGGACGAACGTTGACGGAATGAATTCTTTCCGTGCCGGGTAAAAGGGCGAAAGTCCCGGCGGCGCGGGGCCTACGGCACTGCACCGGAGCCGCCGGACACGATGTGATCGAGATGCGAACGACAACGATCCATATGGAAAGGGGGCCGTCATGGCCACCACCTCCGACCACGCCATGAATGTGGACGCAGGCTCAACGGCGCGCCGCCCCGCCGACTACGTCTGGGCGATCACCCGGATCTCGCTCGGCTGGATCTTCCTGTGGGCGTTCCTGGACAAGACCTTCGGCTGGGGCTTCGCCACTCCCGCCGAGCGGGCCTGGGTCGCGGGCGGCAGCCCGACGACCGGCTTCCTCAAGGGCACCGGCGAGAACGCCCTCGGCGGCTTCTTCAGCTCCCTCGCGGGACAGGCCTGGGTGGACTGGCTGTTCATGATCGGCCTGCTCGGCATCGGCACCGCGCTCATCCTCGGCGTCGGCCTGCGGATCGCCGCCGTCACCGGCTCCCTCCTGCTGCTCATGATGTGGGCGGCAGCGCTGCCCCTGACCACCAACCCGTTCATGGACGACCACATCATCTACGCGATCGTGCTGGTCGGCCTGGCTCTGTCCGACGCCGGCAGCACGCTCGGCCTGGGCAACCTACCGATCGTCCGCCGCACCCCGTGGCTGCGGTAGCAGGCACGCTCGAAACGCCCGCCCCAGGCGAGGGGGGTGGGCGTTTCGCCGTGTCAGGATCCGGCAGGCCAGGACCGCCAGGCCGCCGAGGGCCGCCGCGACGGTCAGGGCGGCGCCGAGTGGCGCGGGCGCCTGCTGGACGAGCATGAACACGCCCATGACCAGCACGAACCAGCCGAAGGCGCGGCGCAGCCGGTCGCCGTCGATCCGTCCGGCCAGCGCGCCGCCGAGCAGTCCTCCCGCCACGGCGGCGGCGGCCACCGGCAGCGCCAGCGTCCAGTCGATCGTGACGCTCTGCAGGTAGCCCGCCAGGCCGGCCAGCGACTTCATCGCGATGACCAGCAGCGAGGTGCCCACGGCGATGCCCATCGGCAGGCCGCCGAGCAGCACCAGCGCCGGGACCACCAGGAAACCGCCGCCGGCGCCGACCAGTCCGGTGACGACCCCGACCGCCACGCCCTCCAGCACCACGTGCGCGAGCGGCAGGTCGGAGCCGGTCGGGCGGGGCTCCCGGGGACGGCGGCCCCGGATCATGGCGATCGCGGTGGCCGACATCATGACGGCGAACCCGGCCAGGAGCAGTGGCTCGGGCAGGTGCGGCCCGAGCAGGCCGCCCCCGTAGGCGCCCGCCATGCCGGCCAGGCCGAAGATCAGCCCGGTCCGCCACCGGATCCGCCCGGCACGGGCATGACCGACGGCGGCGGCGAGGCTGGTGGCGGCCACCACGAACAGGGAGACCGCGATGGCCGTCCTGGCCGGCAGCCCGGCCAGGTAGATCAGCAGCGGCACGGTGAGGATCGAGCCGCCGCCGCCGAACAGGCCCAGGGTCACGCCGACCGCGACGGCGGCGGCGAGGGTGACGGCCATCATGGCCGACACCCCTGGGGGTATGTAGAGGTCATGATTCGACGGGGTTCCGGCGCAGCCGGGCGATGACGGCGTCGAGGTCCGTGCCGCCGCGCCGGTTGTAGGGGAGTCTGGCCAGCAGCATCCCCATGGCGCAGGTGTCGGTGAGGGCCGCGACGGTCAGCCCGGCCCCGACCAGGCCGGCCACCACCGTCGCCGCGGGCACCCAGGCGCCTGCCACGACCGAGGCGAGCACGATGCCTCCCGCCGTGAGGCGGACCTGACGTTCCAGGCTCCACCGCTGCTTCCCGCGGGTGACCGGGGCGCCGGCCGCCATCCAGGCGTTCATGCCGCCGTCGAGCACGGCGACGTCGGTCAGGCCCGCGCCTTCCAGCGCCTCCCGCGCCCGCGCGGCGCGCCCCCCGGACTGGCAGATCAGCACCATGCTGCCGCCGGCGTCGGCGACGATCCGGCGTAGGTGGGCGTCGACCTGCTCCAGCGGCAGGTTGAGCGCGCCGGGGATGTGCGCGGTGCCGAACTCCGCCGGGGTGCGGACGTCGACCACGAGCACGTCGGGGTTGGCGGCGACGAGCGAGCGCATGGCCTCGACGCCGATGTGGGTTGTGCCGTTCACAGTGAGATCTCCTGTATCGCGTAGAGCAGGGGAAGGATGTCCCCAGGGGTTGGTAATCAGGGGGTGTCGTGTGTGTGGAGGGCGTCGGCTACCTCGGCGATGCCCGCGCCGTTCAGCGCGACCGGCTGGTAGCCCTCGCGGGCCAGCACGGTGGCCGCCACGGTCGCCCGCCGGCCCGTCGCACAGGCCACGAGCACCGGCCGGTCCTTGTCGAGCCCGTCCGGCAGGCCCTCGGTGACCAGATCGGGAAGGAACCGCTCGATCGCGCCGTCCACCCGGACCTCCTCCCGCTCCGACGGCATGCGCACGTCGAGCAGCCGGCTCGCCGGCTGAGCGAGCCGGGTCAGGAAGCCGGGCAGGTCCACCAGGTCGAAGCGCTGGGTGGCGGAGTCGCCCAGGTCGTGGATGATCCCCCGGACGGAGTCGAAGCCGATCCGGGCCAGCTGGGTGATCGCCTCGGCGGTGTCCTGGCCGGGCTCGGCCACCAGCGCGATCGGCGACCCGTACGGCACCAGCCAGCCGGCCCAGCTGCCGAAGTCGGTGTCGAGCTCGATGCCGAGCGAGCCCGGCAGCATGCCCGCCGCCTGGGCCGCGCGCGGGCGGATGTCGACCACCTGGACGTCCGGCGGCAGGTCGTCGGGTGCCAGCTCGGGGGCCGTGACGGGGGGCATGGGCGGCACGCCCAGCGTGTTGGCCGGGCCCATGTGACGGTAGAAGGCGGGGATGGGCAGCGGGGCGGCGAGCAGCCGGTCGGCGAACTCGTCGGCCTCGCCGATGCCGATCATCGGGTTGCCGTCCAGCTCGTCCCCGATGGTCGAGGTGTGCCGGCCGGCGCCGGTCGTGGTGCAGAACGAGCCCTCGCCGTGGGTGGGGAACAAACCCACCTCGCGGGGGAGCGCCGCCAGCCGGCGCAGCGAGCCGTGCTGCAGCCTGGCCAGCGAGCGCGCCCGCTCGGGCCCCAGCAGGTCGGGGCGTCCGACGGACGTCACGAGCAGGCTGCCGCCGGAGAAGACGGCGACCGGCGCCCCGTCCACCAGCACCAGGTAGCTGGTGTGCTCGGGGGTGTGGCCGGGCGTGTGGATGGGCCGGATGGTCAGCCCGTCGCCGGCCTCGATGTCCTCCAGGTGGTAGGCGGGCGTGTGCCGGTAGGCCGCCGCGGACGCCGCCGGCAGCACCAGCTCCGCGCCGGTGCGGAGCGCGGCCTGCTCGGCGCCGGAGAGGTAGTCGTTGTGCAGGTGGGTCTCCAGGACGAAGCGGAGCTCCAGGTCACGCTCCTCGGCCGCGCTCAGGAACCGGTCGATGTCGCGTTGCGGGTCGACGAGGATCGCCCTGCCCTCGTGGACGAGCAGGTGGCTCTGGTCGCCCAGCCCGTCGGTGCGGAAAGAGATGACATCCATGGAACGCCCCCTTCCCAGGGAATACCCCCGGGGGTATAGAATCGGTAAAAAAGTGGGCGGGCTCTCGCCCGCCCGTGCCCGCCTACGCGAGCGCCAGGAACAGTTTCTCCAGCTCGGTCACGCTCATCGGCGGCTGCTCGCCGCGATCCTGGGCGCTCTGGCAGTGGCGCAGACCGGTCGCGACGATCTTGAAGCCGGCCCGGTCGAGCGCCTTGGAGACGGCGGCCAGCTGGGTGAGCACCTTCGTGCAGTCCTCGCCCGCCTCGATCATCGAGATGACCCCGGCGAGCTGTCCCTGTGCGCGGCGGAGCCGCGTCACGGCGTCGCCGAGCATGGCCTCGTTCAGTTCCATGGCTTCACCATACCCAGGGGGGTATGTCGAGGCAAATCCGGGACCAACGCCGCGACGGAGATGACGTTCGCCCCCGGCTCCCGTGCCCGCGGACAGAGACAGTGAGAGAGGCGAACTCCCTCCAGGAGCTCCCTCAGCGGAGGGAAGTCCTTCCGCACAGAGCGACGAAGCAGAGGTGAAGTGATGTCCGCAGTCATCGTCGAAGACTTAAGCAAGCACTACGGCCCGGTGCGGGCGGTCGACGGCGTCAGCTTCACCGTCGAGCCCGGCGAGGTGTTCGCCCTGCTCGGGCCGAACGGCGCCGGCAAGACCACGGTGGTGGAGATCCTGGAGGGGCACCGGGGACGCGACGGCGGGACGGTGTCGGTGCTCGGGTTCGACCCGGCGACCGGCGGCCGTGAGTATCGCGAGCGGATCGGCGTCGTGCTCCAGGAGGCCGGCTTCGAGGACGAGTTCAGCGTCGCCGAATTGGTACGCCTGTTCTCCGGGTTCTACCCCCACGGCCGCGACCCCGACGAGGTGATCGAGCAGGTCGGGCTGAAGGACAAGCGGAACGCGCGGGTGCGCACCCTCTCGGGCGGCCAGCGCCGCCGGCTCGACCTGGCGCTGGGGCTCGTGGGCCGGCCGGACCTGCTGTTCCTGGACGAGCCCACGACCGGGTTCGACCCGTCGGCCCGGCACCGGGCGTGGGAGCTGGTCGACGGGCTGCGCTCGTCGGGCACCACGATCCTGCTCACCACGCACTACATGGACGAGGCCCAGCACCTGGCCGACCGGGTGGCGGTGCTCAAGGAGGGCAGGCTCGTCGCCGTCGGCACGCCCGAGACGCTCGGCGTCTCCGGCGGCCACGCCAGCGTGCTCGCCTTCCGGCTGCCGCCGGGCACCGTGGTCGCCGACCTGCCGGGCCTGGCCGGGGAGGTCGAGGCGCACGGCGCGGCCATCGCCGTACGGACCTCCAGGCCCGCCCACGACATGCACACCCTCACCGGCTGGGCCCTCGAACGCGGCGTGGAACTCGACTCCCTGACGGTGACGCGCCCCAGCTTGGAGGACGTCTACCTGGAGCTGACCGGCGAGAGCCGCGCCGATGAGGTGCGGTCATGAACGCGCGGCTGGTGCTCGGCCTCGTCCGGCACGAGACCGTGTCGTTCTTCCGGGCTCCGATCGCCGCCGTCTTCACCCTCGCGCTGCCGCTGATGATGATGGTCATCCTGGGCGCGAGTGTGGGCAACGCGGTGATCGAGGACCGGTCGGGGGTCCGGGTGATGCAGTTCGTCATCCCGGTGCTGGCGGTGTTCGGCATCGCCCAGGCGTGCTTCGGCACGCTCGCGATCCACCTGGCCGACCTGCGCGACCGGGGCTACCTGAAGCGGCTGCGCGGCACTCCCGTGCCGGCCTGGGCGGTGATCTCCGGCCTGGCCGGGGCGACGCTCGTGGTGTCGATGGTGACCGTCGTGCTGCTGCTCGGCACCGGAATGATCTTTTACGACCTGCGCCTGGTGGGACGGACCCTGCCCGCCCTCGTGCTGAGCCTGCTGGTCGGAGCCGGGTGCTTCGCCGCGCTCGGCTTCGCGCTGGCCGCGGTGGTGCGCGGGGCGGCGGTGCAGATGGTCGGCACCGGGCTGCTGCTGGCGCTGGCCTTCATCTCCGACATCTTCCTGCCGAACGCCCCGCTGCCGCGCTGGCTGGACGTCATCGGCTGGATCTTCCCGTTGCGGCACTTCGCCAACGCCGTGGGCGACGGTCTCAACCCGTTCCTGCCCGGGACGGGGTTCTACGGCGATCACCTGGCCGTGCTCGCCGTCTGGGGGATCGCGGGCGTCGCTGTGGCGCTCTGGCGCTTCCAGTGGGAACGGCCGCCGGAGCGCGTCGCCACGGCCAGTCCGGCGGCCCGTCCTGTCCGTCCGGCCGGCCCGGACCGCCCGGGGCGGGTGGCCCGCCCGGAGCCGCCGACCGGCCGGCCGACGCCTGGACGGCTGGTGCGGGGTCAGGTGGCGCACGCGCTCTCACGGCTGCGCCGCGACCCGGCCACCGCGTTCTTCACCGCGATCCTGCCGGTGTTGATCCTCGTGCTGATCTCGCTGGTCTTCGGCGACGTGCGGACGCAAGGGGTGAGGCTCGCGCAGTTCATGATCGCATCCATGATCACCTACGTGATCGGCATCGCCGGCTACGTCAACCTGGCCGAGACGATCAGCACCGACAAGGACCGGGGAATCGTCAAGAGACTGGCCGGCACGCCGCTGCCCCGCTGGGCCTACTACACGGGCGCGGCGACCACCGGGCTCTGCGTGACCCTGGCCGCCGCCGTCGCCCTGGTCGCGGTGGCGGTGCTCGGTTTCGGCGCGGAGGTGCGCCCCGGCATGCTCCCCGGAGCGCTGGTGGCGATCCTGCTCGGGTTCGCCTGCTTCTCGGTGCTGGGCGCGCTGGTCTCCACGCTGGTCTCCAAGGGCGCCACGGCCAACGCGGTCACGTTGAGCTCGTTCCTCCTGCTCGCGTTCGTCTCGGAGGTGTTCGTGGTCGGCGGGACCCTGCCCGCCGGACTGCGCGCGGTCGGCGACCTCTTCCCGGTCAAGCACACCGCCCTCGCCCTCCTCGCCGCGCTGGACCCGGCTGGCCGGCCGTGGCCGTGGACCGACCTCGCCGTGCTCGCGGGCTGGACGGTCGCGGGCGTCCTGGCGATCGCCGCCGTCACCCGGTGGCGGAGCGCCACCCGCTGACGACCGGGCCCGAAAGTCCCGGGCGGCGGGGACCTTGGCCCGTACCGGACCCGCGTCCCCGCTGCGATGCTGGCAGCGAACGAGGTCAGCCCGACCCGACGACCCACGAAGGGGGCGCGTGACCGTGAACGGCACCGTGACCGACGGCCTGCACCGCTACTCGCGCTGGCTCTACCGGGGCGGCCACCCCAACGGGCTGGCCCGCGCGCTGAACAGGATCTCGGCCGTCCTCCACTCGACCGGGGTGGTGCTGCCGGACCGGCTGGCCACCCTGGAGGTGCCCGGCCGGCGCACCGGCAGGCTCATCTCCTTCCCGGTGGTCGTCGCCGACCACGAGGGCGAGCGCTACCTCGTCGCCATGCTCGGTGCGGACACGAACTGGGTACGGAACGTACAGGCCGCCGAGGGGCGGGTGGTGCTGCGGCACGGCCGCCGTGAGCGGGTACGTCTCGAAGAGGTCGAACCCGGTCTCCGCGCGCCCGTCCTGCGGCGTTACCTGGCCGTCGCACCCGGGGCGCGCCCGCACATCCCGGTGGACCGGCACGCCCCGCTGGAGGACTTCGAGCGGGTCGCGGCGCGGATCCCGGTGTTCCGCGTCGTGAACGTCCGCCAGGCAGCGGGGTGAGCACCCCGTCGCAACCGGATTCGAGGTGTTGACCATGACCGATCCACGCGGAGTCGTCCTCGGTTACGACGGCTCGGACTTCTCCATGCAGGCCCTGGACTGGGCGATCGACGAGTGCGAGCTGCGCGGGCTGCCGCTGACGCTCAGCCACGCGTGGCGCTGGCCGTACGGAGAGGCGCCCGAGGAGGCCAAACTGCATCTGCGCAAGGCCGCCGAGCACGTCCTCGGCCACGGCGCCGAGTGCGCGCGCTCGTCCAGCACGGTCACCCGCGTCACCACCGACCTGTACGAGGGCTCGCCCGGTGAGCGCCTCGTCGAGCTGTCCGCCGGCGCCGACCTGGTGGTGATCGGCTGCCGGGGCCTCGGCGCGCTGGCCCGGTCGGTGGTCGGCTCCGTCACCGCCTACGTCGCGGCGCACGCGACCGCCCCGGTGATCGTGGTGCGCGGCCCCGGCCCGCTCCCTCAGCCGGTGAACCCCGGCCCCGTGGTGCTGGGCCTGGGCCCGGCCACGCCCGACGAGGCGCTGGAGTTCGCCTTCGGCGAGGCCGCCGTGCGGCAGTTGCGCCTGGTGGCCGTGTACGCCGTGCGCCTGCCCACCATGTCGTGGGGCATGCCGATACCGCCGCTGCCCGACACCGACGCGTTCGTCCAGGCCGGGCGGGAACAGGTGGAGGAGCGCCTGGCGCCGTGGCGTGGCAGACATCCGGAGGTCCTGACCGAGGCGCGCGCCGTCATCGGCGCGGCCGGGGAGGTCCTGGGCGAGGCGTCGGCCGGGGCGACTCTCGTGGTCGTCGGAGCGGACCGCACCCGGCACCGCCACGGCCGCCTGGGCACGGTCGTCCGCGCGATGGCCGAGCACGCCTCGTGCCCGGTCGCGGTCGTGCCCGCCTGACGCGCCCTCAGGCTTCCTGGTCCAGCCGCTCCGTCAGCTCCTGGGCGCGCCGCGCCCCCCGGTGGTAGCCGATCTCCAGGCTCATCTGCTCGGCCCGGGTCGTCGAGTCCCAGGCCGCCTCGATGTCGCCCAGCCGGTGGTGCGTCTCGGCCACCAGCAGGCGCACGTCGATCTCCGCGATGCGGTAGCCGCCGGCCATGGCCATGGTGAGCGCCTGTCTGAGCTCGCCGAGGACGGCGGTGTCGGGCCTGCCGAAGCGGAGGTCCCAGCGGGAGCGGCCCATCATGGCGCCGATGAGGACGTCGCGCCTGGTGATGCCGCGGGCGATGCGGAAGGCCTGGTCGTACCACTGGCGGGCGCCGTCGGCGTCGCCGGCCTGGAGGGCGAGGTCGCCGAGCCCCACGAGGCAGCCGGTCTCATCGCCCCGCCAGCCCGCCGCCCGGCACACGTCGAGGTTGACCTCGTGCACCCGCCGGGCCTCGTCGGCCCGGCCGAGGTGACGGAGATAGTCGGCGTAGCGGATGCCGCTCGAACTGTAGAGGGCGGGGATCGGGGTGTGCTCGCGCGCGATGCGAAGGGCCTCGGCGAAGGCCGCGCCCGCGATCTCCGTGCGCCCTTGGAGGTGGCCCAGCGCGCCGCGCAGGGTCTCGGCGACCAGCACGTCCTCCTCGTCACCGGCGCGGCGGGCGAGCTCGAACGTCTCGTCCACGATCGGCTCGCAGGACGGCAGCGCGCCCAGGCTGAGATGCAGCTCGGCCATGTTCTGGCAGCTCACCGCGGCGTCGTGCCAGGCTCCGACCGCCCGGAACGCCTGCGTGGCGCGCCGCGTCGCGACGGCCGCCTCGCGGAGCCGGCCCAGCATCTGCAGGCAGGTGGCGACCTCGTGCTGGATCCACCCCCGGGAGACCCCGTCCCGCACCAGGGGCCGGCGCATGAGCTCGCCCCGAGGGTAGAAGTCGGCGAAGACGGTCAGCGCCGACTCGTAGGCGCCCAGCTCGCGGGTGATGAGGCCGCGTTCGCCCTCGTACAGCCGCTCGTGGACCAGGTCGCAGGCGTCGTCGTGGACGCCCGCCCGGCAGGCGTGGTGGACGGCCTCCACGGTGGCGGCGAGGTCTTCGAGGGTTCGCGCCGCCGCGACGGCGGCCGTCGCGGACAGGTAGTAGTCCATGGCCCTGCGGTGCAGCGCGCGGCGGGCGTCGTCGTCGGCCGCCTGTCCGCCGAAGAAGTCGCGCACCAGCGGGTGCATGCTCGTCCGCCCCGAGGCGTCGCGGCGGACGATCCTGGCGGCGATGAGATGGCGGAACACGGCCGAGCGAGCCTGCCGCCACTCGTGGCCGCCCTCCTCCCACGGAATGTCCGGAAGGACCCGGCGCAGCGCGTCGTCCGGGACCGGCGTGCGGAAGACGCTGTAGCGCACGAGGAACGTCCGCTCCTCCTCGGACAGGCACGCGTCGTACTCCCGCAGCACCCGGCGGACCAGCACGTCGCGGGGCAGGCTCGGATCGGGGGCGGGCAGCGACGACACCCTCCGCACGTCGCCGTCGTGGCGCGTCATCAGGTAGGCCGCCACCAGGCTGAGCGTGAGCGCGTGCCCGCCCCAGTCGCGCACCACCTGCTCGATGGAGGCGTCGGGGCCGTAGATGCCGAGCTTGCGCAGCAGCTCCTTGCCCGGCTCGATCTCCAGCGGCTCCACGTCCACCTGGTGGTGGGTCACGTACGGGATGAGGTCGAAGACCGGCGCGCGGGTGGTGATCAGGCACAGCGACGCGTGGTCCGGTGTCGCGAAGAAGGTCAGGAAGTCGCGGAGGTCGGCGCTGGTCACGGAGCCGTAGTGGTCACCCTCCTGATGCTGCATCACCTCGAAGCCGTCCAGGACGAACAGGAACCGGTGCAGCCCGAGGAGCCCGGCCACGCACTCGGCCCTGGCCCGTCCGTCCGGCAGTTCGTCGGGGGAGATGCTGCCGCCGCTGACGAAGTCGAGCGCCGCCTCGAGGAAGTCGTCGGCGCTGGCGCGCTCGGTGAAGCTCCACCAGAAGACACTCAGCTGGTCGTCCTCGGGCGCCGACGCGCTCAGCTGGTCGATCCAGCGGCGGGCGATGCTGGTCTTGCCCTCACCGCCGAAGCCGACGAGGCTGATCACCAGCACCTCGTCGTCGCGGGCGCGCTCGTCCAGCTCGCGCAGATGGCTGTCGCGCCCGACCCACTCGGGCAGGGGCAACGGCGCGAAGTCCATGTGGCGCGCCGCCCGCCGTGGCCGCGCCCGGCCGATCAGCGCCGGCTGCACGTGCGCGGGCTCGGCCCTGACCAGCGGCAGCGGATCGCTCCGCAGGTCGACCCGTAGCGGTGAGAGCTCCAGCAGGCCGGCGTTGACGGCCCAGGCGGTGTCGCGGTCCTTACCGGCGAGCTCGGCGAGCCACGTCTCCGCCACGACTCCGACCACCAGATTTCGCTCGACGTCCAGGACGGCGGCGCCGCTCATGCCGGCGTCGATGTGCTTGGACTCCAGCTGCACGGGATCGAGCAGCAGCCGCCGGTCAGCGGGGGCCTCCACCTCGCCGAGGATGATGCCGCGCGCCCAGGCGCCGAAATAGCCGCCCAGCTGGCGATACCCGTAACTGCGGAAGGCATGCCAGTGGGAGTCTCCCGCGGCTCCCAGCACGGCCACCCGCTCGACGGGCAACGGCAGCGGGCCGTCCACCTGCAGGCACACCAGGTCGTCGTCGCTGTCGGAGAAGCACGCGATGACCCACGCGGCGCGCAACTCGGCCGGCTCGGTCCTGCGGCCCGACGACGGGAAGTAGACGCGGACCCGCGCCTCGCGGCTCGCCCGCGGCTCCACCCCGCCCGCCCGCACCACGTGGGCGCAGGTGGCGATCAGGCCGGTGCGGGAGATCACCACTCCGGTGCCGAGGACGTTCTGCCCCTCGGGGTCCCTGATCTGCACGGTGAACTCCCTGACGTCCTGCAGGATCACCCGGGGCGCGTCGCCCCCTTCCGGCCCGCTCATGGCGTGCCGCTCGGGCCCCAGGTCAGTGTCACGGTGACCGCCGCCTCGACGCCGGCCTTGGCGATCACGGCACCGGCCTCGGCATCGAACTTGATCCCGAACTCCACCTGAACCCCGTCGGGGCGCACCGCGAGCTTCTCGACGGTGTCACGCACGCGCTCGGCCATGCCGTGGATGGTGTCCATCGCCTGGTCCACCGCCTCGGCCGAACGGGCCATCGCCTCCGGAGCGCTCAGCGACACCTGCCGTAACCCACCGCGCTGACCGAACTCGACGAGGATCCGCTCACCGGAATCGCCCACTGGCGTTCGCGTCATATCGTCTCCACCCGCTCGAAGATCAGCCGATCATTCGGGCTGTGACCCGGCCTGCTCATCCACGTCCGTGCGCTTCTCCGGATCGAGATCGTCCCGGGCGGCGAGCAGCGCCAGCACGTCCGGCGGCAGGCGACCGTCGATGGCGGAGGCCTCGCGCCTGCGCGGAGGGGGCGCCGCCTCGTCGCCGGGGCGCGCCGGGAGGTCGGGATCTTCCATGGGTCACCGCCTTCGTATGGCTCCCAGTGTCGTGCGCCGAAGGACGGAACGCCAGCGAGCGATGCTGACGGGAAAGATGGAACCACGTCTCATCGAGGCGATCGAGCACGAGAAGACGCGCGCCACGGCGCGCGGCCCGGCTCGGCGTCACGGTCGTGGTCGCCGCCGGCAACGAGGGCACTCTGGCCCCGCCCGGCCTGTCGAACATCCGGCACCCCGGCGCGGCCAGGCGGGTCATCCCGGCCCGGGTCACGGTGCTGATCGAGCACGTCATCCCCGCGACGGCGATCCCTGACGCGGGCGACCTGCCCAGGGCGACGGGTGACGTGCTGTCCGGCATCGTGGCCGACCTGGAACGGCTCGGCGCGGCCGACGTCGAGCCGCGCGTGCTGGCGACGGTCGTCTCCGCGCGGCTCACGCGGTCGCGGATCGACCGGATCGCGGGCCGCGCGGACGTCCGCCGCGTCCAGCTCTCGCGGCCACACCGAGTGGTCACCTGACGACGGGTCAGCTCACGCCCCGTGCCCGGTCGAGGATCGCGCCCGCGTCGGGGGCGGGGGCGTCGCCGCGCCAGGCGATGTGCTGGTCGGGGCGGACGAGCAGGTAGTGGGCGCCGTACAGGCCGGTCAGGTCGGGACGGTGCAGGTGATGCCGGGCGAACGGCACGCCGCGCTCGCGGGCCGCGCTCTCCCAGCGCGCGTCGGCCGGCTCTGCCGCGACCTCGACCAGCGTGAACCCCGGCCCCAGCTCGTCGTAGAGCGAGCGGTCGCGCCCCAGCCACACGTGCGGCAGCCGCCCGCCCGGCGCGCCCGACGGGCGGTAGACCGAGGTACGCGACTCCGGGGCGGGACCGTCGTCGGCCATGACCAGCGGCGACCCCGCGTAGGTGGCGCCGAGCACGAACCCCAGCGTGTACGTCTCGCTGGACTTGGTCCGCCTGACCAGCTCGGCCGCCTTGAGCCGGGCCTGCCCGCCCTCCTCGGTGTCCTCGTCGAGCGCGGGCCGGGCCAGCTCGCCGGTGAGGACGCGCATGTTGTTGGCCGCCTCGGCGATGGCCCGGACCGCCATCGGCCGCCGCTCGGTCTCGTAGCTGTCCAGCAGCCCGGCGCCGCCCCAGCCGCGCAGGTCGGCGGCGAGCTTCCAGCCGAGGTCGACCGCGTCGCCGATGCCGGTGTTGGCGCCGAACCCGCCCCACGGCGGGTTGAGGTGCGCGGCGTCGCCGGCCAGGAAGCAGCGGCCCTGCCGGTAGCCGTCGGCCACCAGCATGCGGGACGTCCAGGGGTCCAGCAGCCGCACCTCCAGCGGATGGGCGGCGCCGATCATCGTGTGCAGCGCCCGCTCCACCCACTCGGCGGTCGGGTCCTCGGGCGCGCCGATGATGATCGCCCACCAGGTGCCCTCGGTGTCGAGCGGCCCCATCAGGCCGTTGACCTCGGGATTGACCACCCAGTACTGCACGGCCGGGCCGTGCGGGTGCGCCTGTGACAGGCCCGGCGCGCTGAACACGGCCTGCACGTTGCGGACCTCGTGGGTCTGGCCGGACAGCCGGATGCCCAGCTCGCGGCGGACGACGCTGCGCCCGCCGTCGGCGCCGACGAGGTAGCGGCCGCTGATCCGCCGGCGTGCCCCGCCGGCGTCGGCCGCCTCGGCGGTGACGCCGTCCGCGTCCTGCCGGAGGCCGTCCACCATCCAGCCCCAGCGGGCCGAGACCGTCGGACGCCGGTCCAGGCAGCCGCGCAGCGCCTCCTCCACCCGGTTCTGGCCGCACCACTGGGCCGGCTCGGCGAGCTCGTCACGCTGGATGTCGGACAGCCCGAAGATCCCGTCGAAGCGCTCGATGCGGTGCCCGGTCAGGCTCGCGCAGAACACCGCCGTGTCGGACCAGCCGAACGGCAGCCGCGCGTTGTCGCGGATCGCCCCGGCCACGCCGAGCCGACGGAAGATCTCCATCGACCTCGGGTTGATCTGCTTGCACCGAGGCGAGCCCTGGCCCGCCTCCGGCCGCGGCTCGACGAGCTCGCACGCGACGCCGCGTGAGCCGAGTTCGTGGGCGAGCGTCAGGCCGACCGGGCCGCCACCGACGATCACGACCTCGGTCTCGATGAGTTCAGTCACAGTTGGAGGGCTCTTTCCTGAGGGGCTGAGGAGCTCGAAGGGCCGGAGGGCGGGCCGCTACGAGCCGGAGGGGCCGGTGATGGGAGTGCGCAGGACACCGAGGCGGTCGACGTCGACCTCGACGACGTCGCCGGGGCCCAGCAGCCAGGGCGGGGTGCGGACGTACCCGACGCCCTCGGGGGTGCCGGTCGCGACGACGTCACCGGGGTTGACCGTGAGGGTGCGGCTGATCAGCGACAGCACCTCGCCGACCTCGAAGATCATGTCCCTGGTGTCGCCGTCCTGCACGAGCGCGCCGTTGACGCGGGTGCGCACCCGTAGCCCGTCGCGCAGGTCGCCGACCTCGTCGGCGGTCACGATCGGTCCCATGGGGCCGGTGCGGTCGCCGTTCTTGCCGAGCGTCCACTGCGTGGTCAGCTTCTGGGCGCGGCGCGCGGTGAGGTCGTTGAACGTGGAGTAGCCCAGCACGGCGGCCCGCGCGGTGTCGGCGTCCACCTCGCGCAGCGGCGCGCCGACGTACGCGGCGACCTCGCCCTCCCAGTCGAGACCGGCCTCGTCCACGGGGACCGGCGCGGGCACACCGCCGACGCTCAGCGACGCGGTCCACCGCCCGAACAGCGTCGGATGATCCGGTACGGCGAACGAGCCCTCGGCGGCGTGGGCCCGGTAGTTGAGGCCCACGCAGATCACCCGGGCCGTCGGCGGCACCGGCGGCACGAACCGCACGGACCCGGCCGGTACGGCGTCACCGGGGGAGGCGGCGGCCAGCGCGGTCCAGCGCGCGGCGTCCGACCAGAACGCGCTCACCTCCGCGACCGGGCGGACCCCGTCGTCGTCGAGCCGGGCGACCTGGACCTGGCCGGCGCCGGGCAGGATCGCCCCGACGAGCCTCACGGCCGCTCCTCCGCCCAGCCGAGCGGCACCATCCGCAGGTCGAACTCGATCTCCTCGAACGGCCCGTCCATCTCCCAGCGGCGCAGGTCGTCGGGGGACTCCCGGCGCACGGGCCGGCGGATCAGCTCGGGCTTGACCGCGAAGGCCGCGTCGGAGTCCAGGTAGGGGTCGCCGGCCAGGAACACGTGGGTGGTCAGCGGCCGGTAGCCGGGGGCGGTGACCTGGACGTGCACGTGGGCGGGCCGCATCGGGTGCCGGCCGATCGCCTTCAGCAGCCGGCCGGCGGTGCCGTCCGTGGGCACCGGATAGCTGGCGGGCCGGACGGTGCGGAACCAGTAGCCGCCGTCGGGGCCGGCGGTCAGCAGGGCGCGCAGGTTGCCCGGTTCCTGGGTGTCGTCCTGGCTGTCGTACAGGCCGGTGTCGTTGGCCTGCCACACGTCGACGACGGCTCCGGGCACCGGGGCGCCGTCACAGTCGAGGACCCGGCCGTGCACCACGGCGGGGGTCGCGCGCTCGCGCTCGGGGCCGTGGGCGATCCAGTCGCCGAGCTCGCGGGGCGGCGCGGGGGAGTGGAACGGGCCCTGCACCGACGAGGGCGTCATCGTCTCGGGGCCGGAGTGGTTCACGTCGTCGACCGCCGTGGTCAGGCCGAGCATGTCCGACAGCAGGATGAACTCGTCGCGGTGCGGGCCGCACCACCGCTGCCCGGTCTCGGCCAGGAAGGCCAGGCCGGCCAGCCACTCGTGCTCCGTCGGGCGCACGTCGGCCACGAAGGCGTGCAGGTGGGTGATCAGCGAGGAGACGACCTCGTTCAGCCGCTCGTCGGATCCGTTGACCCCGCGTAACACCTGCCGCAGCAGCGGGTCGCCATCAGGCGCGTGCATAAACACCCGTACCTTTCGCTGGTTTATTAAACCCTGGAGCGTAGCGTCAGACCAGGGCGAGAGCCAGTGATCTGGTAGATTCGCGCAGGTGGTCATCGGTGCACCCCAGACGCGAGCCGAAGTCCTCGCCGCCGACATCGAGCGGATGATCGCCGAAAAGGGGCTCGGGCCCGGCGACCCGATCGGCACGATGGACGAGTTCCGCGACCGTTCCGGGTTCGGCCGCGCCACCATCAGCGAGGCCGCGCGGCTGCTCAGCGACCGGGGCACCGTGCGGATCCGCCCCGGCCGGGGCGGCGGGCTGTTCGTGGCCGATCCCGATCCGGTGGTCCGGCTCCGGCACACCCTGCTCACCGTCCGGCGCCAGCCCGCCACGGTCGCCGACGCCATCGCCGTACGCGAGGCGCTGGAGGCCCTGATCGTCACCGACGCCGCCCGTCACCGCACCGCCCAGGACATCGCGGCCCTGCGCAAGCTGCTGACCAGGCTCCGGCGGGCCGCGGCCGGTGGCGCCGACCGCTTCATGCGGGCCAACTGGGAGCTGCACGAGCGGATCGCCGAGATCTCGCCCAACCCGCTCTCCCGCGCCGTCTACCTCAGCATGTCCCGCTGCATCGCCGACCTGGCCACCCGCGCCGACCGTGACCCCGACGGGCCGGACGACGGCTACCTCGGCCTGCGGGTCGAGATCCACGCCGAGCTGGTCGAGGCCATCGCGGCCGGAGACGTCCAACGCGCCACCGCGGCCGTCGAGCGCCACCGCGGATCAGGCACCATGGGGTTGTGACCGACATGCGGGGATCCGTCGAGTCGCTGGCCTGGCTGCTGGCGCAGGGCGGCGTGCTGGTGCTCAGCGGGGCGGGCCTGTCGACCGAGTCGGGCATCCCCGACTACCGGGGGCCCACCGGCCGTGCCCGCCGGGCCGAGCCCATGACCTACCAGCGGTTCGTCGGCAGCGCCGAGGCGCGGCGGCGCTACTGGGCACGCAGCCACGTCGGCTGGCGGCAGATCGGCCGGGCCGCGCCCAACGCCGGGCACCGGGCCGTGGCCGAGCTGGAACGGTGCGGGCTGCTCGGCGGCATCGTCACCCAGAACGTGGACGGGCTGCACCAGGCGGCCGGGGCCCGCGGGGTGATCGAGCTGCACGGCGCGCTCGACCGGGTCGTCTGCCTGTCGTGCCGGGAGCGGACCTCTCGCCACGAGCTGGAGCACCGGCTGCGGTCGGCCAATCCCGGCTGGGAGGCGACCGGCCACCTCAACCCCGACGGCGACGCGGTGCTCACCGATGACCAGGTCGCGGGGTTCCGGGTGGTCGACTGCACGGGGTGCGGGGGCCTGCTCAAGCCCGACGTGGTCTTCTTCGGCGAGAACGTGCCCCGCCCCCGGGTGGAGGAGTGCTTCGCGCTGGTGGCCGCGGCGCGGGCGGTGCTCGTGCTCGGCTCGTCGCTGGCGATCAGGTCCGGCCTGCGGTTCGTCACCAGGGCCGCCGCGCTCGGCATCCCGATCGCCATCGTCAACCAGGGGCCGACCGGCGGCGACGCCGACGCCACGCTGACCCTGGACGCGCCGCTCGGCGAGACGCTGAGCGCTCTCGCGGGCCGCCTCACGGCGGTTCCCACGGCAGAATGAGGGCCATGTCCCGTCCCGCCACCGCCTCCTGTCCCTGCGGCCTGCCGGCCCCCTACTCCGGGTGCTGTGGCCGCCTGCACCGGGGCGAGGGCGCGGCCACCACCGCGGAGCAGCTGATGAGGTCGCGGTTCAGCGCGTTCGGCGTGGGCGACGAGGCCTACCTGCTGCGCACCTGGCATCCGGACGTCCGCCCGCCGCGGGTCGGCTTCGACAAGGGGCTGCGCTGGGTGAGCCTGGAGATCCTGGAGACCACCGGCGGCACCGTCTTCCACGGCGAGGGCACCGTGCGCTTCCGGGCCCACTTCGTCGAACGAGGGCGCCCGGGGCAGCTCGAGGAGCACAGCCGGTTCGTCCGGCTCGACGGCCGCTGGGTCTACGCGGGCGTCGTCTGACCGGGTCTGACCGGGGCTCGTTATGAAAGTTTCATGGCTTGTTGACACTGGGAAAGCGCTTACCTATCTTGTGCGTGTTCGCTACTACGCATGGCGTTCACGTACATGAACGAGATCTCGCTGGGGGGACACCGAGGAGCAGGCCACCAGGGTCTGCCGGGCCAGCAAGGAGCTCAATCGTGCGACAGAGAATCAGCGGCGGAACGGCCGCGGTCATCGCCGGTGTCATCGCCTTAGCGGGAGCGGGGGCGGCAGGCGTCGCCACCGCCTCGCCCGCCTCGGCCGCCCCCGCGCCCGGGGCGTACACCGTGGTGAACGGCGGCAGCGGGCTGTGCCTCACCGTGCCGGGCGGCAGCGCGTCCGACGGCGTGCAGCTCACCCAGAGCGGCTGCGGCGGCGCGGCCCAGACCTGGAACCTGGTCGCCGCCGGCGGCTCCTTCCAGCTCAGGGCGGCCCACACCGGCAAGTGCGCGGGCGTCAAGGACGCCAGCACCTCCGCGGGCAAGGCCGTGCAGCAGGAGAGCTGCTCGGGCGCGGCGTCCCAGAGCTGGAACCTGACCGAGTCGGGCTCCGCCTACCGGGTGGTCAACGCGGGCGGCGGCAAGTGCCTCAACACCAAGGACAACTCCACGTCCTCCGGCGCGCTGGTCCAGACCAACTCCTGCGACTCGGTGGCGACCAAGCAGTGGCGGCTCGTCCCCGCCGGGTCGCAGCCGAGCCCGACGCCCACCCCGACCACGACCCCGACCACGCCCCCGGGCAACCCGACCGGCCTGGTCGGCTGGGCCACCCAGGGCGGCGGCACCACCGGCGGCGGCAACGCCTCGCCGGTGACCGTCTCCACCGCGTCCGCGCTGACCAGTGCGCTGTCGGCGAGCGGCACGTCGGTGATCCGGGTGTCCGGCACGATCTCCTGCTCCGGGATGCTCAGGGTCGCCTCCGACAAGAGCGTGCTGGGCAACTCCGGCGCGGCCATCGTGGGCTGCGGGTTCAACATCGCCGAGGCGTCCAACGTGATCGTCCGCAACCTCACCTTCCGCGGCTGGAACGACGACGCGATCAACGTGCAGTACTCGACCCGCGTGTGGATCGACCACAACACCTTCAGCGACGGCTACGACGGCGCCGTGGACATCAAGCGCGCCAGCGACTACGTCACCGTCTCCTGGAACAAGGTCACCGACCACGACAAGAGCATGCTGCTCGGGCACGACGACGGCAACGGCGGCGAGGACCGGGGGCGCCTGCGGGTGACCTACCACCACAACTGGTTCGACGGCACCAACCAGCGCCACCCCCGGGTCCGCTTCGGCAACCCCGTGCACGTCTACAACAACTACTACGGCAGCATCGGCTCCTACGGCGTGGCCTCCACCGAAGGCGCCGGCGTGCTCGTCGAGGGCAACTACTTCGAGAACACCGAGGACCCCTTCCACCTCGGCGAGGGCGACTCGGGCCCCGGCACGCTGGTCGCCCGCTCCAACCACTTCGTCAACTCCGGCACCGGCCAGTCGGGCGGCGGCGTGGCGTCCATCCCCTACTCCTACTCGCTCGACGGCGCCTCCGGCGTCAAGTCGATCGTGACCGCGGGCGCCGGCGCGGGCCGGATCTCCGTCTGACCACCCTCGACCGGGCCCCCGGCCGGGGGCCCGGTCACCCTCGCTGGACGCGGTCATCCCCGGTGGGCGCGGTCACCCCGGGAGCCGGGCCCCCAGGACGCTCGCCACGACGTCGGCCGCCGAGTGGTCCTCCGGGAGCGTGGCGAGAAAGCCGACATCCTGCCCGAGCGTGAGCAGCGGCGGCTCCTCGTAGCCGTCCGGCCGTCGCTGGCCGAGCCCGATGGCGGCGAGCAGCCCGTTGCACAGGCAGCGCCGCCCGGCCGCCTCCTCGGCCGGGCGGCCCTTGCGCACGTAGACCTCGACCGGCTCGGCGGGGCAGCGGTAGCCGAGCCCGCCGTCCGGCTTCGTGTACGGCGTGCGCAGGTAGCCCAGGTCGCACAGCCGGGGCCGCTCCTCGTAGACGTCCGGATCCGACAGGGTGCCGGGCACCTGGGCGACCTTGAACGGGAAGCCCGCCGGGGAAGCGGACGGGTCGTTGCGCACCTCCAGGACACCCTGCGCCGCCCTCCGCAACATCCGCCGCCTGAGGTCCTCGTCGAGTCCCGACTCCCGGCACAGCGCGAACGCCGACCCCACCTGGATCCCGGTGGCCCCCGCCTCCAGCGCCCGCGTCAACCCGTCGGGCGTGCCGTACCCGCCGGCCAGCCAGAACGGCAGGCCGATCGCCGCCACCTTGCCGGTGTCGGCCTCGTCGCGGGGGCCGTAGACAGGCTCGCCGTCCGCGTCCAGTCGCATCCGCCCCCGGGGCGGCGCGCTGTGCCCGCCCGCCACGGGCGACTCCAGCACGAACCCGTCCGGCCGGGTCCGCGGCGACCTGGCCAGGTAGGCGGCGAGCACGTGGGAGGAGACGATCGCCAGCAGCCGGGGCCGGGGCAGCGGCGGCAGGGCGCGGCCGAGCAGCGCCCGCGGATCGACGCCCACCGTGTGCCGCGCCTCGCCGTCGCCCGCCACGGTGACCGTGATCTCCGCCGGCCGGTGCGCGGCCAGCTCGTCGAGCAGCCCGGGGATCTCGGCCGGGATCCCGGCCCCCATCAGCACGTAGTCGACCCCGGCGAGCATCGCCCCGTAGACCGCCGCCGGCGTGGCCAGCTGGATCTTCTCCAGGTAGTTGACGCCGATGAGGCCGTCGTGCCCCTCCTTGGCGAGGAAGACCTCGGCGAAGTTGGCGACCACGGCCAGCTCGTCCCGGGCCCGGCCGGGCCGTACGCCGAGCCGGGGGACGGGCCGGTAGGGGACGTCCGGCCCGGTGCCGCCCGCCACGAAGTAACGCTCCAGCACCCTCCCGGCGATCTCGGGCACCGGGAAGGCGGCCAGCGCCCGGCGCAGGTGCCCGCCCGGGTCTCCCTGCTGCAGCCGCCGGGCCAGCGTCGCGTCCAGCGCCGTCCCCGACACCACGCCCAGTTGCCCCGTGGCCGCGACGGCGCGGGCCAGCCGCCACCCGGACACCCCCACGCCCATGCCGCCCTGGATCAGGACGGGCCACATCGCCTCAGCCACGGTCAGCCCAGCTCAGCACGTTCTCCTACCTCCACACTCCGCCCGGAGGCCGGTTACGCGCCCCTCCGGGTCCTCCCGATCGGCCCCACTCTCGGCGCCGACAAGGAGTCCATCAGCACGGGGGAGCCGAGATGTAGTGCCGAAGGTCCCGAAGCGTGTGGACCCCGGTCCCTTTCTCACCACGGCGACCGGCCAGGTTGCTCGAGCAGCGCGGCCACCCGATAGGGCCGGAAGTCCCTCCGCCGCGGGACCTGCGCCCGTGGCGGCGGCACCGGCCCGTCCCTAGCGTTCGAGGCATGATCAGCTCCTCCCCGCGCCGGCTCCCGCCCCCTTACGGCGGGATGCTGTCCGCGTACGCCGCCGCCCTGGCCGGCTCGCCGCTGAAGCCCTCCAGCAAGGCGAAATACCTCTCCCACGTCAGCGGCTTCCTGGCCTGGACGGCCGAGGCCGAGACCGGCGGCACGCACGACCACGGCCCGCTGGCCGACATGTCCGCGGCCGTCGTGACGGCCCACGACTACGACCGCCACCTGAGGGACCGCGGGTACGCCCCGGCGACGATCGCCAACGTCCTCGCCGCCGTGGACGACTTCTACGCCCGGCGCGGCCTCGGCGCCACCGGCATCTGCCGCGAAAGCGCCCGGAACACCGCCGCCGGCGGTCGTTCCCGTGTCCCGCGACGCCTGTGACCGGGATCGCGAGGCCCCGCGGCCGCTCATGACTCACGGGGTGGCGTACGCGCCCCGCTTGCAGTGGCTGTCGCCGCCCACCCGGTAGGTCCAGTTGGGCGCCCGGAAGGCGTGCCGGTCGCCGGTGAGGCAGCGCCGCGCGTACTTCTCACCGCGCGAGTCCGTGCCCGCGCCGGCGCGGGCACGTCCGCCCCATCAAGGCGCGGTCAAGGGCTGTCGGAGTGAACGGTCAGGAGACGGTGACGGCCCGAAGGGTGACCGGGCCGAGGAGGGGGTTCAGCAGGTCGGCCTGGGACTGTCCGGGCGGGATGATGACGTCGAGCGCCTTGGGCACGGCGCCCGGATCGTACGAGCACAGCGGCGCGGTGCCGCCGGGCGCGCAGACGCCGAACCGGTACGGCTCGGGCGTGGCGCCGAAGCCCCTGGCCTGGTCGGCGCTGAACCCGTCCTGGCCGGTGAGCACCACCGCGAACCGCCAGCCCGGCCCGGGCGTGCCGAACGTGGCCCTGGGCAGCGCGACGGTGATCGTGCGGGCGGTCCCGGAGGAGCGTACGGCGGCGCCGGCCTGGGCGGCCCCGGCGGCGGTCACCCAGACCGGGGCGGCGAAGCCCTGCGCCTCGACCCGCTGGGTCCAGGCGTCCTGCTCGGCGATGCGGTGGTTGCGCTGCGGGAACGCCGGATCCGTGGACCGGGCGGCCACGGCCGGATCCTGGGCGTACACGTCGAGCAACTGGGCGCCCATCTGGTTGCCGAACGTGGGAGTGAGGTCGCGGACCTCGGCCCGCAGGTAGACGGTGGACGCGTCGGTGATGACCTGGAACCGGCGCAGGTCGAAGGCGCCCGGGCGGAAGTCGGCGGCCGTCGGATAGGCGTAGGTGCCGGGGCCGTCGTCGTCGCCGTCGGGGTCGGCGACGTCCAGCACGGTCGTGGCGCCGACGATGTCGCCGACGACCGTCCGCTGGTCATAGGCGGTGCGCCCGCCGGCGCTCGCCGTCACGGTGAGCACGACCTCGCCGAACGAGACCGGCGCCTCGGCGGTGAAGCCTCCGCCGGAGCCGGCCCGCACCGAGACGACCTGGGCGGGCGCGCCGGTGTCGACGGGGGCCGCCGCGATGTCGACCCGCGCGCCGGGCGTGGTGGTGCCCTGGACCGTGACCGACGCGCCGGTGATCGCGGCGCCGTCGGCCGGGGCGGTGACGGCGAGCGCGGCGGCGGGCGGCAGGCCGTGGTCGGCGTAGCGGCGGCGGACGACCTCGGGCTGTTCGACCGGGCGGCCGGCGCCGAGTGACAGGATCAGCCGCAGCTCCTGCGCCTGCGCCCAGGTGAGAGGCGACGCCGAGCCGGCCGGCTCACCGGCGCGCAGCCCGATCGAGGCGGTGGCAGGGTCGCTGCCGTAGGGGGAGGCGGGCAGGCCGGGGTTCTCCCACGCCTGCTCCGGGATCAGGCCGGTGCCCGACGACATCGCGTGCATCGCCGTCAGCAGCGACGTGGCCGTGCCGGTGTCGCCGGTCTGCAGGGCGTGCTCGGCCCGCTCGCCGGACAGGACGGGCCACAGGTGCCCGGAGCCGGTGTTGGTGGTGGGCCAGGGAGCGCCCGACGGCGCGCAGGAGGTGGGGTCGGGCTCGTGACAGTCGCCGTAGCCGTCCTCGGTGCCTGCGGTGTCGGAGCCGTACCGGTACCAGCCGGGCCCGTTCGGCGTCGTGCGCCGGATCACGCGGTCCACGACCGCCAGACTGGCGAGCACGTCCGGGTCGGTGGGCGGCAGCACGCCGAGCCGGGTCAGCTCCAGGAAGCCCGCGTCGACCACCCGCCGCTGGTCCTCGGCCGGGGCTCCGTTGCCCAGGTTGTACGACACGGCCGCGTCGGGGTCGCCCGCGCGTGACAGGCGCAGGAAGTAGCGGGGGCCGTACGGGCCGGTGGTGGTGACCGTCCATGTCTTGACCGAGCGGGCGAAGTGGTCGGCGGTGGCCCGGTAGAGCCTGGCCCGGCCCTGGTCGCCCTGCCGGTCCGCGATCTCCCCGGCCGCGACGAGCCCGGCGATCTCGGCGGCGATCGTGGAGGGCGAGTGGCCCGACTGCTCCTCCCAGCGTTCGACGCCGAACTCGGGGCCGTGCGCCACCAGGAAGTCGGCGGCGGCGCGCACGCTCTCCCAGAGCCCGGCGTCGCCGGCCAGTCCGGCCTGGTAGGCCATCAGAAGCGGATAGGCGGTCTCGTCGAGCTGGTCGCCGCCCGAGTCGGGCGCGAGCCGGCCGTTGAGCAGCGAGTTGCGGGGCAGCCGGCCGTCGGGCAGCTGCTGGCGCTCCAGCAGGAACCGGACCGTGGCCCGGGCGGTCTCCAGGTCCCCGGCGGCCAGGAAACCGGTGAAGGCCGCGTACAGGTCGCGGGCGAAGATCTCGCGGTAGGAGCCGAAGTAGACGGCCTTGCCGCCGACCTCGGTGCCCGCGCCGACCGCCTGGCCCCACGGGCTGGCCAGGGAGGCGACGACGGCTCCGGGGAACGTCTTGTCCTCGCTGGCCTTCAGCACGTTGGCCGAGAGCCGGTAGCGGCCGGCGAGCGCGGCGGGCGGCCTGCGCAGCCCGGCGTCGTACGCGGCCCAGCCCGCCTCGTACCGGCCCCGGGTGGCCTCGAACGGGCGGGCGGCGGCGTCGCCGGCGGTCCGCAGCGCGCCGGCGGCGGTGCGGCCGAAGCCGAGCGCGAACGTCACCTCGCCCCGGGCGTCGATCGGCAGCCGGGCGGTGGCCACCACGTTGCCGCCGGGCGCCGAGGTGTAGGGAGCGAGCGCGCGGTCGGCGTCCAGCCGCACGGCGCCGTCGCTCGGCGTGCTCGCGTAGCCGACGCTCGCCTCCGGCAGCCGCCGCTCCGCGCGCAGCGCCAGGTGGGTCGGCACCGCGTAGTCGCGGGCGGGTGCCGAGGTCTCGGTGTTCGTGTCGGAGATCACCGGGGCGCCGGTGTGCCCGTCGACCACGCCGCTGTCGGCGCCGCCGTTGGCCGGGCCGCCGCCTCCGTTGCCGTTCACGCTCGCGTCCAGCCGCACGTACAGCCGCAGTCCGGCCGGCTGGAGCCGGGTGCGGACCACCACCGCGTCGCCGGCCGGGTCGGTGACGTAGGTGGTGGTCAGCCGATAGCGGCCGTTCCTGCTGGAGGAGGTGACCGTGCAGGTCATGCCGGAGCTGTCGGTGGCCACCTGGTAGGTGGTGTCGCGGGCCTGCAGCTCGGTGAACGTGCGGCCGTCGGTGACGACGAACTGCATGGTCTCGACGTTGGTGTTGTCGATCGTGGGTTCGTACACGTCGGACAGGACGCCGCCGGCCACGGTGTACCAGACCTTGGACGCCCTGCCGGTCGCCGTGCCCACGCAGTCCTTGCGCGCCAGGCCGAAGTGCGAGGCCGCTCCGGGGCCCCCGGGAGCCGGGCCACCGGCCGCCGCCGGAACGGCGGGGACCGTGACCAGCGACGCCACGACGGCCAGGGCGAGGGCGGACCGCCTGATCGATCGGACCGTGCGGACAGTGCGGGCTGTGGGCATGCCATGCTCCCTCTCGGCACCGGCACGCGCCCCCACGTCGTGCGTCTCGTTGCAGAGAAGACCAGCCCGGCACGCCTGTCAACCCGGCACGTCAGGTCGCCGTCACCGGGAGGTTCGCCTGGGTGATCCGGTTGTCAGGCCCGCGGCGGTGGCTCACCTGCTCGTGACCCTGCCCGGCCTGACTCCGCGAGATCGGCGCGCGGGAACCGGCTGCTTCGTGGTGTCCCCTGGCGGAGTTCGGGCGCAGCGGCCAGAGTGGAGCCTGAGAGATCAGAGCGGAGAAGGCCCCGCCCCGGTTCCGGGGCCGGGACGACGAGCCGATCCTGGGGGGCTACATGAGCGAGTCCGAGACGTTGCCGCTCTACATGCGGCGTAGTGAGTTCGACCCGGCTCCGGAGCTGGGGGCGTTGCGCGACAAGGAGGGCGTGGCCCGCGTCCGCACGCCGTTCGGCATCGAGGCCTGGCTGGTGACCCGCCACGCCGATGTGCGCGAGGTGCTGGGCGACGCGGAGCGGTTCAGGCTGGCCCAGAGGGGCATCCCGGAGCTGCCCGGAGCGCCGAAGCTGAGCGAGGAGGATCTCGCCGTGCTGCGGGCGGGCAATCTGCTGGGCGTCGACCCTCCCGAGCACACCCGGTTGCGCCGGATGCTGACACCGGAGTTCACGATCCGCCGGATGCGCCGGCTGGAGCCGCGCATCACCAGCATCGTCGAGCAGCACCTGGACGCGATGGAGAGCGCCGGCCCGCCCGCCGACCTGGTCTCGTCGTTCGCGCTGCCGATCCCGTCGCTGGTCATCTGCGAGCTGCTGGGCGTGCCGTACGAGGACCGCGACGGATTCCAGCACCGTACGACCCGGATGCTCGACATGTCGGTGCCGATCCAGGAGCGGATGGCGCTGCAGATGGAGTCACGCGCCTACATGGCCGGGCTCGTCGCCCGCAACCGGGCCGAGCCCGGCGAGGAACTCCTGGGCATGCTGGTGCGCGAGCACGGCGACGAGCTGACGTCGAACGAGCTGATCGGCATCGGCGCCCTGCTGCTGCTGGCGGGGCACGAGACCACGTCCAACATGCTCTCGCTCGGCACGCTGGCCCTGCTGCGCCACCCTGACCAGCTGGAGCTGCTGCGCAAGGAGCCCGAACGGATCGACGCCGCGGTGGAGGAGCTGCTGCGCTGGCTCAGCATCGTCCACTCCGGCACCTTCAAGGTGACCACCACGGAGGTCGAGCTGTCCGGCCAGACCATCGGGCCGGGGGAGCTGGTGGCGTGCGCGCTGCCCGCCGCCAACCGCGACCCGGCGCTGCTGCCCGACGCCGACCGGCTGGACATCACCCGGGGCGAGCCGGGCCACGTGGCCTTCGGTCACGGCGTGCACCACTGCCTGGGGGCGCCGCTGGCGCGGATGGAGATGCGGATCGCCTTCCCGGCGCTGCTGCGGCGTTTCCCCGGGCTCCGCCTGGCCGGTCCCGAGGCGCGGTTCCGCTCGTTCAACATCGTGTACGGCCTGGCCTCGCTGGAGGTCGCCTGGTAGCGGACAATTTCGATAAAGGCTTAATTTCGGCTGAAGTCGCGAAATTTCATCAATAAAGACGTTCCTTTATCAGGCATGATCGCCAGCGGCTACGCTTCGCCGCTGTGATCGCCTTACGTGGGGAGCCAGTTTGATGACACGCGTGACTCGTGGCCGAGGAATTGTCGCCGCCCTCGTCCTGTCCGTGATGACGGTCGCCTGTAGCAGCCCGGCGGAGCCGCCGCCGAAGAAGGTTCCGCTCGAGAAGAACGTCATCACGGTGGGCGTCGTGCCGAGCGCCGACTCGGCGCCTCTCTACCTGGCCATGGCCAAGGGCTACTTCGAGCGGGAGGGACTGACGGTCAAGGCGACCATGATCACGGGCGGCGCCGCGGCGATACCTCAACTCAAGAGCGCCGCGCTGGACCTCACTCAGGCCGACTACGTCACGGCCCTCCTGGTCCAGCAGCACGACGAGGACGTCAAGGTGATCGCGGACCTGTACCAGGCGGCGCCCGGCGCCTTCGGCCTGATGGTCGAGGCCGATTCGCGGATCGGGACCGTGGCCGGGCTCAAGGGCAAGTCGATCGCGGTCAACAACCTGTTCGGCATCGGCATGCTCGCCAGTGAGGCCACACTCAAGGGCGCGGGTCTGACGAAGAAAGACGTCAAATTCATCGAGGTTCCCTTCCCGGAGATGGAGCGCCGGCTCGCCGCGGGCGTGGTCGACGCCGCCTGGCTGCCCGAGCCCTGGGGCACCTCCGGGCTGCGGAGCGGCTCGCTGCGCCGGCTCGCCGACCCCATGACCGGGAACCTGGCCGACCTGCCGGTCGGCGGCTGGGTGGCCGCCGGCGAATGGAGGGCCGCCAACCCCGCCACGCTGGCGGCCTTCCAACGCGGGATCGCGGCGGGGCAGCGCGCCGCCGGCGACCGCGCCGAGGTCGAGGCGGTGCTGCCGACCTACCTCAAGATCGACGCCGACAGCGCCGCGCAGACCAGGCTCGGCGTCTACCCTCCCGTGATGGCCACCGGAAAAGTGATGGACGCGAGAAGGCTGCAGCGGGTGGCCGACCTCATGCGCGACTACGGCTACCTCAAGGACCCGCTGGACGTGAAGAACGTGGTCGCGGGCTGATCCCGGAGCCGGCCCGGGGCGGGTACGGCCGGCCGGGCGCTCGGGCGGCGGGCGCTCGCGCGCCGTTGCTCAGTCGACGACTTCGTCGCGCGCCTTCTCCAGGTGGCCCTTGAGCTCCTCCATGACCTTGGCGTAGCCGAGGTGGCTGTACCTCTCGGCCGCGTGCCACGGATACACCTGGCCGGCCTTGACCGCGGGGAGCTTGGCCCAGGTCGGCTTCGCGGCCATCTCCGCGGGTTTCATCGACTGGGCGCGCGCGTCGACCAGGATCACGTCGGCCGCGTACTTGTCGGCGTTCTCCCAGCTGAGCACCTCCCAGAAGCCGCCCTCGCTCTCGGTGGGCTTGGCCGGTGAGACCATGTTCAGCCCCAGCTCGCCGAAGTAGGAGAGGTCGGGGTGGTCGGGCAGGTAGGCGACGTAGAGGGACTCGGGGGTGCCGGTGACGACCATGACCTTGAGGTCGGGCTTGGCCGCGGCGAGTGTCCTGAGCGCGGCGCCGGCCGCCTCGAACCTGGCCTTCGCCTCGGTCACGGGCGCGGCCTGGGGGTCGGCGCCCAGGGCCGCGGCCAGCTCGCCGTAACGCTCGATGATCTGCACGAGCGGCTTGCCGCTGAGCTGCACGCCCACCGACGGAGCGATCTGGTCGATCGTCGTGGCCGACTCCTCGGGCACGTACCACAGGGTGTTGGGCTGGTACATGCCCGCGACCAGCAGGTCCGGCTGGAGCGAGGCGTACTTCTCGACGTTGAACTCGCCCCAGACGTTGCCGATCGACTCGACCGTGGCGATGTCGACCTCGCCCACCTCCGGATCGCGGCCGCCGTCCTTGAGCTTGTGCGGGCCGAACACCGCGACGGGCCGCACGCCGAAGTCCCAGAGCGCGGCCGCCGCTCCCGACTGCGCCACCACGCGTTGCGGTCGCCGCGGCGTGGAGACGTTCTTGCCGCGGTCGTCGGTCCAGGTCCAGGCGGTCTGCTGGGCCGTCGTGGACGGAGCGGCAGCGGGCGGCGCGGACGTGCCGCCACAGGCGGCGACGCCGATGAGGGCGGCGACGCCCATGGCCATGAGGCGGCGTCGTGGGGGGTGGGCCATGTTCTCTCCTCGACCACAGGGCTCTCGCCCGATGAAACGGTTTCGTCTTCCCGACTCGGAGCGCCCGGCCACGGCGGGAGGCCGGCGGCCGGTCAGAGCTCGGCACGGCCGAGGCGCCAGTACCCCATGAAGGCCACCGAGCGGCGGTCCATGCCCCGCTCGGCGACCAGGTGCCGCCGCAGCGCCCTGATGATCGACGCCTCGCCGGCCAGCCAGGCGTAGAGCGGGCCGGGTGGCCGCTCCTCCTGCGGCACCTCCCAGAGCTCCTCCACGTCCACGTCCACGTCCCGGAACCCGTTCCGCGCGGGGTCCGGGGCGGCCGGCGCGGGGAGCAGCCGGTCGGCGGCGGCGGCCACGGCGGGCCGGAGCAGGCTCCCGCGTTCGGCGCCGTCCCTGGGCAGCCAGGTGACCTTGACCTGGCTGGAGGTCAGGACGTCGAGCGAGTCGGCCGCGTAGGGCACCTCCATCAGCGCCTCGCCCGTGCAGCCGGCGGGCAGCCGTTCGAGCACGGAGGCGATGGCGGGCACGGCCGTCTCGTCTCCGGCCAGCAGGACGGGTCCCGTCTCCGCGAGCGGCCGGAACTCCAGGCCACCATGCTCACCCGGGTGGTCGGCGTTCGGTCCGCACAGGACCGCGAGGTCGCCCTGCCGGGCGTTCGCCGCCCAGCGCGCCACGGGGCCGCTGTGGCCGTCGTCCTCGTGCAGCACGACGTCGACGTCCACCTCGCACGCCTGCGGGCGGGCCACCCGGACGGTGTACGTGCGAAACGGGTTGCGCAGCTCCTCGGGCAGCTCCCGCCAGCGCTGGAACCAGTCCGCGCCCATGGGCAGGTGGGCCAGGCCGTGCTCGGCGAGCGGCAGGACGAGCTTGATCCGCTGGTCGTAACCGTTGTCGGCGAACCGGGCCAGATCCGGCCCGGCGAACGTCACCCGCAGGAACGACGGGCTCAGCCGGTCCAGCCTGCTCACCCGTACGTTGAACATGCGAAAAGGCGTGGTCAATTCTTTGCCTCCTTTTAGGGGAGGCTAACCTAACTTGACCATTTTCGCACCCACTGATCATCCTTCTGGAACGTTGCGTAGGTCACTGTCCGGTGGCGTCGAGTTCGGCGAACATCCCCGCGCCGTAGTGGCTGGGGAAGTTGCAGACGACCTCGTAACGGCCCGGACGGAGCGTCATCGTGGTCCAGCTCATGGAGCCCGGAGCGATGCCCTCGCCCTCGCCGGCGCCGCAGTTGCGCGCCGCCTCACCGAGGGCTCCCGTCTCGTCCACGCGCCCCTGGGAGTCGACCGCCCGCTTCCCGGCGGCCTGCCCGGACGGCAGCGGCAGCACGACGGCCTCGTGCGCCAGGTCGGGCCCCTTGTTGTAGACCCGCAGCGACACGGTCCCCGCGGGGACCTGGTCGGGCTTGACCGACAGGGTCATCCGCCTGCCGCCCGACGGCTGGTCGCTCACGGTCACGTCCACCACCTTGCCGGGCAGAGGCGGCGGAGTGCATTCCTGCTGGGAAGTACCGTGCTCCTCCGGATCCGGAGCGCGGGCCATCGCCGCCGGCGACCCTGCGAGGGCCGCGGCGAGCATGACCGCGCTCATCGCCCCGGTGAGCCGTGCATCGTGAAGCCGCATCGGCCCCACCTCCCGCACGAGTGCGAGCCGTGCCCGCCGTCCCCCGGGGGCAGCGCCCGGGATCGACCGGCGAGCGTCCTGACCTTCAGGGTACAGGGACGGCTCTGACCTGCGATTCCGGCGATCCGCAGGGCGGATGCCACGCCTCGCGGCATGGGCCGTCCTTGGCCCGGAACGGGGGTGTTCGCGGGCGGGGGATGGACCGGCACGGGTAAAAGTGCCACGGGGGTGAGGGGAAATCGTGTGGGAGACCGGGTGGCCGAGCGGGCGGCGCCCCCTCATGACGCCGGCCAGGTTCGCGGTCCTGCTCGTCGTCGTCACCGGGGCCGTCGTCGGGCTCGACTTCGTCATCGGCTCGGCGGCGTGGCTGGTGCCGCTGCTGGTGTTCCTGCCGGCGATCGTGTCCGGCCTCGGCACCGTGCGGCAGACGGCCATCGCCTCCGTGTGGGTGACCCTGGTGATGACGGCGTCCGTCACCTACCTCGGCGGCGACCTGACGGGCAACCTGCTCGCGACCGGGTTCGCCGCCCTGTTCGGCCTGGTGAGCGTGCTCGGTTGCCGCTACCGCCTCCAGCGCGACGAGGAGATCCGCCGGCTGCGTTCGGCGGCGTCGGCCCTGCAGCGGCAGATCCTGCGCCCGCTGCCGCTGCGCACCGCGGACGTCGTCGTGGACGGCGTCTACCGGCCGGTCGAGGAGGACACCATGATCGGAGGCGACATGTACGAGGTCGCCGCCTCCGAGTACGGAAGCCGGGTGCTGATCGCCGACGTGCAGGGCAAGGGGCTGACCGCGATCGGGACCGCGTTCGTCGTCCTCGGCGCGTTCCGGGAGGCGGCCCACCGCGAGCCCACGCTCCTCGGCGTCGTCGACGCGCTGGAGAGCGCCGTGGCGAGGCAGAACACGTCCGTCGCGCGCACCGGCGAGCTCGAGCGCTTCGTCACCGCCCTCGTGCTCGGCGTCGGGCCGGGCCGGCGGGCCGAGGTCGTCGACTGCGGGCACATGGCGCCCTATCTGATCCACGAAGGCCAGGCGTGGCAGGCGAGCATCGGAGAGCCGGGCCTGCCTCTCGGCCTGGCCGCACTGTCGCGCGAGCCGCGCCGGGTCGCGCGGTTCGCCTTCCCGGCACGGGCCACCATCCTGCTGTGCACCGACGGCGTCACCGAGGCCCGCGACCACGCCGGCGCGTTCTATCCGCTGGCACAGCGGCTGCGGTCCTGGGCCCGCGACCCGCCCGCGCGGCTCGCCCAGACCCTGAGCGCCGACCTGTCCGACTTCACCGAGTCGTCGGCGCGCGACGACCTCGCCATCCTCACCATCCGCAGAAGGGGAGCGGCCCGCCGGGCCGTTCAGTGAGTCCGAGGCCCGCCGGACGGCCGCCGGTCGAGGCGGATGTGGAAGGCTGCCGTTATGGCTCCCAGGATCGCCACCGCGCGCCGCGTCGACCTGCCCGACCTCCTCGAGTTCCTGCGCCCCAGGCACCGGGGCCTGCTGGCCACCGCCCGCCAGGACGGGCGGCCCCAGCTCTCACCCGTCTCGTGCGGCGTCGACGACCACGGCCGGATCGTGGTGTCCACCTATCCCGCGCGGGCCAAGACGCGCAACGCCCGGCGTGACGAACGGGCCTCGATCTGCGTGCTGTCCGACGACTGGGACGGCCCCTACGTCCAGGTCGACGGGCGCGCCGAGGTGCTGGACATGCCCGCCGCCCTCGACGCGCTGGTCGACTACTACCGGTCCATCGCCGGGGAGCATCCCGACTGGGACGAGTACCGTGCCGCCATGCGGCGCCAGGACAAGTCGCTGATCCGCATCCACATCGACCGCTGGGGCCCCATCGCGACCGGCGGCTTCCCGCCCGGCCTCGCCCCGCCCGCCTGACCCGCGCCGGTCAGGGCCCGGTTCGCCCGGCGTGCCCGGCGTGTCCGGTGTGCGCGGTGTGCGCGGTGTGCGCGTGCCGGGTCCCCGGCCGGTTTCGTCGCCCCCGGTCCCGCCGGCCGCGCCGGTCAGCGCCGGTCGGCCAGCTCCGCCAGCAGATCCTGCGAGTACGCGATCCGGCCGGTGAGCTCGGCGGCGGGCCGGTGGCAGAGCGCGAGGGCGGCGTCCGCCATGACCGAGGGCGGCTCGTTGTCCGGGGCGTCCACCGACGTCAGATGGTGGAAGAGGGTGCCCGGCGTCGGGACGATCCCGTTGGGTGACAGGGCGTTGACCGCGACGCCGTCGGCGTAGAGCTCGGCGGCGAGACCCGTGGTGAACCTCTCCAGCGCCGCCTTGCACATGCCGTACACCGTCCCGCCGAGCGCCGCGTACGGGCCCGGCGGGAAGTCGGGGTGCCGCGCGGCGATCGAGGAGATGTTCAGGATCCACCCCCGGCCGCGTTCGCGCATGCCCGGCGCGACCAGCCGCGACAGCTGGAACGGCGCCTTCACCTGCACCTCGAACATCAGCTCGTAGCGCCGGTCGGTGAAGTCCGTCACCGGGGTGAAGTAGGTGACGGCCGCGTTGTTGACCAGCACGTCCACCGGACCGTAGCGGCTCTCGGCGGCCTCGACCAGCGCCTGGCGGTCCTCCGGCCGCGACAGGTCGGCCGGCTGGGCGAAGGCGGTGCCGCCGTCGGCCTCGATCTTCGCGACGGTGTCGGCCAGCGTCCCCTCCAGGCGGCTCTGTCCCTGTTCGAAGGTCCGGGCGGCGGCCACCACCCGCGCTCCCTCGGCGGCGAACAGGGTCGCGATGGCGGCTCCGATCCCCCTGCTCGCCCCGGTCACGACGGCCACCTTGCCCGCGAGTACGCCCACGTCCACCCCTCCTGATATGGGAACTTCACCTTAGAATCGGTTTCGGTCGGGGTAAAGGCTCCTGGGGTTTGTGGGCCAGGAGAAAGGCCTGCCGGCCCGAGCGGGGCTTCTCGCTCTCGTCAGGCTCGCGGATCAGCTGAGCGTCCAGCACCAGTCCGGCCCCGCGCAGGAGCCCGGCGATGTGCTCAGGAGGCATCCAGTAGACATCGAGTGAGATCTTGTGGCCATAGCCTTGATCGAGGTGGCGACGCTCATCACCGACCTTGAACGCGATCAGGAAGTGGCCGCCCGGAGCCAGCACCCGATGAATCTCGGCGAACACCGTCGGCAACAGCTCCGGCGGGGTGTGGACGGTCGAATACCAGGCGACGGCACCGCCGACAGCCGCGTCCGCCAGGTCCAGAGCGGTCATGGAGCCCTCTTCGAACCGCAGATCCGGATGGCTTCGGCGCGCGACGGCGACCATCTCCGGCGAAAGGTCGATGCCGAAAGCGTTCACCCCGAGAGACTGTAAACGCGCGGTGACGCGGCCTGGGCCGCAGCCGAGGACGATAGTCCCGCCGGCGGTGGCCGGTCAGCCGGACCGTCAGGCGACCGCGAGGCGTTGCAGGCGGGGGAGGACGTACTCGCCGACCCGGTACGCCTCCTCCAGGTGCGGCCACCCCGACAGGATGAACTCCTCCACGCCCAGCGCCGCGTACTCCCGCAGCAGCGCCGCGACCTCGTCGTACGAGCCGACCAGGGCGGTGCCGGCGCCCTCGCGGACCAGGCCGACCCCCGCCCACAGGCCGGGGTGGATCTCCAGGTCGCGGGTGCCTCCCGCGTGCAGGTCGACCATGCGGCGCTGCCCGACCGAGTCGAAGCGGGCGAAGCGGCGCTGCGCCTCGGCGATGCGGGCCGGATCCATGTCGGCGAGCAGGCGGTCGGCCTCGGCCCAGGCCTCGGCGGTGGTGTCACGGGCGATGACGTGCACGCGCAGCCCGAAGCGCGGCGCGCGGCCCAGGGAGGCGGCCAGGTCGCGCAGGCGGGCGATGCGCGTGGCCACGGCCTGGGGTGGCTCGCCCCACATGAGGGCCACGTCCGCGCGGCGGGCGGCGACCCGCTCGGCGGCAGGGGAGGCGCCGCCGAAGTAGACGTCGGGCGCCGGGTCGAGCGGCTCGGCCAGCCCGCCCGCCTCGACGTGGTAGTGCTCGCCCCGGTGGTCGAACGGCTCGCCGGCCCAGGTGCGTCGCAGCACGTCGAGGAACTCGTCGGTTCGGCCGTAGCGGGCGTCGTGGTCCAGGAAGTCGCCGTAGGAGCGCTGCTCGACCGGGTCGCCGCCGGTGACGACGTTCAGCAGCAACCGCCCGCCGGAGACCTGCTGGAACGCCTGCGCCTGCTGGGCGAGCAGAGTCGGCAGGGTGTAGCCGGTGCGGAAGGCGACCAGCATCCTCAGCCGTTCGGTGTGCTGGCTGAGCGCCGCGCAGACGATCCACGGGTCGGGGCAGCCGGCCCCGACCGGCGTGAGAGCCGCCTCGAAGCCCGCCTCCTCGGCGGCCCTGGCCACCTGGGTCAGGTACGTCACGGTGGCTGCCCGCGCGGCCGGGCGGAAGCTGTCGGTGGTCGTGATGGCGGATCGGACGTCGTGGCCGTCGCCGGTCGTCGGCAGGAACCAGTGGTAGCGCATCAGGTCACCTCTTCGTCGGACGCGGATCGCCGTACGGCTGCCGCTATGGTCTCCCGCACGCTCGTGAACGCGGGATGGGTGTGCGGGTCAGAGGCCAGTGGCAGGTCGGAGGCCTGGTCGAGGACGAGCCGGCCGGGCCGCCTGCTGAGGACGAGGATCCGGGTGCCGAGGTAGACGGCCTCGTCGACGCTGTGCGTGACGAACAGCACGGTCTTGCCGGTGGTCTGCCAGATCCCGCGGATCTCCTCCTGGAGGCGCTCGCGGGTGAGCGCGTCAAGGGCCGCGAACGGCTCGTCCATCAGCAGGATCGCCGGGTCGGGGGCGAGCGCGCGGGCGATGGCCGCCCGCTGCTGCATGCCGCCCGACAGCTCGTACGGCCGCCGTCCGGCGGAGTCGGAGAGCCCGACCAGCTCCAGCAGCTCGGCGGCGCGCTCGCGGCGCCGGACGGCGGGCATCCCGGCCATGCGCGGCCCGAACTCGACGTTGCGCCGGACGCTGAGCCACGGGAACAGCCTCGGCTGCTGGAACACCACGCCCCGGTCCGGCCCCGGCCCCGTCACCGGGACCCCCGACACGGCGACCTGCCCGCCGGTCGGGAAGGCGAAGCCCGCCACCAGCCGCAGCAGGGTGCTCTTGCCGCAGCCGGACGGTCCCACGATCGTCACGAACTCGCCGATGCCGACCGTGGCGTCGATGTCGCGCAGCGCCTCGACGGGGTTGCCGCCGCGTCGTGGGAACCGGCCGCGTGAGCCGTACACGAGGGAGACGCCGCTGAGCCGCACGGCGAGTGGCTCATCCGGCGAACGCATCACGCAGTTCCTCGGTGGCCAGGCCTTGCTGGAACACCGTGAGCTCGGGGACCGACGGGAGCTTGTTCTGCGACCTGAGGAACTCGGCCGTGCTGCGCAGGTTCTGGGCCAGGGCGCCCGGCTGCTCCGGCGTGCCCAGGTAGTCGGGGCCGGCCTGCTCCTTGCCGTCGAGCAGGACGAGCTCGTCGATCTGCTCGGCGGCCTCGGCGGGATCGAGGTTGAGCTGGCGTCCCACCGCCGCGGCGGCGGCCTGCTTGTCGGAGCGCACCAGCTTGACCGCGCGGTCCTGCTGCGCCAGCCAGGTGCGCAGGGCCTCGGGGTAGGTCGTGGCGAACTGGTCGCGGACCACCGCGAGGTCGGCGGTCAGCTTGCCCTTGGCGGCCAGGTCCTTGCTGGTGACCAGCACCTTGCCGGTCTTGCGCAGCTCGCCGAGCACCGGCGTCCAGGTGTAGGCGGCGTCGATGTCGCCGCGCGCCCAGGCGGCCTGGATGTCCGGCGGCTCCAGGTCGATGACGGTCACGTCGGCCTCGGCCAGCCCGGCGTCCTGCAGCGCCGCGAGCAGGCTGTAGTGCGCCGTCGAGGAGAACGGGGCCGCCACCTTCTTGCCCTTCAGCTCCTGGACGGAACCGGCCTGCCGGGCCACCAGCGCCTCGTTCTCGCCGATCACGTCGAAGATCCACGGCACCTTGTACGGGATGTCGAGCGGCGCGGACAGCCCCCGGGTGACGGGGGCGCTGCCGGCCAGCCCGATGTCGATGCTGCCGGCCACCATCGCGGTGTTCACGTCGCCGCCCGAGTCGAACTTGGTCCAGGTGATCGTGGTGTCCGGCAGGGCCTCCTCCAGCCACCGCTGGTCCTTGACGATCAGGTCGCCGTTGGGGATCAGCTGGTAGCCGATCCGGATCTCCTTGGGCGCGCCGCCGGGGCCGGAGGCGGAGACGCCCGCCTGTGTCGCGCCGGTGCCCGAGGAGCACGCGGCCAGGCCCAGGACCAGGGCGAGTGCTGGGATGAGGCGGTGTTTCATGTGCGTTGCCTTCCTTCAGGCCTTGCCGCGCCACGGCACGAGCAGGCGCGCGGTGAGTTGCAGAAGAGCGTCGATGAGCAGGCCCGAGGCGCCGATGACGAGCAGCCCGAGGATCACCACGTCGGTCTGGTTGTAGCGCTGGGCGTCCCGGATCATGCCGCCGATGCCGGGCACTCCGTTGACCGTCTCGGCGGCCACCACGGTGGTGTACGCGACCCCGACGGCGACCCGGATGCCGGTGATCACCTCCGGCAGGGCGGAGGGCAGCACGATCTGGAAGGGCAACTGCCATCTCCTGGCCCCCAGCGAGCGGGCCGCGTGCAGGTAGTCCTCGTGCACCCCGCGCACCGCCTCGGCGGTCGCCACCGCCACGGGCGGCAGCGCGGCGACGAACAGCAGCGTGACCTTCGGGGTCTCGTCGATGCCGAACCAGATGATCAGGAGGCTGAAGTACGCCAGCGGGGGGAGCGTGCGCACGAAGGTGACCAGCGGCCCGAGCAGCGCCCGCACCGTCGGCACCAGGCCGATGACGAGGCCCAGGGCGATGCCGCCTGCCACGCCGTACAGGCTGCCGAGGCCGATGCGCCGCAGGCTGGCCAGCAGGTGCTCGTGGAGCAGGTGGCCGCTGTAGCCGCGCTGGCCGTCTCGGACCGAGGAGGTGAGGAACAGCTGGTCCCAGACCGATCCGGGGGAGGGCACGAACACCTCGGGCCACACGTGGGCCGCCGCGACCGCCCACCAGATCCCGGCCAGCAGGAGCACGGCTCCCACGCGAAGCCCGACGCCGCGGATCACCGCCCCGCACACCCCCACAAAAACCGATTAAAGAGACTTGTTTAGTAGGGAATACAGTAGAGCCCACTTCGTGCTTGTGCAAGTTTCATGTATAGCGAGTAGGAAATGTTGCCTTTGTCCGGATCGGCTGGTAGCTTCGGTCGTATGAGCCAGGGCCTCTACCTGATCCGCCGCCAGCACGTGGACTTCGGTCACGTCGCCAGCGCGCAGTGTCGCTGATCACTCACCGCTCGCGGGCGCGCTCGCGCCGCCCCCGTCCCCTCCGTCCTGGCGTGGCCGGCCGGCCACGCCCCGACCCGAGCTCCTTCCATTGCGCGCCGGGTGCCGGCGCGTCTTCCCTGGAGGAATCTTCCGTGATCAAGATCAGACCTGCCGCCGCCCGAGTCGCCCGCCCCGTCGCCCGCCCCGTCTACGTCGACCGGTTCTCCACGACCTGGCCCTGGCTGCGCTCGGCCGACCACTTCGCCGTCAACATCCTGGCCAGCGACCAGGCCGAACTGGCGGCCAGGTTCGCGCGCAAGGACATCGACCGGTTCGCCGAGCCCACCCGGTGGCGGCCCGGCCCCCTGGGCGCGCCCCTGCTGCAGGACGTGTCCGCCCACCTCGTCTGCCTTCCCGACCAGACCGTCGACGTGGGCGACCACATCCTCGTGGTGGGCCTGGTCGCCGAGGCGACGGTGTACACCCCCGGCCGTCCGCTGCTCTACCACCAGGGCGGCTTCGGCCGCTTCGTGGCCCACCCGCGGCCGCCCTCGCTCGCGCGGCCTCGTGACGGGTCGGCAACGGTGGGCGGGCGTGGCGGATCGCCCCACTGACCATGCGGCGGATCGACCGGATCTACTCGCCTGGGCGCGCGGTCAGCCGGTCTCGCCCAGCTGTTCGGCCACCCGCTTCAGGCCGTCCTTGATGAGCTGTCCATAGTCGTCGTCGGCAAGCGCGCCGATCCCGTCCCGCGCCTGCTGGAGGTGCTCACGGGCGCGGCCGAGATCGCCCAGCTTGCGATAGCACTCACTCAGGTTCAGGTGCAACGACGGATACAGGCCGGCCACCGAAAGCGGCACCCCGGCCTGGGCCACCCGCTCATCGGTGATCAGGCCGACGGCGGCGAGCGCTCGCAGATCCCACATCAGCTCCTGGTGCGCGTCGTCCTGCACGTCGGCCATCGAGTGGGCAAGGACGCACACATGCAGTGGGTCGCCCTGCTCGCCGCCGATGTCGTCCCAGATCTGCGCGAACAGCTCGCGAGCCGCCTCACGCCGGCCCTGGTGGTGATGTAACTCCACGCCCTGGCCGATCCGGGTCATCGTGGGGTCGGCGGTCATCAGCGGCTCCTCCACCGTCGCAGGCAGGCGATCATGATCAGCATAAGGGCCCCTGTGGCTCAACGACCTTCAACCGCCGGGCCGCCTTCGAGAAGGCGGTCGGTCACAGTCGCGGCGTTCCGCACGACCTACCGAGGGGACGTGAGCGAATGAGGGGGCGGCATGGCGGCAGGGGGCGGATCGCGCTGGCGGGTGGTCGTGGTGGGCATGGGCGGCCTGGCGCTCATACTTCCTGGACGACGCCCACCGGGTCGGCCTGCTCCGGGAGGTGGGCGCGGTGTACCAGTTTCGCCACGCCAAGCTTCAGGACCGCCTCGCCCGGGCTCACGAGGCGGACCCCGGCGAGCCCCGTCAGTCGGCCAGGTAGTCGATCGAGCGGACCTCGTAACCGCGCACGGCCGAGCCCTTGAGCCGCATGAACATGGCCCCGCCCTCGTAGGAGTAGGCGCAGCCGTAGCCCGTCTTCTCCTTGGTGCAGCCCTGGAAGAAGTAGGGCACGCCCCTGGGGTCGAACCGCACGCGGAAGAGGGTGGTGACCGCGGGCTTGGCCGCCACTTCGAGGCCAAGGTTCCGGTCGCCCTTCTGCCACGCCCTGAACAGGTGCCCGGCGGCGGTGGACGGCCTGGTCACGTGCCGCGACTGGTAGACCCTGGTCACCTTCGAGCCGGAGACGACCAGGAGCAGGCCGTTGTGCCCGCCCGGCACGCGCACGCTGGTGTGCGTGAACCTGCAGGCGTTGCCGGCGCAGCCCGCGAACACGTCGGGGGTCCGGTAGACGTAGGCGAAGATCGACCTGACCGCCGAGGGGGTGGCGACCCGGGCCGCCGCCGCGCGGTCGCGCGCGTTCCAGGCGCGGAACAAGGCATTGGACACCTTCGCCGGTGAAGCTGTCTTCGCGGGCGACACCGTCGTCGCCGGAGTGGACGTCCCCGCCCGGGCAGCCGCGTTCGCGGCCGCCGGGAAGGACGTGATCAGAAGCGCGGCGACCGCGGTCGTCGCGGTCGCACCGGGCACCCATCGTCGTGACATGCCCGGAACGATAGTGACATCGGCTTGCACCCGGATTGCCGCCCGCTTGTGCGGCCGGGCCCCCGCACCGGACCACGCCCGCACCGGACCACGCCCGCACCGGATCGCGCCCGCACCGGATCGCGCCCGCACCGGGCCCGTGACGTTCCCGTGACGGCAAGGCTGGAGAAAGCGTCCTTTATGGAGATCCAGAACGTCCATTCCGGGCCACATGTCGACCATGGGTCGGGCAAAACGTTGATCATCTTCAACGGCTCAAGTACGTTCAGGGGGTAGCCGGCCCCGGCCGCTCCTGGGCGGCCCGTTCTCGCGAAACGCCTCCTTTGACGTCACCGCCACGGATGCCCGTGGCCGGTTCGGCGTGCCGTGGCCGGAGGATGACGAAGATCCTTGGAGGTCACCACGTGAGCACCGACCTGGACACCGTGATCGCCGACGCGATCGCCCCGTCCGCGGCCGAGACCGACCGCACCGGCGCCTTCCCGCGCGCCGGACTCGAAGCCCTGGGCAAGGCGGGGCTGCTCGGCCTGACCAGCGCCGTCGAGGTGGGCGGCGGCGGGCAGGGCCTGCGGGCGGCCGCCGAGGTCGTCACCGCGCTGGCGGCGGTCTGCGGATCCACGGCGATGATCACGCTCATGCACTACTCGGCCACCGCCGCGCTCGAGGCGCACGGCCCGGAGGAGGTGCGCCGGGCCATCGCGGAGGGTCGTTACCTGGCGATGCTGGCGTTCTCCGAGGCCGGCTCGCGCAGTCACTTCTGGGCCCCGGTGAGCACCGCGACCGACGACGGGGGCGAGGTGCGGCTCGACGCGAGCAAGAGCTTCGTCACCGCCGCCGGCGAGGCCGACGGCTACGTCTGGTCGAGCCGGCCCCTGTCCCGGCCCGGCCCCATGACGCTGTGGCTGGTGCCACGCGACGCGGCGGGGCTGCGGGTCACCGGCTCCTTCGACGGGCTCGGGCTGCGCGCCAACGCCTCCAGCCCGATGGCGGCCGACGGCGTGCGGGTGCCCGCCGACGCCATGCTGGGGACCGACGGCGACGGGCTGGACATCGCGCTGGCCACGGTCCTGCCGACCTTCCTGGTCCTCAACGCGGCCTGCTCCGTGGGCGTCATCGAGGCGCTGACGGCCAAGGCGGGGGAGCACCTGTCCAGGACGCACCTGGCCCACCTGGGCCGGCGGCTGGCCGACCAGCCCCAGGCCAGGTCCGCCTTCGCCCGCGTCCGCACCCGCGCCGACCAGACGAGGGCGTTCCTGGACGACACCCTGACCGCCCTGGAGACGGGCCGCGAGGACGCGACGCTGCGCGTGCTCCAGGTGAAGGCGGTGGCGGCGGAGGCGGCGGCCGCGATCGGCGACGACGTCATGCGCCTGTGCGGCGGGTCGGCGCTGCGGCGCGACCTCGGCATCGAACGCCACTTCCGCGACGCGCTCGCCGCCCGGGTCATGGCGCCCACCACCGAGGCGCTGGAGGACTTCGTGGGCCGGGTCTCCCTCGGCCTGCCGCTGTTCGACGGGCCGGCGTCATGACGCTGCTGATGGGGGCGGTCGCCTACGACGCCAAGGTGGTGCCGATCTGGTCGGGGTTCCGCTCCTGGTTCCTGCGCCACGGGCTGCCGTTCGACTTCGTGCTCTACTCGACCTACGAGCGGCAGGTCGAGGACCTGATCGCGGGCCGCATCCACGCCGCGTGGAACTCACCGCTGGCCTGGATCCGCGCCCAGCGGCTGGCCGCCGCCCAGGGCCGCTCGGTCCGCCCGCTGGTGATGCGCGACACCGACCGCGACCTGCGCTCGGTCGTCGTCGTACGGTCCGACTCCGGCATCCTCTCGGTGGACGACCTCAAGGGGCGGACGGTGGGCACGGGCGCCGTCGACTCGCCGCAGGCCACGCTCCTGCCGCTGCACCACCTGCGGAGCCTGGGCGGAGAGTTCGACGTGCGGCGCTTCGAGGTGGGGGTGGGCCTGCACGGCGACCACATCGGCGGCGAGCGTGAGGCCGCCCGGGCACTGCTGTCCGGCGACGTGGCCGCGGCCTGCCTGCTCGACGCCGACCACCTGCTCTTCAGCCGCGAGGGCACTCTGCCCGCCGGGTCCACCCGGATCCTCACGACCACCGAGCCGTACGACCACTGCAACATGACGGTCGTCGACACGGCGCCGGAGGAGCCGGTGCGCCGGTTCGGCGCGCTGCTGGGCGGCATGTCCTACGCCGATCCCGAGGTGCGGCCCCTGCTCGACCTGGAGGGGCTCACCGCCTGGGTGGCGGGCCGCACGACCGGCTACGGCGAGCTGGAGGCGGCCGTCGACGGGTGCGGCTTCTACGACCGGGCCGGCCGGATCACCGCGGACGGCTATCGGCCGTGACGGACCCGGTCGCCGACCTGCGGGAGCTCGGGTTCGATCAGGGCGCGCACCTCATCGTGCGGCGGGAGCTGGCCCGACTGCCGGTGGGCGGCCGGCTGCGTGTCGCGGGCACGCACGAGGCTCTCTTCGTGCATCTGGCCGCCTGGTGCCGGAACGAGGGCCACGCGTGCGGGCCGGTCACCGGAGGCGGTGACGAGGACGGGGCGCGGGCGTGGGTGGTGCGCGGCCGGGCCGGTCACGACCGGTGGGCCGGCGCCGAACGGGCCGGCGGGTCGTCGCCCGCCCGCGTGGTGTCCCGGCCACCGTCCCACTGGGGCCTGGCGGCCCGCGGCGCCCTGGTCGAGTCGGGCGGCCCCGAGACGCCGTTCGACTTCGACCGCAAGGAGACCGTCTGGGCCGAGCTGGCGCCCCGGCTGTACGCGCAGGCGGCGGCGCGGCAGTGGGACCCGGAGGCGGCGGTGGCCTGGGACACCCCGTTCGAGCTGCCCGCCGAGATCGAGGCGGCGGTCGTCCAGGTGATGACCTACCTGGTGGAGAACGAGCAGGCGGCCCTGGTCGTGCCGGCCCGGCTGCTGGCCCGGGTGCATCCGCATTTCCGCGAGGTGACCCAATTGCTGGCCGTGCAGGCGGCGGACGAGGCGCGGCACGTCGAGGTGTTCACCCGCCGGGCGACGCTGAAGGGCGACGACCTGGGCACCTCCTCGGCCGGCGGTCGCGCCTCCCTGATGTCGCTGCTGGCCGAGCCCGACTTCTCCCTCGCCTCGTTCCTGCTGTCGGTGCTGGGCGAGGGCAGCTTCCTCAACCTGCTGTCCTTCCTGGACCGGCACGCCCCCGACCCGGTGACCCGGCGGGTCGTCGCGCTGGCGCACCAGGACGAGGCCCGGCACGTGGCGTTCGGCATGGCCCACCTGGAGGAGCAGGCCCGGGCGCGACCCGCTGTTCCGGGGCCGGCTCAGGACCGCGATCGAACGCCGGCACGACGCGCTGGCCGACACGGCGGGCATCAACGAGGACGTGCTCGACGCCCTGACCGTGCTGGCCGCGGGGGAGTGGAGCCCGGCCGCGATCGCCCGGGGGCACGCGGCGGTGCTGCGGCTGCAGGAGGAGATGTTCGAGGGGCGCCGGAACCGGCTGGTCCGCCTCGGGTTCCCCGCTGACGAGGCGGTCGAGCTGTCCCGCTTGCACACCCGTAATTTCATGTGAGTGCTTCACCGGATATCACCCCATACGCCGATATGTCGCCCTTTACAAGATCTTGTCAAGTAATAAAAGCAGTGTTACCTCTTGCGGGGACGCGTGTAATTTCGCGCGTCCTCCGCGTGCATGGAGGGGAACATTGTCCACCAGACCCTGGTTACGCAGCACCGTCGTCATCGCCGTCACCGCCCTGGTCCTCCCCGTCGCCGGGGCCGCCCGGGGCGAACCCGGCGGGACGGCGTCCGTGGTCCACGACTTCCAGGCCGAGGAGCACGGCAAGCCCGATCTCGACAACCGGCGCGGCAGCGTCCCGCCGCCCGTCGGAGCCAACGCGCGGACCGCCGGACCGGCGGCCGAGATCCGCTGGAACACGCTCGGCACGCCGGCCGTCGTCACCGGCGCCGAACCTCTCGCCGAGGGCCTGGCCGCCGACCCCGAGCAGGCCGCCCGGGCGTACCTCAAGGACAACGAGCGGCTCTTCGGCCTGTCCGCCGCCTCGGTCGACGCCCTGGAGAAGGTCGCGGTCAACCCCATCGGCGCGGGTCACGCCGTACTGCTGCGCCAGCGCTTCGGCGACCTGCCGGCCGGTGTGGACGGGCTCGTCTCGGTCGGCGTGGCCGAGGGGAAGGTCAGGCACGTCACCTCCTCGCTCTCGCGCGACACGGCCGCGCCTCCGGCCGCCACGATCACCGGGCAGCGGGCACTGGAGATCGCCGCCCGTGACGGCGGGATCGACCTGGCCACCGCGCTCACCAAGCAGGCCACCGCGGTGGCGGTGCCCGCGCCGGACGGCGTGCACAGCGCGTACCAGGTCGTCCTGATCGGCGGCGACCAGGGCGAGCCCGCCGCCTACACCACCCACGTCGACGCGGTCAGCGGCGAGATCCTGGTGCGCGAGAACCTGGTCGACCACCTCGACCCCGACCACCCGCAGTGGGCGGCCTTCCCGGCGAACCCGCCGGCCGACTACTCCTCCACCGACACCCGTCAGACCTGGTGCTTCGTCGCCGGCCCGGGCTGCGACCTCGTGGTCGGCGGCGACCCGGCGACCGGCCGGGCGTGGGACGTCGACCACGCCACGCAGACGCCGAGCAACACCAGCCTCGGCAACGCGGCACGCACCTTCGAGAACCGGGCGAGCGGCGACCCGTTCACGGTCGGCACCCGCGGCAACGTGGCGACGCCGAGCCGCGAGTACGTCTACCCGTGGCAGAACACCTGGCACCAGGCGAAGTGCAACCCCGCGGTGTTCGACCAGCCGGGCGAGAACGACCTCGAGGCCTCGATCTCCAACCTGCACTCCATGCACAACCGGATGCACGACTGGTCCTATCGGCTCGGCTTCACCGAGACCGCGTGGAACATGCAGGCCGACAACGGCGACCGCGGCGGGCTCGGCAACGATCCCGAGCAGGGCAACGCCCAGGCGGGCGCCCGCGTCCTGTCCGTCCGTGACAACGCCAACCAGATCACCGGCCCCGACGGCGTCGCGCCGATCACCAACATGTACCTGTGGCAGCCGATCGCCGGCTCGTTCTACTCGCCGTGCACGGACGGCGACTACGACATGTCGGTCATCGGCCACGAGTACACGCACGCGATCTCCGGGCGCATGATCGGCGGCCCGAACGCCGGATGGAGCGGCGCGCAGGCCGGCGCGATGAACGAGAGCAACTCCGACCTGGTCGCCATGGAGTACCTGTTCGAGTACGGCTTCCGTCCCGCCGGTCTCACCCCGTACGTCACCGGCGGATACGTCACCGGCGACCCCGGCCGGGGGATCCGCAACTACGACATGTCCAAGTCGCCGCTCAACTACAGCGACATCGCCTACGACCTCGTCGGCCAGCAGGTCCACGCCGACGGCGAGATCTGGTCGGCCACCCAGTTCGACGTGCGGGCGGGCTTTGTCAAGAGGTACGGCACCGGCACCGCCAAGCAGCAGCGCGCCTGCGCGGACGGCCAGAAGCCGGTCGCCGAGTGCCCGGGCAACCGGCGCTGGGCACAGCTCTCCTTCGACGCCCTGCTGCTGATGGCCTCGGGCGCGGTCAGCTACGTCGACCACCGCGACGCGCTGCTCGCGGCCGACACGATCCGGTTCGGCGGCAAGAACCACGACATCATGTGGCGCGCGTTCGCCGAGCACGGCCTCGGCCGGGACGCGGCCAGCAACGGCCCGAACGACCCCGACCCGACGCCGAGCTTCGTCAACCCGGCCGGCAAGAACGGCTCCCTGCAGCTCAAGCCGCTGGGCGAGGCCAAGGGCGCCGCGCTGCGCCTCTACGTGGGCGACTACGAGGGACGCGTGGTCCCGGTCGCCGACACCGATCCCGCCACCGAGCTCGGCGACACCGTGGAGATGACGCCCGGCGTCTACGACTTCGTGGTCACCGGCGACGGGTTCGGGCACACGCGGCTGAAGTTCGTCGTGGTGGGCGGGGTCAAGCTGCCCCTTCCGCTGCCGCTGTCCCGCAACCACGCCTCGGCCACGGCCGGCGCCACGGCGGCGGGCGACGGCGTCAACCACGCCAAGCTGATCGACGAGACCGAGGCCACCAACTGGGCCTCGCTCACCGGCGCCCCCGCCGGCAAGGCGGTCACCGTGGACCTGGCCGGCGACGGCCCCGTCACCGTCCGCCGCGTCCAGGTGAGCGCCATGCTCAGACCCAACGTCGGCGACCCGGCCGACCCCGGCGGGCAGAACCGCTTCAGCGCGCTGCGCTCCTTCGAGGTGCTCGCCTGCAAGCAGGACTGCGCCACCCCGGCCAGCTTCACGAAGATCTACACCAGTCCGGCGGACGCGTTCGACGCCACGCTGCCCCGGCCCAGGGGAGCGGACCTGCTGATCAAGTCGTTCCGCGTCCCCCCGACCACCGCCACCCACCTGATGCTCCGCACGGTCACCAGCCAGTGCACCGGCAATCCGCGCTACGCCGGTGAACAGGACGAGGACCCCAACTCGGCGACCGACTGCGCCACCGCCAGCCCGCTCCGCGACCAGATCCGGGCGGCGGAGTTCCAGGCGTTCTCGCACTGAGACTCGGTTCCGGCACGGCTCGCGTCCCCTCCGGGCGCGAGCCGTGGCGAGGCGGGCGCGCGGCCCGGCCGGCGGGTCAACTCTGACGGCGCTGCATGACCGTCTGGATCACCAGGAGCACCCCGGGCACGAGCAGTCCGAGTGCCAGGTCCTTCGCGTCGATGAGTTCGAGCAGGAGCCCGGTGCCGCCCGCCAGCCCGGAGGCGACGAGCACGACCCAGGCCCAGTGCCTGCGCGCCCAGCGAATCGGATGGAGCCGGGGCCGTCGTGCCAGCAGCGGCCGGGCGATCTTCTCGAACGACGCCTCCCGCCAGGCCGCCTGACGGACGACGACGGCGCCTTCCAGCCAGACGACCTGATCTCCGGGACGCGCGAGCCGGATCTCGCGGGTCGCCGCCAGCAGCTCCACGCAGGGCCAGACGCCCCACAGGGTGAGATTCATGTCGTGGCTGTTGGGCCAGGAGCCGTCGTCGCACTGCTTGGCGACGATGGTGTTGACCGCTTCGGCCAGGCGGTCGGCCACGGCCGGTTCCTGAGCGCGAGGGTGCCGCAGGAGGGCGGTGGCGGCGACGGGTAAGGCGTAGTGCATGAGGGGAGGAGGCCGCCAGATCTCGCTCCCATCGGAGGTCTTCAGGAAGACCTTGGTCGTCTCCACCCTGTTGCGCACCTCGTCCAGGGAGGTGGTGTCGATGTGCTCGGCCAGCCAGTCGAACCTTCGCGCCAGATGTTCGTCACGGGGGTCGAATCCGGCTTTCAGCAGCGTGGTCAGCGCCATCGCGGTGTGCGCGACCCGCGGAGCGGCATTCCCCGGTTCGGCGCCCCAGGCGGTGGGGAACAGACGCTGGTCGAGGAGCCACTCGACGCCGGCCTCGATCGCCGGATCGTGGGGAGCCGCCTCCACCAGGGCTCTGATGGCCAGGCAGGTGAGCCAGGTCCGGGGCGGGCAGCCGAGGAAGGATCCCCATCCGCCTGACGTGTCGTGGTTCTGGCGTAGCCACTCCACGGCGCGTGCCAGATCGGGGGAACCCGGGTGGAGGGAGCACCGGAGGGTCGCCAGGCAGCGGACCACCCAGGCCGTCGCCTCGACCACCGGCTTCTCGCCGCTGGTGTTGGTCCACCAGCCGCCGTCGATGCGGAGGTCGTCGCTCTTGAGCTGTCTCGCCTTGAGGAAGGTGAGCGCGTCGGCCAGGCGGTGGGGGCGTTCGCCCGCCGCGTGAAAGGCCAGCAGGGCCACCGCTGTGGCGGTCGCGCCGGGTGGCGGTCTTTCCAGCATGTGGTACCACCCGCCGCCTCCGGTTGGATTGTCACTGTAAGTCCGGCGCAGCAGGGTGATCGATCGGTGCAGCGCACCATCCACTTGATTTAGATCGATCTCGGACATCTAGCCCTTTCGGTGCGGGGCTCCAGCGGATCTCGCGTATATCGTACCTATTAGTGTTCGCGATGGCTTTGTGTTTGGATTGCCTCCTGAGTAATACGCCGATTATCGCCGGGACCCGGTGCGGTTATCCCGGTGCGCAATGCGGTGTTCCGGTGTCCTCTTATGAACTGGTGAAGCTCATGAGCGAGGGTGACGTGCTCGTCATCGGGGGCGCGCCGCGATGGGCGGACTCCCTGCGGGGAGAGGCGGGTCTGGCCCATCTCGCCACCTCCGCCGAGGGTTTCGTGGTCGAGGGGACGACGGTCAGGCGTCCAGCCGGGCGGGTCGCGCCTTACCCGTCGGCGTTTTTCCGTCGAATTCACTGCGACCTCGACACGGCCCCGCATCTGGTCGCCCAGGCCATTTCTCTCCTGGCCCCCGGAGGGCGGGTGATCTTATGCGGGGAGAAGCCGATGTCGCCGTTCGAGCGCACCGGATGGGCTGGTTATCTTAGCGCCGCCGGCCTCATTCTGGAAGGCGAGAGCGCGGGACGGGAGTTGACCGCGCGAAAAGACGGGGACGATGTGACGGGGGATACGGAATGTGTGTTCTGCGCGCGTTACCGATTCCGCCTGAACGAGGACGCCGGCCTGCCGGGAGCGGCGGGCGTGCTCTGGGGCGACGACGACGTCTGGTGCGCTCCCGATCTCGCTCCGCTGCGGCCGGGCCACCTGCTGCTGGTCTCCACGGCGCACTACCCGTGCTACGGCGCCTGCCCCACCGGGGTGCTCGGCAGGCTCGCGAAACACAAGGAGCTGGTGACGCGGTTGCTGACGCGTGTCTACGGCCTGCCGGTCACGTTCTTCGAGCACGGACCGGCCACCTCTCAGGGCGCCGGTGCCTGCATCGACCATGCCCATCTGCACTGCGTGCCGGGGGTCGCGACGGTGCGCGCCAGGGTCGAGGCCGAAGGGCTTTCCGGTCACGCGCTCGGCCGGGCCGGGCCGGCCGACTTCTATCGCCGAGGGACCTCCTATCTGTACGTCGAGGACGCCGAGGGGCCGTCGGCCTATCCGTGTACGACGCCGCTGCCGACCCAGTTCCTGCGGAAGGCCGCCGCCGAGCTCGGCCCGTGGCGGTGGCAGGAGAGCTACGGCACGTTGGCGACCCGCGAGCGCTTCCTGCTGACCTTGCGCGGGCTGCTGCCCTGGGCCGACCGGCCGGCCAGAGGCAGGCAGGACAGCAACCAGTGCAACTCGCGCGCGGTGAGCCGGTCGCCGAACCCCATGGGATCGGAGGCCGCCTGGTAGCCCGTCGCGTAGTCGTGATGGATCAGCCCGTGCCGGTAGATCGTGGATCGGCTCACGTTGCCGGAGCCCGATCGGATCAGCCACACGGGGTGATCGTCCAGGGCGCGGTCGAGATGCGGGAGCAGGTGGGCGGGCGACGCGCAGGTCTCGCCGACCAGGCTCGCCAGGGTCCCGGCCTCGCCGACGACGATGTCGGCCAGCCGGAGCGTCGACAGCAGCAGCCGTGAGTCCAGCCGCAGGTGGATGTCGTGGGGCACCATGTCGAGACAGACCAGGGTGCCATGTGATCTGGCGATGGCGGCCGCCTCGTGCACGGCCTCGGCGGACCGCGGATAGAGGAGCTCGTAGCCGGTCAGGAAGAGGACGTCGGCCGACGCGACCGCCCGGCTCGCCGTGCGGACATCCGCCGGGCTCAGCACCTGCGCGTCGGACAGCGGCTCGGAGACCATGAGGCGCACGCCGTCGCGCGGCGCCGAATCCCGCACCACCAGGACCCGGCCCGTCGACGCGCCCTCGACGAAGGTCAGCCGGCACTCGATCCCCAGCTCGGCGAGCTCGGCCAGGATTGTCTCGGTGAACTCGTCACGGCCGATCCTGGCGATCAACTCGACGCGGTCGAAATAGCGCACCGCCTGCCGGGCGAGGCCGAGTGCGACGCCCGCGGGCGTGATCTGCACCGGCGAATAACGCAACTGGTCCGTGTCGATCTCGCCGAACCGCAGCGAATCCAGCCGCACGCGGATGTCCACGCGGATCTCACCGACCACCGTCAGGCTGAATCGGGGGGCGCGGCTCGCTGAATGAGGCGGGTCGGCGGTCAAGGGTAGAGCGGCCAATCAGCGCGGCGCCCTTTGTACAGGAGCAGGAACTGCTCCACCGCCAGGTCCATTCCGGGGATGAGAGGGTGGTCGGCGATCTCGTCGTGGGGGACCCAGCGCACCGCGCTGATGTGGTCGCCGGGCACCTGACGCGCGGTCGACAGGCGTCGGGAAAGCGGCCTGCAGATGCGGCCCACCGCGATCGCCCGGACGCGGGAATGGTCGTCGCCCCGCATTTCCCAGTCCCAGATGTGGAAGGGCGGGCCTGGCTCTATGTCGATCCCGGACTCTTCGCGCACTTCTCGTACGATGTGCTCGTCCAGCCCCTCGGCGGGCTGCATGCGCCCTCCCGGCACCTCCCACAGCCCCGGATGGTAGGGATCGGCCGCCGATTTGCGCACCAGCAGGAGCCGGCCTTCGGCGACCATGAAGGCCTTCTGCACGAAGGTGACGCGGAGCTGGCCGCAGGTCGGTGGATCGGCCTCAGCGAGGCCGTTAGAGCGCCGGTCTGCCATGGCCCCACCCTCTGCCGAATAACGAACACCAAAAGCGCGCCAGTGCGCCAACCTTAGCGGCCATTCTTTTCTTGGGGGACCCGAACGCGCTGGTTCGCCCGCCCTTTGTGCTATTGACGCGGCCGGTAGTGGATCGTTGGATCCAGTATCACGGCAAATGCGCCCGCGGGCTAGTCCCGTAAATAATGATGGCCAGAATATGTTTTATGTTCATTTCTCCTGTGAGGCCGAACTCATCGGTGCGGCCGGTGGTCCGCCGGGGTGGAACCGGAGGCCACGCGGCTGATCGCGGGATGCCGAGGCCGGGACCCGGCGGCGTCCCCTGCCGGCGCCGGCGGTGACACGCGGACGCCGATGCGGCGGCGTTCTGTGACGGATTGGCATGGATTGTGCGTCGCTCTGATCACGGCATCTTGTGCCGGATCCGTCCAGATCGTTGCGTACGAGACGCACTTCTCCCGTGGAGGTCCTCTTGCGTTTACCCATCGCCCTCCTGAGCGTCGCCGTCTCGGCCGTTCTCCTTCTCCCTCCCGGGGCGGCGGCCGCCGATCCGGTCGCGCCACCCACCCCCGCCGTCCGGGACTTCGGCAACGGTCCCGAGCGGAGCGAGGAGGCGGCCGGCGTCTCCGAGCGGGCCGAGGCGCTCCGCGCCCCCGCCGAGGAGCCGTTCCGGCACGCTCCCGACCGCGACCGCGGGTATCCCCGGCAGACCCTGCTTCCGGTGCCCGCGGAGAACCCCGCCGACGCCTCCATCAAGCTCGGCCTGGTGCCGTACCACGGCATCGCGCCCAGGCTGAACGACCTGCAGAAGCGGAGCAGGCGGGTGAGCGTGGAGGTCATCGGCCGCACGCACCAGGGCCGCGACCTCTACCTGGTGACCGTCACCGCGCCGGAGAGCCGCGCCGAGGCCCGCGAGCAGGACCGGATCCGCGAGCGCATCGAGAACGACCCGGCCGCCGCCGCCCGCGACCGCGGACTGGCGAAGAAGTACAAGGCGCCGATCTTCGTCAACGGCAACATCCACGGCAACGAGTGGGAGGGCACCGACGCCTCCCTGCGGGTGATCGAGGAGCTGGCCACCAGCACCGACCCCAAGGTCGCCGACCTACTGGGTCGCACCCGGCTGTACCTCAACGTCACCGCCAACCCCGACGGCCGGTTCAACGGCGTGCGCGCCAACGGCGCCGGCTTCGACCTGAACCGCGACTTCGTCACCGCCTCGCAGCCCGAGGTCAGGGCGATGCGCCAGGTGATGATCGACACCCAGCCCGTCGCCATGGTCGACCTGCACGGCTACGTCAACGGCACGCTCATCGAGCCCACCACGCCGCCGCACGGCGCCAACTACGAGTACGACCTGTTCATCAGGAACACCTACGCCAACGGGCTCGGCATGGAGGCCGCGGTCAAGGCGCTGGGGCACACGCCCGAGGCCGACGGGGTGTTCCCGCCGCAGATCCCGTTCCGCGACTCCCCGGAGGGCTGGGACGACTGGCCGCCGATCTTCACCCCGCAGTACGCGCCGTTCCAGGGCGCGGTCGCCTCGCACACCGTCGAGATCCCGCTGCGGGTCAACGGCTCCGACTACACCAATCTGCCCGCCGAGGAGCTGCGCCGCCGCTCGGCGATCAACACCGAGATCGCCGCCGCCGCCATCCGGGCGACGCACGGCTTCGTACGGGACCGGCGCGACCAGCTGATCGCGGACCAGATCGAGGTCTTCCGGCGCGGCGCGGCGGGCGAGCCGGCCAGGACCGTGCCGCTCGGCATCGTGCCCGGCTTCGGCCCCGAGGACGTCTACACCACCACCTACCCCCGGGCGTACGTGATCCCGGCGGGCGCCGGGCAGCGCTCGGCCACGGCCGCCGCGCGCCTGGTGGACCATCTGGTCGCCAACGACGTCAGGGTGGAGCGGGCGAGGCGGTCGTTCGCGCTGAACGGGAAGACCTACCCGGCCGGCTCGTACGTCGTGGACATGCACCAGCCCAAGCGCGGGCTGGCCAACGTGATGCTGGAGCCCGGCGCCGACATCTCGCCCAGGGTCGACGCGATGTACGACATCTCCGGCTGGAGCCATGCCCTGATCTGGGGAGCCACCGTGGACACCGTCACCACGGGCTCCCTCCGCGTGTCCGGCGAGCCGGTCGGGGCGGCCGCCCCGACCGGCTCGGTCCCGAAGGCTCCCGGGCCGCTGGCGCTCAAGGTGACCGACGCCAAGGAGGTGCTGGCGTTGAACGAGCTGCTGGCCCAGGGCGTCGCCGTGACCTGGGCGAGTGACGGTACGGCGATCGTGCCGGCCGCCGCGCGGGCCGCCGCCAGGGCGGTGTCCGGCACGTACGGCGTGGCGTTCACGCCGGCCGGCCCGGCGACGGGCACCCCGCTCTCCCCGGTGCGGATCGCCGCGGCCGTCTCGGCCGACGAGCTGTTCACGCTGCGTGAGCTGGGCTTCGCCGTCACCCCGGTCTCCACCGCGGTCCTGAACGCCGGCTTCGACTGGAGCGACATCGACGTGCTCTTCGTCTCCAGCGGGCTGAGTCACGCGGCGCTCAACCCGGCGGCCCGGGCGGCGCTCGACGGGTTCCTCGCCACCGGTGGCGTGGTCACCCGCGGCGGCACCGGCGCGACCTTCAACGCCGCCGCCGGGCTGCTCACCGCGACGGCGGTCGCCGGGCGCGGTGACGCCAACGGGGTCGTGCGGGTCACCTCGTCGGCCGGTCCCGTCGGCAACGGCTCGCCGGAGCACTCGTTCGTCTACTCGCCGCGCTGGTTCACCGGCCTCGGCCCCGAGGTCACGGTCGAGCAGTCGTACGCGGCCGACGGGCCGCTGGTCTCCGGCCACTGGCGGCCCAACGCCAACGGGACCGGCGGCCAGGACGCGGCCAGGAACCAGGCGGCCGTGGTCAGCGGGCGCGACGAGCGGGGCGCGGCCGTGGTGCTGTTCGGCACCGAGCCGATGTTCCGTAACCACCCCAAGGGGTTGTTCCCGCAGGTGGCGAGGGCGTTGTACTGGTCGGCCTCGGTGACCGCCCCGGCCGTCACCACGCCCTGACCGCCGGCGCCGCGGGCCGGTGACCAGGTCGCCGGCCCGCGGGCGTCAGCCCTTGCCCAGGCCGAGCATCTCGGCGGCGAGCGCCAGCGCGGTCAGGTGGCCGTCGACCGAGCCGAGGCCGGCGCCCATGGTGTTGACGGCGAGGTGGGTGGCGCCGGCCTCCCGCCACCGGCCGGTCAGGTCGGCCAGCGCCTCCGGGCTGCCCGTCCAGCTGACCCGGCCCTCCATGCCGAGCGTGGCGGGGTCGCGGCCGGCCTCGGCGGCGGCCCCGTCCACGATCGCCTTGGCCTCGTCCAGTTCGGGACCCGGGGACATCTGCGGGAACCAGCCGTCGGCCAGCCGCCCGGCACGGCGGTACGCCGGAGGCGAGAAGGCGCCGAACCAGACGGGGATGGGCCGCTGCACCGGCAGGGGAGCCAGCCCCGCTCCGGTCACCTTCTCGTAGGCGCCGTCGAACGTGATCGACGGCTCGGTCCACAGCCGGCGCAGCAACGCGACCTGCTCCTCGATCCGCCTGCCCCGGGTGGTGAAGTCCTGGCCGAGCGCCTCGTACTCGACCCTGTTCCAGCCGAGCCCCACGCCCAGCCGCAGCCGCCCGCCGCTGAGCAGGTCGACCTCGGCCGCCTGCTTGGCCACCAGGGCCGTCTGGCGCTGGGGCAGGATGATGATGGAGGTGACCAGGTCCAGCGAGGTCAGCGCGGCGAGGTAGCCGAAGAGCACCATCGGCTCGTGGAAGGTGCTCCGCACGTCGTAGGGCCCCTGCCAGCCCTGGTGCACCTCCGGGTCGGCCCCGACGACGTGGTCGAAGGCCATGACGTGCTGGAAACCGAGCTCCTCGACCGCTTGGCCGTAGGCGCGCACCGCGCCCGCGTCCGCCCCGATCTCGGTCTGGGGAAAGACGACACCGATCCGCATGCATGGCTCCCGTCACGTGCTGGCGAACTCGCCGACCATCATGGCCCGGGTGGTCCCGCCCGTCCGCGAGCGACCGCCCTGGGCCGGGCCCGTGTTTCGTGAAATGTGGGTCATTCGCCCTCCGCCTCAGGCCCCGCCTTCACCGGCAGAACGGGATACTCGACTACAATGGGGGCTTGACTCTAGTAAATGCTGATATGTCGTCAAGGGAGGCAGAGCCCCGCGCGGGCTCGCTGTTGTGGCTGGGCTGACGAGCGGGCTGGGCCGCGAGGCGACCGATGCGATGTGGCGGGCCGCGCCGCATCCGGTGCTGGTGGCCGACGCCGACGGCGTCATCGAGCAGCTCAACGAGCCGGCCCGGCTGATCCTCCCCCAAGCCGCCCCCGGAGTGGCGCTGGCCGCCGTCGCACCGGCCTGGCTCGTCGAGGAAGCCGGTTGCGTCCCGGTGCGCGGACCGATCGGGGATCGCGTGTTCGAGGCGCGGCCCGTCCGCGACGACGACCACGACGGCGTGGTGTGGTGGCTGACCGAGCGCACCGACGACGAACGGGTCGCCGAGGCGCTACGGGTGGAGAGAGAACGCACCGCGTTCCTCGTCGACGCGTCCAACGAACTGCTGGCGTCCCTCAACCTCGACCGCTGCACGGAGGTGGTCGCGCGCCTGGCCACGCGGTACCTGGCCGACGCCGCGCTGGTGATCCTTCCCCTGGCCGGACGCCGGTATCCCGTCGCCTACTGCGGCCCCGACGGCCGCGTGGTCCGTGAGCAACTGGCCGTGGACCCCCACGAGGTGCCCGGCCTCGCCGAGGCGCTGCAGGGGTTCCCGCCGATGCCCTCACGCTGGATCGACCCCGCCGCCGCCCCCGGCTGGCTGGCCCGCGAGGGGCTCGGCGAGCTGGGCTCCATGGTGGTGACCGCGCTCCCGGGCCACGGCGTGTCGGCGGGCGCGCTGGTGCTGCTGCGGCGCTCAGGACATGCAGGCTTCTCCGAGGGCGAGGAGGTGGCCGCCCGGCTGTTCTCCGCCCGGGCCGGCGCGGCGATGTCGGCGGCACGCCTGTACGCCGAGCAGGCGTCCATCACCGAGACCCTGATGCGGGAGCTGCTGCCGCCCCGGACGCGGCACCTGGACGGCGTGGAGCTGGCCGCCCGCTACCGGCCCTCCGGGCTCAGCGAGCGCGTCGGCGGCGACTTCTACGACCTGCACCCCGCCCCGGAGGAGGGTGGCGAGTCGCTGATCGTGCTCGGCGACGTGTGCGGCAAGGGCCTGGAGGCCGCCGTGCTCACCGGCAAGATCCGCAACACGCTGCAGGCGCTGCTGCCGATGGCCGACGACCACCACCGGGTGCTCGAACTGCTGAACGGCGCGCTGCTGAGCGGCGACCGGTCGCTGTTCGTCACGCTCGTGCTGGCCTCGGCGCGACGCGTGGGCACGCGGGTGTCGCTCCGGCTGACCAGCGCCGGACACCCGCCGCCGCTGATCGTACGGGCCGACGGCCGGGTCGAGGCGGCCCGCACCGGCGGCACCCTGATCGGGATGCTGGAGACCATCACCAGCACGACCGACACCGTGCTGCTCGACCCCGGAGAGACCTGCGTCCTCTACACCGACGGGATCACCGAGGCGAGGGGCGGCCCGCTGGGCGACGAGATGTTCGGCGAGCGGCGGCTGCGCGAGGAGCTCGCGCAGTGCGCCGGCATGCCGCCCGAGGCGCTCGCCGAACGCGTGCAGATGCTGGCGTCCCAGTGGGCGGGCGACGGCGACCACGACGACATGGCCGTCATCGCCATCACCGCGGCCCGCCCGGCCCGGACGACCGGCCAGGAGAGGCAGATCCCTTGACCGACGTCGCGCAGCGCAACGACGACCTCACGACCTGGACGGACGACCTCTGGCAGGCGGCCGTGGCCGGTGACGAGTACGCGGCCACCGACGCCGCTTTGGCCGCCCTCGACCACGGCGTCGACATGGAGACGCTGCTGATCGAGGTCGTCGCCCGGGTCCAGGCGCGCGTCGGCCAGGAGTGGGCCGCCAACCGGATCACGGTCGCTCAGGAGCACTCCGCGACCGCCGTGAACGAACGCGTGATCGCCGCGCTGGCCCTCCACCCCGCCACGCGCGACGCGGCGCGCGCCGAACCGGGCCGGGGCAGGATCACCGTGGCGTGCGTCGACGGCGAGTGGCACGGGCTCCCCGCCCGGCTGCTGGCCGAGGTGCTGCGGCTGCGCGGCTGGCGGGTCGACCACCTCGGCGCCCAGGTGCCCACCCCGCACCTGATCGCGCACCTGCACCGCACCGGCCCCGACGCGGTGGCGCTGTCGAGCTCGATCGCCACCCGGCTGCCCGCCGCGCACGCCGCAATCACGGCCTGCCAGGCGACGGGCACGCCGGTGCTGGTCGGCGGGGCCGCCTTCGGACTGGACGGCCGCTACGCCCGCCTGCTGGGAGCCGACGCCTGGGCCCCCGACGCGCGCGCCGCCGCCGACCGCCTGGACGGTGACCTGCCCGCCGTCGCACCCGCGAGCCGCCACTCCACCGACGATCTGCCGCACCTGGACGACCAGGAGTACACCCTGGTCACCCGGTCGGCCTCGCGGCTGGTCAGGCACGTCATGAGCGAGCTGGAACAGCGCGTCCCGGAGATGGCGCGCTACACCGCCCAGCAGCGCCGCCACACCGCCGAGGACATCGCCCACCTCGTCGACTTCCTCGCGACCGCGCTCTACCTGAACGACCCCGAGCTGTTCGGCGGCTTCCTCACCTGGATGGCCGGCATCCTCACGGCCCGCGGCGTCCCCGCGAGCGTCCTCCATCCCGCGCTGGACCTGATCGCGAGCCGGCTCACCGAGTTCCCCCGCGCCACCGCCACGCTGGCGCACGCGCGAGCCGCGCTGCGCGCCGCGGAGAGCCGGGCGGCCGGCCCGGCGTGAGCCTGCCCGGCGACCTCGCCGGCGAACCGGTTGTTTGTTTTCTCTGGTGAGGGGGCCTGCCGAACAATTCTCCGGCCGTTAGACCTGATCTCGGATCCCGCGACCGGCGGGACGAACCGGGAAGGAAACGGCACCATGATGCGCAAGCACATGATCACCGCAGGCACCGCGGCACTGGTCGCGCTGGGCGGCCTGACGGTCGCGGGCGGCACGGCCACCGCGAGCACGGCCAGCGCGAGCACGGCCACCGCGAGCAGAGCCAGCGCGAGCACGGCCACCGCGAGCACGGCCTCGCACACCGGTACGACCGCCGTGAGCGCGGCGATGGGGAACCTCAGCGGCACCTGCCGCGCCGACCGCGGCAACTACGGCAACCTCAAGGCCTACTACTACACCAAGGGCCGCAACGACATCTTCAACCGGATGAACTGGTACCTGGCCGGCCCCGGCCTCAGGAACCGGAACAACATCACCCTGCGCATCCGCGAACACCTCAACGGCCGGGCTGACCGGACGCTCTGGCGCTGGGTCTCGGGAGACAACATCAAGAAGGGCACCGGCGGGATCTCGTTGAAGGAGGCGGCGCCGCGCAGGGCCAAGGTGCACGCCGACTTCTCGTTCGTCTTCGACCGCCGCGGCAAGGACCCCAGGTGCTCCGGCCGTACCAACAGCGTCTGATCCGGAAGTGACGAGACGGATGCCGGGCCGGGGGGCCCGGCATCCGCTCGCCATCCCGTCGAGAAGCCGGAGGCGAACATGATGTGCAGAACCACGGCCGCGCTGCTGGCTGTAGGGCTGGCGGCCGGGCTGACGGTCGCCGGCTGCGCGACCGGCCCGCCGGAGCGGCCGGCCGCCGTGAACGGTCCGGTGAACGGTCCGGTGAACGGTCCGGTGAACACCGCGATGAACGCGCCGGTGCTGGTGGACGCGTCCCCCGGAGGGGTCGTCGTCCTGGACCCGGTGGCGGAGTCGTTCTTCGGCCTCGACCGGACGGGGCGGCAGGTCTGGCGGGACCGTACGGCGTTCCACAGCGGCGCGGAGCCCGTCTGCCTGGCGCGCTGCCCGGACGTCGTCTTCTCGGGGACCTGGTCGCCCGCCGGGCCCGACCCGGAACCCTGGCGACCCACCCCGGCGGGCCCGCGCGCCTTCGCGGAGTCCGCCTCCTCCGTCCGGCGGGTCCTGACGGCCCGCGCCCCCTCCGACGCCGTGCTCGCCGAGGGGCCCGCCGGCGGCGCGGGCCGGCTGCGCCTGACGCGCCCGGCCGGCCCGCCCGAGCTGGTGCCCGTCCGCGACGCGACCGGAGTGGCGTGGAGCGAGGATCCGGACGGCACGACCGCGCTGGCGGTGACCTCGGACGAGGTCCTGTGGTTCGGGCACGACCGGCGCGGCTGGCGACGCCTGGCGGGCACGCGTCCCGCCGGGGGCGCGTGGGGGGCCTGCGTCGCGAACGGAGGCGAGCTGGCCGTGCTCGTGGGGGACGCGCCCCGGCTGGTGCTGCGGCGCCATCGCACCGTACCGATCACCACGGACCTGGACCTGGCCGGCGAGTGCGCGGCCGGCAGGGAGAGCGCCGCGCTCATCGCCCGCTGGAAGGACGAGCACGGCAGGGCGTTCACCGCCGTCCGCGGGGTCGACGCCACCGGCGCGCGGACGTGGGCCCGCGACGTGCGGGACGAGGCGCAGGTCCGCGCCGACCCGTCCGGCGCCCGGTTCGTCGTCGTCCACGGGGGCGGCGCCGAAGTGCTCGACCGGGCCGGGCGGACGCTGGCCAGGTACGCGGGCGTCTCGTCCGCGGCCTACACGGCCGACGGCCGCCTCGTCCTGCTCCGTCCCGACCGCACCCTCCAATGGCCCTGAGCCCGGCCGAGCCGCGCCCCGAGCCTGACGCGGAGCCGAGCCCGGTTCCGGGTCGTCACCGGCAGATGTCCTGGTACGGCTCGCCGCGCAGGTACAGCGCCCATTCGGCCCGGGTGAGGGGGCGCCCGGCGATCGCGCAGACCGACCGCTCCGGCTCCGCGGGCATGGCCACGTTCCACAGCCGGGCCGTGCCGTCGCTGCCGCCGGTGGCCAGGGTCGTGCCGTCCGGGCCGAAGGCCACCGCCGTGACGGAGGGGGAGTGACCGGCCAGCGGGAGGCCGAGGGGGCGGCCGGTGGCCACGTCCCACAGCCGCAGGTGGCCGTCGCCGCCGCCACTGGCCAGGGTCGCGCCGTCGGGGCTGAAGGTGAGATCCCACACGGTGCCGGTGTGCCCGGTCAGGGGCGCGCCGGACGCGCGGCGGGTGGCGACGTCCCACAGCTGTATGTCGCCGTCCACGATCCCGCCGGCCAGGGTCCCGCCGTCGGGGCTGAAGGCGATCGCGGTGACCGCGTCGACCGGCCCGGCCAGCGGGGGGCCGAGCGGGCGGCCGGTGGCGACGTCCCACAGGCACACGACGCCGTTGTCGTACGCTCCGGCCAGGGTCGTGCCGTCGGGGCTGAAGGCGAGGTCCCACAGGGTCCCGGTGGCGCCGGTCAGGGGCGCGCCGCGCGGGCGGCCGGTGGCCACGTCCCACAGCCGCACGCTCTTGTCCCGGCCGCCGCCGGCCAGGGTCCTGCCGTCGGGGCTGAACGCGACCGCTTCCACCGAGCCGGTGTGTCCGGTGAGCGAGACCGCGGCCGGGCGGCCGGTGGCGACGTCCCACAGCCGCGGACCCCGATCCCCCTCGGCGCCGGCCAGGATCCTGCCGTCCGGGCTGAAGGCGACGTTCCACGTGGTGCCGGTGCGGCCCGGCACCGGGGCGCCGGCCTGCCCGTGGGTGGCGGTGTGCCAGAACCGCACGCTCCCGTCCTGCCCGGCGGTGGCCAGCCGCGCGCCGTCCGGGCCGAAGCTCAGCGCCTTCACCGGCCCGGCGTGACCGGTGAGCGGGGCGCCGCCCGGCCGCAGCGCGGTCGCGTCCCACAGCCGCAGCCCGCCGTCACGGTCGCCACCGGCCAGCGTCCTGCCGTCGGGACTGAACGCCAGGCCCCAGACCGTGCCGCGGACGGCCAGCGGGGCGCCCAGCGGGCGGCGGGTGGCGACGTCCCAGAAACCGATGCCGTGGACGCCGCCCACGGCCAGCTGGTGCCCGTCCGGCGTGAACGCGACCGCCGAGGCGAGGGCGTGCTTCACCGGCTCGCCGGCCGCCCGGCCGGTGCCGGTGTCCCACAGCGACGCGTGGTCGCCGTTGGCGGTGGCCAGCAGCCTGCCGTCGGGGGAGAAGGCCATCGGCCCGCTGAAGAAGGTGCGGCTGTGGACGAGGTCGCCGATCTGCCGGCCGGTGGCCGTGTGCCACAGACCGGCCGTGCTGTTCTCGCCGCTGGTCGCCAGGGTGGTGCCGTCCGGGCTGAACGTCACGGCCAGCACCTGGCGCTCGCCCGGATGCTCGACGGGCCTGCCGATCCGGCGGCCGGTGGCGACGTCCCACAGCCGGACGTCGTGTCCGACCACGGCCAGGCGTTCGCCGTCCGGGCTGAACACCAGCGCCTTGACGTAGGCGCCGTCCGGCAAGGCCAGAGCCGCGCCGATCGGGCGGCCGGAGGCGGTGTCCCACACCTGGACGTGATCGCTCCCGGCGACGGCCGCGATCGCCCGCTCCGGGCTGAACGCCACCGCCGGCACCGGGCCGGACTCTCCCGGACGCGTCAGCGGCGGCCCCGTGGGGCGGCCCGTCGCGGTGTCCCACAGCACGGCCCCCTTCGGGCCCGGCGTGAGCAGGACCCGGCCGTCCGGACTGAACGCCATCGCGGCGGCGGCCCGGATGTGACCGGTCTGGAAAGCGCCGACGAGGCGTCCGGAGGCGGTCTCCCACAGCCGGACGGTGGTGTCGTCGGCGGTGGCCAGCAGCCTGCCGTCCGGGCTGAACAGCGTCGCCCCGTCGCCGGTGTGCCCGGCCAGCACGTGCCGCAGGGAGGTGGCGATCGTGTCGAGCATCCGGTGGCGGGCCTCGCCGGTGGGCGTGATCCGCCACGCGGCGGCGGCCAGCAGCCCGGCGAGAACGGGATCCGTGGCGGAGTGCCGCTCGCTCTCGTTCGTCACGTACCTGGACAGAATCTCCTGACGCCGCGTCTCCGCGTTGCGCCGCTCGCGCTCGGCCGTACCGGCCACGTTGACCGCGATCACGGCCGCCGCCGACGCCACGACGCTCAGCACGACCAGCACGGTGACGGCGGCCCGCGCCAGCCTGCCGCGGCGGGCCGCCGTCCCGGCGGAGGCGGTGAGGAAGTCGCGCTCCAACGGGGTCAGCTCCGCCTGCCGTGAGCGCAGCCGGTCGGCGGCCGCGAGGCGCGCGCCCCGGAACAGCGCGCCGGGATCGCGTCCCAGCTCGTCCCACGTGGCCGCCGCCTCGGTGAGCGCTCGCTGGGCGCGCAGCAGGTCGCGTTCCTCCTCGATCCAGCCGCGCAGCCGGGGCCAGGAGGCGATCAGCGCCTCGTGCGCGATCTCGGCCGAGTCCTCGTGCAACGTCAGCAGCCGGGCGTCGGCCAGCCGGCGGATCACCCGGGCCGCCTCGGGTGACCCGTCAGGGTCGAGCTCGGCCGGCGCGGCGGGCCGCCGGGTGTCCCGTTCGCCGGGATCGACCAGCCGCAGCAGGATGCGCCGCGCGTGCGCGGCCTGGACGGGAGACAGCCCGCTGTAGACCTCCTCGGCGGTGGCCGTGACGGCGCCGCGCACGCCGCCGGCCCGCCGGTAACCCTCCAGCGTCAGCATCTTGCCCTGCCGGCGCCGCCACGTCTCCAGCAGCGCGTGCGACATCAGCGGCAGGCCGCCGGGTTCGCCGAGCACGTCCTCGATGACCTCGGCGGTCAGCGCCCGCTCCACGATCAGCCCCCGCGCCATGGCCGGCTTGACGATCGCCTCCCGCAGGTCGTCGCGGTCCATCGGCCCCACCAGCAGGTTCGCGTCACGCAGCGCCTCGGTCAGCGGGCGGTGCCCGGCGCAGTGCCCGTAGAAGTCGGCCCGGACGGCGATGACGGCCCGCACCCGGCTGTCCGGGTCGCGGGCCGTCAGCAACAGGTCGATGAACTCGGCCCGCTCGGCCGGGTCCCGGCAGAGCGTGAACAGCTCCTCGAACTGGTCGACCACCCACAGCGCGTCCTGCCTGGCGGACAGCCGGGCGGCGTGGGCCGCCATCGGCCGCCTGCCCGGCGTGAGCACCTGGACCGAACGCACGGGCTCGTCGAGCCGCCCCTGCCGTACGGCGGCCACCAGCCCGGCCCGCAACAGCGAGGACTTGCCGCTGCCCGACGGGCCGAACAGCGCCGCGAAGCGCCGCCGCCGCACCAGCGCCAGCAGCTCCTCGACGAGCCGGTCCCGCCCGAAGAACCGCTCGCTGTCGCCCGTCTCGTAGCGGGCCAGTCCCGGGTAGGGAGAGCCGGCGTCGTCCTCGTCGCTCGCTTCGGGCAGGATCTCCTCGGCGACCTGCCGCCAGCGCAGCTCCCACTCGGCGACGTCGCCGCCACACGCCTTCACGTACGCGGCCACGACCGGAAGCGACGCCAGCCGGTCGCCGGCGGCGGCCTGGGAGAGCGTGGTGACCGCGTAGCCGGCCCGCCTGGCCATCTCCCGATAGGTGATGCCGCCGGCCTCCCGGCGCAGCTTCCGCAGTTCGTACGCGAAACGCTGGACCGGGCCCGCTCCGGGATCGACGGGTGACTCACGGCGCCCCATCCGGGCCCTCCCTTGCTCGGCTGCGGAAGAGCCGGAGGACGTTCAACGTATCCAGGGTGAGAAATACCCGCAAGGTGATCGAATCGCCATGCAGTTATCGGGTAGGGCGATTCTCAAGAAAGGAGAACAATTTGCTCGATTGTCCGCCCCTATGCGCCGGAGACTCGATCAAACTGCACAACATGACCATGTCAATGAAGCGAGTGCGGAGAAGGGTCGCCATCGGGCTGATGCGCGCGGCGAGGGCGGCGAACAGGAGCCGACCGGCCCGCGTCCTGCTGCGCGGTCGCAGCGTCCGGCGTTTCCCCCTGGTCAACCGGATCTACCACGCCGTCTTCCGCCTCGGCGTCGCCACCGGCGATCGGGACATGGAGGCGCGTTACCGGGGGGTGGTGCTGACCGGCCCGGTGTGGGACGCCACGATCATGCCGTCGGTCTCGGGGGGCTACTACGAGGAGTTCGAGGTCGGCGTCTTCGAGCGGCTGGCCTCGGTCAGTCATTCCATCTTCGACGTCGGGGCGAACATCGGCGTCTACGCCTGCACCGGTGCCGCGCGGGTCGCGGCGGGTGGCCGGCTGGTCGCCTTTGAGCCGGTCCCGGAGAACCTCGCCTACCTGCGACGCAACGTGGAGCGCAACGAGCTGACCGGCCGCGTGAGCGTGGAACCGATGGCCGTCGGGGACTCACCCGGCGAGCTGACCGTGCACCTGTCGGGCGAGCAGTCCGGCAAACACTCGGCCGCCGCGGCGAACGTCGGGACGCCCGTGGAGACGATCACCGTGCCCATGACGTCGATCGACGCCTACCTCGCCGACCGCGGCCTCACCCCGCCCGACCTCGTCAAGATCGACGTCGAGGGTTACGAGGGCTTCGTGCTGCGCGGCGCGACCCAGGCCCTGGCCGCCTCGCCGACGCTGCTGTTCGAGCTGCACCCCGAGCTCCAGGCGAACTGCGGCTGCGACGCGAGCGAACTGCTCGACCTCGTCTTCGCCCACTATCGGTGGGTCTTCCTGGTGGACGAGCTGGACGGCGTCCTGCGGCCGTGCGGGCGAGCCGAGCTCGACAGCCCCGGCGCGATCGGCCTCTACCGCTCCAACCTCGTGGCGATCGGCCGGCCCGACCACCTCGAGGCCGTCCGGCAGTGGCACGACCTCGACCTCGGCTGAACGCCCGGCCCCGTCAGAGGTCGAGGTCGACGACGATCGGCGCGTGGTCGGACGGCGCCTTGCCCTTGCGGGCCTCGCGATCCACGTACGCCGAACGCACCCGGTCGGCGACCCCGGCGGCGGCGTACACGAGGTCGATGCGCATGCCCTTGTTCTGGTGGAACATGCCCGCCCGGTAGTCCCAGTAGGTGAACGGGTGCGGGCCCTTCATGGCCGTCGGCACCACGTCGCGCAGCCCCAGCTCCCTGAGCCCGGCCAGCGCCTGCCGCTCGGCCGGGGTGACGTGGGTCGAGCCGGCGAACTGCGCGGGATCCCAGACGTCCGCGTCGGTCGGCGCCACGTTGTAGTCGCCGCAGGCCACCAGCGGGCTCCCCGTCGCCAGCTCGCTCTCCAGCGCCTCCCGGAACGCCGCGAACCAGGCCAGCTTGTACCGGTAGTGCGGCGAATCGACCGTGCGCCCGTTCGGCGCGTACAACGACCACACCCGCAGCCCGCCGCAGGTGGCGCCGATCGCCCGCGCCTCGGGCGGCGCCGCGCCCGTGCCGCCCGCCCGCGCCTCGGGCGGTGTCGAGCCCGCGCCGGTCTCCGGCGACTCCGGCGACTCCGGCGGCACCCCGTCGGCGAGCGCGTCGAAGCCCGGCTCGCCGGGAAAGCCGCGCGACACCTCGTCCAGGCCCACTCTGGACAGCAGCGCGACGCCGTTCCACCGGCCGTCACCGTGGGCCGCGACGGCGTATCCGAGCTCACCCACCTGCTCGACGGGGAAGCCGCCGGCGGCGCACTTCGTCTCCTGCAGGCAGACCACGTCGGGCCGGACCCCGGCCAGCCAGTCGACCAGCCGGGGCAGCCGTGCCTTGACCGAGTTGACGTTCCACGTCGCCAGGCGCATCTCTCCAGCCTGCCACCACTTCCCGTGCGGGACGCGGTGCGGAGAGGGTTACGGGACGTCGAAGGTCTCGCGGGTGGCCGCGCCGATGACCTCGATCCCCTTGGTGCCGAGGACGCTGTCGAGCGGCAGCGACTCCGTGTACGGCGCCAGCGCGGGTAGGCCGATGCCGGGAAGCATCCCGATGACCTCGATGCCCCAGTATTCCGGCCGCTGGACGTACACCAGCGGCGAGAGCCGGACCTTCATCGAATCTCCTCAAGGCTGGAGACCCCGTCCTTCAGGGCGGGGAGGAAAGCCGGGATAATGCCATCAAATCGAACATGTGTACGAGATTTGGCGGATCTTGAGGTACGGTGTGCGGCGTGGCGCAGATCGTGAAGCGGGCCTACAAGTACCGCTTCTACCCGACTCCCGGGCACAGGCAGTGGAGCTTGCCCGGACGTTCGGCTGCGTCCGCTTGGTCTACAACAAGGCCTTGGAGGAGCGCACTCGCGCCTACCGGCTGGAGGGCCGCGGCGTCTCCTATGCGGAGTCGTCGGCGGCGCTGACGGCCTGGAAGCGCGCCGAGGAGTTGAGCTTTCTGGGCGCGGTGTCCTGCGTCCCGTTGCAGCAGGCGTTGCGTCATCTTCAGGCGGCGTTCGCCGGTTTCTTCGCCAAACGGGCCGGATACCCGGTGTTCAAGTCCCGTAAGAAGTCGCGGCTGAGCGCCGAATACACCCGTTCGGGCTTTCGCTGGCGCGACGGTTCGCTGACGTTGGCGAAGATGGACGAGCCGCTGGACATCGTGTGGTCGCGGCCCCTGCCTGAGAGGGCTGAGCCGTCCACGGTGACCGTGTCGAAGGACGCGGCCGGACGCTGGTTCGTGTCCATCCTGGTCAAGGAGATGATCTCCCCGCTGCCCCCGGTCGCACAGGTGGTGGGAGTGGATGCGGGGATCACCGCTCTGGTCACGTTGTCGACCGGGGAGAAGATCGTCAACCCCCGCCATGAACGGGCCGACCGTCGCAAGCTGGCCCGCGCTCAGCGGGCGCTGGCCCGAAAGGAGAAGGGTTCGAACAATCGGG
>NZ_BMNH01000004.1:359098-404231 GCF_014646355.1 Nonomuraea cavernae
TGCGTCCTGGCGGGAGCTGTGCGGCATGCTGGAGTACAAGAGCCGCTGGTACGGGCGACGACTTGTCGTGGTGGACCGCTGGTTTCCCTCCTCCAGGCTGTGCTCTGTGTGCGGGACTCTCCAGCCGTCCATGCCGCTGAACGTCCGGACCTGGGTGTGCGCCTGCGGCGCCTGCCATGACCGGGACGTCAACGCGGCCAAGAACATCCTCGCCGCCGGGCCGGCGGAGAGCTGAAACGCCTGCGGAGCCGATGTAAGACCTCAAAGGAAGTCCCTTTCCTGGCGGGCGACCGGCTATGAAACAGGAACCCTCACGGGCGACCGTGAGAATCCCCCTCGTTCACGAGGGGGAGAAGGTCAAGTTCTGGTAGGGCTTCTCGCCGCTCACGATCAGGATGAACGTGCCGGGAACGATCCCGGGTACGACCTTCGCCTCGTCGAAGTCGATGAGCCGCACCGACTGAGGCTGTGGGAGCCTGCCGAAGTCCTGTGCCATGGTTGAGCCCCTCTCCGAATGGATGCGCCCGCGCCGGTCACCACCGGTAGCGGAGCTGTCACTCAGTGATGCTACTCTCCGCGGGCTCGAAGCTCTCGGGACCTCGGAGCCGTCACTTCGCGCAGGCTTCGCGGCAGCCGCCGAACCGACCGGCATCCGGCTTCACGAACGCCGTCTCCTCGGTGCCGCGCACCGCCGTGGTCATGGAGTCCGTCCAGATGTGGGCGGGGATCGAGCTGCCGGGCACGCTGGAGTAGCGGCGGCCGCCGATGGTCACGTCGGTCAGCGGGTGCCGGAAGCCGCCGCGAGGATCACCGACGCCGACCGCCGAGGCCAGAGCCGGGGTGTAGCCCGCGTACCAGGCGGCGGCGTGGGCGTCTACCGTCCCCGGCAGGCCCGCCGCGTCACGGCCGAGGCCCTTGACCGCGTCTCCGGCCGCGTCGGCCAGCACGCCGGTCACCGCGTCGGCGACCGCCGGGTCCAGCACCTGCCGGCAGCGCGGGACGAAGGAGCGCGCGGCGCCGGAGCCGTCGCGGATCTCGGTGACCGCCATCGGGGCGCAGTGCCGGCCGCGGGCGGCGAGGGTGGCGTAGGAGATGGCCACCGAGACCGGCTCCACCTCGTTGACGCCGAGCGTGAAGGTCGCGTACTCGGCCAGGGGATGGCCGTCGGCCCGGCCGAGGCCGAGCCGCCGCGCCATCCGCACCGTCTCGCACAGGCCGACCCTCTCCTCCAGCTTCATGAAGAAGGTGGGGACCGTCTCCCGGGTGCCCGACCGCAGGGTGTGGAACCGGTCGGCTCGCCGCGGGTCGACGACCCGGTGGGTCGGATCGCCGACCTTCACGTCCTGGCAGTTCCTGAACGCCGCGAAGCCGGGCGTCCGGTACTCACCGGAGACGGCGAAGCCGTCCTCCGACCGCATGCCGTTCTCGAACGCGGCGGCCAGGGTGTAGGCCATCGCCGTGCTGCCCTGCTGGAGACCGCTCGGGTCGCCGGTGCCCCTGCTGGTGGCCATGGCCCTGATCTCGCCGCTGCCCGGGACGACCATCGCCTGGCCGGCGACCTGCGGATCGTCGCGGTGGACGTGGTCGTCCACGGCCCGCTGCGACGCCTCCTGCATCGCCTGGTCGAGCGTCGTCCTGATGGTCAGGCCGCCGCCGGCGAGCAGCCGCTCGTCGTGCGCGCCGACCTCCGTCCGCACCCGCTGGCAGAAGTAGGGGTATCGGCTGTCCTCACAGCGGTCGGGAAGCTCCTCGACGACCGTCCCCTGGGAGTCCAGCCACACGTTCTTCCGCACCACCAGGGGCGCGACCGGCAGCCGGTCGCGGACGGGCTTCCCGTCGGCGTCGTCCCACAGCGACGGCGACACCGCGGCCCCCGCGACCACGGCCCCCGCGACCACGGCCACCGCGACAACGCGTAACCGTTTCATCGGCCCCCTTCGGCGCGCACCGGCTCATGGGCGATCATCCAAGCCCTGCCGGAACCGAACGTCAACCTGGATCATCCGGCCGTCTCGCCGGCCCGTCGCGCCGCGCGGGCCGTGGCCGCCTCCCAGGTGCGCAGGTAGGATTCGGCGCCGGCCGCCAGGTCCCGCACGAGGTCCGGGCCCGCGATGATCCGCATGTCCTCGATCCAGTCGGGCACCAGGCCGTAGTTGGCGACCCCGTCGGTGTTGACGTCCCAGACCCGTTGCCCGGTCCGCTGCCGGTCCAGGGTCACGCTTCCGTCGAAGGAGGCGAACGGGTACGTGACCGGGTCGGCGGAGTTGCCGGCGCGAGGGCCGGGCAGTTGGCCCATGCCGTTGACGTCCAGGCCGTAGCCGTACCCGGTGATCTGGCGCGCCTGCCTGAGCGGCTCGGTGCGGCGCCACTCGGCGACGAAGTGCGACGCGTCATGCCCGTACTGCGTGATCATGCCACCGAGGGCGTAGATCCGGTCGAAGTAGCCCGGGTCGGTCCAGCTGTGGGAGGAGATCACGCCGGGGTAGCCGGCGGCTTCGAGGATGCCGAGCGTGCGGTCGGCGGCCTTCACGCTCATGTGGTCGACCTCCACGAGCATGCCCCGTCGCATCAGCCCCTGGACCATGTACTCGCCGAGGGAGGTCAGGCCCTTGGTGTTGCAGTGGGGAGCGGGGGGATAGACCGGCAGCGAGATGCCGGGGGGCAGCAGTCCCGCGAGCTGGTCGGGCAGGATTCCGCCGGGTTCGATCGGGTTGTCGTGATAGGGCCCGGTGCAGGTGCGCGCCTTCCAGAAGGAGCCGCCGCTGAGGAAGTTGCCCAGGTTGACGATGGCACCCTGGGTGCCGGAGTCGAAGCGGACCCCGCACAGGGCGTTGTCGTACTTGTGGCAGACGAACATGCTGCGGACGCCGAGCTCGTACATCTCGTCCAGGCCGCGGTCGATCTGCCCCTTGGTGCAGTGCGGGATGCCGAGGGTCTGGCGGCAGCCGAACGGCTCGGAGGTCTCGATCCCGAGGACGACGGCGAGTTTGCCGGATTCGGCCGTGCGCCTGGCCTCGGCCGCGTCGCGCACGATCCGGAACCAGCCCAGGCCGGGACCGCCGTGCTCGGCGTCGATGTGGTCCTGCATTTCGCGGGCCCGCTGAGCCTGGAGCCTGATCGAGCTCATCTCGTCGCAGGAGTTCTTCTTGAGCGGGTAGATCGCGCACAGCTGGCGGTTGGCCACCAGGTGGTTGACCATGATCCGCAGCCCGCCCCGCCAGGCCCGCTCCACCCATGTGTAGTAGGCCTGCTGGTGGGTGAGCGAGTCGTGCGCCGGCCAGTCGCGGAAGGTGGGCCAGCCCACCGGGTCGTGGGTGCCGGTCGGCGAGCCGGTGCGGGTGAAGTTCTCGAACCAGGCCAGTTCGCCGTTGGGGTGGTGGTCGGCGCAGTCCGTCAGGGCCTTGGCGATGCCCTCGGCGTGGAACGGCCTGCCGCACATCAGGCTGCCGCCGAACGCCTCGTAGGAGAACAGGTGGCTGTGCGCGTCGACGAACCCGCGGACGTCGCCGCCGGCGGTCGCACCGGCCTGCGGCGGGGTCGCCGCGACGGCCTTCGGCGGGGCCGCCGCGACGGTTTCCGCCTGCGAGGCCAGCGAGACCAGCGAGGCGGACAGGATGAGGACGACGGCGACCGCCTGACGGGCGAGGCGGTGGGCGAGGGAGCGGGGAGACATCACGGACACCTCACACAGGACGGGGGTACCGGATCCATCGCCAGCATCCGCCCCCGCCGGCCCCCCTACAAGGCCCAAACATGAGGGCATCTCATCAATCTTGCTGAATCAGGCGCTCGGGCTGGGGCTCCGTGATCGACCCGCGTCACGCTCCCCGGTGTCCGGGCCGCCCGCCCGACGTGGCCGACGCGGGGGCGGTCGATCCTCGTACGACCAGCTCGGTGGCGAGCTCGACGTGATGGGAGTCGACCTGCTCGCCGGCCGCCAGCCGCATCGCGGTGCGCAGGGCGACCCGGCCCATCTCCCGCAGGGGCTGGCGGACCGTGGTCAGGGGCGGCGAGGCCATCCGGGCGATCTGGGTGTCGTCGAAGCCCACGAGGCTGAGGTCCTCGGGGATGCGCAGGCCGCGCGCCCGGGCCGCCTCGATGACGCCGAGGGCGGTCTCGTCACTGCCCGCGAAGATCGCCGTCGGCGCCTCGGGCAGGTCGAGCAGGGTGGCGCCGCCCGCCACGCCGTCGGGGTAGCGGAAGTGCCCCGTCTGCACGTAGCCCGGCGGCACGGGCACCCCCTCGGACTCCATGGCGGCGCGGTAGCCGTGCAGGCGGGCCTGGTTACAGGCGGCCGTCGCCGGGCCGCCGATGTAGGCGATGCGCCGGTGCCCGAGGGAGAGCAGGTGGTGGGTCGCGGCCAGGCCGCCGGCGAAGTTGGTCGAGCCGACGCTGGTCACGCGGGCGCGCGGCAGGTTGAGCGGGTCGATCACGACCAGCGGCAGCCGGGCCCGGGACAGGGCGGCCAACTGGCCCGAGGTCAGCTCGCTGGTGACCGCGATCAGCGCCTGACGACCGGCGGCGACCAGGTCGCGGGCCCAGGCGGCGGTGCGGTCGGTGTCCTTGCGGATGCTGACCACGACCCCGACGCCGACCTCGGCGCCGGCCTCCACCGCACCCTGGATGATCTCGGAGGAGTAGGCGTTGAGGTCGGTGTCGAACTGCACCTCGATCGTGGCGGACGGCGTGGCCTCGGCCCGGCGCGGTGACGGCGCGACGTAGTCGTGCTGCCGCAGCAGCGACTGCACCAGCGAGCGGGTCGCCGGCGCGACGTCGCTGCGGCCGTTGAGCACCTTGGAGACGGTCGCGACGGACACCCCGGCCGAGGCAGCGACGGTGGCCAGCGTGGTGCGTCTAGGACTGACCTGCATCTCTTCCCTCCTGTCGCCGGGCGGCGGAACCCGGCGACGAACCCACGTACACGGGCGTGACGAGCCGCCGGCCGTGGCCGACGACCCGCGTCGGGCCGGTCAGCCGGATGCCGGCGCGGCAGGGCAGGTCGGCCGCGGACGTGCCGACGAGTATGTCGAGGTCGCCCGGCTCGACGATCCGGCGCAGGTCGCGGCCGGTGAAGGCGGTGCGGTCGGCGTGGACGCGGAAGCTCACCTCGGTGCTCGCGCCGGGCTCCAGCCGGACCCTCGCGAAGCCGGTCAGCTGCCTCACCGGCCGGGTGACCTGGGCGAGGACGTCGCGCAGGTAGAGCTGGACGACCTCCTCACCCGCTCTGCCGCCGGTGTTGCGGACGCGGACCGACACGGTGAACTCGCCGTCGGTGGGCACCTCGGTGTCGCTGACGCGCAGGTCGCCGACGTCGAAGGTGGTGTAGGAGGCGCCGTGGCCGAACGGGAACAGGGGGGTCGGGTCGAGGTTGCTGATGCCCTGGCTGTCGGTGCCGAGTGGCGGCTGCAGATAGGTGCCCGGCTGGCCGCCCGGCCGGCGGGGGATTTGCACGGGCAGCTTGCCTGCGGGCTGGACACGTCCGGAAAGTATACCGGCGATCGCCCCTCCGCCCTCCTCACCAGGCATGAACGCCTGCACGAGCGCCGCGGCCCGGGCGTGTGTGTCGCCCATCGCGTACGGGCGGCCCGAGACGACGACCACGACGAGCGGCGTGCCCGTGGCGGCGAGGGCGGCCAGCAGGTCCTCCTGCGCCCCGGGCAGCCGGAGGTGCTCGGCGTCGCAGCCCTCACCCGAGGTCCCCTGCCCGAACATGCCCGCGAGGTCGCCCACGACGGCGACGCACACGTCCGCGTCGCGGGCCGCGTCCGTCGCGGCGGCGAAGCCCGAGCGGTCGTCGTCCCGGATGTCGCAGCCCCGTTCGTGGACGATCTCGGTGCCGGGCAGCTCGGCCCGCAGGGCGTCGAGGACGCTGGGCGCGTCGATGCCGAGCCCGAGGCCGGGGTGGCGGGGCAGCACGTGGTTGGGGAAGGCGTAGCAGCCCATGAAGGTGCGCGGCTCGGCCGCGCCGGGACCGACCACGGCGACCCGGCGCGGAGCCGGGCGGCCCTCCCCGAGCAGGGGCAACGCCGTGCCGGCGTCGAGCAGGACGACGGAGCGCTCGGCCAGTTCGCGGGCCAGCGCGCGGTTGGCCGGCGAGTCGAGGTCCACCTCGCCGGCCGCGGCGACCGAGCCCTCGGGGGTCCAGTCCCGGTCGAGCAGGCCGAGCTGCGCCTTCTGGGTGAGCAGGCGGCGCGCCGCCCGGTCCACCAGGGACTCCGGCAGTTCGCCCCGGCGTACCCGCTCGGCCAGGTGCCGGCCGAAGCCGCGGGTGTCGGGGAGCTCCACGTCGAGGCCCGCGGTGAGCGCCTGGACGCCGGCGTCCTCCGTGTCCGCGGCGACCCCGTGCGTCGTCGCGAGGAACGGCACCGCCCAGTAGTCGGAGACGACGGTGCCGGTGAACCCCCACTCCTCGCGCAGCAGGTCGGTCAGCAGCCAGGAGTCGATGGCGGCCGGGACGCCGTCCACGTCGGAGTAGGAGTTCATCACCGAGCGAGCCCCGGCCTCGGTGATGGCCGTCTCGAACGGCGGCAGGATCAGGTCCATCAGCTCGCGCCGTCCCATCGGGACGGGGCCGTGGTTGCGGGCCGCGCGCGAGGCGGAGTAGCCGGCGAGGTGCTTGAGGGTGGCGATGATCCCGGCGCTCTCCAGCCCCCGGACGTAGGCCGCGCCGAGCATCGTGACGAGGTACGGATCCTCGCCCATGGTCTCCTCGACCCTGCCCCAGCGGTAGTCGCGGACCACGTCCAGCACCGGGGACAGGCCCTGGTGCACGCCCACCGCGCGCATGTCGCGGCCGATGGCGGAGGCCATCCGCTCCACCAGCTCGGGGTCGAACGTCGCGCCCCAGGCGATGGCCGCGGGATAGACGGTCGCGCCGTAGGTGGTGAAGCCGGTGAGGCACTCCTCGTGGGCGAGCGCGGGGATGCCGAGCCGGGAGCCCTCGATGACCGAGCGCTGGAGCCGGACCAGCTCCGCGGCGCCCTCCGACACGGTCACCGGCCTGCTGCCGAACACGCGGGTCAGGTGGCCGAGCCCGTGGCGGACGGCCTCCTCGAAGGGGAGCGCCCCGAATGCCCCGAAGGTGTCCTGCGCCGGCGCCACGCTCGGCGTCCCATCGGCCTCGGAGCCGGTGCCGTCAAGTCCCGTGCCGTCAAGTCCCGTGCCGTCAGGTCCGGGGCTGTCAGCTCCGGGGCCGTCAAGGGAGGCATCGGCCGGTCCGTCGCCGGCCTGCGTGTGGTTGCCCACCCACAGGCTGCCGAGCTGGGCGACCTTCTCCTCCAGCGTCATCTCCGCCAGCAGGGCCTCCACCCGGTCGGCCACGGGAAGCGCCGGGTCCTGCCAAGGGCGTAGGTCCTGTCCCGCGGCGGGGATCCGATCGAGCGCCGTCATTGTTGGTCTCCTTAGCAGACGGTTCCTGACACATGTTTCGCAATGTTTCGGCGCTGTCGGGTGGCCTGGCCGAAGGACTGTCCCTGGCCTGGATAACCAGCTAAGCGCCCATGCGAGGGTACCTCAACGACCTGCCCTGCGCCGAGCCGAATTCGTGTCCCCGCAGGGGGTTGACAGGCCAAGGGCCGAAATCTAGATTGACGTGCCGCGCGGTCATTTCGGAAAAGTTTCGAGACCTGCTCAGACGATGGGAGGAACGGCATCGGGGGGTGCTGACCCATGACCGCCGGCCACCGCAACCGATGATCAACGCGCCGCGGCCCGCCCCCGGCATTCGAGTACGGAGATCAGCGTGGAGACCAGGACAACATCCCGCCGTACGTTCCTCAGCCTCTCGATGGGCCTGCCGCTCGGAGCCGCGCTCGCGGCGTGCGGCACCTCGGGACCGACCAGACCCGGTGGCGGCCCGAGCGGTGGCGGGGGTGGCGCCACCGCCACCTACTGGTACCTGTCGGTCCAGCCGCAGGAAGGCGTGCGCACCAGGACCATGGAACGGTTCAACGCGGCCAACCCCAACGGCAAGATCGTCGGGACGATCCTCCAGAACGACGCCTTCAAGACGAAGATCAAGACGGCGATCGGCGCCGGCCAGGCGCCCACGCTCATCTGGGGCTGGGGCGGCGGCGGCCTGCGCAGCTACGTCCAGGCCGGCCAGGTCGAGGATCTCACCTCGTGGTTCGACCAGAACACCGCCCTCAAGGACCGGTTGTTCCCCTCCTCCTTCGGCGCCGCCACCATCGACGGCAAGATCTACGCGATGCCCTGCGAGACGATGCAGCCGATCGTCCTCTACTACAACAAGCAGGTGTTCGAGAAGGTCGGCGCGCAGCCGCCCCAGACCTGGGGCGACATCATGGACCTGGTTCCCAAGTTCAACGCCAAGGGCATCGCGCCGTTCTCACTCGGCGGGCAGTCGCGCTGGACCAACATGATGTGGCTGGAGTTCCTCTTCGACCGCATGGGCGGACCCGAGGTGTTCCAGGCCGTGTTCGACGAGGAGAAGGACGCCTGGAACAACCCGATCGCCCTCGACGCCCTCGGCAAGGTGCAGGAGCTGGTCAAGGCCGACGGGTTCATCAAGGGCTTCTCCTCGATCACCGCCGACTCCAACGCCGACCAGGCGCTGCTCTACACCGGCAAGGCCGCGATGATGCTGCACGGCGGCTGGACCTACGGCGGCATGAAGCAGGACGGGGGCGACTTCGTCTCCGGCGGCCACCTCGGCTACATGAACTTCCCGCCGATCGACGGCGGCAAGGGCGACCCCGGCAACACCGTCGGCAACCCCGGCCAGTACATGTCGATCTCCTCCCAGGCGACCCCCGAGCAGAAGGAGATCGCCAAGAAGTTCTTCGCCACGGAGCTGATGGGCGACCAGGCGATCAAGGAGTGGGTCGGGACCGGCGCGGTGCCGATCGTCAAGGGCGCCGACAGCGCGTTCGCCAGCGCCGAGGACGCCGAGTTCCTGAAGTTCGTCTACGGCATCGCCGTCAACGCCAAGTCGTTCGCCCAGTCCTGGGACCAGGCGCTCAGCCCGACCGCCGCCGAGGTGCTGCTGGACAACATCTCCAAGCTGTTCCAGCTGTCGATCTCGCCGAAGGAGTTCGCCACGAACATGAACGCGGTCATCGGCAAGTGAGCACGGTCGCGACCTCCGCCACGGCCGCCTCGCGAGCGGGCCGCTCCGGCTCGCTCGCGTGGCTGGCCGTGCCGGCCCTGGTCATCTTCACCGGGTTCGGCCTGATCCCGCTGGCCGGAGTCCTCGTGCTCAGCTTCACCTCGTGGGACGGGCTCGGCGACATCGGCTTCACCGGTCTCGACAGCTGGCGGGCCGTGCTCGCCGACCCGCAGCTGCCGCACGCGCTGTGGGTGACGTTCCTGGTGATGGCCGCGTCCTGGGCCGTCCAGACGCCGGCGAGCATCCTGCTGGGCACGTTCCTGGCCGGTGACCAGCGCTACCGCGCCTTCCTGTCGGTGCTGTACTTCATCCCGCTGCTGCTCAGCTCGGCGGCCATCGCGATCACCTACAAGGCGCTGCTCGACCCCAACTTCGGGCTGGGCGCGGGGCTCGGGATCCCCCTGCTCGTCCAGGACTGGCTCGGCGAGCCCGTCCTCGCCTTCAGCGTGGTGATCTTCGTGGTGTCGTGGCAGTTCATCCCGTTCCACGCGCTGATCTACCAGGGCGGCGTACGGCAGATCCCCCGCTCCATGTACGAGGCCGCCGAGCTCGACGGCGCCGGGCGGGTCCGCAAGTTCTTCAGCATCACCCTGCCGCAGCTGAAGTACACGATCATCACGTCCTCGACCCTCATGGTCGTCGGCTCGCTGACCTTCTTCGACCTGATCTTCGTGCTGACCGCGGGCGGTCCAGGGGACACCACCCGGGTGCTCGCCCTGGACATGTACAAACGGGGCTTCCAGGCCAACCTCATGGGCCCGGCCAGCGCGATCGCCGTCATCCTCGTCCTCGTCGGCCTCGTCCTGGCGCTGCTGCTGCGCCGGCTCGGCGGCCGCGACGCCGCCCACAGCCAGCTGGAAGGCGCCTGATCATGCAGACGACGCTGACGACCCGGCCCAAGGGGGCCGCCGCGCGGCCACCCAGACACGCCCGGCACGCCCGGCGCGGCCCGGCCACCGGTCGCCGCAACTGGCCGGCCGGTCTGGCCGGCTGGCTCTGGCTGGCGGTCGTGATCGTGCCGATCTACTGGATCGTCATCACCAGCTTCAAGTCGCAGAGCACCTACTACGCGACCAACCCGCTGGTGCCGTCCGGCGAGCCGACCCTGCGCAACTACCAGCTGGTCATCGAGTCGGACTTCCCGCTGTACTTCCTCAACAGCCTCATCACCACCGTCGGCGCGGTGGTCCCCGCGGTCGTGATCTCCTTCATGGCGGCCTTCGCGATCGTGCGGGGCGGCTCCGGCAGGTTCCTGCGCTCGGTGAACGGCCTCTTCCTCATGGGCCTGGCCATCCCGCTCCAGGCCACGATCATCCCCGTCTACCTGATCATCATCCGGCTGCAGCTCTACGACTCCCTGCTGGCCCTGATCCTGCCGTCGATCGCCTTCGCGATCCCGCTGTCGGTGCTGGTCCTGTCGAACTTCATCCGCGACGTGCCCAGGGAGCTGTTCGAGTCGATGCGGATGGACGGCGCGACCGAGTGGATGACGCTCTGGCGGCTGGCGTTCCCGCTCACCCGGCCGGCCGTGGTGACGGTGTCGATCTACAACGCGCTGACCATCTGGAACGGGTTCCTGCTGCCGCTGATCCTCACGCAGAGCCCCGACAAGCGGACCCTGCCGCTCGCCCTGTGGACCTTCCAGGGGCAGTACAGCGTGAACGTGCCGGCCGTGCTCGCCTCCGTCGTCCTCACCACGATGCCCATCCTGCTGCTCTACGTGGTGGGCCGCCGCCAGCTCGTCAGCGGCCTGACCGTCGGCTTCAGCAAGTGACGCCCTCGCGGTCCGGCTGGGTCTTGCCGGTCGCGTCAAGTCGGCCTTCAATGATCCCCATACCGGTGATCTGGAGGAGCCGATGCGTGGCTTACGGGCATCCGCGGCACTACTGACGATCGTTCTCGCGACGGCCCTGTCCGCAGGGCCGTCCACGCCGGCGGTCGCCGGCCCGGCCGACCCGGAGCCGGCCTCCCTGGTCACGCTCTCCGTGCCGGACCGGGCCGCGATGGAGCGCCTGGTCGCCTCGGGCGCCGACCTGACCGAGCGGATACGCCCGCAGCCCGGCGGCGGCATCCAGGTCGACGCGGTCGTCACGGCGAGCCAGCTGGCCGGGCTCCGCTCGCTCGGCGCGACCCTCGCGCCCGGCTCGCCCTCCGCGTCCCACCCCGCGCAGGAGCGCACCGCGGCCGAGGACCAGATCGTGGTCGAGCGCGCCGTCTGGTTCAGGTCCCACGACGGCTACTTCCTGTCGGTCGAGGCGTCCAGCGGCGCCGGGGCGGCGGCCACGCTCAGCGTGACCTGGAAGGGCAGGCGCGGCTCCACCGGGCAGGCGCCCATGGTGCCGTACGTCGACGCGGGGGCGTACCTGGGCCATCAGCTCAGCACCCCCGTGCCCGCCACCGACCAGCCGCAGTGGGTCACCGTCACCTCGGCGGGCGGCGGCAGCGCGGAGGCGCGCGTCAGGGAGTGGCCCGACGGCGAGCGGCCCGATCGCACGGGCCCCGGCTACCAGAAGGACTTCGTCAGCCAGTACATGCCGCCCGCGCAGCTCAACGAGCGGATCAAGGCGCTGCACCGGCGCTTCCCGCAGCTCACCGACATCATCACGCTGCCCAACCCGACCAACGGCTACCGGCGGCACGCCCAGGCGCTGATCGGCGCCCCGCCCGGCGCCGCGGTCGTGGTCACCTCCAACGCCTACGGCTCCGAGGGCGGCAACGACCTGGCGGTCGAGCTCGTCACCCCGGGCGCGCCCGACCGTCCGCTCCAGGTGACGGTGAACGGCAAGCAGATCACCGTCACCCTGGCCACCGACGGCTCCGGCGCGGTCACCAGCACCGCCGCCCAGGTGGCGGCGGCCATCAGCGGCACGCCGGGCAGCCCCGTCAAGGCCTCGACCTACCGCACCGACCCGGGCTCCGGCGTCATGGCGCCCGCGCCGCTCACCCAGCTCAGCGACTTCCTCCAGGCGCCGGCCGACGTCTCCCGGCAGCCCATGCGGGTGCTGGCCCTGCGCATCGGCGCGCACCGCGACGGCTCGCGCCCCGGCGTGCTGGCCTACGCGCAGGAGCACGCCAGGGAATGGGTGACGCCGCTGGTCACCATCGAGGCGGCCGAGCGGCTGCTGCGCAACCACGCGCGCGACGCGGCGACGCGCAGGCTGCTGAGGAACACCGACGTGTTCATCGTTCCGACGGTCAACCCCGACGGCGCCAACTACAGCTTCTACGACTTCAACTCCCAGCGTAAGAACATGACCAACCACTGCCCGCCGCAGCAGTCCGACCCGGCGCTGCGCAACACGTGGGGCGTGGACGTCAACCGCAACTACGCCGTGGGCTCGCTGTCCGACGGCTACTTCGGCGCCTCGGCCAACTGCCAGAGCGGCACGTTCGCCGGGCCCGCCGAGCACTCCGAGCCCGAGAGCCGCAACGTCATCTGGCTGGCGCAGAAGTACCGCAACATCAAGTTCGCGCTGAACGTGCACAGCTACGGCGGTTATTTCATGTGGCCGCCCGGCGCCTACAAGCTCGACGGCCGCGTCACCCTGCCCCGGCCCACGGCCGAGCAGGAGGCGTACTTCCTGCGTTCGGCCCGCACGATCGAGGAGGCCATCGCCGCCGAACGCGGCACCGTCACCTGGCCGCAGCAGACCGGGCCGGTGACCGACGTGCTCTACTCGGCGGCCGGCAACTCCGCCGACGAGCTCTGGTACGACTACGGCGTCTTCGGCTGGGACTTCGAGGTCGGCAGCGACCTGTGGAACCCCGCGACCGGCCGATGGGAGGGCGTGGGCTTCCAGCCGCCGTTCAGCGAGGGGCACGAGGAGGCGATGGAGTTCGCCTCGGGCCTCATCGCGCTGATCGGGGTCGCCGCCGACTACCGGCGCTGACGGCGCCACCGGCCGCGGCGGCGGCCAGGACCGCCGCCCGCGCGGGCCCGGTCGATCCCCGGCCGGGCACCCTCGTCCCGGAGGCGGGAGGATGGAGGCAAGGGCCGTCGCGGCCAGGTGGGCACGGAAGGAGCGCGCGGTGGCGGAGAGCCGGGACGACGTCCTGCGGCGTCTGGTGCGCGAGAGCGTGCTGTCCGCACAGCAGGCGGCGGCCGTCAGCCAGGCGCTCGACCAGGCGGAGCCGCCCCGCGCGCGGGTGCGGTGGGTGGAGGTGGCCGGATACGTCGGGGGCGGCCTGGTGCTCATGGGCGCCCTCTCACTGGTCGGCCTGTCCTGGGCGGAGCTGAGCCGCACCGCCCGGATCGTCATCCTGCTGGCCACGACGGGCGGCCTGCTCGCCGCCGGGGTGGCGCTGGGCGGTGTGCGGCTGCCCTGGCGCCCGCCCGCGCGGGTCGGGGCGGCGCAGGCCCGCTCGGCCGCGGTGTCGCTGGCCCTGGCCTCCGGCACGGGCGCGCTGGCGGTCGACGTGCTGGTCTCCGACGTGCTGCTCGCCGACGGGGGCACGATCGCGGCCTCGGCGGGCCTGGTGCTGGCCGCGGCGGGTTACGCCCTGCTTCCCGCCGTGCCGGGAGCTCTCGCCTGCGCCGCCTTCGCCGTCCTGACGGCCGGCACCCTGGCCGGCGAGCTGACCCACTCCGCGCTGGCCGTGGGCCTGTCCCTGATCGGCGCGGGCGTGCTCTGGACCGTCCTGGTGCTGACCGGGGTGATCAGGCAGCGGCGGCTGGGGCTCGGGCTCGGCGCCGCCATGGCGCTGCTCGGCGGCCAGTGGGCGCTCGGCCAGGAGCACACAACCGCGTGGGCGTACGGGCTGACGTTCGCGGTCGCCCTGGCCTGCCTGCTCCTGTACCGGTGGGAACGGGCCTGGGTGCTGCTCGTGGCGAGCGTGATCGGGTTCACCGTGGCCGTCCCGGAGGCCGTCTGGGACTGGACAGGTGGCGCGGTCAGCGGCTCGGTCATCCTGATCATCGCGGGCGTCGTCCTGGTGACCACCGCGGTGGTCGGCATCAGGCTGCGACGCGGGCCCCGGAACGGCCCCGATCCGGGACACTGACCCGGCTCGGCCGGACCTGACGGGGCCCGGCTCACTCCCGAGGGCTGGCAGGCTGGTCGCCATGGGATTCGGGGTTCGACAGTTCGAGCTGACCTTGATGCATCGCATGCGTGATCTCAACGCCGAGCGGGTGGAGGACGCGCTCGGCGACATGGGCGCGTCCCGGGCCGAGGTGCGCGCCGCGCACGCCCGGTGGACGAGGCGGGCCTGGTCCGCGCGGGCGCCCAAGGGGCGGGCCGCGCTGCGGACGGCGCTCGGGCCGCCCGCCTACGAGGGCACGAGGCCGATCGGGAGCGTGACCTGCCGGGTGGCCCGCTGGGCGCTGCCGTCCTGGCCTGGCCTGGAGTTCGAGCTGCTGTCCGGTCCCGGCGGCGAGGTGTGGAACCAGTGGTTCGTCCGGCCCGGCGGCGACCGGGCGCTGGCCTTCGACGACCTCGTTCCGTGGCGGTGCGTCGTCGGCGATGTCGGCACCAGTTTCCCAGGGGCGTCGCAGCGGGAGGGGGCGGCCCCGCACCACTGGGCGGTCGACTTCGTCCACGAGGGCACGGACTACCGCGCCCTCTTCGTGTACGGCCTGTTCCAGCGTCTCGACCGGCTCGCCCGCCCGCCGTACTGACCGGTCAGGCCGCCGGCGGCCGGTGCCGCATCGTGAGCCGCGTCACCCGGAGGTGGCCCATCGCCGGCTCCAGCCGTTCAGACCGTGACGAACTCCGCGATGACCACGGTGGCGTCGTCCTTCGGCTCGACCGCGGCCATCTCGTCGTACAGCCGGTCGAGGCAGGCGGCGGGGGAGGAGCCGTCGGTGAAGAGCTCGGCCATGCGCGGGATGCCGACGGCCTGGATCACGCCGTCCGTGACGATGACGACGCGGTCGCCCGGACGCAGCGGCACGGTGCCGACCTCGGGAGCGATCCCGCGCGGCGGCGGGCCGCCGTCGAAGGAGTGCGACGTGGTGAGCGGCTGAGGCGTCTCGCCTTTAGCGACGTGCCAGATGGCGCCGTTGCCGACGTGGGCGAAGCGCAGGCACGGGTTCTCGCCGGGGTCGAGCATGATCAGGTCCAGCGTGCTGACCAGGCCGGTCCTGGTGGGGGCGCGCGGGGCGGTGGCGCGCGCGGCGCGGTCTTCCAGGTCCGCCTCCCGTGCGCCCGTACGGTCGGGGCCGGCGGCGACCAAGGCGCTCAGCGCCAGGGCCGCGGCGGCCGGGCCGTGCTCGCCGCCCCCGCCGTCGGCCACCGCGATCAGCCGTTCCTGGATGACGTACGCGTCGGAGGGGTGGCCGTGCGAGCCCTCGTACGTGCCGCCCGCCGCCACCAGTCGCGGCCGCGGCACCGGCAGGCCGGGCGGCCAGGCCGCGCGACGGCCGCTGACCGCCATCACGGGCAGGCAGGCGAGCAGGATCGTGATCACGACGAAGGTCATGGGCCCCCCTTGCGACGAGGTCATCGCGATGCCAGTTCAGTAGACGCCCGCGCGGGGGCGCGGCGACTGACGGCCGATCGGCCGTCATGCCGCCTGGAGACCGGAGGGCCAGGGTGCGAGAAGGCGGTGCAGACCGCAGCCGAGCCGGACCGAGGAATCAGCCATGCGACCCAGCATCTCGTCCGCCGCGAGGACCGGAGAAACCTCCTTGCACTCCCTTCTCCTCCTTAACAGGTGCGTTAGGGTGAAGTCCGTCTTGTGCTCTCATAGCGGGCGGACGGCACATGGCTCACCCCGGCTCCACGAGATACGACTCGGCGACCAGGCAACTGGAGCAGGCCGTCGCGCGCACCGGCGCGGGCGCGCGGGGCGCGGTGGGCCTGGTGGCGGTCCTCGCCGCGACGCTCGGCGCCGATCCGCCGGTCTCCGCCCTGTGGCTGGTGCCCATGCTCGCGGCCGACCTCGGGTTGACCGCCCTGTTCCTGCGCCTGGCCTGGCGCGGCGGGCCGCTGCCCGGCCGGCTGGTGGCCGGTGATGTGGCCGTCACCGTCGCGCTCTGCCTCGCGCAGCGCCATCTCGTGGCGGAGGAGGCCCTCGAAGGCGGCGCGAGCTGGGTCGCGGGGCTGGCCACGATGAGCATCGTCGTCACCGGGGTCTCGTGGCGGCCGAGGGCGGCCGTTCCCGCCGGGCTGGTCGTGGCGGGCGCGTACCTGGCCGGTGTGCGGCTCGCGTCCCCGGGCCAGGACGTGACCGGCACCCTGGGGGTGCACCTGGTCCAGATCGTGTCGATCGCGGTGCTGATGACGCTGCTGCGCCGTTCCGCGGCCCTGGCCGACGCCTTCCTGAGGGAGAGCGCGCGCGCCGGGATCGCGCTCATGGTCGAACGGCTGCGGCGTGAGGACGAGCTGAGGCAGGTCGGCAGCGTGCACGAGACGTCGCTGCACACGCTGACGATGGTCGGCCTGGGCACCTATGACGAGCCCTCGCCCACCCTGCGGGAGCAGGTGGCGACCGATCTGGCGGCGCTGGAGAAGCTGCGCGACACCCCTCGGGCCGCCGCCGCGCCCATCGCGCTGGACACGCTGCTGGAGGAGGTGGCCGGACGGGCGCCGGGCCTGGTCGTCCACCGGCGGCTGACACCCGGGACGGTGCCCGGGGACGTGGCCGAGAGCTTCGCCCGCGCCGTCACCGAGGCTCTGGCGAACGTCGCCCGGCACGCCGGCGTCGGCGAGGCCGAGCTGGTCTCCAGCCGGCGCGACGGCGAGATCCGCGTGGAGGTCGCGGACGAGGGCCGAGGGTTCGACGAGCACCGGCTGCCGCCCGACCGGTTCGGCGTGCGCGGGTCGATCCTCGCCACCATGCGCTCCCTGCCGAACGGCGGCGCGGAGATCTCCTCCGGCGGCCACGGCACCCGCGTCAGCCTGTGGTGGCGGCCATGACCGACGACATCGAGCAGGTCGCCCAGCGCTACTCCCGCTACACCGCGATCGGCGCGGTGGTGATCGCGGCGGTCTGGCACACGGGCTACGACCTCACGGTCACGGTCACCGGCTGGCAGTCCTTCCGCTGGCCCGCCCTGGCGGCCGCGGCCTGGGTCGTCTACACCGCCATCGGGGTGGTCGCCGCGCTGGCCATGCTGCGCGGCTCCCGCCCGCCGGCCAGGGCGCGCGCGCTCGCCGTCGCCGTGCTGGCCGTGGACGTCGCGGTGATCGTGTCCTGCCGGCCGGAGGACCTGCTCGGCCCGATCGACTGGGGCTGGGGCTCGGTGGGCTGGCTCGGCGTCCTGCTGGTGTGGAACCGGCCGCGCCGGCGGCGCGACCTGATGGTGTTCCTCGCCGCCAACGCCGGCATCATGCTGGCGGCCATGGCCGTGACCGGGACGTACGACCGCGTCTCCATCGCGAAGTACCTGGTCGTCATGGTCGGCGCGGTCACCCTGCAGCTCGGCTACCTGGCGGGCTGCCACACCCTGCGCGAACGCGCCGAGGACGCCGTGCTGCTGGCCCGCAGGCTCGCCTCCGACGACGCCTGGCGGGAGTCGGCCCGGCGCATCCACGCCGACCGGCTGCACAGGTACGCGGTGATCCGCGACGCGGCGGAGTCACTGCTCAAGGAGCTCGCCGACGGCGCCGATCCCGGTGATCCCCGGGTGCGGGCCGACTGCACGGCCGGGGCCATGCGGCTGCGCCGCCTCATCACCGAGCGGGAGGACGTGCCCGACGAGCTGGTGTCGGCGCTGCGTGAGCGCATCGACGCGGCCGAGCGGCGCAGGGTCCTGGTGACGGCGCCGCCGTTCGGCGAGCACCTGCCCCACCTGCCCGACGGCGTGCGGGAGGACCTGCTCAGGGCGCCGATCCGGGCGCTGGACGGAGCCAGGTCGCGGGCCAGGGTCACCGTGTCCGCGATGTCCACCATGGTGAGCGTGGCCGTCGTGGCCGACAACGACGACCTGCCCATCAGCGCGACCTCGGTGCGTGAGCCCAGCGGGGTCGTCGTCACGTACCAGCGGCAGGAAGGGGAGGTATGGATCAACAGCATCTGGCAGGGCCCGTGACGGTCGCCCTGGTGGAGGACCACCAGGTGGTGGTGGACGGCGTCAGGTCGTGGTTCGCCCCGCCGGGGCCGGTGGAGCTGGTGGCGCAGGGGCCCACCATCGAGTCCGTCCGCGACGTGCCGGCCGACGTGCTGCTGCTCGATCTCCACCTGAACGGGACCATGGTGATCGACCGCGTCGCCGAGCTGTGCGGGGGCGGGCAGCGGGTCATCGTCTTCTCCGAGCATGAGGAGCCGGAGACGGTGCGCGTCGTGCTCGACGCGGGGGCCTCGGCGTTCATCGGCAAGGGGCGGGCCACCCGCGAGTCCTGCCTGGAGACCGTCCTGGAGGTGGCCGCCGACCGGCCGAGCGTGACGCCGCCGATGGCGCAGGCGATCGCCACGGACGAGAGTCCGCACCGGCCGCAGCTGTCGGACAAGGAGCGGGCCGCCCTGCTGTTCTGGTTCCAGTCGATGTCGAAGGCGTCGGTGGCGGCCCGGATGGGGATCAAGGAGCGGACCGTTCGTCAGTACATCGACCGGGCCCGGGTCAAGTACGCGGCGGCGGGACGGCCCGCGCCCACCAAGGAGAAGCTGCTCATCTGCGCCATCCAGGACGGCCTCATCCGTCCCGACGAGGTGAAGGTCTACACCTCGCTGGCCGCGAGGGCAGGGGAGGAGCCCGTCCCGTCGGAGGAGGCCCGCGGCCCGCGCTGACCAGGGTCGTGGCCGGGTCAGGGCTGAACGTCCCGGCCGGGGGCGGCGGCGCGATGCGGCGCGGGCCGGCGGGCGGCGGCCGCGAAGAGCAGGTGCTCCCGGCCGGGAGGACAGACCAGCTGCAGCCCGACCGGCAGGCCGTCCACCGTCCCGGCCGGCACGGTCAGCGCGGGCAGGCCGAGCACGTTCCACGGGCTGGTCAGCGCGAGCAGGGCGGCCCGCACGGCGACGGTCTCGCCGCCGAGCCGGGTCTCGCGCCGGTCGAGCGGCGGGGCGGTCAGCGGCACGGTCGGCAGCGCGAGCACGTCGTGCCGGTCGAACAGCGCGCCGACGATCTCGGCGAGCCGGGACCGCTCGTCCATGGCCCGGACGTATCTCCAGCCGGGCATCTCGAACGCGACGCGCAGGCGTTCGAGCACCTCGGGGTCGAACAGCTCGGGCGCCTCGGCCAGGCGGCCCGCGTGCACGGCCGCCGTCTCGGCGCTCTGGACGGCGCTGTAGGTCTCCCGCAGCTCCCCCGCGATCCCCGCGGGCAGCCGGACCTCCTCCAGCGGCCCCGCCGCCGCGCGCACGGCGCTCACCACCCGCGCATCGCAGGCGAACAGACCGGTGGGATCCAGCCAGGCCACCCGCGCGGCCCCGGCGTCGCCGGGCGGGCCCGCCGGGGTGCCGTGATCCGCGCCGGACTCGGGGTGACCGCCCTCGGCCGGGGCGGTCGCGGCCAGAAGGCGGTAGGCGAGCAGGCAGTCCCGCTCGTCGCCCGCCAGGACGCCGACGTGGTCGAGAGTCCGCGACAGAGGGAAGACGCCGTCCGCCGGGATGGCGCCGTACGCGGGCTTGAAGCCGGCCACCCCGCACAGCGCGGCGGGGATGCGCACGGAGCCGCCGGTGTCGGTGCCGAGCGCGAGCGGGACCAGGCCGGCGGCCACGGCGGCCGCGCTGCCGCCGCTGGAGCCGCCCGACATGCGGGCCGGATCGTGGGGGTTGCGTGAGGGGCCGGTGGCCGACCGGTCGCCCGTGGGGCCGTAGGCGAACTCGTGGGTCGTGGTCGTGCCGACGATGACCGCGCCGGCCCGGCGCAGCCGCGTCACGCACTCCGCGTCGGTCTCGGCGACGTGGCCGGCGAAGTGCCGCGATCCCATGGTCACGGGCAGGCCGGCGACCATGATCAGATCCTTGACGCCCACCGGCACGCCGTGCAGATGGCCTCGATCGGCGCCCTCGGCCAGCTCGCCGTCCGCCCGCCGCGCCGCCGCCCGGGCCCCGTCGGCGTCGACGGTCACGAACGCGTTGAGCTGCTGATCGAGCCGGGCGATGGCGTCGAGCGCCAGCTCGGTCAACTCGGCCGACGTGGTCCGGCCCGCGCGCAGGTCACGGGCGAGCTCGGTGATGCCGCGGCCGGCGAACGGGCCAAGGGAGATCGGCATGGGGGTCCTCACGGGTGTCACGACAGTGGACAGTCTCCATACCATGCCGGTCGCGGTTCGATCTATCGCGGGGTGGTCTGGAGCGCCCCCGCTTTGCCTTTCCGAGAGGCCCGTTTGAGGGTGGAAAGGTAAAAGTTCGGGCCGACATCCGTTGCGGGATAGGGGATTCCGTTAGGGGGACCCTAACCGCGCTTGCAGTGCTCTATACGATTCGCATACCTTGGTGGACATATGCGGTAGACGTCAGGGCTGAGAGAGACGTCCACGTTACCGTTCAATTGCCGGAGACTACGTCCTGACCTGCGTGAACCTTCAGCGCAGAGCGACGTGGCCCGCCGAATCCGCGACATCGCGAAACCGGGGACCCACTTCATTTCTGGGGTGAATCGGTCGATCTCTTCCAGAGACGGTCCGTAGGGCACTTCCACGCCCGAACCCGGCAGCTAACCCGGTAGGCGGAATGGAAGCAAGGAGCAATCTCTGCATGGCCAAGAACATCCTGAACCGCGCCCAGATCAAGGCCAACGCCTCCCGGATCGCAGTCGGGCTGACCATCGCGGCCGGTGCGGCCTTCGTCGGAGCGCCGGCGATGGCGGCCCAGCACCCGGCGCAGACCAACGCCTCCCAGCAGCAGGTCGCCGCGGCCCCCGCCAACCAGGTGAGCACCCAGAGCGTGCTGCAGATCGCCGAATCGCAGATCGGCGTCAAGGAGAACGCGTCCGGCGGCGGAACCCCGTACCACAGCTGGTACATGTCCTCGCCGCGCGCGGCCGAGACCCTCGCCCGTGACGGCGGCGGCAGCCCGAAGCTGTACGCCAACGCCCCGTGGTGCGCCATGTTCATCTCCTGGGTCGGCGAGCAGGCCGGCGCCCGGAGCACGATGGGCTGGGACGCCTACACCGTCACCTACGCCGACTGGTTCAAGGCCAACAAGCGCTGGGGCGACGTCGCCAAGCCCGGAGCCGTGGTCTTCTACGACTGGAACGGCGGCAAGTCCACCAGCGGCATCGACCACGTCGGCCTGGTCAAGAAGGACAACGGCGACGGCACGATCACCGCGATCGAGGGCAACACCGGCAACGGCAAGGTCGAGGAGCGAGTCCGGCCCAAGACGCAGGTCACGGGCTACGGCTACCCCGCCTACAAGGCCTGACCGGTTGACCTCCTCCTGACCTCCTCCTGACCCCCTCCGCCGGAGATCCCCCGTCCGGACGACATCCGCGCCCCGCACACCGGGGCGCGGATGTCGTTTCCTCGGGACGGCGGACATGTTGCCCGAAGTGGGCTGGTGACGGGATGACCACGGCGTCGTATAGTGCGGTCAAGATCGTAGTTCGGTCGGATCGGCCGGCGGCCGTGACGGCCCCTTCCCTCGTCGGACACCATCCCGGGGCCGCCCCGTACCAGCCGGAGGAGAGTCGAGTGGATCCATGCGGACACCCGCCTGTCGCGTTATCGGAGCGGTGATCGCGGTGCAGGCGAGAGGGCACACCCCATCAGGTCCCGGTCACAGCACCCGACGTGTCACAGCAGTCGCCATGGCGGCTGCTTTTTTCGTCGCCGGCACCGCCGTCGTCCCGCCGGCGACCGCCACCTCCGCCACCTCCGCCACCTCGGGCGCTGAGCGGGCCGAGCGGGCCGAACCACCCGCGGCCGGGGCCGCCACCGAGCGGGAGGCCCTGTCGGCGGCGCGGCTGACCGGGGAGCGCGTCGAGGTCGGCTCCCTGCGGACCGAGACGCGCACGGTCCACGCCACCCCCGGTGGCGCCCTCGTGCTGGAGCAGCACGCCCGGCCGATCCGCGTGCGCCAGGACAGCCGCTGGGTCGAGGTGGACACGACACTGCGGCGCCTGCCCGACGGCTCGGTGGCTCCGGTCGCGACGGCGGCCCGACTGCGGTTCTCCGGCGGCGGCGCGGCTCCGATGGCGACGGTCACGCGAGGGGCCAAGTCACTGGCCGTGTCCTGGCCGGGCGGCCTGCCCGCGCCTGCCCTCGACGGCCCCACCGCCACCTACGCCGAGGTGCTGCCCGGCGTGGACCTCCATGTCACGGCCGACGTGGACGGCTTCTCGCACGTGCTCGTGGTGAAGACGCGGCAGGCGGCCCAGAACGGCCGGCTGGACCGGCTGCGGTTCGCCCTCCGGGCCGAAGGGCTGTCCGTGCGGCGCAGCCGGGGCGGCGGCGTCGAGGCGGTCGACCGGGCCGGCGCGGAGGTGTTCGTCGCCCCGGTGCCGCTGATGTGGGACTCGCCCGCCACTCCCGACGGCCGCCGCGCCGCCCCCGCCGTCCGGCCGGGCGAAGGGCCGGCCCCGGGCTCGCGGCACGAGGCGATGGGCCTGGAACTGGCCGGCGAGACGCTGACACTCGCCCCCGACCGGGCCATGCTGACCGCGCCCGGCACCCGCTATCCCGTCTACCTGGACCCGTCGGTGTCGGCCCCGCGCGGCTCGTGGACGTCGGTCTGGAAGAAGTACCCGACGACCAACTACCTCAACTCCAGCGACGTGGCCCGCGTCGGCCACGAGAACGAAACCGGCCAGACCAACCGCTCCTTCTTCACCATGAACACCGGCACCGCCATCCACGGCAAGCAGATCGTCAAGGCCACGCTGCGCACGTACGAGACCTGGTCGTGGTCCTGCACCAAGAAGGCGGTCGAGCTCTGGCTCACCGGCGCGATCAGCAAGTCCACCACCTGGAACAACCAGCCGTCATGGTCGCAGAAGCTCGACACCGAGACCGTGGCCAAGGGCTGGAGCTCGTCGTGCCCGGCCGGCGGCGTCGAGTTCGACGCGACGGCGGCGGCGGTCAAGGCGGCGGCGGCCAACTGGGGGACGATCACGCTGGGCCTGCGGGCGACCAGCGAGACCGACACGTACGCGTGGAAGAAGTTCCGCAACAATCCCGTGCTCGTCGTCGAGTACAACAGCGTCCCGGCCACGCCGGTGGCGGCCGACGCCTGGACGGACCCGGGTGGCCCGTGCGTGTCGGGCGCCGCCCGGCCGGTCGTGGGCACCGCGACGCCGAAGCTCTGGGCCAAGCTCCGGGACGCCGACGACTCGGTCAGAGGCCGCTTCGAGTGGCAGGACGCCGCCGGAAACCCGGTGGGCGAATGGCTGACGCCGATGGCCTCCTCCGGCAACGCGTTCACCGCGAGCGTCCCGGCGGGCGCGTACGGCGACGGCTCGCTGATCCGGTGGCGGGTGCGCGCCGAGGACGCCATCACCACCGGCGAGTGGAGCCCGTGGTGCGAGCTCGACGTGGACACCAGCGAGCCCGGCCGCGAGCCGGCGGTGAGCTCACAGCGGTATCCGGAGAACGGCTGGGGCGACGGAGTCGGCCGGGCCGGGAGCTTCACCTTCGCCGCCAACGGGGCGGCCGACGTGACCGCGTTCCTCTACGGGCTCAACACCGGCCCGTCCACCGAGGTGCCGGCCGACGCCCCGGGAGGGTCGGCGACGGTCCGGCTCACGCCGAGCGACGACGGCCCGAACGTCCTGTCGGTGCGCGGCAAGAACGCCGCGGGCGGGCTGGGGCCGATCCGCAGCTACGTCTTCAACGTCAGGGACGGCACCGCCCCCGCCGGCCACTGGCGGCTCGACGAGGGACAGGGGACCACGGCGGCCGACTCGGCGGGCGCTCACCCGGCCACCCTCGGCGGCGGCGCCTGGGTCGACGGCCGCGCGGGCAAGGCGCTGCGCTTCGCCGGTGCCGGGCAGCACGCGGCGACCGGCGCGCCGATCGTGCCGACCGAGGACAACCTCGCCGTCTCGGCCTGGGTACGGCTCGCCGGCACCGCCCTCCCGGCGCGCAACGTCGCCGCGGTCAGCCAGAGCGGCCAACTGCACAGCGGGTTCTGGCTGGGTTACCGGACCGACGTCAGTTCGTGGGGGTTCATGATGAACCACTCCGGCGGCACCTCGCAGTCGGTGTGGGCGCTGAACCCCGCGGTGGTGCCACGACCCGGCGAGTGGACCCACCTGACCGGCGTCTACGACTCGGCGGCGAAGGCGCTGTTCCTCTATGTCAACGGTGTGCGGGCGGCCGGGCCCGTGGCCTACCACGGCGGCGCGGGACCGGCGACCGCGCTGCAGTTCGGGCGGGCCCTCTACCAGGGCGGCATGACCGACCCATGGCCCGGTGACGTGGACGACGTGCGGGTCTACGACCGGGCGGTGTTCGGCGAGGAGGTGGCGCTGCTGGTCAGCCAGGCGGCCACGCTGACCGGGCACTGGAAGCTCGACGAGGAGTCCGGCCTCACCGCCGCCGACGCCGCCGCAAGGACCGGCCCGCTCACCCTGGGCGGGACCGCGACCTGGACCAGCGGCTGGCTCGACGGCGCGCTCTCGCTGGACGGGACCGGCGGTCACGCCCAGGCCGGCCGCGCCGCCACGCGCACCGACCAGAGCTTCACCGTCACCGCCTGGGCCCAGCTCGACACGCTGCCGGCCGCCGACGCCGCCGCGGTCGCCCAGAGCGGCACCCGCGCCAGCGGCTTCGTCCTCGGCTACGCCGCCGACGGACCGCGCTGGATGTTCGGCATGGCCGGCGCCGACGCGAACGCGGCCTCGATCGTGCGGGCCCGCTCGGACGTCGTGCCGTACGTGATGGAGTGGACGCACGTCGCGGGCGTCTACGACGCGCTCGCGCGCAAACTCCGGATCTACGTCGGCGGGCACCTGGTGTCCACCACCGAGGTGAGCCACTCCAGCACCTGGAACTCCACCGGGCCGCTCCAGCTCGGCCGGGCGCTGCGCGACGGGGTGATGGCCGGTCACTGGCCGGGCACCCTCGACGACGTACGCACCTACCAGGGCGCGCTGGGCGACCTGGACGTCGCCCGCCTCGCCGCCGAATGACCGTCGGCGGCTCTCCCCGCGGCTCTCCCCGCGGCTCTCACGGCCGGACGCGGAGGTCGGCGAAGAGGGCGCGGTGATCGGAGCCCGGCAGGTCGTGCACCTGTACGGCGACCGGCCGGACGCGGGCGTCGCCGAGCACGTGGTCGATGGCCACCAGCGGCGGCAGCCCGCGCCCCGCCGGCCAGGTGGGCACCAGGCCCTGTCCGGTGGCCGCCGCCGCGTCGGTGTAGCCGGTGGCCAGCAGCCGCCGGAAGACCGCGTGGTCGAGCGTCGCGTTGAAGTCGCCCGCCAGCAGCCGCGGCGGCCCAGCGGCCGGGGCGGGCGGCAGGGTGGCGATGCCGGCCTCCCACTCCGGCACCGTCGGGGGCACGGGCGCGACCGGGTGCACGACCACCACCTCCACCGCCGAGCCGCCGGGCAGCGCCACCTCGGCCACCGGCATGCGGTGCCCGACCGGCCGGAACAGCCCGCCCCGCTCGCGCAGCGGATGACGCGCGTACACACCGCTGCCCTCCGGCCCGCGCGGCGCCGGCTGGGTGACCTCGTACGGCAGCAGTCCCTCCAGCCCGGCCGCGTCCAGCCGCTGCCGGGCCGACCAGGTCAGCTCCTGGATGCTCAGCACGTCGACGTCCAGCCGGCGTACCAGGTCGACGATCACCGTCACGTCCCCGCGCCCGCCGTTGAGGTTCGCGGTCAGCACCCGTAAGGGCCGGCCTTCGGCCACGGCGGTGGCGCCCACGGCGCGCGGCGCCACGCACCAGGCGAGGCACGCGCACACCGCCAGCAGGAGCGCGATCGCCACCCTGCTCCGCGCGGCGACCGCGATCGCCAGCACCACCAGCGCGGCGACCCCGAAGTACGGCGTGAAGGCGACCATCGGCACCAGGAACACGCCCCACTCCAGCCCGCCCACGCGCATGGCCGTCCCCGCCGCGAGCAGCACGGCCACCCCGGCGGTCACCCGCGCGGCCCGGGTCCGGCGGGGCCGCGCCCGCCGCGTCGTCTCTGTGTCACCTTGCGTCAGCACAGCCGCACACCCTAGGGGGCCATCCTTAAACGCGGATGAGGAGACGCCGCGCGAGAACCCCTACGGCTGCCCCCAGATCGGCTGTCCGGGCTCGGCCGGGGGCAGCGCCGACAGGACGAGGGCCACGTTCGCCCAGTCGGTCACCTGGACGTTGTCCGCCATGAGGCGCAGCCGCCTCGGGATCTCCTCGTGCGCGTCGAGGAGCATCTCGATGGCCTCGATGATCTGACCGGTGACCGCCTCGTAGCCGCTGCCCCCGCCCTGGCCCTTGAAGAACGTCACGCCCTCCTTGCCCTCCCCCCAGAAGGCGCCGATGGCGTTGAGCTGCTTGGCCGCGTCGTCGACGAACCCGCCGAGCTCCTCCCTCTCGATGTCGAACGCCTTGGCCGCCGAGCGGATCTGGGACGGATGGTTCTCCACGCTCTCCTCCACATCGTCATCGCGTCAGCCCGCCGGCTTGTGGGCCATGGTGAAGTACAGGAGCATCCGGCCGAGGGTCTCCTTCCAGGTGGGCACGAGGTCCGAGCCTTCCTGGCCGTTCAGGGCGTCGTAGGTGGGGCCGTAGCCGAGCGACCCGCCGGCCAGCCGGTTCAGGAAGTACTGGACGTCCACGTTCGCCGTCGCCCTCCTGGCCAGCGGCGCGGCGGCGTCGAACACGCCGTAGAAGGCGAACGACGCGGCGAACTCCTTCAGGGCCTGGGTCGCGTTGTCCCCGAGGGAGCCGGGGTCGTCGCCCCGCGCCGCCTTGACGCCCGCCACCACCGCCACGTCGCCGACGGCGAAGAAGGCGCTGCCGATCGTGTACTCCGTCAGCTTGCTCAGCAGGATCCGGGCGAGGCTGTGCTCCAGCAGTTTCGCCAGCAGGCCCGCCTGTGCCCGCCGCATGAGGAACTGGGTGATCTGGTAGGCCGCGCCGGCCTGCCAGGGGAAGGTGGTGATGTAGACGAAGCTGGCGAAGTTGGCCAGGGCGAGCGTCCAGTACGCGTGCCGGGCCGTCTCGATCACCTCGGCGAACTCCGCGCAGGCCGCGCTGTTCCGCCGGCAGCGGTCGGCGAGCCGGCCGGCGAAGCCCGACTCGGGGGGTTGCGGATACAGTCCTGCCGTCACGGCCTTCCGGTAGGCGTCCACGTCGTCCCCGGAGTTCTTCCTCCACACCGACTCGGCGGCGGCGAACGTCCTGTCCGGGGCCTGCTCGATGCGCTCGGCCAGCCGCGACCAGACCTCGGCGGCCTGACGCGCCTTCGCCGGGTGGCCCTCGGGGTAGTCGACCGCGAGCATCTTGAACACGAAGGCGGCGATGCCGATGGTGCCGAGCCCGTAGACGCTCACGCGCGCCGGGTTGACGCTCATGGGCGGCTCCCCCGCGCGCGGCGGGCGTCCGGCGGTCCGGTGTGGTCGAGCACGGTGCCGGTGACGAACGGGGCCATGAGGTCGCCCACCGCCCGCTGTGCGTCACCGGCCGACTCGGCGGACGCCTCCAGGATCGCCGCCGCCAGCTCGGCGGAGTCGAGCCGCATGGCGCGCGAGTCGATGACGAGCCCGGCCAGGGCCCCGGTCTGCGTCGTCTCGACGACGACGCGCCCGTCGGCCGCCACGCCCCGGCCGCGCACCGCGGCGATCCGTTCGCGTAACCGCTCCAGCTCCGCGGTCTCCTGGCGGAAGCGGTCGAGTAGCCTGCTGAACTCATGGTCGCTGGTGTCGCTGAACGGATCGGCCGGCGATGTCATTTCCGTCTCCTGACTCTCTTCGACTCGTCGAGTCACTCAGGTTACAGAAGTAAACAAGCCGGAAATATATGTTTATCCTGCGTCAGCCCCCCTGGGTGTAGATCGTCTTCCAGCGGGAGCACTCGCCGACCGGGCGCGTCGCGTTGCCTCGGCACACCTGCACCCTGATCTGCAGCGCCCCGCCGACGCTCTTGCTGAACGAGCCCGTGCCCGTCACGCAGTTGTACACGCCGTGCGTCCGCCAGCGGCCGTTCTGCCCGCTCTGGCGCCGGATGAGCACCCACGAGCAGCCCTTGCCATGGGTGTCGTCGAGGTATCCCTTCACGATCAGCCCCGACTGTCCGGCCACGACGCGCCCCCACGCGGTCGCCTTGCCGTCGGTGGAGTGGACGCCACCCCACTTCCAGGACGTGGGATCCGCGGCGGCGGGGGCGCCCTGGACGGCCAGGGCGATGGCGGCGGCGGTCATGCCGGTCAGCAGGCGGGCGGCGATGCGCATGAGAGGTCTCCCGGGATCGTGGGTCGTTCGTCACCCCAAGGACTACCGGCGCGCTCTTGTACACGGCTTGGAGCTCAGTGAGCGGCCCGCTTCCGGCTCAGCCGCCGGGGGCGATCACCCGCCAGGCCGCGGGGCGCAGCGTCCAGGACCAGCGCGGTGCGGCCGGGCGCAGCTCGCCGTCCAGGTTGGCCGGGACGGGCTCGCCGTCGATGGCGATCGACGTCCCCCTGACGGTCGTGACCTCGTCGAGCCGGCCGTGCCCGCCGCGCCGCAGCAGCAGCCCGTAGACGAGGCGGGACCAGGGCGACACGGCGTAGGAGATGACGACGTCGGCCAGCCCGTCGTCCGGCCGGGCGTCCGGTGCCAGCGGGGTGCCGCCGCCGATCGAGCCGCCGTTGCCGACGCCCACCATGAGGATCCGCCGGCGGCCGTCGGCGATCACCCGGCCGTCCACGCGGACCCGCAGCCGCCACCCCCGCGCCCGGGTGCCGGCGACCAGCGCGCCCACCGCGTACGCGGCCCGCCGCAGCAACGGCTTGAGCGGGGTGGCCTGCTCGGAGGCCAGCGCGCCGACCCCGACGTGCACGGCGTTCAGCACGATCCCGCCCTGGTCGTCGACGAGCAGATCCAGCGGCCGCTCCACTCCGCGCGGGACGAGCGTCGCGGCCTGCCGCGGATCCAGCGGGATGCCGAGCGTGCGGGCCAGGTCGTTGCCGGTGCCCATCGGGACCAGGCCCACCGGCCGGGTGCCGAGCTCGCCCCGCGCGAGCAGCGCGGCCACCACCCGGTGCAGCGAGCCGTCGCCGCCGAGGACGACGGGGGCGCGGTCCGGGTGCCGGTCCAGCACCCGGTCGATGTCGCCCGGCTCCTCCACGACGCAGGTCACCACGTCGGCCTCGTCGCCCAGCGCGCGCAGCACCGCCCGGCGGGTCTCGTCGTCGTCCCCGCCCGCGGCCGGATTGCCGATCGCCACCAGCTTGCGTGACACCCCGTCCCCTCCGTTCTCTGGCCCGCCTGGTGCCCCTGATCCATCAGGCGAAACCCTCCAGGTCGCGGAGCCGGGTGTCCGGGGCGGCGCGCGTCCTCAGCCGGCCGGGAGGTCAGGCGGGTCGAAACGACGGCTGAACAGGCCCATGAGCGAGGTGACGGCCCGGCTGCGGGCGGCGAACAGCCGGCTTCGCGGTTCCAGGCTCACCCCGAACTGCTTCTTCGTCTCGTAGGCCGCCGCGCCGAAGCGCAGCGTACGGGCGCCCGACGAGATGGCGTTCCGCACGCACGCGGTCAGGAGGGCGTGATAGGCGGCGGTGCCGGCGGTGCGCTCGTAGTCACGCCCGATCCACCTGACCGCCAGGTCGTCGTCATCGCGGAGCAGGGCGATGCAGCCGACCAGCGTGCCGTCCCGGTGGGCCGCGAGCAGGGTGAGGTCGGCGCCCAGGACGGTGGCCGCCTTGACGAACAGATCCGGCCCGTAGTGCCGGACCGCGCCGTGACGGCGCGTCACGTCCGCCACCATCCGGTCCAGTGCCGGACCGTCCTCGGCCGTCGGGATCAGCGGCCGGACGACGATGCCCTCGCGTTCGGCGCGCCGCTGCGTGCGGCGGATCTCACGGCGCCTCTTGCTCGGCAGGTCGGCCAGATAGTCGTCGAACGACGGCCAGGTCAGATCCAGACGGGTGTCCGGCAGCCAGCCGAGCCGGAGATAACCGCGTTGTTCCGCATGGGCCGGATCCGGCGCGGGCAGATGGTCGACGACGCAGAACGGCGACCGCTCTCGTCTGGCGAAGTCGCGGATCTCCCGCAGCAGCACGTCGAGCTCGGCCCGTGGGTCGGGGCCGTCACCCACCAGCAGCCCCGGGGACGCCGTCATCGGTACGGCCACGTGCAGGAAGGGCGAGCGGCGCAGCAGCCGGCCGAACCGCGCGTCGAGCCGGGGGTTCTGCAGCCGGTGTTCGAGCGCGCCGACGGCGGCGGCCACGAGTCTTCCCTGCCGGCGTACCAGCAGATATCTGGGCCGGTGATCGGCCAGGACGGTCTCGGCCAGGTGGAGCCAGCGATGCCCGGCGAAGGGGAGCTCGCCGCGGAGCGAGTCCCATTCGCCGGGTGACACTCCCTCGATGGAGGTGAGCACGTCAACCGTGTGCATCGCTGTTCTCCGGCCCGGCCACCTCGAACCTCATGGTCCCGGCCACGAGGTCGGCCGAGGCGTCCAGCGCGGCGGTCGTGGCCGCCCGCACGACGAACCAGCCGAGCCGGTCCGACACGTCCTGGTAGGGCCGGACTCGCCGGCCCGGCCGGGCCAGCACCACCAGCTCGGCCACCTCCGGGACGGCCCTGACCCGCTCCTCGCCGGACACCGACACCAGGGTCCCGGCCCGCTCGGCGGTGATCACCTGCCATCGGACCGGACGTGGCGGGTGCGGATCCAGCTCGATCGGCAGACCGGTCGCGGCCTGCACGGCGGCCCGTACGGGGTCCACGCCGTGGCAGAGCCGTACCAGGTCGTCGGTTCCGTTGCCTCCCGTGCGCAGCCCCAGCTCGATGAGGTACGGCTCGCCGTCCGGAGTGACGATCAGGTCGAGGTTCAGCGGCCCGCGCCGATAGTCCAGGCGGGCGCAGACCTTGTCCACGACGGAGCGGACGGTGTCCTCGACGTCCGGGGGCAGCGCGACCGGCATGTCGCGGCGCAGGGTCAGCACCAGAGGCGGTGGGCTCACCGTCTGCCGGCTCACCGCCATGAACACCACGCGTCCGTCGTCCACGACGCACTCACAGTTGTAGAGGACTCCGGGGATCTCCTCCTCGACCATGATCATGCCGCTGTAGGAGCGGTCACGGGCCGCCATCGCGGCGGACAGGACAGCGCCGGGGGAGACGCATCTGGTCACCCCGCGCCCGCTCTGCGCGTCGGCGGGCTTGACGAAGACCGGGAAGCGGAGCGCGCGGGCCCGCGCGGCGAGTTCGGCCGGGTCGTCGCCCATGATCCAGGGATAGGACGACACGCCGAGTTCGTCGAGGATGCCGCGCACCACCCACTTGTCGAGCGAGGCCCGGGCCGCCTCCTCGGAGAGCCGGCTCGGCAGCCCCAGCGCGACGGCCAGCTCGCGCAGCGCCGGCACCGCGACGTCACTGGACGGCGCCACCACGCCCGCCACGTCCGTACGGCCGCCGAGTGCCGCCAGGATCGCCCCGGCGTCGCGGGTGCTGACCGGCAGGTACTCGTCGGCGAGGGCGACGCCCGGCGCGGTGGCCGACTGGTCCACCGCGATCGTCCGGTAGCCCATCTCGGCCGCCACGCGGTAGGTGGACAGCGCGCCGTCGGCGGCGCCGAGTATCAGCAGTGAGGTCATGCCGTGTGCTTCCGGTGCCGGGCGACCGCCTGGTCGACGTAGCGCCCCAGCGGCAGCGACAGCACCGCGACGGCCAGGGCCAGGTGGATCACCATGAACACGACGGCGGTCGCGATGCTGGGCGGTCCACCGGTGAAGACGATGATGTGGGAGGCGTAGTGGAGGTGCGACGGCGGGCCGTCGGGCCAGTCGTAGGTGAGCCAGAACGTGAGATCGTTCAGCCCGGAGATGACCACCAGGACCGAGGCGAGCCCCAGCTTGAGGACCGACGTCGTACGGGCTCCCCCCATCCGGTAGCCGAGCAGCGCGAACAGCACGACGAACGTGACGGTCAGCAGGATCCACTGGTAGATGGTCTGGAACAGGAGGTCCTGCTGATCGCCGGACGCGGCGCCGAAGGGCAGGATCCGCAGCACCAGCCCGGTGTCCAGGACCCCCATGTAGAAGACGACCGCGGCCAGCAGCAGCGGCGGTCCGAATCGCCGCAGGGGCAGCAGCGCGACGGTCACCACGCCGAACACGAACGGGCTGAGCCGGAAGGCCCAGTCGGCCAGGTCGCCCAGCGTCTGCTGGGGCGGCAGCACGAGCATGATCAGCCCGGCGAGCACGGCGGTGGGGACGCCGGACACCAGCCACAGCCAGTTCCGGTTCCGGTGGGCCGCCGCGATCCAGGCGTCGGCGCGGGCGGTGCCGCGGCGGGTGGGGCGAACGGAGGTCATCGGCCGGCACCCGATTCGTCGGCCGGCTTCCGCACCCAGAACGGCCCGAGCGCCAGCGCGTCCACGTCGGTCTTGAGGTAGCAGGCGACCGCGTCCTCCGGGGTGCACACGATCGGCTCGTCGTTGTCGTTGAACGAGGTGTTGACCAGCATCGGCACCCCGGTGAGCTCGTCGAACCGGCTGATCAGCTCGTGGTAGAGCGGGTTGTCGGCGCGGCTCACCGTCTGCACCCGGGCGCTGCCGTCCACGTGCGTGATCGCGGGCACCACGGCCCGCTGGTGCTCCAGCACGTCGAAGACGAGCAGCATGACCTCGGACGGATGGTCACTGGCGAAGTACTCGCCGGACCGCTCCGCCAGGCAGGACGGCGCGAACGGGCGGAACGGCTCGCGATGCTTGACCTTCTCGTTCATCCGCGCCTTGGACTGGGGATCGCGCGGGTCGGCCAGCAGTGACCGGTTGCCCAGGGCTCGCGGACCGCACTCCATCCGGCCCTGGAACCAGCCGACGATCAGCCCCTCGGCGATCCCCGCCGCGGTGTGGCGGGCGATGTCGTCCACCCGCTGGTACTCGACGCCCGCGTCGCGTAACGCCTGCTCCATCCGCTCCTCGGTGAACTCCGGACCGGTGAAGACGTAACCGGTCGTCGGCCTGGGCCGGTCGAACCGGCCCACGCTCACCTCCAGCGCCGCGCCGAGCGACGACCCGTCGTCGGCGGAGGCCGGCTGGGCGAAGAACTCCTCGAACCCGGTCTCCAGCAGGATGCGGCCGTTCATCACGGAGTTGAGCGCCACCCCGCCGGCCACCGCGAGCCGGGTCATCCCGGTCTCCTCGTGCAGCCAGCGGGCCAGGTGCAGGCCGGCCCGTTCCAGCGTGGCCTGAAGGGCGTAGGCGATGTCCATGTAGTGCTGCGGGACGGGATTGTCCTGGGTGATCCGGGTCTGGGGACGGGGCGGGCCGAAGGTGTCGATGAACTTCCGCGACACCATGTGCTTGCCGTTGCGGTGGTGCTGGAAGTAGCTCAGGTCCAGCTCGTATCCGCCGTCCGGGGTGAGGTGCAGCAGCTCGGCGAACTGCTCCACGTAGGTGTCGTTCCCGTACGGCGCGAGGCCCATCACCTTGCCCGCGTCGCGGGTGGAGTAGAAGCCGAGGTAGCCCGTGACGATCGCGTACATGGCGCCCAGCGAGTGCGGATACCGGATGCGCTTCAGGTCCCTGATCCGCTTGCCGTCGCCGACCGCGAGGCAGGTGGTCGTCCCGTCGCTGCCGACCCCGTCCAGGGTGAGGACCGCGGCTCTGTCGAACGGGCTGACGAAGAACGCGCTGGCCGCGTGCGAGCGGTGGTGGTCGATGAGGTGGACCTTGAACTTGGTCGGCCCGGTGTGGCCGACGGCGGCCCTGACGTCGTCGGCGAGGGTGTAGGTGCGCTTGATGTGGGCCAGGACCGCCCCGCCGACGTGGTAGTCGTCGTTCTTCTTGGGGCCACCGCCGTGGCGCAGGGTCTCGACCAGGCCGGCCGACTTGGCGCCGTTCTCGCGCTCGTTGCGGAACACGTCAAGGGTGCCGGGGAAGTAGCGGGCGAACACCTTCGCCGCGTGCGCGGCCTCCCGCCAGCGCTGCCAGTAGAACGCCACGTGATCCACCTCGTCGAGGCCGATTCCGGCCTGCTCCAGGCAGAACTGGATCGCCCGGGCGGGAAACCGGCCGTCGTGTTTGACCCGGGTGAATCTCTCCTCCTCGGCGAAGGCGATGATCTCGCCGTCGCGCACCAGCGCCGCGGCCGAGTCGTGCACCCGGGAGATGCCTAGTACGTACATGTCGTTCGCTCCAATTCGCGGAAGATCATCATTCGCCGGATCGTATGAGCCTTGATCGGGATGGACAGGGCTAGAGCCGCCAAGGCGCCGAGCGCGCCCAGCCACGGCACGAGGGCGACGGCCAGCAGGCCCGTCGCGACCAGGCCGACCAGCGCGCCCGACGAGGTCACGACGAGCACGTCGTTGTTGGTGTTCTCCACCAGGTAGCCGGCGTACATCACGATCAGGAAGAGGATCAGCACGACGCCGACCAGCGGCCCGAGCGCGAGCACGGACGGCTCGCCGGCGGTCAGGTGCCCCCGCGTGACCGGTACGGCCAGCAGCAGGGCGAACACCGCCGCGAACCCGGCGCCCAGGCGCTCGCCGAGACGCAGCAGCCGCCGGGCGCGGGACCGGCCCGAGCGGCCCTGGACGCCGCGCAGCCGGTGGGAGGTGGCCGGCTGCGTCACCCGCAGCAGGTAGACGACCACCTGGCAGACCGCGACCGCCGGGAGCAGGGCGAGATAGAGCGTCCCGCTCTGGCCCGCCAGCCCGGAGACGGCGAGCACCAGGTAGACGAGCGCGAAGCAGAGCGCGTCGCACAGGTCGGCGACGCCGAGCAGCCAGGTGAGGCGGGCCAGCTTGCCCAGCAGCCGCCGGCGCGGCGCGCCCGGCGGTCTGCGCAGCCAGTCGCGGGGCAGCGCCGCCACGGCCATGGCGGTGACCACGAGGGTGCCGGCGAGCAGCAGCAGCAGATGGACCTGAGGCGCCCAGCCGACCAGCAGGGTGGCCGCGGTGACGGCGAGCACCACGCCGCCGGTCGCTCCGAACGCGACCGTGTCCAGCCCCGGCCGGCCACGCAGCCGGTGCAGGCCGGACACCGCCATCAGCAGGCCGGTGCAGGCCGACCAGGTCCCGGCGGCCAGGTAGGCGGTCGCCGCCGACAGCGGGGCGAACACCGCCACCGGGACGAGCGCGGCCAGCAGGACCAGGGTGGGGACGGCCGCCATGGCGAGCGACAGCCGTGCCACCGAGGGGCCGAGCCGTCTGGTGCGGGGCAACGTCTTGAGCGCCGCCTTCTCCGGCGCGTCGCCGGCCAGGAGCAGCCACGCGCACTGCCCGACGGCGCCGGCGTAGAGACTGAACGCGGGCCCGTCCCACACGGTCACCAGGGCGACCGCGGTCACCTGGACCCCGACCCGGAACGCGCCCCGGCCGATCAGCAGCCGCAGGATCGTCGCGGTCCGGGGGACGGCCACCGTCACGGTGGTCACGACGGCGCCCTCGTGGTGTCCGCCGGGCCGAGCAGCCGGTCCTCGTCGCGGACCGGCACGGTCGACTCCCGCACGTAGAACAGCCGGGGACGGGCGGCCTGGCCCGCCGCGATCGAGACCAGGTGGCGCACGGTGAACCCGAGGACCGCCAGCGCCACCGCCGCGAGCAGGAACCCGGCGGCGCGGCCGGCCGCCGGGCCGAGCAGCCCGAGCGCGGTGGCGAGGGCGCACAGTAGCGCCACCGCGCCGGCGCCCACGGCCAGGCCGGTGACCGCCGTGGTCAGCCGCCGGCCGACGCTGACGTACAGGTCGACGGCGTGCCGCGCGAGCCCGCGCACGTTCATCTTCGACGTGCCCCGCAGGCGGGCGCGGTGGCCCACCGGGACGGTGGTGTAGCGGTTCGTCAGCCGTGGCACGGTCGCCAGGAAGTTCGGGGAGCCCAGCCGGAGGTCCACGACGGTGCGCGCCAGTGATGTGCGCACCAGGCGGAACGCGGTGGCTCCACGGGGGACCTCGATCCCCAACCGGGCGGCGAGGACGTGGAAGCCGGCCGAGCCGAGGCGTCGGAACCACGGGTCGTCGCGGCCGGCCCGGACGCCGAACACCGCGTCGTGCCGCCCCCCCGCCGCCGCCTCGATCAGCCGGCGCGCCTCGGCGGCGGGGAACTGCTGGTCGGCGTCGAGGTGCAGGACCCACGGCCGGCTCGCGTACCGGTATCCGGCGGAGAACGCCGCCTCGAAGCCGAAGTTGCGGGTGAAGGAGATGTACTGCACCCGGGGGTCGGCGTCCGCCAGCGCCTTGAGCGCGGGCAGGGTGCCGTCGCCGCTGCCGTCGTCAACGAAGATCACTTCGAGGTCGAGGTCGCCGAACTCGGCCACCACCTCGGCGTAGACGTGGCCGACGTTGTCGGCCTCGTCGAAGCAGGGGATCACGATCGAGAGCCCGGCGTCGGCCGGCCCGTCGCCCGTGGTCAACGCCGGCCCGTGGCGAAGTGCGGGCGGATCCGGTTGTCGTACATGGTCAGCGCGGACGCGACGGCGGTGTGCATGTCGAGGTACTTGTAGGTGCCGAGCCGGCCGCCGAAGAACACCCCGGGCTCGCTACGGGCCCGCTTCCGGTACGCCTGCAGCCGGGCCCGGTCGGCAGGGGTCCCGATCGGGTAGTACGGCTCGTCTCCCGCGCCGGCGAAGCGGGAGTACTCGCGCATGATGACGGTCCGGTCGTCCGGATGGCCGCGTTCCGGATGCAGATGGCGGAACTCGTGGACGCGGGTATGGGGGACGTCCTCGTCGGCGTAGTTCATCACCGCCGTCCCCTGGAAGTCGCCCGTCGGCGCGACCTCGATCTCGTAGTCCAGCGTGCGCCAGGTCAGGGCGCCTTCGGCGTAGCCGAAGTACCGGTCGAGCGGGCCGGTGTAGACGACGGGGACGGCGCCCGCGGCGTCCAGGTCGAAGAAGTCGGTGCCGAGCCGGATCTCGATGCGGGGATGGTCGGCCATCCGCTCCAGCCAGGCCGCGTACCCGTCGACCGGAAGGCCCTGATGGGTGTCGTCGAAGTAGCGGTCGTCGAAGGTGTACCGGACCGGCAGCCGGCCGATGATCTCCGGTGGCAGGTCGCGTGGCGAGGTCTGCCACTGCTTGGCCGTGTAGCCGCGGATGAGCGCCTCGTACAACGGGCGCCCCACCTGGGAGATGGCCTTCTCCTCGAGGTTGGCCGGGTCGGGGAACTCCGCCGCCTGCTCGGCGACGAGGGCGCGGGCCTGGCCGGGCGACAGGACGCGTTCGAAGTATTCGCAGATCGTGCCCAGATTGATGGGCATGGAGTACACGCGGCCTTTGAACACCGAGAAGACCCGGTGCAGGTACGGGGTGAAGGCGGTGAACCGGTTGACGTACTCCCAGACGCGTTCATTGGAGGTGTGGAAGACATGGGTGCCGTAGGTGTGAATCTCGATGCCGGTGCTCGGCTCGATCTCGCTGTGGGCGTTGCCGCCGATATGGTCGCGGCGCTCGACGACGAGCACCCGTAAACCGAGCTCGCGCGCTGATCGTTCGGCCATGGTGAGGCCGAAGAGCCCGGCGCCGGCTATGACGAGGTCAATCTCCACTGCCGTCCTCGCGTTCTTCACGCCGGCTGGCACGCCATAGGTCTTGTGAACTGCCGGCGAGCAGACGGTCGTATCGCCCAGAGAGCCACCCGCTCTGGGTTGTCACCCGGTCCGCCCCCGCGCGGTCGAGTCGCGGTTGACCGGTGTTGATGTTGCCGGTGTCAGTATCACTGGATATGGGGCAGTGTCCGAAAGTCCTTTGCGGGCGGTTGTAATGGAGTTGTGACGCATTGCTGAACGTGGGGTAAAGATCGCGGTCAGTGATCATCCGTCGTCAGGCGCCGGGCACCGGCGCGATCGTCCACGGCGCCGTAGGTGGACGCCCGGAACAGGAAGGAGGCCCAGGAGCGGTAGGGCCGCCACGCCTCGGCGAGCCCGCGGTACGCGGCCGGCGGGGTGTCCTCCGGCAGGCCGTACGCCTCGCGCAGGATCGCGAACAGCCGCGGCTCGTCGCCCGGGAACGCGTCCGGCGCACCCGCGCCGCGGATCAGGATGAGCCCGGCGGAGAACGGTCCCACGCCGGGCAGGGCGCGCAGCTCGGCCAGGGCCTCCTCCGGAGCCAGGGAGCGCAGGTGCTCGGTGGTGAGCACGCCGTCGAGCGCCGCGCGGGCCAGCCCGCGCACCCACTCCTCCTTCTGCGCGGGCAGACCGAGCCCGCCCGCGTCCAGCAGCGTCACGGGCGGCGGGAAGACCGGGTACTCCCGTCCGTCCAGGGTGACCTTCGCTCCCCACCGCTCGGCGATGCGCTGCTTGATCCGGGAGGCGATGAGCATCGACGAACGCTGCACGATCACCGCCCAGCAGGCCGCCTCCCACGGGCTCCAGAAGCACACCGGCCGCAGGCCGGGGCTGAGCCGGTGCAGCTCGCCGAGGACCGGGTCGGCCTCGCCGAGCTTGGCGAACCCGGCGCCGTCCACGTCGAGGGACAGGATCCGGGCCACCTCGCCCCGGATCCCCGGCCCGGTGGGCCGCGTCGTGGCCACGGCGACCCCGCCCGGCGCGGCCGTCACGGTCACGCCGATCGGCCGCCAGTCGGTCTCCGCGCAGTAGGCGAAGCGCAGCGCCCGCCCGTCGGAGGGCAGCGCGCTGGTGGCCGGCCAGTCCTCGACGAAACGCAGCGAGGCGTCGAAACTGAACGGTCCCTCGGCGGTGAGCGTGAATCCGTGCGTGGTCATGCGCGAATGGTAAGAGTCCTCGCCGACCACCCGGACCTCGCGGACCCTCTGGACCTCGCGGCCCCCCGGACCTCGCGGACCCCCGGACCGCCCGGACCGCCCGGACCGCCCGGACCGCCCGGACCGCCCGGATTTCGCGGATCGGCGTGGGCCGATCCGCGAGATCCGAGCCTGGGCTCAGCGGGACGCGGCGTGCCGCGCGGCGCGATAGCCGAAGACGACGGCGGGGGCGATGGTCGAGCCGGGGCCCGGATAGGTGCGGCCCATGACCGAGGCGGTGGTGTTGCCCGCCGCGTACAGGCCCGGGATGACCGACCCGTCCTCGCGCAGGACGCGGGCGTGCTCGTCGGTGAGCAGGCCGCCCTTGGTGCCGAGGTCGCCCGGATGGATGCGGACGGCGCGGAAGGGACCCCGCTCCAGCGCGCCCAGGTTGGGGTTGGGCTTGACCCGTGGGTCGCCGTAGTAGTTGTCGTAGACGGTCCGGCCGCGGCCGAAGTCCTCGTCGACCCCGGTGCGGGCGAAGCCGTTGAACCGCTCGACGGTCGCGGCCAGCCGTTCCGGATCGATGCCGATCTTCGCGGCCAGCGCCTTCAGGGACGGCTCCTCGACGAGCAGGCCCGCCTCGATCCACTTCTTCTTGCGGCCCAGATAGGCGGTGTTCAGGTAGCGCCGCGCGTGCCTGACGTCGGTGATCATCCACATCGGGCCGGGCACGTCGTGCCGGAGCATGTCGTGCCCGAGGTCGATGTACGACTGCGACTCGTTGGTGAAGCGTTCGCCGTTGGCGTCCACCATGATGCTGAAGGGGAGCGAGCGCTCGGCGACGAGGAAGCTGCTCTTGCCGTCGGGGCCGATCAGGCTCCCGCCCCACCAGGCGTCGTCCATGAGCGCCAGCGCGCCGCCCGCCCGGGTGCCCGCCTCGATGGCGGTGCCCAGGTCGCCTTCGGGGGCGGAGGAGTATCCGGGGACGCCGTGATGCTTCAGGCGCCACTCGCGGTTGTTCGCGAAACCTCCGGCAGCCAGGACGACGCCGTGCCGGGCTCGGACCCTCCGCCGCCGGCCGTCCCGTTCGACGACCGCGCCCACCACCTCGCCGTCCTCCACGATGAGGTCGACGATCGGCGTGGAGAGCCAGACGGGGGTCTGCTGGGTGCGCACGATGTGCATGAGCGAGCAGGCGAGCGCGCCGCCGATGCCGACCGGGCGCTTGCCGGCGGCGAGCTGGCCGAGCGAGCGGAAGACGAACTGCGCGCCGCGGACGAAGCCGCTGGGGGTGGACCAGGCGCGGGCCAGCAGCCACACGTCGTCGGTCATGAGCGGGAGCGGGATGCTGTCCTTGGCGCGCGAGCTGGCGTACCAGTCGCCGAGCAGCCTGGTGTCGAAGGCCGCGACCTCGAGGGAGCGGCCCACCTTGCCGCCCGGCCGGTCCGGATAGTAGTCGGGGTAGTCGGCGGACCTTCTCCACCTGACGCCGAGGCGGCCGAGGAAGGTCACGACCTCGGAAACGGTCTGCAGGAAGGCCGCCCTGCGCTCGGGCGAGGAGGCCGGCCCGACGTCGCCGATCACGTCGTCCAGGTACCGGCGGGCCTCGCCGGTGGAGTCCTGGACGCCGGCCCGGATCATGAGCGGGTTGGCCGGCATCCACAGCCCGCCTCCGGAGATGGACGTGGTGCCGCCCCATTTCGGGGTGCTCTCCACCACCAGGACGGTCAGCCCTTTGTCGGCCGCGGCGATCGCCGCGGTCAGGCCCGCCGCGCCTGAGCCCGCGACGAGTACGTCGACGAGGTCGTCCCACTGATCGGTCATAAGCTCCCTCGTTTCACGCGAGACGGCCCGGAAGGCGATCTCACCAACCGGACAGTTCTGTCCGGTTAACGGTTCGTAGTCTGTGCGATGAGCGTTCGCCGAGTCAACAGGTGCGCGGACCGCCGGCCTCAGCTCGCCGACCGGCCTCGGCCCCGCCGACGGAACTCAGCTCGCCGACCGGCGTCGGCCCCGTCGACGGAGCTCAGCCCGCCGACCAGCCGCCGTCCACCGGGACGATGGCGCCGTTGACGAACGAGGCGGCGTCGGAGGCGAGGAAGAGGGCCGCGTCGGCCATCTGCTCGGGCTGGGCCATCTGATCGCCCAGGGCGAGCACGGGCCCGAGCCGGGTGACGCCGGCAGTGTCGAAGGCGGCGGCGCCCTCCGCCGTGGCGATGTTGGTCAGGGTGGGGCCGGGCAGGATGGCGTTGCAGCGGATGCCCTCCTTGGCGTACGCCCAGGCCACGCTGCGGGTCAGGCCGACCACGCCGTGCTTGGAGGCGGTGTAGGCGGCGCCCGCCGCGCCGCCTCGGATGCCGGCCTCGGAGGCGGTGTTGACGATCGCGCCGCGTCCCTCGCGCAGCATGTGCGGCAGGACGGCGTGGGTGACCAGGAAGGTGCCGGTCAGGTTGACGCGCAGAACCCTGTCCCACATCTCGATCGAGATGTCGGCCGGCAGGGCCATGTTGTCGATGATGCCGGCGTTGTTGCACAGCACGTCGATCCGTCCGTACGCGCTGATCGCGGTCTCGACCATCGCGGTGACCGACGCCTCGTCGCCGATGTCGGCCGTCACGGCGAGGGCGGCCTCCCCGATGTCGGAGGCGGTCAGCTCGGCGCTTTCGGGCTTGATGTCGCAGACCACGACACGGGCGCCGGCCTTGGCGAAGGCGATGGCCATCGCTCTGCCGATCCCGGAGCCGGCGCCCGTGATGAGCGCCACGCGGTTGTCGAAGGTGTCGGTCGTCATGGTTCGTCCTCCTGATGGGGGCGCGGCAGAGGGGGTGAAGGCGAAGCGGGTCACAGCAACCGGACAACAATGTCCGGTTGCTACGATAGCCGCCATGCCTGCCGCGCGTCGACCGAACAGAGGGCCCAGTGCCGCGGCGGAGAACCGCGCGGCACTCATAGCGGCGGCCCGTGAGGTCTTCGCCGACGCCGGATACAACGCGCCGCTCAGCATGGTCGCCCGCGCCGCCGGAGTCGGGCAGGGCAGCCTCTATCGGCACTTTCCCGATCGCATCAGCCTCGCGCTGGCCGTGTTCGAGGACAGCGTCGCCGACCTGGAGGCCCTGGCCGCCGAGCCCGGCGCCGGTCTCGACGACGTGCTGGCCCTGATCACCGAGCAGACCATCGCCTCGACCGCGTTCGTCACCATGGTCAGCACGCCCTCGCATCCCGACCCGCGCGTCATCGTCCTGCGCGATCGCGTGGCGAGGCTGCTGGAGGGCGGGCTGGCCGAGGCCCGGCGGGCAGGGCGCGTCCGCGCCGACGTGACGGCCGAGGACCTGGTCCTGGCCGTCGGCATGCTGGCCAGCCTCCTGGCCAACCTCCCGGCCGCCGAGCGACCCGAGACCGCCCGGCGCATGTGGAGCCTGCTCCGCGGCGGCATCGAGCCCTGACCGCCGCCACGGCCCACCTCCACGACTACGGGTCCCACGGGTTTGGTTTCGCCTTGCGGTGACCCTGGGCCAAAGGCCAGGTCCGCGGCCGTGCACGCTCCGCATCGGCTGACCATGGTCTGGCTGCTTCGCTGATCGATGGCCTCAGGTCGGTCGCGATGTACGGCTATCGTGCGACTTCTCCCCTTTTTTTGACGATCTTTATATAGGATCATGCTGGTTTCAGAGCCGCTACGACATTCGCGGTGGCTCATCTCTTCGCGTGCGGTGCCTCTGTGGTCCTGGTGTAATCCGAATGTCATTCGGTGAGGATGTTCCCGGTCGTGGAGATGGGCGCGGGGTGAAGCTGGAGGCGATTGTGGTGGTGGCAGGTCTTGGCGGCCAGGGGCATGGACGGCATCGGCGTCGTCGCGGCTGCGCCCGAGCGGTCGTCATGCCTTCCTGTCTGCGATCGCGAACGACGAGTGCCGTATCGGAGCAGAGATGAACGACCGTTACCCGGCTGAAGTGGGCCATTCCATGGAGTCGGTCTTTCCCGAATCGCGTGAGTTGGCTGCTCAGCTGGTGGGGCAGGGGTTTTCGGGCGACCAGAGTGTCCGAGTGACGATCGGCGGGAACGGGCTGGTCGAACTCGTCGACATGGACCCCCGGGTGATGCGCAGGGGCTCCGAGGAGCTCGCCGAGTTGGCTGCGGAGGCGCTGCGGAACGCCCAGGAGGACTGGTTCCGTCGCTTCGCTGAGGCGACCGCCCCCCTGCGTGAGGAGCGGGCGCGCGTCATCCAGGAGCGCCTTCGGAAGAGCCTGGAGGAGAACGCGCAGATGTACGCGTATCGAACGCGGGAGATCCAGGAGACGCTCGCCAAACTGTCGCAAGACCGCTGAGCTGTCGATCCCGTCCGTCGCGGCCGCAAAGGCGTCGGCCGCCGAACAAGGAGAGTGTTGATTGGCCGGCCCCGAAGGCGCCATGTGGAACCCCGATTCCCTCAACAAAGGATCGAAAGCGATAGAGGGCATTGCGGGTGCCGTAAGTGAGCTGATCATAACGAATGATCGCATTTACGACCGGCGCGCCCCCCGGCCGTCGGACCAACGCGATCCGATTCCGCACCACTACAAGTTGTTCTATGCCGACGGACTCGCCGTGGAGGTGAATGCGGCGGCTAAGGCGGTGCTGGACGCGCTGCGGAACCTGCGGAGCCAGGTCACGTGGGGGTCGGACGGGCTCGCCAGGATGGCTAAAAAAGAAACCGCCGTGGAGGACCACAACCTCGCCGCGGCGTACGGGAAGCTTGAGAAGAAACTTGATCGGCCGGAAGGGGAGACGTCGTGAACGATATCGACTTCCGCGGAACTCCGTACTACCTGGACTTCGCAGATCATGAAGAGGTGGAGGAACTTCTCTCGCACTGGGGCCAAAAAGGCATGAAGTTCAGGTGGCCGGCGGACGACAACTGGGAATACTACCAAGCGTTCGAGGCCTGGGGTGAGGTGTGCGATGCGCTGCTGGCGCAGCTGGGAAATAATGACGCCTTGAAAAAACAGTTCAAGGAGATGGGGGAGAAGAACGACGGGGTGGCGTTGGACGCCTTCGTGGCGTACTGGAATTCCATTCCTCTGCAGAATGCCAGGGAAATCTCCCACTCATCCGAGGTGATCAGGGGAGCGGTCTGGGCGGTGAATCGAAACCTTTCCGCCTTCAAGGAGACCGCCATGCTGAGTCTTCTGGATCTCAAGAAGGCGCTGGACGACACCGAGGGATGGTGGTGGTCCCGTTGGTTCTCGATCGGGGTTGACCGCAGCGAGGTGGAAAAGAAATCCCGGTCCCTCGTCCATGAATTCGACCTCGGCATGAAGCCGCTCACGTCCCAGCTCGAGCAGAACGTGGGCCAGGCAAGGGAACTCATCGTCAAGCAGAAAGCGGTTCTCGAGCAGATCGCCAAACCCATGCCGAAAAACCTCGGATTAGGCCCGTGATTCATGCGTGGGACCACTCAGGGCGGTCGTGACCGCCACCGCTTTACGGCAGGATGTCGATCATGAGTGGCTCCCGCTACGGGACCGGCCCCTGAGCGCAGCCGCCGGTCCCAGCGGCTGCGACCGCCGAGCCCATGGCCAAGCACGTCGGCGCCGCCGCCCGCTTCCCCGTCCGGGCGACGGCGCTGACAGGCATCAGATGCGCCTACCAGGGACGGTTGATGTGCAGTTGCGTGCTGTAGCTGACGCTCGAGGTGTAGAGGTCGAGGTCGACCCGGGCCCGGTGAGACGGGCGGGCGTAATGCGTGTAATTCGCGGAGAGTGTCCTGGTCTGCCAGACGCCGTTGCATTCCTTGGCGTAAGCCGGTTCGTTACCCGGCGTGGTCCAGTCCACGAGCCGGATCCGGGCGCACCAGCCGTCACCCGGCCCGGAGTCGCGGAGCTGCGCGGTGACCGTGATCCACTCCCGGCCTTCGGTGCGGTCGATGTACCAGGTCACCCTGGCGTTCCGGATCTGCGCCTTCGCCCGGCCCGATGACGGGTTCTGCAGGTTCGGGAGATTCCACGTCTTACTGATGACGCCCGTCTGCGCCGACGCGGCGGGCGACGTCGCGCAGAGTCCGGTGAACGTCAGGCCGGCCACGAGCGCGGTGTGGAGAAGTCGTTTCACTGTGCCCCCAGTGCTGGTGAGGTGTGGCCGTCGCCCGGATTCCCCGTCCGGGCGACGGCGTCGAGATGATCTGGCGTGCTGTGAGGGTGCGGGCCCCGTGCACAACCTCAGGTGCGACCAGTGCGGCCGGAGAAGGAGCCGACGGCCCGTGAGACGACCTGGCCGGACCGTCAGCGTGATCTGGCGTGGAACCCCGGGCGTTTACGCCTTTGTTGGTCGATTCGGTTGATGATTGCCGGGTCGCGGGAGACGCTGAGGGGACTTGGGCCGCGGAGAGGACGAAGGAGGTTCTGTCGTGTCTCTGCGACCTA